>CAWEWR010000023.1:0-283306 GCA_963812675.1 uncultured Alphaproteobacteria bacterium | reverse complement strand
GTCGAAATCAATGATGAAAAGAGCCGCAGAGTCGACCTGGAACGAGGTGAGAACTTCGGCTTTCTGGGGTTTGACTTCCGCTACCTCCGCGGTCTGCGCGGAGTGATGCAGCCGCATTACACGCCCAGGCTTCAAAAAGCGGACGGCGCTGCTGCGGGAGCTCAAGCAGGTATTTCGCCGACACCGGTCGCAACCGATTGAGAGGGTGATAAGCCTGATCAATCCAATGCTGCGGGGGTGGGTCAACTACTTCGCGGTGGGGAACTCTAGCGAGTGCTTCACGTACATCAGAGATTGGGTAGAGAAGAAGGTCAGGCGCCAGCTGGCGCATGCTCGGAAACGAAAGGGCTTCGGCTGGGAGCGGTGGAGTAGGCCGTGGCTGTATGACACTCTAGGGCTGTTCAACAGCTATCGAGTGCGACACGACGGACCGAAAGTTGCCCCGGTATGATAGGTCCCATAAGCCCTGAAGTGAAGCAAATGGGGGCGCGCAGTGCGGGAAATCCGCATGCTGCGTGCGACGTGGAGGGGGCTGGAAACGTGGCACGGTCGGGATACCTCGGCCAACTGGCGCGCCAGTCCTCGACCCTACCTCACCGCGGCTCTGTGCGGATCCGCGAGGGTGTTGACCTGATCGCGCCGACCTTGGATGTCCAGCCCGAGGCAGATACGGACCTTGAAATCCGGCAGTGACACAAAAGCTGTTTCCTCGACACGTATATCGCGATTTGCCTCGACCGCGGCGACGACGCCTTGCGGCCATCGATAGAAAGAGGTGTGAGCTGGGGTAAGACCGGCAAAGCCGCCCCACGCCTGAGCTTCGGGCATCTCACCCGGATGGACTAGTTGAAATCGAAGCCGGGGCCGCCGGCCACTCTCGGAAGCTAAGCGGCGCTAAAGATCGCGGGTGGTGCACTGATTTGTCATATTGACAATTCATGCGGTTGTGATATCATTGACCAAGAACAGATGTTTAGCCTGAATTGAAACCGTTTGCTATGGCAATTGATATACCAGAACAGCGTAGAACAGCGAAATAACAGCGGACGATCTCGCTGTTATCGGGATCGCTGGAGTATCCTCACGCGAGGATTTCTGCGGAGAAACGAAATGAAATTCGCTGTTTGATTTGCTGGAAAAACAGCGACGACCAGCGGGCCCCTACCCGAAGCGGTTCGAGCGCGGGAAGCCGGCGGGGACGAGCCGGCCGGCGGCGCCGCGGGAGCCGAGCCAGGGGGCGAGGTTGGTTTCGGTGCGGATGCGGTTTTCGCCTTGCCGCCAGGATAGGCCCTCGGCCAGGCGGAACACCTTGCAATCGGCGAGACCGCCCGATTTGTAGCGCTGCAGGATGACGCCGCGGCCGCGCGTCATCAGCGGGATGTCGTCCAGCTTGACGATCAGCATCTTGCGGTTGTCGCCGACAAAGGCGACCGCGTCGCCGGTCTCCGCCTGCACGCAGACCCGAGCGACCGCGCCTTCCGCCGGCGTCAAAACCTGCTTGCCGGCGCGGGTTTGCGCGACGGCCTCCTCGCCGTCGACGACAAAGCCCCGCCCGTCATTGGCGACGACCAGCAGCTCCATGCCGGCCCGGTAAGGGAACATCGCGACGATGTCGTGCTCGTTCGGCAAGTCGATCATCAGCCGCAGCGGCTCCCCATGCCCGCGGCCGCCGGGCAGCCGGTCGACCCCGAGCGTATAAAAGCGGCCGTTAGTGCCGAAGACGATCAGGCGGTCCGTCGTCTCGGCGGGCACCGCAAAGCGCGGCCCGTCGCCCTCTTTGTATTTTTGCTCGGCGGCCGACGCGTTGTGCCCCTTGACCGCGCGGATCCATCCCTTGGCCGAGCACAGCACCGTCACCGGCTCGCGTTCAACCAGCGCCTCGGCCGGGATCTCGATCGGTGCCGGCGCGGCGGCGATCTCGGTGCGGCGGCGCCCCAGCGGCGTCTCGCCGCCAAACTCGGCGGCCGTCCCTTTGACCTCATTGGCAATCGCGCGCCATTGCCTCTTCTCGCTCGACAGCAGCGCGGTGAGCTTTGCTTCCTCGGCCGAAAGCTGGTCGATCTCCTTGCGGATCTCAATCTCCTCGAGCCGGCGCAACGCCCGCAGCCGCATGTTCAGGATCGCCTCGGCCTGCAGCTCGGTCAGCTCCCAGCGGGCCATGATCTCGGCCCTGGGGTCGTCGCCTTCGCGGATGATGCGGATGACCTCGTCGAGATTGACATAGACGATGATCTGCCCGCGCAGGATCTCCATGCGGCGGGCAACCGCCGCGAGGCGGTGGCGGCTCTTGCGCTGCAGCACTACCCGGCGGTGGTCGAGAAAGGCCTGCAGCGCCTCCTTCAGGTTCATCACCCGCGGGACGCCGAGCGGGTCGAGCACATTGAGGTTGAGCGGCACCCGGACTTCTAGCTCGGTCAGCCGGAAAAGCTGCTCCATCAGCATCTCGGCCTCGACGTTGCGCGTCTTGGGTTCGAGAACGAGCCGGACGTCCTCGGTCAACTCGTCACGGATGTCGGCCAGCAGCGGCAGCTTCTTCTCTTCGAGCAAGGCCGCGATCTTCTCGATCAGCCGCGCCTTCTGCACCTGAAACGGGACTTCGGTCACGACGATTTGGTAGAGGCCGTGACCCAGCGCCTCCGTCGTCCAGCGCGCCCGCAGGCGGAAGCTGCCGCGGCCGGTTTCATACCCTTGCCGAATGCTGTCCGGCGGCTCGACCAGGATGCCGCCGGTCGGGAAATCGGGTCCGGGAATATGGGCATGGAGCTCGCCGACCGCGCAGGCGGGCTGCTCGACCAAATGCAACAGCGCGGCGCAGAGCTCGCCGACATTATGCGGCGGGACGCTGGTCGCCATACCGACGGCAATACCCGATGCGCCGTTGGCGAGCAGGTTCGGAAAGCGGGCGGGAAGGATGACGGGCTCGCTGTCCTCGCCGTCATAAGTCGGTCGGAAATCGACGGCATCCTCGTCGATCCCGTCGAGCATCGCCTGCGCCACCGCCGACAGTCGGCTTTCGGTGTAACGCATTGCGGCAGCATTATCGCCGTCGATATTGCCGAAATTCCCCTGGCCGTCGACCAGCGGATATCGTTGAGAGAAGTCCTGCGCGAGACGCACCAGTGCGTCATAGACGGCCAGCTCGCCATGGGGATGAAACTTGCCGATGACGTCGCCAACCACCCGGGCGCATTTCTTGTATCCGGACGCGGGATCCAGACGAAGCTGATGCATCGCGTGCACGATTCGGCGGTGCACCGGCTTGAGGCCGTCGCGAACATCCGGCAGGGAGCGCGACATGATCGTCGACAGCGCATAAGACAAGTAGCGCTCGCCGAGAGCATCGGCGAAATCGACATTGCGGATCTCGCCGGAAAGGGTCGTAACAGGCATGCGGTGATCTCAAATTGATAACGGGACAGTTGCCCCTCTCCCACACCGCGGAGAGGGTGCCGAGTGCAGCGAGGCGGGTGAGGGCGGCTGCGACAGGAGAAGGGCCCTCACCCACCCAGCCCTATGGGCTGGGTCCCCCCTCTCCCGCACTGCGGGAGAGGGTATCATGTCCGAATGCCGCCGCGGCACTTCGCATGCGTTCAGCAAATCGCGACCGCGCCGCGGGCACAGTCCGACCTTGTGGTTGAAATACATGGCGGACGAGGAAATGTTCGGTCAAGATCATGCCAGCCGCGATCTGTTGCCCGTCGGCTGGCCCGTAACGCCACAGAAACTCTGGCAGTTTCAAAAGCTTATCGTGATAGGGAAGACCCGCCGCCCGCGATACCGCGCGCCCGGTGCGGGGCGATACATAGGCGAGGTCGGTCGTCGCTCCGGAAACTGCGCAGCGGCTGAGATCCAGACCGAACCCGAGAGCGCCGAGCAGGTCCCGCTCCCACGCGACATAGTGGGCGGGCCAGTCAATTCCCGAATCGAGCGCCTGGAGCAGCCCTTCGAAGGACGCAAATACATCGGGATACGGTTCTCGTTCGGGCAATGCGGCGGCAACCAAGGCAGCAGCCGCCGTCAGACCGGCTAGCCGGTCGGGATCGTCGAGCAGCCCCGCAGCATGCGGCCGCACCAGTTCGCAGGCGATAGTGCCGAGGTGCTCGCTGAGGCGTCCGCGCCACACCGCCGCAACCTCGTTGCCGGGCTGCAGCACTGCCCGCAGTTTTGGCGATTGCCCGCCGCGAACAAGGCCGGCATGCCTCCCGTGCTGTTCGGTCAACAGTTCGACAACAGCCCCGTTTTCGCCGTGGCGGCGGGCCGCTAGGACGAACGCTCTGTCATGCCATTCCATTAGGTGTCGTAATCGAGCCCGAGTGCCTCAAACCGCTCTCGATCCTCGACCCAATTCTCGCGCACCTTAACAAAGAGGAACAGATGGACACGCCGGTCGAGCATGTGTTCAAGCTCGGTGCGGGCCCGTGCACCGATGTTCTTAATCCTTTTCCCGCCTTCGCCGAGCACGATTGCCCGCTGACCCGGCCGTTGCACATAGATGACCTGCTCGATGCGGACGCTGCCGTCCGGCCTGTCTTCCCATTGCTCGGTCTCGACTGTCGAGGCGTAGGGAATCTCGTCCCGCAATTGGAGGAAAACCTGCTCGCGCGTGACCTCCGCCGCGATCAGACGCTCGGGAGCGTCCGACAGCTGATCCTCCGGAAAGAGCCAGGGTCCCGCCGGCAAGCTGGCGGCGACATGACGTTTCACGTCCTCCACGCCATCGCCTTGGAGACCGGAAATCATGAATATGGGATCGAAACGACCTTGCCGCGACAGCGAGTCTGTCAGGCCGAGCAGCCGGTCGCGGCGGACCAGATCGATCTTGTTCAAGGCGAGGATCGATCGGCGGCCGCGCTCCTTCAGAGCGCCTGTTATGCGGCGGGTGTCCTCGTCCATACCCCGAGAGGCGTCGACCAGCAACAAGGTTTCGTCGGCATCCGCGGCGCCCGACCATGCTGCGGCCACCATCGCCCGGTCGAGCCGGCGCCGCGGCGCGAAGATCCCCGGCGTATCGACATAGATGATCTGCGTCGCGCCCTCGATGGCGATGCCGAGCAGCCGGTTGCGCGTCGTCTGCGCCTTTGGTGTGACGATCGCCAGCTTATGGCCGACGAGCCGGTTGAGCAGGGTCGACTTGCCGGAATTCGGCGCCCCGATCAGCGCTACATAGCCGCACCGTGTCGGCTCCGGCTCGGCTTCGACCACCGCGTCAGGCGGCGTGCTGTTTGGCCCAGTCGACGACCTCGGCATGAGTCCCGAACCAGACAGCCCCGCGCGACTTGGCGTGCTGGATGATCTCGTCGATGATCCAGATGCGCGAGCGATAGCCTATGATGTGCGGGTGCATCGTAAGCTGAAAGACACCGCCTTCGTCGTACGCCGCATCGAGCTCGCGGCGGAAAATATCGAAGACGTCACTCGGCGGCGTATAGGGGCGGAGCGACTGAAACCGGTTCATCATGAAATAAACCGCGTCGTCGCGGACCCATTCGACCGGAAATTCGACGACCCCGGTCGGGTCGCCGTCCAGCAACAGCTCATAGCAATCTTCATCGCTCATCAGCGAGGAATTGTAGAGCAGCCCCATCTCCTTCTCAAGCTCCAGCGTGTGCTGGCTGAAATCCCAGGACGGCGTGCGCAGCCCCACCGGCCGGGTCCCGGTGATCTGCTCTAGGGTATCGGCCGAGCGATTCATCAGATCGCGCTCGGCTTCCCGTGGCAGGACAGAATTCAGCTCGTGAATCCACCCGTGAATGCCAATTTCATGCCCTTCGGCCACGACCCGGCGCTGTTCGTCCGGGTGGAGCAGCGCAGTGACGGCGGGAACATAGAAGCTCGCCTTGACACCGTGCTTTTCCAAGACTTTCAAAATCCGCGGCACGCCTATCCGGTTGCCGTATTGACCCCATGCCAAGCGCCCGATCGATTTGCCACCGTCGCGCAGATCGCTCGTTTCGTGGTCGCTGTCGAAGGACAGCGCGACGGCGCAGCGCGCGCCGCCCGGCCATTCGGCCGGCCGCAGCTTACGCCCGGCGCGAACGCGGTTGACGAGCTTCCGCCAATGTTCCTGGGGCCATTGCCAGGGCTCGAGGTTGGGCTCGGGATTGTTCATCTCTTCCTCCTCACGTCGGGATCTGGCCGGCGGAGAAGGCGAGGGAATGGTCGGAGCGGTGAGATTCGAACTCACGACCCTCAGCACCCCATGCTGATGCGCTACCAGGCTGCGCTACGCTCCGACCGGGCGGCTCTGCCGACGAGAGCGATCATAATGCTCCGCCCGAAGCGGCGCAACGGGCCCCTATGCCCTCAGGCTGCCCCCCTTGTGCGCTTGCTGCCGATGGGGTCTGCCCGACCGTGGTTGATCTGATCCTTGAGCGCGTGCGAGGCGCGGAAGACGAGAACGCGGCGCGGACTGATCGGCACTTCCTGGCCGGTTTTGGGATTACGGCCGACGCGCTGTCCCTTCTGCCGGACCGCAAAGCTTCCGAACGAGGAGATCTTGACCATTTCTCCACGCTCAAGGGCACCGGAAATCTCGGCGATCACCGATTCGACGAGTTCCGCCGATTCGTTGCGCGATAAGCCGACCTCTTGATAAACCGCCTCGCTGAGCCTGGCGCGAGTAATGGTTTCTCCTGTCATGCAGTCCTCCCATTCTTTTGTGGAAGGTTAAACCCGCGGAAAAATAACGTCAAATTCCAAAGCTTTGACCTATTCAGCTCGTCACCACCGCACCAGGCTGGCTCCCCAGCTGAGCCCGCCGCCGAGCGCCTCCATCAAGACGAGATGCCCCGGCTTGATCCGTCCATCGTCGACCGCGGCCTCGAGGGCGAGCGGGATCGAGGCCGCAGAAGTGTTGGCGTGCCGTTCAATGGTCATGACGATCTTGTCCGGAGACAATCCGAGTTTGCGTCCCATGGCATCGATGATGCGGCTGTTGGCCTGATGCGGAACCAGCCAGTCGATGTCCGCTGCGGTAAGATCGTTGGCGTGCAATGCCTCGTCGATGACTTCGCTCAAGCGCTGAACAGCCTGACGGAACACCTCGCGGCCTTGCATCCGCAGGAAACCCGTGCCGCGTGTCGACGAGGGGCCGCCGTCGACATAGAGAATATCGTAATGCCGCCCGTCCGAATGCAGATGGTTCGAGAGGATGAACCGCGCGCCGGGCGACGGCCCGGACACGGACGTCAGCACCAGAGCGCCGGCGCCGTCGCCAAACAGCACGCAGGTGCCGCGATCCTCCCAATCGAGAATGCGTGAGAACGTCTCCGCCCCGATCACCAGGGCGGTCCGGGCTTGACCGAGACGCAGTGCGTTGTCGGCGATCGACAGGGCAAAGATGAAACCCGCGCACACCGCCTGAACATCGAAGGCGGCGCCTCGCATCATCCCGAGCCGGGCTTGGACCTTGGCTGCCGTCGCCGGAAAGGTATTGTCCGGGGTCGCGGTCGCCAACACGAGCAAATCGAGATCGCTGCCGCTCATCCCCGCGCTCGCCAGCGCCCGCTGCGCCGCGCGAAAGGCCAGATCGGAGGTCAGCTCGCCGGGGGCGGCGACCCGGCGTTCGCCGATCCCGGTGCGCTGGCGAATCCATTCGTCCGAAGTGTCGAGACGATCGGCCAGCTCGCGATTGGTGATGACGCGCTCGGGAAGGTAGGCGCCGCAGCCAGCCACCTGGGATCGCAGGACCATATATGAGGCGCTTACAGGGCGGGTTCCGGGGCGGAGGACGCCTCGCTGAGGCGCGCCAGCTCGACCCGAATCTTGTCGAGAACGCCATTCACCTTCATGTCGACGGCAACGCCGATCGCATTGGCAAAACCGAACGCGTCGGTCGAACCGTGGCTCTTGACCGCGATCCCGCCCAACCCGAGAAATATCGCACCGTTGTATCGGCGCGGGTCGCTGCGCATCCGAAGCTTCCGGACCGCGCGGCGGGCAAACAGGTATCCGATCCGCGCCGACAGCGAGTGGCGGAAAGCTGCCTCGAGAAATTCGCTGAACAGCTTGGCAGTTCCCTCCGCTGTCTTGACGGCGACATTGCCGGTGAACCCGTCGGTGACGACGACATCGACGGTACCCGCGGCAATGTCGTCTCCTTCGATAAAGCCGTAAAAATGGATAGGCGTGACGGTGTCCCGCAAGCGCGCGCTGGCGCCGCGGACGGCGTCGTTTCCCTTCATATCTTCCGAACCGACGTTTAGTAGTCCGACTGTCGGTTCTACCAATCCAAGAACCGTCCGGGCGAAAACATCGCCCATCAGAGCGAATTGGACAAGGTTCTCCTCGTCGCATTCGACATTGGCGCCGAGGTCCAGCATCACGCTTTCGCCGCGGCGGGTGGGAAAAAACGATGCAATCGCCGGCCGATCGATGCCCGGCAGCATCTTCAGGACGAATTTGGCGATAGCCATCAACGCGCCGGTATTGCCAGCGGAAACCACCCCGTCGGCCCGTCCGTCGGCAACCGCCTCGATCGCCAACCGCATGCTCGACGGCCGCCCCGTCCGCAATGCCAGGGACGGTCTCGCATCATCGGCCACGACCTCGTCGGTGTGGTGCAACGTCACCGCGCTGGCGAGCCGGGGAAGTTTCGCGAGAAGCGGGCGAACCTTTTCTTCCGGTCCGAACAGCAAGAAACGAATATCGGGATATCGCTGCAGCGCGATGTCGGCTCCCTTGACGACCATGCGGGGAGCGTGGTCGCCGCCCATTGCGTCGAGGGCGATCGTGACGCCGTCGCTCACCTTGTGCCTCTGGCCCCGGTCTTGTTGTCAGCCGGCCTCCGAAGCTGTCTTGGTGACCTCCCGCCCGTCATAGTAGCCGCAAGATCCGCATAGGTGATGCGGACGCTTCAGCTCGCCGCAATTCGGGCACTCGGCATAAGCGGCCGATTTGAGCGCATGATGCGATCGCCTCATATTGCGCCGCGATGGCGAAGTTTTCTTTTTGGGAACGGCCATTGGAAGCTCGGTGATTTGGGGGTGGGGCTGCGTAATTAGCCAAAAACAGAGGCGGCGGCAACTATGATGCAAGTGCCCGATAGGCTCTCAGCATTCCGCATCCTTGCGTACCCGCGCCAGCGTTGCGAAAGGCCCCTGCAACGGTTCCGCCGTTGCCGCCTGATCGATCCTGGCCTCGGGGTCGCGCGGAAAGATCGGGAGGGCCAGGGACAGTTCCTGCGCCACTGCCTCCCCGATATCGATCGAATTGCCGTCAAGGGGCTCGAACGCCGGTTCGTCGGTGGTCGGCGCGATTTCCTGCTCCTCTTCCGGGGCCGGGCCATAAACCAGCGAAAAGCGGTCGGAAACCGCTCCGCGAACCGGCTCCAGGGTAACCGCGCAGCACTGCTCGAATTCCGCCGAAAATTCGGCCTCCAAAAGGATCACCTCGGGGCTCTGACGCCGAAGTTCTACTTCGGCCTCGAGGCGGTGGAGGGATATCAGGTCGAACCGCCGCGAAAGCTTTTCCCGTTCCTGCACGGTCGCTTCGATTCGCTGCCGGAACGGTCGTGTGCTCAATTGGGCGAGCGCCACGGGTCGGGAGAATTCCGGTGCCTGAAGGCTCATCGTGCCTCGCGACTGAGTTAGGAGAGCGGTTGTCGACAACGACCCGACGGAATCTCGAACGATATCTCACCGGCCAGAAGCTCGGACGCGGACTGGCCGCGCAGTGCTCGAACCGCGCGGCGAACGTAGAACGCCATGTCCTCCGCAGCGCATTCGTTTGCAGCGACGGTAGCGAAGACGTTCCTAGCGAGGGCTATAGCGAGCGCCAAATCACCGCCGGCGAGCCCAGCTTCATAAGAGAGGATGCGGCCGTAGAAGGCTCGAGCCATGCGCTTCACATGCTTGCCGACGCTGAGATCACCGATGCCCATCTCGCGCAACGAGCGGTCGAAATCGGCGAACATCCTGTCGAATAGGTTTTGACAGAATAGGCTCGCCTGCGGCCGATCCTCCTTGAGGCGATGAAGATAGAGAAAAGTATGAAGGCAAATCAGTTCAAAGCGCCCGTCGAGCGTGTCCGGCACGCCATAGTCAGCGAAGAAAACGGTTTGGCGGGCCTGCTCCACGACCCGTCGGTACGCGGTATCTGCAGCCTCGCGGGCCGAATTGCGGAGGGAGAAAGAAAACACCGCAGCCGCTCGTGAACGCCGCGGACGTTGACAACCAACGACTCGCGGTTAAACCTGCTCGGCAGAAAATGGGCGTGTCCCTGGTCGGTTTCAACAGAATGCCGGTTGCGTGACCCGATGTCTGCTCCTCAAGCCACCTCGATACGGCGATCGTTTGTTCTTCTCGCCGCGGTTTCTGGTGCGGCTGCATTTGTGAGCTGCGCGCCGGCCGTGGACCAGCGCGGCAATCTGCCCAATCCGGATAAACTCGCCGAGATTCATGCCGGCAGCACGACCAAGGACGAGGTCGCGAAAATCCTCGGCACGCCGTCGAGCGTCAGCGTCTTCAACAACGACAAGTCATGGTATTACATAAGCCGGCGAACCTCTCAGACCGCTTTTTTTGAGCCGGATGTGCTCGACCAGCAGGTCTATGTCGTCAACTTCGACGACCAAGGGGTGGTTAAGGCGGTCGATCATAAGGCTTTGGAAGACGGCAAGGAGATCACGCCGGTTGCCCGAGCAACCCCGGCGCCCGGCCGCGAGTTGTCATTTCTCGAGCAGCTGATCGGCAACCTCGGGAAGTTCAACGGCAGCAGCAGTGGCGGCGGGGGTGGTGGCGGCGGGGGTGGTACCCAGGGCCCCAAGCCGAACGACAACGGGACGCATTAATGACTGCCGTCCGGGTCAGCTCGCCCATTTCGCAAGGATGGCGAGCAGCAGCAGCGCTACGATATTGGTGATCTTGATCATCGGGTTGACCGCCGGGCCGGCGGTGTCCTTGTAGGGGTCGCCGACCGTATCTCCGGTCACCGCTGCCTTGTGCGGCTCGGATCCCTTGCCGCCGTGATGGCCTTCCTCGATGTATTTTTTGGCGTTGTCCCAGGCACCGCCGCCCGAGGTCATCGAGATTGCGACGAAAATTCCCGTCACAATGGTTCCGAGCAACATCGCCCCGAGCGCGCTGAAAGCCGCTGCGCGCCCCGCGATGATCGTGACCACAACCCAAAGGGCAATCGGCGCCACAACCGGAAGCAGAGACGGCACGATCATCTCGCGTATTGCCGCGCGCGTCAGCATGTCGACGGCGAGCCCGTAGTCGGGTTTGGCGTTGCCCTGCATGATGCCGGGAATCTCGCGAAATTGGCGCCGCACCTCGATGACGACCGCGGCCGCCGCCCTGCCGACCGCCGTCATGCCCATAGAGGCGAACAGGTAGGGCAGCAATCCGCCGATAAACAACCCGATCACGACGTAGGGGTCCTGAAGGTTGAATCGCACGTCGAGATCGGGGAAATAGTGCCTGAGATCCTCGGTATAGGCCGCGAACAGCACCAGAGAGGCGAGTCCGGCCGAGCCGATCGCATAGCCCTTGGTCACTGCCTTGGTCGTGTTGCCGACAGCGTCGAGCGCGTCGGTCGTTCGGCGCACGTCGCGCGGCAGGTCGGCCATCTCGGCGATGCCGCCGGCGTTGTCGGTGACCGGTCCATAGGCGTCGAGCGCGACGATCATGCCGGCGAGCGCCAGCATCGTCGTGGCGGCGGTCGCGATGCCGAACAGACCCGCGGCCAGGTATGACACGATAATCCCGACACAGATCACAATGACCGGCAGCGCGGTCGCCTCCATCGAGACGGCGAGGCCCTGAATCACATTTGTGCCGTGGCCGGTGGTCGAGCTGCGCGCAATGCTGCGCACCGGCCGGTAATCGGTCCCGGTGTAGTATTCGGTAATCCACACGATGAAGCCGGTGACACCCAGACCGACGATCGCGCAAAGCCACAACCCCAACCCGGTTACCGAGACCCCGGTAGTCATCGGCAATGCATCCGAAAAGCCGAGGAGCAGGTAGATCAGCAGCGCGATCGCGGCGATCGACAGTATGCCGGTGGCGAGCAACCCCTTGTAGAGCGCCTTCATGATGGCATTGTCGGCGCCGAGCCGGACGAAGAAGGTGCCGATCACCGAAGTTGCGATGCACACCGCGCCGATGACCAGCGGCAGCATCAGCATCTTGTCGCGCAGCGGCGGCGCAAAAAAGATCGCGGCGAGCAGCATCGTGGCGACGATCGTTACGGCGTAGGTCTCGAACAGGTCCGCGGCCATCCCAGCGCAATCGCCGACATTGTCGCCGACATTGTCGGCAATGACGGCCGGGTTGCGCGGATCGTCCTCCGGGATTCCCGCCTCGACTTTGCCGACGAGGTCGGCGCCGACATCGGCCCCCTTCGTGAAGATGCCGCCGCCGAGACGCGCGAAAATCGAGATCAGCGATGCGCCAAAGCTTAGCCCCACCATCGCTTCGAGCACCGGGCGCAGATCGTCGCCCGGCGTTATAGCGCGAAGGATAAAGTAGTAGATCCCGACTCCGAGCAGACCGAGCCCGACCACCAGCAAGCCAGTGACGGCGCCAGCCTTGAAGGCGATCGCCAAACCGGCCTTTAGACTGGTGCGGGCGGCCTGCGCGGTTCTGACATTGGCGCGCACCGAGACGTTCATGCCGACATAGCCGGCAGCTGCCGACAACACCGCGCCGATCAGGTAGCCGACCGCGACGCGCAGCCCGAGGGTGACCCCGAGTATGATGAGAACGACCACCCCGACGATCGCGATCGTGCGGTATTGGCGATTGAGATAGGCCTGCGCGCCGACCTGGACAGCGCTCGAGATTTCCTGCATTCGGGCAGTCCCGGCGTTGGCTGTCAATACTTGACGGCTGGTGAACCAGCCATAGGCCAAGGCTAGCAGGCCGCACGCGATAACCAGAAAGTATGCGGAAGTCATCCTCAAAGTCCCCGGAAATAAAAACACCTGCCTTCAACGTGCCCGACGCCGCGGAAGCAGGTCCAGTTCCGAAACATGCCAGAATAGTGGCTGGCAGGCAACCATACTGCGATCTGCTTACCACTCGAACTGGCCGAGCGTTCCGGTTTCAGGATCGCTCAGAAATGGCGGTAGCCGGTAGCCTCCAGTGGGATCTGATGCCCATCGGCGTTTAGCAGCCGCACACCTGTTCCGACATCGATCCTGCCAATCCTGGTAACCGGGAGACCGAGGTGGAGCGACAAAGTGGCAATCGCTTCGGCCGCGTCGGCCGGCGCTGCAAACAACAGTTCATAATCGTCTCCCGCAGCGGCGAGCTGCGCGCGGATACCCGAATCACGCTCAACGACGGCGCGCGCCGCGGGCGACAGGGGTAGCACCTCCAGTTCAACGATGGCCGCCGCTCGAGAAGTCTCGCAGATGTGACCGAGATCGGCGAGGAGGCCGTCGGAGACGTCGATCATGGCACGCGCGATTCCGCACAATCGGGGACCGAGTTCCGTGCGCGGCTCCGGCAGGCGGAATCGCCGGACCAGATAATCGCGGTGCTCGGGCGCGAGATCGGGATGAGCCCCGCGCAGCAGATCGAGCCCAAGGAACGCATCGCCGATCGTGCCGGAAACCCATACGAGATCGCCCGGTTGGGCACCGCTGCGCCGAATTTCCCGACCTGCCGCGACCTCGCCGATCGCGGTAAGCGACAGCACGGCCGGGCCGCATGTGCCGACCGAATCGCCGCCCAACAGGTCGATGCCGTAGCGGCGTTGATCTTCGTCGAGACCTTCGGCAAAGCGGGCGAGCCACTCCGGCCCGAGCTCGACCGGGAGGGCTGTCGTGAGGACGTAGTGAAGAGGCTTAGCCCCCATTGCCGCGAGATCGGACAGATTGACGCGCAACAGCTTGCGCGCGACCAAGTCCGGCGGGTCTTCCGGCAAATAGTGCACTCCGGCGACGATCGCGTCCGCCGTTACGACGAGGCGCTTCCCCGGCGGGCAGTCGAGGAGGGCGGCGTCGTCGACTAGCCCAAGCCCCCCCGGCCCAGCGAGCGGTGCTAAGACACGCCGAATCCGCTCAAATTCTCCAAGCTCCTCTGGTGGCATCGGCTGTTACATCTCGTCCGCACGCAAGGTGCGACCCAGCTTATCGAGGACGCCGTTCGCGAGCCCCGGCTCTTTGCCGGAGAAAAATGCGTGAGCAATGGTCGTATATTCGTTGATCGAGACGCGTGGGGGAACGTCGCGCCGATGCACGAGCTCGTAGGCGCCGGCCCGCAGGATCGCGCGCAGAACCGCATCGAACCGAGGCAAAGGCCATTCTTCGGTGAGCACCTCGGAAATCGTCGCGTCGAGCCGGTCCTGATCGGCCGCGACGCCCCGGACTATGTCGGAGAACAGCGCAGGATCCGCTTCTCCATACCGATCCCCGTCGATTTCATGGCCAAGACGATGCCGGCCGAACTCGCGCACGACCACTTCCGGGTCAACCTCGCGATTCAGTTCCAGCTGGTATAGCGCCTGCACCGCTGCCAGCCGGGCAACGCTGCGCCGCCGGCCGCCGGCCCGCGGTCCGCCTGATCCAGCTTCAAGCCTTTCCGGCTGAAGACCGCCGGGCGGCCGCTCTATCGGTATAGTCATTTTCCTCCCCGGCAAGACGGTGCTTCAGATCCACCAACGCCAGGCAGGCGCGCACCGCTTCGCCGCCCTTGTCCCGGTGCTCAGCCGAAGCGCGGGCCACGGCCTGCGCCTCATTCTCCACGGTCAGAATGCCGTACCCGATTGCGAGTCCCTCGCGCACCGCCAGATCCTGCAAGCCGCGCGCGCTCTCGGCGCAGATGTGATTGTAATGCGTCGTCTCGCCCCTGATCACGCAACCCAGCGCGACAAAGCCGTCGAAGCGATCGGTGGACCGGGCGGCGATTCCGATGGCCGCCGGTATTTCGAACGCTCCGGGCACCGAGATGACCTCGTGGGTGGCGCCGGCCGCCGCCATTGCACGCTCGGCACCTTTGCGCAGATGGTCGGCAATGTGGGCGTAATAGGGCGCCTCGACGAGGAGAAGATGCGGCGACCGGTTCATGGCACCCCCTCAGCGCGTGCGCCGAGAAGCCGGGCGACATAACGCGCAATCAGATCGATTTCAAGGTTCATCCGCTGGCCGGGCCGCGCCTCGTCAAAGTTGGTGGATGCCAGCGTATGAGGAATGATGTTCACACCGAAACAAGTTCCCGACACTTCGTTGACGGTCAGGCTTACCCCGTCGAGGGCGACCGAGCCCTTCGGAGCGATAAACCTTTCCAAACTGTTGGGCGCCTCGAAAACGAACCGCACCGATTCGGCTTCGAGTCGCCGCTCGAGGATGCGCGCGATGCCGTCTACATGGCCGGCGACGAGATGCCCGCCCAGTTCATCGCCGACCCGCAGCGATTTCTCAAGGTTCACCCGTGTGCCCTCTACCCACTCGCCGATTGTCGTGCATGCCAGGGTCTCGGCCGATGCTTGCACCGAAAATTCTCCGGCCCCGGTCGCGACCACCGTTAGACAGGCGCCGGAACAGGCGATCGATGCTCCGAGCGCGATAGCCGAGGTGTCAAAGGCCGTGGCGATCGTCAGCTCGACAAGATCGCCGCGGCGAAGGCGTTTTACCCGGCCGAGGCCGGTAATGATGCCGGTGAACATCCCGCTAGGCTACGGTTCCGCGGCAACATTTGCCAGAGCGTCTTTCCGCCCCCTGGAATGCGATGGCGCGGTGCTTGTTCGCCAAAGGGGGACCAAGGAGGCCGAAATGATGACCAGAACCGCGGGAGGTATTCTGCTGACCGTAATCCTCGCCAGCGCCAGTTCCGTCCCGTCGCGGGCGGCTGACGAAATCAAAGCCGGAAAATGGCAGTTCACGACCGAGATGCAATTGCCCGGCGCCACCCAGCCGCCGCCGGGCGTTCAAGCGGCAGCGGGCGGCAATGCCCCGATGACACGCACCGCCTGCATTGATACCGCCAACCCGATTCCGGCCGAACCACAATGCAAGCTCGATCGGGTGGATCGTCACGGCAGCGCCGTTACCTGGGCAATGACCTGCAACTCACCCCGCGGCGCGATCCGTTCCGCCGGATCGGCGCGTTACGCCGGCGACACGATGGAGGCGACGTTGACAGCGCGCGTTCCCGGCCCTAACGGCCAGCCGGTCGACACCTCCGGCCGTATCACCGGTCGCTATCTCGGACCGTGCGACGCAAAATAGCCGTGGCCTATGCCGCCGGCGATGCTGCAGAGGCGATGTCGCGCTCCTGCGAGATGTCGCGGTTGGTGTAATCCGGCAGGAAGGAAGTCGCGGTGATGCTGACGATCGCACAGAACAGGATGTAGAGCGCGATCGCGTAGCCTGAGCCGGTCCAGGCGAGCAGCGCCGTCGCAATGATCGGCGCGGGGCCGCCGGCAATCACCGAGGACAGATGGTAACCGAGCGAAGAGCCGCTGTAGCGCAGCCGCGGCGTGAAGCACTCGGCGATCAGCGCCGCCTGTGGGCCGTACATCATGTCGTGCGGGATAAATGACAGGATGACCGCAAGAAAGATCAATCCGGGAATCGCGGTGTTCAGCAGCGCGAAGTAAATAAATCCGAAGATCCCGACGGTGACCGCGCCGATCAGATACATCCGCTTGCGGCCGATACGGTCGGAGATGTGCCCGGACAGCGGGGTCGTTATGGCCGACAGCAGGGTCGCGACCAGCACCGCGGTCAGCAACATGTCGCGCGAGCTGTGCAGCACGGTTGTGCCGTAGGTGAAGATGAAGGCGGCGAAGATATAGAACGGACCCTGCTCGGCCATCCGCGCCAGCGCGGTAAGGGCGATCAGCTTCGGTTGCCGCTTAATCACCTCAAGGACCGGGACGCGTTCGATGCGCTTCTCCGCCAAAAGCCGCGCAAAGGTCGGGGTCTCGAAGATGCCGAGCCGAATGTAAAGGCCGATCCCGACCATGACGATGCTGAGCCAAAACGGGACGCGCCATCCCCAGGTCAGGAACTGATCGCCGGAAATCGCGCTGAACACGAGCACCGCCAGGTTCGCCAGGAACAACCCGGCCGGCCCGCCCCATTGCGGCCACGAGGTGATGAAGCCGCGATGGGCATTGGTTCGCGCCCATTCCATCGACATCAAAGTGGCGCCGCCCCATTCACCGCCGATCCCCATACCCTGAATGAAGCGGACGATCGTGAGGATCACCGCGCCCCAGATGCCGATGGCCGCATAGCTTGGGACAAAGCCGACAGCGAAGGTCGAGAGCCCGGTCAGCAGCAACGTCGCGATCAGCGTCGCCTTGCGCCCGATGCGATCCCCATAGTGGCCGAAGAGCGCGGCGCCGACCGGACGCGCGATAAAGCCGACCGCATAGATGCCGAACGCCTGCAGTGTCCCGACCAGCGGGTCGGATCCCGGGAAATACAAACTTGCGAAGACGAGCGGGGCCACCTGAACGTAGAGCAGAAAATCGTAAGCCTCGATGGCCGTTCCGACGGTGCTCGCGACCACCGCGCGCCTGAGTTGCCTGCCGTGCTCGGCTTCGGAAAGGGCATTCGCGGAGATTTCGGTCCGGGTCATCGATGTGCTTCCTTGCCGCTAATCGGCTGTGGCCCGAACCGGCCGACCAAGCTGATGTGTGTCGTATTCCTCCGAGATGTCCTTGTTGGTGTAATCCGTCAGCAGCGCCGTCGCGACGATGCCGATGACGGCACAGCCGAGGATGTAAAACGCAATCGGCAAGCTCGAAGCGAAAGCAGCGAACAACGCCGTCGAGATGAACGGCGACGGGCCGCCGGCAATGATCGAGGCCAGCTGATAACCTAGCGAGCAGCCGCTGTAGCGCAGGCGCGGTGAGAAGCTTTCCGCGATCAGCGCCGCTTCGGGGCCGTAGAGCGTCATGACCGGCAGCCCCGAGAGCGCGACGGCGAGGAAGATCAATCCCGGCACCTTGGTGTCGAGCAAGGCGAAATAAATGAACCCGAACACCGCCATGACCACGCAGCCGAGGATATACATGCGCTTGCGGCCGATGCGGTCCGACAGATGCCCGGCAACCGTCACCCAGAGGAACCCCAGGACGGCTGAGACGAGTACGCCGATCAACAGGAAATTGCGCGAGGCGCCCAAGACAGTGGTGCCGTAGGTAAAGACGAACGCGCCAAAGATATAGCCCGGCGCCTGCTCCGGCAGCCGCAACAGCGCCGTCAGCACGACCTGCTTGGGCTGGCGCTTCAAGACTTCGAGCACCGGCACGCGTTCAATGCGGTCTTCGGCGACTACCTTCCGGAAAACCGGAGTTTCGAGGATGCCGAGCCGGATCCACAACCCGACCCCGACCATGACGATGCTGATCAGGAACGGAATACGCCAGCCCCACACCAGGAACTGGTCGCCCGAGACCCAGCTGAACACCAGCACCGCCAGATTGGCCAGGAAGAACCCGGCCGGCGCGCCGAATTGCGGCCAGGACGAGATGAAGCCCCGATGCTTGGTGGTTCTCGCCCATTCCATGGCCAGCAATACCGAGCCGCCCCATTCGCCGCCGACGCCGATCCCCTGGATCAAGCGAATGACCGTCAGCAAAACCGGACCCCAGATGCCGATGCTCGTATAGGTCGGTACGAGACCCACGGCAACCGTTGCGATGCCGGACACCAGCAAAGTCGCAATCAAGGTTGCCTTCCGCCCGATCCGATCGCCCCAATGCCCGAAGATTGCCGCGCCGATCGGCCTCCCGACAAACCCGATAAAGAAAATGCCGAACGCCTGGAGAACGCCGACCAAGGGAGTGGATTGGGGGAAGAAGAGCGGTCCAAATACCAACGCGCTCACTTGGCCGTAGAGTAGGAAATCATACCATTCGATCGTAGTGCCGACCGTGCTGGCGACCAGTGCGCGGTGCAATTGTGCACGATGCTCGACGTCTGAAAGGCGCGCGAGGCCGATGTCGGTTGCTGTCATTGGTTCCCTCCCACGGTTGGGGCGAGCAACACGCCGGTTATGCTTATGGGAGGATGCTAACAGTCGAAGAAAGAGCGCGAAAGAGGATCGGCGCTCGGCTCAGCCCGAGGCCCGCAACAGCCGCAACGGGTTGGGCAGGCGGTCGAGGGCCGTCTGCAAGCGGCGACGCGCCTGGCCGATGCGCGCCGCCTCGGCGAGGCGGCGATCGAGAAAAGCGCGGGTGTCGGCAAATCCCGGCGATCGGTCCTCGAGCCAGTAAAGCAACGTTGCGGCGTAGATTCCTGCGAGGGTGGCACGCTTTGTGTAAAAGCTGAAATCGGTCGCGCTGTCTCCGGCGGCGTACCAGATGCCGTCGACCGTCTCGTACAGCTGACGGATCGCCAGGGGCGCGTTTTGCGGTAGCGACAGGATGGTCAGCGCGCGGCGCACCGCTTCGCGCCACGGCTCGACAATCTCCAGCCGGATGTTGACTGCGAGTGCGACGCGATCCGGCACCCGGAGCTGGTCGAGCGGCAAGCTCTCGAGACGATCGAGCATGCGGCGATCCGCCCAGCGGCTGAAACAGGCTGCAAAATCGGCCGGACCATCCGGAAAGAGGGCGAGCGCTTCCGCCGCCGGCACGCCGATGCGCCGCGCCGCCGCGCGCAAAGCCGCGCGCGACCAGCCGTCGAACGGGACGTCCGGCAGCATCGCCTCGATCAGCGCATCGCGTTGGCTCTCGGCAAGCGGGCTCTTCACGACGCGCGTTTTTCGGCGAGAAAGGCGGCGAGGTCGATCGGATGGCGCTGCAGTTCCTCGACAAAGACCAGCAGCCGATGGTCCGTCATCCGCTGCGGATAGAGAATGCCGTCGAGATGGTCGCATTCGTGCTGGACGACGCGGGCGTGGAACCCCTCGACCTCGCGCTCGATGACCTCGCCGTCGAGACCGGCTCCGCGATAGCGGATGCGCAGGTGACGCGGCACGACCCCGCGCAATCCGGGAACCGACAGGCAGCCTTCCCAGCCGAATGCGCGTTCCCGTCCGATGGTCTCGACCACCGGATTGATCAGCACCGTCAGATCCTGCGGGACGTCCCCCGGCATATCGCTGAGGCGATCGCCCAACACCTGAAACACGACGATCCGGTAGGGCTGATGCACCTGCGGAGCGGCAATGCCGGTGCCGCCCGCATCCTCCATCGTCTCGACCATGTCCTCGACGAGGCGGCGCACCCAAGGTGCGGCCGGGTCGTCGACCGCGCCGGCGACGCCGCGCAAAACGGGATGCCCCATCCGGGCGATTTTCAATAGAGCCATGACGCCAATATGTAACGGCAAGGGATCGGGGTAAAGAACCACTGGCCGCCTTCACAGGACCGCGTGAAAGTGCTAAATTTTGCCGCAGACGGACCGCCGCCGCGGCCCGGCTCAGTTGCGCAGCCATCCACGGAGAAGAGCCACCGTGCAAGTCCTCGTTCGCGACAATAATGTCGACCAGGCGCTCCGCGCCCTGAAGAAAAAAATGCAGCGCGAAGGGGTGTTTCGAGAAATGAAGCTCCGCCGCAATTACGAGAAACCCTCGGAGCGGCGGGCGCGCGAAAAGGCCGAAGCGGTGCGCCGCTACCGCAAACTGCTGCGCAAACGCCTGGAGCGCGAGGGCTACTGAGCCCTGCCGCCCCGCTCCAGGCAAAGGTTCGGGTAAGCGCGACCGCCCGGGCGCGCGCCGCACGAATATGCGCGAGAGGGGAGGTTCGATGAGGGCGGTTCTATCCGGGGTCTGGCGCGCGGCGGTCGTTTGCGGGCTCGCCGCTGGCGGCTGCCTGGCGCAGGGACCGACGGCCACGCAGGAACCGACGCTACAGCCCGGCGAGGGCCCGGCACTCAATCAACCCGTTCCGGTGACCATGACATGCGGAGACTTCAAAGCTCTGTTGAAGGCCGGTGACAAGCGAACCAGCGGTTTCGCGATTTTGTGGTTGGACGGGTACTATGCCGGCCGTTCCGGCCTCGGCGAACTGCCGGCCGGCTGGGTGCGGACTGTGAGCCAAGGGGTCGGGGGAACCTGCGCCATCAGCGTCAACGAGCAGCGCACCGTTCTCGATATCGTCGGCCGGCTCCATCGGGAATACGGGAGCGAAAAATGAGTTCCGGTTGCGAGCCGCAACAGGTCTCCCTTCGCATACGGTCGCCCCGCCGGTCCCCTGGTCCTTCTCCAGTTCAACCCTCTTGCAGTTTCTGCTGTTTTTTGCAGCCAAATATCAGTGATCCCGCCACCTCGTTCGGTCACTTGGCGCCGGTCATCGGCGCTTCTCGGAGCAAGATAAAGCCAGAAGATTATGGCAATTTTGGCATTACTTATACAGCAATCTAAGCACTAGGGCTAAGCACCTGAGACGCGGCTTCGGTTGTCGCACGGTCGGGGTTCGCCGGAAATGCTGAACGCCGCTCCCTGGCCTGGAAATGCGGGATGACCTGCTCGCCGAAGAGGCGAAGGGTGTGGAGCACCTCCTCGTGCCGCGCCGGCCCGACGGCGCATAGTAAAATGGCTTCCTCGATGCCCAAGGCTTCGTAGAGTTCGAGAAACCGGACACAGTCCGACGGCGTCCCGACGCAGAACTTAGTGCCTTCCGCGCGCACCTGTTGCGGCGTGGGCTCGCCCGGATGCGGGCCGCCGGCGAGGCGCTGGTCGCGCGCGTAATAGCCCTGGTAATCGGGCGGCACGGTGGCCGGGTCATAGTCGCGCCACACTAGGCGGGCGCGCTCGCGCTGTTGCTCGATGTACCAGGCCACGAGCTCGGTGCCGCGCTCGGCCACGACCCGCGGATCCTCGTGGCAATAACCGGCCGTCATCAGCGCGGCGCGTGGGGCGGGCATTGCCCCTTTGCCCGGCGCCGTCCGCATCGCCTCCCGGTAGAGCGCCATCAGCTGTTGGACGCGGACCGGGCCGCCTTCGCTGCCGAACAGCCCGCCCATCCCGAGGCTCCCCGTCTGGCGCGCCGTTTCGTCGCTGCCGCACGCCGACCACAGCGGCGGGTGCGGGCGCTGCACCGGCTTCGGCAGGACCTCCCGGCGCGGGATCTGGTAGTACTTCCCGTCGTACGAGATCTCCTCCTGGGTCCAGATGCGCGGCAGCACGTCGGCAAATTCCTGCCACATGCCGCGCGTGTCGTGCAAATCCGTCCCATACGGGGTGAGCTGGTAGGGATAGCCGGTCCGCCCAAGGCCGACATCGACCCGCCCATGGCTTAAAATGTCGAGCGTCGCCATGCGTGCCGCGACGTGCAGTGGATGGTGGATCGGGGTCAGCACCACGCCGATGCCCAGGCGGATCGTGCTGGTGCGCTGACTGACCGCCGCGAGGGTCAGGTCCGGGGCGCTGTTGTGCGACCAAACCGGGCGGAAGTGATGCTCCGAAAACCACACGCTCTCAAATCCCTGCTGTTCCGCGTAGGGAATTTGCTCGAGCGCCTCATGGATGCGTTGCGATTCACTGGACGGGGTCCATGGTTTGGGAACCTGGATCTGGTAGAACAGGCCAATTCTCATGGAACTGCCTCCCTTTCACGGAATTGCTGACGCACCCCGCCACGCCGCGACGCGCAGCGATGTCCCGGAGGATAGCCTGGATAGAGGAAACACCCAGCATTGCTAATCCCCACCGGACACAGCGGCGGTGCCCGGCCCGGATTGGATGCGGCGGTATTCCGGGACTAGCCGCGCGAGCAGTTGCAGCAACCGTTCCTCGCGCCGCGCGCGGGCGTTTTCCTCCAGTTCGTCGATCGAGCGGGCGAGCATCGCGTAGTCCGCAGTGCGCGGCGCGGCGAGACGGATTGCCGGGTTCCCGGTCGGGATCAGTGGCTCGGCCGGATGAAACAGCTCCTCGTGCAGCTTTTCGCCCGGCCTCAACCCGATGAACTCGATCGCGACATCGCGACCGGGCCGCAATCCCGCGAGCCGCATCATCT
Organism: uncultured Alphaproteobacteria bacterium; assembly: GCA_963812675.1. Taxonomy (GTDB): domain Bacteria; phylum Pseudomonadota; class Alphaproteobacteria; order ATCC43930; family CGMCC-115725; genus AP-15. The sequence continues at coordinate 260,440 of CAWEWR010000023.1, read as the reverse complement.
GCTGAGCGAGATCGACGATCTTGACCGGCTCGCCCATATCCAGCACGAAGATCTTGCCGCGGGCGTCGGCCCCCTGCTCCTCGGGTGCCACTTTAACGGATGGCAGGGCCGAGGCTTGTAAGACCAACTCGACCGCCTCGCGGACGGTCATGAAAAAGCGGGTGACCTCGGGGTCGGTGACGGTCAGCGGCCCGCCGGCGGCGAGCTGGCGCTGGAACAGCGGCACGACCGATCCGGTCGAGCCCAGCACATTGCCGAAGCGCACCGTCACATAGCGGGTTCCATGGCTCAAGGGCGCGCGCCGCCGCGCTTCGTAGAGGTCGAGCGCCTGGCAGAAGCTCTCGGCGAGGCGCTTGGTGGCGCCCATGACGCTCGCCGGGTTGACCGCCTTGTCGGTCGAGATCATCACGACGAGCGATGTTCCATATGCGCGCGCCGCCTCGGCGACATTGCGGCTCCCGACGACGTTGGTGAGCACTCCCTCGATCGGGTTGGCTTCGACCATCGGCAGGTGCTTCAGCGCCGCCGCATGAAAGACGATCTCGGGTTTTTCGGTGGCGATGACCTCGTCAATTTGTGCGCGGTCGCGCACATCGCGCAACAGCGGAACGGGGCGCAGGCCCGGGAACTGTTCGCGCAGCTCGATCTCGATGCCGTAAAGCGCGAATTCGCCATTGTCGAGCAAGGTGAGCCGGCCGGGTGATAGGGCTGCGATCTGCCGAGCGAGCTCCGCGCCGATCGTACCCCCCGCGCCGGTGACCAGGATGCGGCGGCCGCGGATCAGACGCGCCATGCCGTCGCGGTCGAGCACAGCCTGTGAGCGGCCGAGCAGATCTTCGAGCGCGATCGGTTCGAGGGCTCGCTCGGGATTGTCGAGATTGCGCTCGAAATCAGTGAGCCGCGGCAAGCGCGCGAGGGGGATCGCCAGGGCATCTGCCCGGTCGAGCAGTCGCCGGATCTGATCGCCGGGCAGGTTTTGCGCCGTAATGATGAGCTTTTGCGGGCGCTTGCCGCGGCGGTCGAGCTGTTGGACCACAGTGTCGAGCGCATCGATCGTGCCGAGGACCGGGACCCGGTAGATTTCCCGGCCGACGCGGGAAGGCGTGTCGGCCAGAACTCCGACCACCCGATAGACGGCACGCGGGTCGCGCCGCATCTCGCGAATGAAGGTGTCGGCCCCGTCCTTGGCGCTGATCAACAGGACCGGCACGCTCTGGTGCTTGACGCGTTCGAGGATGTGGTCGAGACCGCGGTCTTTGAACAGCCGATAGGCCAGGCGCGGCCCGCCGAGCAGCGCGATCAACACGAACCAGTCGATCAGCAGAATTGATCGCGGAAATGTCTCGAGCCGCGTGAGGACGAACATGACCGGCAGGAAGACGAGCACGGTCAGGCTCACCGCGCGGGTGATGTTGAAGAGATCGGGGAGGGAAGCGAAGCGCCAGATGCCACGATAAAGCCCGGTCAGCAGGAACACGCCCGCGGCAATCAAGGTGAAGCCTGCGACATAGATCGCCGTCAGCTTCGGCTCATAGTCCAGGACGTCGTTGCCGAGCCGCAAGTAAAGGGAAGCGACGATTGACACCGCCGCTATCGTCACATCGTGCAAGAACGCGAGAAGAGCTCGCCGGCTGTTGGGAAAAATTTTCACCATCCCCCGATAGCTGGCGCCCCTAATACAGCAACCGCCCGGTGCGGGAAACATTGCCGGGATAGGCGAGCTCTATTCCAGCCGAGCGGGCCGGCGCCTAAGATATCAGATGCGCAGCGAGCACCTTTATCGGCTCCTCGACCCCGAGGCTTCGGGTCCCGCTCGAGCCTTTCGCGCTGTCCACCATGCAATGGTGGCGGCGGGAATCGGCGTCATGATAGCCGATACCGAGCCGGCCTTTCGGCTGAAGTGGTCCAGCGAGCTCGATGCCGGGTTCTGGATCGTTTGCGCCTTCTTCGTCGCCGAGTATGGCCTGCGGCTGGCTGCTGCACCGGCGGCACCGGGAGCCGAGCTTCGCAGCCAATGGCGCTCGCGCTTGGACTGGGCGAGCTCGATGGGTGGGCTCTGCGATCTGCTCGGCACCTTGCCCGGGGCGCTCGCGGTTGTGTTTGGCCCCGATGTCGGCAGCCTTCCCGGCTTCGTTTGGGCCTTCAAGCTTATTCGCTACGCGCCGGGACTGGCCGGGTTGCAGCGCGTGATCAGCGGTGCGCGCAGCGCCCTGCTGTCGGTTCTCCTCGCCTTCTGCATTGTTCTCCTGGTCTCTGCCTGTCTCGCCTATTTGATCGAGCGCGGGTCGCAGCCTCAGGTGTTCAGCTCCATCCCCGCTGCGCTGTGGTGGGCAATCGTGACCCTGACGACCACCGGCTACGGCGACGTGACGCCGCTGACGCCGCTCGGCCGGATGCTGGCGGGGATCGTCATGGTCAGCGGCATTCTCGTGTTTGCACTGTGGGCGGGCATTCTCGCCACCGGCTTTGCCGAGGAAACCCGCCGCCGCGAGTTCCTGCGCACCTGGGACCTCGTCGCCAAGGTGCCGTTCTTTCACGATGTCGGCGCCGCGGTCATCGCCGATGTGGCGCGCCTGTTGCGCCCGCGGGAATATCCCGCCGGCGCCATCATCATGCGGCGCGGCGCGCCCGGCGACTGCATGTATTTCGTCGCCTCCGGCGAGGTTGAAGTGCAGCTGCAGCCCGAACCGGTGGTGCTCGGGCCGGGGGAGTTTTTTGGCGAGGTCGCATTAGTCACCGGCGGTCCCCGCAATGCCACGATTGTCGCGGCGCGGCCATGCACGCTGCTCATTCTCGACATCGTCGATTTTCGCGAGCTGCTGGGGCGCCAGCCCGAGCTCGCCCGGATCATCCATGAAGAAGCCGAACGCCGCCCCGGACAAGCGGCTCGTAGTAGCGCTCGGGAAACCCGGCGGCGGCGCGGGCCTCGTGGTTGAATGGCGGCTTCAGCTCGCCCTTGAAATAATGTCGCACAAGTTCTTGGAACGTCTCCTCCGGAACCAGGTCGCGAGCGCGGCAGAGTTCGTCGAACCAGCGCACCCCGGCTGCGACATGATCGATCTCGTCGCGATAGATGCGGCGCAGCAGCGCAGCGCTTTGCGGGTCGCCGACGCGCTCGAGCGTCGCCGCCATTTCGGGTGTCACATCGAGCCCGCGCGCCTCGAGCACCAGCGGCACGACGGCAAGGCGGGCGAGCAGATCGTCGGCTGTCGCGGCAGCCGATTCCCACAGCCCGTCATGGGCCGGCAGGTCGCCGTAGCAGGCTCCGAAATCGGCCAGCCGCAGCACCAGCAGCTCGAAATGGACGGCTTCCTGCGCAGCCACGCCGACCCAATCGTCATAGAAGGTGCGGGGCAGCCGTTCGCGCGAAAACCGCGCGATGATGTCCCAAGCGAGACCGATCGCGTTGAGCTCGATATGCGCGAGGGCGTGAAGGAGCGCGATGCGTCCCGCCGGCGAGCCGAAAGCCCGCCGCTTCGGCATTTCTTTCGGCGAGCGCAGTTGCGGCCGCTCGGGCCGCGCCGGCCGTGGCGGCGGCGCTGAATCGCCGACATCGAGCCCTCCGGCCTCCCACCTCTCTGCGAGCCGCCGGCTAGCCGAGGCCTTTGCCGCCGGATCGGCAGTCGCAAGAATGGCGACCGCCCCGCTGGTCAGGGTCGCAGGAGGGATTGTCAGGTCCGCCACCATCCCAGAAGTTGTAATCACCAGGCTTGTATCACCGGCGCAATTCGATGCCCTCGGCGGCAAGCTCCTTCAGATGCGCGAGGCAGGCGGCACGGTCGGCCGTGAAGTCGCCCGCCTCCCAAAACGCGCGCACCGCATCAAGCAGGCGGCCGACCCGAGGGCCAGGCGGGATGCCGAGGGCGGTAACGTCTCGGCCGGCAAGCGGAAATGCCGGGGGCGTCCAGTTGCGGGCGAAGGCCAGCAGTTCGGCAAGCCGGTCCGGGCTCATCGCTCCTTCTGCCGCCAACAGCAGGGCGATATCGCGATAACGTTCGGTGCCGAGCTGATACAGCGCGTGCCGCTGAGCGGAAATGTCCGCTGACGGGTCGATGGCCCATGGCGGAGCAAGACCGTGGAGCCGGTCGCGCCACGCATTTGAGAAATGCAGGCGTTCGGCGAGCGCGAAGGCTCCCGCGCCGTCGATCTCGACCAGCGCGGCCAGGCGCCGCAGCGGATCGGGTTCCGGTTCGATCGCGATCATTTGCCGCAGCCGATCGAGCGGGCGCGCCTCCGGCAGGATCATCGAGAGCACACCGTCTTCCACCATCATGCGTAATGCTGTGACGGGGTCGGAAGTCTCCAGCAGCTTTACCAGCTCCTGAGCCACCCGCTCCGCGGAGAGATTGGGCAACAGATGGGCCATGGCGCGGCAAGCCGCCCGCGCCGGCGGATCGCCGAGGCCGGTGCCGAAGCGCGCCTCAAACCGGTAGTAACGCAGGATACGCAGCACATCCTCGGCAATGCGGGTCGCGGGGTCGCCGACAAATCTCACCCGGCGCGCCCGCAAATCGGCGAGGCCTCCCACCGGATCGTGCACCGTGCCGTCGGGATCGAGAAAGATCGCGTTGATCGTGAAGTCGCGCCGCGCCGCATCGGCCGCCCAGTCGGCGTCGAAGGCGACGCGGGCGCGGCGGCCGTAAGTCTCGACATCACGCCGCAGCGTGGTGATCTCGAAATGCCGCGGTGATGTGCCGGCAATGGCGGTCACGGTGCCGTGGGCAAGACCGGTCGGAACGACCTTAATGCCGCGCTTCTCCAACAGCTCCATCACGCGCCCGGGCGGCTCCGGGGTGGCGATGTCGATGTCACCAATGCGCAGTCCGAGCAAGGCGTCGCGGACCGAGCCGCCGACAAACCTTGCCGCAGCGCCGCCCCCGGCGAGCGCTTGGAGCACGGCCAATGTTGCCGGATCGACCATCCAGCGCTGCGGCTCGATCCGAAGCAAATTGTCAGGGCTGGTCATCGGCCCGGTGTCGGTTCCATGTGGCCGGGTACGATGCGGCCGCCTTCCCAGCGCGGCGGCACGTAGACCCCTTCTTGCCGCGATCCGAAATGGACGGTTACAACGAAGAGCACGATTGCCAACAGCACGACGCCTGCGCCGGCGAGCCAGATCCATGGGACCGCCGTCCAGCGCACTGCGTTCCCGCCACGCTCGACTCCGAAAGTGCTGACCCACAGCAGATACAGCACGGTCGGCAGAAGCAGCGGCAGGACGACCGTGAGGAAGACCCGGAGCATGGCCTCCTCAAGCGGTGAGTACCTCGGCCAAATTTACTAGCATCCCGGCCGTCGCTCCCCAAATGTTGCGGCCCTGATACGGCAACACAAAGAATACGCGCGTCCGATGGTCGAAGTCGCGCGTTGTGCGGCGGTGGTTTTGCGGGTCTACGACAAAGGACAGCGGCACCTCGAACACCTCGGAGACCTCGAACGGGTCGATGGCGAGCGGGAACGGCACCTTGACGATGCCGACGACCGGCGTGATCTCGAAGCCGGTCCCGGTCACATAGGTGTCGAGCCGGCCGATCACCGTGACATGGTCGCGTGTCAACCCGACCTCTTCCTCGGTTTCGCGTAGCGCCGCGTCGGTCGGATCGGCGTCGCTCTCCTCGATGCGCCCGCCGGGGAACGAAATCTGCCCGGCATGCGCCGTCAAATGAGGGGTGCGCTGGGTCAGCAGCACGGACATGCCCTCGGGATGGTCGACGAGGGGGACCAGCACCGCGGCCGGGCGCAGAGCGGTGCTCGGCGGCGTCATCCCGGGATTGAGATCGTGATCGCCGCGGGTCGCCTCCCGGAGGGCAGCGGCTTCGGCGGGGTCGGCCGCTCCGCCAAAGCCGCGTCGTCCAGGCCGCCCAAGTTGCAGGAAACGTCCGATAACCCAGTCCGGAGTAAAGGAATTTGTCGATGTCAATGGGGTTTGGCCTCGATTTCCCCGACCGAGATGGCGTGTTCACTCCCAATCCGGTGCGGGCTCGCCCAGCCGAAAGAATACCCCCCTGCTCCACACCCCGAATTGTGTCGCCTCTCCGATCGGCTCCTCCGTCCCGAGTTCGACGAGCTCGTAAAACACCGGCCGCGCAAGCCGGGCTTCGAGACCGTCGCGTACCAGAATATAGGGCGCCGGCTCGCCGCTCGCAGCCGTTTCGACGCGCAAGGGGTTGTCGGGTCCCGCCGTCACAAATTCGTCCAGATTGGTGCGAAATATCAGTCGCTGGTCGCGACCTTCGCCCTCGACCGTCACCGCCACGGCGAGAAAGGGTACGTCCTCGACCTCGACAAGGCCGCGTTCGGCCGGAGTGACCAGCCAATAACGGCCATCCGCCTCACGGCGCAGAACCGAGGCGAAGAGCTTGACGAGAGGCAAGCGGCCGATGGGAGATCCGCGATAGAACCAGGTACCGTCACGCGCGATCCGCATCTCGAGATCGCCGCAGTCGATGGGCGGCCTCCTCCTGGTGGAGAGAGTCATTGGCCGAGAGGAGTTGCCGGAGCCGGCATTTTGGGTCAGCCTGGCACCCATGGAATTTGAAGAGGGATTGTTCTGCTTGACTTCCACTGCACCCATCAACGCCTCCTCTACTGATCTCGTTGCCGAGGTCGAGGCCCTGGGCCGAAGCCTCAGCCTGGTGCGCGAGCGCATCGGCGAAATCATCTTTGGTCAGCGCGAAGTGGTTGAGCAAGCGTTGATCACGCTGTTGTGCGGCGGGCATGCGCTGTTGATCGGCGTTCCCGGTCTCGCCAAGACCCGGCTCGTCGAGACCCTGGGCACGATCCTCGGCCTCGATGACAAGCGCATCCAATGCACGCCCGACCTGATGCCCGCCGACATTCTCGGCTCCGAGGTCCTCGAAGAAAGCGAGAGCGGGCGGCGCTCGTTCCGTTTCATCCCCGGTCCCGTCTTCTGCCAGCTCTTGATGGCGGATGAGATCAACCGGGCGAGCCCGCGCACGCAGTCAGCGCTGCTGCAGGCGATGCAGGAGGGCCGCGTGTCTATCGCCGGCCAATATCATCCGCTGCCGCGGCCGTTTCATGTCTTGGCGACCCAAAATCCGCTCGAGCAGGAGGGCACCTATCCTCTGCCGGAAGCCCAGCTCGATCGCTTCCTGTTGCAGATCGACGTCGATTACCCCGACCTCGACGCGGAGCGGCAAATGCTGATCGCAACGACCGGAATCCTCGAGGACCGGCCGCGGCCGGCGATGAATGTCGCCGAGCTGATGGCGGCGCAGCGCCTCGTGCGCCGCATCCCGGTCGGCGAGAGCGTTGTCGAAGCGATCCTTTCGCTGGTTCGCTCCGGCAGACCAGACGAGACGGGGATCGAGGGGGTCAGGCGTTTCGTGTCGTGGGGGCCGGGACCCCGCGCCAGTCAGGCTCTCATGCTCGCTTGCCGGGCCCGAGCCCTGATCGACGGGCGGTTCAGCCCGTCGATCGACGATGTTCTTGCTTTGGCGCCGCCGGTCCTGCGGCACCGCATGGCGGTCAGCTTTGCCGGCCGCGCAGAGGGTGTCACAGTGGCCCGGGTCATCGAGCAAATTTCGGCGCCGCTCCGTTGAGCCTGACCCAAACGCTTGCCGGCGCGGGGTTTCTGTCGCGCGGCGCCCCGGCGCCCGCCGCGCTGCGCGACCGGGCGGAGCAGGCCGCGGCCGTGCTGCCGCCGCTTCTCGTCGCGGCGGAGCGGGTCGCCGTCACCGTCGCTCAGGGGGTGCATGGACGACGGCGTGTCGGCCAAGGCGAGACCTTCTGGCAATTCCGCCAATATGAACCGGGCGATGCGGCCACCCGTATCGACTGGCGCGAGAGCGCCAAGTCGCAGCGGCTCTATGTTCGCGAGACCGAATGGGAAGCCGCGCAGAGCGTGTGGTTGTGGCGGGACGCCTCGGCATCGATGGATTACACTTCAGCGGATTACGTCCCGGGCGGCGAGTGGCCAACCAAGCGCGACCGGGCCGAGCTGCTTCTCGTCGCGTTGGCGAGCCTCCTCGTCCGCGGCGGCGAGCGGCTTACCGTGCTCGGCAGCGGCATGGCCCCGATCGGCGGACGCATTGCGCTGTCCCGGGTCGCCGAGCTGGTCGGCCGCGACCAGCTCAATACTGCCAGCCTCCCCGCTTTCGAGCCACTGCCGCGCGCGGCGCAGCTCGTATTCATTGGGGATTTCCTGTCGCCGCCCGATGCCGTCAACAGCGCAATCGCCCGCTTCGCCGCCGCCGCGCTCAAGGGCCATCTGTTGCAGGTCGTCGATCCGGCGGAGGAAGACCTGCCATTCGACGGACGTGTACGTTTTGAAGGTGTCGAGGAGCGCGACCAAGTCGTGATCAGCCGCGTCGAGAGCGTCCGCGACGCTTATTCCGATCGGTTCCGGCGTCATCGCGAGGGGCTCGCCGCGATCGCTGCAGCCCTCGGCTGGAGCTTTGGCTTTCACCGCACCGATCGCCCGCCGCACCTTGCCCTGCTGGCGCTTTATGGCGCGCTGTCGGCCGACCGGCGGCGGTGAAAAAATGGCTAGCGGCCAATGATCAACGAAAGAAAAGACCGGAAGTGGCCCTCTCCGCCCGCTGGGGGGAGAGGGAGGGGACCCGGCGCGGCGTTAGCCGCCAGCCCGCGGGCTCGACCCGCGGGGACCGGGAGGGTGAGGTGGGCACCGCCCCAGAATGGGATCGGCGCCACCCACCTCACCCCGACCCTCTCCCCCCGCAAGCGGGCGGAGAGGGAGAAATTGTAACCAATGCTTGCACTCGGTTCCCTCGCTTTTGTCTCGCCGTGGCTGCTCGTGGCGTTGGCGGTTCTGCCGATCATCTGGTGGCTGTTGCGGGTCACGCCGCCGGCGCCGCGCCGTATCGCCTTTCCGGCGATCCGGCTGCTGCTCGGGCTGGTGCCGCGCGAAGAGACGCCGGCGCGGACCCCATTGTGGCTCATTCTACTGCGCATGCTACTTGCCGCGCTGGTGATCTTGGCAGTCGCACACCCGCTGCTCAACCCGCAGCCGCGCCTAGCGTCGACAGGCCCGATCATCCTCGTGGTCGATGACGGCTGGGCCGCGGGGCGCGACTGGCCGGCCCGTCAGGCGGCGCTCGCCGAGCTGCTGGCCGAGGCCGAGCGCGAAGACCGGCAGGTGGTGCTGGTCACGACCGCACCGACCGCTGTGGAGGAGGCGCCGGCGCCATTGCGCCCGGTACGCGCGGCGGATGCGGGGGCGGCGGTTCAGGCATTATTGCCCAAACCGTGGCCTGTTGACCGGCGCGCCGCGCTCGCTCGCCTCGAAGCACTCTCCCTGCCTGAAGCGAGTTCGGCCGTCTGGCTCAGCGACGGCCTCGCGGATGATGGCGGCGATCAGGCGCTCGCAGCTCATCTCGTCAAACGGGGCAGCCTGCGCTATCTGACGGCGCAGCCCGCCGACGCCCCGATCATGCTCGCCGCCGGCGACGCCCAGGCCAACGATGTCGGGGTTAAGCTGCGGTCGTTGCCCGCACCGGCGCCGCGTCTCTTTCAGGTACGGGCGAGCGGGGACGACGGGCGCCTGATCGCGCGGCAGGCGTCGACAATCGAGCCGGGGGCAAAGGGTGCCGAGCTTCGTCTGGCGATGCCCAGCGAGCTGCGCAACCGCATGAGCCGGATCGAGATCGAAGGCGATCAATCCGCCGGCTCGGTGCTGCTGATCGACGAGAGGTGGCGGCGGCGCCCGGTCGGCATCGTCGCGGCGCCGAACACCAAAGGGCAGCCGCTGCTCGGGGAGAATTATTATCTCGAGCGAGCGCTCGGCCCGTTCACCGAACTTCGTCGCGGCAGCGCGACGGATCTTCTCAAACGCGAGCTCGCGGTGCTGGTGTTCGCCGATACCGGACCGGATTCGCCTGCGGAGGAGGCGGCTATCGGCAAATGGATCGAGGCCGGCGGGCTGCTGCTGCGCTTCGCCGGGCCGCACCTCGCCGAGCAGGGCGATCAACTGTTGCCGGTGCGGCTGCGTCACGGGGGCGGGCGCACGATCGGCGGGGCGCTGTCGTGGGAGCAGCCGGCAAAGCTCGCCCCGTTTGGGCCGGAAAGTCCATTTGCCGGCCTCGCCATCCCTCCCGACGTCACGGTGTCACGACAGGTCCTCGCCGAGCCGGATCTGGACCTCGCGGCCAGGACCTGGGCGCGGCTGGTCGACGGCACACCGCTAGTTACGGCGGAGAGGCGCGGACGAGGCTGGATCGTTCTCGTCCATACGACGGCGAATGCCGACTGGTCGAACCTCGCTTTGTCCGGCCTTTTTGTCGAGATGCTGCGGCGGATCGAGTCAATGAGCCAGGGGGTGACGGAAGCGGGCGAGGAGGCTCTGGCGCCGATCGAGACCCTCGACGGGTTTGGCCGGCTGCAGCGGGCGCCGCCGACCGCGCGCCCGATCCCCGCCGCCGAGATCGCGACTGCAATGGCCTCGCCGCGGCGTCCACCGGGGTTTTACGGCACCGCCGATGCTCGGCGCGCGCTCAACCTTTCGGCCGGGATCCCCGAGTTGAAGCCGGTCGAGGGGCTACCGCCGGAAACCCTGAGTGAGAACTTTACGGCCGGCCGCGAGATCGATTTGCGCCCACCCCTGCTGACGGCCGCGCTGCTCATCGCACTTGCCGATCTCCTGATCGCCTATGGATTGCGCGGATTGCTGCGCCGGCGTCCGGCGCGCCTCGCCGCGGTCTTGCTCCCCGCGCTGCTCGGCGCCGCTTCAGCGGCGCGCGCCGACGACGCCTTCGTCGTGCAGGCGACGTCCGAGCTTCGCCTGGCTTACGTGCGCACCGGAAGTCAGGAGACGGACGCGGTAAGCCGGGCCGGTCTGATCGGCCTGACGGCGACGTTGAACCGGCGCACGGCAGTCGAAACCGCCGAGCCGCTCGCGGTCGATATCGAAACTGACGAATTGATCTTCTTTCCCCTGCTCTACTGGCCGGTGGTATCCAGTCAGGCAGCGCCATCGCCAAAGGCGGTCGAGCGGATCAACCGGTATCTCGATACCGGCGGCACTGTCCTGTTCGATACGCGCGACGCCAACGACCAAACCCCCGGCCCAGTGGGCGGCGCGGACACTTCTGCGCAGCGGCTTCGCCGACTGGTGGCCGGGATCAAGATGCCGCCGCTCGTGCCGATCCCTCCGGATCATGTGCTGACCAAATCCTTCTACCTGATGCACGAATTTCCGGGGCGATGGAATGTCGGCACATTGTGGGTCGAGCCGGTCGAGGACCGGGTCAACGATGGCGTCTCCAGCGTCATTGTCGGTGCCAACGACTGGGCCGGCGCGTGGGCGATCGACGCGCAAGGACGCGCCGCGTTCGCCGTGGTTCCGGGCGGTGAGCCGCAGCGCGAAATGGCGATGCGTTTCGGCGTCAACCTCGTCATGTATGTGCTGACTGGCAACTACAAATCGGACCAGGTCCACGTGCCGGCCATCCTGGAGCGCCTGGGTCAATGACCGGCAATGCATTTTCGCTCGCCGCTGCGCCGCTCCTGCCGTGGTCGGCCATAGCCGCGCTCGGCGCCGCGGGCTTGCTCGTTCTCGGCTTCGGGGTTCTGCGCGGCGCGCGGGGCGTGCTGTGGCGCATGATCGCCGTCGCGATCCTGCTCGCCGCTCTCGTCAATCCATCGGTGGTCGAAGAAAAGCGCGAGCCGCAACGCGACACCGCGATAATCATCGTCGACGAGTCGCCGAGCCAGCGGATCGGCGATCGCCGGCATGCGACCGAAGAGGCGCTGACGGCACTCAGCGATCGGCTCGCACACGAGCGCAACCTCGATCTCCGGGTGATCCGGGCAGGAAAGCCGCAGCCCGGCGCCGGCGATGATGGGACACGCCTGTTCACCGCCCTCACCCGCGCAATGTCCGATGTGCCGCGACAGCGGCTCGCGGGGGTCGTCATGATCACCGACGGGCAAGTGCACGATGTCCCTGCCGGCGACGCCAAGGCGGCCGCCGAGACGATCGGCGCGCCGCTGCACGTACTGCTCTCGGGTCTGCCCGACGAAGGCGACCGCCGGCTCGTTGTCGCACAAGCGCCGAGCTTCGGCCTGGTCGGCAAGGAGTTGCAGCTGAAGATCCGGGTCGAGGACCTGCCGGAAAGCTCCCCGGCCAAGCAGGATGGCGCACAAGGTCAGGCGGTCGTGACGTGGCGCAAGGATGGCGGCCCGCCGCGGCAGGTGACGGTACCGATCGGCCGCGATGTTCCATTAACCTTGCCGATCGACCACGGCGGACCCAATATTCTCGAGCTCGCGGTCGAGCCGGGCCCGCGCGAGCTGACGCTCGACAACAATCATGCCGTCGTCGTGGTCAATGGCGTGCGCGATCGTTTGCGGGTGCTCCTCGTCTCGGGCGAGCCGCACGCCGGCGAGCGCGTCTGGCGCAATATCCTGAAATCCGATCCTTCGGTCGATCTCGTCCATTTTACGATCCTGCGGCCGCCGGAAAAGCAGGACGGCACGCCGATCCGAGAATTGTCCCTGATCGCCTTTCCGATCCGCGAACTCTTCGACGTCAAGCTCGACGAATTCGATCTGATCATCTTCGACCGCTACAGCCGCCGCGGGGTGATCCCGCAGGCCTATCTCGAAAACGTCGCGCGCTATGTCCGCAAGGGCGGCGCCTTTCTCGAAGCGGCCGGCCCGAGCTTCGGGACGCCGATGAGCCTTTCCCGCACGCCGCTCGGGTCGATCTTGCCGACCGAGCCGACCGGCGATGTCTACGAGGAGGGCTACAAGCCGCAGCTGACCGATCTCGGCCGCCGTCATCCGGTGACCGACGACCTGCCGGGGGCCGGCCCGCCGGGCGGCCAGCCGTCCTGGGGACGTTGGTTCCGGCAGGTCGATTCGCATGTCCAGCGCGGAGTTACGGTCATGAACGGCGACCATGGCGAGCCGCTGCTGGTGCTCGACCGCGTCGGGCAAGGCCGGGTGGCGCAATTGCTGTCCGATCAGATGTGGTTCTGGGCGCGCGGCTTCGAAGGCGGCGGGCCGCAGGCCGAGCTGTTGCGGCGCCTCGCCTATTGGCTGATGAAAGAACCCGATCTCGAAGAGAACGACCTGCGCGCGATGGTCGAAGGCGACAGTCTCGTGGTTACAAGGCAATCGCTCGAACCGGACGACCGGCCGGTCACCGTCGCGGCGCCCGACGGCTCCAGCCGGAGCCTCACCCTGACGCCGGAGACTGGCGGGCGACGCTCGGGCAGGCTTCCGATCAGCGAGATGGGGCTCTACCGCGTGAGCGACGGGACCCGCACGGCATTGGCGGCGGCGGGGCCGCTCAACCCGATCGAATTCGCCGATGTCCGCGCCACTCCCGAAAAACTGGGCCCGATAGCGGCGGCGTCCGGCGGCGGTGTCTTTTGGGTGGGCACCGGCTCGATCCCCGAGGTGCGCCGGGTCTCTCCCGATCGGGCGGCGGCCGGGCGGAACTGGATGGGGCTTCGCGCGAATGGCGACTACACGGTGACGGGCTTCAGCGAAAGGCCGCTTCTCCCGGGAATTGCGGCGCTGCTGCTGATCGTCGGCGGGCTGCTCGCAGCGTGGCGCCGCGAGGGCAGCTGATCGCCCGCAGTGCTGCGCCGCTTCCTCGCTCCGCTCCACCCGGACGGGTTCAAATTTGTCGCCGTTGGGGTACTCGCAACCGTGCTCCTCTTCGTGTTTTGGAGCTCCGGCGGTTGGGTCGCGGGGATCGCAATGGTGTGGATGGCCTATTTCTTCCGCGATCCTTGGCGGGTGACCCCGACGCGGCCGGGCCTGCTGATCAGTCCGGCTGACGGAATTGTCGTCTCGGTTGCGCCGGCGACCCCACCGCCCGAGCTGGCGATGGGCGATATGGCGGTTGTCCGGATTGGCATTTTTCTCAACATCTTCGATGTGCACGTGACCCGGGCGCCGGCGGGCGGCCGGGTGGCGGCGATCCGCTACACCAAGGGCCGCTTCGTGAACGCCAGCCTCGACAAGGCGAGCGAGCACAACGAGCGCCTGGCGATTCGCATCGCGCCGCCGGAAGGTCCCGATGTCGCCTTTGTGCTGGTCGCCGGGCTGGTCGCGCGGCGCATCGTCTGCAATCTCTACGAAGGGCAGCAGGTGGCAACCGGCCAGCGGGTCGGCATCATCCGCTTCGGCTCGCGGGTCGACATTTATTGTCCGCCGCCTTATGTCCCGATGGTCGTGGCGGGGCAGCGCATGGTCGGCGGAGAAACCGTGCTTGCCGACCGGCTCGCCGAGGAGCCGCCCCGTGAGGGGGTGGCCCATTGAGGCGGCTTGATGATGGCAGGAGGAGAACCTTGAGGATGCGTTCGGGCAGGAACCGGCGGTCACGCAAACGGATACCGCGGCTCTCCGGCTTGTCGGTCAACCGCATGGTTCCGAACGTCCTGACATTGCTCGCGCTGTGCGCCGGGATGACGGCGATACGGTTTGCAATGGGCGGCAACTTCGAGGCTGCGGTATTTTCGATCATCGCCGCCGGCATCTTCGATGGGCTCGACGGACGCATGGCCCGCCTCCTCAAGGCGACCTCCAGCTTTGGCGCGGAACTGGACAGCCTCTCCGATTTCGTCAGCTTCGGTGTGGCTCCGGCGGCGGTGCTTTACTTGTGGACATTGTCGGAACTCCACGGTCTCGGCTGGGCGATCGCGCTGCTCTTTGCGGTCTGTTGCGCGCTGCGCCTGGCGCGCTTCAACACTGAGGCGAGCCACGAGATGCTGTCCTATGTCGCGCCGTTCTTCACCGGCGCGCCGGCACCGGCCGGAGCGGGGCTCGTCATGGTGCCGATGTTCCTCAGCTTCGAATGGGGCGACTGGCTGTTCCGCTCGCCGTATCTCAACGCCGCCACGGTCACCGGCATTGCGCTTTTGATGATCAGCAAGGTCCCCACCGTATCGCTGAAGCGGATCCGCATCCCGCACCATCTGGTGATCCCGACCCTGCTCGGCTTTGGCGTCGCGACGGCGTTCCTCACCACCGAGCCTTGGCTGACCCTGACCGTCGTCGGCATCGTCTATGTCAGCTCGATCCCGCTGACCATCCGTTCCTATTTGCGCCTCAAGCGCGCCGCCCAATCCCACAGGACCGAGGCTGTCGAGAAACCGGACAGCGTCGATCCGAGCCTCGGTCCTTCCCCTTTGCCGCTGGGTGACGCGACCCGGCCCGCCAACGAATGGCGGCACTGAGGCCAGACCTCCCCGAATTCAGACCGGGCGTTCGCTGATCTGGCTGATAAACACGGCAAAAACAGCCAGCGAGCCGGCTTGCGCCGCAGAAATCCTCGTTTTCGCCAAGCGGGGGCGGTCAAATAACAGCCAGGAATCAGGCGATAATCCGCGAACAAACAGCGAAATAACAGCAAATTTTTACACAGGATGACATATTAGTTACTCGATCATCTAAGTAAAGCAAAAATCTATCGACCCGAATATATAGCATGACATTACGGCAATTCTATGGTCCGGCGCCCCGCCTTCGGTCAGGGTGTCGCCCGGTTCCAGAGGCTCTCGATGAGAGGAAACCTCTTGCGTTGCGAGTATCCGACGAATATATATTCGTACACGGATATTCGTTGCCGTCTATCTCCTAAATGCCCAGGCTCGCCCATCCCTCCAATCCGCTCGCGCTTGCGGTTCTGGCGCTGCTTTTCGAGCGACCAATGCATCCCTATGAGATGGCCGCCACCTTAAAGCAGCGCCACAAGAGCGAAAGCATCAAAATTCGCTATGGCTCTCTCTACACAGTGATCGACCTATTGGCGAAGCGGGGACTGATCGCTGCGAAGGAGACCTCGCGCGAGGGGAAGCGGCCGGAGCGCACCATTTATGTGCTCACCCCATCAGGGTATGACGAACTGCGCGCCTGGATGCAGGATCTCCTGCGCGATCCGGTGAAAGAATATCCGCAATTCGTCGCCGGGCTCAGCCTGTTGCCTGTGTTGCCGGCCGAGGAGGCGGTAACCCTGCTTCGGCACCGGGCGCTGCGCCTATCCGCCGAGGCAACCAGGATCGCATCGCAACTTGCCGAGCTGACGCAGCAGGAAATCCCTGTCGCGCCCGAGGAATTACCTCCGCCGCTGGTTGGAAAAAAATTTCCGCCGCTGTTCATAGTGGAAGCCGAATACACGCTCGCTCTGACCAAGGCCGAGCTTGCCTTCGTGAACGAGCTCGTCCGCCGCATCACCGAAGAGGGCTGGGGTCCGCTGGACCTGTGGCGGGAGCTGCAGGCGGGCTGTGCGCGCCGGCACGAGGCGAGCGAGGCCGCGGAGGAGGGCGCCATGTAGACCGGTCGCGAGGGGCGAGGGGTGCCCCGACGATGCGGCAACATCGCCGGGGCTCGAACCCGAGAACCGTACGCGCGGGGCGCGCTGGCTTCAGGCACGCAGCCACAAACTAGCAGCGAAGGCTTCGCGAGAACACCGCGCTCAATCGCGGCATTGGGCGCCGACACCTCATGTCGTCTCGAAAGGAGCTCCAAATGTCCGAACCCCAAATGTCCGAACCCCTGCATGTCCTCATCATCGGCGGCGGCATCGGCGGTCTCACCTTGGCGCAGGGCCTCAAGCGAGCCGGGATAAGCGCCGCGGTCTACGAACGCGACCGCACCCTGACCGATCGCCTGCAGGGCTACCGGGTGCACATCAGTCCGACCGGCAGCCTCGCCCTGCACGAGTGTCTGCCCCCGCACCTGTTCGAAATCTTCGACCGCACCTGCGGGGCGCCCAACACGGCGGTGCGCTTCTTTACCGAGCAGATGCGCGTGCTGCTCGCGTTCGACGGCGAGCTCGTCGCCAGCCTCGACCCGGTCGCGCGCCACCGCGCCGCGAGTCGCATCACGCTGCGCCAGGTGCTGCTCGCCGAGCTCGACAACGTGCATTTCGGCAAGACCTTCGAACGCTACGAGGAACGCGGCGGGCGGATCATCGCACATTTCGCCGACGGCACCTCGGCGGAGGGCGACGTGCTCGTCGCGGCGGACGGAGGGGGCTCGCGCGTGCGCCGCCAGTTCCTGCCGCACGCCCAGCGCATCGACACCGGGGTGGCCGGGATCGCGGGCAAAATCTTTCTCGACGCATCGCGGGACCGAATCGCGCGGCCGCTGCTCGACGGCATCAGTCTCGTCGCCGCGCGCGGCGGCTTCGGGCTGTTTGTCGCGATCCAGGAGATGACCGGCGGCCCGATCGGCGGCATCGGCGGCAACGAGCCTGCCCTCGCCGGCGCGGGAAACCTGTACGAGAACACCCGCGGCTACCTGATGTGGGCGCTCAGCGCCAAGCGCGAAAAATTCGGCCTCGGTGATGCCGAATGGGCCGATGGCGCGGCGCTGACGGCGGCCGCGGCGCGCGCGATGACGGGCTGGGCGCGGGCTTTTCGCGACCTCGTCGGGCTGGCAGATCCGACCACGATCTCGTGTCTCCCGATCCGCACCTCGGTTCCGGTTGCGCCGTGGCGCACCGGGCGCATCACCCTTCTCGGGGATGCCATCCATTCGATGACGCCTTATCGCGGCATCGGCGCGAATGTGGCGATCAAGGACGCCGCACGCCTCAAGCGCGCGCTGGTCGCGGCGCATAACGGCGAGCGCGATATCGTCGAGGCGATCCACGATTATGAGGCCGGCATGCTGGATTATGGTTTTCGTGCCGTGCGCAATTCGTTGAAGGCGATGCACCAGACCGTCACCGACAGCCGGCCGTCGCTGACGCTCTCGCGACTGACCTTGCGCGCGATCAACGCGCTGCCGCCGGTGAAGCGCGTGGTGGCGAGCCGATTGGGGGAGGAGTGAGTATTTAGCCCGCCGGCTGCGGCGGCTGCTGCGCCGCCAGCGCATCGTCGATTTCCTTGGCGCGCAACGCGGCCGGGCGGGTGCTGAGCCGCCGCCAATATTGCTCGAAAGCGGGGCGTTTCTCGATCGCGCCGAACAGCATGCCAAAGCCGATACCGGACCCGACATAGACATCGGCCGCGGTGAAGCTGCCGCCGACGAGATACTCGGCCCGCGACACCGCCTCTTCGAGCGCCTTGACAACATGTTCGAGACGTCCGTAGCCCATCATCCTTTCGCGCTCCTGCGGCACGGCAAAGCCCATAGCGTTGTTGGTCCACGCCGCCTCGAGCGGGCCGGCGACGAAGAAGAGCCAGCGATAATAGGGGCCGCGCAGGCGATCCCCCGGCGGCGGAGCGAGGCGGGCCTCGGGAAACGCATCGGCGAGATAAGCGCAGATGGCGCCCGCTTCGGTCACTACGGTGTCGCCGTGCCGGATCGCCGGCACTTTGCCCATCGGATTGAGCGCGAGATAGGCCGGCGCCTTCATCGTCGTGCCGTAGTCGAGCAGCTCGGTGCGATAGGGCTGGCCGATTTCCTCCAGCATCCATCGGACGATCCGGCCGCGCGACTGAGGATGAGTATAGAAGACGAGCTCATCGGCCATTTGTGGATCCCCTCATCGCTGGTTCTGACGGTCGCGCTTTTAACCCTGCTCGCGGGTTTCTTTGAAGCGGATGTTCGGCCATTCCTCGATCGTCGTGCGCAGATCCCAGGCGTTGCGCGCGAGAAACACTGGGACGCCGTCATGGTCCTCGGCGCTGGCCGAGGGGTTGCGGTTGCGGAAGCGCTCGAGCTCGTTCCGGTCGTCGGCTTCCAGCCAGCGCGCCGCCTGATAGGGAGCACCGTCGAGGCGGGTCGGCAGGTCGTATTCGGCGGCGAGCCGCGCGGTCAGCACATCGAGCTGCAGCGCGCCGACGACGCCGACGATCCAATCGCTACCATTGAGCGGCTTGAAGACGCGGGTCACCCCTTCCTCGGCCAGTTGCTCGAGCGCGTGCTTCAGGTGCTTCGACTTCATCGGGTCCTCGACCTTGACGCGCTGCAATATCTCCGGCGCGAAATTCGGGATGCCGGTGATGCGCACCGCCTCGCCCTCGGTCAAGGTGTCGCCGATCCTGAGGCTCCCGTGGTTGGGGATGCCGATGATGTCGCCGGGCCAGGCCTCCTCGGCGAGGTTGCGCTCGCGGGCGAGGAAAAACACCGGCGCCTGCACCGACATGACGCGGGCGGTGCGGATGTTCTTCAATTTCATGCCGCGCTGGAAGCGGCCCGAAGCGATCCGCACAAAGGCGATGCGGTCGCGGTGCTGCGGGTCGATATTGGCCTGCACCTTGAACACGAACCCGGCGACCTTGGGCTCCTCGGGCGAAATCGGCCGCGGTTCGGCCGGCTGCGGGCGCGGCGCCGGGGCCAATTCGCCGACACCGGCCAATAATTCGCGCACCCCGAAATTGTTGAGCGCACTGCCGAAATAGACCGGCGTCAGATGGCCCTCGCGGTAGGCCTGCGGGTCGAATGGCGGACACAGCCCCTTGGCCATCTCGACCTCCTCGCGCAATTTGGCGAGGGCCTTTTTCGGCAAAAGCCGCGGCAGTTTCGGGTCGTCGAGACCGGTGCAGCGGACCGGCTCGGTGACCCGGTCGTGCACGCCGCGCTCGAACAGCAACAGCGCGTCGGCGAACAAATCATAGGTGCCGAGAAAGTCGCGCCCCATGCCGATCGGCCAGGAGGCCGGGGTGACGTCGAGCGCCAGCGACTGCTCGATCTCGTCCAGCAGGTCGAACGGGTCGCGCGCCTCGCGGTCGAGCTTGTTGACAAAGGTGATGATCGGCACGTCGCGCAGCCGGCAGACCTCGAAGAGCTTCCTGGTCTGCTCCTCGATGCCCTTGGCGGCGTCGAGCACCATCACCGCGCTGTCGACCGCGGTCAGGGTGCGGTAGGTGTCCTCGCTGAAATCCTGGTGGCCCGGCGTGTCGAGCAGGTTGAAGGCGAGCCCCTGGTGCTCGAAGCTCATCACCGCCGAGGAGACCGAGATGCCGCGCTCGCGCTCGACCGCCATCCAATCCGAGCGCACCCGCCGCCGCTCACCCCGCGCCTTCACTTCGCCCGCCAATTGGATCGCCCCGCCGAACAGCAGCAGTTTCTCGGTCAAGTGTCGTCTTGCCGGCGTCCGGATGCGAAATAATCGCAAACGTCCGCCGGCGCAAAATCTCGTCGCTAAGATTATTCATCAATCCGTTTCAATTATTCCCGGGGGTGCGGCCCTCTCCCGGCGAGCTCACCCGGCGTGCCTACACGAGCGGTGGATATGATGGCAGCCGGCCTTTTTGCCAACGTCTGCCCTTGCGAACCCAGCTCACCCCCGCCTGTTTCGCCTGTATTATCAGGTTGAGATCAGGTATCGCCAACTTCCCTCCAAAGCGAACCGCCGCCCGATCGTGGGCGCCGATATGCGCGAAAGTACCATGCGATTATGGCAACCACATGGTTGATCAGTGCTCAGCCGGAACCGATAGATGTCCCTCAGCTCTAATCCTGGTGCCCGGGCGTGTCGAGCAGGTTGAAGGCGAGCCCGTCACACTCGAAGCTCTCACCACTGAGGAAACCGAGATGCCGTGCTCGCGCTCGACCGTCATCCAATCCGAGCGCGTCCACCGCCGCTCACTGCGCGCCTCGACTTCGCCCGCCAGCTGGATCGCCCCGCCAAACAGCAGCAATTTCTCGGTCAAGGCGGTCTTGCCGGCGTCCGGATGCGAAATGATCGCAAACGTGCGCCGGCGCGCAATCTCGTCGGTCAGGGTCCTCATCAATCCGCTTCAGCTGTTACCGGGAGCGGGCCATCGCTGGTAAACGGACCCGCTGCGTCGCCACTGGGTGGATATGAGGGCAGCGCGGTTCTTTGCCAATTGCTGTCACCGGCCAGAAACCGCGTGCCTGCTTACCACGAACCGCAATTGTAAATTGTATGCGCCATCGCTCGTCGCTGCATCTGCAGCAAATCTGCAGCAAAATCTGACGTTTTAGAACCCCGTCCATGGGCCGGAGATCTGGCACGCAAAGGACGTATTTTTGGGATTATATTCCCTCAGACGTAATCCGGCTCTAATGTAGGGGCAGGGTCGCCCGGCCGCGGATCGAATTTTAGGACCTCGTCCGCCATATCCTTGGCCGGACCGACGGCATTCTTGAAGGCCCCGTACTCTGTCGGGGCGAGAAGCATCGCTGCGGCGAGGCTCTGCGGCGGACCCTTGTTCGCGGTAGTAGCCTGTGCTTTGAATTTAGTTTCGAGATCGCGAAGATCGCTAATCGCCTTGTCAAGCTCTGTGCAGCTTGGCGGTGCGACCAGCTTGCCGCCGACGTAGACCACTTGGCTCAAGCCTAATACACCCAGGAGATTCGCCGGCACGTCGAAGGAGGCAAGTCCGTTCAGACCTATTGCCAGCAATGACACTCCCACTACCAGGCTGAAGATCAGCATCTGAAAATGATAGACATCGAACTCGCCATCCGAAGTGACTAGATCTCGCAGGAGAGCGCTATTCACTGCGGCGAGACCGCCGGGCGGAAGCCAGTGCTTTCTAATCATCCATATCCAATTACCGAAGGCGAGACGATTAGCGTTTACGTCAGTGGCTTTTGAGGTTGCTGCGCCAACGGCGGAGATTCCGAGCAGGATTAGGATTGTTGGCGATAGGTCCGATAGCACGCCCGTTCGAGCGTATATATATGCCAGCATGGCGAATACTATTAACGAAAAGAAAAGAAGTTGAAGCTTTGACAAGTTACCTTTGCCATTCGGACCCGCGGTCAGGACAACCGGGTCTAGACATCTCCAGAAACGCACGGGTTTGCGAAAGACAGTCCGCGCAGCCGCAACTACTGCGAGATACATGATCACCGTTGCTGCGAAAACAGCAAAAATACTCGTGTTTCGCGGAGACACCAGCATTTCAATGCTCGCAACTTTAGGTCCGTCCTTTACACAGTGCATAAGAAAAATGCGATAAGGACGCCAGTTAAGCGCCCAATAACCGGTCGGTTCCTGGGGGAGTGTAAAACTAATCATCGTAGCGTGAGGGTCCACGCTTAGCGTCTTAGCCAATGAAGTATCTGTATCCAGTGGTTGTACAAGCACAGTGTCGATCAGATGCAATCTTTTCTTACTCTCGAGCGGTTTTCCCTGGATAAGCACGCGGTACTTTTCACCCTCTGCAGGCGCAGAATATGGGGAATCGAATATTAAGGTGTTCTGCCCGTCTCCCGCGAGGATCGCCGATCGACTAACCAGCCGTGCTGCTGACGGCGTGTTTTTCACGGCCTCGAACACCTTAGGCGGATCGTGTTCCGAGCACACATCGGAGATGTCGGCGGCGAGCGAACTTCGCCACGTGACGCCGATCACGATCGTTACCAAAAGCAATCCAATCGCCAACCGACGAACAAACGAAGTCCGGGGGATCGGCATTCACGCCTCTGTCGCAGGGATCAGCGCGCCTAAGTCGACGTGCGCGCCGTGCAGCCACCCAGCGCCCATTACGATCGTCCCTTTTCGGTTTAGTACATCGGCGCGGAATTGCCGTCGTGCGAGACCCGCACGTAGGTAACTCGCGGCCATCAGCATCATTTTTGGCGGACCCAGGCCGTTCCTCCAAAGCGTGGCGTTTCTGCGAGCGTCTTGGTATCCGGATTCACTGGAATCACGGGCGCTGAGCCAATCGAGAACGAGGGGGCCTAAAGCCTCGGGTCCGTGCGAATTTATTAAGCGTTTGGTCGATTCTGGTGTGACGCTCTTCAGGCCGCCGTTCTGAGTGATGATGTCAAACATCCAGCAAAACTCACGCAAGCTCGGGGCAGCATTTCGGCTAGCCTGTGCCCAGTCAACAGCTCCGGCCCAGGCGCGGTCGGCGATGACACTCGCCGCCGCGAGTTGCCGGTCTATGAACGCGGGAGTTCGCGCCAGCGTCTTAAGCTCTTGTTGTACGGCGGGAAGCAGCGACCGACCCTGTTGCCAGCTACGAACGAGTTCCAACCCGCGTGGGATCGGTGCGGTGGATGCTTCCCAAAGCTCGGCACCGTACTGCGGCATTGCCGCCAGAACTGCAGCCCGATCCATCCCTGCAACTAGCGGCTGGAGTGTACCCTGGCCGATGTTCCATTGCAGAACACCAAGCGAGATGCCTTCACCGTCGTCGGCGCCGGAAACTGCAGCCCACGGATCGGAAGCGTCCTCGAAATGCCCGGTGAGGAGCATGGCGGTCTTCTTCCAGTCGTCACTCAGGGGCATCCGCAAACCTCATGGCAAATCCGAAGCGGGGATCACGACGGTCTGAAACCGATAGGCGCTGCTGACCAAATACCGGGCGTCCTGCTTGACGATTTCCATGAACTGCCGATGGCCGTCCTCGGTCCGACCGACGAGGCATCCTGCGCTTGACCGACCGAGATCATCTTTCGGCAGGTCGTAGCCCCAGTGCTGATTGATCCCGAACAGGCCAGACTTAGGTGTTCCTTCCCGTCTGAAATCCTGATCCATATCACGGTAGACTAGGATCGGAGCGACTTGGACAAGTGCCTCATGTGCTTGCGGCGTGCCAGGATGGTGTGTTCCGCGCACCCAGGCTTTGTTTTGGCCCAAAGCGATACGTGCCGCTCCCCTTTGGTTCATGGGGTGCAATGTCCAATACCGGCTCGGTTCTGTTGTTCCGTCCCAGGTGCCCAGCAATTCCGGAAGGCCGTCTTCCTTGATGCGGAGCACCGAGCGCAGATCATTAAAGCGATTGGGCGCGTTATCGTTTGGTGTGCCGTCGGGGTTTAGCCTCTCGACATAGACTATATTTCGGCAGCTCGGATGGCGCGCCAGCCAATACCCCTTCCTGACCAAGCCTTCAACAATACGGCTAGCCAGTCCGGCATCTTGCCGAATTGGAAAAAGTTGATCCACATGCGCATTTGCCAGAGCACCGGCGGCCGCTTGCGTAAAGCCAGATTGCAACGACAAGCCCGCCTTCTGACAGAAAGCTCGAAATGCCCAATCCGTTACCGGCCCATATCGGCCGTCCCCAGGCGGTTCAAGAAGGCCGAGAACGGCGAGCTTGCCCTGAACGTCACGACACAGCGTCAGATCTGCACCGATTATCGACATCGGTATCACAAGACCCGGCTTCTGTGCCGCAGTCGCGAGATCCACCGTCTTCCTGCCCTTCCTTATTCTACTATAAAGTCCTTCAAGGTGTTCGGCGTGTACCTATTTGGTGTCGTCTGCGTAGCAGATGACATGCCCTGGGTTTGGTAGCAGACGATCTGTCCGGCATTTGGAGGGGTTCCAAAACCGGGGATTGAGGATGCGACCCGAGGCAGCAAGAGATTTTCGGTTAATTTGGGCGCGTCGCGATGCCGTCAGTCAACTGCCCAGCTATGAAGACCTTGCCCTGGCAAATGGTCGTCGACCCAGAGGGTGGAGGACTTCCAGCCACCCCAATAACAGCGTGCTTTGCCGGAGGGTTTTGATCCATATCGAAGGTCACAACGGTCTGACTGCCATCATTGCCGATAGCAATAAGGGGTCCGAGCAGGTCTTCCTGCTGGACAACAAGCTGATTTAAATCGCCAAGGGAAAGGCTCTTGTTGGCACCGATGGGCGTAGGAGTCGCCATTCTCAGAAATCCTTCTTGCTGATGGGTTTCAACATTGTCGACAGCGAATCCATGCTCGCCTTATCGGTCACGCGGTTGTGCATCTCAAGGATGATGCCGTTGCGTGCCGTGACGATGTTAGGGTCGGTACCGACTGTGAGAATGTTCGCGATAGCGTCCAACGTCGTCTTGTCATTGCTCGCGGCAAGTCCACGGACATATTGATTGATGGCCACCTTGCGAGTATGCGTCGCGTGGTCCACGACACGCTGAGTTAACGGAGCCGCCATGCTCAGTAATCCTTGTTGCTGATGGGTTTCAACGCTGTCGACAGCGCATCCATGCTCGCCTTATCGGTAACGCGTTTGTCCATCTCAAGGATGATGTTATTGCGTTCCGTTAAAATGTTAGGATCGGTATTCACTTTGAGAATATTCGCAATAGCATCCAATCTCGTCTTGTCATTGCTCGCGGCAAGTCCACGGACATATTGATTGATCGCCACCTTGCGGGTCTGCGTCGCATCGTCAACGACCGTCGCTGTGAAGAGGGCCGCAAGCTGTTTTTGCGCTGACTGATTGTCCTGAGAGGATTTTTGGGTGATCACTGATATAGCGGAAGGCATGCTTCCTGCGTTCTTCAAGGATTCTAAGTCTATCTCTGCCTTATAAAGCGGGTACTCGCTATCGCTCTTGGCGAGACCGTTTAGAACCGTAAGTTCTACGTTAGCGCGGTTGGCCTCCATCTGTGCCAGCAAAGCCGGCAAGGTTCTCTGATAGTATAAATCGCGATTTATCGCGGCTTGCGCCCCCACGACCCCAGCTGTTGCCGCCGAGAGTGCCGCTTTCGTGCCCGCACTTCCTGTCGTTGCGCCGAGACCAGCCAAGACAAGCGCTATCAGATCGCCGCCAGTGGTTATGATGTTACCTTCCGCCCAAAGATTTTTTTCGAAGTTATCGAATTCAATATTGTAGGCCCGCATACGATTTAGCACAATCTCGTTGCGAATTTGCGTCTTTTGAGCAGGCGTTGCGTTCTGGTATTGGCCTTCAGCGGCTGGTAGGAAATAGTGCTGTAAGCTCGTAAGTGTCGCATCCGTATCTTCGGGGTCGCGTGGATATCCAACTACGGGGGCACACGCCGCGGAGAATAGTGCGGTACCTCCCATCAAGCCGAGTAGAATAATGCGAAATAGACGACGTGCAGTGAAATTCGGATGAGTGTTCAAACTGTCGCCCCTGTACCCACGCATTCCGGACGCGGATCTCTTTTTTGTCGCCTATTACGATATAGCAGCCAAGAAATGGGTCCGCAACGATAAAATGGTTAAGGAGCATCCCGGACTCCGCTAATCGCAACGTAAGCTCGCTTAACCCCATCAGTCGTCGAGCACGAGACACTGCCTGATCTCGTCCAATAGGTCGAATGGCTCGCGGCCTCGCGGTTGAGCTGTTGAAGTAGATATGATCGGCACGTCACGCAGCCGGCAGACCTCAAAGAGTTTCCTGGTCTGCTCCTCGATGCCCCTTCCACGCCATTGGGGGCGGCGTCGAGCGGCCCCCTCCCTAACCCTCCCCCGCAAGCGGGGGCGGGAAGGGTGGGGGGGACCGCGGTCAGGTTGCGGCAGGTGTCCGCGATCGGCTAGACCTGTTCCCGGTTCCCGCGTTTCGACGAAGTCAGCCGTGATGCGGATTGACGAGCATTCCAGAGAATTGCTGACCGAGGGCCAACACGGTTGCGGTCGTGGTCAGCAGATTGGTGGCCGCCGGGAGTTGCTGGGCGGTCGTATTCATTTGCGCTGCCAGCCCGTTCAGTGCGGCGGCTGCCGCAATGACTTCGGGTAGAGCGAGAACCGTGTCGGTGGCCGCGGTCTCGATGGCGTCGCGCTGGTTCATCAGTTCATCGAGCCGTTGGTTGAGGGCAGCTTCGTCTGGGCTGGTGGCCAGCTCGAGTTGCGCGGCGACCGCCTCGATGGAGGATTTCAGTGCGGCGAGCGCCGTGTCGCGGGCATTGCGAATCTGATCGATTATCGATGGTTGGTTCATGTCATGCTTTCCTGTCATGATTTCTTTTCGCCTGTCACGATTTCTTTTCCGTTGGGCTGGGGACGGATGCGTTTGCGGCGGCGGCGGTGGCCAAATCATGGGCGCGCTGGCTGAAGGTTTGGAGGCTGGCAACGAGCGCGGCGAACTCCCCGTTGTTGTTGCGCACCGCCACCACGAGCTGGTCGTGCGCATCGCGTAGCGCTCGCGCCGTCGCGTGCGGATCGGTGGCGCGCACCGCCTGAAACGCATCGGCTGCGGCCTCCGCATCGTCGATCGCAGCGCCATAAGCCTGGTCTGTCACGCGCGGCGTGGTCCTCGCTAAATTCAGCGCTCGGGTCTTTTGAACCAGCAGAACGAACAACCCCCTCAGTCGAGCATCGCGCTGCTCTTCCAGCACCGCGCCGAGCGCGTCAGCCAGTACGTGCATTGGCTCGCAGGCGATCCCAGTCGCGTTCTGAAGCTCGTGGAGGCGCCGATAATCGAGGTCTTGTCCGACCAGCCACAAGATTGCATTGGTCGATGCCTTGGCGACCGGGGCAGCCGCCGCGCCGTAAGGGCCCGGCGCCGATTGCGCGAGCGCGCCCACCGCGGCACTGACCGCGGCCGCTGCATTGTCGAAATCCGCCCGGTCTTGCGCCTTCGTGATCGCAGCGAGCGCCGCAGTATAATTATCCAGCGCCCTCAACAAATCAGTCCGCTGAAGGGGTGGAGGATGTTGGTCGGGGACAGTCGTTTGGGCGGGGGGAAGATCGGTTATCGTCTCGCACACATCGGCAGGCGGTGCGGTCGGCTCCGACTTGGCCGCAGTACGGACGGTACGCACAGGCGCGCCCTTAGCCATCAGATCGCAGGGGAGGGAATTAGCCGCATCGAAGTCGCATCCAGGGCCGGTCAGCAGCACGGATCTGTCGTGGACCCACTGGGTGCGGTTGGCCAGGTGCCGCTCGGCGATGATCTTTTGGGCGTTGTCCTGATACGATGCGTCGATCGACGTCATCTTGGTGCTAAAGGTCTGCACGTTCCCCGAGAACACGTAGGGTGAGCACGCCGATTGCGCACCACACGCAAATGCTGCGGCGGCTACAGCTGCTTTCCACATGATTCGATCCCCCGTCGTTTGTCTTTTTTACTAAACGCGCAGGATGTACCGGCAAAGTTGCCGACTAGTGTGAAGTAGCTCATACAATTTCTAAAGGTGGCACCCCGTTGAAAAATCGTCAAAATCAAAAGTGCGCGCCTGCGCCCAGGCGGCACGCGGGAGGTCATCGAATGAGGTGGCGAATGAGGCGGCGCGACTTGCTGTGGCTCGCCGCCGGGGCGGCGATGACCCGGAACCCCGCGTCGGCCGAGACCACCACTGCGCGCGTCGGGTTTGTCCAGGTGGGGTGGCGGCAGGACAACCAGGGCCTGCTCGACGCATTCCGCGAAGCTCTTTCCGCGCTCGGCTGGACCGATGGCGGCAACATCGTGGTTCTCGACCGCTGGGCCGAGGAGCGCGCCGAGCGGTTGCCCGGCATCTTCAAGGAGCTGATCGACTCCGGCGTCGCGGTCCTGGTCACCGGCGGGACCCCGGCCACGCTCGCCGCGAAGCGCGCGAGCGCGACGATCCCGATCGTCATGGTCGGCGTCGACGATCCGGTCGCGGTTGGCGTCGTCGCGAGCCTGGCCCAGCCCCGCGGCAACGTCACGGGTCTGTCTCTTGCTTCATCCGAGGCGATCGCGAACCGGCTGCAGCTGCTGCAGGAGCTGGTTCCCCGGCTGCGCCGGGTCGCGGTCATCGTCAGGGGAGATCCCGGCATCGAGCAAAGAGTGCAAGACATCCGCACCAATGCCGCGCAGGTGAAGATCGAGCCGCTGATGCTCCAGGCGGCGACCGGGACGGCTCTCGAGCTCGCCTTCGCGCGGTTGCGCGGCGAGCGCTGCGAGGCCGTCTACGTAGCCTCCGGTCCGCTGGGTCCGGCCAAACGCGCCCAGCTCATCGCGCTCGCCGCGGAATCCCGGCTGCCCGCGATCTATGCCTTCCGCGTCTTTCCGGTCGATGGGGGGTTGATGTCGTTCGGCGCCGACTACCGCGACTTGCTCCGCCGCGCCGCCGGTTTCGTCGACAAGATCCTCAAAGGGGCAAAACCAGCCGACCTGCCCGTCGAGCCGCCGCGCAAATTCGATCTGACCATCAATCTCAAAACCGCCGGCGCGCTCGGCTTCACAATCCCGCCCGCGCTCCTCGCGCGCGCCGACGAGGTCATCGAATGAAGCGGCGGGACCTCATTAATCGAAGCGCCCAATTTGACTTCCACGGTCTTCACCGTGCGCCATCGATTAATCCGATCTAGGCGTTTACGATAACTTGGAATGTAAAGTGGACGGAAATTGTGTAGAATGCGGAGATGAAAATATTCGGCGAGGATGAGGATGAGTGACGAGAAGGTCAGCCTCGAATTACTCGGCGCGCGGGTCGCCACGCTAACCGATCGAATAAACGATTTAGAGCTTCATGTCCGCGATCTCAAAATCCGCTTCACTACACTTGAACAGCGATTCGGCGCGCTGGAGCAGCGCTTTGGCATACAGGAGGAGCGGATGAGCCGGATGCTGGCGATCCTGGTCCGGCTGGCGGAGCGCCAAGGCGTGCCGCCAGAGGGTCGCCCCCAATGAGGCGCTGTAGAGCCCGTTGATCCGTTTCGGGTCATCAAAGCTCAGCGGCACTTCGTCGACTTCGAGTTGACAGCGCCGCAAACGGTGGTCGCGCGCGCGGATCAGGCCGTAGGATGAGGTAATACGAGGCGTCTGGGGCGGTTGAGCCGCGCGCCGATGTCAATCGCGTTGGGTATGCGGTATGATCGTCGCGGAATTCGACCTGATTGCCGCCCGATGCCGTTACCTCATGCCGACGCGGTGACCCGTGACTGACGCCGCGCGCAGTTCTTCGCGGATGGGCTGGCTTTCGCTTGGCCCTCTCGGAGCGCGGCGCCGCCCGTCCGACCAGGAAAGCACGGGCGGCGGGATGGCGGCGCCGCGCGGGCGGCTCTTCCGCAAATATGTGCTGCTGATCGTCGGGCTGGTCAGCGTCGTGCTGCTCATCAACAGCGCGCTCGATTTCTGGTTCGCCTACGATGAAAACAAGGCGGCGCTGTTCCGCATCCAACAGGAGAAGGCGGGATCGGCGGCGCGCCGCATCGAGCAATTCGTCGACGAGATCGAGCGCCAGCTCGGCTGGACCACGGCGCCGCAATGGGCCGCGAGCCCCCTCGAGCAGCGCCGTTTCGATTATGTGCGCCTATTGCGTCAGGTGCCCGCGATCACCGAGCTGATCCAGCTCGACGATATGGGCAAGGAGCAGCTCAAGGTCTCGCGCCTGGCGATGGACGTGGTCGGCAGCGAAAAGGACTATTCCGGGTCGCCGAGCTTCGTCGAGGCGAAGAAGAACCGCGTCTGGTTCAGTCCGGTCTATTTCCGCAAGGAATCCGAGCCGTATATGACCGTGGCGCTGGCCCGCGCCGGGCGCAATGCCGGCGTCACGGTCGCCGAGGTCAATCTGAAGCTGATCTGGGACGTAATTACCGGTCTGAAAATCGGCCAGAGGGGCTACGCCTATGTCGTCGACCGCGACGGGCGCCTCATCGCCCACCCCGACATCAGCCTCGTATTGCGCAATACCGACCTCGCCAATCTGCCGCAGGTCGCATCGGCACTGGCCGAGGCCCCCTCCCTTCCCTCCCCCGCAGGCGGGGGAGGGTCAGGGTGGGGGCAACCGATCGACCAAGCGGTCATGGTCGCCAAAGGCGTCGACGGCAAGCCGGTGCTGACCGCGCACGCCGCAATCGCGCCGCTCGGCTGGACCGTCTTTGTCGAATTGCCGCTGAGCGAGGCCCTGGCGCCGCTCTACGGCTCGGCATTGCGCACTGCTACGCTCCTCGTCCTCGCGCTGCTCCTGGCGACATTGGCTGCGCTCTTTCTCGCCCGCCGCATGACCGTGCCCATTCGCCAATTGCAAGCCGGCGCCGCACGGATCGGAGCCGGCGAACTCGACCGCCGCATCGACATCCACACCGGCGACGAGCTTGAGGGCCTGGCCGGCGAGTTCAACCGAATGGCGGGCGACCTGCAAAAATCCTACGCCGACCTCGAAAAAAAGGTCGAGGACCGCACCGCCGAACTGACGGAGGCGCTCGACCAGCAGACCGCGACTGCCGAGGTATTGCAGGTCATCAATTCGTCGCCCAGCGACCTAGCGCCGGTGTTCGACGCGATGCTCGAAAAGGCGCTCCGGCTGTGCGAAGCCAGTTTCGGCGTGCTTTGCACCTATGACAAAACGTCCTTCCGGGCCGCTGCTTTGCGGGGAGTGCCGGCCGCCTATGCCAAATTTTTGATGGCCGGGCCGCTGCGACCCGGCCCCGGCAACGGGCTCACGCGCGTGGCTGCTGGCGAAAAAGTCGTTCATGTCGTCGATCTGGCGGCAGAGGACGTCTACCGTTCAGGTGAAACCCTGCGCCGTGCCCTCGTTGATCTCGGCGGTGCGCGCAGTGCTCTGACCATGGCTCTTCTGAAGGACGAGCTTTTGCTCGGTGCTTTCATCATTTACCGCCGGGAAGTCCGGGCATTCACCGACAAGCAGATAGCGTTACTGCAGAACTTCGCGGCGCAGGCAGTGATCGCGATGGAGAATGCGCGGCTGATCACCGAGACGCGCGAGGCATTGGAGCAGCAGACCGCGACTGCCGAGGTACTGCAGGTCATCAACAGCTCGCCCGGCGACCTCACGCCGGTGTTCGACGCGATGCTGGAAAAAGCCCTCCAACTCTGCGGCGCCGCATTTGGCCACCTTGCGACATATGATGGCGAACGGTTTCATCGCGTCGCGGTAAAGGGGGAGCCACAGCTTGTTGAGTATGTGCGGCGGCGTGGTCCCTTCCAGCCCCGGCCAGACGGTACGCTGGGCCGCATCGTGCGCGGGGAGAATGTCGTCTATATCGAAGACGTTTTGCAGAGCGAGGAATACCGCGCCAACCCGCATATGCGGGAGATTGTGGATATAGGGAGCCATCGCACGTCGCTAAGCATGGCGTTGCGCAAGGAGGGCACTCTCTTTGGCACTATCGGCATATGGTGGAAGGAGATCCAGCCGCTTTCCGACAAGCAGATCGCGTTATTGCAGAACTTCGCCGCCCAGGCGGTAATCGCAATGGAGAATGCGCGGCTGATCACCGAGACGCGCGAGGCCTTGGAGCAGCAGACCGCGACCGCCGAGATTCTGCGCGTCATCTCCGGTTCCCCGGCCGATCTGCAGCCGACCTTCGATGCGATCGCCGGCGCCGCCAGGGCGCTCACTGGTGCGTCTCTCGGCTCCGTCGTGACCTTTGATGGCAGGCTGATGCACCTGGCGGCCTTGGCGGGCTTCACGGCCGGCGAGACCGAAAAAATCCAGGAGGTGTTTCCAATCCCGGCCGACCACGGCACAGCGACTGGGCGC
Source organism: uncultured Alphaproteobacteria bacterium (assembly GCA_963812675.1). Taxonomy (GTDB): domain Bacteria; phylum Pseudomonadota; class Alphaproteobacteria; order ATCC43930; family CGMCC-115725; genus AP-15. The sequence continues at coordinate 228,482 of CAWEWR010000023.1, read as the reverse complement.
TCAATACTGACCCGGCAGGTAGCGCATGTCGGCAACTTGGCCACCGATCCCGAACGCGCCTACCCGACACTGGACCAGTCGAGCGGCCAAACGGTGCTTGCTGTGCCGATGCTGCGGGACGGCGTCCCGATCGGAGCGATTAACGTCCAACGACGCACAGCGGAGCCGTTCACCGATAAGCAGATCGACCTGATCAAAACTTTCGCCGATCAGGCGGTCATCGCGATGGAGAACGCGCGACTCATCAACGAGACCCGCGAGGCGCTGGAGCAGCAGACCGCAACCGCCGAGGTGTTGCAGGTCATCAATTCCTCGCCCGGCGACCTTGCGCCGGTTTTCGATGCGATGCTGGAAAAGGCGCACACCCTTTGCGGCGCCGCTCATGGGAGCCTGCAGCTCTACGACGGCGAGAACTTGCACGCCGTCGCGACGCATGCCGTGTCGGACAAATTCGCTGATATTCTGCGGAAGGGGTATCGTGCTGCCGACTTACCGGCGAGCCAGGCCCTGATCGAGGGTAAACCTTTCGCCCACATAGCCGATTGCGCTGAAATCGACCACCCGGTTTTTCGCAGCGCGGCCGAGTTTGCGGGCATCCGCACGGTGCTGTTTGTGCCGCTGCGCAAAGACGGCGCATTCCTGGGCCTGATCTCCGCGGCCCGCCTTGAGGTGCGGCCATTCAGCGAAAAAGAGATCGCGCTGTTGCAGAATTTTGCGGCGCAGGCGGTGATCGCGATGGAGAACGCGCGGCTGATCACCGAGACGCGCGAGGCCTTGGAGCAGCAGACCGCCACCGCCGAGGTATTGCAGGTCATCAACTCTTCGCCTGGCAACCTCGCTCCGGTGTTCGACGCGATGCTCGAAAAGGCAATGCGGCTCTGCGAGGCGGCTTTTGGAATTATGCTCATTCGCGATGGCGGCCATTTCCAGACGGCCGCGCTCCACGGAGTACCGCCCGCCTTAGCGGAGTTTCTTTCCGGTACCCCGCGAGAACCGGGGAAGCATACCGCAGTGGGCCGGATGCTCGACGGCGAAGATTTCGTTCATTTCGAGGACATGACGAAAGAACCGGCATACCAGTCGGGGGATCCTCGCCAGCGGGCGTTCGTTGAACTGGGCGGAACTCGCACATACGTCGCCGTCGCGTTGCGTAAGGACGGCAGGTTGGTAGGCACAATCGGCGCATATCGCCAGGAGGTTCGTCCGTTCACTGAAAAGCAGATCGCGTTGCTGCAGAACTTCGCTGCGCAGGCGGTGATCGCAATGGAGAATGCGCGCCTGATCACCGAGACGCGCGAGGCATTGGAGCAGCAGACCGCGACCACTGAAGTATTGCAGGTGATCAACTTCTCGCCTGGCCATTTTGCCCCAGTTTTCGATGCAATATTGGAGAAAGCGCACAATCTCTGCGAAACGTCGTTCAGCTGCTTGCTGACCTATGACGGGGAATGCTTCCATACAGTTGCCTTGAACGGGCTGCCAATGCAGTTCCGCGAAATGGTCGGGAATGCATTTCAGGCTGGCTCGAACAATCCCCTTATGCAATTGGTGCGTGGGGAGCGTCTCGTTCATATGGGCGATGCTGTGGAGGATGATGGCTGGCGCGATTGCCCAGGATATCGGCATTTGATCGACGTCGGCAGCATCCGCACAATGCTTTTGGTGCCGCTCCGTAAGGATGCCACACTGCTCGGCGCCATCGCAGCATTTCGGCAGGAGGTACGGCCGTTCGCCGACAAGCAGATCGCGTTATTGCAGAATTTCGCTGCGCAGGCGGTCATTGCGATGGAAAACGCGCGGCTGATCACGGAATTGCGCGAGTTGCTCGAATATCAGACCGCGACGAGCGATGTCCTCAGGGTCGTCAGCCGCTCGACCTTTGATCTCGATGCGGTATTGCAGGCGGTAGTGACGACAGCGATCCGGCTGTGTCGCGCCGATTCCGCTGTCATTTACCGGAACGACGACGGCGAATACCGCTGGGCCGCCGGTCACATGCTGTCGCCGGAATACGAAGAGATCGAGCGTAATGTCAGGATCCTACCCGGCACAGGCACGGTGGTGGGCCGCGCCGCGCTCGAAGGCGCCACGGTCCAGATCCTGGATGCCTGGACCGACCCGCTCTACGAGGCAAAGGACGACGCGCGTGTCGGCGGTGTGCACACAATGATCGGTGTGCCATTGTTGCGCGAGGGTGCGCCGATCGGGGTCATCGGCCTGGCCCGCCGCAGGGTCGAGGCGTTTTCCGAGCGCGAAATCCAGCTCGTCACGACCTTTGCCGACCAGGCCGTGATCGCGATCGAGAACGCCCGGCTGATCACCGAATTGCGGCAGCGCACGCATGACCTGCAGGAGTTGCTCGAATATCAGACTGCGAGCAGCGATGTTCTCAAGGTCATCAGCCGCTCTGGCGCCGAGCTCGGGCCGGTGCTCGACACGCTGGTCGAGACGGCGGCGCGCATTTGCCGGGCCGACTCCGGGTTCATCTTCCGTCTGCATGACGACCTCTGTCGAATGGCTGCTTCGTTCGGTATCCCGGAAGATTACAGGGATTTCCAGACACGCAATCCGATCGTGCCAGGCCGCGGCACATTGGCCGGTCGGACAGTGCTCGAGCGGCGCGCCGTGCATATCGAGGACGCGGCGACCGACCCCGGATACACCAGGGCCGAAGCGGTGCAGCTCGGCCGTCAGCGCACGATGCTCGGAGTGCCGCTGATCCGCGAGGATGCGCTGATCGGCGTCATCACCCTTGCCCGCTCGCACGTCGAGCCGTTCACCGACAAGCAGATTGGGCTGGTCACAACCTTTGCTGACCAGGCGGTGATCGCGATCGAGAATGCCCGGCTCTTCGGCGAGTTGCGCGCCCGTACCGAAGAGCTCGGGAGCTCGGTCGCAGAGCTGAAGATGCTGAGCGAGGTCGGGCAGGCGGTGAGTTCGACGCTCGATCTCAGAGCGGTGCTGTCGACGATTCTCAACGCCTCGCTCGGCGTGACCTGGGCGAATGCCGGGGCGATCTTTCGCTATATTCGGGCAGAGCGTGCATTCCGGCTGGTCGAGGCGGTGGGGTGGGACGAGGCGCTGGCACACTCGGTGCGCGAGCTGCGGGTTGCGGAAGCCGAGACCGCGATGGGTGAGGCGGCGGCACAGCGCACGCCGATCCAACTCGCCGAACTCGCGGAGCGGCCGAGTGCTCCGTTGCGCGACGCGAGCCTCGCCGCCGGTTTCCACTCAGCGCTCATCGTGCCGCTGGTCGGCGCCGAGCGCATCCTCGGGGCCATCATTCTGATGCGGCAAGAGGCGGGCGAATTCCCGGCCGAGACGGTGCGACTGATGCAGACTCTCGCAAGCCAATCGGTATTGGCAATCCAGAACGCCCGCCTCTTCCGCGAGATCGCCGACAAGAGCGAGCAATTGGCGCTCGCCAGCCAGCACAAATCGCAGTTTCTCGCCAATATGAGCCACGAGCTGCGGACGCCGCTCAACGCGATCCTCGGCTATGCCGAGCTGCTCGTCGACGGCATCTATGGCGTGCTCCCGGACCGGCCGCGTGGCGTGCTCGAGCGCATCCAGAACAATGGCAAGCATCTCTTGGCGCTGATCAACGACGTGCTCGATCTGGCGAAGATCGAAGCGGGGCAGCTGACCCTGACGCTCGAAGATTACAGCCTGCCCGAGGTCGTGAAGTCGGTCGTCACCGCGACCGAGCCGCTGGCGACCTCGAAGGGGCTCAAATTCACCGCTGCGGTGCAGGACGGTTTGCCGATGGCGCATGGCGACGCGCGACGCGTCTCGCAGGTGCTCCTCAACCTCGTCGGCAATGCGATCAAATTCACCGATAAAGGCGAGGTCGAGATCTGCGCTCGGACGGACAAGGGCCAGTTCGTGCTGACCGTGCGCGACACCGGGCCGGGCATTCCCGACGCCGATCAGGAACGGATCTTCGGCGAGTTCCAGCAGATCGACAATTCCAACACGCGCAAGAAAGGCGGGACCGGCTTGGGTCTGGCGATCTCGAAGCGCATGGTCGAGATGCAGGGCGGGACGATTTCGGTCGACTCGGTATGGGGCCAAGGCTCGACGTTCCGGGTCGTGCTCCCGGTCCATGTCGATGAAATGATGGAGGAGGCGGCCTGATGAGCGACCGCATCCTCGTGCTGTCAGGCGCACAGAAAACTCGGCCGGGCGCTGGGCCCGGCCGATCGAGGTTCCTACTGTTCGGGATTTCGGCTTGCGGTTAGTCGCGCCGGGTGCCGAGCAGCTGCATCAACATCATGAAGAGGTTAATGAAGTCGAGGTAGAGGCGCAGCGCCCCCATGATCGCCTTTTTGCCGGCGATCTCGGACCCGTCGCCCTCGTAGTACATCTCCTTGATCTGCTGCGTGTCCCAGGCGGTCAGGCCGGTGAAGACCAGGACGCCGATCACCGAGATCGCGAACTGCAGCGCCGAAGAGGCGAGGAACATATTGACCAGCGAGGCGATGATGATGCCGATCAGCCCCATAAACAAAAATGAGCCGAACTGCGACAGGTCGCGCTGTGTGGTATAGCCGTAGAGGCTCATCGCGGCAAAGGTGCCGGCGGTGATGAAGAAGACGCGCGCGACGCTCGCCCCGGTAAAGACCAGGAAAACCATGGCGAGCGACAAACCCATCAGCCCGGCATAGAGCCAGAAGACGAGCTGCAATGTGCTCGCCTGCATCCGCTGCACGCCAAAGCTCATCAGCATCACCAGGCCAAGCGGCGCCAGGATGACCAGCCAGATCAGCGGTGTCCGCGCGATCGACTCGTAGAAGCCCGAATAGGCCGCGACATAAGCCACGATGCCGGTGAGCGCGAGCCCCGACGCCATGTAGTTGTAGACGCGGAGCATGTAATCCCGAAGGCCGACATCGATGCCGACCTGGGCGTCCGCCGACCGCACCGTCCAGCGGGGCTGCGAACCTAAAGCCATAAACCCCCTCCAAGGAGAGAAGCGAGAGCGAGGAAGATTCCTCGTGGCTGCGATATTGGCACAAAACGGGATCTTTTCAATACGCAGCCGCAGCGGCGTCCCTGAGCAAGATCTTTTACGGAAACGCTATTCATTTCGTAAGTAGGAAGCCGGCTTGGCGCCGAGCGCACGCCAGGTTCCGGCAAACCCCAGCGCGGCGGTCAGCAACGCGGCGAGGGTCACCGTCCACAACAACGGAGCCGGCAGGAAAACCCAATCGATCTTCATCAGCCGGGTCACCAGAAAGTAGGCGGCGATGGTGCCGAGGGCGCCGGCCACCAAGGCGGCGAGCATACCGGTAATCCCGTTCTCGATCAGAAAAGCCCGCGTGATCACGCCGCGCGTACCGCCCAGCACCTTGAGGACGACGGCATCGTACACCCGGCGCCGATGCCCGGCCGCGACCGCGCCGCCAAGGACGAGCGCCCCGGCGCCAACCGTCACCAGCGCGGTCAGGCGGACCGCGCTCCCGATCATGCCGATAATGCGATTGACCGCGGCCAGGGCCTCGCGGACATGGATCGCCGAGATATTGGGGAAGCGCTCGGTCACCGCGCGCGCCAGGTCTTCCTCCTCGTCCTGCGGCAGGTAGACGGCGGCGAGATGGGTCTGCGGCGCGTGCTCGAGCGTTCCCGGCGCAAACACCATGACAAAGTTGATGCCGAGCCGTTCCCAGTCGATCGAACGCAGATTGGCGATCGTAGCGGTGATTTCGCGGCCGAGCAGGTTGACGGTAAGCGTATCCCCGACTTTCAGCCCCATGCCGCGGGCCAGCGCCTCGTCAAATGACACCAGCGGCGGGCCTTGGTAACCGGCCGGCCACCAAGTGCCGGCGGCGAGACGCGAGCCTTGCGGCATGCTCGCGGAGTAAGTGAGGCCGCGGTCGCTGCGCAAGGCCCACTGCGCTTCCGGCGCGACCGCCGCGTCTTCAACCGGAACGCCGTTCAGTCGGGTAATGCGGCCGCGCATCATCGGCACCTGGTCGAACCGCGCCCCGGGGCTGGCGCGCACCAGCGCATCAAAGCCGGCGAGCTGATCGGGCTGGATGTCGATGAAGAAAAAGGCCGGGGCCTCGGCCGGCACTTTCGTCTCGACCTCGTGGGAAAGATTGGCCTCGACGAGCGCGACGGCGACCAGCACGGTAAGCCCGATCCCGACCGAGAGCACGATTTGCGCGGTCGGGGCTCCCGGGCGGTGCAAATTGGCGAGCGCCAGGCGCAGCACCGGCCGGCGCGGCCGGCCGAGCCGTCCCGCCACCCAGAGGATCGCCGCCCCCGCCGCCCGGAACAACGCAAAGGCGGCGATCGCCCCGGCCACGAACCACAGCGCGACCTTCCGGTCTTGCGAGGTAACGACGGCCAGCGCTGCAAGCGCGAGCACCAGAGCCGCCGTCGTCCCGATTATCCCGGGAGGGATGCGGCGCCGCGCCCGATCGACGGTGTCACGGAACAGCGCTGCGGCGGAAATCCGGCCAATTCCAGCGAGCGGCCAGAGCGAGAAAGCCAACGTCGTCAGCAGCCCGAACAGCGCCGCCAGGGCCAGCGGCGCCGGATGGATCGCAAAACGAATGGAAACCGGGAGCACCCCGGACAACAGAGGCGCGGCGGCGACCGGCGCCAGAGCGCCGAGGACGAGCGCGACGGCGATGCCGACGACAGCGAGCCCCAAGACTTCGAAGAGATAGGCGGCGAAAACCAGCCGGTTCGAGGCTCCCAGACATTTGAGGGTCGCGATGGTCGCGGTCTTCCCGGCGATATAATTGCCGATCGCATTGCCGATCCCCACGCCGCCGACCAGCAGAGAGGTCAACCCGACGAGGCTGAGAAACAGACCGACGCGATCGATCAATCGCTGCAACGATGGCGAGGCCTCGCCAAAGCTGCGGATCTGCCAGCCCGCCTCGGGGAACGCGGCTCGTGCCGAATTGACCCAAGCCGTCGCATCGACCCCCGGAGGGAGCCGCAGCCGATAACGATATGTCACCAGCGCACCGGGCTGGATCAGCCCGGTTGCGGCGAGCGCCTCTCTGGAGATCAGCACGCGCGGCCCAAAAATGAGCCCACCCGTTGCGGCATCGGGCTCGCGTACAACCGTGGCGCGGATCTGCAAGACCGCCTCACCGATCTTCATCCGCTCGCCGATCGCTAGACCGAGCCGGCCGAGGATGGCGGAGTCGACCGCCGCTCCGTAACTGCCGTTGCGCGCGGCGAGCGCGGCGTCGAGGCTCTGCGCCGGCGAGAGGACGACCGCACCATAGAGCGGGTAGGCCGCGTCGACGGCCTTCAACTCGATCAGGCTGCGCCGGGCGCCGTCCTCGGTGCGCGCCATCGCCCGCATCGTTGCGACTTCGGACACCGAGCCACTGTTTTCCAAGAATTCCTTTTCGTCGGCGCCGGCCGGCCGGTAGGCCAGCCGCGCCTCGGCGTCGCCGCCGAGCAGGTCTCGGGCATCCGTCTTTATCGCAGCGCTGACCGAGGCGGCGATCGAGCCGATGGCGGCGATCGCGGTCACACCGAGGACGAGGCAGCCGATAAAGACGCCGAGCCCGCTCATGCCTCCGCGCAACTCGCGCCGGGCGAGCCGGAACGCGTAGAGCGGGGAGGCCGAGCTCACCGTGCGTGCCCGATCGCGGCGACCCGGCCTCGGGTGATACGCCGATCTTCGACGATGCTGCCGTCCATCAGCCGAACTTGACGCTCGCACCTTTCGGCTATGGCGGGATCATGGGTGACCAACAGCAGGGTCGTCCCGTGGCGAGCGTGTTGCTCGAACAGGCAATCGATGACGAGGCCTCCGGTGGTACCGTCGAGGTTTCCGGTCGGTTCATCGGCGAGCAACAGCTTCGGTCCGGCGATAAAGGCGCGGGCGATCGCCACGCGTTGCTGCTCGCCGCCCGACAGCTGGCCGGGATAATGGGTCAGGCGGTGACCGAGGCCGACCGTCTCGAGCGCTTGCGAAGCGGCGGCAAACGCATCGGCGCGGCCGCCCAGCTCGAGCGGGATCGCGACATTTTCCAGGGCCGTCATCGTGGGCAGCAGGTGAAACGACTGGAACACGATGCCGATCCGGGCGCGGCGGAGCCGGGCGAGCGCATCCTCATTGAGGCCGCCGAGATCGACCCCGTCGATCCTTACCCGTCCGGAACTCGGCCGCTCCAACCCGCCGAGCACCATCATCAAAGTGGATTTCCCGGAACCGGACGGGCCGACGATGCTCACCGTCTCGCCCGCCCCGATCTCGAGCGAGATCCCGCGGAGAATGTTGACGGGACCGGCGGCGCTCCCCAGTGTTAGGTGAACATCGTCCAGCATCACGAGCGGGCCGCCGGGATGAAGCGAGGTGGTCATACTCCGTCCGAACCAGGAAGGGCGGCCGGCCGCCAAAACCTCCGACCATATGGCCCGCTCCTCCGTGCTTTCAACGCGGTGCGAGGCCGCCCCCTCACCCCGACCCTCTCCCCCACCCTAACCCTCCCCCGCGAGCGGGGGAGGGAAGGGTGGGGGCAAGCAGGGCGAGGGGGAAGAGGAGAGGACTCCCTCGCCCCGCGCGAGCGGGGAGAGGGTCGGGGTGAGGGGCGTGGTGGCGGCGGTCTCGTTCTTGGAGTCGTGCTGGGTCTGATGTGTATTGCTTCACCGGTTATGGCGCACGTGCCGGTTATCCTCGGTTTCGGCGACAGCCTTACCGCGGGTTACGGCATAGCGGCAACACAAGCCTTTCCGGCGCGGCTGGAGGCGTGGCTTCACGAACGCGGGATCGCGGCGCGTGTGGTCAATGCCGGGGTGTCCGGCGACACCACGGCGGGTGGCCTGGCGCGCCTCGACTGGGCGCTCGCCGACAAGCCCGACCTCGTCATCCTGGCGCTCGGCGCCAATGACGCCTTGCGCGGCATAGAGCCTTCGACGGTGCGCGACAATCTCGATAAAATGATCGGTAAGATCCAGGCCACCGGCGCAAAAGTGCTGCTCGCCGGCATGCTTGCGCCGCCGAATTGGGGGGAGGAGTACAAGCGCGCGTTCGACCAAATCTTTCCCGAGCTTGCAGATCTCCACCATCTGCCGCTCTATCCGTTTTTTCTCGAGGGTGTGGCGATGAACCCGGAACTCAACCAACCCGACGGCCTCCATCCGAACGAGAGGGGTGTCGCCGTGCTCGTCGAGAGAATCGCACCGGTCGTCGCCGGCCTGATAGGGGGGGCGTCGTGAGTGCGCAGTTCGCTGCCGCCGTTGCGACCGGAGATCCGGTCAGCCTCGTAGCGCGGTGCGTCGCCGGGATCCCGGCGCTCGACGGAGCCAATCTCGGGATACTCTACCTGAGCGAGCCGGCCGCCCCGGCTTTTTCCCAGCTTGTTGATGCTCTTGCAGAGCGCACCGGAATCCATTCCTGGGTCGGCGGTGTCGGGTTGGGTGTCTGCTCGGCGGAGGATGAAATTTTCGACGAGCCGGCGGCGGTTGCTATGACGGCCGTTTTGCCGCCGGACTGCTTCCGCGTCTTTTCGGCGACCCATGATCCGGGTTCGGAGCTGCCGCGCCGTCATTCCGCCTGGATCGAGGCGTCGCAGCCCACTTTGGCGCTCGTCCATGCCGACCCGCGCTGTCCCGATTTGGCGAAGACCGCGATCGATGTGGCAACGGCGAGCGGCGCCTTTCTGGTCGGCGGTCTGGTATCGCACCGCTGTGCCAGCCCGCTGTTGGGCCGCACCCCCGACGAAGAAGCTGGCGACAAAGAAAACGGCCTTGGCGGCAACGGGTTCGCCGGCCTGATGCTGGGTCCCGGAATTGCCGTCGCCACCGGGCTGACGCAGGGCTGCATCCCGATCGGGCCGGTGCACCGGATCGACGAGGCGCGCGACAATGTCGTCATGGTCATCGACGGACGCGCGGCGCTGGCTGTGTTCACCGAGGATATCGGGCCCAGCCTCGCCGGCGATTTGCGGCGGGTCGGCGGTCTGATCTTTGCCGGGCTTCCCGTGCCCGGTTCGGACACCGGGGATTATCTCGTGCGCAATCTGATGGCGATCGACCCGGGCCGGGGCTGGCTGGTGCTGGGTGCGGAGATTGCGGCGGGCGATCCGATCGTGTTCTGCCGCCGCGATCCCGAGAGCGCGCGCCGCGACATGGTCCGCATGGTGAGCCAACTCGCCGGGCGGCTCAGCGGCCCGCCAAAGGCGGGAATTTATGTCAGTTGCGTCGCTCGGGGAGCCGCATTGTTCGGTGAACCCGGAGTGGAGACCGCGCTCATCCGAGAGGGTCTGGGCGAATTTCCGTTGATCGGCTTTTTCGCCAATGGCGAGATCTCGCGCGATCGCCTCTATGGCCATACCGGTGTGCTCACCCTCTTTACTTGAGGCGGGGTGACCGGGAGCTGTGAGCGGATGGCATGTTGCGTCTTTTTGTCGGGATCGGCTTCCCGCCGGAACTCAAGCTGCGGCTGTCGTTGCTGTGCTCGGGGTTGCCAGGTGCGAAATGGGTCGACCCCGGCAATTTCCATTTGACCCTGCGTTTTATCGGCGAAATCGGCGAGGATATTGCGGCCGATATCGATGAGGCGCTGTCCCGGCTGCGAGCTCGCCGCTTTACTTTGCAGATTGCCGGGACAGGCGTGTTCGGCGGGGAAAAGCCGCGCAGTCTATGGGCCGGGGTCGAGCGTAGTCCGGAGCTCGCCGGCTTGCGGGACAAGGTCGAGCAGGCGCTGATCCGCACCGGCTTGTCACCGGAGCCGCGAAAATTTTCGCCGCACGTCACTCTGGCGCGGCTTCGCGACCCGCCGCTCGACAAGTTGCACGAGTTTCTCGTGGCACACGCGCAGTTTCGCGCCGATGCCCTTCGGGTCGAGGCTTTCAGCTTGATCGCGAGCTTCCAGACCAAGTCCGGTTCGGTTTATGAAGACCAGGCCGATTACCCTCTGCTCTGAAGAACGGCGAAAAGGGGACACGCATGGCTTATTGGCTGCTAAAATCGGAACCATCGAGTTATTCGTGGGAACAGCTGGTGGCGGATGGCCGCACCCATTGGGATGGCGTGCGCAACCCGCAGGCTCTGAACAACTTGCGGGCGATGAAGCCTGGTGATCGCGCCTTCTTCTATCATTCGAACGAGGGGAAAGAGATCGTCGGGGTCGCCGAGGTCGTCAAAACATTTTACCCGGATCCCGCCGATAAGACCGGCAAGCTCGGCATGGTCGACATCAAGCCCGTGATCCCGGCAGCGGTCCCGGTCGTCCTAAAGGCGATGAGAGCCAATCCCGATCTCTCTAGTCTTTCCCTGCTGAAGCAATCGCGACTATCTGTCTGTCCTATTACAGAAAAAGAATGGTCTGTGCTGTGTAAAATGACCGGGATTCCCTCAAACGCTAAAAGCAGCTGATCGTCAAATTTGCGTCCTGTTTACGTTCCGTTACGTTAAATTTACAAAAATTTACGGCTTACACTTCAAAAGGGGCGCCATTCTCCAGCAAATCACACCCACAAGCAAGCATTCGCGGAGATCGCTGAGATGCTGGACCATTATGTTGAGAATGCGGTACGCCTCTCGCACAGCGGAGTTGCCGGATTTCCCGGCCCCGTTCGCCGACATCTCGCCATCGTCGACCAAAGCCAATTGCGGTCTGACTGCCTCAAGCTGGCGCTCGGCATGCAGCCCAGGCGCTGGCGCGTCACGGATGCCGCTACGGTTCGCGAGCTGGTGCAGCGAGTGCTGAACGGCGAGGAGTTCAATGTGATCCTCCTCGGCGGATCGACGTGCTCGCAGATCGATCTCGGCGACATTTCCGCTCTGGCCGCCGCGGTGCCTCAGACACCGATCCTCGTTGCCGCAGACTGCGACGACCCGGAGCGGGCGCGCAGGATCCTGGGCGCCGGCGCGCGCGGTTTCTTGCCGGCGAGCTATAGTCTCAAGGTTTTGATCGGCGCGCTCGAGCGGGTCCGTACTGGCGGCACCTACGTGCCGCTTACATTGACCGAGGCGGCCCCGACCGCCGAGCGCGCACCGTGGCGCGCCCTGACGCGCCGGCAGCGCGATGTCCTCGCGCTGATCGCCGAAGGCAAAGCAAATAAGCTGATCGCGGACGCGCTCAACATGTCCGAAAGCACCGTCAAGGCGCATGTCAAGCAGATCATACGCCGCCTCAATGTCGCCAACCGGACGCAGGCGGCGTTGCTCGCGACACGCACCAGAATAGGGCACTGAGGGACCGAGCCGCCCGACGGGTATTGTAACTGCTTAGCGGGGCGGAATATCCTCGACAGACAGTTCGACGCGAGGCCAGCGCCGGCAGCCGAGGAGGAAACACGCCATGTCCGGGCGGAACGTCATCCCCATCTCTGCCCATCCGCAGGTGGGCAAAATCAGCGAGGCGGACTATTTCCGGCTCTACGGCCAATCGCTCGTCGACCCTGACCACTTTTGGGCCGAGCATGGCAAGCGCATCGCTTGGATCAAGCCGTTTACCAAGGTGCGGAACACCGCGTTCGAGGGCGATGTGCACATCGCCTGGTACGAGGACGGGACGCTCAACGCGTCGTACAACTGCATCGATCGCCATCTGCCGAAGCGTGCCGAGCAAACGGCGATCCTTTGGGAGGGCGACGATCCGGGCGAGGACCGGCGAGTCACCTACCGCGAGCTGCACGAGGCGGTGTGCCGCCTCGCCAACGTCCTGAAGGCACGGGGCGTCCAGAAGGGCGACCGGGTCACGATCTATCTGCCGATGATCCCCGAGATCGCGATCGCAATGCTCGCCTGCGCTCGCATCGGTGCGATCCATTCGGTTGTTTTCGGGGGCTTCTCACCCGATAGCCTCGTCGGCCGCATTCAGGATTGCCGCTCGACCGTGCTGATCACCGCCGATGAAGGGCGGCGCGGCGGCCGGGCGATACCGCTGAAGCGCAATGCCGACAACGCGCTGCGGCACTGCCCCGAAGTTCGGGACGTCATCGTCGTCCGTCACACCGGCGGCAGCATCGACTGGGTAGAGGGCCGCGACCTCTGGTACCACGAAGTCTGCGCCGCCGCCTCGCCCGATTGCCCGGCAGAGGAAATGTCGGCCGAGGACCCGCTCTTCATCCTCTACACTTCGGGTTCGACTGGACAGCCGAAAGGGGTATTGCACACCACCGGCGGCTACCTCGTCTATACTTCAATGACGCACGAATACGTGTTCGACTATCGTGAGGGCGAGGTCTATTGGTGCACGGCCGACGTTGGTTGGGTAACCGGGCACAGCTACATCGTCTACGGACCGCTCGCCAACGGCGCGACCACCTTGATCTTCGAGGGAGTGCCCAACTACCCCGACTCCTCGCGGTTCTGGCAGGTCGTCGACAAGCACAACGTGCGGATCTTCTATACCGCCCCGACCGCGATCCGCGCGCTGATGCGCGAGGGCGAAGAGTATGTCCGGCGCACCAGCCGGCGCTCACTGCGGATCCTCGGGACCGTCGGCGAACCGATCAACCCCGAGGCGTGGCTCTGGTACTACGATCATGTCGGCGAGCAGCGCTGTCCGATCGTCGACACCTGGTGGCAGACCGAAACCGGCGGCATCTTGATAACCCCGATACCTGGCGCGACCCCGCTGAAGCCGGGATCGGCGACACGGCCTTTCTTCGGCATCGAACCGGTAATCGTCGACAACGACCACAACGTGATCGACGGTCCTGGCGAAGGAAATCTATGCATCGCCCACGCGTGGCCCGGGATGATGCGTACGGTGTTCGGCGATCATCAGCGTTTCGTGCAGACTTATTTCTCGACTTTTCCGGGCCTCTATTTCACCGGTGACGGAGTCCGCCGGGACGAGGACGGGTTCTACTGGCTGACGGGGCGGGTCGACGATGTCATCAATGTTGCCGGCCATCGCCTCGGCACCGCCGAGATCGAGAGCGCCCTGGTCGCCCATCCGAGGGTCGCGGAAGCCGCCGTCGTCGGATTTCCGCACGACATCAAAGGCCAAGGGATCTACGCCTACGTGACTTTAAAGGTCAACGAGACCCCGAGCGAGGAGCTGCGGCGCGAACTCGTCGCCTGGGTGCGCCAGGAGATCAGTCCGATTGCCGCTCCCGATCTGCTTCAATGGGCGCCGGGTCTGCCCAAGACGCGCTCTGGCAAGATCATGCGGCGAATTCTGCGCAAGATCGCGGCCAACGAGCACGATGCCCTCGGCGACGTCACGACCTTGGCCGACCCCACAGTGGTCGAAGAGCTCGTCGACAACCGCGTGAACCGGGCACCATAACCCTCGCGGCGAAAAAGCTTTCATTTCGAGGGCAAGATCGTCATTCCCGGATGGCGCATGCCCGCCACGCTGGTGCGCACCAGCGCGCCGAAACCTCACCGCATTTTGGCCGAGTCCTTGTCTATAGTGATGCCGGGATCGATACATCAGCGGGATCGTGTTCGTAGAGCCAGCGCAGCGCGTCCGGCGAGCGGTCGCCGGACCTGCCCCATTCGGCGTCGCGCGCCTGCTGCGCCGGGCCGTCGCGCAGGTGAAAGCGGGTCTTGTTGGCGCGCGACATTGCCTGCAGACAGGTGACCCGCGGCAGGCGAAACCGCTCGTAATGCAATAGCGCCTCCGCCGGATCGCCGATCGCGCGCAGGCAGGCGGCGAGCGCGGCACCGTCCTCGATCGCCATTGCCGCGCCCTGCCCCATAAACGGGTACATCGGGTGGCAGGCGTCGCCCAGCAGGGTCGTCCGGCCGACCGACCAACGCGGCAATGGATCGCGGTCGAACAAGGCCCAGATGAAGCAGGTCTCGGCGGCAGCGATGATCGTTCGGACCTGCGCGTGCCAGCCCGCAAAGGCGGCGAGCGCCCGTGCGACCGTGGCGCGGTCGGTCCAATCTTCGCGGTTCCAGCTGTCGTGCTCGGTCCAGCCGACAAAATTCAGCAGCCGCCCGCGCGACACGAAATAATGCACAAAATGGCCGCCGGGGCCGGCCCAGGACTGCGAGCCGAGCTCGAGGCCGAGATCGGCGATGCGCTCGGCGGGCACGAGCCCCCGATAGGCGACGCAGCCGGCAAAGTCCGGCGGCTCTTCGCCAAAGAGCGCGGCATGCACCGTCGAGTGAATGCCGTCGGCGCCGACCAGCACGTCGGGGGTGATCCGCACGCCGTTGTCGAACCAGGCCTCGGCGACGTTGCCCCGGTCGGCAACCCCGACCAGCCGGTGTCCCAGATGGACCCGCTCGGCGGGAAAGGCCGCGGCAATGACCGAGAGCAGGTCGGCGCGATGGATGGTCATATGCGGCGCGCCGTAGAGCTCTTCGCATAGCGGATTGAGGGACGCCCTCTGCAAGGTGCGCCCGTCCTGCCAACGGCGCTGGTGGGTGCCGAGCGGGCGCACGCCCTCGCGGTCGAGCCCTTCGGCGAGGCCCAGCCAGCGCAGCACGCGCGTCGCATTGGGCGCCATGTTGATCCCCCCGCCGACCTCGGTCAGCTCGGGCGCCTGCTCATAGACCTCGACCTCGAACCCGGCCTGCAGCAGCGCCACGGCGGCGGTGAGGCCGCCAATGCCGCCGCCGATCACCGCCACCTTGAGTGCCATGCCGTTCATTGACGCAGCTTGCCCCTCTCCGCCAGCTTGCGGGGGGAGAGGGAGGGGCCCGACGCGACAGCGTCGGGAGGGTGAGGTGGGTGGTGCCGCAGTGCGGGGCCGCGCGCTTCCGCCACCTCACCCCGACCCTCTCCGCCCCCAGGGGCGGAGAGGGAGAAATTTACGCCTGGCCCCACAGGCGCTTGGAGGCGATCGCGGCGCCTTCGGCCATGGCGCGCAGTTTCTTGAACGAAATGTCGGGGTCGAGCTTGCCGTAGCCGGCGAAGGTGCCGAAGCCGCAATCGCTGCCGGCAATGACGCGCTCGCGGCCGACAATGTCGGCGAAGCGGCAGATGCGCTCGGCGACCAGCTCGGGATGCTCGACGTAATTGGTCGAGGTGTCGAGCACACCCGGCACGAGGATCTTGTCGTCGGGCAGTTTCGTCTCCTGCCACACGGTCCATTCATGCGCATGCCGCGGGTTCGCGGCCTCGACGACCAGCGCCATCGGCTTCGCCTTGACCAGAATGGGGGCGACCTTCGCAAACGGGATGTCGTGGTCGTGGGGCCCCTCGTAATTGCCCCAACAAATATGGATGCGCGCGCGGTCCGCCGGCACATTGGCCAAGGCGCGGTTCAACACCTCGACGTGAAATGCCGCGCGTTTGAGGAAATCCGCTTCGCTCAAATCCTGGAAAGAGGTGTGGTGCGCCATCGCCAAGTCGGGGCAATCGAGCTGCAATACAAATCCTGCATCGACGATCGCTTCGTATTCCTCCTGCATCGCTGCGGCGACGGCTTCGACATAAGCCTCATGGGTCGGGTAATACCGGTTTGTCTGGAACACCGGCACGAGACCGGGAGAAGCAGCGGTCATAAACCCCTCGGAGACCGTGACTTCGGTGAGCGCGGCCCTGAGATTGGCGAGGTCCTGAGCGAGAGGCTCACGGTCGCGCACCGCGACCGGACCGACGCACACGGCGCGTCTGGCGACATTGGCGCCGGTCATCCGCTCATACGCGGCAACGAAATTCGGGTGCTCCCTGGTGTCCAGACGTGGTTTTGCAGCCTCGTGACCCGAGAACCCCGACAAGCGATCCGCGACATAGGTCGAATAGCCGGGCTTCGACATCTCGCCGTCATTGACGACGTCGACGCCGGCCTGCGCTTGGCGGCGAACGATGTCGACGACCGCCTGCCTGGTCAGGCGATCCAGCTCCGCCTTGTCATAAGGCTCGCCCTGGTCCTTGCGCACCACGAGCTGGCGCAGCTCGGGGGGCCGCGGCAGGCTCCCGACATGGGTGGTCAGAATGCGGTCCTGGCTGGTCTTCATCGGCGTTCCCCCTCGTTCTAGAACCGGATGTCCTGTGGCGCCAGGCCGAACTCCGAGCGGGCGAACACGAAGGCAGCGCGCTCGGGGTTGTTGCCGGCATGCGCCCGCATCGCATGCACATCGCGCCAGGCGCGTTGGATCGGGTTGTCGAGAAAGATGCCGCGGCCGCCGCTCGCCTCGAACAATTTGTCGACGGCCTGCACGCTCCAATCGATCGCCTTCCCGGCGTCCCACTTGCAGCGGGCGCGGACCGTCAGCGGAATTTCCTCACCGGCGCGGACGAGCCGCATCATCTCGGCAAAGTTGCCGAGCACGCGGTCGCGCGCGGCGCCGATAGCGGCGGCGGCTTCAGCCAAGCGATATTGGGTGAACGGATCTTCGGCTACGCGCGATTGGTCGCGCAGATTGATGCGCCTGAGCGACTGTTCCCGGAACGCATCCAACGCGCCCAGTGCGGCGCCAATGGCAGGCGCCGTGATGCCGTTCGCAAAGACGAGTCCGAAAGGCAGGCGATAAATCGGCGCGTCGTTTATTGCAGTGCCGGGGTGTTTCAGATGAAACGCATCCTGGTACGAATGCGTGCGGTATTCCGGCACGAATGCGTCATCGACGACGATATCCTTGCTGCCCGTCGCGCAGAGCCCCATAACATGCCAATTGTCGTCGATGACGTAGTTCCTCCGCGGTAGCAGAAATACGCGCGCATCGGGCGGCTGACCCTGCTCGACCGGCGGAACAATCCCGCCGAGAACCGCCCATTGGCAGAAATCGCAGCCGCTGGAGAAAGACCAGCGCCCACTGAGACGGAATCCGCCATCGACCCGCTGGACTGTCCCGGTCGGCGCCAGCGAGGTCGAGAGTTGGACGCCAGTGTCCTCGCCCCAGACGTCCTCTTGCGCCTGCGGCGGCAAAATCGCCAGGTGCCAATTGTGGACCCCGATGACCCCGAGGATCCAGGCGCTCGACCCGCATACCGCGGCGACCTCCATGACCGCCTGATAGAATACTCCGGGATCGAGCTCGTAGCCGCCATAGCGTTTCGGCTGTAACGCGCGAAAAAGCCCCGCCTCCTGAAAATCTGCAAAGGTCTCGTCGGGCAACCGCCGCAACTGCTCAGCACACGCCGTGCGTTCGCGCAGTGCCGGCAGCAATGCGCGAGCGCGCCCCAGATACTCTTCGGGCGTCACTAAGGGCTAACCCAGCGGGCCTTGGAAGATCTGGTCGACATAGGTGTCGGAAAGCGGTTCCAGTGCTTCCGGCCACTGGTCGTTGACGCGACGCCGCTCGGAGGCGGGGCGGACCCGGCCGTCCCAGCCGATCTGCTCCATGTAATAATAGAGCTGGATGCAGTGGCCATCCGGGTCGAGCGCGAAGACCGAATAGTCGATGCCGGGGTAGAGCTCGGGAGGGATCGAGTTGATGAAAGTGACCCCGTGCTCCTTCAAAAAGGCGACCGCCTCGCGAAGTTGCGCATAGCTGGCGACCTCCACCCCGAACGACATGCAGGTCGTGTGCTCGCTGAGGCCCAATGTGCGCCGCAGCTCCTTCGGAAAAAGCCCGACACTGTGATGTTCGGCGCCGCAGCGCAGAAAAATGCAGCGACCGCCGCGATAGACCGCCTCCTCGCTCCGCACGAAGCCGAGACGCTCGGTATAGAAACTCTCGGCACGGCCGACGTCTTCGACAAACAGGCTGACCGGGCCGATCTTGGTGATCTTGAACGGCCGCGGCAGCAGCACGCCCTCGACGTCATAGGTCGCGCCTTGGGGCGGCTGTGGGCGGTGGCCGGAGAATATGTCGATGCCCTTCTCCTGCGCCTCGGCCACCTCGGCCGCTTCCGACATTTGCGGTAGTGGCGGCTTCTCATTGAAACCGCGGTAGTACATGTCGCGCGGCTTGCTCAGCCGGTTCCAGCCGATCTGCTCGATGCCGTAATAGAACTCGTTGGTATGGCCGTCCGGGTCGTAGACGTAAACATGCCAGTTGCTGCCCGGCATGTCGCGCCCGACGCGCTGGATACGAACCTGCTGTTCTTCGAAATAGGTGTGGGCGTCGACGATCTCTTTCAGGCTGCCGCACTGCCACGTGATCTGATTGATCGTGATCTCGGGTGCGAATTTGCGGTCGGCGCGATGGTCCATGACGCGCTTCGGGAATAGCACAAACGCATGGTGGTCGGTCCCATAGCGCATGAAATAACCGCGCGGGTCGCCGAGATCAGCGTTTTTCGGAAACCATGGCGCGCGCGAAAAATCCAGTGTGTCGGAAGCGGTAAAGCCGAGCAGGTCGCCATAGAACTCGCGGCCTTCGGGCAATTTTTCCACGTTGAACCCGAAATGGCCGAGCCGGCGAATCTTGAATGGCCGCTGCAGGTAAATCCCACCGACATTGTAGCGCTGGGTGACGGCTGACATGTTGATTCCCTCGCTTGCTCGCGATGCGTTCACGGGCAATTATCCCATCCTCGGACCGCGCCGCCAAGCGCCGCCGGTTTCTGAAGGAGAATTGCAAATGAGCCAGGCTCTAGAGGGCATTCGCGTGATCGACTTCACGCACGACCAGGCCGGCCCCTCCTGCACCCAGATGCTCGCCTGGCTCGGCGCCGATGTGATCAAGATCGAGCGCCCGCCGCACGGCGACCGGGCGCGCCGGTTGTGGAACATCGACAACCCGGACCTCGACAGCTTCTTCTTCCTGCTGCTCAACAGCAACAAGCGCAGCACCGTGGTCAATCTGCGAACCGAGGAGGGCAAGGAGATCGCCCGCCGCCTGATCCAAAACGCTGACATCGTCGCGGAGAACCTCGGTCCGGGCGTGATGGAACGGCTCGGCCTCGGCTGGGAGGCCGTCAAGGCGCTCAATCCGCGGGCGATCTACGCTTCGGTCAAGGGTTTCGGCTCCTATGGACCGTACAGCGGGTTCAAATGTTTCGAGCCGGTGGCGCAAGCGACCTCCGGCGCGATGAGCGTTACCGGCGAGGCGGGCGGCCCGCCGATGGTCAACGGCGCCAATATCGGCGATTCCGGCACCGGCATGCATCTGACGATCGCCATCCTCGCGGCGCTGGTGCAGCGTGAACGCACCGGCCGCGGCCAACTCGTCGAGGTCGCGATGCAGGAGGCGGTGCTGAACCTGACCCGGGTCAAATACACGCAGACCTTGGCGACCGGAAAACCACTGGAACGCAGCGGCAACCGCTCGGCGACCGGCGGCTGGTCCGATCTCTTGCGCTGCGCGGGCAGCGGGTCGAATGACTACGTCTACATGATCATCCCGCCCGACAATCCCGAGATGTTCGAGGCGATGGCCGAGGTGATCGGGCGCCCGGATCTGCGAACCGACGACCGGTTCGCGACGCCGCCGGCGCGCGCCCGCAACGGTGCGGCATTGACCGCGGAAATCGAAGGCTGGACGGCGCAGCACGATAAACGCGAGGTCATGAAGGCGTTCGCCGGACGCGGCATCGTCTGCGGCGCGGTGCTCGACACGGCCGAGGTGCTGGCCGACCCGCATCTGCGCCAGCGCGAAACGATCTTCGACCTCGAACATCCGACGCGCGGCCGCTTTTCGGTGATCGGCTGCCCCGTGCGCCTCTCGGATTCACCGGTCGCCGCTAAGCGTGCGCCGCTGAAGGGCGAGCACACAGAGGATGTCTTGCGAACCCTCGGCGGCTACACGATGGACGAAATCCGGCGGCTGCGCGACAACAAAATCATTTGAGGTCTTCCGAATTGGCTGGTCGAGTCATGAGCAACTCCCTCTCCGCCCTTGGGGGCGGAGAGGGCCGGGGTGAGGTGGGGGAGCCCCCCGCTCCGAACGGCCACGCCACCCACCTCACCCTCCCGTCGCTCGCGCGACGGGCCCCTCCCTCTCCCCCTGAAGGGCGGAGAGGCGCTATCCGCGGGAGAAAATACAGTTGAGCGAACACGGATCGATGAATGGCGCCGAATGGCTGGCACGAGCACTGGCTGGGGCGGGTACCACGCATGTCTTTTTTGTCGAGTTGGTGCTGCGCCGAACTTTGCTGCAACTGAAGGACCTCGGGGTTATCCCGATCCTCGCGCATTCGGAAAAGGCGGCGGCGTATATGGCCGATGGCTACGCTCGGATTGCCGGGCGGCCGGGGGTTTGCATGGCGCAGGCGGTCGGGGCCGCCAATCTGGCCTCGGGACTGCAAGACCCCTTTCTGGGGCGCAGCCCGCTGGTTGCGCTGACCGGCCGCAAGCCGCCTTCGTTTCAGCACCGCAATGCGTACCAGGAAATTCCCCACGCACCGCTCTTCGCCGCGGTGACGAAATTCTCGACCACGGTCGACCAGACCTCCGAATTGCCGCGGCTGATGCGCCATGCCTGCCGCGCGGCCTTGGCGGACACGCCACGCCCGACCCATCTCGATTTTTCGGGCCACCAGGGGGATGAGATCGAGCTCGGCCAGACCGCTGAAGCGCCGGTCATCGACCCCGAGGAACGGCGTATCCCGGCGCATCGCCCCGTAGCCGATACCACCGACATCGAGCGCGCCGCCGCGGCGCTGAGTGCGGCCCGCCGAATCGCCATTGTCGCCGGCGACGGCGCTGCCGCCTCGCAGGCGGGGCCGGAGGTTCTCGCACTGGCCGAGGCGCTGCAGGCGCCGGTTGCCACGACCCTCGGCGCGCGCGGCCTGATCCCGACCCGGCACCGGCTCTCCGTCGGGGTTGCCGGCAGCTATTCGGCGCCGCCGGCGAACCGCATCGTGCACGGCGCCGATCTCGTAGTGTTTATCGGTTGCGATACCGGCGACCAGGTCACCTTGAACTGGACCGTGCCGCCGCGCGACGCAAAGATCCTGCAGATCGACGCCGATCCCTTGGAGATAGGGCGCAGCTACCCGAACACGACGGCTGTTGTCGGCGACCCGAAAGCGACGCTGGTTCACCTCAACCAGGTGATCGGGAAGCCAACGCGCGATTCCGGTTTCGCCGAGGAAGCCGCGCGCATCGTCGCCGATTGGCGCGCCACGATGACGCCGTTCTGTGAGAACGACACCGCGCCGATCCGGGTCGAGCGGTTGTGCGCCGAAATCACCCAAGCATTGCCATCCGATGCGGTTCTGGTTGCGGATACCGGGTATTCCGGTATCTGGACCGGCACGATGATCGAGCTGAACGGCGTCGCGCAGACCTATCTGCGGGCGGCCGGATCGCTCGGCTGGTCGTTTCCTGCCTCGCTCGGCGCCAAATGCGCGGCCGGGGCTCGGAAGGTCCTGTGCTTCACCGGCGATGGCGGGTTCTACTACCACCTCGCCGAACTGGAATTGGCGCGGCGTTGCGGCATCGCCGTCATTGTCGTCGTCAACAACAATTCCGGGTTCGGCCAGAACCTGACCGGCGTGCGCCGCGTTGCCGGCAACCGGCCGGGCCGGGGGGAGGAGCTGATCCGCTTCGGGCCGACCGATTTCGCCGCGGTTGCGAGGAGCTTTGGCGTCCGCGGCATCCGGGTGGAGCGTCCAGGCGAGATTGCCCCCGCCCTCGCCGAGGCAATGGATACGGGTGAAACTGTCGTGGTCGATGTCGTGACCGATCTGGAACCGCGTGCGCCGGAGCCTTGGGCCCCTGGAAGGAATGCGTAGTGGAGAGCCGAATGGCGACACGCTTGGTAATCGGGCTGTTCCACTCGAGCGGGATCGCCGAGGATGCCGTCCACCGGCTGATCACCGAAGGGGTGGCGCCGCAGAATATTGCGCATCGGGTACTGAAGGAGGTCGGCCCTATTCCTCCTGTCCTGCAGCCCGAGCTTGCGGCATTGCAGGTCGATCCATTGGTGATCGGCAATGCCCGCGAGAGCTTCGCGCGCTTCATCCGCAACGGCGAGACCGCAGTGTTCGTGCGCGCCCTCGACGACGAGCAGGTCGAGTTCGCCACCGATGTCCTGAAGCTCTATCTGCCGATCGCGATCGAAGTCGTGCCTCTTGCCGAAGAGCCGGAAGCACCTCCCCCGCAATAGCCGGTGTTGACGGTCAACCTGGCTTCTTTTAGGGTCCAGCCCACAGCGTAATTGCAATGGCGGAGGACATGATGGACGGCTCGGAGGTCGCAGATCTAAAGAGTGTCGTGGCGCCTCTCAACTTCCTCGTTCCAATGGCGGAAAAGCCCGTCGCCTACAATTACGAGCCGACGCCGGGGGTGCCGGCCAGAACCGGCGACGGCGAAACGCACCAAGTGGCGATCCACGATGCGCGGCCGCTGATCGGCGAGCTCTCGCTGGATAGAGAAGGCTTTGTCCTGCTGCACCACCAGACGGCGGTAAAGAATTTTTACGACGAGGACGAAATCACGTCCGTCTATTACCCGGAATGCGAGCGCGTCATCAAGGAGGCGACGGGCGCCGCGCGCGTTGTCGCCTTTGACCACATCGTGCGCAATGCGGTGATATCGTCAAAGGGCAATCCCATAAAGATGCCGGCTAAGCGCGTACATGACGACTATACCGCCTGGTCGGCGCCGCAGCGGGTGCGCGACCTGATGGGCGAGGAAGCTGAGGAGCTGTTGAAGCACCGCTTCGCGATCGTCAATCTATGGCGGCCAATCCGTGGGCCGGTACTGGAATCGCCATTGGCGCTGTGCGATGCGCAGAGCCTCTCGGAGGAGAATTTGGTCGCCAGCGACCTCAAATACCCGGACCGGACGGGCGAGACCTATTCGATCACCTACAATCCCAACCAGCGCTACTACTATTTCCCGAAAATGCAGGCTGACGAACCGGTGCTGATCCGCTGCTTCAACTCGGCGCCCGAGGGAGCGGCGCGGTTTTCCGCTCACACCGGCTTCGACGACCCGACCTCGCCGCCCGACGCGCCGCCGCGCGAAAGCCTCGAGGTGCGCACCCTCGTGTTCTTTCCGCCTGAGGCGTAACCCTCAGCGATGAGGCGGTGTGGGGCCGCTTTTACGGTGGCTCTGCGCCGCATAAGGTGCCGTTGATCTGACACTGCGGCGTAATTCCCAGCTGTTGCTGCGCAGCATTCAGCCCGGCAATCTCTGCCTGCGTATCCGGGTCAATGTCGGTCCCGGCATTCGCGCAACCGCGCAGATTCCAATCAGGCTCCACTCCTAACTCCAATTGTCATTGCGAGCGCCAGCGAAGCAATCTCGGGCCGCTACGCGCACGTCCGATCGAGATTGCTTCGTCGCTCCGCTCCTCGCAATGACCGCTAGTTTGGTCGAGATCGTCGTTTATTGGGAGGCTGAGAACTTGGGTCAGGCCGAGGCTGGGGTGATCCGCCGCAATTCCGGCAATAGCTCGTCGCTGATCAGGCGCATGCTGGCCAATGCGTGGCCGAGCGGCATGCCGCTCCAGTGGGTGCGGAACATCAGGAAATTCGTCCCCGTCTGCTCCCAGCACGGACGCAGCTGCTCGTAGCAGTCATCGGGGCTGCCGAGCACGAACCGGTCGCGCAGCAGCTCCTCGAAAGGCTGGTGGAACGTATCGTCGCCCGGCAACACCTCGTCCTGTCCCCATTTGGCGTAGGTCTGGTACTTTTCCGACAGGTAAGGTCCGGCCATTTCGAGCGCCGTGGCTCGGTCCTTGGCGCAATAGATCTCGCGGGCATAGGGCAGCTCGCGTGGAAACGGCTTGCCGAGACGCGCCAGCTCCTCGCGGTATAGAGCGAGCTGTCGGGTGATCTCGGGGATCGTAGCGTGCGGATTGACAAACCAACTATCGCCGAGGCGTGCGGCGCGCTTCACTGCGCGGTCGTTGTTGGCCGCGAACCAGATCGGCGGGTGGGGCTGCTGGATCGGCCGGCAGGTCATCGTCACGTTGGTCAATTTGCAGATGTCGCTCTCGAAGCTGACATTGTCCTCGGTCCACAACCGTTTGACGATCTCGAGGCACTGCTCGAAACGGCGCACCCGATGACCGCGCGGCACGCCAAAGGCGTCGAACTCGACATCGCGGTAGCCGAGACCCACGCCAAAGACAAAATTGCCGCGCCAGATCGCGTCGAGCGAGGCGATGTGCTCGGCGACCTCGACCGGGTTATGCAATGCCGTCAACAGCACTCCGGAGATGCCTGTCATCTCGCCCGCCTCGGCCGCCAGGCGCGCCAAGAACGGCACCAGCTGGATCTGGCGCATCCCTTCGCTCAGGTAATGCTGGCCGGTAGCGACGGCGTCCCAGCCGCGGTCTCGCGCCAGCCGGGTCATGACATATTGGGCCTCGAGCGCGGCGACCATGTCGCTTCCCGGCGGGTATTGGCAGGTGAGAAAAATCCCGACCTTCATGTCATTTCCCCTGGCATGTCATCTCCATGGCTGGACCGGTTGCTTCGACCCGGGAGGTCGTAGATGATCGCCCAGAGCGAGGCAAGGACGGCGAGGTCAGGCGTGGACGGCTTTACGGCGAGCGACGGCGTGCGGCTCGGCTATTGCATCGACGACTTCACCGACCCGTGGAAGAAGGCGCCGATCCTGCTGCTGCTGCATGCGGCGATGGGCAGCGCGCGCCGGTACTATGCGTGGGTCCCGCCGCTCAGCCGGCATTACCGGGTCGTGCGCATGGATTTGCGCGGCCACGGCAGCTCGGAAATCCCGCCGGCCGACGGCGAGCTTACCCTGGACCGGCTGGTGCGCGACGTCATCGAGGCGATGGACCATCTGGATTGCGCCAATGCCCATATCGTCGGCAATTCGGCGGGCGGCTATCTCGGCCAGCAACTGGCGATGAACCATGGCGAGCGGGTGCGCAGCCTCATGCTGTTCTGCTCGACGCCAGGGCTCAAACACAGTCAGGCGCCGAGCTGGATCCCGCAGATCCAGGCCAAAGGCATGCGCGCCTTTCTCGCCGAGACGATCGCCGACCGATTGCCGCTCGACAAGGTCGATCCGGGGCTCGTCGAATGGTTTCTCGACGAGGCCGCCAAGAACGATCCGGCCTATATCGGCAAATTCGTCCTGCTGATGGCGAGCTACGACTGGAGCGACCAGCTGCACCGCATTCTGTGCCCCACCCTCGTCGTCGTGCCCGGCGCCGAGCCGATCGGCTCGACCGCGAATTACGAGCCGTTCCGCGGGCGCGTCCGGGATGTCGAGATGCGGCTGTACGAAGGCGCGCCGCACAATATCTGCGACGCCTTCCCGGACCGCTGCACCCACGACGTGCTCGACTTCCTCAGCCGTCGCTTCGGGCTCGGCGCCTGAGGTCCCGCACCGGGAAATCGTTGCTGGCACTCTGTTAAGAATGGCCGCACAATGCGCCGATTACATACGCGGAGGAGAGAGCATGAGCGCACGCAAAGAGTGGCACCCCGAAAAGGTCCGTTCCGGGCTCACCCATCCGGTCATCGACGCCGACGGCCATTGGATCGAATACGGGCCGGTGTTCGCCGAAAAGGTGCGCAAGGCGGCCGGCGACAAAGCGGCGGACGGGTTGCTCCGGCATATGCGCCGCATCCCCGACGCGCTGTCCCTCTCGATCGAAGAACGGCGCCGCCGCGGCATCGCGATGGAAGGCTATTGGGGCCGCCAGTCGACGAATACCCGTGACCGCGCCACCGCGATGATGCCGCGGATGCTCTATGACAGGCTCGACGAGCTGGGGATCGATTTCGGCATCATCTATCCGACCGCGGGGCTGGGCATCGCGCGTATCGAAGACGACGAAACCCGGCGTGCCGTGGTCCGCGGCTTCAATATCGTGACGGCCGACTATTTCCGCGATCTCAGCGACCGCCTGACCCCGGCGGCGGTGATCCCGATGCACACCCCCGAGGAGGCGATCGAGGAGCTCGAATTCGTCACCAAGCAGCTCGGCTCCAAGGTCGGCATGTTCGGCAGCGGGATCAGGCGGCCATTGCCGGGAGCCAAAGGCGTCGACCCCGAAATCGCCCGCTTCGCGGCGCATTACGACCAGCTCGGCCTCGACAGCGACCACGACTACGACCCGGTCTGGCGCAAATGCCTGGAGCTCAAAATCGCGCCGACCTTCCATACCGGCGGCCGCGGCCTGGGCCTGCGCAATGGGCCAAGCAACTTCACGTTCAACCATATCGGCCATTTTGCCGCTGCCGGCCATGCGGTGGCCAAGGCCATTTTCCTCGGCGGCGTCACGCGGCGGTTCCCCGATTTGCGCTTTGGCTTCCTCGAAGGCGGTTCCGGCTGGGCCTGCCAGCTCTTCGCCGACCTGATCGAGCACTGGGAGCGGCGCGGCAAGGAAGGTCTCGAATACATGGACCCGAAAAAGCTCGATCGCCCGTTGCTGGCGCAGCTGGTCGAGAAATACGGGTATAAGGACATCGGCGACGAACTGCGCCGCCGCGACGGCTGGCCAAATCCTGGGGATGACGAGCTCGACGGCGGGGTGCCGGTGCACGACGATTATGCCGCGTGCCAAATCACCCGTAAGGAGGACTGGATCGACCTCTATGCGAAGCCGTTCTTCTTCGGCTGCGAGCCGGACGACCGGATGAACGCCGTCGCGTTCAGTAGGCTCAACCCGTTCGGCGCCCGGATCAACGCGATCTTCAGCTCCGATGTCGGCCATTTCGACATCCCCGACATGCGCATGGTCCTGCCGGAAGCCTGGGAACTGGTCGAGGACGAGCTGATCACCCGCGACGACTTCCGCGACTTCACCTTCGCCAACGCCGTGCGCCTCTTCGGCGCGCAGAACCCCGATTTCTTCGAGGGCACCCCGGTTGCCGACGCCGCCGCCGAAGTGCTGGGCAAGGCCCCGGTGCGCGCCGCGGCGGAGTAGCCCCTCACCCGCCTCCCCCCGCACTAAGATCCGGGGGTCGCCACCCTCTCCCGCAATGCGGGAGAGGGTCACAACGCGTTCAGCTCAAAGCTCGCACACGGCCCCTCTCCCGCATTGCGGGAGAGGGGGGACCAAGCCTGAAGGGCTTGGTGGGTGAGGGAAGTACCGGCTTCCGTGAGGCCCAGCCTAATGGAATGGTCGTCAATGTTGGGTTGACATGGACGTCAATGTGCGGTTGACTGTCATCCCGACGTTGACGACGGAGAAAAGGCCGTGCCAGAAGAGAAAGCTACCCAAACGCACAAGCGCCTATATCGCTGCTCTTTTTGCGGGAAGGCGCAAACGGAGGTGAAGACGCTGGTCGCGGGACCCGGCGTGTTCATCTGCGATGAATGCGTGCAACTCTGTCAGGGAATCATTGCCAAGAAGGCGGCAACGCAAGCCTCAACGCAGGAGGTGCCGGGTTTGTTGCCGGACAACGCGCCAACCGAGACGTTGTTGAAGACCCTCGCCGGATACAATGGCGCATTCGAGAGGGTCGATGCCGGTATGCAGGACATTGTCGACATCCTCCGTGAGCGGGGGGCGAGTTGGGCAACCATCGGACAGGCCCTTGCCGTGTCGCGGCAGGCGGCATGGAAGCGCTTTGGGTGAAGTGGTGCTGAAAGTCCCAAAGCGTCGTTCTGTGAAAAAGGCTGATCAACGCAGGCTACGCTTATGGTCTTGTCCGGTGATCTGTCTCACACTGATCCCTGCTTGCCCCGATTTGGCTGGCGGCGTCAACGGGAAGCCTTCGCGAGCCAACCCACGTAGGTGAGGTAAAGCCCCATCGCGAGGAGGACACCGAAGAGGAGCCGCACAAGTGGTGTTGCGTCCAGCGACATAGCGGCGCGTTCGTACAGTTCGGGAGCCGCCATGAGCACCAAGCCGCGAAGCGCTAGGATCCAGCCGAACAGCGAGATCAACACCGCCGCCACGTTCGACCAGACCTGGTGAAAAGCGATGATCAGCAGTCCTCCGAACAGCAGCAGCGCGCCGGCGAACCACTCGAATAGCCCGCTCTTGAAGAATTCGGATGCGAGCGCGTCCATCTCAGACGCGCGCAGCACGATGACGCCGGGGACGAGGACCAGCCAAGGCCCTATGACGCGCGCGAACGCACGGGTCCGGGCTCGCGATTCTTGTGTAGCGGGCACGAAACTGTCATCCGTCGTTAGACAGAATTCTGATATTCAGTATAGCCGTAAATCATTGTTTGACTATGCAATAGACTTCTGCAAGCGAAAGGCCTAACGATGCCGTTTTCCTCTTGCAGAAGTTTTTGATTTTTGCAACAAACCGCCGCGTGCTTGCGAGAGAATTGCGAAAGCGCAAATGCGGCCGCCGGCTGGTGAAACGAAGGATCGGACAGAGCGAACATGAAGCCGACAAGTCGTCCGGATGGCGAAACCGCTTCAGCGAACATCGCCAAGCGGATTGAAGAGCTGGCGGATTGGAGAGGAGAGACCCTCGCTCATGTCCGCCAGCTCATCCACGATGCCGACCCCGACATCCAGGAGGAGTGGAAATGGGAGAAGCCAAAATCCCCCGGAATCCCCGTCTGGTCTAATGACGGCATCGTCTGCACAGGGGAATCGTACAAGCAGGTCGTGAAGCTCACCTTCGCTCGCGGAGCCTCCATCAAAGACCCGAAGAAGCTCTTCAATTCCAGCCTGGAAGGGAACACGCGGCGTGCGATCGACCTCCGCGAAGGGGAGAAGATCGACGAAGCTGCCTTCCAGCAACTCATCCGCGCCGCGGTGGCGGCCAACTCCGCAGCGCGCGCTCAACGGGCAGCCAAGAAGAAGTAAGCCCGGCTCTCACGGGTATGACGGCTAGCGCTGGCGCGTTTTATCTGGACTGCCGGATCGGGCGGAAGGCGGAGACTTCGCCGGGTTTGCGCAACATTTTGTCCACTTCGCTCGCGTGAAGCTCCTCGGCATAGACCATCTGACGGGCGTATTCCTCGATGATGACCGACCGTCCTTCGGCGCATTTCAGCAGCTCGCGATAGAGGGCGAGTGCCTTGGCCTCGGTTTCGAGCGACTCGCGCATCACCGCGCCGATATCGGTTTGATGGCTGTCGAGGAGCGGCCCGATGGCCAGTGACGGGTATTCACCGAGGAGCGTGATCATCTCGCCGGCCTGCTGGGCGTGAGTAAGCGACTCGGCCGCCTGTTCCCGCAGCCACGACACGATCGGAATCCGGTTATGCCCGAAAACGAGGAACGAATAATGGGTGTAACGCACCACCCCGGCCAACTCGGCCTCGAGGATGCGGTTCAACAGCTCCACCGCTCTATCCTTATCAAGTTCCGCCATCGCACTACCTCCCCGAGTTGCCGTATTCGCGCTAGTACCTGTCTGCTAAACTTCCCGGCGCCAGCCATCGTTCCGAGGCGAAAAATGTTCGAGGATATCGGAAGACCCAATCTGGCCACTTTGCTCACTCTCGGGCTCGTCTCGGCGGTATTGCCGAAGTTGCTTCCCCAGATGGGTCCGGCGGTCGGGACGGCGGTCAAGATCGTGATCGACCTGTTGACCGAGTCCGAGGCGGAAGCGGCGGAAGAGCTGATCGACGCCCTGGTATCGAGCACGATGGCCGAGATAAGCAAAGAGGTCTCGCGCCCAGGCGACCCGCAGCAATCGCGTCAGGCGGTCGAACGCAGCGTGGAGCATTTCAAGCACCGGGCGCGGCGCCGTGCGCATCATTGGGGAGCGGACGAGCACGACCGGCAGCGCCGTTACCGGCGGCATCTGGCGAAACTGCGCGCTGCGGTGAACCGGTCAAAGGACCAGCATGTGGATTGGCGGCGCAACATTCTCGACAATGTCGGCGAAAGCCTAGACGAGGCCGCGTGACGATTGCCGGCTAAGCCGGATAGCATTGCAGCTTCCGCAACGCTTCGATCGCCAGCACCGGGGCCGCACCGGCAGCCAGCGATATCCCGAAATCGGCAATGCCGAGCGCCGGCCCGAACAGGTTGCGGAAGCCAGGGATGAACAATGCCGCGCCCTGCGCCGCAAAGGCGCAGCCGAGGGCGCCGAAAAAGAACAGGTTGCGCGGGTGCGTTCGACCGGAGAGGAGCGATCCGCGCCTGGAGCGGCAGGCGAAGGCATAAAAGAGCTGCGCCGAGACGAGGCTGTTAAACCCGACGGTCTGACCGGAGTGCGCGGAGCCGCCGAGCCGCGCCGCGCAGGCCTGAGCGGCAAAAGCACTGGCGGCGATCAGGCCGGCGTCCCGGGCGAGCGTGCCAAACTCCGCCGTCGAAATGACCGGCTCCTGCGGATCCCGAGGCGGCCGCGTCATCAAATCGGGCGCGGCCGGCTCCATAGCGAGCCCCACCGCCGGCAGGACGTCGGTCAGCAGGTTGATCCACAGCAGCTGGATCGGGCTCAGCGGATGCGCGCGGCCGGCTGCCGCGGCAACCAGCATGAAGATGACCTCGCTGAGATTGGTCGCTACGAGATAGCGAATGGCCTTGCGAATATTGATCGCGACTGTGCGGCCGCGCTCGACGGCATCGCTCAGAGAGGCGAGATCGTCTTCGAGCAATACGACATCGGCGATGCCGCGCGCAGCGTCCACGCCGGAGCGTCCGAGAGCGATGCCGATATCCGCCGCGCGCAGCGGCGGCGTATCGTTGACGCCGTCGCCGATCATTGCGACGACCCGCCCGCTGGCCTGAAGCTTTTTCACCAATTGCAGCTTTTGCCCCGGCGCGACCCGGGCGAATACCCTTGGGAGATCAACGCGGGGGAGATCGCCATCGCCGGTCGCCGCCTCGAATTCCTCGAGCTGTGCGGCCTCGACAATCTCTGCCCGGCTGCCGTTCAAAAGTCCGAGCTCGGTGGCAACCGCGGCTGCCGTCGCCCGTTGGTCGCCGGTCAGCATGATGCTGGTGATGCCGGCGCCGCGGAATGCGGCGATCAGGTCCGGCGCGCCCTTCCGGATCGGGTCGGCCATGCCGACGAGACCGGCCCAGATGAAATTCCGGTCGATGCGCGTGCCATAATCTTCGACGCCGGCCGAGCGGTAGGCAATCCCGAGCACCCGCAGCGCATCCTCTGCCATTGCGAGGTTTTCGGCCTCGATGGTGCGCCGATCCTCAGCCTCCAGAGGCACGACGATGGCGTTGTGCAGACGCCACCGGCAAAGCGCCAGCACCTCACTGGGATCCCCCTTTACGATCACCAGCTTCTGATCCGCGCCGGCGTCATGCACCGTGACCATGTACCGGCGGTCTTCGGCGCGTTCGAGCGTGGAGCGTCGCGGCTGGCGCACCCGAGCGGCGTCCACGTCGAGACCCGCGCGGATTGCTGCCCGAACGAGGGCCATCTCGGTGGCCGATCCGTTGGCGTCGCTGGCTGCCGCATCGAGCAGCTCGACATCATTGCAGAGGATGGCGAGTTCGAGCAGACGGGCCAGTTCGCGATCGGTCGTACAATCCACTGGCGATCCATCTGCCATTCGGAACTGTTCGTCGACCAGACGCGCCCGCATCTCGTTCCAGTACAAGCGGACGACGCTCATGTCGTTGAGGGTCAATGTGCCGGTTTTGTCGAAGCAAGCGATTTCGACCGCGGCGAGCCCCTCGACCACGCTCAGCCGGCGGATGATGATCCGACGCCGGCGCAAATCCTGGATTGCCAGCGCGAGCGTTGTCGTGGCGAGGGTCGGTAAACCCTCGGGGATCGCCGCGACCGCGAGCGAGGTCACTGTCTTCAAGAGCGACAACAGCCCGAACCCGCGGATCAGCCCGATCGCGGCGAACAGCCCGCATGCCGCGATCGATCCGAACACCAGTTGCCGGCCGAGCGCGTCGAGCTGGCGTTGCAAGGGTGTAGCCGGCTGGTCCTCGGAACCCAAAAGCGATTGGATCCGGCCGAGTTCGGTTTCGGGGCCGGTCGCGGTAACGACGGCGCGCCCGGCTCCGCCCGTCACCACCGTGCCGCGAAACACCATGTTGTGACGGTCGCCAATCGGCGCGGAATGCGGTGCCAGGGCATTGGCCGCCTTCACTACCGGCACGCTCTCGCCGGTCAGCATCGCCTCGTTCACGGTCATGCGATTGGCCATAATGACCCGAGCGTCGGCCGGGACGATCTCGTCCCGGCGCAATTCGATGAGGTCGCCCGGCACGAGCTGCTCGGCCGGGACCTCGCATTCCTTTCCATCGCGCAATACCCGGGAGACTGGAGCCCGGCTCTCGCGGAGGCTGCCGATCGTCTCCTCGGCGCGCGCCTCGGCGATAAAGCCTATTGCGCTGTTGAGCCCGATGACGCCGAGGATGATCGCGGCATCGAGCAGGCCGCCGCTGGCCACCGACAATGCGGCGCCGGCCGCCAGCAGCGCGATCGGCAAGCTGCGAAACTGGGAGAGCAGTATTTCGAACTGCGCGCGGCCGGATATCGGTGCTATTGCATTATCGCCGGTTTCCGCGAGCCGCCTCTTTGCTTCTGCTTCGGACAATCCTGATGGATGGCTGTTGAGCGCGCCGATGACATTGTCGGCATCCATTGCGTGCCAGGATGGACGCTCGGAATCGGCCTCCTGCGTGTTTGGGTCGAGCGCACGCTCTGCGGATTCGCCCAGTCGCCGAGTAATCTCGACGAGATCGCGCCCGGTCTCGAACAGCACCAGCACCGTTCCCGTCGAGGTGCTGGCGCTGACCGAGCGGATGCCGCGACCGGCAAGACCCGCTTCGAGCGCGCGCCTTACCCGGTCATTGCGTTTGAGGCCGGGTACACTGAAGCGGGCACGGCCGGGGACCGCCGTATGGATCGGCAGGACGGCTGGTTGGCTCAAGTCCGTTCACCCGGCCTGGCCGGGGACCGGTCCAGACGCAGGCCGATTGCTCCACAGCCCGATCAGATCCCCCGCGTACCACAAGAGTGTAGGGGCGGGCGTGTCGAGCCTGCGTCGCAATAGCTGGAATATCCCGCTAGCAAGCAGCAGGACGAACAGCACGCCGCGCAGGTCGATTTCGTTTTTTGTCCAGTGGCGCAGAGCATGGTCGGCAGTCTGGAACGATTGCACCGCCGCTTGGGTGACGACGGGCTCTGATAGATCTGCGAACGCGGCATCGAGATCGATGTCGAAGAGATCGTTTTTGGTGGCCGCTTCGAGGAATAGTGTCTCCGGTTCGGAGAAGTGGATCAGAATGCTGGCAGTCAGCGGGTTGGTCTCGACCCGCTCGACACTATCCCAAGTCGCGAGCCGTTCGGCGACGGTATCGAAGAAAGCCGTGTCCCGCCGTTTCTCCGGAACCTTGATCCGCAATCGCCGAGGCGTGAAATGGCTGATGCGGGCCGCCGGCGGGCTAGGCATTCGGCGAGCCAGCCTCCTTGGCATGCCCGTTGCGCAGCCTCACGACTTCATTCGCCGCAACCGTGTTGTCCTCGGCTACGCCCACGCTCTGTTCGGCATCGTACTCGGCACGGGCCTCGGCCATCATATCGCTGGCGAACTCGCCCATCTCGGCGGCTCGCTCGCGGCCCCGTTCGTACAGTGCGATCCCGGTCTTGAACAGGCTCTTGGTCGCGGGCCGGAAATTGCGCTCCAGTCGCGGCAGGATCAGCGGCGCCACCAGGCCGCCCGCAACACCGGCGAGCACCGCGGTCACGATCGTCCCGAAGCGCCCTGAACGGCGCCGGCTTGGAGCCGGTTCCTGCGGCGCCATGCTCAATGCTTTTCGCGCGGGCTTTCGCGATTGGCGGCACCGGCTCTCGCGGTGGGCCCGTCGATAGCGGCGTGGCCATCGTGTTCGAGTTCGCTCTTCGCCTCGGCGACGAGGTCGGTCGTCAATTCGCCAATTCCGGCCACGGTTTCGCGATAGAGGACGATGCCGCCCTTGATCACGGTCTTGGCCACCGGACGCAGCGCCCGGCCGATCGTCGGCAGAATGGTCGGGCCGAGGAACAGCGCTGCGGCGCCGACCGCGACGCCGGTGAGCGCATTGCCTTTGAACATGTCTTCAATCAGAGCCATCCTCGTCTCCGTTCGTCGGTTGCCGGCAGCCCCCGGTTACGCTGCTAAACCTGATAAACACCGAGGATCGCATACGTCCCAGCTGCTGTCATAATTTTTTAACACGGGACACCCCCGTCAGCTAGCCCGCTCACGGGACAAGCAGAATCTTGCCGATATGGCGGCTCGATTCCATCAGGCGATGCGCCTCGGCCGCCTCGGCGAGGGGGAACTGCTTATAGGTGAAAACACGCAGTTTGCCGGCCGCCCAGAGCGGCCAGACCTTCTCCTTCAACGCGGCGATGATCGCGGCCTTCTGTTCGACCGTGCGCGAGCGCAATGTCGAGCCGGTGACCGTGAGATGCTTGCGCTGGATCAGCCCGAAATCGGCCTCGACCCGAGTCCCCTGCATCAGCGCGACAAAGCACAGCCGGCCTTCGCGCGCCAACAGCTCGAGCTGCGCCGGAATGTAGTTGCCGCCGACCATGTCGAGGATCGCATCGACGCCGCGGCCGCCGGTGAACTCCTTGCCGACCTGCACAAAATCTTGGGTGCGGTAATTGATCGCAACCTCGGCACCGTAATCGAGGCACGCCCGGCATTTCTCCTCGGTGCCGGCGGTCGCCAATACCTTGGCACCGAAGGCCTTCGCGAGCTGGATCGCGGTAATCCCGATGCCGCTCGTCCCGCCCTGCACGAGAAAGACTTCGCCCGCCTGCAGATGCATCCGCTCGAAGACATTGGTCCAGACGGTGGCGAAGGTCTCGGGCAGACCGCCGGCATCGACCAGGCTGACGCTCTGCGGCAGCGGCAGGCATTGCATCGCCGGCGCCGCGGCGTATTCACCGTACCCGTCGCCGATCATCAGCGCGCAGACCTGGTCGCCGACCTGCCACTGCGAGACCTCCTCGCCGGTCTTCACGACGGTACCCGAACATTCGAGGCCGGGGATGTCCGGCGCGCCAGGCGGCATCGGGTAGCGTCCCATACGCTGCAGGCAATCCGCGCGGTTGACCCCGGCGGCGGTAATCCGGATCAACACTTCGCTGGCCTTGGGGTCGCGGACGGGCCGGGTCGCCGGCACCAGCATCTCGGGCCCGCCGGGCGCCTTGATCTCGATGACGGTCTGGGTCGCGGGGATATTGGCAAGCACGGCCGGTTCTCTCGATGCTCCGATGCTCGGGCGACTATACGGCCTGACTTCGCCCGAGCCCACTGCCGATACTCCCACTGCCGATATTAAAGATCGTTATAAACCTGCAGTGCCAAGTCGATATCGTCGAAGAGGTTACCCCTCCCGTGATGCATCACCAGCGCGCGTGAACAATAGGATTTGATGACCTCACCCATATGAGAGGCGAGGATGAGGGTGCGATCGGCCCTTTTTTCGAAGAGCTCTTCATGTGAGCGGCGCTGGAAGCGTTGGTCGCCTGCGGCGATGACCTCATCGATCAAATAACAGTCGAAATCTATTGCTAACGACAGCGCAAACGCGAACCGAGCCCGCATCCCGATAGAATAGATTTTGACCGGCTCTGATAGATATTTTCCCAGCTCAGCGAAGTCTTCGACATATGCCTTTATTTCATCGAAAGGTTTGTTGTAGATGCGCGCGATGAATCGCATATTGTCGTTGCCGGTCAGGCTGCCCTGGAAACCACCCTGCAGAGCCAGCGGCCACGACACCGACATGGTTTGCTCGATCGTGCCGCTGGTCGGGAGCTCGACCCTGCCGAGTAGCCGGATCAGTGTCGATTTTCCGGCGCCGTTGCGGCCGAGCACCGCCAATTTTTCCCCCCGGGCCACGCTGAACGATACGTCGCTAACGGCGCGGTGCAGGCGTCCTTCGGTGCGATACTCCTTGGTTACGTTGAATGCTTCGATCATTCCGCGACGACGTATTTCCGGCTTTCGCGCATCAGCAGCAACCCTATGCCGGTCAAGACTGCGAGAACCAGGCTGGTATAGGCCGGGTCGCCATAGGTCTTGACCGCATTGCCGAACATGCCCCCTCGGATCATCTCATATCCCTGCAGGGACGGTTGAAACAGTGCCCAGCCTCGTAAACGCTCGGGCAACCATGCTGCCATGACAAAGAAACCAGAGAAAAATATGTAGAGGTACGAATATGGTTGCCATACCTTCTCTACCCAATCTGAGCGCTCGCTGAGACCACCAATGATCAACCCGACTGCGGCCGCCCACCAGATCATGTAGAAGTAACCGAGATAAAACATTGGCAAGTCGCGCGGCAGGTCCATCCAGCCCAAAGTGTAAAACAACGCAAATGATGCCACAACGGCGGCAAGATTGGAGGCTACCTCGAGAAGACAGCGTGCAAGGAAGATATCGAAGATCGTGACCTGCCGATGATAAAGCAGGCCAGCATTGACCCGCACGAAGAGCAGCATCCGTGCGCCAACATGCCGAAACAGCAAAAGCGGTAGGTAACCGCTCCAGAGAAACGGCATCAACGCCACACCGTGCTCGTAGGGAGCCCTAACCACCGACCAAACCAACAAGACCGGTATAGCGAAGATCAAAGGCTCGAGAAGGATCCAGCCAAAACCCAGACCCTCTCGACCAAATCGCGTATAGATTTCGCGTATCAGAAGAGCGCCGACAACGCGCCACTGGGTAGCAAGATTTTCCCGGAGTTCACCCATCATCCAAGCGAATGCTAGGCAGCAGAATGCTCACGGACATTCGCGACAAGCAGCCAAGCCAGTCCGTAGGCGAGCATGCAGGTGGCGACAACGGTGAGAAAAGAGACGATCCGCTTCGGGAAGAGCGGATAATCCGCAACGTTCGGCTGGGCAATGGTCTCCAGATAGAGCTGTTGCCGCTGCGCCTCGATGCGCGCCGCTTCCAGCGATGTGAATGCCGACGCCAGCGCCTTTTCGGCAAGCTCGCGTTGCGTGTTCAAGCGTTCGTATTCGGTCAGCGCTGAGACCACCGAATCACTCTCGCCGCTCAGTTTGGCGCGTTCTTCGGCGATCAGTTTATCGAGCGAGGCGATGCGTGTCTTGACCAGCGGGATCTGCGGACTGCTCGGCGAATTGTTGAGGAGCTCGCCGAGCTGCGCCCGAGCGTTGGTCTGGGCCGCGTTCATTTGCCCGAGCAACTCCAATACGCCCGATGACGCCGATTTTGGATCGAGCATTTTCTGTTTGACCCGATAGGCCGTCAGGTTGGTCTGAATCTCCGCAATCCGCTGTTCCGCGCGGTCGACCTCACGGCGAGCCGTGTCTAGGGCGTCCCGCCGCGCCCGCTCGTTGAGATCATTGATCAGCTGCTCGCTGTAGCTCAAAAGCGCGCTGGCCAGCTTATGGGCGTCCTCCGGCCGGTAAGCTTTGACCCGGAGCGCCGTTACACCGGTGCTGGTGTCGGTTTCGACCGAGACGAAATGGTCATAGCGCGAGAACAGCGCTTCGAAGTCTTTGCGCCAAAACAGGATGCCCGGAAACCGCGTGACGAAATCGCCCTCCGGCCGGCTGAAGACCGTCCTCAAATCATCTTTCTGCTCGAGTTCGCGAACCGCATCGCGCGACATGATAAAGTCTTGGACAGCGCTGGTGTCGTCCGCTGCGCGGCCCAATCCCGTGGATTGAAGCAGCGCACCGATCCCACTCGTCTGCACCTGTTTCGGGCTGCGGACGATGAATTTGGCCTCCGATAGATAGAGGTTCGAGGCGATCGCGAAATAATAGACGCCGGCGATCAGGGTCGGCAGGCCGACAATTCCCCATAGCCATGGGTTGAACGCCCGGGACCGCCGGCGGTATCGCGCCACGCTGCGCGGCGGCGCCGTCCCGGCATCGACCACGGCGGCGCGGCCGAGCGGCTGGACTCTATCCAGTTGTCTGATTTCTGCCATTTGGAACACCAGAGTGAACTTGAAACAAGCCGATCAGCCCGATTTTGTCCAACACGAGGCAACCGTCGGAGCGAGGCATTGCCCCGGCAGAAGCCGCTACTGTAACGCCCTGTTAGCGAGAATGAAACCGTAGAACACCCCGCTTTTTAATCATGCGGTTTACGCCGCGGCGTTTCAGCGCAGCGCGGCGTAGACTTCCGCGACCCGCTCGCGGTAGCGCTCGACAGAGAATTTCGCGGCTTGCAGCAGTCCGCGTCGCGCGAGTTCGGTGCGCAGATCCGCGTCGCTTACGATCGTCGTGATAGCCCGAGAGATCTGACCGGTATCGTAAGGGTCCACCAGAAGAGCGGCCTCGCCGGCGACCTCGGGCAGCGCGGATTCCCGCGACGCGACCACCGGCGTGCCGAGCACCATCGACTCGAGTACCGGCAGGCCGAAACCCTCGTAGAGGGACGGAAAGACGACGGCCCGCGCCCCGCGAATCAAAGTCACCAATGTCGCAAAGCTCACGTAATCGAGCCGGTGGATGCCGCGCCCGGAGCGCTTCCGCACCCCATCGCACTCGTTCTGGTCGGCGAGCAGCCTCAACTCGGCGTCGTTCTGCCAACCCCCGGCGACGACGAGCACCAAAGGGACATCGACGTCCGAGGCCAAATAGGCGTCGATCAAGCGGCGAACATTTTTTTTCGGTTCCAACGCTCCGTAAAACAGCAGGTATTCGTACAAGCCGAGGCCGAAGTGCCCTTCCAGCTGGTTGGCGATCGTCGCTACTGGCCGCTCGATCCATTCGCGAGGAAAATCCACCGTCTGGTAGGTGTTCGAGATGCGGCCCTCCTCGACGCCGAGGAGCTCTATGATGTCACGCTTGGAGTTTTCGGAAACCGTAACGATGTGGTCCGCCTCTTTGGCGATCTTTTTGAGAAGCCGGAAAAGCTGCCGCTTATTGTCCTCGGTGGTGAACGGCAGCCGGAGCGGGACGAGATCGTGGATCGTGTAGACGTTGCGCGCCGATTTGACCCGTAGAGGCAGTGGGTAGGTGCAATGCAGGATATCCGGCCGCGGCTCGAAGTCGAGATTGACGAATGCCTTGGTGCGCGAAAAATACGTCCGTGCATTGGCGAAGAGATTGCGCGCGATAAAAACCCGATCATGGGCGTCAAGCGTGCGCTTGAATTGCCTCGCGACAACGGCGCCGCTCAATTCGACCGGCAACGGCTTGACGGGCAAATGATACCGCGTCTGGTCGATGGCATGGTTAAGGGCCCGTCGCAAGGTCAGCTTCCGCTTCCCCGACATGCTCGCTCGCTTTTCGTCGAAAAACGCGATCTCGCGCAGCAGCCGATCTTTCGCCGGTGTGAACGGGGTGCTGTAGAGGACGCCGACCTCATGGCCGAGATCGTGGGCGGCACGGGTCAACATGCGCGTGTATGTCGCGATGCCTGTCCCCCTCGCCAGCGAAAGGTTCAGGCCATCGAAGATGATGCGCTGGGATCCGCCACCGGAAGAGAATGGTATCGCTGTCATTTCAAGCCAGACTTTTCCATACGCCGGCGCTCTCGCTTGCCGCAGGTATTTTTAGCACCAATAGGCCCCCGTCCTGCCGGTAGACGTCCCGCGGGTTAATCGGATATTGCGCCGCAACGTGATTTTCGTGGACAGTGCCCGGCCGGTTGTCAAGAGTTACCGACACTTGAGCGAATACGTTATACCCACGCGATGATCGGGGTGGGGATGCGGCAATGTGATCTCGTCTCCGCGACGGCGCCGACTCCGCGTGATGGCGGCCCGTCACCCTCTGGGGCGCCCGCCTGTTCCGGGCTGCTCGCAGCCGGGATTGGGGCAGCGGAAACCCGGGCGCTTGCAGCACTGTTTCCAGAATTTACGATCGGGCGCCGCCTCCCCGATCTTGCCGGCACCGGGGTGTCGGCGGTCGTGACTTGGCCCGACTTACATCACAAGGGCCGCGTCAGAAGGCGAGCTGCAGCACTCGGGGTTCCCTTTCTGCTGTTCGGCCCAGGCCTGCTGCGTGCTCCTCCGGGATGGGGGGCCACAACCCCGATCCTGAGCGTGACTGCGCAGGCAGTGACTGGACTTCGATCACCAATCGGCATTCTCGACGCCAACCGGCTCCTCGCGAGCAGTGGTTGGGAGAGCCCAGGGCTTCTCGCCAGGGCGGCCGGCTTGCGGCGTGAGATCGTATCGCGCCGCCTCGGCGGTGCGTGGTGGAATACCGGAGCCGATCCCGGACTGCCGCGCGGCGGCAGCCACGGTTTGATCCTGGGCGACAGCAACTGGGACAGCGCCGGTGGATCGGGTTCACTAGAGCTGCTCTACGCCATGCTCGCGGCGGCTAGGGCCGAAAACGCCTCCCAGCAGGCTGTGCTCGTGGCTCCGAACCCGGCTGGCTGTCGCCGTTTGCCGGCCGGCTTTCTAAGAGACGCCGCCGCGCGCGGGTGCACCGTCCTGACCGGAACGCTGGATATTTGGGAAGCGGTCGCCCGAGCCCGATGGGTCTACACCGCCGGTGGCGAGACCGGCTTTCTTGCGCTGCTGGCCGGAGCCAAAATTCGCTGTTTTTCCGATTCGTTCTATTCGGGTTGGGGCATCACGACGGACGAGCCCGGCGTACCGCAAAAACCGCTTCGCCGGACGATCGACGAAGTATTTGCGGGCGCTTGCCTGGTTGCGACCCGCTATCTCGATCCGTACCGCCGGGAAGCCGCCTCTTTCGAAGACATTCTGGAGATCCTCGGCGAGTGGCAGAAAATCGAGGCTGTCAACCGTGACGTCGCGGTTTGCCTCGGAATGTCCTTCTGGAAGCGTCGGCAGGTCCGAGATTTTCTGCGGTCGAATACGGGGACGCCGGTCTTTCGGCGCACCAAGAATGCGGCGCTCGCGGCAGCCTGCCGCAGGCCTCGAGGCAGCATTGCCGTTTGGGCCTCGCGCGCCCCGGCCGGGCTCGCCGAAGCAGCCGAGCAGCAAGGTATCCCGCTGATCCGGGTCGAGGACGGGTTCGTCCGCTCGGTCGGGCTCGGCTCCGATTTTATCCCGGCAGCCTCGCTGGTGCTCGACAGCCGTGGCATGCATTTCGATCCGAGCCTGCGCAGCGATCTCGAACAACTCCTCGCCGAAACCGAATTTGACGCCGCCTTGATCGAGCGCGCCCGCGATCTGATCGCTCGCCTCGTCGCTCTCGGCATCACCAAATACAACGTCGGCAACTCGGCGCTTCCGATCGAATGGCCCGCCGGCACGCGGCGCATTCTAGTGCCGGGACAGGTCGAAGACGATCTCTCCGTTCGCCTCGGCGGCGATGGGATCACAGGTAATCTCGATCTTCTCGCACGCGTGCGCATCGCCAACCCCGACGCCTTCATCCTCTACAAGCCTCACCCCGACGTCGAAGCCGGCCACCGCGAGGGAAAGATCGCCGACGAGGCTGCCACCAATTTCGCCGACATCGTGATCCGCGATATCTCGACGGCGGTAGTCCTGGCCGAAATCGACGAGCTCCACACGCTGACGTCGCTTGCCGGCTTCGAGGCCTTGCTGCGCCGTCGGCGGGTCGTCGTTTACGGCCGGCCCTTTTACGCCGGCTGGGGGCTCACCAGCGACCTAGCCGGGATCGACCGGGGACGACGGCTCACCGTCGAGGAGCTCGTCGCCGGCGCATTGATCCTCTACCCGCGCTATCTCGATCCGGTTACGCGTCTGCCTTGCAACCCGGAGTTGGTGATCGAACGTCTGGCCAGCCCGGAGCTTTGGCGGCCGGGTCTCCTCGTCGCCGCGCGCCGTCTGCAGGGGTTGTTGGTGCGGCGCTGGAGCGAAACCTTGGTCAGGTCCGCCAGGCTTTTTGCGAAATCCACCTCTTCACCCTGATAATGACGGCTTCAGGACCGTCGCTACTTCTAGGACAGCGGGGATGCGCGCACCCTTCAGCGTCGTAATCATAACCGGCGCTTCGAGCGGGCTGGGCGCGTCGCTGGCGAAAGCCTATGCCGCACCGCACGTCGCGCTCGGGCTCCATGGCCGCGATCGGCATCGGCTCGAGGCCACGGCGCGCGCCTGTGAAGCACTGGGGGCAACGGTGAACACGGCCATCATAGACGTCACCGACGCCTCCGGAATGGCGTCATGGCTGCAGGAGTTTGATGGTCGGTATCCGGTCGATCTATTGGTTGCGAATGCCGGTACCTCGGCCGGGCCCGACCCCGACAGTCCCTCGGAGGGCGCCGAAACAGCGGCGCGGCAGGTCGGTGTAAACCTGCTGGGCGCGATCAACACCGTCGAGCCGCTCCTGCCCGCGCTGTGCGCGCGCAGGCGCGGCCGTATCGCCGCGATCGCGTCGATAGCCGCTTATCGGGGGCTCCCCTACAGCCCGGGGTATTGCGCGAGCAAAGCTGGGCTGCGCGCCTACGCGGAAGCCTTACGGCCCCGCCTCGAACATCACCGCATCGGCGTGACGGTGGTTTGTCCGGGCTTCTTCGATTCACCCATGACCGATCGGTTCGATGGGCCGACTCCCTTTCTCCTCAGCAGCGACGGCGCGGCTCGGATCGTCAAACGCGGGATCGATCGTGGGCGGCGGCGCGTCGCTTTTCCGCGGCCGCTGGTGCTCGGCCTGCAATTCTGCGACATCGCGCCCGCTTTCATAGGGGACGCAATCTTGCGCCGCTACCGCTTTCAAATCCACTCGGCGTGATCGCGCGATGAGCGAGGCGCTTCATATCGCAGTGGGCTGTGCGCTGGCGCTCGGCGCATGGCTGCTGCCTCGGCGCGTTGCCAAGGCTCGTACCGATAGCACGCCCGCAGTTCTTCTAGATTTTCTTCCGGTTCTGTTAGCGGGGAGCTTCGTACTGACCGCGACGGGCCGCCCGATTTTCACTGGCGCGCTGTTGATCTCTCTCGGCGCCGGTTTCGCGTTGGCCGATCGCACCAAGCGCGAGGTGTTGCGCGAGCCGGTGGTGTTTTCCGAGATGTCCGAGCTGCGCCACGTTTTCACCCACCCTCAGCTTTACCTGCCTTTCGCGGGCCCGGCGCTGGTCATCGGTGGCGCGGCCGCAGCGACCGCCCTCTGTATCGCTCTGCTCTCCTTCGAGCCCGCGTTGTGGGAACCCGATCCTCTGCTGCTTTTCCTCTACGGCGCGCTGATGGTAGCGGGAATATGGCTGGTCTCGCGCGAGCCGACCCTCGGCGCCGCGGCCGCGGCA
Organism: uncultured Alphaproteobacteria bacterium; assembly: GCA_963812675.1. Classification (GTDB taxonomy): domain Bacteria; phylum Pseudomonadota; class Alphaproteobacteria; order ATCC43930; family CGMCC-115725; genus AP-15. Next base: position 184,804 of record CAWEWR010000023.1, on the reverse strand, counting down.
TTGCGGGAGCTCGGCGCCACCGGCGAACCGTTCAGCGATGCCGCGACTTTGGGTCCCTTTGCGATGGTGTTGACCTACGGTGTGATCGCGAGAGCCGAGCGCGCCGCGCGGCGCGCCCGTCACGCGCCGCAGCCGGCGCCCGCGCTCGGCTGGGCCCGCCAGCAGCCCGCGGTTCCTCTCATTTTGGTGCAATGCGAATTGTTCTTCGATGCCCGCCGGCTGTCCCCGCTGATCCCGCAGGGGCTGCTGTCGGGGTTCGACGCCTGTTGCGGAATTGGCGGCACCTTCGGCCGGCTGCAGGTCCCGGGCTGGGGCGCCAACACGATGCGGGCCGAATTCGCGGTGCTGACCGGAATCCCCGAAAGCGAGCTCGGATACGACCGGTTCAACCCATATCACGCCTTTGCGCGCGCGCCCATCGCCTCCTTGGTCTGGCACTTGCGCAGCCAAGGGTATCGAACCGTCTGCCTGCACCCGTTCGATCGCAGCTTCTTCCGGCGCGATTTGACGTTGCCGGCACTTGGGTTCGAAACCTTCTTGGGCATCGAGACCCTGGGCGGTTCGCGGCGGCCCCCCTATTACTCGGACCCGGAGCTCGCTGAGCATGTCCTCAGGGTGCTCGATGCCGAAGGCCCGCGCGTCTTCATCTTCTCAATCACGATGGGCAATCATGGCCCTTGGCGCGAAGCTGGGCCGGCGATCAATCCTCAGCTGCGGCGCGATTTCGATGTGATTGACCTCCCGCGGGGCGGCGAGTTGCTGCGCTATCTCGACGGCCTGGGTCGATCGGACGAAATGCTGCAAATCCTGCTGACTGGGCTCCAGCGCCGCAATGACGAGGGGGTTCTGGCGTTTTACGGAGACCACCTGCCGAGCCTGCCGCACGCCTTCCGTCATTTTGGCTTCGAGGAAGTAGGCAGCGATTATGTCGTGTGGCGGGGCGGCGCAACCGATAGGCGCCAGCTCGATTTGCCGGCCCACCGGTTGCCGCGCATTGTCATCGATGCGCTGCGTGCGACCGGGGCCATCGAGCCGCAAGGCACGCCGGCATTGGTCTCGGCCCGCTGATCACGACGTGGTGGAGGGAAGCGGCAAACCGGGATAAAACCGGTCTGGTAACCCGGTCTGGTCGACGAGGACGCGGCGCGAGGACGGCATGGAGATGCAAGGCCAAAGCGTCGTCGTTACCGGCGGCGCCTCCGGGATCGGCAAGGCTACTGCCATCCTGCTGGCTCGCGAGGGCGCAAGGGTTTTTGTCGGAGATGTCGATGAGGCAGGCGGACGGGCGGCTGCGGCGGAAGCCGGGGCAGAGCGGCTGGCGATCGAATACCTGCCGGTCGACCTCACCGACCTCCCGTCGATCGCGGGTTTCGCAGCTGCCGTTCATCAGCGGACGGACCGCGTCAACGGCTTGGTCAACGGTGCCGGTTGGGACCAGATCCAGCCGTTTCTCGAAAACCCGCCGGAGATGTGGGATCGCATCGTCGCGGTCAATCTGATGGGCGCAGTCCGCCTGACCCGGGACGTGTTGCCGCCGATGGTCGCGGCGCGCGCCGGCAAGATCGTCAACATATCGAGCGATGCGGGGCGGGTCGGCAGCATGGGAGAAACCGTCTATGCCGCCGCAAAGGGTGGGTTGATCGCCTTTACCAAGTCGCTTGCGCGCGAGCTCGCTCGTTATCAGATCAACGTCAATTGCGTCTGTCCGGGCCCGACCGACACGCCGCTATTCCAGCGGCAGCCCGACCGTATGAAGGAAGCATTGACCCGCGCAATCCCGTTCCGTCGGATCGCGCAGCCGATCGAGATCGCGCAAGCGGTGCTGTTCTTTTTGAGCCGCCGCTCGGATTACATTACGGGCCAGGTGCTGAGCGTCAGTGGCGGACTGACCATGGTGGATTGAGCAAACCTCAATCTCACGCCATGATCTAGATCGAAACCGATACAGGAGGAGTAATGATGCCAAGGCAAGTCTCGTGGGCCCTCGCGGCCGCGCTAGTCCTCGCTCTCGGTGGTCGCGTCTCGGCGCAGCAGACGCCGCCCGACCCGGGTGCAGCAGCCAACGTCCGGCAAAGCCAAACATACGAGCAGGTCTTGCAGAGCAACCCCTCGTTCCGCGCCAAGCGCATGCAACAGGAATGCGGGCCGGTAACCGATCCGGAACTGCATGCCAGTTGCGTTGCCTCGTTCGGCGGCGACGGCACGCCGCCGCCGCGCAAATCGCGTCAGCATTGAGTCCGACCGCAAGGAGGCCGAAATGCCGAACTCTGCCCCGGGCTTTGCCAGCCGGCCCGATTACCGCGTCGACCTGCTCCCCGCAGGCCAGCGGGTCACGGTCAAATTCGGCGGCGTGACGATCGCCGACAGCAGCGAGGCGCTGCAAGTCGAAGAGACCGGCCATGGCCCGGTCTACTATTTGCCGGAAAAAGACGTGCGGCTCGACCTGATGCGTCCGACGGAACGCCACACCCGATGCCCGTACAAAGGTGAGGCCTCGTACTGGACGATCGAAATTCCAGTGGACGCCGGCTCCGTCCAGCGGTCGGAAAACGCTGTGTGGGCCTATCCCTCGCCCTATGACGAAGTGTCGCGGCTCGCTGGCTATTACGCCTTCTATCCCAATCGCGTCGACTCTATCACCGTCAGCTGAGCGGCGAGCGGGCATGCATCTGACGCAGAACTGGAACGTCCGCAAGCTGCCCGTGTCTTCTCGGGGTGGTATCGTCGCCTCGCAAAGCGAAACCGCCGCCCGAGTCGGTGCCGAGGTACTCAAAGCGGGCGGTAGTGCGGTCGACGCTGTCGTCGCTACCGCTTTTGCTCTCGCGGCGGTCGAGCCGTGGAACAGCGGCCTCGGCGGCATCGGGTTCATGGTCGTGCACCAGGCCGGCGCCGATCGCGCCGAGGTCGTCGATTTCGGCCCGGTTGCGCCACACGGCCTCAACCCGGCCGCGTTCCCATTGACCGGGGAGATGAGGACCGAGCTGTTCACCTGGCCGCAGGTCGTCGGCGACCGCAATATGCACGGGCCGCTCTCCTTCGCGATCCCGAGTGCGATGCGCGGCTACGCCCTGGCGGTCGAACACTTCGGGCGGCTGCCGTGGCGCGACCTGATCCAACCGGCGATCGGGCTGGCGCGTGCCGGGCTCCCGGTCGACTGGTTCACGACCGTGAAGGTTGCGAGCGCCGCGGCCGATCTGCGCCGATATGAAGAGAGCCGCCGAATTTGGCTGCTGGACGGTTTGCCGCCGGTCTGCCCACCCGACAGCGACAGCATGAGCCTGCCGCTCGGCCGCCTTGCAGAAACTCTCGAAAGGCTCGCGCAGGCCGGACCGGCGGATTTCTATGAGGGGGAGATCGCGCGGTCGATTGTCGCCGACACACGCGCCGGCGGCGGCGTCCTCTCAGCCGAGGATCTGGCGGGTTGTCGTGCACGCGTCGTGCCTTCGCTCGATATCCCTTATCGTGGCGTGATGTTCCAGACGACGCCCGGGATGACGGCCGGACCGACACTCGCGACTATTCTTCGAGCGCTCGACGGCCGGAAATTTGCCGGCGCACCCGATGCCGACTACTTCGAGGCGCTCGTCGAGGCGCTCCGGCAGGCTTATGCCGAGCGGCTCGAGACCATGGGGGATGTCGAAACCGGTTCGCGGACCTCGACCACGCACATTACCGCGGCGGACAGGCTAGGCGGCATAGCGGCATTGACGACGACGCTATTATCGTCGTTCGGCAGCCGTTATGTGCTGCCCGGCACCGGCATTCTAATGAACAACGGTGTGATGTGGTTCGACCCGCGCCCCGGCCGGGCGAACTCGATTGGGCCGGGCAAACGCGCGCTGACCAATATGTGTCCGGTCGTGGTGGCGCGCGGTGAGCGCCCATGGTTTGGCGTCGGTGCCTCCGGAGGACGGCGCATTCTGGGGGCGGTGCTGCAGCTCGCGAGCTTCATCGTCGATTTCGGCATGGATCCCGAAGCCGCCGCCCACCATCCGCGGATCGACGTCACCGGCAGCGAGCGGTTCGGCATCGACCGTGGGCTGCCCGCCGAAATCATCGAGCGGCTGTCCCGGCAACCGGGAGCGATGCTGGTGGAGCACACGGTCTTCCCAGCCCGTTTTGCCTGCCCGAACCTGGTCCTGCGCGGCGCAGATGGTATGAATCACGGCATATCCGACGTGATGTCGCCGTGGTCGGCGGCGGTCGCCGAACCCGGCGGCGCGTGACCGCCCCGCGCCCCCCGAGTCAATGAGCCCGGCGGAGATGCATGCGTCAGGGGCGGGTCAGCAGATAGAGCAGGATCGCCGCGGCCGCGGCCACGTTGAGTGAATGCACGCGGCCGCTGGCGGGGATCGACCAAATCTGATCACAGGCGGGGATCGTGGCGGAATCGAGACCGCTTTCCTCATTGCCGAAGACCAGTGCGACCGTGGCCCTGTCAGGCACTGGACCGTGTCCAAGGGCGGTGCCGATTACGCGATAGGCCGACCGCAGTTCGAAGAGAGCGGCCGGAAGCGGCGCGCGATGCAAATTCAAGTGCTCTAACCACCTTCGGCTACGCGGTAACGGGCATCAGACGGTAGCGCCTGGTCGGGGCGGGCGGCCAGGACCATCCGCTCGAGCCCAAAGAAAGCGGCGCTGCGGGCTATCGCCCCCAGATTATGGGGGTTGCCGATCCCGTCGAGGACAAGGAGTGGTTTGCCGTTCTTCGCCCGAATCCGAGCCGCGCTTCGATCGAAATCGGCCAATGGCCGCGGCGTGGCGATCGCCACGACGCCGCCGTGTAGAGGGGTCCCTGCGACGCGCGCGAGTTCGGCCTTGTCCGCTTGACGATAGGGCTTGCGAGCGCGGGCGAGCGTGCGGCAGAACGGCCCGACCTCGCCCTTTACCCTGTCCTCGAAAAATAGCCGCTCCACCCGCCGCGGATCACGCGCGAACAAAGCGGTCACCGCGGCAAGCCCGCAAACCCGCAACAGTTGCCGTGCGTGCGGCAGCCGGCTCTCAACTTCGTTCATCTCGCTATCCCGAAATGGACAAATTGACGTAGTGAATAACCGCATCCCCGTGCCAGCGGGGGCCAAAAGCTAGTTTTAGGAGCTTGCGCGATGGCCTGGATCGAGACCTGTCGCAGCGTCGTGTCCCCTTGGGAGTGCGACGTCACCGAACATTTTACAATCGCCTATTATTTCGACCGGCTGGCGCATGCGGCCGTGACGACGGCGGAAAATTTGGGCTTGCTCGATCTCGCCGGCTCGGTGAGCCGCCGCTTTGATGTCCGGTTCGTTCGCGAGCTTCGCGCCGGCGCCAGCTTTCATATTCTGACCGCTCCTATCGCACTCGACGAAAACTCGGTTTGCTTGGGTCACCAAATCGTCGACTCCGCAGATGACGAAGTCACGGCTTGGGTCGAGGAAACGCTCGATCACTCGACCGCACCATTGCCGCGAAATCTTCGGGAGGCGATCGGCGCGCGCGTCTTGCCCTGGCCGGGGCCGGCGGTCGAACGCCGTCCCGAGCCGACGACGCTCGACCAGTTTATTCCGACGGTGCGCGATCGGATCAAGCCGATGGATTTGGATTCGGGCGGGCGGGTCGCGCTCTCGGGGTTTGTCCACCGCTTCACGGCCGGCTCCATCCAGGCGCTCGCTGCGATCGGCGCGACATCCGCCTACATGAAAACCGAGCGCCGCGGCTATTCGACATTCGAGCTCGACCTGCGTGTAACCGGCTCGCCGCGATCAGACGATCCGATCGTCGTCGAAACCGGCATCGTGCACCTGGGCAATTCGTCGGTCCGCTTCGTTCATCGGATGTGCGATCCAGCTACCGGAGCCGAATACGCCCGGCTCGGACAATTCGGGGTACAGCTCGATCTCGACACCCGGCGGCCCACCCCGTTGCCGGAGCGCCTGCGCGCCGCTGCCACCCGGCTGCTGGTCCCAGTTGGCTAGCCTGGAGACGGCGATGGCCCAGATCGGACTGCCGGATATCGGGTTGTTTGAGGCGATCTATTCCGCGCGATCGATCCGCCGCCTCAAACCTGATCCGGTCCCCCAAGAGCTGATCACGAGGATCCTCGATGCCGCGATCCGCGCACCCTCGGGCGGCAATGCTCAGAGTTGGGCCTTTGTCGTGGTGCGCGAACCAGACCTGCGGCGCCAGCTCGGCGTCATCTACCGCAAGGCCTCCGACATCGCAGAGGCGGTCTATGCGGCGCGCGGCTGTCCGCCACATCTGACCGAGCAGCAATACGCCCGGTTGATGGCCGCCGGCAGGCATCTCTGGGACCATATGGGTGAGGCGCCGGTGCTGCTCCTTCCCTGTTCGCGCCGTCCCGTCTTGCCCGCGCGCGAGGCGCTGGCGCCCGACATCGCTGCGGGATGGGAGGAGGAGGCCGCATATGCGGAGCGCATCCGCGGCGCGAGCATTTATCCTGCGGTACAGAACATCCTTCTGGCCTGCCGCGGTCTTGGCCTCGGCACCGTCATCACCACCAACCACATCCGCTGCGAGGACGAGGTCAAGGCGCTCCTGGGGATTCCTGAGGATGTCTCGACCTGGGCGCTGATGCCGGTCGGCTGGCCCATCGACAAATTCGGGCCGCTGACCCGCCGGCCGGTCACCGAAGTAGCCCACGCCGACCGCTGGGGAGCCGCTTGGCCCGGTAGCTGACACACGATCAACTCGAATGCGTCACGAGTTGGCTCCGAGGCCGCCTTGCGCGACGGTACGCTACCGCAAGACCGGATTTACCGTCCTTCACAATGGTCGCGAGCGCGCGTTGCGACACGACATCGTCGGGCACCGGCATCGTGGCTTCGCCCGGTGCGAAGCTTCGTCCACAGAATTGCCATAACCAGGCGATATTCTGCGCTCCTAACGGAGGCAAACAAAGGGTGCGAGTGGTGGCGGACAAGCAGCTGATGCCGTTTCAGGTGACGATTTGCGGGATCGAAGAGCTGGAGGGCTATTGCGCAGGAGGAATAACGCATGTTCTCTCGATCCTCGATCCCGGCTGGCCTGAGCCGGAATTGTTGAGCGGGTTCGACATCAACCGGCGCTTGCGGCTGCGCTTTCACGACGTGATCGAAGCGCGGCCCGGCTGGATCGCGCCGGAGCGCTGGGATGTTGAACTGCTGCTTGCCTTTTCCCGCGACCTCACCATGGCCAACGAGGTGCATCTTCTCGTCCATTGCCACGCCGGGGTATCCCGCTCGACGGCGGCGGCAACCTTGGTCATGGCGCAGAGCTGCCCCGATCGGCCGGCCGACGAAGTGCTCCGGGAAGTCGCCCGCCTGCGCCCGCGGGCCTGGCCCAATCTTCGCCTCCTCGAGCTTGGCGACGAGATCCTCGGCCGTGGCGGCGAGATCGTCGAAGCCGCCCGGGCGCATTACCGCCGCGCGCTCGAGCGTGAACCTTGGCTGGCGGAAGCAATGATCGATGGCGGGCGCGGCCGCGAAATCACCGCTGCTGGCCTGCCCTGAGGATCATCGAGGCGTTTCAGCGCAGATATTCTACCCGCAGCACGACGAAGTAATGGTGGTCGGGATCGATGACGATGCCGTCGGGGCCGGCGAGGTGACCGTCGGCGGTGGTCGGGATGTGCTTCATCGCGACGGCATTGTCGACGTTGCCGCCGATCACATCGAGGTAACCGGGCTGGATCGCGACGACGATATCGCAATGGCCCGGAAAGCGGCCGGTCGGCAGGTCATCATAAGAAACCGGTTGCCGGCCCCGCCAGTAGCAGATCAGATCGCCACGCTGCGGTGCGTAGAATTCGACCCTCTCGGCGGAGAGCGCGGTGCCAGGCTCGAGACCGAGAGAATGACGGCGCGCCGCGTTGATGTAGTCGGAATGGGTTGGCGTATAGGGGAAGCGGGTACCGGCTCCGGCGATCCGCATCACATACGAAATGAAGGCGGCGGACCAGGCGTAATTACCGTCTTCTGAAGCCGGGAAGATGACGCCGTTTTCGTCGTGTATCCCGGTCCAGCCTTGTTCCCGCCAGCGCGGGTCGAGGCCGAGCCACCAATATTCGCCGACCCGCTGCCAGAGTCCTTCTTCGCGTTCCTCGTCTTCCGGCAATTCGGTATTCGGGTACACGATGGGCTGCCCGAATGCTCGCCATTCGCGTAACGCTATCTGTACGGTTGCCTCGCGCGAAAACGCCTGGAAAGGCCAACGTGCGAAGGAAGGAATGTGCGCGTCGAGAGGCGCGGTCGCCGGCGGCAATACCGGCGCCACCTCCGGCGGCGGCGGCGGGCACCCGGCAAGCATCAACGCGAGCAGCAGCGCAAGCTGTCGGATCACCGCATAACCCAAGGTTGGATTAGGGAAGGCTTCGGCCGATTGACGGTGTATCTTATGCCGCCGCGATATGCCGGTGATCAAGATACGGCGTTTGGCGCGTGTTACGCCTCGGCATACTCTCGCCGCCGAACTGATCGTTGGAAGGAAACTGGAGCAATGCAGTTCGGTCTCTTCGGCAGCGCCGCCGCACGGCGCGGCGGCCCCGAGTTCGACAGCAGCGAGGGATTTCGCGATTTCATCGAGTATAACATCGAGGCCGAAGCGCTAGGCTTTCACAGCACCTTTGTGGTCGAACATCACTTTACCGGCTATGGACAAGTCTCCGCGACCCTCCACCTGCTGACCTGGCTCGGCGCGCGCACGCGCCAGCTGCGGCTCGGAACGGCCGTCATCGTGCTGCCTTGGCACAATCCGGTGCTGTTGGCGGAGCAGGCGGCAACCCTCGATCTTCTCTCCGGCGGCCGGCTCGATTTCGGCATCGGCAAGGGCTATCGATACAACGAATTCGCCGGGTTCTGCGTGCCGATGGAAGAGGCCGACGCACGGTTCGACGAAGCCCTCGAGGTGATCCTCAACGCGTGGACCGCCGACGAGCCGTTTTCGTACCGCGGAAAATACTGGCAATTCGACGACATCGTCGTCGAGCCGCCGACCGCGCAGAAGCCGCACCCGCCGATCTGGATGGGGGCCGGCGGGGAGCGCTCGGTCCGCCGGGTTGCGCAACAGGGTTACAATCTGCTGCTCGGCCAATACGCCTCGCCGGCGGATGTCGGCCGGTCGATTGCGGTGTACAAAGACGCCATCGAAGCAACCGGACACTGCTTCGATCCGATGCAGGTCGGGGTCACCCGGGCGTTTTTCGTCACAGACAGCCGGGCTGAAAAGGAAGCCGCGATGGAGCGGAGACTGCAAAACCGCATGCGCCAGCTGAAATTGGCGACGCGGCCGGACGGTACAGTTCATGGCGGGCCGGACCGGGCCACCGGTGATCCGCGCATCATCAACGAAGTCAGCGCAATCTACGGAACACCGGACGAGATTGCGCGGCGACTCGAGACGCTGCGCGAAGCCGGGGTCGGCTACGTGCTGATCAACGGCGGCGGCTCCGGTGGCGGCGCGCGAGGCCGCCAGAGCCTGCGCCGCTTCGCGTGCGAGGTCATGCCGGCATTCGCCGACGCGCCACCGAAACGGCTTGCTGTCTGAGCCGGGCAGAGGCGCTTGTCAGCCCTCCTCTTTCCTGCGAGGGATCAACTCTCAGAACGCAGGCTCCGGCGAACTCTCGATTGCCTCCCGCTCACCTTCCAGCCACAAAGCTCGGCAGAACGCCTTTCTTGCCGGTTCCATTACTTGCGGGCTGCTCCTTGATCGGCAGGCCGCTACGCGCGTTCGCGGACCGGAACAGAATTCCCTGACGGTTTCGGTCCATCGCGGTAGATGTGGAGAGCCGCGCTGCGGAGGCCCGGAATGCCGCGTTTATCAACCGCAACCTCCCAATCCGCGAGTTCCTCTTTGCGGCGAGATGACCACCGCTTCGTATCGGGCGGCGGCAGTTCAAGAGTTGTTTCGCGCTGTTTCGGAGCGATGCGGCAACTGGATTGCTCCATGGTGCTGTCCTCCGGCGCAAAGGTTTGAAACATAGGGGATAAACCTGTCCCGCGATGTTTATTCCACCCCCGTGGAGGTCATCGGCGTGCCCCCCAGGGGCGGTTGGCGAACCGGCTGAAGAAGGAGACTCTCCGCGTCCGACTGAAGCAGTGTGACAGATTGACGCTGTCCCGTCCAAGCCGCCACTCGGCCGGGCGGGCCGATTCGGCAATTATCCGGCAGCGCCAGCGCTTGAGGGGGACCCGCGCCCGTGAAGCCGGCGCCCGATTTCGGGCGAGGACAGCACGCACCCGCGCCCTGCAAACGACATTTACGTTTCCCGCACTTCTGAGGGCTAAACTCCGCTCCCCATTGAAGTTGGATAGCCTCCCGTAAGGGGAATTGCCCGATGTCCGTCCGCTCTTCCGACCGGCGTGTCCTCCTGCGGCTGGTGCTCGTTATCATCGGCGCCGCGGTCGGATGGGGTGGCGCCGCGACCGCCTCCGAGATTACGGCACCGGTCGAGCAACTGCATGCCGGGCTCATCTCGATTATGAAGGCGGGCAAGGCGGCAGGCTTTCGCCAACGCTACGAGACAATCGCGCCGGTGATCGGCCGAACTTTTGATCTCGAGGCAATTCTGCGCCAAGTCGTTGGCCCGCGCTGGGCCTCGCTGCCCGCGGATCAGCAGGCGGCACTCGTGGATGCGTTCCGTCGCTATACGATTGCCTCGTATGTCGCCAATTTCGACACATATTCGGGGCAACGCTTCGACACCGCGCCTGGCGTCAGGGCCTTTGGCAACGATCGTGTCGTGGAGACCCGGATCGCTTCGCCGGGGGGCAGGGTGCACGCGCTGGACTACGTCATGCGCCAGGAAGGCGGCGGGTGGAAGGTGGTCGACGTGCTGGCCGAGGGTTCGATCAGCCGCGTAGCCTCGCAACGCTCCGAAATGCGCTCCTTGCTCGCTGATGGCGGCGGCGCCGGCCTGCTGGTCACTCTGCGGCAGAAGACCGCCGAATTGTCAGGAGGCAATTTCCAGTAGCCTTTCCTGCCGCGGGCGGGCTATCCCCGATCCGCAACCGGTTGTCCCATCAGGTGGATGTTCCGATATAGGCCGAGACGGTCGCCCAGCGACCGCCGCATGCGACACCGCCTCGGATTCCAATGACATTTCCGGCTCTGCTCGTCGGCTCGGTAGATTTTTGCCGGCGTAACGCTCTCTTTGTGGTCCTCGCCGGGGTACTCCTCGTTATTTTCTCCGGGTGGTACGCAGCCGGTCATCTCGGCATCACGACCGAAACGGATGAAATGTTCGCCGCCAGCCTGCCGTGGCGGCAGCGAGCAGAGATGTTTAAAAAACGCTTTCCCCAATTCCAGGACCTTCTCGTCGCCGTCATCGATGCGAAAGAGCCGGAAGAGGCGGACGCCACAGCCGCCGCGCTCGCCAAGGCGTTGGTCGGCGACCACGAGCATTTCCTGAGCGTCCGGCGTCCCGACGCATCTCCGTTTCTCGAGCAGGAGGGGTTGCTCTACCTCGACACCGCTCAGCTCGAATCGCTGATCGAACGCATGATCGACGCTCAGCCATTCCTTGGTGAGCTCGCCAAGGATCCCAGCGCGCGCGGGTTATTTGATGCGCTCTCGCTGCTGGGCACGGGGGTCGAGCAGGGCCAAGTCAACCTCGCGCCGTACCGCACGGCGCTGACGGGGTTTCATGACGCGATGACGAGCTCGCTCGCCGGCCATCCGCATCCGTTGTCTTGGGTGCGGCTACTCGGCGGCGAGCTGGCCGACCTTGGCGGCCGCTACAAATTTGTGCTGGTGCAACCCAAACTCGACCACACCACCCTCCAGCCGGGCGGGGCGGCGACAAAAGCGATGCGCGATGCCGCGGGCAACCTCGAATTCGTCAAATCGGGAGAGGCCCGGGTGCGCATCACCGGGAATGTGGCGCTCGCCGACGAGGAGTTCGCTTCCGTGGCTCAGGGTGCGGCAACGGGATTGATCGGGAGCATCTTGCTGATCGCGTTGTGGCTGTTCCTGGCCGTCCACTCTTGGCGGCTGATCGCCCCGATCCTGATGACCCTGGGGGTCGGCCTGATGCTGACCCTGCTGTTCGCCGCAACTGCGGTCGGGACGTTGAACCTCGTCTCGGTCGGCTTCGGCATCCTCTTTGTCGGCATCGCCGTGGATTTCGCGATCCAGTTCTCCGTGCGTTATCGCGAGATGCGCCTGCTGTTTCCCGGCGCGGCGCGTGCGCTGGCAGAGACTGGCCGCCGCGTCGGCGGGCAGATCCTGGTGGCGTCGGCGGCTACCGCGGCAGGCTTTCTCGCCTTTGTGCCGACCGATTTTCGCGGTGTGGCGGAGTTGGGGTTGATCGCCGGCATCGGCATGCTGATCGCATTCTTGTGCACGATGACATTTCTGCCGGCCGCGATAAGCCTCTTTCGGCCACACGGCGAGAGCGCCGAGGTCGGCTTCCACTGGGCAAGGCCGCTCGACGACGCCGTCCGACGCCATCGCACGCCGCTGCTCGCCGCGTTCGCCATGCTCGGGTTGCTGGGCCTGATCCTTCTCCCCCGGATCGGCTTCGACGCCGACCCGCTGCACACCAAAAACCCGAATACCGAGGCGATGCAGACCTTGTATGATCTCGGAGATTCGCCGCTTACCAACCCGTTCACGATCGACATTTTGGCGCCCGACCCCACCGCTGCCGCAACCCTGGCGGACGGGCTGAAAAAGCTGCCGCTGGTGTCAGGCGTGCTGTCGATCAACACCTTTGTGCCAAAGGACCAGGAGGCCAAGCTGGCCCTGATCGCCGATGCGGCCACCCTGATGGGCCCGAGCCTCGCCCCTTACGACACCCCCGCGCCGCCGACCGCAGGCGAGATCCGGACCGCTGCGAAGAGCGCGCATGACAAGATCGCGCCCGCGCTGGCGAAACTAGCGGATGATCACGTCCTCGCCGCGATCAACGAGGATCTGGCCAAATTGGCCGCGGCGCCCGATGCGGTGGTGATCGCGGCAAACCAGGCGCTGACCCGCTTCCTGCCGACCCAGCTCGACCAGCTGCGCAAATCGCTGGAGGCCCAGCCGGTCACATTGCAGACGATCCCGCCGGATCTGGCCCGCGACTGGCTCCTGCCGGACGGGCGAGCCCGAGTTCAGGTCCTGCCGAAGCCGGAGGCAGGCAACACCAAGGGGCTCGCCGATTTCGTCGCCCAGGTGACTGCCGTCGCACCCGACGCCGGCGGCTCAGCCGTGACCATCGAGGCGACCAGTGCGACGATCGTCGGCGCTTTTCGCTCGGCCGCGATCTACGCTGTCATATCGATCGCGATCATCCTGTTCATTGCACTGCGGCGACTGCTCGACATGTCCTTGGTGCTGGCGCCGCTGTTGCTGTCTTCCCTGATGACCGTCGTGGTCATCGTGCTCGCCGGGTTGCTGCTGAACTACGCCAACATCATTGCGCTGCCGCTGCTGCTGGGTGTCGGGGTCTCCTTCAACATCTATTTTGTGATGAACTGGCGGGCGGGTCAGACCGCGGTGCTGGGATCGGCGACGGCGCGGGCGATCCTTTTCTCGGCATTGACGACCGGCACTGCGTTCGGCTCGCTAGCGCTGTCGGGACATCCGGGGACGGCGAGCATGGGCGTGCTGCTGCTGATCAGCCTCGCCTGCACTCTCGTGGCGAGCCTCGTCTTCATCCCGGCGCTGCTCGCAGCGGTACCGAGGCCGCGTCACCTCCCCGCGAGCGAGGGCTGTCCGGGGAAATTCTAATGCTAAAGACAATATTTCCGAAAGTTCGAGAGGGAAATCTCCCGCGAGCGACGCCGCTTTTATCCTCTCCCCCCGAAATCCATGCCGGTAAAGCCGATCGCAGCGTCTCCCCAGACATTGATGCAGAGCTTTTCCGGCTTTGCGAGTTTCGCACCCATCGCGAGGCCGAGCGGCGTCTCTCTGACCCAGAACGGCGACAGCTGCTCGCGCGGGCGGCTCGCGTCATGGGTGATGATGGTGTCGGCGACATCGACGGTGTGCTGACGTTGCGACGGACCTGCTCGAAGTTGCGGGCATAGCCGCGGCCAAACGTAGGCCCGACAGCAAGAGCTCGCGGTGCGCCGGGTTGCGGTACTGGTCGAAGTTCATCGTCACGACAGGAGTAATGGCTCGCAATCGCTGCACGACCTCTCGCGCCTCCTCGACGCGCCCCATATGGGCGTAGCACGATGCGAGAAAGCGATATGGCTGCGGAAGGGTGGGATCCTCCCGGATCGCTAGGAGAAGTTTCGGTATCGCCTCGTCGAAGCGCTGACTGACGAAGTGGGCGGCTCCAATTACAAAGAAAGGCCAACCGACACGAGCGCGCGGGCTGAGACGCAGCGAGGCCTCGATATGGCTGATCGCGAGATCGGCTTGCCCAGCCCGGAGCCTGAGCATGCCGCTGATGTGCCAGCCGCGCGCGAAGCTCGGGTTCAGCGCCAGGGCCCGATCGATCAACGCCATCACAGTGCCGATGTCCTCGCCGAAGTATGAGAGCGCGAGGGCAGCATTGGCCAGGGTGCCCGGGTCGTCTCCCGCCACTTGCAGGGCTCGGCGTGCGAGATCGATGCCTTTGCGGGTGTCCACCTCAAGGTCTTCGCTCCAGCCGTCCTGGCAGGTCCGCATGTAGCAGAACGCGGCCAAGGCCAGTGCGGGTCCGTAACGCGGATCGCGCTCGATCGCCTGCTCTACAAGGCTGAGCGCCTGGGGGATAAGCGCAGCCGACGAGATGTGCATCGCATAGGCGCGCAGATAGAGGTCGTAGGCGGTGAGGTCGTTCGTCGGCCGGTTAGCCGAGCGAGCGGTCTCGGCTGCTTGCAATGCCGGCTCGACGACGCCGGCAACGCTCGTTGCCACCTTGTCCTGGAAGTCGAAGACGTCTTCGAGCGAGCCGTCGAAACGGTCGGCCCAGAGATGCGCCCCGTTGGTTGCATCGATCAGCTGGGCGGTGATGCGCACGCGACCGCTCTCTTTGCGCACCGAGCCGTCAAGGACATAGCGGACTCCCAATTCGCGGCCGACTTGCTTCACATCGAACGCTTGGCCCCTGTAGGAGCTCGAATTGTGGGCGATGACAAAGAGCCCGCCGACGCGCGAAAGCGCGGTGATGATCTCCTCGACCATGCCGTCGGCGAAATATTCCTGCTCCGGATCGACGCTCATATTGGCGAAGTGCAGAACTGCAATCGACGGCTTGTCGGGAAGCGCAAGCACAGATGTCTGCGGATCCGCGGCGACCATCGGCGAGAGATTGACAGGCGCTGCGAGATTCTCCTCCTGCCGCACGATGCCGACGAAGCGGATTCCCTTGCGGGGCGACGTCCGGATCAGACGCTGCGCCTCGCCATTGTCGCCAACTGCCTTGCGCACGGCATTGATCCGGCTGGTCAAGGTCGAATCTGAGACGATCCGGCCGCCCCAGATTGCCTCTAGCAGATCGTCTTTGCTGACGACGCGTTCGCGGTTGCGCACCAAATAAACCAACAGATCGAATACCTGCGGTTCGAGCGCGATCAACTCGCCGCCCCGTCGGAGTTCTCGCCGATCGATGTCAAGCACGTGATCGGCAAAGATGAATTCCAATTCCCCTCCCCCGAAGCCGATCGGACAGGGCGCTTCTGAACGAATTATCAAGCAAATCTCAAGGAAAAATCAACCTTTCCGCAAAGTCTTCGGCCGGACCTGAGTGGCAAGCTCGATTTGCCGATGGCTCTAATGGCGATCGGCAGAGGGTAACAGCCGGTATTTGCACCTGCGGAGGTCGCGAGGAGAAACAAATGAAACACGTTTGCATGCTGCTCGCTGGCGCAGGGTTGATCGCTGCCAGCGGAACCATCGCCGCGGCCGAAGACGGCACCACTCTCTTCACGCCGCGTCTGCACGGCGACCACTTCGTCTGCAGCGCGATCAACCTCAGTAATAAGGCGCTGCGCATAAACATTGCCGTTCTCGACGACAATAGGCAGCTGGTCCAACCGTCGTCCGGCGATTCAAACCCCACGGGTAAGGTCAGTATCCCTCCCGGCGCCGAGGCCGAAATAAATTTCTTCTTCGACGCGGTCGGCGACGGATACTGCGAGGTCGAGGTATCCGGGACCGGCAACCGCAACGACCTCAGGGTCGAAATGGACGTCCACTGGACCCGCACGGTCCCCGGCACAGACACCCCTCATCTGCAGGACCTAGTGGTTCAGGGGTACTAGCCCAAGAGTCGCTCGGAGCTACCGACGGGGTCTGGGTCCCGCGATAACCCCGACACCGGAAGTGTGGGGCACTCACAAAATCTATGGTACCGGCGCGAATAAGCGCTTTGAATGGGAACGTGAACGGGAGATCGCCATGGCTCTGAAGGGTGTGCTTCGACCGGGTTACATCCAAATCCGGGTCACCGATCTGGATGTGGCACTCAGGCATTATGTCGATCGCGTCGGCCTCTACGAGGTCAGTCGCGAGGTGGATGGTCGCGCCTATCTGCGGGCCTGGGACGAGTTCGACCGCCACAGCATCGTCCTGCGACAGGCCGATATGCCGGGGATGGATTATGTCGGGTTCAAGGTCGCGAGCGAGGCTGAGCTCAACTCGTTCGCGCGCCGGATCGAGGCATTCGGCACCAAGGCGGAGGAGGTGCCCGCAGGCGAGCAGCCGGGCGTTGGACGCCGGCTGAGCTTCGTCGTTCCGACCGGCCATCGTATCGAGTTGTTCACGGAGATGGCGTTATCCGACAATGGGCCGATGACCAGAAATCCCGAGATGTGGCGCGACGAGCCACATGGGATGCGGGTGACCCGTTTCGACCACTGCAACCTGCACGGCCCAGACATCGACGGCGTCGTCGAGTTTTTCGTCGAGGTGCTCGACTTTTCCTTGACCGAATCCGCCGAGACACCGAACGGGGTAGTTGCGGCGTTCCTGAGCTGCTCTAACAAGGCTCACGACATTGCCTTCATTAAGCGCGCCGAGGCCGGTAAGTTTCATCACGTCGCCTTTGCGCTCAACTCTTGGCATGAAGTCGGCCAAGCGGCGGACATCATCGCGCGTTACGATATTCCGCTCGATATCGGGCCAACTCGCCACGGCATCACGCGCGGGCAGACGATCTATTTCTTTGATCCGGCGGGCAACCGCAACGAAGTTTTGTCGGGGGGCTTTATTTATTACCCCGACAACCCGAAGCGGGTCTGGTCGATGGACAAGATTGGGAAAGCGATCTTCTACTATCAACGCGAAGTGCACGAGCGCTTCATGGGCGTCGTCACGTGAGCCTCTAAATGCGGCCCCTCTCCCACAATGCGACACAATGCGACACAATGCGGGAGAGGGGAACCCGGCGCGGGCTGGGTAGATGAGGGGCTAGCTTCGCCTACGCGAACCGCGAGACGTTGACTGCCTTTTCGGTGATGAACTCGAGCAGTGCGGGGGTGCCTTCGCGGGTCTTCTCGATGCCGCGGCGGATCGCCGGGACGATCTGCTCGGGCTCGGTGACGCGCTCGCCGTAGCCGCCGAGCGCTCGGGCGAAATCGGCGTAATTGCCGCTGATGTCGGTCGAGCGGTACTTCTCGGTCGCGACCGGCATGACCTTTAGTTCGATCGCCATCGAGAAATTGTTCATCAGGATCGACAGGATCGGGGTGCGCTCGCGCACCGCCGTCTCAAAATCCATGCCGGTGAAGCCGATCGCCGCGTCGCCCCAGACGTTGATGCAGAGCTTGTCGGGCGCCGCCAATTTCGCGCCCATTGCGAGGCCGAGCCCGTAGCCGAGCTGCGTCGTCTTGCCCCAGCCGATATAGCTCAGCGGCACCTCGCTGACCCAGAACGGCGACAGCTGGTCGCGCGGGCTGCCCGCGTCATGGGTGATGATCGTCTCCTTGACGTCGACCGTGTGCAGCAATTCCCAGATCACCCGATAGGGCGACAGCGGCGTCGTGTTCTGCGTCAGCCGCGGCATCCACTGCTCCATCCACTCTTTCTTCAGCGAGCTGATGCCGCGGGTCACCCCGTCGAGCCGGCCGCGAGGCTTGCCGTGCAGCCGGTCCTTCACTTCTTCGAGCAGCGCGTCAAGGGTCAGCCCGGCATCGCCGACCGCTGCGAGCTCCACCGGCACGTCCTTGTTGATGTCGGTCGGGTCGAGCGTCGCATGCGCAATGCGCATGCCCTTCGGCATCGGCGTCGCGAAGCTGGAGCGGGTGAAGCTGCAGCCGATGCCGAACACCAGATCGGCGTTCTGCAGGAAGGTGTGCAGCTGCTTCGAGATCCCGATTCCTCCCGAACCGAGTGCCAGCGGGTGGTTCTCGGGGAACGCGCTCTTGCCGGGTAACGTCGTCATGACCGGCGCCTCGAGCAGCTCGGCGAGATCCTGCAACTGCTTCCAGGCCTTCCCGTAATGGACCCCCTGGCCGGCGACGATGACCGGGCGCTGGGCCTCGACCAGCGCGGCGGCGATCTCGGAAACCGACCGCGGATCGGGACCGCTCTTGAGCCGCGGCGTTTTCTGGTACTCGATCGGCCCGCTGATCTCTTCGCGCAACAGGTCGGACGGGAATTCGATCAGCACCGGCGCCGGCCGGCCATTTTTGACCTGCGTGAACGCGCGGCGCAGCGCCTCCTCGGTGGCGCCGGGCACCGTCACCTGCTCGATCCATTTGGTGACATGGCGAAAGTTCAGCGCGGCATTGAAGTTCGGACGGACCTGGTTGACGTTCCGCGCATAGCCGGCCGGCAACACGACGACCGGGCAGGAATCACCATAGGACTGCGCGACGCCGCCAAAGGCGTTCTCGGTGCCGGGGCCGTGCTGCATCGCAAAGACGCCGATCCGGTCGCCCGAAGTCACCTTCGCGATCGCGTCGCACATGTGAAGGCCGATCCGCTCCTGGCGAACCATGATCGTGCGGATATCGGCTTCGGCGGCGGCCTCGATGATCGGATTGACCGGGTAGCCGATCAGAAACTCGATGCCCTCGCGCTTCAGGATTTCGGCGACGGCGTTGGCGACCTTCATGACAATCCTCCTCGGTATTCGGCGGTGGTGCGGTCATTGTGACACAACCGAAGCCGCGAGTGCGTCGAAAAGCCAACGGCCATCGACACGCGGCGAGACGGTGAGCCCGCTCCGCCGCCGCCGCAATCCTAAATTGTGTAGAACAAGGGCCCTGGCTGTTTCTGCAGCAGAACTACAGCCACCTTTCCCGCTAACGTGGAAGGACAGTTCCCCGCGCCCATGGCAACTCCTATCAGCCCGTCTCCGCAAATATGGCACGCGAAAGCGGCAATTTTACGATCGCCGATCTCGATCGCAAAGCCGACTACGGCCCACTGAATGGATTGTCCACTGATCTCGTGAAGCTCAATTCGATCGGCGAGCGGAGAGGGAAAACCCGGCGGCACTTGACTATCGGTGAGGCCGGTGACGTTTCTATCGGTGATCTACACGCGCAAGTCGTATAACGGCGGTTCTGGAACATCACGCCATATATTTTGGCTTCTCCGGTTGTCCGTTTTCACTCGCTGTTGCCACTGGGTAGCTTTCTTCCGAAGTCGAGGGTAATTACTGGCGGGGTTCCATCGGATTTTCTCAACGTTTTGGTAGGGAATGATTTTGACTTAACGTCACCCCTCACAGACCATACACACGTGGCCGCCTCATCCTCTATAGAGAGGATAGTCATGAGATGACCACCGCTGTTAAAGCACACTGTATCACCAACGTTTAAAGTCGTATCATCCGGCATCTGCTCCTCTCCCCTGCTCGCGTTCAGAAACCACCGTCTAGGTGTTGTGTTACTCCAGCGATCGATCATCGGTGCCGCGGAGCAATCGCCGTTCCTTGCTCTCCCGGGCGTGGTACGCTGTTATGACAGCATCGTCTTTGACCACGACCAGCTTGCCTTCAAGCCGCCGCACCTGATCAATTATCTTCTTGAGCTGCCGTTCGAAGGCCTGAACATCTTTTCTTCGGAGGAAATACGACCCTCTCTCGACCTGCGTCCCAATGGACTCGACGAGCTCGATGTCATCGAGGCCAATGCCCCGCTGGGCCATTCTTAAGATCGCATGGCGTGTCACATGTAAGGCGCTCATGGCCTCTCTCCCCGACCCCATCCCTAGATGCTGTCAAGGTCAAGGTCAAGTATGTCTGCTACGTTAAACTCTCGTTCCTCTGGAAATCTCTCAATCACGTCTTCTGGCAACTTGTGGACTGAAATTTTGTTCTGACGCATCCATTCGATGGGACGTTCTTCTCTCTTGGGCATGCGGTGCAAAGGAACTTCCCCGTTTAGGAGCCACTCAGCAATGTTCCTATCGCCCCCCGCCAACTCGGTGGCCACGGAGTGACAGACCCGATACTCGGTCGAAGTAGGTCCCAAGGCGTCGATGGTGATGTCATCGTCACCTGCCGTCAGCGCTTTGAGATAGTCGGCGAACGCTTCGCCCCGTGAATCATCGTCGATCCTCCTCTCGCCGAATAGATCACGACTTTTGATCGATTCCTCTTCGGCGTTAATAGCTTCATCCTGATCGTCCCAGTCGATATTGGGGAATGGTATGTGCGGAAATTTTTTGTGAAGCTCATCGCGAATATTCTCGAACCCATAGAGGCGCTCCTTTAGCTCGTCTCTGAGGTTTTCCAGATTCTTGCGACGGCGTTTCAGGCTGTGCTCGGCGATGATAACAAACAGAAGCGGAGCGAGTTGCGCGATCTTCGGTACCGAGATTCTGTACCGCCGAGCCACCAACTCGAAGGCGATACGCACCGCTGCATCGACGCGAACGTTGAGTTGGTAAGCGGCCCCGTCCTCAGCAGATGCGCTTGGCTGACTGGCGTTCGAAGGGATTGGCTTCTCTCCGGTGAGAACCTCGGGATCGGCCCCTAACGGTTGCGCCAGGCGATCGAGGTTTTTTTTCCGGACAGGGATAGGATTGCTCCCCTTCTCAAGTCGATAGATCGTCTGCTTGTTCAGGCCCGCCAGCTTCGCCAGCTCTTCCTGTGAGAGGCGGCGCAACAGGCGCAGCTGTTTAACGCGTTCCGGGTTGAGGTAGATCACCTGTGCCATCGTCCATTACCCTTCATCCAATTTACTAGCCGTAAATCTGGCGTCATATTGCTAGCTTTCCTAGCCTACGTTTCGTTTGCATAGGCATTTTTTTTCGCCTCGATTGCCTGCGTAATGGCGATATGGCGGCATGATCGTATCTCTTCTTTCGGCTTAGAGACGATCGCGGCAACGCGTATGTCTATTTCGTCGCCCTTTTGACTCCGCGCGGCTCGCTCGCACAGAACCGGCAGGGCGCTAGCTCGGTCATTCGGCGTTCGTGCAGATTAAGCCGGGCTTCGTGTCTTGACGTTGGCGAGACGGGGCGACGGCGTGTCGTCGATGGCGCCCATATAGACCACATGCCGCCGCGGTCGATCACAGCCATACGCGGGGTGCCGGCGGCGAACTCTTCAGATATTGAGCGGCCCGGCGCATCCGGTAGAATAGTTCCCGATGTAAGTAGATTGGTATGCCCCATGAGCTTGAACATCAAAAGCAAGGAAGCACACCGATTGGCCCAGGAGCTGGCGCGCGTTACTGGAGAGAGTATGACTGTCGCTGTCACGGAGGCCGTGCGCGAGCGCCTCGATCGCGTGCGTCGTGAACGGGCGGTTGGTCTGGCAGATCGCCTGTTGGCGATCGGCAAAGATTGCGCGACGCATCTCAAGGAGCCCTTCCGGACAGTCGATCACGGTGACCTGCTTTATGATGAGAGCGGGTTGCCGCGATGATCATCGACACATCGGCGCCGATCGCGATCCTTCGCGATGGGCCCCGAGGCGGCAGCCTGCGCCGAAGCCATTGAGGCAGCTCCCAGCGCCGCCTTTCGGCTGCGAATTTTGCCTTACTCGTCCTTGTATTTGATCGAGCAGCCGTAGGCGCGGGTCGAGGCGACTGCGACCGGCTGGCCGGCGGCGATCGCGTCGAGCGCGGCGGCGACGTAATTATGCGCCGTCTTGACGTTGGCGAGGCGGGTCGACGGCGTGTCGTCGATGGCGCCCATATAGACGAGATGACCGCCGCGGTCGATCACAACCATATGCGGGGTCGCGCGCGCATCGTAAAGGCGGCCGACGATGCCGTCGGGGTCGAGCAGGAAGTCGGTCGGTGTCGCGTGCCAGCGGGCGAGATCCGCCTTGGCTTCGGCGGGGGTCACATAACCTTGCTCGCCGGGAGCGGATGAGGCGACCGTCAACCAGACGACCCCGATGCCCATATATTTCTGCTGCAGCGCCTGCATGTTGCCGCTGTCGTAGTGCTTGCCGACAAACGGGCAGCCGTCGTTGGTCCATTCGAGAACGACGATCTTGCCGGCATAATCGCCGAGCCGAACGGTCTTGCCGGCAATGTCGGGAGCGCTGAAGGAGGGTGCCGGCGCTCCCGGCTTTGCCGTGGCGGCGGACGGAACGGCGGTCGCGTGCTCGACGGCGAAGCTGCCGATCGCGGCGAGTGCGGCAATTGCCAGGGTCTTGCTCAGAGTGCGCATGCGAGCACCTCCTGTCCTCAGAGGATCAACTCTTGCCGATCGCAGCGAGCACGCTCGACGCGGTCAAAATCTGCGGCAGCAGGATGGGTTCGCCGCCTTTGCCGCTGTAGAGCAAATAGAGCGGGACGCCGCTGCGGCCGAATTGCTGCAGGAATTTGGTGATTTCGGGGTTTTGGCTGGTCCAGTCGCCCTTGAGGGGGACGATGCTGCGCTCGGCAAATGCCTGGCGCACGGCATCGCTGTCGAGGGCAACCCGTTCATTGATCAGACAGGTAACGCACCAGGACGCGGTCAGATTGACAAAAACCGGCTTGCCCGCGCTTTCCAGATCGGCGAGCCGCTGCGGCGTAAAGGGTTGGTATTGCAATCCGTCGGTGAGAGCGGCGGATTTAGCCGGCACTGCAGGCGTCAGAGACGCGGCAAAAAAGATCGCGGCGGCGCCGCCGGCGGCAGCCAGCGTGGTGCCGACCCACCAGCCGAGAGGCGCGGCAAACCGCGTCTGTCCGTACACCCACACCGCAAAAGCGACGAGCACCAGCCCGAACAACGCACCGAACGCATCGCCGGGGCCGACCTCCTGGATCAGCACCCAGAGCAGCCACGCAACCGTGCCATACAGCGGGAAGGCGAGCAGCTGTTTGACGAAATCCATCCAACGTCCCGGCTTCGGAAGCAAGCGCTGCCACCGGTAGGTGAGCGACGCGACGAGATAGGGGGCGGCGAGACCGAGGCCAAGTGCGAGAAAGATGCCGATCGCCACTACCGCGGGAGCGATAAGCGCAAAGCCGAGAGCGGCGCCCATGAACGGAGCGGTGCAAGGAGTCGCGACGATCGTCGCGAGCACACCGGTGAAGAATGTGCCAGCGAGCCCTGAGCGCGCGGCGAACTGCCCGCCGACGCCGGCGAGGGCGCCACCAAAGCCCGCGACCCCGGAGAGGCTCAACCCCATTGCGAAGAGGAGATAGGCGAGCACAGCGACGAAAACCGGCGATTGAAGCTGAAAGCCCCAACCTACCGCCTGGCCGCCGGCGCGCAGCGCGAGCAGCGCGATGCCCAGCGCCACAAAGCTTGCAAGCACCCCCGCCGTATAGGCGAGCCCGTGATAGGCACGCTCGGAGCGATGCCCATGAGCCTGCTGCGCAACGCTGAGCAGTTTCAAAGAAAGGATTGGAAAGACGCACGGCATCGCATTGAGTACGACACCGCCGAGAAACGCCAGCAATAGCGCTTGCCACCAGACGACACCGCCTTCGACTGGCGCGGCCGGAGCGGGGTTGGCGCTGATCTCATAGGCGCGCTCGGCGCCGTCCTCGCCGCGCAACAACAGTACGCCATTGAGCGTTGCCGGCGCAGAGCGCACGTCTGAAGCTTTTGGCAAGAGGATGGCCAAACCATCGCTATCCAGCTCGGTGTGGGGCTTTGCCGCCGCATCGATCAACGATTCCTTGACCGGGAAAAACATGCCCGTCGGATTGCGCATTTGAGCGACGGCGCTCGATGGAACGACCAGCCGGAAATAACTTCCGGTGGACGCAAAGCGGGTCTCGAACGGCGCCGGAGCCGGGAGGTGCCGGCGGGCGGCGGCGAATAACTGTGCCTTTGAAGGATCAGGCGCAGAGCGCTCCGCGACCGGCAAGCTCAGGCTCAGTTTTTGGCCTCCGGGGATGCAGATATCAGAGCAGCTGAGCCATGATGCTTCCGCCTCGAACACCGCGGTCTGTCCAGGCGCCGGCGTGTTCGGCACGCTGATCGGAACCAGCAAATCGACTATTCCGGCGTAGCCGTAATTGCCGATGCCGTTTTGTACAAAGTGCTCCGGCACCGGCCAGTTGATGGGCCCCGGCGAAAAGTCCGGCGGCAGTTTCCAGTCGATCGAGGTCGGCAGCCCGGAGTCGCCGGGATTCTGCCAATAGACATGCCAGCCCGGCTTCACGGCGAGGCGGAGATCGAGCCATAGCGTCGTCCCCGGCGCGATCGAGGCGGCTTCGGCGACGAACTCGGCCTTAACCAGATCAGCCGGCGCTGGGGGTCCCTCCGCCCGCGCGCCCCACGGGAGCAGCGCCACCAGGCCGGCGAGCGCCAACATCCTGCTCGCCAACATCCGGCTCAAGATCGGCTCAATCCGCATCCCGCTCCGCCACGATCTGCCGCGCCGTGTGACTATAGCGCAGAAATAGGCTTGACCCGAATGCGCGTCCAGCCGCACTTGGAAACTAGAAACGGGCTGTCGTCATTGCGAGGAGCCGAAGGCGACGAAGCAATCTCGATCGGGCGTGGGCTCATCGGTCCGAGATTGCTACGCTGCGCTCGCAATGACAGCTCCCCTCGTTTAATCCAGGGCGGGCCGGCCGCCCCAGCGAGCGCTAAATCGCAAGGGAACCAAGAGATGGATGAACCCCGCACACTCGCGATCGATATTGGCGGGACCGGGATCAAGGCCGCTTTGCTGGACGATGCCGGCAGCTTGATCGGCGAGCGGCAGCGAGTGCCGACCCCGCCAAAGCCGGTTGCACCCGAGGATCTTGTCCGCGCCATCGACGAGGCTGCAGCGCCGCTCGGCACGTTCGAGCGCGTCTCGGTCGGCTTTCCCGGTTATGTCCGCGACGGACGGGTCATTACCGCGCCCAATCTGGGCACCGACGCGTTGGCTGGTTTCGATCTGCAATCGGTGCTCGCCGAGCATTTAGGGAAGCCGGTTCGCGTGCTCAACGATGCCGATGTCCAGGGTTTCGGCGCCATCAAGGGCCAAGGATTGGAGATGGTGCTGACCTTGGGGACCGGCGCCGGGACGGCTCTGTTTCACAACGGCGAGATCATGCCGCATCTCGAACTCGCGCATCACCCGGTGAGCGGGAACAAGACCTATGACGAGTACGTCGGCAACGCCGCCCGTAAAAAGAAGGGCAAGAAAGCCTGGAACAAGCGGGTCGCCAAAGCGATCGACATCCTGCGCGAGGTCGTGCGCTTCGACCACCTCTATCTGGGCGGCGGCAACGCCAAGGACATCACCTTTCCGTTACCGCCCGATGTCACGATCGTGCCCAACACCGACGGTCTGACCGGCGGCATCCGGCTGTGGCGGAAGGACCCGACCGCTTACGCTGCCGCGGATGCCCCGAGGAGCGATGCTGCCGACAGCGTACCGGAATCTGGTTCGGCTCCCGCCTGATCAGGCCGGCCGCTTCCAGCCGAGCCAGTCGCAGACGGCCTGTCCCATCACCAAATCCTTGTCGCCACCCTGCAGCCACGGCAATTCCTCGGCGAACATCGTCACGCATTGCCGGTAGGAGCACGGCATCCGGGTGATGTCGGTCCCCCAGAAGCAGCGCTCGGGGCCGAACGCATCGAACATCTGCCGAATGTATTTGTGGATGTTGCGATAGGGATAGGGCTCGCTCGAATAGCTCGGCGCGCCGGAGAGCTTTAGCGCGACGTTCGGATATTTGGCGACGGCGAGCATCTCGCCCAGATCGGCAAAAGCCGCGTCGTCCTTTTGGCCGCCGCCGCCCCCGTGGCGACCCATGTGGTCGATGTGCAGTTTCAATCCGGGATGGCGCTCGGCGATTTTGGCGAAAGCGGCCATGTGTCCGCCGGCGAGGAGCCCGACCGGGAGCTTCTCCCTTTCGCAGGCTCTCCAGAACCAGTCGAGCGAGCCGTCGGTCCACCAGTTCTGCTGATGCGGCTGGTTGAACGTGAAACGAAAGCCAAGCATGCCGGGGCGCTGCCGCCAGTTTTTTACGATGTTCTCGCGATCCGGGCTTTGCAGGTCGAAATGCCCGAGGATGCAGAATTTGTCCGGGTGCCGGCGGACCGCCTCGACCGCCAGCCCATTCACCTTCTCGCCGAGCGTGCTGGGCGGATGAATGACCGCCGCGTCGACCCCGGCCTCCGCCATCTCCTTTAGCGCGTCATCCATGGAATAGGTCGGGATCTGCCGGTGCTGCGGCGACATCCTGGCCTCTTCCCAGATGTGAATTTGGGAATCGACGATCGGCATCTGTTGTCTCCTCCGGTCTAGTTTTTTGCCAGCCCCGTTCCGGGCGGCAATAGCGCCGTCAGGCTGCCGCGGCGGCCGGCGGTGCCTTGTTCAGCGCGGCCTGCGCGGTCGCAGCGAGCGCCTGGAACGCCTCGGGCTCGCGGATCGCGATATCGGACAACACCTTTCGGTCGAGCTCGAGCCCGGCCAGCTTTATGCCGTGCATGAACTGCGAATAGGTCAGCCCGTGCTGCCGCGCCCCGGCATTGATCCGCTGGATCCACAAACCGCGGAAATCGCGCTTGCGGTTGCGCCGGTCGCGATAGGCGTAGCGCAGCGCCTTCTCGACCTTCTCGATTGCGACCCGATAGGCGGTGCTGCCGCGCCCCCGGTAGCCCTTGGCGAGGTCGAGGACCTTCTTGTGGCGGGCGTGGGCGGTAACCCCGCGCTTGACGCGTGCCAAAGGCTCAGCTCCGGAGATAGGGCATATAGGTCAAGACGAGCTTGGCGTCGCCCGGTTCCATCGTCGTGGTGCCACGCCGCAGTCGCTTGCCCTGGGTCGATTTGCTGATCAGCCGGTGGCGCTTGTGGCCCCAGTTCCGCTTGATCTTGCCTGTGGCGGTACGGCCGAAGCGCTTCTTTGCGCCGCTCTTCGTCTTCAGCTTGGGCATCTCGAGATCCGTTTCAGGCCCGCGGCGCCGAGGCATCCGGCCCGCCGCCCATTCGAGCGGCGCTATATAGCGATGCCCCACGATGAACGCAAGCGCGGCACCTCGCCTCTCTTCTCAAACGTTGCTGAAAGAATAAATGACACTTGCAGCGAAAGGCAGAGGAGCCTGCAATGCGCCGCGCAAGACAGTTGGTCCACGCCCTGCTGTTGACGACCGCTACGGTCTCGGCCCTAGCGGCTGGAACCATCGCCGAAGCAGCTGCTTCGCATTCCCCTTCCCCCGACATCGTCTCGTCGACGCTCGTGTTGCGCGGCTCGACAGATTCTCCCGAACAGGTCGCCGCCGCTTCCGATGGCGGCGCTCCGACAGTGTTGCGCGGCTCACCGCCGTCAACCGCGCAACCTCATGCCACCCCTTATGCCTGCAATCCAGGCCTCGACTTCGATCCGAACTATGGCTGTGTGCTGCCGGGCTACTCCTACGCCCCCGATTACGGATATTGGCCCGATTACGGGTACTGGCCGGGTTTCGGGTTCGACGCCGGCCGCAGGCACCGCGGGTTCCGCCACGGCTTTGCCCACGGTATTGCCCGAGGACGGGCGTTCCGCTTTGGTCACGCCTTCGCCAATAACGCGTTTGGTCACGGCTTTGCCCACGCCGGCGGATTCGGGCGCCGATAGTCGTCCCGCCGATAGTCGTCCCAAGGTGATTTACTTCGACTAGATTGCCGACTGCGTGGGCCGGCAACGCACGATCGGCGCTGCTTGCGGTGTTGGGCACTGCCCCTCGCGGGGCCCGCACCAGGCTATTTTGGCGACATGACCATTGTCATCTGCCGCCCCTCCATCCGCGGCATCTGCTCGACCTTGGCGATTTCGTCGAGATCGCCCCGGACCCGCATCAAGACATCCATGCCCAGCTCCTGGTGCGCCAGCTCGCGCCCGCGGAACCGCATGGTGACCTTGACCTTGTCGCCTTCCGCGATGAATTTTGTCATGCTGCGTCGCTTGACCTCGTAATCGTGGTCATCGATGCTCGGGCGCAGTTTGATTTCCTTGACCTCGATGATCTTTTGCTTCTTGCGGGCTTCGTTTTTCTTCTTTTGCTCTTCGTATTTAAACTTGCCGAAATCGAGGATCTTACAGACCGGTGGGTCGGCATTCGGGGCTATTTCGACGAGGTCGAGACCGGCATTGGCTGCCATGGTGAGCGCTTCGCTGCGCCCGACTACTCCCACCATCTGGCCTTTCTCGTCGACGAGGCGCACGCGAATGCCACCGATCTCATCATTGATGCGGGGTCCCTCGCGGGTGGGAGTGAAGTTAAGGGGTGGTCTGGGTATGTACAATCTCCTCTTGACGGTTGATGGAACTCATCCGCAATCACACGGAACTGGTTAGGACGAAGACGGGGCCGTCGCCTCCGCTCTCAATCTAGCGACGGCTTCGCCGAGCGCAAGGGCTTCCTGCTCCTTGCCGCCGAGCCGCCGCAGCGCAACCGACCGGTTTGCCGCCTCCCGCCGTCCGACAACCAGCATAATCGGCACCTTGGCGAGGCTGTGCTCGCGCACTTTGTAGGTGATCTTTTCGTTCCCAGCGTCGAGCTCCACCCTGAGCCCGGCTGCGGCGCATTCCCGGGCGACCTCTGCGGCGTAGTCCGCCGCCTCGGCGGTGATCGAGGCCACGACGACCTGCACCGGCGCGAGCCACAATGGAAAGCGGCCGGCGTAATGCTCGGTCAGAATGGCAATAAAGCGTTCCATCGAGCCGAGGATCGCCCGGTGCAGCATAACCGGAGTATGGCGGCCGCCATCCTCGCCGACATAAGTGGCCCCGAGCCGCCCCGGCATGTTGAAATCGAGCTGAACCGTGCCGCATTGCCATTGCCGGCCTAGCGCGTCGCGGAGGTGGAATTCGAGCTTCGGCCCGTAGAACGCGCCCTCGCCGGGGCTGAGCGTATAGGTGAGGCCGGCCGCCTCGACGGCCGCTTTCAAATCGTGCTCGGCCCGGTCCCACACAGCATCGCTACCGACCCTTACCGCCGGCCGGTCAGCAAATTTGATTTCGACATCCTCGAAACCGAAGTCGCGGTAAATCGACAACAGCAGCTTGCAGCAGGCGATCGCTTCCCCGGTGACCTGGTCTTCGGTGCAGAAGATGTGAGCGTCGTCCTGGATGAAGCCGCGCACCCGCATTAGGCCATGCAGCGCGCCTGACGGCTCGTTGCGGTGGCAGCTACCGAATTCGGCGAGGCGCAGCGGCAATTCGCGGTAGCTTCTGAGCCGGTTGCCGAAGATCAGCACATGGCCCGGGCAGTTCATCGGCTTGACCGCAAGCACGCGGTCGTCGCGGCTTTCGGCGATGAACATGTTCTCTCGAAAGTTCTCCCAATGACCGGAGGCTTCCCACAGGCTGCGATCGAGGAGCAACGGCCCGCGCACCTCCTGATACCCGGCCGCATCGAGCCGCCGGCGCATGTAAGCCTCGATGGTCCGATAGAGGGTCCAGCCCTTCGGATGCCAGAAGACGCTGCCGACCGCCTCCTCACCCAGATGGAAGAGATCGAGCTCGCGGCCGAGCCGGCGATGGTCGCGGCGCTCGGCCTCTTCGAGCTGAAAGAGGTATTGGTCGAGCTCCTTCTGGCTCGCAAAGGCGGTTCCGTAGACGCGCTGCAGCTGGGGGTTTTTCGGGTCGCCGCGCCAATACGCGCCGGCGACATTCATCAGCTTGAAGGCTTGGCCGAGGTAACCGGTCGACGGCAGATGCGGGCCGACGCAGAGATCCACGAAATCGCCTTGCCGGTAGAGGCTGATCTCTTCGCCCCCTGGGATTTCGGCGATATATTCGGCTTTATAAGCCTCGCCGATGCGATCGAAGAAGGCGACTGCGGCGTCGCGGTTCCAGACCTCGCGCGTGATCTTCTCATCGCGGCGCACGATCTCCCGCATGCGCGTCTCGATCCGCTCGAGATCCTCGGGGGCGAACGGCTGGGCGCGGGCGAAATCGTAATAGAACCCCGTTTCGGTCGCCGGCCCGAAGGTGACCTGGGTGTCGGGATACAATTCCTTGACCGCCTCCGCCATGACGTGGGCGGCGTCATGGCGCAAGATCTCGAGCCCTTCCGGCATTTCCCGAGTGATGATCGCGACGGGGGCGTCGCGGTCGACCACGGTCGCGAGATCGCGCACCCGGCCGTCGAGCCGGATCGCGATCGCCGCTTTGGCGAGACCCGGCCCGATCGCAGCGGCAATATCCGCACCAGTAACCGGGCCGGCAAAATCGATGCGCTTGCCGTCGGGCAATGTCACGCCGATCGGCGCCTGATCCCGGTCTATCGAGTCATAAAGGAGTTTGCCCACGCTCATCGCTGACACTTAATAATTCGAGTCCTCCTGGCGAAGGGCCGGGACCCATAGATGAATGGGCACCGGCCGGAGCCTCTCCCCGGGCCGGGGCGACGAGGCCTGCTGCTTTCTAAGCCGTTGGCAGCGCGCCTGCCAGAACCATTGTCGAAGTTTCTTGGCGATCACCAAACAGCAGCTCTTCATAGACCCGGATCGTGCCGACGCACATTGCCTGCCGGGTGTATCGCGCCGCGATGTGCGCGATCGAGCGCTGCGTAAGCTGCTGCCGCTCCTCGACAGTAATTGACAATGCTTCGCCGATCGCCGCCGCGAGCGCGGCAGGGTCGCGCGGCGGCACGAGCCAGCCGGTAATACCCGGCACGATCGTCTCGCGGGCGCCGCCGTGATCGGTCGCGATGACAGGCCGGCCCATCGCCTGCGCCTCGACGATGATGCGGCCGAACCCCTCGGGGTCGCGCGACGCCGACACGACGACATCGGCCAGCATGTAGGCGGCCGGCATATCCCGGCATTCCTCGACGATGCGGAAGAGGCCGGCGAGCCCATTCTCGCGGATCGCGGCCTCGAGCTCGCGGCGGAAACCGGGGCGCTGCTCGGAGCCGGCGAGAACACAACAGATGTCGCGCGGGCCGAGCTTCGCGATCGCCGCTATGAAATCGAGCCCGCCCTTCCATCGCGTCAGCCGGCCGGGCAACATCACCACGGGAATGCCGTCGGGCAGGCGCCATTCGTGGGCGAGGTTCACGATGCGCTGCGCGCCGACCCGGTTCGGATCGAAGATTTCGAGATCGACGCCGCGCGGTATCGTTCGCAGCCTGTCGCGGCTGACGCCATAGACATGGACGGCGTGGTCGGCGACGAAATCCGAGATCGCAATCACCCGGTCACCCCGCGCCATAACGGAGTTGTATCGCCGCTTGAGCGCGGTGCGCGCGCCATAGGCATTGTGAAAGGTCGTCACGAAGGGACGCCCGGTGGCATCAGCTGCCGCGCAGGCGCTCCAGGCCGGGGCACGGCTGCGAGCGTGGACGACATCGATGCCGAGCCGCCGGATCAAGCGCGTCAATTCCACCGTATTGCGGCGCATGACCAGCGGGTTTTTTGAGGCTAGCGGCAGGGTCAGATGCTTCCCACCTGCCCGCGCGATTTCGCGTTCCAACGGGCCTCCTCCCGAGGCGACATAGGAGGTCCATCCCGCTTCGACTAGCGCGCCCGCAAGCTCGACGGTGCCGCGTTCGACGCCGCCGGACACGAGGCTGGGGAGGACCTGCAGCACCACCGGCGGGCGCCCTGTCGACAGAACGGGCACAATGGTATCGTCGATGCTCATTCCGGTCGGCCGATATCCCCGATGAGTTCTCCCGCCACTCTAACACGTCAGGATGGTGCAACCATCGCCTACCACCGGCTCGCCGGATCGAGCCCGGGCATCGTGTTCCTCGGCGGGTTTCGTTCCGACATGACCGGCGCCAAGGCCGTTTATCTCGAGGATTACTGCCGGCATCGCGGGCAAGCCTATCTGCGCTTCGATTATTTCGGCCATGGCGCATCGAGCGGCGACGCCGCATTGGGCACGATCGGCCGCTGGGCGGAAGATGCCATCGCGGTTCTCGATTCGCTGACGGAAGGGCCACAGGTGCTGGTCGGGTCGAGCATGGGCGGGTGGATCATGCTGCTCGCCGCGCTGGCGAGGCCGTCGCGAGTTTTTGCGCTCGTCGGCATCGCGGCAGCGCCGGACTTCACCGAGGACCTCGTCCGGCCGCGCCTCGATCCGGCGCAGCAACGGCAGTTGCGCGACATCGGGGCGGTGACGTTGCCGTCCGAATACGACCCGGCCGGCTACACCTATCGGCTGAGCCTCTTCGAGGACGGCAAACGTCATCTGGTGATGCGCCAAGTGATCGCGGTCGCTTGCCCCGTGCGGCTGTTGCACGGCATGAGCGACGCCTCGGTCCCCTGGCAGACGAGCGGATCGCTCGCCGAGCGCCTCGCGAGCCGCGATGTCGTGGTCACCCTGGTCAAGGATGGCGACCATCGGCTGTCGCGCGAGGCCGACCTCGAGCGGCTCGGCCGAACACTCGACGAACTCCTCGGAACCGTGCGCTGAACTCGTTCCTATGAGACACGGAATTCCAGCCTCTGATCCGTGAGGAAGGTCGCGTAAAAATAGAGTTCAGCGTCGAGCGCCCGCTTGATGTTGTCGGCCCGGCGAAACCCGTGCTGCTCGCCGTCGAACAATAGATAGAGAAACGGGATGCGCCGTCGGCGGAGCGCATCGACCATCTGCTCGGCCTGTTGCGGCGGGACAACCCTGTCCTCGGCGCCCTGGAAGAAAGCGACCGGCGCGGCGAGCAGCCGCGCGCTGTGGATCGGGGAGCGTGCCACATAGAGGTCCCTGCGCTGCGGGTAAGGCCCGATCAGGCCGTCCAGATAGCGCGACTCGAATTTGTGCGTATCTTTTGCCAGTGCCTCCAAATCACTAATGCCGTAGTAGCTCGCACCGGTCTTGAATTCCTTGCGGAACGTCAGCGCTGCCAATGTGGTGTAGCCGCCCGCGCTGGCGCCGCTGATCGCCCAACGTTCCGGGTCGACCCGTCCTGTTGCCGCGAGGTGGCGCGCGCCGTTCACACAATCGGCGACATCGACGACGCCCCAGTTTCCCTGCAACCGAAGCCGGTACTCGCGGCCATAGCCGGTGCTGCCGCCGTAATTGACGTCGAGCACCGCGAAGCCGCGGCTGGTCCAATACTGGGTCCCCCAACTGAGGGTCGGAGACGCCGCCGCGGTGGGCCCGCCATGGCAGTGCACGAGTAGTGGCGCCAGCTCGCCTGCGGGGGCGGCGAAGTCGGCGTTTTGCGGGGGATAGAACAGGCCGTGCGCCTGCTGCCCGTTATCCGTGTCGAATGTCACCGGCTCTGGCACAGATAAGTGCTTGCGGTAGGCCTCGACATCCTGAGTGGTCGAGAGCTTCAAAATCTTTGCCCGCCCGGAGGGTAGGTGCAGCTCGACGACGGCTGGCGGCGCGGTCGGCGAGCCGCCGGCGAAATAGACCCGGTCCGCAGTCGCCCGGATAAAGGAGATGTCCTCGTATTCTCTCGGAATGGGACGGGCTTCGAGCGAGGCGAGGTCGACCGTGCTCATCCGATGAACCCCGTCTCGCACATAGCTGCACACCAGCTGGTTCGACGAAGTGAAAGCGAAAGTCGACATGCGGAACTGCCACTGCGCTCTGCCGAATTCCGCCGCGAGAGGATAGACGGGCTCGACCGAGGCGGGATTGTCCAGTGCGTCACTGCGGATGCGGAACAGGTTCCACCACCTCCCCTCGCGCGAGGGCTGGGCGCGATCGGAGACGAAATAAAGCGTGCCGTCGGGCGACCATTCGGGTTGGAAGATCGACTCGTCATCTCCGCCAGCGATCAGGCGCTTGTTGCCGACCGAGCCATCGGCGGCACATTCGCCCACCCATAATTCGCACCCGATCCAGGGCATGTTGGGGTGGCTCCATTCGAGCCAAGCGAGCCGGTTGCCGTCCGGACTGAGACGCGGCGCTGCATAAAAGTCCCGTCCCGCCTGTAGCACCCGTAGCGGGTGCGATGCGTCGAGAGAAATTTCGACCAAGGTGTTGACCGGCTCCGAAGCGGCCGTGGTGTGGTCCTCGCGGACCCAAATCATCCGCGCGCGCCGCGCGTCCATTACGCCATCGGCATAGCGCAATCCTCGCGGCCGAGCGGGATCAGGGGTGATGGCAGCGGGCGTCCCTCCCAGTTCCTGGCGATAGAGGCGCTGATCCGCGTCGTTGCAGAAATAAACGACGCCGTCCCTGACGAGATACGAGCCGCCGCCATATTCATGGACGCGGGTTCGCACATTGAAGGTCGCTTCGCCGGCGGGCGCCACCGGCGGGGTGACGTCGGCCGAGCTGCCATCGGCGGCGCGGCGGAGGATTACCGATCGCCCGTTCTCCTGCGGGCGCGACTCCAGCCAATAGATATCGGTGCCATCGAGCAGGATGCCGCCGAGCCCGATCGTCGAAGCGACGATCAGGTCGGAGGTGATCGGCGACGACCAAGAACCATAAGGCGCTGTCTGTCGTTCGGGCATCGCGAACCTCTGGCAACCGAGCAAGCGCCCGCGACGGCATTTCTCGGATCCTGTTTCGGAAACGGGTAGCGGCTTGCCGCCAAAATGCGAACGGCGAGCCGGACTTCCCCGGCTCGCCGCAACGGAGGAAAGAGCATGCATCGGATGCCCTTTTTCCTGGTGCTCCGGTTTCGCTTCTGGCGGCGTCGTGTTCTGCACGTCGTCGTCACGGCGAGCCGGGCCTAGGAGCAGCCGGCCGGACCGTTACACCCGGCCGGCTACCTCCGGAATATAGGCCCGTTCGGCCGACTGTCCACCCGGATTGCGGGCAGCGCACCGGCGCCGATCCTTAAAACTCGTATTTGTCGACGATCATCGGCTCGTTGCGGGCGGCGGCGATCCATTCCTGCATTGTCGGAAGCGCCATGATCGTCTCGCAATAGGTGTCCGCGTCGCGCTCGAGTTCGATCTTGTAGGTCCGGAACCGGGTCACCACCGGGGCGTAGGTCGCATCGGCGATGCTGAAATGACCGAACAGGAAATCGCCTTTGCCTTCGCCAAAGCGTTTGCGGCAGTCGCGCCAAATCGACATGACGCGGTTGACTTCCGCCTGAACCTCCGGGGTGACGCCGCGATTGGGGAAGCTCGAACGCACGTTCGTCGGCAGATGGGCGCGCAGAGCCTGAAAACCCGAATGCAGTTCGGCGCAAACCGAGCGGGCCACTGCCCGCGCATCCGGATCCCGCGGCCACAGCTGAAACGTCGGGAACGACTCCGCCAGGTACTCGCAGATCGCCAGGCTGTCCCAGACGACGAGCTCGCCATGCCGCAGGGCCGGCACGGTTCCCGACGGCGAATATTTCATGATCGTCGCCTTGCTCGTCGGCTCGTAGAGCGGAATGACGATTTCGTCGAACGCTACCCCGGTCTGCTTGAGAACGAGCCACGGCCGCAGCGACCAGGACGAGTAGTTCTTGTTTCCCAGATAGATCGTGAAATCAGCCATCAGGCGCGCCCTGCTCAACTATGGGTGCCCACTCTGACGATAACCGGCGCCGCACGCAACCGGATGGCGGAAGAGGCAGGAGTTGAACCTACCGAGGACGCCTGGCGCCCTCCAACGGGTTTGAAGCCCGCGCGAGTCACCGGACCCGATGCTCTTCCGAGATTGATATTGCAGGTTCTTCGCGCTCGATCAAAGGTCGAAACGCCCGCCTCTTCTGGTCAGGCGAATACCTCGCTGCCGTGCAGCACGATGCGCGTATCCCCGATCCGTCGGGTTACCCCCATCTTATCGAGGTATTCGAGGATCTGGATCGTCACATTGCGGCCGATCCCGCAACGGTCCTTGAAGGCCGCTGCGGTGAATGTGCCCTCGGGCGAGCTGTCGGCGAGCTCGCGCGCGATTTCCGCCAGACGCGCCAGGGTTTCGGGCAGAAAGAAACGGTTGTCGGCGACCCGGGCGACCCGGCCCAGCCGCTCGGCGCGGCTGAGAAAGCGCTCCACCGCCTCGGGCTGTAGCCCGAGCGCGGCGGCCAACTCACGAATTCGCGGCGCCCGGAGATCTTCGGCGGCGAGCAGCGGGCGAAAACGCTCCCAGAGCCGCTCATCAGACCGGGTCAGCCGAGGCTGGTGCTCGGGCAAGCGCCATATCGGCCCCTGGCGCACGACGCGGCCCGCGGCGGCGAGCTCGGCGAGCGCCGCGTCGAGCGCGACCTCGGGAGCCGCTGCGCGCAATTGCATGACCAAGACCGGCCGGCTCGGCCCCAGTGCGTCGGGCTGCACCCGATGCCAGGCGCCGAGCATGTCGACGATCTTGTCGCCCAACGCGGCCAATCGCTCTGAGGTCACCGCGACTGGAGCGCGCGCCGGTCCGACATGCAGAAATTTGCCCGCTTCGACCAGACGATCGAGTTCGCTCGGCGCCAAGTTGCGCGCTAACGCAAACTGCGCCAGATCGACCACCCCTTCCACCGCGAGCAGGCGAGCCAGCGCTTGCGCCGGGTCTGGCGCGGCGAGCGCTGCGAGCGCCGTGAGCCGCGCCGGTTGCCGGCGCCCTCGACGCGGCGCAAACGGATCGACGACGCGGCCGCCCGCCAGGGTGCGCCGGGCGGCGTGGTCGCGCAAGACGGCACGGTCGCCGCACAGTGCACCGACCGGGTACTCGAGGTCCAGTTGCACGAAACCGCTCTCGCCCGGGGCGATCTCCCGCGACCCGAGCACCGCGGCGCGACCGACGGTGTCTGTCGTGCCGAGGTGCAGATGGACCGGCAGCCCGTCGCGCAGCGGAGCTTCGGCGTAACGCGAGACGCGCAATGAGAGGTCGAGCCGCGTCGTCGGCGCGTGCCGCTCGGCCGCGAGGATCCAGTCCCCACGGCGCGGCTCGCGGCCCTCCGCAAACGAGGCGGCGACATTGATCGCGCAGCGATCGCCGGTAGCGGCGGCCTCTATGGGACGGTTGTGTCCGTGCAATCCACGGACCCGCACGGGTGTGCCCCGCGGGCTGAGCACGAGCCGATCGCCCGGCGCCACCGTACCGGCGGCGATCGTGCCGGTGACGACGAGCCCGATCCCGGGTAGCGTGAAGGCCCGGTCAATCGGCATCCGGAACAGACCCGATGAGGCCGCCAACGCACGGTTGCGGGCAGCGGCCTGCGCGCTTTTTTGCAGATGTCCGGCGAGAGCGGGAATTCCCTCGCCGGTCCGGCTCGACACGGGGAAAATCGTGGGTTTCTGAAAGCCCGCCGCGACCAGCAGCGCGGCCGTTTCCGCGGCCGCCGCGTCGGTCCGGCCGCGCTCGACCCGATCGGTCTTGGTGACGACCCCCGTGATCTCATGGATCCCGATCAGCTCCAATATATCGAGGTGTTCGAAGGTCTGCGGGCGCGGCCCGTCATCGGCGGCGACGACCAGCAATACCCGGTCGATCGACAGCACGCCGGCCAGCATGTTGGGCAGAAAGCGCTCATGGCCGGGAACATCGACGAAGCCGAGCTCGGTGCCGTCGGGCAAGCTGGCATAGGCGAAGCCCAAATCGATCGTCAGCCCGCGCCGCTTCTCCTCAGGCAAGCGGTCGGCATCGACCCCGGTCAGTGCGCGGATCAGCGCGGTCTTGCCATGATCGATGTGACCGGCCGTCGCCAGGATCATGGGTCTGGCTCAGCCGAGCCTGGGTCCGGCCGTTCATCGTCGTTCCCGCGAAAGCGGGAATCCAGGGGTTGGAGGGCCCCGGTGGCCGGCCCTGGACCCCCGCTTCCGCGGGGGTGACGGCAAAAGCAAGCGAGCTGGGCGATAAACGCCGCCTCGTCTTCGAGACAGCGCAGATCGAGAACAACGCGGCCCGCCTCGATGCGGCCGATGACCGGGATCGGCAGTCTCCGCAAGTCGCGCGCCAGTGCCTCGACCGCGCTGCCGGGACGAGCCGCCAGAGGCCGGAAGGTCAGCGCGGCGCTCGGCAGAAGCGAAATCGGCAGCGCACCGCTGCCGATTTGGCTCTTCGTTTCGATCAGAGCGACCTCTGCAATGCCGCGGAAAGCGCGCTCGATGGTGGGGAGCAGTCTCTCTCCGAGCGCCCGGATCTGCTCCGTCGGCCGGGCAAGCAGGCGCAGCGTCGGGAGGCGCTCGGCCAGCCGATCGGGGTCGGCGTAGAGCCGCAGCACGGCCTCGAGCGCCGCGAGCCGGATCTTGTCGAGGCGCAGCGCCCGTTTCAGCGGATTGCGCGCGAGCCTCCGGATCAGCTCGGCGCGGCCGACGACGAGCCCCGCCTGCGGGCCGCCCAGCAGCTTGTCGCCGCTGAACATAACGAGGTCGGCGCCCCGCGCCAGCACCTCCGCTACAGTCGGTTCGTGAGGCAGCCTCCAATGCGCAAAGTCGACGAGCGAACCGCTGCCGAGATCCTCGACAAACGGGATCGCATGATCGCGGGCGAGAGCGGCGAGCTTCGCCGTCGCCGCCGCCGCGGTGAAGCCGTGGATGGCGTAATTGCTGGTGTGCACCTTCAAAACGAGGCCAGTCTGTGCGCCGATCGCCGCGGCATAATCGGCGAGATGCGTGCGGTTCGTCGTGCCGACCTCGCGCAGTCGCGTACCGGCCCGCGCCATGATGTCAGGCAGGCGAAACGAGCCGCCGATCTCGATCAGCTCGCCGCGCGAGACGACCGTCTCGCGGCCTTCGGCCAGCGTGTTCAACGCCAGCACCAAGGCGCCGGCATTGTTGTTAACCGCGAGCGCGGCCTCCGCTCCGGTCAGGCGGGTCAGCCAACCCGCAACATGGTTGTCGCGCTCGCCGCGCTTGCCGGTCTCGATATCGTATTCGAGCGTCGTTGGATCGCGCATCGCTTCGACTGTCGCGGCAATCGCCTCCTCGGGCAAGGGCGCGCGGCCGAGATTGGTGTGCAGGACGGTGCCGGTCAGATTGAACACTCGGCGCTGCGAAGACTGCATATCGCGCGCGAGCGAAGCGGCGCTCTCCTCGAGAATGGCCTCTACGGAGGCAGGGGCATTGCACCGGCGCCGCGCCGCCAGCGCCGTCCTGACCGCATCGACAACGAGTGGCCGCCCATATCGGGTGATCATCGCGACTGCCGTCTCGGACCGCAGCACCCGGTCGACCCCCGGCAGCCCCAATCTGCCGCGGCGCTCCTCCGTGGTCATTTCGCGGCAACCAAATCGGGGATCGACTGCGCGGCGCCTGCCTCGAAACGGACTCGCGGCCCGCTGCCGCTCAGACCTGCGACACGACCAATCAACGCCGCCCGATAGCCACATCTGCGCAATTCGGCGACGCACGCTGCAGCGCGATCGGCCGGGACGCCGGCCAGCAGCCCGCCGGCGGTTTGCGGGT
Source organism: uncultured Alphaproteobacteria bacterium (assembly GCA_963812675.1). GTDB lineage: Bacteria > Pseudomonadota > Alphaproteobacteria > ATCC43930 > CGMCC-115725 > AP-15. The sequence goes on along the minus strand of CAWEWR010000023.1, from coordinate 145,401 downwards.
CTATCAGCAGCGGGGCTGTCTGATGAAGCTGAGCCGCGGGGTCGAGAGCCGCCAGCGCAGCAATGTTGTCGGCGTGCAGCGAGCTGGTGACCCCGCCGCCGAGCAGCGGCAGCGCGCCGTCAAGAGCCGGGATCGCCTCCGGATCGAGAACCGCGTCCATTCCCGAGGCACGCAGCATTTCGAGGAGATGGCCGAGGAGCCCGAAGCCGGTCACGTCGGTGCAGGCGCTGGTCCGATACTGTAAGAGGCAAGCGGCCGCCGAAGCCGCCGACTGCATCATAGTCGCGATCGCGGCCTCGACCAGACGCGACGAGACCAGCCCGCGCGCCGCCGCCGCCAGAATCACGCCGGTGCCGAGCGGCTTCGTCAAGACCAGCCCGTCGCCGGCACGCAGCCCGGCCTTGCGCAGCAGCTTTCCCGGCCGCGGTCGCCCGGTCACGGCAAATCCGAGGGCGAGTTCGGCCCCCTCGGCACTGTGCCCGCCGATCAGCACGGCGCCCGCCGGCTCGAGCACGTCGAGACCACCGCGCAGCATGTGAAATAGGTCGTGTTCGACGATCGGCGGGCGTGCCGGCGGCAGGGTGGCGATCGCCAGCGCGCTCTCCGGCGTTCCTCCCATCGCGTAGATGTCGCCGAGTGCATGGGTCGCAGCGATCCGGCCGAACAGATACGGGTCGTCGACCATCGCCCGAAAGAAATCGACGGTCTGCAGCAGCGGCGGCGCGCCGGGGAACGAGATCAGCGCCGCATCGTCCGGGCTGTCGAGACCGATCATGACCGCGCCGCTCGTCGCTGGGGAGAGACGCCCCATGACCCGGCTGAGCACCGCCGCCGGGACCTTCGCCGCGCAACCGCCGCAGCGCATCGGGTCTTCTCCCGGCTCGGGCTGCATTTCCGGCAATTCGCGATAGCGCCGCATCCAGCGGCGATCAATCCAATCCTTCAGCTGCCACAGCCGCGGGCCATACGCCACAAGCGGCCCGCGCGAGGCTACGGCCTGCGCGTCCCCGGTGCCGATCAGCGCCAGCGCGCGCTTTTGCGGCACGACCCGTCGTAGCCGCCGCCCGGCGAGCGCGCGGCTCAGATTGGCGGCGAGCGGCGGACCCTGCCGGACGGCGTAAACACCCGCCTTCTCGCGCGGATGGGCGAGCATCGTCGCGACGTCGCCGGCCGCGAAGATCCTAAAGTCTCCCGGCGAGCGCAGCCTGTCGTCGACCGCGATGAAGCCTTCCGGCGTCAGCGGCAGGCCGGTGTCAGCGAGCCAGGGCGCGGCACCGGCCTGGGTCACCCACAGCGCCTCGTCGAATTCGACCTGCTTGCCATCGGCGCAAAGCAGAACACCCGGCGCGACACGCATGACGGCGCTGCCGGCGTGCACGGTCACCCGGTGATCGGCGAGGATTCGTTCGAAGAGCAAGCGGACCGAGGCATTGTGCGACGGCAGCAACACCTCCCGGGTGACCAGGGTTACCTCGACCGCATCGCCCTTCAGTCCGGCCAGGCGGTGCTGTGCCGAAAGCGCGAGCTCGACCCCGCCGGCGCCACCGCCGACCACCGCGAGGCGCAGCCGCGGCATCGAGCTCGCCCGCGCCAGCAATGCCTCCCAGCGCGCCGCGAACCGGTCGATCGGCTTGACCGCGATCGCGTGCTCGGCGGCACCCGGAACATCGTCGGAGCGCGGCGCCGAGCCGATATCAATCGACAGGATATCGTATCGGATCGGCGGATGGGCATCGCACAACAATGCGCAATCGGCCCGGTCGAGCCCGATCGCTTCGTCGCGGATCAACCGCGCGCCGACAAACCGTGCGAGCCGGCCGAGATCGATGTGGCATTCGTCGAGCGAATAGTGCCCGGCGACATAGCCCGGCAGCATGCCCGAATAGGGTGTCTCCACGTCGCGGGTAACGAGCGTGACGCGTACCCCGGGCACCGGCCGCATGCCGAAGCTCTTCAGCACATGCACGTGGGCATGGCCGCCGCCAACGAGAACGAGATCCTGGGTAATAGCGACATGTTGCTGCATCGTCGCAACTATGCCCAAGTGCCGTCGGCTACTCCAGTCGTCAGGAGGAAGAGATGCAGATCGGGTTCAATCTGCCGATCAGTGGTCCGTTGTCGTCCCCCGAGAGCATGACCCGGATCGCGCAGCAGGGTGAGGCGCTGGGCTATGACTATTTGACATTGACCGACCATGTCGTGCTGCCGAACCTGCGAGTGCCGGGGTACCCTTATTCCGAGAGCGGCGAATTCTTCGGGGAGGGCCCGGAACGCAGGCACGAGCAGCTGACCGCAGCGGCCTTCATCGCCGCCAAGACCACCCGCATCCGCCTCGTGCTGGCGGTAATGGTCGTACCGCACCGGCCGGCCGTGCTCGCCGCCAAGATGCTGTCGACGATCGATGTCCTCTCCGGTGGGCGGCTGGTCGTCGGAATCGGCGCCGGTTGGCTGCAGGCGGAATTCGATGCGGTCGTGGGTCCGCCTTTTGCCGCGCGCGGCCGGGTGACGGACGAATATCTGAGCGCATTCCGCAGCTTGTGGACCGAGGAGGCGCCGCATTTCGAGGGGAACTGGGTCAAATACGACGGGATCTACTTCGAGCCCAAGCCGGTGCAAAAGCCGCATCCGCCGATCTGGGTTGGCGGCGAAAGCGGACCGTCGCTGCGCCGCGCCGCGCGGTTCGGCGACGCCTGGTATCCGATCGGCAGCAACAGCAGGCATCTTCTCGACACGCTGCCGCGGTATCGTGCCGGGATCGCCCGGCTGCGCCAGTTGACCGCCGAAGCCGGACGCGACCCGGCGAGCGTCGCCCTGACCTACCGCGTCAAGCGGTACGGCGAAGCAGTGCCGGCAAAAGCTTCCAACGGCGAGCGGCGGCTATTTTCAGGCGGCACCACCGACATCATCGCCGACTTGCACGCCTTGCGCGATCTCGGGGTCGGCGCCATCGATATCGATTTCGAGCGCTCCGATCCTGATGCTTCCATAGCCGAAATGCGCTGGTTTCAGGACCAGGTGATATCACGACTGTAGTTGCGGGTTTCAGCACAACTCGTTGAGTTGCGCGCCGGTCACCGGCAGCGATGCGGCGTCCTCGGCTGTAGGCCGCGCGGGATCGCGGGTGCCGGGCTGGCGTCGGACTCTGGTGCTCCCGTCCGGCACGATTGCCGCCTGAGCGTCCCGGACAACCCTGTCCAAATGCGCCCACACTCCGTCGAGCGCCTCGGCGATCATCCGCGCGTCGCGCAATGTCTCGTCGAGCAGTTCGGGGCGCGCCCGCAGAACCATCTGCGTCATTTCGAGTGCCTCGGCGGCATGGCGTTCCTCGACGCGTTGTGAGAAGCACTCCTCGAAATAGGGTTCGTGCCTGAAATGCGGGAAATGGTTCGACAGGGCATCGGCGAGCGCCCGCATCCAGTCGATCGACAGCATCTCCACTGCGCACCACGCGCCGAGCGACCGGGCGTAGAGCTTAGGGGCCAACCGAACAAAATCGGCCGTTTCGGCTTCGAGATAGTGGCAAAGCTCACCGAGTTCCCCGAACTCCTCGTCGTCTAGCAGGCGTTCTGCGCCTATGCTGCGAAACGCTCTGGTGAGCTGGTAGTGATGGGTATCGCCATCGGCGAGCCCGTCATCGTCGATGAGTATCTGGAGCTTGCGCTTGCGCAATGCGGGGCGGTCGAGATGCGGAAGATAGTAGACCGCCGCGCGGGTCGCGTGCATGGCCGACTGGTAGATCAGGTGGATCTGGCCCAAGAGCCCCGGGTCGCTCGCCAGCGCGGGAGGCAGGCCGGCCAGGCGTGAAAAAAACGGCATCCGCGACGCGCGGTGTTCACCGAGCATCGCGGTCAAGGCGTTTGGCAGATCCTCGATCGCAGAGAGTGTCGGTTCATATTGTCTCGATTCTCGGCCAGTCGGATCGTCATCTCTCACGGCAGTATCCCTGGTGAAGCGGTTACGGTCACACGCCGCAGCCGAGCTCAGCCCCGGCACCGATCCCGACCCTATGGCCGATACGTAAACTTAAGGTTAAGTGTGTAAAATCCAAAACTCGTTGGTCGAATTAATTATTTATTTATTAGACCGATCATAGCTTTAGCCGTTACCCGCATCGCGAGTGTCAATGGAAACAGCCAATCGAAGGTCCTTCGCTACGGCCGGCGCATTCGCGCAGCTCGCGACCGCTTGGCTAACCATGTTCGTGGTCGGCAGCGACCTGTTCGTGGTCTCGCCGCTGCTGCCGCTGATCTCGGCCGATTACGCAGTGCCACCCGCGTCGGCGGGTTTGAGTGTAACCGTATTCGCGGTCACCTATATGCTGAGCGCTCCGGCTCTTGGCCATCTCGCCGACCGGGTTGGGCGTGTTCGCGTCCTGACCTGCTGCCTTGGCGCCTTTGGGGCAGCCAACCTGCTGACGGCAATCGCCGGGGATTTCACTTGGCTGCTCGCTACGAGGATCGTTGCGGGCGCCGCGGCCGCCGGCGTGTCGCCCTCCATATATGCTCTCGAGCGCCGCGCCACCCGGCTTGCGATCGTCGTATCGGGTCTCTTGATGTCGCTTTCCGTCGGCACACCACTAGGCCTGCTGACCGCCGCGTCGCTTGGGTGGCCGGTTGTCTTCGCTGCACTCGCCGTGCTGAGCCTGGTCCTCGCGTGGGCGAACAACCGCGTTTGGCACCATTCCCCGGCCGCCAAGAGCCGTGCCGCGCTGCCGGATCGGCTGACGCCAACGGTCCTCGCCGTACGGCTTGCTCCGACGGTGCTGTGGAGCGCGGCGCTCTACGCCGTGTACACCTATCTCGGCGAAGGGCTGAGCGCATCGGGCTATTCGACCGAGCAAATCGCCGAGGCGATCCTGTTCTACGGTTGCGGGGCAATCGCCGGCACACTGATCGGCGGGCGCCTCGCGGACCGGCTCGGAGCAAGTATGACGATCTCGATCGCTCTCTCGGGACTTAGCTCGTGCCTTATCCTGCTGTTGGCTGCGCTGCACCTCGGGGTGATCGTTGACTATGCGTTTGGGCTAGCCTCGCTATCGGCGCAGCTGTTCTTCCCGGCTCAGCAGCTCAGGCTGGGGAACCAGTTCCCCAACAATCGGGCAGCGATACTGGCCTGGAATAACAGCGCGCTCTTTTTGGGGATAGCGCTGGGCTCATTGATTGGCGGGCAAGCGGTCGCGTTCGGCGGGTTTGAGACCGATTTGATAATCGCAGCGGCCATCGCGATTGTCGGGTGGATCACAAATCAGGATGGCTGTCGACGCCACGCCGAGGTCAGGATTACGCCACCCCATCAGTCTTGCGGGGCAGGGGCAGGCTGATCGTCACCGTCGTTCCGCAGCCGAGCTCGCTTTCGATCGCGAGCGTGCCACTGTGCAGGTCGATGACGGATTTCGCGAATGGCAGCCCGAGACCAGCCCCCTGATGCGTGCTGTCGAGGACCGAATTTACGCGGTAGAAGGGCTGTACCACCAGCGGGATGTCTTGGGCCCGGATGCCAATTCCGGTATCCCGAACGCGAATATGCAGCGCGGCCGTGTCGATTTCGCTCGATATCGTGACGCGCCCCCCTGCTGGCGTGAACTTTATCGCGTTGCCGATCAGGTTGACGAACACCTGCTTCAACTTAACCGGGTCGCCTTCGAGCGCCGGCCAATTTGACGGATCACCGTCGATGACGATCAGGACCGCGGCCGCCGCAGCAGTCGATTGCAGCATCATCAGGCTTTCGGCAAAGAGCTTCCCGGGTTCGGTCGGAATACGTTCTATCTGCAGCTTCCCCGCTTCCACCTTGGCGAGGTCGAGCATTTCCTCGACGAGGGAGAGCAAGTGCAACCCGCTCTCGTGAATGTGCTGCGCGTATTCCTTGTAGGCCGGAATGCCGATCGGTCCCATGATCTCGCGATGCATCATTTCCCCAAACCCGATGATCGCATTGAGCGGGGTGCGCAATTCGTGGCTCATATTGGCGAGGAACATCGACTTTGCCCGATTGGCATTGGCCAGCTCGACCGTCCTTTCCTCGACACGGGTCTCCAGGGTCGCGTTCAGCTCGCGCAGCTCGGCTTCGGCCCGCTTCTGGGCGGCATGACGGGCGGCCAAGGCGTCCGCCATGGCATTGAAGGTCGCCCCTAAATGGCCGATTTCCGAGGCGGGGTGGCGAACTCTTACCCGCGAATCATAGTTGCCGTGGCGCCATTCCGTCGCGAAGTGCACGAGACCGCTTATCGGCTCCTGCAAGAACCTGCGCCCGCCGAGAATCGCCGCAAAAGTTGCTGCGAGCAGACCAAAAACGATCAGCGCGACGCCGCGGGCGGTCGCGCTGTCGATCGCCGCGAAGGCTTCCGCTTTCGATTGCCCGGCACTGAGAAAGAAATCTCGCGGCGGCAGGGCAGCCGGAACATAGCCGAATATTCGGGTGACGCCGTCGACACCGACCGACTCCTCCCATCCCGTGGTGTTGCCGTCCATGATCTCCGCATGGCCTTTTCTCATGTTCTTGCCGACCAGGGCCTCGGGGTTCGGCAGTCGTGCGATGATGTTGCCCTCGCGGTCAGCAATCAGGATCGAGGATGTCGGTGACAGCCCTCTTTCTTTCAGATGCTCGGACAGCCAGCCCAGATCGAGCCCGGCGAACACAACCCCGGCCGCGTGGCCGTCGCCGCTGTCGAATTTCAGGGCAAAGTGGATCATGCGCGCGCCGCTCGACGGATCGGCCCAGTAATTGCCGACGGCGAGCCCGTCCTGCGCCATTGCCCGCTTGAAGAACGGCCTGTCGGCAACGGAGGAATAGCTCAGGGGGCTGCTCGAGCAAAAGATACGGCCTTCGGTATCGGCCGCTGCGAGCAGACTATAATTCGCGTATTGCGAGGCCAATGACCCGAAAAGTACGTTGCAGTCGTCGCTCTCCTGTAACTTTACCGGTGTGAGTTGTGAGAGCGCGAGCAGTAGCTGGCGAGCCCCTTCGCGCAGTTCGCCGATTTCTTCCCCGAATTGCTTTGTAATCTGTACGACTTGTTGGCGAATGTCGGTTTCACTCGCTTTACGTAGTTCATATTCGTTGTAAGCTTGGATGATTATTGCCGGGCAAACAGCAATCAAGACGAGTATAATCAGACGAACTGTCAAACTGACGTGCGGCATGCGCAGCCAGCGAAATCGGCGTTTAATTGCTACCGTCTGGGCAAGCACCGGGCTTGCTCCATGCGTGATCATTTGCCCTATCTCCGAAACCCCGGGCACCGCTTGGAATCGAGGCCAACACCCCGGACACTGCGGACAGGGGCTGCCTTGCTAGCTGCAATTTGCGTAAGAATGGTAAATAAATGCTTAACGGCTTTATCGCGGCGCCGAGTTTTTTCGCCATATGACGGAGAGGGAGATGCCATTTTCTCTGCCGCTCCAGATTGAGCCAAACTGTTTAGACCGGCACATCGCCCTGCAGCATGATGCGGTAGAGATAGCGCAGTTGTTTCATATCGTAATCGCCATTGGCCTTGTGCAGCAACGAGCGGTTGTCCCACATGACGAGATCGCCCGGCCGCCATTGGTGACGGTACTGGTGCTGCGGCTGCGTCGCGTGCTGGAGGAGATCGGCGAGCAAGGTCAGGGCTTCCTCTTCCGGCATCCCAACGATGCCCTCGGTGCGGATCGGATTGATGTAGATCGCCTTGCGGCCGCTTTCCGGATGGGTGCGTACAATCGGGTGGGTAACCGCGTCGCGGACGCGACTGAGGCTTTCCGAACTCAGCTCCATCAGCTTCCGCGCGCTGTGGCGGCTCTGATAGACATGGATTGCTCTGAGCCCATGGAGGCGGCGTTTGGTTTCTCCCGGCAGTTCGTCGTAGGCGACGCGCATATCGACGTACTGGGTATCGCCGCTACGCTCGGGCAGGCTCACCGCATGCAGAACGGTGGCCTTTGGCGGCCGGGCGGCGTTCGAGTGGTCTGTGTGATACCCTTCGCCTGGAATGTAACGCCTGCCGTCGGGATAGAAATCCTGGTTCGAGATGTAGTGGACGAGGGGACACTCGGGCAAGGCAAAGCGCGAATTGTGCTGCGGGAAGGGTTCGCCGAACAGCTCGACTGCCTCGACCAGCTGCTGCGGTGTCAGATGCTGGTCGCGAAACACCAGCACCGAAAAGTCGACGAAAACGCGGTTGAAACGGGCCCGCGCAACCTTGTCAATCGGCTCGGTCAGATCGACGCCCCGGACTTCCGCTCCCGTATGCTCGGAAAGCGGCGAGATCGTGTAATCCATCAGCCGGTTTCCATCGGCAGATCCGGGTCGGTCGCCCATTCGCTCAGCGAAGCGTCGTAGAGCCTGACATCGGGATGCCCGAGCATGACCAGAGCGAGAGCGTCGGCGCTCGCGGCTATACCGCCGCCGCAATAGGTGATGACGTTTTTGTCGAACGCCCCGATCGCCGCGAAGCGCTTGCGCAGCTCGCCGGCGGACAGGAATTCGTTGGTCTTGGGATCGAGCAGATGTGCCGCCGGCAGATTGACGCTGCCCTTTATGTGACCGGGCCGGCCGTAGCTGTTGCCACCGGTGCCGGCGTGCTGCTCGGGCAACAGCGCGTTGACCGTGCAGGCCCCGGCATCGTCGATCGCCTTTAGAACCTCATCCTTCCCGACCATCAGCCGGCGTTGCTCGCGCACGACAAAATGTCCCGGCGGACGGGATTTCGCGGGACCGGTCTCCACCGGCCTGCCTTCGCGGCTCCATTTCTGCCACCCGCCGTTGAGCACTGCCGCGTTGTCGAAGCCGAAGACGCGCAGCATCCACCACACCCGCGTAGCCCACCACGGATTGGCGGTGCTGTACAGCACGACCCGCGTGCCCGCGCCGACGCCAAAACCGCTCATCGCCGTGGCAAACGCCTCAGCGGAGGGCAGCATAAAGCGGAAGCGATGGTTTTTGTCCGAGAGATCGGCTTGCAGATCGACGAACTGCGCACCGGGGATATGGCCTCTTTCGAAATCGGCCCGGCCCGGAACGACCTGGTAGATGATCTTCGGGTCGGGAACGAGATGCGTCGTGCAGTCGAGAATCCGCAGATCGTGGTTGCCGAGCTGGCGTTCCAGCGCCTCGGTTTCGACCAGGAATTCCGGATGCGCAAACCCTCCGCTCGTGCTCATGCCGGCGGCCTCACTGCTGTGGTGACGCGACTTTGCCTTATTCGGCCGCCTCGGCCAGCCGAGTCGGGCGGAAATTCTTTGGCAGCCCGGCCTTCGCGATGGCGCCGTGCTGGGCGACGTTCGGCAATAGACCATGGACCAGCTCGCGGACGGCGATCAGCCGGTCGAGGTCGATCCCGGTCTCGAACCCCATCGCCTCGAGCATGAAGGCGAGATCCTCGGTGACGATGTTGCCCGTCGCGCCGGGGGCGTAGGGACAGCCGCCGAGCCCGCCCAACGAGGCGTCGAAGGAGCGCGCGCCGGCATTGAGAGCGGCGAGCACGTTGGCGAGACCGAGCCCGCGCGTGTCGTGGAAATGCCCGGACACCGGCAATGGCGCGACATCGGCCATGACCCGCCGGAAGACGCGTTCGACCGCCGCGGGCTGGCCGTAGCCGACCGTGTCGGCGAGAGCGATCGCGTCGGCCCCGGCCTCGGCGACTTCGACAGCGATCCGGCGCACCCGGTCCTCGTCGACCGTACCCTCGATCGTGCAGCCGAAGGCGGTGGCGAGCCCGCAGGCGATGCGCGGCCGCCGGTTCTCCGGCGCGGTCCGGCACAGCGCCACGACCCGGCGAAAATCCTCGACCGATTCCGCGGTGCTGCGGCGGACATTCGAGCGGTTGTGCCCCTCGCTGACCGACAGCACGAAATTCATCTCGTGGACGCCAAGCGCCAGCCCGCGCTCCGCTCCCCTGAGGTTCGGGATCAACGTCGAGACAATCAAGCCCGGCAGGGTCAGCGCATGAGCCACGACCGCCTCGGCGTCTGCGAGCTGCGGCAAAAGCTTCGGCGGGACGAACGAGCTGACCTCGATCTCACGCACTCCGGCGGCGTGCTCGGCGTCGAGCCAAGTGATCTTCTGCTCCGTCGGCATGATTTCGGCAATGCTTTGCAGTCCGTCGCGGAGCCCGACTTCGCGGACATGGGCATGTTCGCTCATTCTCTCCTCCGGGGAAGAACGCCTAAGATGGATCAAAGCTAGTCCCGACGGGCTGCCGGGGCAACGGCCTCACACGACGTGCTCTGGGGTCAGTGCGCAGGCCTCGTCGCTGTCGGCGAGTTCGATCTGGATCGTCGCGTGCTGAATGCCGAAGCGATGGTGCAGCTGCTGCGCCATTTGATTGAGCACGGTATCGCCGGGGTGGCCATCCGGCATGATCAGATGGCAGGTCAGCGCCGTCTCGGTGGTGCTCATGCCCCAGATGTGCAGATCGTGCAGTCCGGTGACCCCCGCCAGGCCTAGCAAATGCGACCGCACGGCCGCCGCGTCGACCCCTTCGGGAACCGCATCCAGGGCGAGCCCGATGGCGCTCTTCAGCAAGCTCCAGGTGCCCAAGACAATGACGGCCGAGACCACGAGGCTGACGACGGGATCGAGCCACAGCCAATCGGTCAGCCATATCACGATACCGGCGGTCACGACGCCGGCAGTGACCAGCGCATCGGCAGCCAAATGCAGAAAGGCGCTTTTCGCATTGAGGTCGGCCGAACCCGAGGCGAAGAGCAGCGCCGTACCGCCGTTGACGAAAATGCCGACGGTGGCGACCGTGATGACGATGCCGCTCGCGACCGGCACCGGATGGCTGATGCGCCAGATCGCTTCCCAGGCTATCCCGCCGGTCACCACCAACAGAATTATCGCGTTGGCGAGCGCGGCGAGGATCGAGCTGCTGCGCAGTCCGTAGGTGAACCGGCCGCTCGGCTGGCGTCGGCTCAGCACCGCGGCTCCCCAGGACAGCGAAAGGCCGAGGACGTCGCTGAGATTGTGGCCGGCGTCGGCGAGCAGCGCGAGCGATCCGGAAACGATTCCGGCAACCGCCTCACCGCCGACGTAACCGAGATTCAGAGCAATCCCAGTCGCAAAGGCGTGCCCGTAACTCAGCTGGGCGTGCCCGTGAGAATGGTGCTCCATTGGACGGCCTTGGCGATTACGCGAAGCCCGGGTTACTGAACTCCCAACAGCTCGACGTCGAACATCAATGTGGCGTTCGGCGGGATTACCCCGCCCGCGCCGCGGGCGCCATAGCCGAGTTCGGGCGGGATGATCAGGGTGCGCTTGCCGCCGACTTTCATTCCGGCAACGCCTTCGTCCCACCCGGCAATGACCTGGTGCGCCCCGAGAGTGAATTGAAACGGCTGGCCACGGTCGACCGAGCTGTCGAACTTCGCCCCCTTGGCGCCGTTATTGTACAGCCATCCGGTATAATGCACCGAGACCTTGTTGCCCGACGTTGCCGTAGCGCCGTCGCCGGTCTTGGTGTCGGTGTATTTCAATCCATTCGGCATCTCGATCACCTGGTTGGTCGCCGCGTCCACGCGCCCGAGCAGGGGGACGGCGGCGGCAATGGCAAGCGCCAGGACGGCGCAAGCGAAGCGGATCAGTATCATGAATTACCTGTTGCTGGAGGGCGAGCCTTGCATGGGGCAGCACGGACAGCAGCTCCTCGTCCTCGATGCTATCCGACCCGATGACCGGCCGCGCCACCTCGTCAGCGGGGGAGGGTTCGGCCGGAGCCGGCAGGTGGCGGAACAGATCGAGTTGCTGCATGACGCGAGTAGAATAGGCAAAATCACCCAACCGCGATACCGAATGCGCCTCAAAGCCTTGCTGGAGACGGTGAGGCTGCCAGTTCGCTCAACCCAAATAAAATTCCATCCGGACAAGAGTCCCTCTCCGCCCTTCAGGGGGGAGAGGGAGGGGCCCGACCCGCAGGGTTGGGACAGCCCCGTGCTCGCTGGGGCCGGAAGGGCAATTTCGGGTCCGTGCTAAAACATATCCGGGGATATCACGTTCTGCGGGCGGTTGGTCAGTAAGGCCGCGCGCATCGTCTCGGCCGATTTGACGCGCGTGTCGCGCTCCGATTCGGGCGTGAACCAAGCGGCGTGTGGGGTGACGACGAGGCGGCCTTCGAGCCACGGCTCGCGCGCGCGGTAGCCGCGCAACAGCTCGGGGATCGGCTCGACCGGAGGCTCGACCGGCAATACGTCGAGCCCGGCGGCGGCGATATGGCCGTCGCGCAACAGCGCCAGCAGCGCATCGAGGTCGATGATCGGCCCGCGTGCGGTGTTGACCACCACCGCGCCCTTGCGCAGCAGCGCGAGCTCGGGAGCGCCGAGCATGCCGCGGGTTTCGGGTGTCAGCGGCGTGTGAACCGATAATGTATCGGTTTGGCGCAGCAGATCCTCGAGAGTGGCGGCGCGGCCGATGCCGAGCGCCAGCTCGGCGCCGTTCGGCAGATGCGGATCGTAAAACATGACCCGAAACCCGAAGGCGCGCGCCCGCAACGCGACCGCGGTGCCGATCCGCCCGAGCCCGAGGATGCCGAAGGTCTGCACCCCGAGCCGCCGGATCAGCTCGCCCTTGACGGGCCCCCAGGGCGCCGGCGGGTCCTGCCGCTGCCGCTCGTGATAGAGGATCACGCCACGGCGCAGTGACAGCGCCAGCGCCATCGCATGGTCGGCGACCTCGGTTGTGCCGTAGTCGGGCACGTTGCAGACGAGGATATTGCGCGCCGCCGCAGCCGGCCGTCGCGATCCTGTCGTAGCCGACCCCCATGCGCACGATCGCGCGCAGCCGGGGAAAGCGCGCGATGTCTTCGGGGGTCACCGCATAGCGCATGATCATCAGCCCGTCGACCTCGGCGCAGTCGGCGGGGTCGAGGTCGGCGAGGGTTTTGACTTGGCGCCGCATGATGTGGACCTCAGGCCCGAAAATCCCGGCTTCGAGGCCGTCATCCGGGATCTGTCGTTCCTCGGGGTAGAGCACCGTTACAGGCATTACGAGACCTTCACCGGCTGATGGAGCGCCGCCGAACGGACGATCGCCTCGAAGGCGGCAACACCGTGCAGCACTTCCTCGGCAGTGATCGGGTAGGGGCGTTCGCCGTTGGATCGCTGCAGCGAACCCTTCGAGCTCGGCGGCGAGGGCGTTGAAGCCCTTGTACTCGATGATTTCGGGCGCGGGGCGCCATATGCCGACCGGTCGCCGGTCGCTCGGTAACCGGTGTAAAGCGGAATTCGAGCTCCGGTGTTGCAAGCTCGACGGCGCCCTTCGTTCCGTAAACCGCGAAGCGATAGGTTGGCGCCGTGACGAGCGAGCAGTAGAGGGTCGCCGAGATCCCGTTGGCTAGGCCGAGCAGGATCGTGGTCGTATCCTCGAGCCGCAGCATGACCCGGCGCAGGCTGACGCAGTAGACCTCGTCGATCCTGCCGAACAGATAGATCATTGCATCGAGATTGTGCACGCCGGTAGCGGTCATCGCCCCGGCCGGGGCCTCTTGCGGGTCGGACCGCCAATAATCCGGATCCATCGAGAGCCCGGTCGGCGATGTCTGCGCGCTCTCGCAGTGACTGACGGTGCCGAGACGGCCGTCTGTTATCCGCGTCTTCAGCTCGATCATCGCCGGGTGAAACCGTCGAGGGTAGGCGACACCCAGCACCACCCCGGCTCGCGCCACCGCGTCGAGCGCCGCCTCGGCGCTCTTCACGTCCAGGGTAAACGGCTTTTCCATGAAGACGTGCTTGCCGGCCGCCGCGGTGCGCTCGACCTGGGCGCCGTGCTGGCTGTGCGGTGTCGCAAACACAACCGCATCGATTGCCGGGTCGGCGAGGATCTGCTCGAGGTCGTCTTTCAGCGCGATCCCGTTCTCGGCGCAGAACGCCTCGGCCGAGGCGCGCGTCCGGGTGTGACCTGCAGTGAAGCGGATTGCGCTGCTCTTCCCCTGAATGAAGTTGACCAGCGTCCGGCCCCAGCGGCCGAGGCCGACGATGGCGGCGCGGATCACTTCTTTGCTGCCAGCATGTCGCGCAGGCCGCGCAACGCCAGATAGTATCCCGTCAATCCGAAGCCGGCGACGATGCCGTGGCTGACCCGCGCCGTCTCGGAAGCCGGGCCGCGTCTTATCGGGTTCGAGATATGAACCTCGATGGTCGGGAATTTGACCTGCGAGATCGCCGCGACCAGAGCCGGGTAGCCGGTCCCGAACGCTGCCGGGTTGAACAGCGCCGCGTCGAAGCCCTTGTCGTTCGCCTCGTATATCCGGTTTACGATCTCGCCTTCGATGTTCGAGTGGAAGATCTCGACCTCGAGGCCGAGTTCAGCGGCATAGCCCCGAATCCGCTCGTCATACTCGGGCAGGGTCATCGGACCGAAGATTTCGGTCTGGACCTTGCCGCGCATGTTCATCCCCGCGCCGTGGATCACCAGAACCCTTGCCATGCCGCCCTCCTCGCAATTCGATGTCTGCGCGATGCTAGTTGATCGCTCAATTCGATGACAAGGCGCTCTGCGGCGGGCGCCTTGGAAATTCCCATCGGAAACGCGCCGGGTATCGGCTAGAATGCTTCGCCTTGGGGGTGATTTTGATCACCCGCACCGATCGAGGGGGCGATGCGGGGCGGAATTTGGGCGGGCGTATTCTTCTGCGCAGGCGCGGCGCTGTGGTCGGCATGCACCGCGGAGGCTGCCTCGAAGGCGAAGCCGCAAATTTCGGTCGAAACGGTCAAACACGCGATCGAAAGTAAAACCGGGAGGGTGCAGCTGGTCACGTTCCCCGATACCGGATGGACCGCGGTCAAAATCGTGCGCGGCGGTTCGCCGGCGCGCGACACCACCGGGCAGCCGCCGGCGGCGGAGAAGGCCGAGATTGCCGAGATCGTCACCTTTGCCGATCCGCAGAAGAGGCAGGTCAGGATCCTGCGCGGGGAAAGCGAACGCAGTCGAGGGACGCCGGTCCAGCCGCGCTCCGCGGCGGCGATGACGATGCAAGTGGTGACCTTCGCAAATCTACAGGATCGCCCGGTCAGCATTCTGCGCGGCCCGGGTCTTCAGACCACCGCCGAAACCGAACTGTTCGGCCCGGCTTCGGCTGCCGATCTCGACCGCGTCGCCTTCGCCGTCGACGGCGCCGAATCGAGCCATGGGGCCGATCTGCGCATGTGGCGCCCGGAGCCGGGTGGGCCGCAAGGACCGATGCAGGTCAGCGCGGCGGCGGCCTTCGATGTCGGCGGCGGCGACCGGTTCGACCTCGTCCAAAACCGGGCGTTGGGCCGCGCTTATCTCGCCCAGATGTACCGGCGCTACGGCAACTGGCCGGACGCGGTCGCGGCCTACAATTGGGGCCCAGGCAACCTCGATGTCTGGATCGGAGGCGGACGGGCGGCCGACAAGCTTCCTCTCGCTGTCGAGCACTATCGAGACCACGTGCTGCGCGAGGCAGTGCTCGCCGACGCCGGCATCATGGCGACGAGCCGCTGGGCGTTCGGCGCCGCCCCGCCCCCCGGATCAGCGGACCGAGCGCCGGTGCAGGCGTCGGTCGCCGCAGCCTTTGTCGCCGACGCTCTGCAGCGCGGGGCGGCCGCAGGCAACGCCGCTTTTCGCGAATTCGCCGCTGCCCTGCACAGCCGGGCTGCCGACTGGAAATCGGCCTATGCGGGTTTGGCCGGCCGCATCGTCTTGCTGGCCAGAAAGCGCTCCGCGCCGGCGCCCGACTTCGAGTCCGAATACGCCGCCACGTCCGAGCCGGCCGACTAGCAGGCGGAATCTTGCGACCGCGAGATTGCTTCGTCGCTCCGCTCCTCGCAATGACATGGCCCCTGTCATTGCGAGCGCAGCGCCGCAATCTCGCGGCGCACGCCGGTTGGATGCCGTTCTCAAACCGATCGCAGCAACTTTGTATTTCGAGGATTCCGGCCATACGCCGTCGGGGTGCGGATAATCGGAGCCCCACATCAGCGTTTCGACCCCGATGTCGTCGACCAGCTTGGCGCCGATCCGGTCGAGCTGGAAGGTCGCGCGGCATTGCCGGCGCCAGGATTGGCAAAAGTGTAAAGCGGATTGCCGGGGTCCGGAACGTGATTTTTTCGCGTTGCCGACCTGCCGAATTAAGATGGAACGTGTAGGATGGGTGGAGCGCAGCGAAACCCGTCATCTCGTGCGGCAGGAAGCGATCCCGATGGGGTTCGTGTCGCTCAACCCATCCTACCAGCATAACCAACTGCGGCGTTCAACCGCATTCGGGGGCCGTAATATTGCCGAATTCGTATTGCATGCTTGGCCAGCGATGGCGATACGGTGTGGATAGGTTGGCTTCAACTTTTAAGAGAAACTCCGCTGCAGATTTGCTGCAGGTGCAGCGGAGGACGATTGTCAGAACAACGTTTAATTGCAGTCGGCGGGCACCGCTGGGGAAGGGCCGGCTCGATGTTACAGCGGGAATAGCCTGGGGCGATAACCGTTCCCTAATCCCGGGGGATGATCAATATCCTCACGTGCTTCCTCGGGCATGGTTTTTGCGACAGAGAGGCACAGGGCGTTGCCCGCGGGATGTTGTGGGGTTAGCTATGGGTTTCCTTTCCGATGACGGCCTGCGCTTCGCATCGCAGATAATCAAAAATTGACAGGGTCTTGACTGGATGCTGACGAACGTTCGCGGGGGTGATTCTGCGGCACGCGTGCCGTCCGCGTTGCCCGATACGCCGCTGCGGGACGAGGACATCGAGGAATTCAAGGCGACGGTCCTCGCCAAGCTGACCTTGGCGGTCGGCAAGGATGCGGCGAGCGCGACCGACCGGGACTGGTTTGTCTCTGCGGCACTCGCGCTGCGCGACCGCATCATTCACCGCTGGTTGACGGTTGATCGCGTCAGTGATTCGAAAGGGCGCAAACGGGTCTATTACCTGTCGCTGGAATTTCTGATCGGCCGGCTGTTCAACGATGTAGTCGGCAATCTGCGATGCAGTGAACTCGTCAGGGTTGCGCTCGGCGACCTCGGCGTCGATCCGGACCGGATGCGCAGCGCCGAACCCGACGCCGCCCTCGGCAATGGCGGTCTCGGGCGGCTCGCCGCCTGCTTTATGGAAAGCATGGCGAGCCTCGGCATCCCCGGCTGCGGCTATGGGATCCGTTATGACCACGGCCTCTTTCGGCAGGTGATCAAGGACGGCTGGCAGCTGGAGCATCCGGAGAACTGGCTGTCTTTCGGCAATCCATGGGAATTTGAACGCCCCGAGGTGATCTACGACATCCAGTTCGGCGGCTGGGTGGAGAACACGGTTTCGCCCAAAGGCCGCTCGCAAAGCGTCTGGCATGCGCAAGAAACGATCAAAGCGGTCGCCTACGATACCCCGGTCCTCGGTTGGCGGGAACGGCACGTCAATCCGTTGCGGCTCTGGTCCGCTCGTGCCGTCGATCCGCTGCACCTCGCCATGTTCAACAAGGGCGATCACCTGGGCGGCCTGTCGTCGCAGGCGCGCGCCGAAGCTCTCTCCAAGATTCTCTACCCGAGCGACGACACGGCATCAGGCCGCGAATTGCGACTGCGGCAGGAGTATTTTTTCGTGTCCGCCTCGCTGCAGGATCTCGTGCGGCGCCATACCCGAACCTTCGGCAGCATCTATGCACTTCCGGAACGCGCAGCGATCCAACTCAACGACACGCATCCGAGCGTCGCGATCGCCGAGCTGATGCGCATCCTCGTCGATATGCACAACGTTCCGTGGGAAGAGGCCTGGAGGATCACTGTCGAGACATTTTCCTACACCAACCACACGCTGTTGCCGGAAGCGCTAGAGAGCTGGCCGGTGCCGTTGTTCGAGCGCCTTCTCCCGCGGCATCTCGAAATCATCTACGCGATCAATGCGCGTCACCTCGAAAACGCGAGGCGGACGGGTCCACTCGACCCCGATCTCTTGACCGAAATATCGCTGATCGACGAGAGCGACGGGCGCCGGGTCAGGATGGGGCATCTCGCCTTTGTGGGCTCGCACCGGGTCAACGGCGTTTCGGCGCTCCATACAGAGCTGATGCGCACCAGCGTGTTCAGTCAGCTGCACCGGCTCTATCCGGACCGCATCGTCAACAAGACCAACGGCATCTCGTTTCGCCGCTGGCTGCACCAAGCCAATCCGGGATTGACCAGGCTCTTATGCGAGGCGTGCGGTCCCGTCGTCCTCGACGACCCTACGGCCTTGGGCCGTCTTGCCGAGCAGGCGGACGATGAAGCGCTGCAGGAACGCCTGGCCGCGGTCAAGCGCGCCAACAAGGTGGTGCTTGCCCGGATTGTTCGCGAGCGCCTCGGGCTGCAGATCGACCCGGGCGCGCTGTTCGACGTGCAGATCAAGCGCATTCACGAATACAAACGCCAGCTGCTCAACATATTGGACGCGATCGCTCGTTATCGTGCGATCCTAACCGACCCCCAGCGCAACTGGGTCCCCCGCGTCAAGATATTTTCGGGAAAAGCGGCGCCGAGCTACTCTCGCGCCAAGTTGATCATCAAGCTGGCGAACGACGTCGCCAGCGTAATCAACAACGATCCCTTGGTCGGGGATCTGCTGAAAGTCGTGTTTCTGCCGAACTACAATGTCAGTCTGGCCGAGCTGATCATCCCGTCGGCCGACCTCTCCGAGCAGATCTCGACCGCCGGAATGGAGGCCTCCGGAACCGGCAATATGAAACTGGCGCTGAACGGCGCCCTGACGATCGGAACATTCGACGGCGCCAATATCGAGATCTGCGAGCATGTCGGTGATGACAACGTCTTCATTTTTGGCCTACGTGCCGCAGGGGTCGCGGAGCGACGGCGGCGGAGCCTCGACGCCACCGACATCATCGCCGCATCACCCGATCTCTCGAAAGTCGTCGACGCTGTCGCAACAGGCTGCTTTTCGCCCGAGGACCCGCACCGCTTCGCCGGACTGGTGAACATCCTGAGACACTTGGACCCCTATATGGTGGCCGCCGATTTCAACCCCTACCGCGAGGTCCAGCGCGACATCGACGAGCTTTGGCGTTCACCCCGGAAATGGCGCAGGGCTGCTCTCCTGAACATCGCCGGAATGAGCTGGTTCTCTTCCGATCGAGCCATCGCCGAATACGCCAGGGACATCTGGGATATCCCGGTGCCCGGCAAACCCGCTTAATTCTAAGCGGCGGCGTCTTCGAGGATCACCGCGGCGCATTTTTCGCCGATCATGATCGAGGGGGCGTTGGTATTGCCGCCGGGCACCTGCGGCATGACCGAGGCGTCGGCGACGCGCAATCCCTCGATCCCGTGGACCCGCAGCCGCGGATCGACGACGGCGTCGATCTCGCGCCCCATCCGGCAGGTGCCGACCGGATGCAGGTTGGAGACGCCGCGCACGCGAATCTCCTCGATCATATCGGCTTCGCTTTCGCACTGGGGGCCGGGCAATACCTCCTCGGCAACGAATGGCTTCAATGCGGGCTGCGCCGCGATCTTGCGGCTGAGCCGCATCCCGTAGATCAGCGCCTGAAAATCATAATCGCTGGCGAGGAAATTGAACTGGATCGCCGGCGGCGCGAGCGGGTCGGGGCTCTTGATCCGCACCCAACCGCGGCCATCGGGGCGCAGGTGCACCGGGCTGAAGGTAAAAGCCGAAAACGGGTGCGGCTTGATCCCGGTGCGCAGCCGCTCGATGGCGCTCCAGCCGGACATGTTGATCTGCAGATCGGGCTGGTCCAGCCGCGGGTCGGTGCGTACCAGAGCGCCGGCATAGATCCCGGCATTCGACAGATGGCCGGATCGGCTGACCGCGTACTGGATGGCGGCTTTGAGCTTGAGCGCCGGGCTCATCGCCATATCGTTGACGGTTATCTTTTGGGGGCAGCGGAACACCAGGTATGTGTTGAAGTGGTCGTGCAGGTTCTTGCCCACTCCGGGCATGTCGCGGACCACCGGAATGCCAAACTCGCCGAGGAGATCGGCCGGGCCGAGCCCGGACAGCTGCAGCAGCTGCGGCGAGCCGTAAACGCCGCCGGAGACGATGATCTCGCCGCGGGCCCAGGCGGTCTTTGGTCCGTCCGGCGTATGGTATTCGACGCCGACCGCGCGGCCGCCCTCGAACAGGATGCGGGTGGCGTGCGCATTAGTCGCGACGGTCAGGTTCTGGCGGCCGCGCGCCTGGCTCAAATAAGCCCGCGCCGAGCTCCAGCGCCGCCGGTTTGTGGTCGTCGTCTGGTAGTAGCCGACACCCTCCTGCCGGGCGCCGTTGAAATCGGGGTTGGCCGGGATGCCGGCCTCGATCGAGGCGGCGACCATCGCGTCGCCCAGCGGCGAGCGCACCGGGTTGGAGACGTGCAGCGGCCCGCCGACGCCGTGGAAATCGTCGGCGCCGCGCTCCTGGTCCTCCGCCTTCTTGAAGAACGGCAGCACCGAGTCCCAGTCCCAGCCTTCGCAGCCGCGCTGCCGCCAGTTGTCGTAATCGGCCGGAGTGCCGCGCATGTAGACCATGCCGTTGATCGAGCTGGTGCCGCCGAGCACCTTGCCGCGCGGCTGGTAGAGGGTGCGGTTGTTGAGCTCTTTTTCGGGCTCGCTCTCGAACATCCAGTTGACCCGCGGGTTGGTGAAGGTCTTCGTGTAGCCGAGCGGGATATGGATCCACGGATTGCTGTCGCGCCCGCCGGCCTCAAGCAGCAGCACGCGCCACCGTCCGGACTCACTGAGCCGCCCGGCCACGGCGCAACCCGCCGATCCCGCGCCGGTCACGATAAAGTCGAAGGTCTCGTTCGCACTCGTCATTCTCGTTTCCCCGAAGATCCGCCGGGAACGATAGCGAAGCCGACCCGCATCGGAAAGGGCACGCCGGCCAAAATCAGAGCATTGCTGGGGTTGGCATGGCACGCCATCTAACCGCAAATGTGCGGCCGTGCCCGACTCTCTTCCGATGTCAGCGAGATCAAGCTGGTGTTTTCGATCCCGCCGGAGCGGTCGACTCCGAACATACCGGCCAATTGGAATGCGGCGCCGACCGAGGATTTGCCCGTCGTTCGCTATGACGCCAGGGCCGGGCAACGCGGCCTGGACGTCATGCGCTGGGGCCTGGTGCCGTTTTGGGCGAAGGACATCAAGGTCGGCTTTGCGAACATCAACGCCAAAGCCGAAGGGATCGACACGAAGCCGGCATTCCGCGAGGCCTTCGTCCGCCGGCGGTGCCTCATCCCGTTCGACTGCTTTTACGAATGGAAGAAGCTCGGCAAAGACCGCGAGCCATACGCCGTCGGCCTCGCCGACCGGAAGCTGATGGCGCTCGCCGGCCTGTGGGAGACGTGGCGTTCGCCGGCCGGTGAGCGGGTTCGCAGCTTTGCGATCGTGACCACCGCCGCCAATGCCTTGCTTGCTCCCATACACGACCGCATGCCGGTCATTCTCGCCCCGAAGGATTGGCCGGCTTGGCTCGGCGAGACGCAAGCCGCTCCGGGTGAGCTGAAATCCCTGCTCGTTCCTTACCCGGCCGAGGAGATGGTCATCTGGCCGGTCGACAAGCGGGTCGGCAACGTCAACAACAAAGACCCCTCGCTGATCGAGCCGCCGGCCGCGGCCTGATGGCAAGCAGCAGCGCAGAGGCGGCGGGATTTCCACTGCCGTTGGACCTGCCGCCGATGGAGGCGCGGCTGGTCGACGAGCTGCCGGAAGAGCCCGGCTGGCAATTCGAGCCCAAATGGGACGGGTTTCGCTGCCTCGCCTTCCGTGCCGGAGAAGAGGTCGAGCTGCGCGCCAAATCCGGGAAACCGCTGGGGCGCTACTTCCCGGAAATGACAGCGGTGTTGCGCCGGCTGGAGCCCACGAGATTTGTCCTCGACGGCGAATTGGTCATCCCGGTCGGCGCCACGTTCTCGTTCGACGCGCTGCAGATGCGGCTGCATCCGGCGGAAAGCCGCATCAAGAAACTCGCCGCCGAGACGCCGGCCGTCCTGATCGCGTTCGACCTGCTCGCGACACCCGACGGCGAAACCCTTCTGCAAACACCGCTGTTGGAGCGCCGCGGCGCGCTTGAAGCCTTTTTCCAAACCATCGGCGCCGGCGATTCGGTGAGGCTGTCGCCCTATACCCGCGACCTCGCGGAAGCGCGGAGCTGGCTCGAATCGAGCGGCGGCGCGCTCGACGGGGTCATCGCCAAACGCCTCGACGGTTCCTACCAGCCGGGCGAGCGGGCGATGCTCAAGGTGAAGAGACTGCGGACGGCGGATTGCGTCGTCGTCGGTTTCCGATACGCGCGGAACTCGCGGCTCGTAGGGTCTCTGCTACTCGGCCTCTACAACAGCGGGGGCAAGCTGGACCATGTTGGGTTTACCACAACACTGCATGACCTGGACCGCAAGGCGCTGACCGAGCAGCTGGAAGCGCTGATCGAACCCCCCGGTTTTACCGGCAACGCGCCGGGAGGCCCCAGCCGGTGGAGCACCGAGCGCTCCGGCGAGTGGCAGCCGCTGCGCCCGGAACTGGTCGTCGAGGTGCGCTACGATCACGTGAGCGGCGGCCGGTTCCGCCATGGCACCCGGCTCTTGCGGTGGCGGCCGGACAAAGCGCCGCGTCAATGCACGTTCGAGCAGATCGAGCCGCCGGCGCCTATGGCCCGGACGCCGGTGGCAGCGGGCGCGGCCGGCGGTTCTCGCCGATCGCAACATAGGTAAAAATCGCCTCGGTGACCTTGCGCGCCTCGTCCGACGGGAGGTGCCGGCGCCACGCCTCGATGCGCACCGTCATCGAGGTGCGCCCAGTCTTCACCAGTTCGCCGTAGCAGCTGACCTCGTCCCCGACAAAGACCGGCTCGTGAAACACCATGCCGTCGACCGCTACCGTCGCGCACCGTCCGCGGGCCCGCTGGGCCGCTAGGCTGCCGCCGGCGAGATCCATTTGCGAGAGCAGCCAGCCGCCGAAGATGTCGCCGTTCGGGTTGGCGTCGGCCGGCATCGCGATCACGCGCACCAGCGGCATACTTTGCGGCAAGCTCGCCACAGCGCCTTTCGCCTCGTCGCCGACGCCCGATCGCATGGTCCCTTCCGATCTCGATTTCTGCAACCGCGGCCGGTTACCTCTCGGGGGACATTGCCGCGCGGAATGGCATATCTATATAGCATAGCGCGTTATCTCAGGGTGTCGGCCCTGACTTACTGGAGGAAGACCATGTCCGCTCGCGCCAAGCAAAGCTGGTTCCGGCGCGTCGCGTTTGCCGGAGCAGTCGTCGCGACTGCTGCGTTTAGCCTGGGGACGGAGTCGCTGCCTGCTGCGGCGCAATATTATGGCGCGGCATATCCAGGATACGGCTACGGATACGGGTACCCGTATCCGTATTACCCATATTATCCCTATTACGCTTACGGCTATCCCTATTGGGGTTGGCCGTGGTGGGGCTGGGGCTGGGGTTGGGGCGGCGGCTGGTGGGGTGGTCGCGGTTACTACGGGCGCGGCTATTACGGGCGCGGCTACGCTGGGGGTTTTCGCGGCGGCGGCTTCCATGGTGGGGGTGGTGGCGGCGGCTTCCATGGTGGGGGTGGCGGCGGCGGGCACCGCTAATAGCTGAACGCGCTACAAGTGTTGGATCGGGGTGCCCCTGCGGCGCATCTCGCTAATGTCTTGGCGGATGCCACAATCGCCGAATTGCCGAACCACTACCGCGGCAAGGTTCGCGATAATTACGATCTCCCGGATGGCCGCCGGATCATTATAGCCACCGACCGGCTGAGCGCGTTCGACCGAATTTTGACCGCGATCCCCTGCAAGGGGCAGGTGCTGACGCAGATCGCGCGGTTCTGGTTCGACAACACGCGCGACATCTGCACCAATCACGTCATCGACTATCCGGACCCTAACGTCGTCGTCTGTCGGCGGCTCGACATCCTGCCTGTCGAAATTGTCGTCCGCGACTATCTAACCGGCACGACCGGTACGTCGATCTGGCCGATGTACCGGGCAGGCCGGCGGGAGTTTTACGGCATTCGGTTTCCCGACGGCCTGCGCGAGAACCAGAGGCTGCCCGCGGCGATCATAACGCCGACGACGAAGGCCGCCGAAGGAGAGCACGACGAGCCAGTAACGCCGGATCAGATCATCGGTCGCGGCCTGCTGACGCGAGAGCAGTGGCAAAAAGTGTCGGAGCTGGCGTTGGCGCTGTTCGCGCGCGGTCGCGCCATTGCCGCCGATCGCGGTCTGCTCCTCGTCGACACGAAATACGAATTTGGTTTTGACCGGGACGGACGGATTATCCTCGCGGATGAAATCCATACGCCTGACAGCAGCCGTTATTGGGTCCGCGATTCCTATGACCTCCGTTTCGCGGCCGGGGAGCCGCCGGAGACGCTCGACAAGGATTACCTGCGCCGCTGGGTGAGCGCTCGCTGCGATCCCTACCATGACCCGATACCGGAGATCCCGAGCGAAGTCATTCTAGAGACCGCCCGGATCTATATCGACGCGTACGAGATCATTACCGGTGAGACGTTTGAGCCGCCGTCGGCGGATATCCGGATACTGACCAGGATTCGCGCCAATCTGGCGCAGTATTTTTGAGCGAATTACCCCGACGGCGGATCGAACGCCGACACGCCGGTGCGGGCCCGCCAGCGATTTTTCTTCAGCCCCGCCCTTTCGAGCGCGTCACCCAATTTCCACGACCATATGCTGCGCCGTCCCAACGCGCTCGTCGTCCACGGGACGAGCGCCGCCCAGGGCAGGAACGGGCTGCGCCTGCCATAGGCCCAGATCTCGACGCGCAGCGACGGACGCTCGCTCGGGCCGCGCGCATGGAAGCCGAAGGTGTCGGCGACGATCAGCGTGTTGGCGGGAACCGCAAAGGTACGCGGTTGCGGCAGGCCGAGGGACGCGAGTTCGCCGGAGTCGATGCGGAAGGAGCCTTGCCGGTCCTCGACATTTGGCGAAACGCGGGCGGAAAGGCTCATCTGCCGTTCCCAATCGCGCCGCTGAGGCGTCAGCCGGTGCGAGCCGGGAACATAGGTGAAAGGCCCGGCATCTTCGGCGACATCGGTTAGGAACAGCCACGCCTTCACCGTCGGGTGAAAAGTGTCGGCGTGAAGGAATGTTTGCGGATCCGCCGGGCCTGCGCAGGCGTGGCGCAGGATGCTCTGCACCCACACCACCGGCTCGGCGTCGCGGCTGCCGGCGTAGCGAATAAGCCCGCGCCATTCTCTCGACTGCAGTACTGCGCCGAGCGCCGGGAGTGCGGCGAGGGTCCTGCCGTCGAGCGCGATCTTGCGCATGATCGTGTCGCCCTCGGAGATCTCGCGCAGCGGGCCGCGATAAGCTCGGACCTGGGCGACCAAGGCCGCAAATTGTTGGGGCGGCAGGAAGTTCGGGCGGAGCACAAAGCCGTCTCGGTCGAACGCCGTTCGGTCCGCCTCCGAGACAAGGCCGGCGAGCTTGCGGCGGCGAGCCTGCGCCAGCCGATAGGCGAGCCCGACGCGGGCCGCGTGGAGGCCCCATTCATTGAGGCGCCGGCTGCCGATGACGGCATTGCGCTCGAACGACTTCGTTCCGGTCGCCAGCTGGGCGATCCAAACCGGGGTCATGGCCACGCGGCGCATTTCCGAGAACATCTCTGGTTCCCGCGCTAAAAGGGGACCGTGCCGATGACTGTAGTGCGGTGCATAAGACGGCGCTGCGGGAGGGCGTAATCGCAGATCGCTAGGTGCATCGAAGTGGCGTTGTCCCACATCAATAGATCTCCGACCTGCCATTTATGCCGATAGAGAAATTCCGGCCGCACGCAATGCGCATCGAGCTCCGCGATCAGGTCGATCGCCTCGTCCTCCGGCATGCCCTCGATGCCGGCGCACTCGCCGGCCGTGACATAAAGCGATTTGCGCCCGGTATAGGGATGGGTACGGACAATCGGATGCGCGATGTCGGGGGTTTCCGTGAGCTGCTCCGCGGTGAGCTTGGGACGCGGGCTATCAGCGACCCGCCGGCGGGCCGAGTAGCGGTGGATCGCTTTCAGCCCGTCGATGCGCTGTTTCACTGACGTCGGCAGCGCCTCGTAGGCGGCGATGGTGTTCGCGAAAACCGTGTCGCCGACCGGCTCGCCGTCGCGATACGGCACTTCCTTGGCCTGGAGCAGCGAGCAGCGGCTCGGCCGACGGCGGTAGGAAGTGTCCGTGTGCCAAGTGAAGCCCGCATCGGCGAGGCCGATATGCTCGCCGGCGGCATTGCGGATATTGGAGATCAAGAGGATCTCCGGAAAACCGGGGAGCAGGTACTTCTTCACGATGTGGGTTTCGAGCTCTCCGAACCGAGAGCTGAATTCGATGTGCCGCTCGTTGGTAAGCTGCTGTCCCCGAAAGACAACGACAATATTGTCGTGAAAAATGCGCTCGATCTCACGGAAGGTCGGATCGTCGATGTCCTGGGCGAGATCGAAGCCGATTTCCGCGCCGCAGGCCGCACCGCTTTTCTTCACCGCAGGCCGCATCGAGCCCTCCGCGCCGTGACACCGGAGCCGCAAA
Organism: uncultured Alphaproteobacteria bacterium; assembly: GCA_963812675.1. Taxonomy (GTDB): domain Bacteria; phylum Pseudomonadota; class Alphaproteobacteria; order ATCC43930; family CGMCC-115725; genus AP-15. Next base: position 118,962 of record CAWEWR010000023.1, on the reverse strand, counting down.
TGTCTTTAACGCGTTCTTAAACCATAAGGGGTTCGATGTCCCCAGCATGGATTCGTGAGATCGAGCATCCTATGGCGCGCATTCTCTTGACCGAGCCGGATCGAGCAATTCGCGAGTTCATTGCCGGCATTCTGACCGAGTTCGGCCACGATGTCGTTGCGTCCGAGAACATCGTCGAAGCGGAGGTGTGGCTGGCGACTTCGCCGATCGACGTCCTGGTCACCGACCTCGTGCTGCGCAGCGAGCACGGGGTGATGTTGAGCAGAAGCTGCTCTGCGCTCGGGATTCCCACGGTCACCTTGTCCGGGGGGGATTTTCTCCCCGGTCAAGTGTCCCGGCCCCTGCCGTTGCTCGAAAAGCCGTTCCGGTTTTCCGATTTGCAGCGTGTCCTCAACGCCATCGAAACAGCCCAGTCGGCGGCGGCCGTTCACCGACCGACGAGCAGCGCCGCCTGATCATCTGGGGGCGCAGTGGGCAGCTCGGTATTTGCCGTGCTTTGCGTAACCGGCGGGGACCCAGTACTGGCCCTGGCCGCATTTGTGATGAGCAACCGGCACGCTTGCCGGTAAAGGCCCGGCTCCAGCGCTGCTCGACAGTGATGGAGCGCCACTTGCGGTCTGAAATCCGGCAGCCAAGCCGAAAGCGACGAGGCATCCCAATAGACTAGTCCGCATCTATTTCTCCGCGAAAATTATCGCTGCCGCTCATCCGGCGAAGGTTCGACGACGGTTCCGGACACCGGTTCGATCCAGACGAGATGGTCCTCGACGGCTCTAACTCCCGGTGCGTTCTCGGCGACGACGCGCAGCGCCTCCCGTTCCTTTTCTTCGAGGATCACGCCGTTGAGTTCGACGACGCCGTCCTGCACCGAGATCGAGAGCCCGTCTCTCGGAACCCAGGCGGCTTTCGCCAGCTCCGCGAGGATCTGCTCCAGGATCTCATCGTCGCGACGGACCTCGGCATGATGTGCCTCGAGGGCTCGCAACAGAGAGCGGAGCAGATCGGCGCGGCTGATCACGCCGACCAGCAGGTCGCCCTCGATGACGGGCACACGTTTGATCCGGCGGCGCTCCATCAGCCCGACCACCTCGTCCAGCGGCGTGTCCCCGGTCACGCTGATCAGATCGGTGGTCATGATCTCTTCGACTTTGCGGCCGTGGGTCCTGACATACTCGCCGGCCAGGCGTCCGGGGCCCATCAATATTTCGAGCCAGCGGGGCCGATGCCTTTCGGTGCCCGTCTCGCTGCGGCGCAAGAGATCGCCTTCGGTCAGGATCCCGATCGCCTTGCCGTCAGCCAAGACCGGCAACCCGCTGACATTGTTGTCTAGCATCAGTCGGATGGCGTTCGCCACCGATGCTTCCGGTCCGACCGTGATCACATTGCGGGTCATCACATCCGAGGCCCTCATCTTTCGGCGCCTCACGATGCCTGGCTGAGTGCGGCAACTCCGGGCAGCTCCCGGCCTTCCAGCCATTCGAGAAAGGCGCCGCCCGCGGTCGAGACATAGGACAGCTTATCGATCTCTCCCGCCGCCGCAAGCGCCGCAACCGTGTCCCCGCCACCGGCGACGCTGAGCAATTTCCCGGCCTGCGTCAGCTCGGCGACTCGTTTGGCAACCGCAACAGTGCCACGATCGAAAGGAGGCGTCTCAAAAGCGCCGAGCGGCCCATTCCAGACGAGAGTGCGCGCCTCGTCGAGCGCCGCGCCGATCCGCGCCACGGTTCTTGTTCCGATATCGAGGATCATCGCATCTTGCGGCACCAGATCGATCGCGACCTCGCGGGTCCTGACCCCGGACGCCAGCTCGGAGGCGACGACGGCATCTTCGGGAAGGATGACGCGGCAGTTTTGCTCGCCGGCGAGGGCAAGCAGCTGGCGGGCCGTCCCGGCCATGTCGCGCTCGCAGAGCGAGCGGCCGACCTCCGTCCCCTGGGCCAACAGCAATGTGTTTGCCATCGCCCCGCCGATCGCCAGGAGATCGACCTTCCCGATGATGAAGCGCAACAGCTCGAGCTTTGTCGACACCTTGGCGCCCCCGATCAGGGCGAGGACCGGCCGTGCCGGGCTGTCGAGAGCGGCGGTCAGCGCGTTGATCTCGGCCTCCATCAGCTTTCCGGCGGCAGCCGGCAGCAAATGTGCGAGCGCTTCAATCGAAGCATGCGCCCGGTGTGCTGCGGAGAAGGCATCGTCTACATAGATATCACCGAGCGCGGCCAGTGCCCGGGCAAAATCGGGGGAGTTCGACTCCTCGCCTTTGTGAAAGCGCAGGTTTTCCAAGAGCGCCACCTGCCCGGGCTGGAGTGCGGCGACCGCTCGCTCGGCCTCCTCACCTACGCAGTCAGCGGCGAAGGTCACCTTGCGGCCGCCGATCGCCCTCTCCAATGGCATAATCAAAACCCGCAGAGAAAGCCCAGGGTCCGGCCTGCCGTTCGGGCGCCCAAAATGCGACATCACGATAACCTTGGCGCCCTTGTCGATCAGCGTCTCGATCGTCGGGGCGAGCCGCTCGATCCTGGTTGCGTCGGTAACCTTGCCGTCTTTGACCGGGACATTCAGATCGGTGCGCAACAACACTCGTTTGCCGCGCACATCAATGTCGTCGAGGGTACGGAACTTTGCCATCCGATGGTCTGCTGACGTCGCGAGTTGAGTGATACCACCAGATCCTAGCGCAATGCGATTATCGCCGCCAAGTCAGCTCAGGTTTCACCCGGACCGTAATAAGCCTCGATCCGGTATCCGTCCGGATCGATGATGAAGGCAGCGTAATAATCAGGGCCGTATTCCGGGCGCCGACCGGGCGCGCCGTTGTCATGCCCGCCGGCGCGCAGCGCAGCCGCGTGAAATGCATCGACTGCTTCCGCATTGGGCGCCCTGAAGCAGAAGTGCAGACCTGATTTTTCGTCGGCTGGAACCGGACGCTCGGCCGAGACGACCCAGAAAGCGATGCTGTCGCGACCATAACCGTAACCCGTCAGCTTTCTCGCGGCTCTGATGCACTTGTATCCGAGCGGCTCCAGCACCGCGTCGTAAAAGCGCTTACTCCTCTCAACCTCCCTTACTCCGATCGAGATATGAGCAATCATGAGCCCCTCCCAATCAGGCCCTGTTTACAAAGTTGCATTGCGTAGGCATCTGCGGATAGCAGCAATATGAAGCGTCACCACGTCGCCACTCCCCACGGTCGCCACTCCCACATGTGATGGTGGTGGCGCATGACTGCGCTCGCCTCGCCATCGCTCGAAATGAGAACCATTATGCCGCTCCACTTTCCCGCTTGACTCATACATATCTCGCCGGTTATTGGTTCGATCAATAGCCAGTGAGTTATCGATTGTCGATGCCACAGCCCCACGATATCCTTTTCAGAACGCTCGCCGATCCGACTCGTCGGGCTCTCTTCGAACGGCTGTGCCGCGACGGAGAGAAGACGGTCGGGGCCCTGACGGCTCGGGCCGGGGTCTCGCAACCAGCCGTCTCAAAGCATCTTGGAGTCCTGAAGCAGGCCGGGTTGGTGCGCGACCGCCACGAAGGTCGCCAGACGCACTATAGCGCCCAGCTCGGCGCGCTTGCCCCCCTGATCGACTGGACGAGTCAGATGGCCGGGTTCTGGCAAAGCCAGTTCGACCACCTCGAAGATCTGCTCAAAAGGATGGACCAATGAACGAAAGGTCGGCTGCAACGCTCTCCGTCATTGTGGAACGCGAGGTACCTTATCCGCCGGAAAAGATCTGGCGCGCGCTCACGCAACCACACCTGATCGAGGAGTGGCTGATGAAGAACGACTTCAATCCTGTCGTGGGCCACCGTTTCAATCTTCGCGCAGACTGGGGCGCTGTCGACTGTCAGGTCCTGGCGGTCGAGCCGAACAAAACGCTGTCTTACACGTGGGCGGCCTATGGTCTCGAGAGTGTCGTCACTTGGACTCTCACCCCTACGAGCGCGGGGACCCACCTGCGCATGGAGCAGTCGGGCTTCCCGCCGGATCAGCCGCAGTACTACCAGGGCGCCAAGGGCGGGTGGCAGCAGTTCTTTGCCTCCCTGGAGCGGGTATTGGCGCGGATAGATTGAAGTCTGCCGGCAATTCAAAGCTAGTGCGTTGGGGTCGTGGTTCGGCCGAATTTGGGCCAAATTGCGGCTCACGACCCCAAAGCGATCGTCACAGCGGACGCTACTGCCCTAGATCTCCGATGCGACCATCACGATCTTGGCGATACGGGCGTCGATCACCGCAGTGGTCCCCCAACCGACAAGCGACAAAATATGTGACACGCGCCGCATTCGGAAAATTATTGAAAAAGAATGACGCAAGGAGCCGTAATCATGGCTGCTGACGTGTTGGTGAGGAACGCCTGGTATGTGGCCGGGCTTTCGCGCGAATTCCCGCCGCAGCAGCTGCAGGGTCAGGTCATCGCGGAAAAGCCGCTGGTTATGTGGCGAACTGGGAAGGGCGGCGTTGTCGCGTACGACGAACGGTGCTGCCACAAGAGGATGCCGCTGTCACAAGGGAGGCTGATCGAAAGCGACCTGCTGGAATGCGCGTATCACGGGCTGTGCTACGACGCGGCCGGCCGGTGCGTGCGGGTGCCGTCGCATCCCGACGGCCGCATTCCGCCGCAGGCGCGGCTGCGTCCGTTTCCGGTAATCGAGCAGGACGGGCTCGTTTGGGTATGGACCGGTGACCCGGCCAGAGCTGTGTCCATCCAACCGCCGCGCCTGCCCGAGATCGCTGACCCGGCATGGGAAACGGCCGATACCGGGCCGATGGCGGTGCCCGCCAATTCATTGTTGCTGATCGAGAACCTGCTCGACATCACGCATTTCTACCCGCTGCACGACGGCAATATCGGCGATGTCGAGAACAGCCGCATCCCGGTCCAGCTCGACGAAGGGATGCGCGACGGCAATCCTTATGTCGGGACCATCCGCGAGGCCCGCGGATACCGGCAGCCGCCCTTTCTCGAAGATTACCTGGGATACGACATCGTCGACCGTGACCATACCCATTACATGTTGAGCCCGGCAGTGACCCGGGTGGACATGCGCGTCTGGCCGGCGGGCCGTCATAGCGATAACAGCGCGGAGCGCGGCTACATCATCGTCCATGCCCATACGCCGGTCGACCGGCGCAACCACGTGTGGCGGCTGATCATCAACATGCCGGCCGGGCAGAGATGCAAATCCGACCCGACGAAATCGGCGGTCGAGCGCTTCATGGAAACTTTTCCCGCCGTTATCGCCGAGGACCGCTGGGTGCTCGAAAAGCAGCAAGGAATGTGCGACTACCCCGACGACGGGTATCGCGAAGTATTTCTGCGGCCAGACCGCGCTCTGCGCCGGGCGCGGGAAATCCTCATGCGACTAGAAGAGGCTGAACGAAACCTTGCGCCACCCGCGCCGGCCGCGGAGACGCCAGCGACGGCTGCCTAGACGGCCCTCCCCCCCGCGTGCGACGAGGTGACCGTGAAGTCGTACCCGTCCGGTCCTGACAGGTGGAACGAGTCGTGGATCCGGCCTCTGCTTATGTCGGAGGGCCCAAGTCCTTTCGCAGCATAATCTCGGCGCGCCGCCTCGATATCGTCCACCATCAGATCGAAGGGCGCTGCGGAACCCGTCGCTGGCGGCTCCTCCACCTTCCTCACGACGACATGGGTGCCGCCGCGAAGCTCGAGGACGGCGAGGCCGTCGTCGGCAAATATCGGACGTAGGCCGACCGATTGGAGCCACCGTTCGGCAGCGGCGACATTGGTTGCCGGAAGCCGGACATGGCCCACCGCTACCGGCGGCCTCTGATCGACAGTCTGCGACATGATTTACCCCTTCGTTTGAGTGCAATCCAAGTGGGGCCCTGGGCAAGAGCCCGTCATTGCGAGGAGCCCGCAGGGCGAGGCGGCAATCTCCGCCCAGCTTCGTGCTCCGTCGCCGAGATTGCTTCGCTGCGCTCGCAATGACGCGCCCCTAGCCGGTCAGCACCTCGAGGAGGTGACCATTCGGGTCGCGGAAATAGAAACCGCGCCCACCATTGCGATGGTTGATCTCCATATTCTCCGCGGAGCGCGGACCACTGCCATAAGTGAGGCCTTCGGTACGGACCCGGCCGAAGATTCCGTCGAACTCCGCTTCGCTAACCTTGAAGGCGTAATGGTGCCGCTCGAAGCTGTCCCAATTGTCGAAATCGATCGTCAAGGTCTGATTGATCCGCACGGGAGCGAAATGCGAGACCGGGCCCAGATATTCGAGGCCAAAAATTCTGGCGAAGAACCGTGCCGACTCTTCCTTATCGCGGGCCGGGACGATCGTGTGGTCGAGGACGATGGTCAAGAGCGCCTCCTCCTAACTGTCTTTGATAAAGATGAGCCCGTTCGCCGAAATCGGCAAGCAAGCACGAAGCCTCCCTGCTCCTTTCTGACCGATCGGGAGCAAGGCTTCGTGGCGAGCGTTTGCAATCGCACTCGTTTATTCCATGGAGCCGGAACGCATGGATCCGTGCGCTAACCTCGTAGGGGTGGGGGTCACAAATGCCCTGCCGGTCTTGCTCGCAGGGCTGCTGCTGACGACCGGATCACCCTCCCACGCTCAGACCACTGGCCGAGCGGCGACGGCGGGATCCGGCGCCTGCGCTGCGGATAATGGCGGCATCACGCTGTCGCCAGGCTTTTGCGCAACCGTTTTCGCCGACAAGCTGGGCCATGCCCGGCATATGGTGGTGGCTCCGAACGGGGTCGTCTACGCCAACACCTGGAGCGGGCGCTATTACCACGACGACACGCCTCCGCCCGGCGGGTTTCTGATTGCCCTGCAGGACACCAAGGGCGACGGCCGGGCCGACAAGATCGTCCGTTTTGGTCCAACCAAAGCGGAAGGCAACGCGGGAGGAACCGGCGTCGCGATCTACAAGGGCTACCTCTATGCCGAGACAAACGATCGCATCGTGCGGTACCAGCTGCCGTCGAGTGGGATCGAGCCGACCGGAGCGCCCGAGACCGTCGTCTCGGGGTTGCCGCTGACCGGCGATCATCCGATGCACCCCATCGCGATCGACCCCCAAGGCAATCTCTACGTCGACCTGGGTTCTGCCACCAATTCTTGCCAGAGCCAGAACCGTATGCCGAATGTGCCGGGCGATAATCCCTGCACGGAATTGGAGACCCGAGCCGGCACGTGGCGCTACGATGCCAACCGGCTGGATCAGCATTTCTCGCCCGCAGAGCGCTTCGTCACGGGTCTGCGCAACGGCGAGGGAATATCCTTCGATTCCGCGGGCAGGATTCTAGCGACCCAGCATGGTCGGGACCAACTCGGGCAGAACTGGCCCAAGCTCTACACACTGAAGCAGAACGCCAACTTGCCGGCCGAGGAGTTAGTCATTCTGCGGCAAGGAAGCGATTTCGGCTGGCCGGAATGCTATTACGATGGTTTCCAGAAGAAGCTGGTGCTGGCCCCAGAATATGGTGGCGATGGTGGAAGGGCGGTGGGCGTCTGCGCGCAGAAGGAAGTGCCGATAGCGGCGTTCCCGGCCCATTGGGCGCCCAACGACATGCTGATCTATGAGGGCAGCCAGTTTCCATCGGCCTACAAGGACGGCGCCTTTATTGCATTCCACGGGTCCTGGAACCGGGCGCCCGAACCGCAAGGCGGCTACAACGTGGTGTTCCAGCCAATGGCCGACGGCAAGGCTTCCGGGCCGTTTGTGGTTTTCGCGGACGGCTTTGCTGGAGCGGTCAAGCAGCCAGGCCAGGCCGCACATCGCCCGACCGGGCTGGCGGTCGGGCCTGACGGTTCACTCTATATCGCCGACGATCAGGGCGGGCGAATTTGGCGCGTCACCTTCCAGGGTGGGAACAAGGCCACCGGAATTGCGGCCGCGGCCCCTCCGCCTTCTTACGTGCAGGCGTCGACACCCGGCAACCCTTTGCCGCCGGAAGGCATCCATCCGAATGCCGGTGCCAATCCACTCCCAATACCCCCGGGCGCATCGCCGGACCAGGTCGCGCTGGGCGAGCGCATTTTTGAGGGACGGGCCGACGCGGGGACATGCGCGGGATGCCACGGCACGGACGGCAGGGGCACCGGCATGGGTTCCAATTTGACGAGCGGCAAGTGGCTATGGGGCAACGGCAGCGTCCAGGCGATTACCCGGACTATCGTCCACGGCGTACCAAAGCCCAAGAACCACACCGGCGCGATGCCGCCGATGGGTGGCGCCCCGCTCTCCCAAGCCGATCTCGCCGCGGTGGCGGATTATGTATGGGCGATCGGTCACCAGAAGCCGCATTGAGCTCTGCCCGGGCGCATCGCTCGCCATGTCCAACAGCTGGATCGGCTCGATCAAACTCACCCGCAGAAGCGGCCAATCGGCGTCGGCCCGAGTTCCCCGCGGCCAACGGCGCGGCACCCGCCCGTCAACCAGAGGCCGAAAAGCCTCCCATAAACCGGTGAAAGCGGGCGAGAAAGCCGCGGGTGCGCGGGTTTTGCGGATCTTCGAGGAGCTGCGCGGGCGGGCCGCTCTCGACGATGACCCCATCGCTCATGAACGCGACGAGATCGGCGACCTCATGGGCGAAGGCGACCTCATGGGTGACGATGATCATCGTCATTCCCTCCCGGGCGAGCTGCTCGATGACCCCCAGCACTTCGCCGACCAGCTCGGGGTCCAGCGCCGAGGTGACCTCGTCGCACAGCATGACGGCGGGGTTCATCGCCAGGGCTCGGGCGATCGCGACGCGCTGCCGCTGCCCGCCGGAGAGATGCGACGGATAGGCGTCGGCTTTGTCACCGAGCCCGACCTTTTCGAGCAGGCCGCGGGCGATTCCCTCTGCTTCGCTTCTCGCAATCCGCTTGACGATCGTGGGTCCGGCCATGACGTTGCCGAGGGCCGTCATGTGCGGGAACAGATTGAAATGTTGGAAGACCATGCCGGTCGCTGCTCGAAACGCGGACAGCTCGCGGTCGGCTGGCTTGTTGCGGCTGCCCTCACCGAAGCGCATTTCGCGCTCGCCGACGCAGATCCGCCCGCGATCCGGCTCCTCCAGCAGGTTGATGCAGCGCAGCAGCGTCGATTTTCCAGAGCCGCTCGGTCCGATGATCGCGACGACCGCACCGCGTTCAACCTGCAGCGATACCCCCTTCAGCACTTGCAATGCGCCGAACGCCTTCCACAAATCGGCGATCTCGATCATCGGTGGCTAGTCCGCCCGGGCGAGCCGACGCTCGACCTGTTGCGCCGCCAAGGTCAGCGGAAACAGCACGAGAAAATAGATGACGGCGACCATTGTGTAGACTTCGAGCGGGCGATAGGTCGCCGCGGTGATGATCGTGCCTTGGTAGAGGAGGTCGGCAACCGCAATCGTCGACACCAGCGAGGTGTTCTTCAGCTGGATGATCGACTGGTTCATGAAGGGCGGGATCATCCGCTTGACCGCCTGCGGCAGGATGACGTGGCGCATGACCTGGCGGCGGCGCATGCCGATCGCGCGCGCCGCGTCCCATTGCCCGCGTTCGATCGAGTTGACCCCGCCGCGGATGATCTCGGCGTAAAAGGCGCCGGTGTAGAGCGACAGGACCAATACCGCTGCGACATGCGCCGGAATGTCGATGCCGAGGACGACCGGCAGCGCGTAATAGAACCAGACGATCTGCACCAGGAGCGGCGTGCAGCGGAAGATCTCGACATAAGCAACGAGCGGCGCGGTGATCATCGGGTTGCGCGACAATCGCAATAGCCCGGCGACGAGCCCGATCACCAACCCCAGCAGGATCGTCCCGATGGTGTAGGCGATCGTGACCCCCAGCCCGGCCAGGATCAGCCAGCGGTAAGCCCACAGGAATGAGAAGTCCCACGCGTAGCCGGCGCCGGTCACTGCGGTCAGCCCCCACCCCAACCCTCCCCCGCAAGCGGGGGAGGGAATGAAGCGAGATGCGGTTGCGTCCCCTCTCCCGCTTGCGGGGGAGGGTCAGGGTGGGGGCGTTCCCGGTTCACAGCTCCACGTCGGAGGGGACGTCCTCCGGCTTGACGCCGTTGATCGCGAGACCGGCATAGAGCCACTCCCGGATTTGCTGGATACCGCGGTTGTAATCGACCCAGGCGTTGAGGAAGTCGCGCCAGCGCTTATCCGGCTCCATGCGTATCCCCATGCAGGTCGGCAATTGCACCCGCGGCTGATGCAGCATCTGGAATTCGCCGAGCGCCGGGTTCTTCTTGACCGCGGTCAGCCCCAGATTGACCGCGAGGATCACGCAATCGGCTCGGCCCGTCTGCACTGCGAGAATGCAGTCGTCGCGCGCTTTCAATGCGATTATCGTCGCCTTTGGCGCAAAGCGGCGGGCGGCGATCTCGTGCACCGAGCCGATATCGACAGCCACCTTGACCTCGGGCTTGTTGAGGTCGCTCCAGTTCTCGGCGTGAAAGCCTTTCTTGCCGACCATGCCGAAGCCATGCAGGTAAAAAGCATGCGTGAAATCGATGACGAGGGCCCGTTTCGGCGTCGGGTTAAGCGCGAAAGCCAGATCGATCTTGTTGGCCTGAAGATCGAGCACCGAATTACCGTAGGTCGATTCGAGATACTCGACTCGAGCTTCGAAAACACCGGCGATGTCCTTGGCCATCTCGATGCACATGCCGGACCAGGCGCCGGAAGCGATGTCCTTGTTGAAATAGGGCGCCTCGCCGGGCAGCGCTGCAATGCGAAGCATTTTGCCGCGCTTGATTCGGTCGATCGTCGATTCAGCGGATTGGTCTTCCGCCCGCGCAGCGCCGGCGAGGATCGCCGGGGCCCCCGCCGCTCCGGCGGCGAACAAGCGACGCGACAGCATGAGCAGCCTCCTCTTATTCTTTGGTCCTTGACATGGCAAAATTAGCAAGCCGCAGGCCAAGTCGAAAGCGCCACGCGGAGCCAACTCGGAGAGTTAGCAATGTCCCTCAACAAGCCGCACCTCGAATTCCACCGCGTAGACATGAGCGCCGGCTGGTCGACGCCTCCGGGCTATCCCTCCGGCATCGAGCAGAAAATCCTGGCCGGGTCGCTCGACGAGGAGCGCCGCAACGGCAGCCGAACCCGCCTGCTGCGGTTTGCCCCGGGGTTGTTCACAACGGAGCCGTTCGTGCACGAATACTGGGAAGAGGTCTATCTAATCGAGGGCGATCTGACGGTCGGCAACGATGGCGCGGGGCAGGGCGGCGAGAGCTTCCTCGCCGGCACCTACGCCTGCCGCCCACCCGGCGCCGTGCACGGGCCCTTCAAATCGAACCGCGGCTGTCTCTTGTACGAGATCCATTACTACGCCGAGTAACATGGCGGGCCTAACGTGGCGGGCCTGCCTTAGCTTGGCCCACAAAATGTCACGGATGCGACGCGAGAATTCCCCTTTTGCGCTTGACTGTCACCGGAACCGGGCCGACGCCCGCCGGTGTTTCACCGGTAAGCACCAGGTTGGGAGCTTGCCATGCGTCCGATGCCGATTATTGCAGCCGCCGCGCTGGTCGCCGCCGTGAGCGGAGTCGCTATGGCGGCCAACCCGACCCGGATCGCCGAGACCGGCGCTTTCCTGCTTGGCAATGCGTATCGCTGCGGCGTCGCCGATGATCGCGTCGTGCGCGCGGGCAAGGTCATTCGCGAGTTGATCGTCGCCGCGGCCGACGATCCCGGCGAGCAGACCGCCGCCAAATCGCGCTTTGCCGAGATCTTTCGGGAGAGCGCGCGTCCCGAAGGCAACGCGCGCACGCCGATCCCGCCATGCCGGACGGTGGTCACGCAATTCGAACGGCTCGAGCAGTTCCACAACCAGACGGGCCGGTAAGTGCTTGTAAGTGCATCTCTCCACATTCACTCGTCACCCGGCGATAGGCCGGGGTCCATGTCGCCTTCGCAAGAGCGGCTGAACAATGGGTCCTGGCCTCCCCCACGGATCAAGTCCGTGGGCTGAAGGCCCACGGGATGGTCAATTCAAGTCTTGGTCCTGCACCAAATCTGAGTATTGCGGCCACATCTGGCTGATGCTGGCTGATAATCCGCGTTAAAAACAGCCAGGATAACTGGCTTTAGCCGCGGAAAACCTCGGTTCTCGGCTCACACAGCAACAAACACCCGCTGTTATGGCTGGCTGTTCCTGGCTGTTTCTCGCTGTTCCGGTCTATTCGCTGATGATGCCGCCGAGCGGGACCCAGCGCGCGCCGTCGAACCGTTTCAGCCGCATCTGCTTCATCGCGTGGTAGTCGGTCGGGGTGGTGTTGAGCGTGATCCCGGGGATCAGCATCGGCACGGCCACCTCCTCCATATGCGACACGCGGTCGAGCAACCGCTCGCGAGTTAATTCTGCACCGCAGCTCTTGAAGGCCTCCACGACCGCCGAAGCCATGTAGTAGGCGATGACGTTCGACCAGTCGTTCGGGTCGACGCCGGGATTGTAGTTCTTCATGAAATCGAGATAGGCGCGCACCTCCGGGTCGTTCTGCCAGGCCGGGTCCCCCGGCTCCTTCAGAAACTCGGCGGTGACGACGCCGACCGAATGGTCGAGGCCGGCCGGCTGCATGACCAGCGGGATCGACGAGGCCGGATACGGCACGATGTGCAGCGGATGCCAGTCAACTTCGGCGACCTTGCGGATCGCCTGCGCGGCAAATTTGGGCAAGGCGATGTCGAGCAACGTGTCGGCGCCGGACGCCTTTAATGCGACGACCTGCGAATCTACGGTCGGGTCGGTGACTTCGTAGGACGCCTCGGCGACGACCATCGTTGATGCTCTGTCGCCGAGGGCGGCTTTCAACGTGTTGAGGTGGTCCTTGCCGTAATCGTCGTTCTGGTACAGCACGGCGATCTTCGCATCCGGCTTTTCCTTAAGGATGAATTTTGCAAAACCCCGGGTCTCGCTGACAAAGCTCAGATCGCCGCCCATCGTCCACGGGTAATGCTGCGAGTCGCGAAAGCGCGAGGTGCCGGTGAACAGAAACATCTGCGGCACCTTGCGCTCGTTGAGATAGCGCTGCACCGAGGCATTGGTCGGCGTCCCGAGCGAGCCGAAAATACCGAAGACCTGGTCCTGCTCGACGAGCCGCCGCGTCTGCTCGACCGTCTTGGGCGGGCTGTAGCCGTCGTCGAGCGTGATGAACTCGATCTTGCGGCCGTTGACCCCTCCGGCGTCGTTGACCATGCGGTAATAGGCCGCCTGCGTCCGCCCGATCGTCGCGAAAGACGAGGCCGGACCGCTATAGGCAATCGTCTGGCCGATCTTGATCTGAGTGTCCGAAACGCCGGGCGTCGACTGGCTCTCGGCCGCGGGCGAGTGAGCTGCGATAGCGCCGGCAACCGCGGCGATTAATATGAGACGACGCAGCAACACCGGTGCCCCCCAATCAATGTGCTCAGCCGTCGATACGCTGAAAATGCGGCTATTTTCGGGTGCACCGACCCGCCGCGAACGCAATCCCCTGGTTGCACGGTACCTGCCTTACTTATATCTGTTCCATGGACTTCGAACTCTCGGACGAGCAGCGGGCATTCGCCGAGACGGCGCGAGCCTTTGCGCGCGAGGAGTGGCTGCCGCAGGCGCCCGGTTGGGACGAGCGCGCCGAGTTCCCGGTTGCGGCATTGCGCGCCGCGGCCGAGCTGGGGTTCGCCGGGATCTATGTCGGCGACGAATTCGGCGGCAGTGGGCTCGGCCGGGTGGACGCAACCATCATTTTCGAGGAATTGGCCGCCGCCTGCGTCTCGACCGCCGCTTATCTGTCGATCCACAACATGGCGGCGTGGATGATCGACCGCTTCGGCGACCGCGAGCAGCGCGCGCGGTTTCTGCCACGGCTGATGACGATGGATCATTTTGCGAGCTATTGCCTGACCGAGCCGGGCAGCGGCTCGGACGCGGCGGCGCTCGCGACGCGCGCGGTGCGCGACGGCGACGATTACGTGCTGAACGGCACGAAGGCGTTCATCTCCGGCAGCTCGGTCAGCGACCTCTACGTGACGATGGTGCGCACCGGCGGCGCTGGACCCCAGAGCATCTCTTGTCTGGTAGTGGAGAAGGGCACGCCCGGCCTTTCCTTCGGCAAACAGGAAAAAAAGCTCGGCTGGAACACGCAGCCGACCGCGATGGTGATCTTCGAGGATTGCCGGGTCCAGATTACGAACCGGCTCGGCGCAGAGGGCGACGGTTTCAGGATCGCGATGATGGGGCTCGATGGCGGCCGCCTGAATATTTCCGCCTGCTCGCTGGGTGGCGCGCGCGCCTGCCTCGAAGCCGCGCGCGACCACCTGCTCGAGCGGCGGCAATTCGGGCAGCCGCTCGCGGATTTCCAGGCCTTGCGGTTCAAGCTCGCCGACATGGCGACCGAGCTCGACGCGGCGCGGCTGATGGTGCGGCGCGGGGCGGCGAGCCTCGATCGCGGCGACCCGGAGGCGACGATGCACTGCGCGATGGCCAAGCGCGTCGCGACCGATGCCGGGTTTCATATCTGCAACGAGGCATTGCAGCTGTTCGGCGGCTACGGCTATCTCAAGGACTTCCCGATCGAGCGCTATTTGCGTGACGTGCGCGTGCACCAAATCCTCGAAGGCACCAACGAGATCATGCGCGTCATCATCGCCCGCCGCCTGCTCGGCAGTTGATGGCCGACACCGACGAGATCCTGCTCGACCGCAAAGGCGGCCTAGCGATCCTGACGATCAACCGGCCGCGGGCGCTCAATGCGCTGACGCTGGGCAATTACCGCCGCATCGACCCGGCATTGCGAGACTGGGAGGCCGACCCGTCGGTACGTGCCATTCTCGTCCGCGGCGCCGGCGATCGCGCATTCTGCGCCGGCGGCGATGTGCGCGCGGTCTACGAGGCGGGGCGCGGGATCAGTGGCGACCCAGACCTGCCCGCGGTGTTTTTTCTTGAAGAATACGAGCTGATCCGGCGGATCCACCATTTCCCGAAACCCTATATCGCGATCCTCGACGGGATCACGATGGGAGGCGGGGCCGGGATCTCGGTCAACGGCGCCTACCGAGTCGCGACCGAGCACACTCTCTTTGCGATGCCGGAGACCGGGATTGGCCTCTTTCCCGATGTCGGCGCGACTCGCTTTCTGAACCGCTGCCCCGGACATGTCGGGCGCTATCTCGGCCTGACCGGGGCACGGGTGAAAACAGTGGACGCGCTCTATTGCGGCTTTGCCACGCATGCCGTGAAAAGCGACTCCATTGCCGCGCTGCTCGATGAGCTGAGCCGCGAGCGCAGCGCAATCGAGGAATGCCTGCGGCGCTTCGCAGTCGACCCGGGTCCGCCCGATCTTGCGGCGCTGCAGCCGGCGATCGACCGCTGCTTTGCCGGCGACAGTGTCGAAGCGATCCTCGACGCCCTAGCGGTGGAGGCGGCTGGCGGGGGCGCCGATGCGCAATGGGCCGAGGAAGCGCGGGCCAGCCTGCTGACCAAATCGCCGACCAGCCTCAAGCTCACCTTGCGCCAGCTGACGATCGGGCGGGATTATGACCTCGACGCGGCACTCGCGCTCGAATACCGGCTGACCCAGCACATCATGGCCGGGCACGATTTCTACGAAGGCGTCCGGGCGATGCTGATCGACCGCGACCGCAAGCCGCAATGGCGCCCGGCGCGATTGGAAGAGGTGAGCGACAGCGCGATCGACGCGTATTTCGCGCCGATCGGCGATCGCGAGCTCCGGTTTGCGCATGCCCCATAGTATGCCCATTAGTTATCATCATCGCCCCCGCGCAAGCGGGGGTCCAGAGCCTGCCCCTGGCTTGAACAGGGGCTCGCCCGCGCAGCAGCTCCTCGCCGCTGGATCCCCGCTTTCGAGGCAGGGCTGTCCTGGAAACTGAAATCGGTTGTGGTATTCCTCCTTCGCTCAATCCAAATCGCGTCGCCCGTTGGTTCGATGTTGGGGAACACAGCCCCTCTCCGCCCTTCGGGGGGAGAGGGAGGGGCCGCGGCGCGACAGCGCCGGGGAGGGTGAGGTGGGCGGCCGCCGTAAACCGCGTCGTCGGCCCCCCTCACCCTGCCCTCTCCCCCCGGCCGGCGGGGGGAGAGGGTAAAAGCCTGCGTCATACAGGGAGTAAACTTGGCGGCAAGAGAAATCTCGATTTTCCCCAGACCGCGCTTTCGCGGGAATGACGAAACTGAAAGGAATCGGGATGGCAGCGATCGGGTTTATCGGGCTCGGCAATATGGGGGCGCCGATGGCGGCTAATCTCGTCAGCGCCGGCCACCAGGTGACCGGGTTCGACCTTGTGCCGGGAGCTATGGAGGCGCTCACGACGAAGGGCGGTCGCGCGGTTGCATCGGTCGCCGAAGCCGCCGCCACGGGCGACATCGTGATCACGATGCTGCCAGCCGGCCCGCAGGTGCGCTCCGTCTATCTCGACGAGGGCGGCGTTCTTGCGAGCGCGCGCCGCGGTGCATTGCTGATCGACTGTTCGACGATCGATGTCGAGACCGCGCGGGCGGTGGCGGCGGCGGCGAAGGGGGCGGGGTTCGACATGCTCGACGCACCGGTGTCGGGCGGGGTAGCGGGGGCGGAAGCGGCGAGCCTCACCTTCATGGTCGGCGGCGACGCAGAAATCTTCGCCCGCGCCCAGCCGGTACTGGCGGCGATGGGTCGGACGATCGTCCATGCCGGGCCGGCGGGCAACGGCCAGGCGGCCAAAATCTGCAACAACATGATCCTCGGGGTCTCGATGATTGCCGTGTGCGAAGCGTTTTCGCTCGCCGAGCGGCTCGGGCTCGAGGCGCAGACCTTGTTTGACATCAGCTCCAAATCATCGGGGCAATGCTGGGCATTGACGAGCTATTGCCCGGTGCCGGGACCGGTTCCTACCTCGCCCGCGAACCGCGACTACGCACCCGGCTTCACCGCGGCGATGATGTTGAAGGATCTGCGGCTCGCGCAGCAGGCGGCAGGCGTCACCGCGACGGCTACCCCGCTCGGCGCAGCCACCGCCAGTCTCTACCAGTTGTTCGTCGATGGGGGTGCCGGCGGTCTCGATTTTTCCGGGATCTATCGCTTAATCGGCAAATCCGACCGTAAAATTTGAAACGATAAATTTACAAACAGGCGGGTAAGATTACCGCCTGTTTGCCGGCAAGCGAGGCTCGGATGAATACCGCGTATCTTGAGGTGATTTCGCTCGTCGAGCGACTCCACCGCCACTTTCTAGAGGTCGTAAAGCTCGAGCTCGAAGGGCTCGGGATTCACGACATCAACAACGTCCAGGGAATGATGCTGTTCAATATCGGCGACGCCGAGATGACGGTCGGCGAGCTCACGTTGCGGGGCTGCTATCTCGGCTCGAACGTCTCGTATAACGTCAAAAAGATGGTCGAGAACGGGTATCTGGCGCAGCAGCGCTCGCTGCATGACCGGCGTTCGATCCATGTCCACCTGACCGAAAAGGGGATCAGGTTGCGCGACCGCCTGACCGCGATGCATCGGCGCCATGCGCAAATGCTGCCGGACGCCGCCGTGAGCCTCGAAGACCTGCAGGGCGCCAACGCCGCGCTGCGTCGCCTGGAGCGGTTCTGGATCCGCGCCGGCGACTTTGTGCAGCGCCCGCCGCAATTCGCCGCCTGATTTTTTTGGTGACGCGGCCAGCTGCTGCTGCAACTCTGTTCCCCGACCGTTTCTGCTCCCTGACCATTGCGGAGGACCGGTATGCCAGCCCAGCTGTTTCCGTTGGCCCCCGGAGTGAGCGTGGCCGGCAGGCTCGACCGCGCGGACATCGATGCGCTCGCCGCAGCCGGTGTGCGCACGATCATCAACAATCGCCCCGATGGCGAAGACCCCGGGCAGCTTCCGGCCGCCGAAGCGCGGCGCATGGCTGAGGCGCAAGGGATCGCTTACCATCACATCCCGATCACCGCCGCCACGTTGTCGCGCGCCGATGTCGATGCCTTCGCCGCGGCTTTGCGGGATGGACCGGCCCCGGTCGTGGCGCATTGCCGCAGCGGAACCCGCTCGGCGCTGCTGTGGGCTTTGACCCGCATACGCGAGGGGGACAACGCGCTCTCGCTGATCGCCGCAGCCGCCCAGCAGGGCATCGACATCGCCGGCCTTCCGGCCGTCGCAGCGCGGCTGCGTTAAGGGATCAGGCCGGGGAAAGGATCAGGCCGGAAAGGATCAGGCCGGGGAAGGTGCGGGATCTCGGCCGGCCTTTCCGAACATCTCGGCCAAAGGCAATCGCCGCAGGTAAGACAGAACCAGCGCGGCGAGCCCGACAACCAGCCACCACCATACCAGCTCCCGACCAATCCAAAAGAACACCTCGACGCGCGAGCTCAGCCCCTCGCCGGGGATAGGAGCGATCACCGCGTGGAGAGCACGCCGGAGGCACTCCTCCCACATGACGAAGAGCACCGCCGCGATCATCTGTCCGCAAAATCGTCGTACCTCGCGGTCTTTGACCGATCGATGGAAGCAGACCAGCCCGGACAGCACCGGAAGAAGAAGAATGCCGCGGTAGCTGACGTTCTGGCCGGCAAAGAAGCAGGCCACAACCAATAAGCCGCCGACAACAAGAAACTGGGTCTCGCTCGCCGCCCAGTCGAGTTGCTCGCGCCCGAGCAGCCGAACCGTGCGAAGCATTCGGGCGACTGCCACCCCCGACAGCGCACTCAGCAACGACACGGCGATTAGGATGCCGCCGCCTCGGCCGGCCAGAGCTTCCGCAAACCCGAACGGTAGGTTTCGGGCGGAGAAGGCGTCGGTGAAATACGAGGATGCGGCAGGGATGCTCGCCAGGGCTGCTCGCAAATCGAGATAAAAAGCGACGGCGAACAAAATCAGCGTGCAACCGGCTGCGGCCGCAGCGACCAGCGCGTCCCGCCGCTTTTCGCGCGCGACAAGGATCAACAGCACCAGCGGATAATATTTGAGGAGGCCGGCGGCCACGAACAGCCCATAGGAGAACAGCCGGAAGGGCCGCGGCGCGGTGAACATTAGCGCTCCGCAGATCACCAGCAGGAACACGACGATATCGTTGTTGGCGCGTTCCAAACCGTAGACGATCGTCGGCGAAATCGCCGCCGCGCCAAGGATAAACAGCTCCCTGGCATTATGTGGGCGCAGCACGGTTGCCAATGATAGAAGGAACAGCAGGTCGAGGCTCGCGCCCACCCACCCAGTCGCCCCAGTCCCGAGAGATTCTGGCACGATCGCCAGCCACAGCGGCGAATAGGCATGGGGGCGTCCCAACACGTCGCAGGGGTTGGACAGATAGACATCGATCCCCTGCCGTCCGCATTCGGCCGCCGCCAGAACGGCGTGAGTATCGAGAAAAGGAAAGCTGAACGGTTCGACGCCGAGCAGGCGCAGGGTGCCAAAATAGATCGAGTGAGCTCCCGTGAGCCAAAGTCCCGACATGATCGCGTAGAGGCACAGCACCCCGACCGGGATTGCCAGGCGATAGGTCAACTTGCTCGAGGTTTCTTCCGAAAAGGCTTGGTGCGCTTCCACCAGATCCATTGCGCGCGCAGCTTATGTCGCCGTTCATTTACCGAGCCTTAAACGCGGGGCGCGGTTCGACCTGTACCAAACGGCGGGGCGGAAGGCTTAGTGGTCGACTCTTGTATACCCTTGTATGATCGGCGCGGAGGGCCAGAATTTGTCTATGCAGACCACCAACGACATCCGCTCAGCGTTTCTCGACTATTTCGCGCGCCACGAGCACGAAATCGTCCCGTCGAGCCCGCTGGTGCCGCGCAACGATCCGACATTGCTGTTCACCAATGCCGGCATGGTGCAGTTCAAGAACGTCTTCACCGGCTTGGAGAAGCGGCCTTATCAGCGCGCCGCCACCGCGCAGAAATGCGTGCGCGCCGGCGGCAAGCACAATGATCTGGAAAACGTCGGCTATACCGCGCGGCATCATACGTTTTTCGAGATGCTGGGGAATTTCTCGTTCGGCGATTACTTCAAGGAACGGGCGATCGAGCTGGCCTGGAACCTGATCACTCGCGAGTTCGGGCTCGCCCGCGATCGCCTGTTGGTGACCGTCTATGCCGAAGACGACGAGGCCGCGGGCTTGTGGGCGACGATCGCCGGGCTACCGCAGTCGAAGATCATTCGCATCGCCACCTCCGACAATTTCTGGATGATGGGCGACGTCGGACCGTGCGGCCCTTGCTCGGAGATCTTCTACGACCACGGCCCGTCCATCCCCGGGGGTCCGCCGGGCAGCGCCGATGCCGAGGGCGACCGCTTCATCGAGATCTGGAACCTCGTCTTCACGCAGTTCGACCAGCTGGGCCCGGGTGAGCGGGTCCCGCTGCCGCGTCCCTCGGTCGATACCGGCATGGGGCTCGAACGCATCGCCGCGGTCTTGCAGGGCAAGCACGACAATTACGACATCGACCTGTTCCGGGCCTTGATCTTGGCGTCGGCGGAAGCCTCCGGCGTGGCGCCGGACGGGCCGCACGCGGTCTCGCATCGCGTGATCGCCGATCATCTGCGCGCCTCGGCCTTCCTGATCGCCGACGGGGTGCTGCCGAGCAAGGAGGGACGCGGCTATGTGCTGCGCCGGATCATGCGGCGGGCGATGCGGCATGCGCACATGCTCGGGTGCAAGGATCCGCTGATGTGGCAGCTGGTGCCGGCGCTGGTGCAGCAGATGGGCGCCGCCTATCCCGAGTTGCTGCGCGCGCAGCCGCTGATCTCGGAAACATTGCGGTTCGAGGAGACCAATTTCAAGCAGATGCTCGACCGCGGGCTGCGCTTGCTCGAAGAGGAAGCGGCCCGGCTCCGCCCAGGCGCGGCATTGCCCGGCGAGGTCGCCTTCCGGCTCTACGACACCTTCGGGTTCCCGCTCGATTTGACCGAGGACGTATTGCGCGGGCAGGGCCGCAGAGTGGCCGTCGAGGGCTTCTCGGCGGCGATGGAGCGGCAGCGCGAGGAGGCCCGCAAGAGCTGGGTCGGATCGGGCGAAGCGGCGACTGAAGCCGTGTGGTTCGCGCTGCGCGAGGAGGTCGGCGCCACCGAGTTCCTCGGCTACGAGACCGAAACGGCCGAGGGCGTCGTTCTGGCGATGATGCGCGACGGGCAACGCGTCGACGAGGCCGCGGCCGGGGACGACATCGGCGTCATCGTCAACCAGACGCCGTTCTATGCGGAATTGGGCGGCCAGATGGGCGACGCCGGGGTCATCTTCTCGTCCGACGGCGCCGAGCTGGCGGTGCGCGACACCGTTAAAAAGGCCGGCGATCTGCACGTCCATCTCGGCACCCTGACCCACGGCAGCTTGAAGGTCGGCGAGGCCGTCGAGCTCAGGGTCGACGGCGCGCGCCGTCGGCTGCTGCGCGCCAATCACTCGGTCACTCATCTGCTGCACCAGGCGTTGCGCCAGCGCCTCGGCGAGCACGTCACGCAGAAGGGCTCGCTCGTCGCGCCCGACCGGCTGCGCTTCGATTTCAGCAACCCGCGGCCGCTGACGCAGGAGGACATCCGGGCGATCGAGGCCGAGGTCAACCAGCGCATTCGCGCCAACAGCGCCGTGCGCACCCGCCTGTTGACCCCGGACCGCGCCGTCGCCGAAGGGGCGCTGGCACTGTTCGGCGAGAAATACGGCGACGAGGTGCGGGTCGTCGCGATGGGCGGAGCAGACGACGACGAGCGGCCCTTCTCGGTCGAGCTGTGCGGCGGCACGCATGTCGGCCGCACCGGCGACATCGGGCTCTTCAAGATAGTCGGCGAAATGGCGATCGCCTCGGGCGTGCGCCGCATCGAAGCGCTGACCGGGGCCGCGGCCGAGGCATATCTTGCCGAGGAAGAAGGGGTGTTGCGCGAGGCCGCAGCGGCGTTGCGCACGACGCCCTCCGAACTGCCGGCGCGCATCGTCAATCTCGTCGAGGAACGCCGCCGGCTCGAACGCGAGCTTTCCGAAGCCCGCCGCGCCCTCGCAAATGCGGGCCCCTCGGCCAAATCGACCGAGAAACGCATCGGCGACGTCGCATTCGACGGCCGGGTTGTCGACGGCGTACCCGGGCGCGAGCTCAAATCCCTGGCGGACGATCTCAAGCGCCGCATCGGCTCGGGCGTCGTCGCCGCGGTCTCGCGAGCCGAGGGCAAGGCGGCGATCGTCGTCGGCGTCACCGCCGATCTGACCGGCCGTTTCGACGCGGTCGAACTGGTTCGTCTCGGTGCCGAAGAGCTCGGCGGCAAGGGCGGCGGCGGTCGTCCCGACATGGCGCAGGCGGGCGGTCCCGACGCCTCTCGCGCCGAGACAGCATTGGCCGCCGTCGAGCGCGCCATCGCCGCTAAACTGCAGGCCGCGGCATAAAGGCGGGAGTTCGGCCACCGCGTCCAGCCTGGCGGAAGCGGCAGTGACCTGCTCCGCGGCAAAGAAGACGTTCAAACCCCGACACCGGAACGCGGGGTCATCGGGCCGCCAGCAGCGCCATTGCGATCAGGTCGACGGGCCAGAACACGGCGGCCGAGAAGGCGACGGCGATTTCGGAAGCTTCGATCGCTTCGTTCCCGGTGCGCAGATCCTCGATCAGGTGGTAGGCGAAATCGCCGCTGGCCGCGAGCGCGTAGAAGACGAGCGCGGCCAGCCACGCAGAGCGATGCGCGGCGGGCGGGTCAGAGGACTCGGATATTCTTGAACTGCCACGGGTCATCGCGGTCGAGATCTTCCGGGAACAGCCTTTCGCGGTCCTGGAGTGGTGTCCAATCGCCGCAAACCCCGACGACATCGCCGAGATACGGGCGAGCGATTTCGAGAACGCGCCCGAAATCCATCTCCTCGGGCTCGACGATCCCCTGCCGCGGCTGCTCGATCGCCCAGATCATTCCCCCCAGCACCGCCGCGGTGACCTGCAGCGAGGTTGCATTGTTGTGCGGCGCCGCCCGCCGCGCTTCGGCGATCGTCAGCCGCGAGCCGTACCAATAGACACCTTTGGGTTGGCCCATCAGGAGCACCCCTAGTTCGTCGATCCCCTCCGCGATTTCCTCCATCATCAACCGCTTGCGCTGCTGCAGCTGAAAATTCTTTCCGGCGAGCTCGTGCAGGCTCAGCACCGCGTCATCACAGGGATGATAGGCATAGTGACAGGTCGGTCGGTGGCGGACCGAGCCGCCGTCCCGGACGGTCAGATAATCGGCAATCGAGATCGATTCGCCATGGGTGATCAGAAATCCGTGATAAGGCCCCTCGAGAGGCGTCCAGCTGCGCACGCGAGTGATCGCTCCCGGCCGCAACAGGTATATTGCTGCACCGGAGCCAAAGTCGTGACGGCGTCCGTCCGCCGGAAAGTGCCGCTCATGCGTCCCCCAGCCGAGCTCGGCGGGCTGTGAGCCCTCGCTGACAAACCCATCGATCGACCAGGTATTGACGAACTCGCCCGGCTGCTTGGGCATGGTCGAGACTTGCGTATCGCGCTCTGCGATATGTATCGCCTTGACGCCGAGCGTCTCGGCAAGCCGGGCCCACTCGATGCGGGTTGCAGGGACCGCGACCTGCAGACCGGCACTCCTCGCCAGATCGATCAGGGCCTGTTTGACAAAATGCGATACCAGACCGGGATTGGCTCCGTGGGTCAGCACCGCAGTCGGGCCGCGGGGATAACGGGCACGAAGCGCCAATGCGCTCTCGCGCAGGGCATAATTGGACCGCGCCGAAGGCGGCAGGCTTGGATCGGTGTAGCCGCCCGGCCATGGCTCGATGCAGGTGTCGAGATAGAGAGCACCCCGCTCCTGGCATAGTTCGATAAGCGCCACGCTGGACACATCGACCGAGACATTGAGAAGAAAATCGTCTTTGCCGAGCTGTGGTTCGAGCAGCGCGCGGTAGTTGCTGTGGGTCAGCGCGGTTTCGATGAAACGGATCCCGTATTCGGCTGCGACATCGTGTCCGCGCGGCTCGGCGGTGATGATCGTGATCCGGTCCGAAGCGATTTCCAGATGCCGCAGCAACAGCGGCAAGACCCCTTGCCCTATGCTACCGAAGCCGACGATGACGAGGCGGCCGGGGAAGGCGACGTGCTTCTTGTCGAGCATGGCAGTCGGGGCTGATCGGGACAGTTGAGGCGCTAACGTCGTCGATCGGCGAGAGGATTACAACCGCCGGGGCCTGAGCTAATGTGCCGCCGCTCATGCGGAGATTGGAGCGAATGAGGAAGGTGGTTACGGCGCTCGTCGCGGGCGCGCTGCTTGCGGCCGGCCCGGTCCTGGCGCAGGCGAAGAACGGCAAAGCGGCCGGCTACGAGCAGCTGAACCTGTTCAGTGAAGCCTATGACCGCATCCGCCAGGATGCGGTCGAACCGGTTGGTGAAGGAAAACTCATCGGTGCCGCGATCGCCGGTATGTTGTCCGGGCTCGA
The DNA here is from genome assembly GCA_963812675.1 of uncultured Alphaproteobacteria bacterium. Classification (GTDB taxonomy): domain Bacteria; phylum Pseudomonadota; class Alphaproteobacteria; order ATCC43930; family CGMCC-115725; genus AP-15. The sequence continues at coordinate 94,654 of CAWEWR010000023.1, read as the reverse complement.
TTCCCGGTCGGCCTACATCAACGAGGCTGCCTACCGGGCGATGCAGACGTCGACCAATGAGGACCAGGTGAGCCTCGGTCTGGTGGTGACGATCGAAAACGGGCAGTTGAAGGTGATCGCGCCCCAAGACGGCTCGCCGGCGGCGCAGGCTGGGATCATGCCGGGAGACTTGATCTACGCGATCGATAAGGATCCCACTTACGACCTGACACTCGGCGAGGCCGAGCAGAAGCTGCGGGGCCCGGCTGGCAGCGAAGTCGAACTGACCGTGCGGCGCGATAGTCGCGGGTCCATTGACGTCACGGTCAAGCGCGAGCACTACCGGCTCCAGACGGTAACCGCTCGCATCGAGGCCGGAAATATCCTCTATCTCCGGGTCGCCGGCTTTGACTCCGGGACCCCGACGGCGCTCATCAATGCGGTGCAGGATTTGCGGCAACGGGCCGGCAACAAGGTGATCGGCCTTATCCTCGATCTGCGGAACAACCCCGGCGGCGCTTTTGAGGCGGCTGTCGCGGTCGCCGATGCCTTTATCGACAAAGGCGACATCGTTGTCGTCAAGGGCCGCAAACCTGGCAGCCTCAGGCGGATCAGCGCAACTCCCGGCGATATCGCTCAAGGGTTGCCGATCGTCGCGCTCATCAATGCGGGGACGGCGCGGGAAGCGGAGCTTGTCGCCGCTGGGCTGCAAGACAATCGCCGCGCGGTGCTGGTCGGGACGAGGAGCTTTGGCGAGAGCTCGATCGAAAGCCTGATCCCGCTGCAGGGAAACGGCGCCATCCGGCTCACGACCGCCCGGTTCATGACGCCGAGCGGCCAGAGAATTCAGGGCAAGGGTCTCACTCCCGATCTCACGGTAATGCCATTGAAGCTGGCGAAACTTCCTCGGGGAGACCGGCGGCGCGAGGCCGATCTGCGCGGCGCTCTGAAAAACACCGACCCGGCGCCTGCCCGCGACCCTGCCCGGGAGCGCAAGGAGCCGGTGCCCTCGCTCGCGAACGCCGAAATTGGCTCGGCAGCTGACGAGCAGCTCAGCGCGGCCGCAGATGTGCTGCGCGGCTTGGCGCTGGTCAACGGCCGCGCGGGGTAGCGGGGTGAGCCTCGGCATGGTTCGCCTGGCTGGGCCACGGTTTTTGGTGCTCGGGGCTGGCGCGGTTGGCGGGTATTTTGGCGGCCGCCTCGCGGAAGCCGGGGCGGATGTGACCTTTCTTGTGCGGCCTGCGCGCGCCGCGGAACTCAATCAGCGCGGGCTTGTCATCGAAAGCCCTATGGGGGATCTGCGGCTGAAGGTTCAGGTTGCGACCGCCGATACCCTCGATCGGGTCTTCGACACCGTGCTGTTGACCGCCAAGGCCTATGATCTCGATCAAGCGATCGCAGCGATCCGGCCGGCAGTCGGACCGGGAACGGCATTATTGCCGGTCCTCAACGGCCTGCGGCATATCGACCGGCTCGATGCGGCTTTCGGCCCCGAGCGCGTCTTGGGCGGCGTTGCGTACATCGCGGCGACCTTGACAGCGGAGGGGACCATTCGCCATCTCAACCGCGTGCATGGCATCGCATTCGGCGAGCGTTCGGGCGCAGTCAGCCGCCGGGTCGAGACGATCGCCGGAGCCTTCGCCGCATCGCCGGTCAGCGCCTCGATAAGCGGCAACATCATGCTCGATATGTGGGAGAAGTTCGTCATGATCAGCTCCCTGGCCGGCATGAACTGCCTGATGCGCGGGTCTGTCGGCGACATTCTGGCCGCCGACGAGGGCGAGAGTTTAACCCTCGAGCTGCTCGCGGAATGTGAGGCGATAGCAGCCGCCTCGGGGTTCCCGCCGCGCGAGGAGCGCCGCCAACAGTGCCGGGCGATGCTGACCGAGCGGGGCAGCGATTTCAGCGCGTCGATGCGGCGTGATCTCGAATCCGGATTGCGCACCGAGGGCGATCAGGTTCTTGGCGATATGCTGCGCCACGCCCGTGCCAACGGAATTGACGCACCACTGCTGCGGACTGCGGTGTGCCATCTCCAGGTCCACGAACGCCGGCTGGCCGCGCGGCCGTAAGCGCGGGAAGCGATCGTACACGGGTGCCACTGCGGCCGGCGCCGGGGCTGTTTTTGGACGGGTATTTTGCGATAGAACCGCCATCCTCTCGCAGTCGGCGCCGCAATGCGCTATGTCGACCGCGCGGAGAGTTTCTGTAGCCAAGAGACGACTGAAGTGAGCCTTTAGAACGTGCTTCAATCATTTTTGGACGCCCAAGGTCGGGGGCGCGTGCGAATCGAGAGCCGACCCGGCATCCCACTGCATTCGCCTGGGACCGCCGGTGACCGCTCGGTTCGAATCGTGACCTACAACATTCACACCTGCGTCGGCGTCGACCGGCGCTATGACCCGGGCCGAATCGCCGCTGTGCTGCGTGAAATCGACGCGGACATCGCGTGCCTCCAGGAAGTGGGTGCCCGCCGCGGCACCGGGCGGCATGCCGATCAATGGGCTTATCTCGGTGAGGCGACCGGGTGTCGGGTCGTCCTCGGAGCCGGCGTCCGTGACCAGGGCGGGCGTTTCGGCAACGCCATTCTCACCCGTTTTCCGGTGCTGACCGCCCGCTCGATCGATCTCACGGTCGGCGGCTGGGAACCCCGCGGAGCGATCGACGCCGATCTCTTGTTCGGCGATCGGGTGCTGCGCGTCATCGCGACGCATTTCGGTCTGCGTGCCACGGAGCGGCGGCTCCAGGCGAACCGGTTGATGGCTGCGCTCGGCGGAAGCTTGCCGCCGCACCGGCGCGAGGCCGAGGCGGTGCTGCTGATGGGCGATTTGAACGAGTGGCGCGGCCGCAGCGGCGCCATCCGGGCCTTCGACCGACAGCTCGGGCCAAGTGCCGCCGAGCGTACCTTTCCGTCCTGGATGCCGGTGCTGGCGCTCGACCGGATTTATGCCGACGGGCCGGCGGTGCTCCGCGACGTTGAGGTCTACCGCAGCCCACTCGCCCGCCTCGCTTCCGATCACCTGCCGCTGGTCGGCAATTTGTACTGGGACGGCCACGCGGCATGGCGGCGCGAGCGGTCTCGCTTATCGAGGCGCCGGTCGAGAGAGGCGAACAACCCGGCAAAGGCGCAGACGCTATCCTGACCCGCCGCAACGCCAGTGCCACGCTTGGCGTTGCATCGGGCACGAACCGGGTCTAATCAACCCGAATGCCGCCCAAGAGAAACCCGCTCGGCCTCAATACCCTGCAGCTCAAGACCCTGACCCTGCTGCAGGAATTCGCACGTGTACCCGCTTATTCCGGGTCAGCTGAGGATTCGGGCATTGCTGTGCGCCCGCCCGATCCGCACGGCGATCATGTTCACCTCGGCGACGCCGTGGTCGCGTCTCGAGACGCCACCGGATTGCGCAATCCCGCGGTCTGGGCGGCGCTGGAGCGAAAGGGATTGATCCGCTCGATGTACCCGCACGAGGCGGTTGTCACCCCTCTCGGTCTCAATTACGAGACGGGCCTGCGCGAGGTGATCCTCCACAAAAGCGCGCACTGAAGGTCTGTTACCAGCAAAGGCTCCAGGCGACGCCGACCGGATTGTAACCGCTCTCGCACAGCGCGGCTTCGACGCGCCCGAGATCGGGGAGGCGCTCACCAGTTGTGCCGAATTCTTCGGCATGGATGCCGCCGGCGATCAACAAGCTATCAATCCCCGCTCCGGCCGCGCCGGCAATGTCGGTGCGCAGACTGTCGCCAACGGCAAGGATGCGCGAGCGGTCGGCGATGTCGAGAAGCCGCAGGCAGGAATCATAGACCGAGCGAAACGGCTTGCCGTGCCAACGAACTCGGCCTCCCGCCTCCTCGTACCACTTGGCCAATGCGCCAGCGCACAGGTGCAGAGCCCTGCCGCGCACCACGACGAGATCGGGGTTGGCGCACACCATGGGCAGATCGCGATCGATCGCCTCGCGCAGCAGCGGCTCGTAATCTTCAATCCGGTCGTCCCATCCCGCCGGCCCGGTATTGAGGATGAACTGAGCTTCCTTGGCGGCAACGACATATTCGAGGTCCAGCCCCTCCCGAATCTCCAGGTCGCGGTCGGAGCCGATGTGCAGACAACGTCGGCCCAGCGCGGCATAAAACGGATCGTCGCGCCGATTGAGGCACTGCCAGGCTTCCTCGCCCGACGACATCACCTCATGGTACAGCCCTGACGGAACCCCGACCGCAGTGATGCGCCGTACGACGTCGTCGGCCCGTCGCGGCGCATTGGACAGCAGTGCGATTCGCTTCCCTTCATCGATCAGCGAGCGCAGGCAGTCGATCGCTCCAGGGATCGGGGCGACCCCGTCATGGATGACGCCCCAAAGGTCGAGAATAAAGCCGTCATAGCGCGGCGCCAACTCGCGCAGGCCGGCGATCAGGTGAACCGACATGTGCTCCACAACTCGGAAATTACAAATACCGGCCGATCATGTTTCGATCGGTAACACTAACGCCGAATGCGAGAAAATTTACTAGAAGCATACTTCAAAGGTCTCCCGTTTACTGATTGTTTCCGAACTTAACGGAACATGCCTCCGGAGTGCACGTTTTACCGGCAGAGGTCCCAGTGAGAGCGGCTCGGCCCCTCAGAACCATACGCGAATGGTCCGGGGCAAGTTCCGGCCTCGGCGGGTCGGAAAGTGGACGCTTGTTTTGGTAGGAATTCGTATGTGAGGCTCGGCACGAAGATTGCTGGGCGTGATGCGCTTAAAGGGAGCAGTGATCGAAATGGAATTGTTGATCGGACCGTTGCTCGAGCGAAACGGGGGGTACAGCTACGATACGTTCACTCGGGCAGAGGGGTTGAGGCGCTCGTTTCGGTATCCGCGCATCGACGCGGCAAGGTACGACCAGCGCGCTCTGGCGGCCGAAGCGCGGCGCGATCCGCGTTGCACGGTGCGCATTTGTGAGACGCAAAGCGAGTTCGAGCAGCTCGTCAATGCGGTGACCGCTGAAAACGCGACCGCAGCAGAGCCCGGAAAGGACGCTTAGGACGGCGCGTGCGCCACGCCGACGCGTTCCGAAGAGCCGGGAGAGTGCGCCGCTCGCGCGCCGACCGCCTCCGCGACGCTGCTAAAACCGTCGGCGCGAAGCAGTTCGGCGATACCCTCCTTTATGTCGCTCACGAGACTAGGTCCCGCAAAGACGAGAGCCGTATAGAGCTGCACGAGACAAGCGCCCGCGCGAATCTTCTGGTACGCCTCCGCGGCGCTCGCCACACCTCCGACGCCGATCAGCGCCAATCTGCCTCGTGTCAACCGGTACATGTCGGCCAGGAGAGCGGTCGAAGCCGCAAAGAGCGGGCGCCCGCTGAGCCCGCCTGATTCTATCGCATAGGGGCTGACGAGGCCGACCGGCCGATCCACCGTCGTATTGGACACGATCAGGCCATCGATGCCGGTACTGATAGCAACCAAGGCAAGGTCCTCCCGTTCCTGCGGGGTGAGGTCGGGCGCAATCTTGACCAGCAACGGCACCGCGCGACGGCTTTCGTCGCGGGTTCGCAGCAGCGGAACCAGCAACCCTTGAAGGCTCGCGCGGCGTTGTAGATCGCGCAAACCCGGGGTATTCGGGGAAGAGACGTTGACCACCAGGTAATCGGCCACCGCGGCCGCTTGGCGGATCCCCTCCGCGTAATCGGCGACGGCGTCGCCGGAATCGCGGTTCTTGCCTAAATTGACCCCCACGATCCCGGTATGGCGCCGACGACGGAGGCGATAGATTGCAGCATCGAGCCCGCCGCTATTGAACCCCATGCGGTTGATGATCGCCTGATCCTGTTCGAGGCGGAACAGGCGCGGTTTTGGATTGCCGGGCTGCGGTCGGGGAGTGACGGTGCCGATCTCGACAAACCCGAACCCGAACCCTCGCATCGCTTCAGCCACCCGGGCATCCTTATCGAAGCCGGCGGCGAGCCCGACCGGGTTGGGAAAGTCCAGCCCCCACAGGCGCTGCGCCAGGATCGGCGGGTCGGGCTGTCGCGCAGCGCGATCGGTCATGAACCGGCCTAGTCCCGCCTCGAGCGCTCGCACGGTGACGGCGTGCGCGGCTTCGGGCGCCAGCCGGCGCAGAACCGGCCGGAGTAGCGGATAAAGATTGGGCATGGCAGGCCGCATCCGTATACCGGAATATGGATTTGTTAGATCATAGCTCATGTCCCGACCCACCGATCGAGCGCCGCGGCGGGTGCTGGTGCCACATGCGCCGGTGCTGGTAGCCGGTTTTCGCGAAGTCCTGTGGCTCGACCCTGACGGCGAAATCGAAGCGCTCGCCCCGGCCGACGCGCGCAGTCGCGTGGAGCGCGAAACCCCGATGTTGTGCCACGGGCCGGCTACCGCGCGGCGGCTCGACATGCCCGGGTTCCCGGCGCTCGATCTGCTCGAGCTGTTCGCATTCGTTCATCCGGCGCGGTTCTGCGTGCCGACGCCGCGCGGTCTTGCCGAAGTCCTCGGCCTGCCGCTGCCGGGCAGTTCGCCGGAGGCTTGTGTCACTCTCGCCACCGTAGCACGTGCCTTACTGGAGAAGCTCGCAGAAGAGGTCGATCCGGAGGTTCGTGCGATCGCCGAGGTGATGGATCGCGGCGGGTGGCTATGGGGTCCCGCGGTGCTCGCCGCCCTGCCGGCCGCCGACCCGGGCATATTGCGGAAAGCGGCCGGCCTGCGCGTGTGGGTAGGACTCGAGGAGTGGTCGGAGCCGGCCCCGGCACCGCCGCCCGGCAACGAGCCGGTGTGGCCCGAGGAGGCTCGCTCGCGGCTCGCCGAGCTGCTCGGCGCGGTTGCCGAGCGGCGGCCGCAGCAGAGCGATTACGCCGCGGCAGTCACCCCCGCCTTTGCCCCGCGCGAGCACCCCGACCAGGCCCGAGCGGTACTCGCCGAAGCCGGGACGGGCGTCGGGAAGACGCTCGGCTACATTGCGGCCGCGAGCCTTTGGGCTGAGAAGAACCGGGGCTCCGTCTGGATCTCGACTTACACCCGCAACCTGCAGACCCAGATCGCCGGCGAACTCGACCGCCTCTACCCCGATCGCGAAATGAAACGTCGCAATGTCGTGATCCGCAAGGGACGGGAGAATTTTCTCTGCCTGCTGAATTACGAGGACGCCCTCGGCGCCGCGATGGGCCGGCCGGGAAGGCCGGCCGGGCATCTCGGGGTGATCGCCCGGTGGATCGCTGCGACCGGGGCCGGGGACTTGGTGGCGGGCGATTTCCCGGGCTGGCTTGCCGAGCTCATCGGACGCGGCCGGGTTGGTTGGCTGGCTGATCGCCGGGGCGAGTGCATACACTCGGCCTGCCCTCATTTTCGCCGCTGCTTCGTCGAGAAGAATATCCGCCAGGCGCGGCAGGCGCGCATCGTTGTCGCTAATCATGCGCTGGTCATGGCGCAGGCCGCTCTCGGCGGACTAGACGACGCAACCGTCCCGACCCGCTATGTCTTCGACGAAGGCCACCACCTGTTGGAGGCTGCCGACAGCGCCTTTTCGGTGCGCCTTTCCGGCCAGGAGGGGCGTGAATTGCGGCGCTGGATCGTCGGCGCCGAAGCCGGCGGGCGCTCGCGTGCCAGAGGCCTACGGCGCCGGATCGCCGACCTCGTCGAAGGCGATGACGATGGCGCCAAAGCATTGCTCGACGTCCTCGCCGCCGCTCGCGTTCTCCCCGGCAACGGCTGGGCGCAGCGTGTCTCTGAAGCGCACGGCCATCAGGGATTCGAGAAACTTCTCGTGCTCGTCCGGCAGCAGGTGCTGGCGCGCGCCGTGCTGGCCGATAGCGGTTATGGCTTGCAGGCGGAGGCGCGACCGCCGATCGAGGGTTTGGTCCAGGCCGCCTTGTCTCTGTCCGAAGCCCTCGAACGGCTCGCCACCGCGATGCTGAGGGTGTCGGAAGCGCTGCGAGCCCGGCTCGAGAACCCCGACGACCCGCCTGAGCCCGGTTTGCGGCAGCGCCTCGACGCGTCGATCCGCAGCCTCGAACGCCGAGCCGGGCCGCAGCTCACCGCCTGGAGCCAGTTGCTTCGCGATCTCGTCGAAGGTCCCCGGGCCGATACGATCGAGTGGTTCGCCCTCGACCGGATCGAGGGTTTGGAAAGCGACGTCGCGGTCAACCGCAACTGGGTCGATCCCGGCATCCCGTTTGTCGCGCTGGTGGCACAGCCGGCGCACGGGCTCGTCGTCACCTCGGCCACCCTAACCGATGATGCGGCCGATCCCGAGTTGGCATGGCGCGGCGCCGAGGCCGGCACCGGTTTGCGGCACTTGCCGTCGAGCGCGGCCGCCGCGCGTATCCCCTCGCCGTTCGATTATCCGGTGCAGACCCGGATCTTTATGATCACCGATGTTCCGCGCGACGACATTGGGCAGCTGGCCGCGGCTTACGCATCGCTGTTTGTTGCGGCGCGCGGCGGAGCACTCGGCCTGTTCACCGCGATTGCGCGGTTGCGCGCCGTGCACCAGCGCATTGCGCCCGCCCTCGAGGCGCGGGGCCTGATGCTCCTCGCTCAGCACGTCGATGCGATGTCGACGGCTACCCTCGTCGACATCTTTCGGGCGGAGGAGGATTCGTGCCTGCTCGGCACCGACGCGGTACGTGACGGCGTCGATGTCCCAGGACGCGCACTGCGCCTCATCGTCTTCGATCGGGTGCCATGGCCGCGCCCCGACGTGCTCCATCGCGCCCGCAAGCCGGTCTTCGGCGGCCTGCAGTACGCCGATCGCATCGCCCGACTGCGACTGCGACAGGCCTATGGCCGGCTGATCCGCCGCGCCGACGATCGTGGCGTCTTCGTCGTGCTCGATCGCGCCCTGCCGTCGCGCCTGCTGTCCGCCTTTCCTGACGGTGTTACAATTGCCCGCTTGCCCCTCGCGGAAGCGGCCGAGGCGACAGCCCGGTTTTTGGACCCAACGGCGGATACGCCTTGACAGGCGCGCGCGTCTCCTGATCTGTGGGAAGGCCCGAACCGCAACAGGAGCCCGCATGCTCGACCACCATCGCGCGCTGATCTACACGATGGTCCTCGTGTCGGCGGCCGACAGCGATCTGCCCGACGCGGAGCTGCGCATCATCGACGACATCGTCAAGGACTTCCCGGTCTTCCGCGATTTCGATCGGCGCGATCTGTCTCGGGCGCTGAACGACTGCACCGAGCTGATGGGCCGGGAGCACGGGCTCGAGGAGACGTTGAAGGCGATCAAGGCCGCTCTGCCGGCAAAGTTGCGGGAAACCGCGTATGCCATCGCCTGCGATCTCGTCGCCGCCGATGGCGAGGCGTCCCAGGAGGAACTGCGGATCATCGAGCTGATCCGCGACCGCCTCAATATCGACCGGATGATCGCGGCCGCCATCGAACGGAGTGCCCAGGCGCGCTTTCAGACGCTGTAAATCCGCGCTTGAGCGAAGATCAGCGGGACGTCATTGCGTTTCTTAAGGACCCGTCCTCGTACGGTCCGGGAGTGGACCGCGTCGAGGTCATCGAAACGCATGCTTCGTTGGTTTTTATCGCGGGCGAGCGCGTCTTCAAGCTGAAGCGCGCGGTAGCGTACCCCTATCTCGACTTTTCGACTGCGGATCTCCGGCGGCGCGCCTGCGACGCGGAGCTGATCCTCAACCGGCGCACCGCGCCGGCGCTTTACAAGGAAGTTCGCGGCCTCTTCCGCGGGGCTGACGGCGCCATCGGTTTCTTGCCGAACGGCGAGGTTGTCGATTGGGTCGTCGTGATGAAGCGGTTCGATCAGGACTTGCTGTTCGATGCCCTCGCCGAGACGGGTGGTCTCGACCGGAACATAATGGATCAGCTCGCCGACCATATTGCCCAGTTTCACGCCTCCGCCGAGCAGCGCTTCGACCATGGCGGCGCGGCGGAGATGGCCCAACTTGCCGAGGTGCAATATCGCTGCCTCGCAGCCCCCAGCCGTGCCGCTTTCAGTCAGGATCGAGTCGAGAGCATCCTGCCGAAATGGCAGGAACGGGTCTTAGTTTTGGCGGAACTGCTCGACCGCCGCCGTGCGGCCGGCAAAGTGCGCCATTGCCACGGCGATCTGCACCTCCGCAATATCTGTCTGCTCGAGGGCAAGCCGACGCTGTTCGATTGCCTCGAGTTCGACGAGGCCCTCGCCAGCATCGACGTTCTCTACGACCTCGCGTTTCTGCTGATGGATCTGGAGCATCGCGGGCTAGGGCATTTTTCCAACCGCGTGTTCAACCGCTACCTCGACCGCAGCGACGAGGATGACGGGCTCGCGGCGATGCCGTTCTTTCTATCGTTGCGGGCGGCGATCCGCGCCCATGTTACTGGGACCGCGCTGGAGCACGCTGCCGGTGGCGCCGTGGGCGCGAAGATGGCCTCCGACGCGCATCGCTATCTCGATCTGGCAGAGGGATATCTCCAGCCACAGCCGTGCCGCCTCGTCGCGATCGGGGGGCTCAGCGGTGCTGGCAAATCGACCTTGGCGGCCGGCCTTGCTCCCGAAATCGGTTTGCGCCCGGGCGCACGCGTGCTGCGCAGCGATGTGACGCGGAAGCTGCTGCTGGGCGTAGATCCGGAGGAACGGCTGCCGGCCACCACCTATACCCGTGAGACCTCGGCCCGTGTCTATGACGCGCTGTGCCGGAAAGCAGCAGTAGGGCTCGCTGCCGGATATACGGTCGTTATCGACGCGGTGGCGCTGACGGCGGAGGAACGCAATTCCTTTGCCGAAATCGCGCGGGCTGCTGCCGTCCCGTTTTTGGGGCTCTGGCTCGAAGCGAGGCCGGAAGCGATGGCGAACCGCATCCGCGGGCGTGTTCGTGATGCATCCGACGCATCGCCGGAGATTCTCGCCGAACAGCTGCGTCACAACGCGGGGGAGATCGACTGGGTCCGCATCGACGCCGGCGGCGGACCGGAGGATTGTCTCGCCGCCGCTCGACGATCTCTCGCAGCAGGATAGAAGCAAGACCTCCTCTACCGCGGAGCTCAGCCCCACAGACGCGAGGTGGCGATGCGCGCGCCTTCGGCTAGCGCCGACAGCTTCGCCCAGACGACGGACGGGGCGACGGCATTGTTGACGAAGGCGAAGGTCGCAAAGCCGCAATCGGCGCCGGCGATCACTCGCTCGCGCCCGACAATGTCGGCGTATTGGCAGATCCGGTGCGCGACGAGCCGAGGATGCTCGACGAAATTGGTCGTCGAATCGATGACGCCGGGGATCAGGATCTTGTCGTCGGGGATTTTCGCACTGCGCAGATCTTCCCATTCATGCGCATGGCGGGGATTGGCCGCCTCGAACGACAATCCGGCCGGCCGCGCGCGCATGCACACGTCGAGGATCTTGGCCAGCGGGATGTCATGGGTGTGCGGGCCTTCGTAATTTCCCCAGCACAGATGCACGCGCATCGCTTGCGGCGGGATGTTGGCGGTCGCCTGGTTGAGCGCGGCGATATTGCGCTCCGCAATGCGCAGGAACTCGCTGTCCGACAGGTGCTGATACTGGTTGTGCCGGGCCGAGCCGAGATCGGGCGCATCGATCTGCAGGATGAAACCGGCCCCGGCGATTGCCTCGGCCAGCGCATCGACATAGGCGTCTTCGTCCTGGTAGTAGCGGTCCTGCACAAATTTTGTCAGCACCCCAGGTGAGGCGGCATTCATGAAGGCCTCGGCCGGCTTAACCGCGGCGCAGGCCGCCGCAAGATTTTGCAGGTCGGTTTCCAATGGCGCCCGGTTCGTGTAGGCGACCGGGCCGGTGCAGCACGGCACCGCCTCACGGCTGAACCATGCGGCGCCGCCGCGCGCCTGGTTCAGACGCTCCATAAAGTCGGGGTGGTCGAGCAGGTCGCGGTGCGCTGCGGTCAGCGGCGGCCTCTCGACCTCGCTGCCGCGGAACGCGGTGATGCCGGACAGGCGATGCCGGACGTAGAAGGTGTAGGAGATCTTGCCGAGCTCGCCGTCGCAGACGCTGTCGATGTCGGCCGCGACCTGCTTCTCGACGACCTCGCGGACAGCCTGGGAGAGACAGGCCTCAAAGGCTGTCTGCTCGAACGGCCGGCCGGTTTCGCGCGCTTCCAGGAACTCCAGCAGATCGGGCGGTCGCGGCAGGCTCCCGACATGGGTGGTGAGAACCCTTTCGGTGCTCGTCTTCATCCTCGCAGCCCTATGCGCAAGCTCCACCGATGCGGTATCGCAGCTCTAATGACGAGCAGTCTACGACTCACCGGTCCTGGCGCGCAGCCCAGTCGTTCGGCGCAGAAAGCGGTTGCAAAGGCCAACTTGCCAGCCTCCGCGATTACGAGCCCGCGCGATTACGAGCCCGCGCGGTCCGCCAGCGCCGGCCGAGCCAGGCTCCGAACAGACCGGACGCCAACAGTGCCGCAGAGGCGGGCTCCGGCACCGACAGGTCGCTCTGCCAGAATCCAGCGATTTGGCATTGCGTGAACCCGCAGCCGCCGAGCGTACCATCCGAGGCTATCGGGCCGCCGGTCAGGCCGAAGGCACCTCGCCCCGCCATCCCCCCGATGTTGTCACTGACCAAATCAATGTTGATGTCGACGGCAGTGAGCTGGCCGGCGGTCTCAGACCACGAAATATTGAAATCGCAGATATCGCCCGTATTGGCGCAGGCGCTCCCGCTGGGATTGCTCGCACCGCCCATAAACGCCGGCGTCAATGGCCGCATAAAGCTTGCGTGCGTGGTCAGGGTGAAACTGTCGCCGGTGTAGACAGGCTGGTTCACCGTCCCTAGCCAAGTTGCGGTGCCGTTGCTCGTCGGGCCAGGCAGCGCCAAGGTCATCAAGACATATGGCTGTGGCGGCAACGCACAGCTGGTGGGATTGTTGCACGACGTGAGGGCGGTCTCGTAGAAGCTCCAAGTGACCGGAGTCGCACCGGCCGGCGCCGGGCCGATCGCGCCAATCAGCGCGGCCAAGATAGCGGTGCTCAAGGTCACGGCAACGAGCTTGTTCATTAGTCTCCCGAGATTAACCATTTATTTCCTTTGTTTTCAATACGCGCCTATTTTTGGCTGTGCCAAGAGAAGCTATTGAATTGTGTTCTCTGTTTACTTGTCAACAATCCAGAACCGAGCATCCTTCTGCAGCGAGCCGGCAACCCGCCGAAAGGCACCCCCGCTACCTAGGCCTTGGCGCCATCACTAATTAGGCACACTTCCTGCACGCGTCCGTCGACGACGCCGATCGAAAGGGAAGGCGCATGCACACCGGCCCGGCAATCGAGACCGAAGACAAGGACCTGCCTCTTCGTGAGGATATCCGGCTGCTCGGCCGCATCCTCGGCGACACGATACGAGAGCAGAGCGGGGAACCAGTCTACGACACCGTCGAAAACATTCGGCAAAACTCGGTCCGCTTCCGCCGAGACGAGGATCTGACCGCGAGACGCGATCTCGAAGCCACGCTGAATTCCCTGAAACCGAAGGACGCGCTGCAGATCATCCGCGCCTTCGGCTTCTTTTCGCATCTCGCCAATATCGCCGAGGATCAACACCACATCCGCCGGACGCGCGCCCGCTCCCTGAGTGCCGCGACGCCTCGCGAGGGCACGATTGCGCATTCCCTCGCCCGCATTTGCCATGCCGGTATTCCAGCGGCGCGTCTCGACGCGTTTTTTGCCGGCGCCATGGTAGTGCCGGTTTTGACTGCACATCCGACCGAAGTACGCCGCAAAAGCACGATCGACCGCGAGATGGAAGTGGCCGAGCTGATTGCGGAGCGCGACCGGTCTTCTCCGACCGCGGCTGAACTGGCTGCGAACGAAGCGGCGCTGCGTCGCGCCGTGCTGACCTTGTGGCAGACCAACCCGCTGCGCAGCACCCGCCTGCGTGTAATCGATGAGGTGGCCAACGGCCTTTCCTACTATGATCATACTTTCCTCGCGGGATTGCCGCGGTTCTACGCGGATTTGGAAGAGGAGCTCACCGGTGCGGGCGTGAAGCTCGCTCGCGGGCTCCCCTCCTTTCTGCGGCTGGGCAGCTGGATCGGCGGCGACCGCGACGGCAATCCGTTTGTCACCGAGGACGTATTGCGCGCCGCATTGCGGGCCCAAAGCGGCCGCGCCCTCAATTACTATCTGGACGAGTTGGACAAGCTCGGCGGCGAGCTGTCTCTCGACAGCCGCTTGGTTGGCGTTTCGGCTGCGCTCGTGGAGCTCGCGGCACGATCTCCGGATCGATCTGCCAATCGACTACACGAGCCCTATCGTCGCGCCATCACCGCGATCTATGCGCGGCTGGCGGCGACGGCGCACATGCTCGATAGCCGCGAAGTCGCGCAACAAGCAATCGGCGACGCGTCCGCCTATCGCGACAGCGACGAATTGCTGGCCGATCTCTCGATCATCGAAAAATCGCTCGTCGCCAATGGCTCCGGGGTCCTGGCAAAGGGGCATTTGAAAGCCGTGGGCCGCGCCGTCGAGGTCTTCGGCTTTCATCTCGCCGCGCTCGATCTGCGCCAGAACTCGGACGTGCACGAGCGCACCGTCGGCGAGATGCTCGGCCTCGTGCAGCCGGGTATCGAGTACTCGGCTCTTGCCGAGCCAGAGCGCATCCGACTGCTGCTCATGGAGCTGGCGACGGCGCGCCCGCTGTCTTCCCCCTTTCTTTCCTATTCGGCCGAGACCGAGAGCGAAGTCGCGATCCTTCGCGCGACTGCCGAGGCGCATCGCCACTACGGCCCGACCTCGGTGCCGCATTACGTGATTTCAAAGACGACCGGGGTCTCCGACATTCTCGAGACCGCTGTGCTCCTGAAAGAAGCAGGGCTTTTGCGGCCGCACCCCGGCGCGCTCGATCTCGACATTGTCCCATTGTTCGAGACGATCGAGGATCTGCGCAATTGCAGCACAGTAATGGATGAGCTGCTGGGTCTGCCCGAATACGCGCGCCTACTGGAAAGTCGCGGCCGCGTGCAGGAGGTCATGCTCGGTTATTCGGACAGCAACAAGGATGGCGGTTTTCTGACTTCCGGCTGGGAGCTCTACAAGGCGGAGATCGCGCTGGTCGAAGTGTTCCGCCGTCACGACGTAAAGCTGCGCCTGTTCCATGGCCGGGGCGGCTCGGTCGGCCGCGGCGGCGGCCCCAGCTACCAAGCCATACTGGCCCAGCCCGCCGGCGCGGTTCAGGGTGCAATCCGCATCACCGAGCAGGGCGAGGTGATCGCCAGCAAGTATTCGAACCCCGAGCTCGCCCGGCGCAATCTGGAGATCTTGGCCGCGGCGACGCTCGAAGCCACCCTGCTGCAACCGGCGACGGCCGACCCGCCGGTCCGTTATCTGGCGGCGATGGATTACCTCTCCGCCGAGGCCTATCGAGCCTACCGCAGCCTGGTGTACGAAAGCGAGGGTTTCGACCGCTTCTTCCGCGAGTTGACGGTGATCGGCGAGATCGCCAATCTGAACATCGGCAGCCGTCCGGCGTCCCGGAAACCCTCTGAACGCATCGAGGATCTGCGGGCAATCCCGTGGGTCTTCAGCTGGGCGCAATGCCGCCTAATGCTGCCGGGGTGGTACGGTTTTGGCAGCGCGGTGAAGGCGTGGCTCAAACTGCAGCCGGACGGCGGCATGCAGATGCTGCAAGCGATGTATCGCGAGTGGCCATTCTTTCAGATGTTGCTGTCGAACATGGACATGCTGCTGGCAAAGAGCGACATCGCAATCGCCTCGCGCTACGCAGAGCTGGTCTCCGACGCCGAATTACGCGACCGTGTCTTTTCCCGATTGCGGGCGGAGTGGCAGAGCACGCACGACGCATTGCTCACGATCATGGACCAACAAAGCTTGCTCCAAAGCAACCCGCTGCTGGCGCGCTCGATTCGCAACCGCTTCCCCTATCTCGATCCGCTCAATCACATGCAGGTCGAGCTGTTGAGGCGCTACCGTGCCGGCGATAGCGACGAGAATGTCGTTACCGGGATTCACCTGACGATCAACGGCATTGCCGCCGGTCTGCGAAACAGCGGATGAAAAAGAACCGTGGGTCAAAAGTTCAGGCGCTGCTTGCGACTATAGGACCAATTGTGTCCAGAGACTGATAAGTGGGCCGTGGCAATGCGGGCCAGACGCCCGCAATGCGGAGCTTGGTATCCGCTGCTCCCGTATTGCAGATCAATCCAGTAGCCAGGGCGCCGCGCAGGCCTGAGCAATTTGCCGTATCTGGTTCAGTAGACCCGGACCAACCGGGATCCCTTCTCGCACGCGCTTTGCCGCGATGTTCCACTGCGGATCGCCCGCCACCATGACCGGCTGCGCCGGATCGACGGGCTTTGTCGCCCGCAGGTCGTCACAAAGACGGGTCACGTCGGCGGTGAATTCCTCGCGATTGCGGAATAACCCCGGATCTATCGCGATCAGACAATGGCCGATATCGTTGCCATGAGGTTTTCTCGCGTGCATCGGGTCGGTGATCAAGGTCGCACCCGACAGACATGAGCCGAGGATGTTGACCATCACCGCCAGCCCGTACCCCTTGTAGCTGGAGTTCTCCGGCGAGCCCCCGAGCGAGGTGAGGAACCCGCCCTTCTCGCGTGCCTCCAACGGGTCGGTGCTGGGGAGCCCATCCTTGTTCAGCACCCAGCCGGGCGGGCACGGGAGTCCCTCGTTGGCCTTGTTGCGGATGCGGCCGGCGGCCACGGTCGTCGTTGCCATGTCGAGCAGAAACGGCCGCCCATCCGTTGTCGGAGCGGCAAAGGACCAAGGGTCGGTGCCGAGCTTTGCTTCCTTGCCGAAGGTCGGCGCGACCTGGATGCTCGAGGCGCCGGTGCACGCCATGCCGATCAGCCCTTCCTTCGCCGCCATCAGCGTGTAATAGCCGGTCGCGCCGAAATGGGCCGAGTTGCGCACTGCCGCGATTGCCATGCCTGACTCCTTTGCCTTCTCGATCGCGACTTGCATCGCGAAACGCGCCGGCACGTGGCCGAGCCCGCCGTCGCCGTCGACCAGCGCGGAGACCGGGGTTTCCTTGATGATGCGCGCCCGCGCATCCATCTTCACCCGCCCGTTGCGGCGCAGCCGGTCATAACCCGGGAGCATCGATATGCCATGGCTGTCGACGCCGTGCAGATCCGCCCAGGACAGGATGTCGGCCGTCGCTTCGGCGTTTTCGTCCGGCATGCCCCAGGCCGAGAGGATGGCTTTGAGCTGTGCGCGATGCTTGTCATACGGTGCAGGCATGGGCGTCTCCTCCGCTGGCCGGCGCGCAGCCTTGCGCAATAGGCCAATTGCGGCAAGCTTGCAGTTCGGCCGACAAGCGGCATGGCTCATTTCATGGGGCCGATAGCATGGACTCGACGTATTTTGGTGCGGAACAAGTAACCGACGAAGACCGGGCTTACCACGGATCGCGCTTCTCCGAGGTCCGGGACGCCATATTTGCCAACCCTTACCAGCAGGTGTGGGGTGGCCCCGGCGAACCGCCGCTTCCAGTCTATGACGTCACATTGCCGAACGTGCTGCGCGGGGCGCTGCCGTTCGGTCCGCCTTACTTTTTCCGGCAGGCGGTCGCCAGAGCGGTAGATTCAAAGGCCGATCTGCGCTGGGGCCCTGATCGCAAAGGTTTCCGGCGGATCATTCATCCCAACGGGATATGCCTGACCGGCCTATGGGAAATATCCGAACGGTCGTCCTACTCCGGCTATTTTCAAGCAGGGAGTCGAGCGCTGGCGGTCGGGCGCTACTCCACTTGCTGCAAGGAGACGCGGCGCGGTGACGAACGATCCTTGTCGCTCGTCGGCAAGCTGTTCCCGACCGCAGACCCGGGTCACGGCGAGCCGCTGCGCACCGCCAACTTCATCACCCAGCAGGATCTCGGCGGCGAGCGGACCGACTACATCAATGACGCCGAGCTGCGTAACGCGCCCAATACCACGAGCTGGCGTCGCGGGTTCGGCGTGCCGATATTGCTCGTCGAATCCATATTGTTTGGTCGGACCGACAAGGAACCCACGCAGCGACAACTCTACCAGATTGCCGAATTGGGAAAACCGGGCGGCGAACCAACCCGAGCGCCGGCCTTCATGCGGTTGCTGGTCGATCCCGCCCAGCCGCGCATTCCCGGTGAAGCACTGGATTTCCGTGATGAAATCATGGCGCAAATTTATGATCGAGGCGACCCCGCCCCAAAGCGCAGCCTAATTTTTCACGTAGAGGTGACGGACGAAGGCTCGACGCACGGCCCCGCCTTCTTTCAGCGGCGCAGGTTCGGCAATTGGACTCGTATCGGGCGACTGGTGTTCAATGAAGCGGTTGCCTCCTACAATGGCGATTTCGTCATCCACTTCAATCATCCGACGTGGCGGGACGACCGCAACGATCCCTCCACAGCGACGCGCGTCGACGAACAAAAGGTCCGATGATTCGGCTGCAGCCGCAAGGTTGCGCTGATTAGCTTGACGAAGATGGAGCGAACGTAAGCGGATTCCGGGCACGGATCGCGCACGCCAAGACTATCGTCATTCCGGGATTAGGAGCGGTGCCGGATGGGGGGAGCACCTCGACACCGCTCCCCACTCGGGCTTGGATGGGCCCGTTGATGAACGCCAAGCCCGGCTCGATCATATCTGCCGCGGGTCAACGAAATGTCAGTTGGCTGGCGTCGCTGAAGAAATTGTTCACCAGCTGAACCCGTTTTCCCGGGTAAAATCTCCGACCGGCGCCAACCCGACCCCGCTGATGGGGAGCCCGTTTACCATCGTCTTGACGGCGGCGTCCGCCGGAGACGAGTATTGTTCGAATGAGGCAAGAAACGAACCTTCTTTGAGCGGCGGCGGTCCGCCAATTCGTCGTCCACATATACCCTAGGGAGGAGAGGTCATGGGGATTTTCCTGAGCAAGCGCGAGCTCGCGCAAACCGAGCCGGCGGACCGGCTGGACTTCAAGTCTCCCGTGCCCACTCGAATGGTGTCGAACGGTGAGTTCAATCCCTTGCCGCAGACGCGGCGACAGCGGCAATTCGAGGAACGGCTCAAAGATCTTTCCGAGTCCAGCGCCCGTAAGCTCGGGATGGACCGCCGCCAGTTTCTGCGCACCAGCTGTGGCATGGCGGCTGCTTTTGTCGCTCTGAACGACGTGTTTGGCCCGATCTTCGATGTCTCGGCAGCCGAAGCGGCCCAGCCTGAAGCTGCCGCCCAGCGGGCGAACGGGCTAGCGGGTCAGTTCATCCTCGACGATCAGGTTCATTTCGTGCGCGACGACTACAAGGTCGAGGATATTCTCGGTCTCGCCAAATATGCCGGCCAGCATTGGAACCCCGCGCTGCTGAAGGATCAGCTCGGGATATCGCTCGATCGCTACAAGTTCGAGAATTTCCTGAAAGAGGTCTACCTCGACAGCGACACCAAGGTAGCGCTGTTGAGCGGCGCCCCGTTCGACAACCCGGCAGCGTGGTTTCTGTCGAACGATCAGATCAAGCTCGCGAACCAGACCGTCAATAGTCTCGCCGGCTCCAAGCGGCTGCTGTTTCATTCGCTGTTCACGCCGGCCCAGCCCGGTTGGATGGAAGAGGTCGACCGCTGCATCGCCGAGGTGAAACCCAATAGCTGGAAGGGCTACACGATCGGCGACCCGCTGCAGCCCAAGACAACGAAATACCCGTGGCGGCTCGATGACGAGAAGCTCGTCTATCCCTTTTACGAAAAGGCGGTAAAGGCTGGGATCACCACGGTCTGCATCCATAAAGGTTTATTGCCCAAGGACTATGAGACTGCGATCCCGGGCGGAGCCTGGAAATACGCCAATGTGGACGATCTGCCGAAAGCCGCGAAAGACTGGCCGCAGATCAATTTCGTGATCTACCATTCTGCCCTTCGCGCATTCCTCGAGGATCCCGACAGCGAGCTCGCGGAGTTCGAAAAGGGCGGCTACATCCGGTGGGTGTCCGATCTCGCCGCGATCCCGGAGAAATCCGGCGTCAGCAATGTCTACGCCGATATCGGCACATCTTTTGCCATTTCGGCGGTGTCAAACCCGCGCTTCTGCGCCGCGATGATGGGCACCCTGGTCAAGGGGCTCGGCCATGATCACGTGTTCTGGGGCACGGACTCGGTGTGGTACGGCTCGCCCCAGTGGCAGATCGAGGCGTTCCGCCGGCTCGAAATCCCGGAGGACATGCAGAAGAAACATGGTTTCGCCGCCCTCGGAGCTGCCGACGGTACAGTCAAGAGCGCGATCTTCGGCTACAACGCAGCGCGCTTCTACAAGCTCGATCTGCGCGCCGAGCTTCCGCCCATGCACGAGGACGGGATCGCCAAGCTGAAGGCTGCGTATCTCGAGGACGGCCGTGCGCCGAGCAACACCGCTTATGGCTTTGTTGCCCGGCGCGCCTGATGGTGGCCGCGTTTCGGTGATGGGGTTCCGATGTGTCGTAATATCAAGACGCTGCACAACTTCAAACCGCCCGCGACGGAGGACGAAATCAGAGCATCATCCCTGCAATTCGTCCGCAAGTTGAGTGGCTTTGCTCGGCCTTCCAAAGCGAACCAACTCGCCTTCGATCGGGCCGTTGACCAGGTCGCCAGCGCGGCGCACGAGCTGCTCGGCTCTCTCGTGACAAACGCGCCGCCTCGCTATCGCGACCTCGAGGCGGCCAAGGCCCGGGCTCGGGCGGCGGACCGGTTCCGCTCACCCCAGAGCGGGGGCACGGCCTAGCCGACGTACCGGGGGTCGGGGCGAATGCGTCTCGTTGGAACGACAAGGCCCGAGTGGACATTATACCGTCAGCAGCGACTTTCCAGGACCCACCGATATGCTCAAATGGGCACTGTTTTTCTTCATCATCTCGATCATCGCCGCGCTCTTCGGGTTCACCGGAATCGCTGCGGCAGCCGCGGGGATCGCAAAGATCCTGTTCTTCATCTTCCTCGTGATCTGCGTGATCTTTCTCGTGCTGGGCCTAATGGCGGGGAGAGCAATACTTTGAGCGCCGCCTAGCCTTTGGCAGTCAACAGCGCCGCAAGCTCGTCAGGCATGCTCAGCATCGGGTAGTGGCCGGTGTCGAGCTCGTGCCATTGGGCATTGAGCTTTTCGGCGGTGCGGCGCTGATGCGCTTCGCCCGGATTGGCGGCGCGGCGGCACCAGATTACGGTCGCCTGCCATTGCTGGTCCCAGAACTGGTCGAGCTTGACCGGGTTCTCGTAAATCCCGATCGGATGCAGGGTATAGCGCTCCAGCGCCCATGCCCGCGGCTGCGGGTCGAGGTCGGCGAAGAGCCGATTTTCCGCATCCTCGCGTGTCGGGCCGGCGGCGAGCCCGCTCGGCACCGCGGTCGAGCGCCGGACGATGTCGCGGATCCGTTCGCCATCGAGCAACGCGAGCGCATCGACAAAGAACAGGCGCGAGATCCGGTCGCGCCCCATCTCGGCGGCACGGCACAGGACCATGCCGCCCGAGCTCGTGCCGACCATAACGACGTCGCGCAAATCTTCGTAGAACAGGAGGTCGGCAATTTCGGCGGCGTGGGTTTCAGTCGTGATGCCGGGGCGCAGCGAATGCTTGCGCTCGGCGCAGCCGTCGAGGCTCGGCGCGTAGACCGTGTACCCGGCGGCCCGCAGCCGGTTCGCCGCCGGCTGCCAAATCCAACCGCCTTGGTAAGAGCCGTGGATCAGAACGAAAGTGGACATGCGTCAATTCTCCATTCTCTTTCCGTCATGCCCGCGAAGGCGGGCATCCAGGGCCGCCGCAATATTGATTGCCCTGGACCCCCGCCCTCGCGAGGGTGACGACAGTGGAACAGTCGTGCGCCCGAGCCGTCAATTCCCGCCGGTGACGTCGATCGTGACACCCGTCACGAAATCGGCGTCGCTCGAGGCCAGGAAACAAATGACCTTGGCCTGGTCGGCGGCTTCTGCCACGCGGCGCAGCGGGGTTCGGGCGATCTCGGCCGCCTGCGCCTCCTGCGAGCGCTTGTCCCAATGCGGGCGAATGCGTTCGGTCAAGGTAAGGCTCGGGGCGATCGCATTGATCGTGACGCCGTATGGCCCCAGTTCGAACGCCAGCTTGCGGGTGAAGGCGATAATGCCGCCCTTCGCCGCGGCATAGGCGCTGCTGCTCGACTCGCTCAAACCGCGCCCGGCGATTGAGGCGAGATTGACGATTTTGCCGTGCCGCCGCCGTTTCATGATCGGCACGACGGCATGAGTGAACAGAAAGGTCCCGTTCAGATTGAAGGCGATCAGCCGCTGCCATTCCTCGAAAGTCAGCTCGTCGACACTGGCCCCGGAGTTGGCGATGATGGTGCTGCCGCCGACCGCATTGACCAGGATGTCGACGGCGCCGAACTCTTTATCGACCGAGGCGACGGTCGCTTCCACCTGCCCCTGATCGAGCGCATCGCAAATCCGGCCGTGTGCGCGCCCGCCCGCGCTGCGCAATGCCTGCACGGCGCTTTCGAGGCGGCCCGGGTGATTGTCGACGCCGACGACTGTCGCGCCCTCTCGCGCCATGATCTCGGCGGTGGCGCGGCCTATTCCATTGGCAAAGGCGGCGATGACCGCGACCTTGTCGGCAAACCGCATGGCTCCCCCCTTTCCACCTCGCTATTCTCGTCTAAAGACCAGCACGGAGGGAGAGACAATGCAACTCGGGATTCATTTGCCGCATGCCGGCGAGCAGGCGACACCCGGCAAGATCCGCCGCGCCGCGATACGGGCCGAGGAGCTGGGCTTCGACGATGTCTGGGTCAGCGAGCACATTATCGTGCCGCGGGCGACCTTCCCCCGCTCGCCATTGTTCTTCGACCCGGTGCTGAGCCTGACCTGGGCTGCCGCCGTCACCAAGCGGGTGCGGCTCGGCACCAGCGTCCTGGTGTTGCCGATGCGCCATCCGCTGCCGCTCGCCAAGGAATTGGCGACATTGCAGAACTTCTCGGAGGGGCGGCTAATCCTCGGCGCCGGGGTCGGCTGGCTGGAGGCAGAGTTCGCCGCTTTGGGATCGCCGTTTCACGAACGCGGGCGGCGCACCGACGAAGGCATTGCGATGATGCGGGCTGTGTGGACGCAGGATCCGGTGACCTTCCGCAGCAAGTACATCCCGGCCGAGATCACCGAGATGACGATGCAGCCATTCCCGTCGCAGCCGATCCCAATCTGGTTCGGCGCGCGCTCGGAGGCCGCCTACAAGCGCACGGTGCGGATCGGCGACGGGTGGCACGGCAGCCAGCTGACCCCGGAAGAGGCCGCGCCGATCGTCAAGCGGCTGCGCAGCGACCGACCCGAGCCGGAGTTCACGATCTCGATGCGGACGCACTGGAACGGTAAGGACGAAGGTGAGCTGCGCGACCGGGTCGCCGGTTACGAGGCGATCGGCGCCCAGCACATCATGGTGGCGCCGGCCAATCGCGAAATCGATGACTGGGACGAGGTAATCGAAGGCGCCGGACGCCTCGTTGCCCATCGGATGTAACGCAGAACGATTTCTTGTGCCCGGCTTGTCTGCCGCGATACGTTGTCGGAGGGCAGGTTAAGACTGAGGAGGTGATTTGATGGGCTATACTCTCGAACGGTTTTCCAGTGAATGTCACCGCATTCTGGCGGCGGATCCGGGGGTGGAGGGCCGCAAGAAGGTGTGCGCGCTCGTCCAGGACGTGCTCAAGGACGTGGATTTTGTCAGCACGCATCTCCACGACGGAGTGCCGGAGCGGAAAATCCTCTACGAGGACCCGGAGCTCGGGTTTTGCATTCTCGGTCACGTCAATCACGGCGCGCGGGACAGCAAGCCGCATGATCACGGCCCGACCTGGGCGATCTATGGCCAGGCGCGCGGCAAGACGATCATGAGCGACTGGTCGATGCTGGAGCCCGCCTCCGAGGACAAGCCCGGCAAGGTGCGCCTCGTCAAGGAATATGCGCTGGAGCCCGGTGATGCGCACCTCTACAACGAGGGTGACCTGCATTCGCCGCGCCGCGAAGGCCCGACCCGGCTGATCCGCATCGAGGGTCGGAACGTCGAGAAGATCCGCCGCTCCCCTTACGAGGCTGTGTAGCGGCGCCGACTTGGAAAGATGAGGAGGGCGCCTCAGGCGTCCTCCCGCGTTTCGGCCTACGACGCCGGCGCCGGCCCGCCTACGGTCACCTCGACGCGGCGGTCTTGGCCTGGTGTCGGCTCATTGTGGCTCTCGCCTTGTCCGCTGACCACGAGAGCGCTCTGCGGCACCCCGTTACTCTGAAGCTCGGCGGCTACGGCATTGGCCCGTCGCAGCGAGAGGCGCTGATTATACCCGGCGGAGCCCGACGGATCGGTATACCCGGTGACCTGAACGGGCGAGGGTGGTCTTGCCTTGTAGGCATCCGCCGCAAACCTGACGACCTCCCTCCCAGCGGGACCCAGCTGCGAGCTGTTATAGTCGAAATACACGGTATAGGTCATCGGCGGCGGAGGGGGCGGGGGTGGAGGGTTCGCGGCCACTGGCGCCGGCGGAGGCTGCTGGGCACACGCGGCGATCGCGACTAACGAGCAGACAAGGAAAAAGCGCTTCATCTGTTCCTCCGGCAGTTGAACGCAGCAGGTTAAGATGAAATCGCCAATCGCGCCAGATCAAAGACCGCTCAGCCGCCCGCGACGCCCTGGGTATTCACATAAACCGCATAGACCGATTGGCTGGCAGCCATGAACAAGCGGTTTCGCTTGCGCCCGCCAAAGCACAGATTGGCGCAGCGCTCGGGCAGTGCGATATGGCCGATCATTGTCGCGTCGGGGGAGAAGACGGCAACGCCATTGAGGCCCGGGGTCATGCCCCATCCACACCACAGATTGCCCTCGACATCGCAGCGGAAGCCATCGGGTGTTCCCTCGCCGGCATTGATGAAGACACGCCTATTGGCGAGCCTGGTGCCGTCCTCGACCACGTCGAAAACGCTGATGAGACGCGGCCTGGCCCGGGACTCGACGATGTAGAGCCTGCTCTCATCGGGCGAAAAACAAAGGCCGTTCGGCCCGTTGATTTCGCCGGTCACGACGGTGGCGACGCCGGTCCTGCCGTCCACCCGATAGACGTTGGTCGGCAATTCCGGTGCCGCCCGCTCGCCCTCGTAATTGCCGAGGATCCCGAAGGGCGGATCGGTGAACCAGATCGAACCGTCCGATTTGACGACCACGTCGTTAGGCGAGTTGAGCCGCTTGCCGTCGAACCGGTCGAGAATGACGGTGATCGAGCCGTCATATTCGGTGCGGATGACCCGCCGCCCCTCGTGCTCGCAGGTAACGAGCCGGCCTTGGCGATCGCGGGTGTTGCCGTTGGCGTGATTGGAAGGCTTGCGGTAGATGCTGGCCGCGCCGGTTTCCTCGTCCCACCGCATGATCCGGTTGTTCGGGATGTCGCTCCACAACAGGTAGCGGCCATCGCCGAACCACACCGGGCCCTCGGCCCAGCGAAAACCTGTCGCCAGACGCTCCACCGCCGCATTGAACGGCGGCTTAATGTTCTCGAAACGCGGGTCGAGCGTACGGATGGCAGGGTCCGGATAGCTCTCGGCGGGTTCCCACCGCAGTGTCGGCGCAAACGGTGTGGCAACCCCAAGTGTTGGAGCCACATTCGTGTTCATCCCCGCCGTCCTCTCCCGAAACTCCCTCTCCGCCCTTGGGGTGCCCTTGGGGGGCGGTGAGCGCACAGATTTAGATGATCTTTTCCTCTCGTAGTGCGGCGAGTTCTTTCTCCGAGAGGCCGAGCAGCTGGCCATAGACCTCGTCACTGTCAGCGCCGAGCAGCGGGGCGGCCGTAATCGGCACCTTCGAGCCGCTCATCTTGACCGGCCAGCCCGGCATCTTGAAATCGCCGCGCACCGGGTGCTTGACGGTGACGAAGATTTCCCGGCGGTTCAGGTCGGGATCGTTCGACAGTTCCATTGTATCCATGATCGCGCCGGCGGGGATGCCCTGCTCACCGAGCCGCTGCATGACTTCCATCTTGTCATGGTGGATCGTCCAGTCGGCGATCATCTCATCGACCGCATGGCGGTTCTTGAACCGCTCTTGCGGGCTGTCGAAGCGGGGATCGCCGATAAGGTCTTCGCGGCCCATGATCTTCAAGAGCCGCTCCCAATGCTGCGGATTGGCGCGAGAAGTATAGATGTAGCAATAGTCGTTGGGACCGTCGCCCTTGCATTTATAGGTCTCGCTCGGCGAGTTGGTGCCCATGATGCTCTGATTGCCCATGCGAGGCGCGGCTTTGCCCCACAGCGCCTGGGCGGCGTAGGAGATGCGGCCATAATTAATGACGCATTCCTGCATCGCCAGCTGGATGCGCTGGCCTTCACCGGTGAACTGACGCTGATAGAGTGCCGCGAGAACGCCGATCGCGCCGTGCAGCCCGGTCCCGGTGTCGCCGATCGTCAGCCCGGGCTTGATCGGGCGGCCATCCGGCTCGCCGGTGATCGACATCGCGCCGCCGGTCGCCTGCGCAATCATGTCGAAGGCAAGAAAGCTCTTGTAGGGGCCGTCCTGGCCAAACCCCTTGACCTGGGCATAGATGATCCGAGGGTTGATCTCGCGCACCACGTCGTAACCGAAGCCGAGCCGCTCGATGACGCCAGGGGCGAAATTCTCGGCGAAGACGTCGGCTTTCTCGATCAGCCCGCGCAACAGGGCGCGGCCCTTGTCGGTCTTCAGATTGGCGGTGACGCTGCGCTTGTTGGCGTTGAGCAGCATGAAATAATGCGAGTCGACGCCCTTTTTGTCGGTCGAGGCGCCGCGGCCCTGCTCGCCCTTGGTCGGCTCCTCCACCTTGATCACCTCGGCGCCGAGCCAGGCCAAGGTCTGGGTCAAGGACGTCCCGGCCTCGAATTGCGTCAGGTCCACCACCCGCACACCATGCAAGGCGCCACGCTGCGCCGTGGTGGTCTGGTCGGCGGCGCCGGGCGTTGGGTTGTTAGGCATATAATTCCCTCCTGGTCGTAGTCGGTTCCCGCCGCGCGCTGCCTGATCCTTTGGTCTATCAGGCGACGGGTTCAAAGCTGGTTACGGGCCTTACCCTGGCAACAGGATCATGTTCGGACTGTCAGCCTTCTTCGCCCCGCCGTCAACGCCAAATGCCCTCCCGAGAAAACGATCGCAACTCGCCGGAATGCGGCTCTACCCTCACCCACCAAGCCCTTCAGGCTCGGTCCCCCCCTCTCCCGCGGTGCGGTGCGGGAGAGGAGCTTTGAGCTGAAGGCGTTGTGGCCCCTCTCCCGCACTGCGGGAGAGGGTGGCGAGCGCAGCGAGACGGGTGAGGGTCTTGCCACGCCAAATTTTCGCCCAGTGTAGTGCGGCGCGCGGCGCGCTGGTTGTACCACCCGAAGAGCGAGGCTGGCGAAGAGGTTGGTTTCCGCTTGTCGCCATTTCCGGGCGGGGGCATCCTGAGCGCGCCCGACGAGATCACCCGGAGAGGCCCATGACGCGTGCCGCCGTTCGCCTTGCCGCACCGTCCGGCCCGGAGGAACTGATCGCGCGCGCCAAGGCGATGCTGCCCGAGATTCGGGAGTTGGCCGAAGAGACCGAGCGCAACCGGACGATCGCGCCGCACATAATCGGCAAGATCCGCGATGCGGAACTGCTGCGGACCTGCCGGCCAAAGGAGTTCGGCGGCTTCGAGTACGACCCCGTGGTGGCGCTCGAGATCGCCTTGGCGGTGTCGGCGGCTTGCGCGTCGACCGGCTGGGCGCTCAACGGTGCCCTCTCCAACGGCATCTCGTTCGGCCATTATCCGATCGAGACCCAGCGCGAATTGTGGGGCGGCGGGGACGACCCCTTCACCTGCGCCTGTTTCGCCCCGACCGGCGCTGCGATGCCGAGCGAGGGCGGCTATACGCTGAACGGCAAATGGTCGTTCGCCAGCGGCTGCGATCATTCGAGCTGGATCAGGCTCGGTGCGCTGATCACGCCGCCGGGTGGCGCGCCGCCTTATGAAGGCGCGTTTTTTCTGTTGCCGATCGGCGATGTCGAGATCGAGGACAATTGGTTCGTCTGCGGATTGTCAGGGACCGGCAGCAAGAACATCATCGTGCACGAGGCCTTTGTGCCGCGGCATCGGGTGCTGTTGTTCGCCGATACGCGCTCGGGCCGCACGCCCGGCGCGCAACATCACAAGAACCCGCTCTACCGCCTGCCGCTGTTGGTGCTCGGCGCCTCGATGCTGGCCTCGACCGCGGTCGGCGCCGCAAAAGGGGCGCTCGAGGCCTATCTGGCGATGACAACCGGGCGCGAGACCCGCGGCGCGCTGGCCGGCGGCGGGCTCGCAATGGCCGAATTCGCTACGGTGCAGTTGCGCGTCGCGGAGGCCTCTGCCGCGATAGAGGCGGCGGAGATGATCCTTGTGACAGACCTGCGGAGCGCGATGGAGAAATTGCGGGCCGGCGAGGAAATCACCGTCGCCGACCGCATCCGCTGCCGCCGCAACCAAGCCTATGCGACCAGGCTCGCCCTCCAGGCCGTGGAGGCGCTCAACGCGTCGACCGGCGGCTATGGCCTGATGCTCAGCAATCCGGTGCAGCGCGCCTGGCGCGACGTCAACGCCGTCGCCCGCCATGTCAGCCTCAATTGGGACGCGGTCGGCACGATGTACGGCCAGCACGCCTTCGGCCTCGAGCCCCGCGGCCAATATTAACCCGGCATTATTTTTACTCGGCATTATTTTTAACAGGGGCGAGCGAATGGATCAGTGATGGCGGCGTACCAGTACATCTATGTGATGAAGGGGTTGAGAAAGACTTATCCCGGCGGGCGCGAGGTATTGAAGGACATCTGGCTCTCGTTTCTGCCGGGGGCCAAGATCGGCGTCCTGGGGCCGAACGGCGCCGGCAAGTCGACCCTGCTGCGCATCATGGCCGGCGACGAGCGCGAGTTTGCCGGCGAGGCTTGGGCGGCTGAGGGGGCGCGGGTCGGCTATCTGCCGCAGGAGCCGGCGCTCGATGCGTCGAAGGACGTGTTCGGCAATATTATCGGGGGCCTCGCCGAAACCAAGGCTCTGCTCGACCGTTTCGAGGCGGTCAGCGCGCGCTTTGCCGAAGACCTCTCGGAAGCCGAGATGGATACGCTGATCGCCGAGCAGGGCGAATTGCAGGAAAAGATCGACCAGGCGGGAGCTTGGGACCTCGACCGCACCGTCGAGATCGCGATGGACGCGCTGCGCTGCCCGCCGGGCGACGCGGAGGTCGCCAATCTGTCGGGCGGCGAGCGGCGCCGCGTTGCATTGTGCCGGCTTCTGCTTCAGCGGCCCGATTTGTTGCTGCTCGACGAGCCGACCAACCATCTCGACGCCGAATTGGTCGCTTGGCTGCAGCGTTTCCTAGAAGATTACCCCGGGACCGTCGTGACGGTCACTCACGACCGCTATTTCCTCGATGAGGTCGCCGGGTGGATCCTCGAGCTCGATCGTGGCCGCGGCATCCCTTACGAGGGCAACTATTCGGGCTGGCTCGACCAGAAGCAGCAGCGGCTCGAGCAGGAAGGACGGCAGGAGGCGGCGCGCCGGCGTACCCTCGAACGCGAGCTCGAATGGGTGCGGCAGAGCCCGCGGGCGCGCCAGGCGAAGAGCAAAGCCCGGCTGTCGGCCTATGAGGATTTGGTCGCGCAGAGCCGAGAGAAGGCGCCCGAGACGGCGCAGATCGTGCTCCCCCCGGGGCCAAGGCTCGGCGATCTGGTGATCGAGGCGCAGCACGTCTCGAAGGCGTTTGGCGACCGGCTCTTGCTCGAGTCGCTCGATTTCCGGCTGCCGCCCGGCGGCATCGTGGGGGTGATTGGCCCGAACGGAGCCGGCAAGACGACTCTCTTCCGCATGATTACCGGGCAGGAAGCGCCCGACGGCGGGACCTTCCGGATCGGTGAGACGGTTAAGCTCGGCTATGTCGACCAGTCCCGCGATACGCTGGTCGCGACCAACACGGTGTGGGAGGAGATTTCCGAGAGGCAGGACGAGATCGATCTCGGCCGCCGCAAGATGGCGAGCCGCGCCTATTGCGCGCTGTTCAACTTTCGCGGGCCCGACCAGCAAAAAAAAGTAGGGCAGCTGTCGGGGGGCGAACGCAATCGCGTGCACATCGCCAAGATGCTGAAGACCGGCGCAAATGCGCTGCTGCTCGACGAGCCGACCAACGATCTCGACGTCGATACATTGCGCGCTCTCGAAGAGGCATTGCTCGAATACCCCGGCTGCGCCGTCATCATTACCCACGACCGCTGGTTTCTCGACCGGGTCGCCACGCACATCCTCGCCTTCGAGGGCGACAGCCAGGTGGTCTGGTTCGAAGGCAACTACGCCGATTACGAAGCCGACCGGCGACGCCGTGTCGGCGCCGAAGCCGACCAACCACACCGCATCCGCTACAAGCCCCTGATTCGCAACTGAACACGCGAAACTAAGCGCGCTGGTCGCCTCAGCGCGTCTGGTGGTGGATGAAGTCCGTGATCAGCTCGAGCGCTCGCCGCGCATCGGGTGAAGCGGGGTCGCGCGGGATGAAGGCGTGCGGCTGGCCGTCGAATTTGTGAAACGCGATCGAGCCGCCGGCTTTGGTGTAGGCGGCGGCGAAATCGGCGGCCATGCCAGGGGTCAGATTGTCGTCGGCGGTACCCTGCATGATCAGCGCGGGCGGCTTGTCGACCGTTTCGCCGCGTTCCAAGATCAGCTGCGGGCTGCCTTCCGACATCGCTTCTTCGGACGGCCAGAACTGGTGGTGGGCTTCGACCAGCCGGTCGTTGCCGCGCTCGATGACCGCGCGGTAGCGGGCGAGCGGATCGGCCACCGGCCAGCAGGCGACGGCAAACGCGAGGCGCGCTTCGCTCCCCGGCAGCGGGGCCGAGGCGTAGCGGGCGTCGCGCGGCCGCAGCGCGTTGAGCAGCAGAAGGTGCCCGCCGGAAGACGTGCCGAGCCCGCCGACCAGCTCCGGACGCGTGGCGAACCGCTCGGCATTCGCCTTGAGAAACCGGATGCCGAAATTCACATCGGCCACCGTATCGGGGTAGCGCGCCGCCGGCGGCATGCGGAAGTCGATCGACAGCACGGCGATGCCTTGGGCCGCGAGGTGTTCGGCGATCGCAACATTGTTGAACCGGTCGCCCGACGTCCAGGCGCCGCCATGCACTTCCAGCACCGCCGGGAACGGGGCCTGCCCTTGCGGCCGATAAAACCGGGCCAGCAGAGGAACGCCTGCCGGGCGGTGAAATTCGAGGTCTTCGGTATGGATCGGCATCGTCTCCGCTCCGGATCTGTTGGGCCAGTCGTCTGAAGCAGGGAACTTGCCCCGTATCCCGGACCCGAGCAAGCCGCAGCACCACGTGGTGCGCGGTCTTGGCGGGCGGGTAAACAAAATTGCCCGGTTTGGCCGGATCAACGGTGCTTCGACTGGCCTCGGCGTGCATATTGCCGTCTTTCCGCCGATCCCGTCGCTGCTCTGAGGCAAGACATGCCTGACGACAACATCAATGCCTTTGTGCCCGGTCCGCGCATCCATATCGAGGGGCGGCCGGGCGGGCCGCTTTCCGGTCTGACCTTTGCGGCCAAGGACCTTTTCGATGTCGCGGGCCACCCGACCGGCGGCGGCAACCCCGATTGGGCGCGCTCGAACCCGGTGCCGGTGCGGCATGGCTGGGCCGTGCAGCGGCTGCTGGACGCCGGCGCGACGTTGATCGGCAAGACGATCACCGACGAGGTCTCGCTCGGCATCGTCGGCGAGAATGCGTTCTACGGCACGCCGGTCAACCCGCGGGCGCCCGGCCGAGTGCCCGGCGGTTCTTCATCGGGCTCGGCTGCTGCAGTCGCCGCGGGGATTTGCGACACGGCACTCGGGACGGACACCGGTGGCTCGGTGCGCGTGCCGGCGAGCTTCTGCGGCCTCTACGGAATCCGGCCGACGCATGGCCGGCTGCCCGTGGCAGGGATGATGCCGCAGGCGCCGAGCTCGGACACGACCGGCTGGTTCGCGCGAGACGCCGGCACCTTTGGCAAGGTGGCGAGTGTCATGCTCGACGAGCCGATCCCGTCGGAACCACCTAACAAGCTCATCGTCGCAGTCGACGCTTTCGCCTTTGCCGATCCAGAGGTCGGCGCCGCATTGCAGCCGATGGTCGCGCGGCTGCGGGGAATGGTCGGCGAGACCCGCGAGGAGGTCATGGCGCCGGCAGGTATCGTGCAATGGGCGCGGGCGCAGCGTACTCTGCAGCCCTCCGAGGCTTGGCTGACCTTCAAGGATTGGATCGAGCGGGAGAACCCGCGCTTCGCCTACAGCGTCGCGCGGAATTTGTTTACCGGATCTCAGATCCCCGAGAGCGAGCGCCAATGGGCCCAATTGGTGCGACTGGAGGCGCGCGGCCGGATGCGTCATCTGTTGACCCCGGGCACGATCCTTTGCCTCCCGACGACGCCGTTTCCGGCCCCCAAGCGTGGCGAGCCGCTCTCGGCCGCAAGCCCCCAGCGCGACCGCATCCTGTGTCTGTGTTCCCATGGCGGGCTCACCGGAGTGCCGCAAGTAAATATTCCCGGCGGAGAGGTCGATGGCTTACCGGTTGGCTTATCGATTGTCGGCGGTCCCGGGACAGACGCGACGCTCGTCGGGGTCGCTGGGGCCATCACGAGAATGTGATCGGCCGATTCCGGAGCAGCCGGAACAATGTTCCCGTGTTCTTGTCGCTCGCTTATCGAAGATTACGACGGAAACTCGCTGCCGGACCTTCACCGGAAAGTGATCAACCGTTGCGGTAGTTGCCTCCCGGAGTAGGATGTCGGGCGTTAACATCGGGCAACGTGCCGCAAAGGCGCACCCCGGAGATCGATAGATGGGAGGATCCTATGCGTTGGAACGATTTCACTGCGGCGGCTGCCCTGGCTGCCACAGTTGTCACTTTTTCGGCGAGCTATGCGTGCGCGGAGGAGTTCACCGCGCACCTGACGGGGTTCAACGAGATCGGATCGATACCGACTACCGTTACCATCACGGCTATCGGCTCGCCCGCGCCCACCAGCTACACCGGGGCGGTCCTGACCGACGCCACGGGCACGCTCCACCTCGATCTCGATCAAAAAGCCGGCACGATCGCATATACGCTGACCTATACGGGTCCCTTCACCTCTGACGTGCAGCAGGCTCATATCCACTTTGGCAAGTCGCGTGATTCCGGCGGCATCATCGTCTGGCTGTGCCAGACGGCGGCGAAGCCCGCGCCGGCGTCGGTGGTTGCAATCACACCGTTTTGCACGACGACCCCGAGTTCGACTGCAACGGTGACGGGGACGATCATGGCTGCCAATGTCCTTGCGCTAGCGGGACAGAATGTACCGGCCGGTGTGTTCGACGCGATCACGGACGCGATCACCTCCCACACCGCCTACGTCAACATACACACAGCAAATTTTCCGGGGGGCGAGATCCGCGGGCAGGTCCATGCCGCTGAGAAGGAGCGCGATCACGACCAAAATCACAGATAACGGGCGAGCCGAGTAGCCTCAGGATGAGCCGGCAGCGAGCTTGATCAACTGCTTGGCCAGGCGCGGACATCGAGCCAGCTGCTCTGGTAGGTGGATATCAGGATAGCCCTCGGGGCAGAGCATGTTGATCGTGTCGGGGGCCAAACAAAATGATTCGCCATCTCGACAGTGTTGCTGCGGTCCTGTACTGTTCGAACAGAACATGAACAAAGGACGCGGCATGACACGGGCATCGATCCAAGCGCGTCAGCACGCTGAACGGCGGTTTCCGGTACGAGTCCGGATCGCCGTGCCGCCCGAGGGGCTGGGCCGTCAAATCGAGACCATGCATGCTTGGCTCGACGAGACCTGCGGCGCCGAGGGCTGGGGGATGGCCCCCGCCGGGTTGGCCGGCGTCCTCAACAATGCGGTCGCGTTTTATTTCGACGACGCCGCTTTCGCCCATGCGTTTGTCGCCCGCTTTTGTTGCGGCTATCGGATCGAAACGGTCGAGGGCGCATTTGCCCTGCGCAACGACGCGCCACCGCTGCGGCGAGGCGCCTCGATTCATAAGACGCCGTAGGGAACCCACACCGGCCAGGCCGGGGCGGCCCGTTTCGGGGAAGTCAACCCGCAATCCAATAGCTCGATGGGATGACCCTGTTTGGCCGGGCCGGACTGGCTGGGACGACCTTTGCCGCGGCACTTCTGCAGGCGGTAAGCGGGTTTGGTTTTGCCGTGCTCGCGGTTCCACTCTACCTGCTGCTGGCCGGGACGGCGGCGCAATCCGTGCGCGCGACGCGCCTCGCATTCTTTGCGGTGTCGTGCGGGCGACAGTTGCAGCCCATGTCGCCACGGTCGGCATCCCGGGCTCGACCTGGGTGGCTGCCGGCGTCCTTGCGCCCTTCGCCGTGCTCGGCGGCCTAGCCGGGAGGCCGGTCGGCGACCGCCTCGGCAGCGACGGCTTTGCCATTTTGGCGAGCGCTTTGCTCACCGTCGCCGGGCTTTATACCGTGGCCGCCGCGGGTGTCGGTCTTCTCGGTCGCCAACCATGAAAATCCCGGGGCGGCCGACAGAGATCGTCAAATTACCATGCAAGAGCAGTGACGCGATCGCTAAAAATGAGTATGATCCCTGGTCGTACGCGGGCTTGCAGTCCACTGTTTCGCTCGTTTTGCGGGATAACACGACTGGCGCTCGCGAACAACGTCAACGAAGACTAGGAAGTCGTGGGTGAGACTATGATCGGCCCTCCGGGTTTGCCGAAATATGGACGCCGGGTCTTTGCGTTTGCTGCACCGAAGCGAAGTCGATCGCGGCAACATCAGCACGCGTGGAAATGGGTTACTGGCCTCTATCTGGCCGGAGTGCTGGCGCATTTCAGTCACCACATGGTCGGCCTGCCCGACGGCAGCAACCCGTCGAGCGAGGCGTTGACGAGCGCTCCGCTGAGCCTGGTCTGGCCGGCCGACCTGATAGAAACCTTGATCACCCTAGGCTAACCGAACTCGGCCACTAAAGGACAAATCCCGGCATGGGCGCCTCGAACGGCGCGCCGAGGTCGAGCAGCGAAACCCATCCGACTTTTACGTAATCGCTGCCGGCAAGCGGGTCGCTGCCGACCCGATTCGGCGCGATCGATGGTGTCGCCGGTCACGCGAAGGCGTAAAATTTCGGGCACTTTGGGGCGAAGCAGGAAATTCTGGACGCAACCCTGACGCTCATTGCATAATTGCTGTCCGGGGCGGACTGTATATCGATTGCCTTTATGGTTTCTCTCAAGCGGCGGTGTTCGCGCAGGATGAAGGCGAAGTCTGCGCCGGTCCTTTTGCTGTCCTCGATTGCAGCCGCGCTCATGCTTACGGGGTGTGTGACTTCGCCGGTTCACCTCGACCCGCTGAGTGTCGACGGCCGCGAGGGCGGCGGCCCGACCCCGACCTATCCGATGCTGATGCGGATCGGCGCCGCGGCCCAATCCGGCGGCGATTTGCCCAACGCCCTCGGCGTCTACCGGCGCGCCGCCGAAATGGCGCCCCAGGATCCGGCTCCCCTCATAGCGGCTGGCGACGTGCTGCTTCAGATGGGCAATGTCAACGAGGCGATCGTCGGCTACCACGCGGCGCTCGTCCGGCCCGGTGACACGCACTTGGCGCAGGTCGGGCTGGCCAAGGCATTTCTGAAGAGCGGCAAGCCCCAGCTTGCATTCGAACCGCTTTCAAAAGCGCTGGCGGATAGCCCGGACGACCCCAAGCTATTGCTCCTCCTTGGGGTCACAAACGATCTCTCGGGGCAGCATCCGGAAGCTCAGGATTGTTATCGGCGCGGCCTCAGTGTGCTCCCGGGCGACCCCGCTTTGACCGTGGATCTCGCGCTGTCGCTGAGTTTGAGCGGGGATTACCGGACCGCGATCGCGGTCTTGCAACCGCTCGCAGCCGGGCCGGCTGGGTCTCGGCAGGAACGACAAACGCTGGCGCTCATTTACGGGCTCAACGGGAATATAGCGGAGGCGGCCCGACTCGGCCGGATCGATCTTGACGACGCCTCGGTGGAGCGCAACCTCGCCTATTATCAGACCCTTCGCGAGCTTTCACCCGATGCACGCAGTCAAGCGATATTGTCGGCGGGCGGGGCATAAGAAGGGTCCCCCGAGGAATAAACCTTTTTCAAGTCCAAGATGAACGACCCGCTTCAGTGGCGGGATGATCGCAAACGGACTATAGCCCAGAGGTCGTCGAGCAGCCGCAACTCGTGCACTTCTTTTTAGCCCTCGGCTTTTCCCGCTGGTTTTATTTGCCGGTTGTCGTTCAAAGCGATCTTTGCTCCGGCAGTTCGCTTGCCTCCCTGGTTAGTTCGCCGCGTTCATCAAACGGGGGATTTGCGACGCTAGCGCCGTCGGGCCAACGAGGCACGCCCTCCGTACCTTAGTGGAGACGCCGGAGTGGAGACGCCGGCGGGCTAGTGTGTTCCGAACGTGTCCATCACGTTTATCGCCGCCGGGCCGAGCAGCACGATGAACAGCGTCGGCAAGATGAAAATCATCATCGGGATCGTCAGCAGGGCCGGCAGCCGCGCCGCCTTCTCTTCGGCTCGGGTCATCCGGGCCGTGCGCATCTCGGCGGCGAGGACGCGCAAAGACTGGGCCAGGGGCGTACCGTATTTGGCGGTCTGCTGCAGCGTATTGACGAGCCCTCGCATACCGTCGGAGTCGGTTCGGTTGTTGAGATTGTCGAACGCCATGCGGCGGTCCGGCAGAAAGGTCAGCTCGGCCGCGGTGATGCCGAGCTCCTCGGCGAGCTCGGGCCAGGTATTGCCGAGCTCGCGCGATACCCGAACCAACGTGGCGTCGAGGCTCAGCCCGGCTTCGGCACAGATCACCATCAGATCGAGCCCGTCGGGCAATCCCAGCTGGAGCTGCTTGGCGCGTTTGTCGGCGGCATTCCTCAAATAGATCTTCGGAGCAAAAAAGCCGAGGAGGACTGCCGCAACTGAGGGCAGTAACTCGAATTGCGACGGCAACGGCATCAGATGCAGCACGTGAGTGTCCACCAATATCAGCGCGCCGAAGCCAAACGGCAAACTGATCTGCGCAAACAGATATCTCACCATCGCATCCTGCGATCGGAAGCCGGCACGTGCCAGCATCTGGCGCGCTTCGGCGGCGTGCCGCGAGCGCAGAAGATTGAGCCGCGACACCGCCTCGTGCATCAACCCGACTGGTGTCCGACGGTGTGGGCTGCGGCGGTTCACGAGCGCCGATTGGCGCAGCGTTTCTTTGCGTTGGACGATCTGCTCGAGACGCCGCTCAAAGGCGCTGTTCGGCCGCAACGCCTGCCACACCGCAAAGAACATTGCGAGGGTCGCCAGCGAGGCGAGCGCGACGATCAGGTCATCGAGCCCAATTCCTGCAGGCAGCCAGTCGGCGATGTGAAAATCCTGTAGGCGAGTATTCCTCATATCTCGAACCGCGCCATCTTGGTCATGATGCCGACGCCGGTGCCCAGCATCGCGAACCCCAGGCCGTCGAGAAGAAACCCCCGGATATCATGGTAAAGCGGCGCCAGATAATGCGGCGAGGTCAGCACGAGCATCACCATCACCAGGACCGGCATGCCGGCCAGAATCATCGTGGTCGCGCGAGTCTCGCTCGACATGGCGCGGACCTTGGCGCGCATCTGGCGTCGTCGCCGCAGCACATCGGCGAGATTGGCGAGGGTTTCGGCAAGGTTGCCGCCGGTCTCGCGCTGAACGCTGAGCGCGATGATGAAGAAGCGAAATTCCGGTACATCGATACGGTTGGCGATGTCCCACAGCAGGCCTTCGAGATCGCGGCCCATCCGCATGCCGGCCTCGACCCGACCCAGCTCGTCGCCGACCGGATCGCCGATCTCGCGGCCCGCGCCGATAATTGCTTCGCTAATCGGCAGGCCCGAGCGGAGCGCCCGCACCATCAGGTCAATGGCCTCGGGAAATAGGCCGATAAAGGCGCCAACTCGGCGCTTTCCCATACGGCCGACCACCATGTGAGGCAGCGCCGTTCCAATCAGGACCCCAACGGCCAGGCTCGCTACGACGCCGATCGGAGTAGCGCAAATCAGCGTAATTGCGACCAGCACGGCGAGGCCGACGCCGGTCATTGAATACTGACCGACGCTGATCCGCCGTCCGGTGCGTGCGAGACGGTGGACGAGCATATCGCGGCGCGGCAGCCATTGCCGGGCGATGCGATCAATCCTGGGGGTCGCGCTTTGCTGTCGCGCAAGCGACCGGGTGACCGCCGCCTCGGCCGAAACGACCCCTTGCGCCCGATCGCGTACTCCGGCCAGACGCCGCTTGAAGCGCCGACCACTGGCGCCCTCGCTCACTGCATAGATGACGAGGCAGAGGATGAAAGCGAGACTGGCTGCGCAAGCCAGCGCGATCGACGTCTCCAGATCGAACGGTATACTCATTCTTAGATCCTCTTAGCCTTCCAAGCGGGCAGAGGCGATGGCCATCAGAGGCCGCAAAGGCAATGAGACGGCCGGCGACGTTACAGTCGACTAATAAGATTGCCCAACTGTTAAACGCGAGGCACCGCCCGATGGTTAATCAGGGTCATCGAGCAATAATCCAGGGTGCCTCCCTACAGTTTGCCGGCAATGGTGCTGAACGTCGTGCTGAGCTTAGTGCCGACGAGGGTGAAAGAGGCGATTGCCGCAACCGCGATCAATGCGGCAATCAACGCTTACTCGACCGCCGTTACGCCGGATTCGTCTCTGACCAAAGTCGCAAGAAGTCGACGCAGCGGAATTCTCCCAGGCTCAACAAAATCCATCGTGCGCAGGTTGCAATGAACTCTTTGAGCAACGGTGAACAAAAGCAAATTGCCGGCGAGTAAGACGTATTGCCGCCCGCGAGTTGACCAAGAAGAGGCTCGGCAGGAGCGACCAAGGGGCGGGATGAGGACGCCTCGAAGACGCGATATGTAACGGCCATCGCTACTCTACTGAGATCATCGAACGATCTCGAGCAACGCGCGATCGAGCCCGTAGTATTCGGCACGCGGCAGAAAAAACGGGCGAATTCCGCTCGAGTTGAATATGCCTCGTAACTTGCCATCGGTCGTCTCGCCTTGGAACTGAAAGGTGAACAGTTCCTGGGTCGTGATGATATCGCCCTCCATGCCAACGACTTCGATGACGTGCGTGACGCGGCGAATGCCGTCACGCATCCGGTTGACTTGCGCAATCAGGTTGACCGCGGCTGCAATTTGGGTGCGCACGGCGCGCGACGGCAGGTTGATGCCGGTCATGCCGACCATGTTTTCGAGCCGGGTCAGCGCTTCGCGCGGCGTATTCGCGTGGATCGTGCTCATCGACCCGTCGTGGCCGGTATTCATCGCCTGCAGCACGTCAAGCGCCTCGGCGCCGCGGATCTCGCCCAGGATGATCCGATCCGGGCGCATACGCAGGGCATTGCGCAGCAGATCGCGCATCGTGATCTCACCGCTCCCCTCGAGGTTCGGCGGCCGCGTTTCCAGCCGCACAACATGCGGCTGCTGCAATTGCAGTTCGGCCGCGTCCTCGATCGTCACCGTCCGC
Organism: uncultured Alphaproteobacteria bacterium; assembly: GCA_963812675.1. Taxonomy (GTDB): domain Bacteria; phylum Pseudomonadota; class Alphaproteobacteria; order ATCC43930; family CGMCC-115725; genus AP-15. The sequence goes on along the minus strand of CAWEWR010000023.1, from coordinate 55,226 downwards.
TCGGTCGGATCGATCAGCCGCGACAATGCGTTCAACAACGTCGTCTTGCCCGAACCGGTGCCGCCGGAAATCAGGATATTGAGGCGACAACGCGCGGCGACCTTGAGCAAGGTCGCCATATCCGGTGATATGTTGGCCTGCTGCGCCATCGTGTCGAGGGTGATCGTCTTTTTCGAGAATTTGCGGATCGAGATCGCCGGCCCGTCGATCGCGAGCGGCGGAGCGATGATATTGACCCGGCTGCCGTCCAGCAGGCGGGCATCGACGAGCGGCGTCGATTCATCGATGCGGCGGCCGACCCGCGTGACGATCCTGGTCGCCACATTCATGACGTGGTCGTCGTCGCGAAAACGCACGCCGGTCAGCTCCAGCTTGCCGCGCCGCTCGACATAGACTTGCCGCGCCCCATTGACCATGATGTCGGTTACGGTCTCGTCCTCGATCAGCGGTTCGAGCGGGCCGAGCCCGAGCATATCGGCGATCAACGACTCGACGAGCTCGCGCTGCTCGAGAAAGTTCAGTTGGATTTTGGTTTCCGTCAGCAGGTCCTTGACCCACCCGGTGAGCTGGGCCTCGAAGACCGCGCGCGGCATTTCCGCGGCGGCGGCAACATCCATATGCTCGAGGACGAGCGGCTGAACCTGGGCCTTTGCCGCCTCGACTGCCGAGCGGTTGGACGAGCGCCGCGAGCCCCCATCATCGGCACTGGCCGGGGTCTTGTTGGGTTCAAGGAGACCCTTGATCAACGCGGTGATCAGGTCGCGGCGCACGATCGGGTCCGGCTCGACCCCTTTGCGTAAAAAATGGGCCTGGACCGCCGCATCGACGACTTTGGCGAGTTCGCCGCGACTCAGAATGCTGATGCGCTCGGGACTCATTTCCGTCGTCAGCCGACCGAGTAGCTCTTCACTCGCCAGAAGAAAGCGATCCTCATCGGAAAGATCGGGCGGCGAGACCGCAGTCGGAACTAGCTTGGAAGCTGCCGCATGGCCGGTGTCCGGCACCGCGGCGGGAGTAATGTTCGGTATCGCGACGCGAGTAATCTCCGACGCCGTCGCAAGCTCGTTGTTCCGGGTAGCCGGCGCGACGGGCGCCGGTGCCAGATCGGCAGGATTGGCGAGCGGTTGAGCGCGCCGCGAAAGCACGGCGATGCGCGCGTCGAGCCCATCTTCCACCGCGGGGCGTTTGAAGAATGCTACCATAGCGAAGGCAGGGCAAACCCCCGGCTTTTGACAGCGGTCTGCGCAGGGCCGACCAGCAAGGCCGTCAGCTGCCGCAGTTCGCGCACGACCGCGCTGCGGGGTGCCGCGGCCGGCAAAGGCTGGCCGGAATTGGATGCGGCACTGGCCGCTTTGGGGTCGTAGGAAAGCCTCGCGTCGAGCGATTTCCCGATCCCTTTTTCGAACTCGTTCTTGCCGATCGGAGCGCGCTCGCCACTGGCGCCCGCCTCGACGAGCCACAGCCGGGCCTGGGGCGCCTGCTCGCGCGCCAGGGTCTGCAGCCGGATCGTGTCGCGCAGACCGGCGAGGCTATGCTCGCAGAACACGACCACCTGGCTCGCCGCGGCCAGCACGACGCGGTGCATCGGGCTTACGCCGCGCGGCAGATCGACCGCGATCCGAACGAATTTGCGGCGCAATTCGTGGAGCAGCATATCGACCGCGCCGGCGTCGACGGCGACGTGCTGCGCTGCGGAGGCCTCGGCTGCCAAGACGCGCAAATTGTCGCTGACCTTGATCATGGCGCGCTCGATGAACAGGCTGTCGATGCGCGACGGCTGCTCCAGGGCCTCGCACAACCCGCTGCCCGGGTCGAGGTCCAGCTTCAAAGCGACGGTCCCGAAATGCAGGTCGAGATCGACAAGGGCGACCCGTTCTCGCCGCTCGGTGGCCATCAGCCAGGCGCAGGAGACGGCCGAGGTTGTCGCGCCGACACCGCCACGGCTGCCGAGGAAGACGATCACCTGTCCCAACCCGTCGGGGGTCGTTCCCAACGAGGCCGAGGTCTTTTCCAGCACCGCGCTTAGGGCTTCGCGCGTCGACGGCTTGACCAGATAGTCGCTGGCGCCAGCCGAGAGCAGATCGCGGAACAAAGCGACATCGTTGACCGTGCCGAGCACGACGAGCTTCAGATCGACGCCGCCGACCGCCCGCGCGGCGCTGACCTCGGCGATCGGCGCGGTCGATTCGCCAAGGTCGATCAGCAGGATGCGCGGTGTCGAACCCGAGCGGATGCGCCGCAGCGCGGCGTCGAGCGTATCGGTCACAGAAAGCTCGTCATCCAGTTGCAGGTCACGGATGACCCCCTGGATTCGATCGATCGTCGACGGCTCGTAGAGGACGGCGAGGATACCCTCGCGCTCGGATTTGAGCGCAGCCGAAGCCCGCAATGATTTCATTACTGAGCTCCAGTTCCCACCCCGGCTCCAGGGGCTCCGCCACCGGCCCCGCCGGTATCGCCTCCGCCTCCGCCTCCGCCACCGGTCGCGGCGGCAAATGGCGAGGCTGTGGGCGGGGGAGGCGGCTTGACGCGGTCGGTCATGTAGCGCTGAACCGCAGCGACAGCGGGCTGGCCGTCGGCCGCCGCGAGGGGACGGCCGCTGACGAGGTCAGCCGGGCTCGCCACCATCAGCCCGAGATTGGTCGTGTTAGCGCAGCCGTAATTGCTCGTAAACGCATTGGTGAAATCGGCGCTCAGTGACTGGCTCCAGTTCGGGCAGGTCGGCAACGTCACCGCGTAGCGGCCGACCGAGAGGATCGCGCCATTGGCCGGTACCCCGTCGAGCGCCAGCATTTGGGTGACGATGCCGTAGCGCAACAGCTCGCGTGAAACTGCAGCGGCGCGTTGCTCGGCGAGTCTTGGGGGGCCGGCCGCGGCGACCGCTACGCGATCGGCGGGTCGGATGCTGCCGCTGAGCACCCACCCGTCGAGTTTGCGAAGCTCACCCTGCGTCAAAGACGCAGATCCGGGCGCGAATGCGAGCTCGCGCCGGCTCTCGGCGGCGTCGACCCGCAGCTGGTCCGGGGCTTCGCTCTTGCTGTATTCGGTGACGCAGGCGGCTAGTCCCAGCATCAGCGGCAGAACGACGAGGGGGAGGTGAATCTTCATAGCGTTCTTCCTTAATCCAGCCGAAAGCCGCCGGGACCGATGAGGCCCTTGCCGCCGGCATCGAGCGGCCCGCGCGCGGGTCCGGGCAGCCCCTGGCGGTATTTGTCGCTGAAGAGGACCCGTTGCGCATCGCTCGGCAGTACGAGGCCGTCGGTCGGGGCCGCGAGCCGCGTCGATGATGGTTGCACGAGATAGGGAGTGACGATGATGACGAGGTCGGTCTCGCCGCGCTGAAAACGGTCCGAGCGAAACAACGCGCCGAGGATCGGAATATCGCCGATCCACGGGACCTTGGAAACGAGCTGCTGGGAGGTGTGCATCAGCAGGCCAGCGAGAGCAAAGCTTTCGCCGCTAGCGAGTTCGACCGTGGTTTCAGCCGTGCGGAGCGTCAGGGCGGGGATCGTGACCGTGGCGGTCGCCGTGAGGGGCACCGACACCTCGCCGGTGGTCGTCAGCTCGCTGATCTCGGGCCGGACACGCAGGTTGAGATGGTTTGCGTCGATGATCGTGGGGGTAAAGGAGAGGCTGACGCCGAAGGTCTTGAATTCGACCGTGATCGTGGGGAAACCGCCGGTAGAGGCCGAGGAGCCGCTGATCGGCACTGGAAACTGCCCGCCGGCGGTAAAGCTCGCGGTCTGACCGGACACCGCGGTCAGGTTCGGCTCGGCCAGGCTCGTGATGAACCCCTCGTCCGTAAGAGCGCTGATGGTGGCGGAGACGGCTTGCCCAATCAACTTGCCTGCGATGAGAGTGTTGGTGGTCTCAGCCGCAGTTGTCACCGGGTTTGTGGTCTGGAATTGCAGACTTGAAGCCGGATTTCCGAACGCCTTCGACCAATTGATCCCGATTTCACTCAGTTTCGTAACATCAACCTCGGCGATGCGGACATGAAGATTGACCTGGTTCGGGGTGGCGACCGTCATTCGGTTGATCACCTGCGAGCCCTTGACCTCGCCGGCGATCGCGCCGGCGAGCGCGCGAACCTTTTCTGCTTTGCCGGCATCCGATGCTATGCCGCTCAGCACCAGATTGCCGTCAACCGAATCGGCCGAGATCTGCTCGCCCGGCGCCAATTGCCGCAGGGACGAGCGCAGCCGCGACAGATCGTGCTCGACCCGGACGGGCGAGTTCAGCAGCACGCTGTCGGTGGCGTCGACCGCATAGATCACGGTCTCCCCCGGCGCCTTGGCGCTGATATAGATCAGCGAGGGCGACTTGACCTGGACGTCGGCGATGTCGGGATTGGCGACGAAGACCGTCGCCGCCGGGGCGCTGAGGCGGATCAAGGTGCCCTTGTTCACTTCGAGCACGATCGGCGCGCCGTTCGCGCCGATCTGGCTGGCCCCGCCACCGCGCAACGGCCGCGCGGCGTTCTGTGGTGTGACGGTCATCGCGCCGCGCCCATCGGCGGTCGGGGCGGTGGTCTGAGCCGCCGCGGGCAGGGCGCCGAAGGCGGCGAAAATCAGCGATCCAGCAAGACCGGCGAGCGGCAAGGCACGCATCAAAGACCTCGAGACGCAGGTTGCGACTCGCTACTAGTCTCCGATTTGCTGGTTCCGCGCAATACGGTGATTGTATTATCCTTTGGAGCGAGGAGCTGACTGACCTCGCTGTCGAGAGTGAAGGTGCCGGAGCCGGGGTTGTCGGCAGAATCGGCTGCGGTCTCTTCGCCGGGCGGAGTGGTCAGGCTACGAAGACTGAGGGACAGCTTGCCCATCTCGCTGGCGACCGCAATGACCTCGCTCTGCTTCGGCGTCACTTCGAGCGTCGCAGTGTGAGCGACGATCGCCTCGCCTCCTTTGCCGTCGAGCTTCTGGTCGACCGCCAGCACCCGCACATCGTGCAGCACCGTCTCCGATGCCTGGTGCGGCACCCCCTCGCCCTTGCCGCCGCTCGCCGCCAGCGGATGGGTGATCAGGATGTCGACCTGGTCGCCCGGGAAGACGAAGCCGGAGATCCCGGAAGTAGCGGTGACCGGCACAGACACGGCCCGCATGCCGGCGCGCAGCACCGCGGCGAGAAAGCCGCGGCTGCCCGGCGCCACGATCTTGCTTTCAGTGATCGGCTCGCCCGGCCCGAACGGGTCGCGCGCCACCCACCCGGCGAAATCCTCGATCGTCTTGCCTCCTTTTTGGATATAAGCGTGATCGAGGCCGCCATCGGGCCATGCCTGCCAAGCGAGGTCCGTCGGCTTCAGGATCTGCCCCCGAGGAATGGCGCTGCGGGCGACGAGGACGGATTTCTGCACAGGAGGCGGCGGCATCGGCGCCGCCTCCGCCTCGACCGTGCGTTGCTGCGCCAGCCAGGAGCGCACCAGCATTGCGGTGCCGCCGGCCAGCAGGATGGCGACCAGGAAGAGGATCAGCGTGCGTGCGCGCATGGGGCCGGCTTCAGCTGAGGTTGGGCGGGATCGTCACGATCAGCGCGGCGGCGGCGATTGCGACGCCGTACGGCACCGGCAGGCGCTTTGCGGCGCCGACCGCCGCAGTCGGGGCAAAGACCGCGCGCAGCGCCAGAGGGAACAACAGAGCCAGGGTCAGGAGACCGCCGAGGACCGCAGTGCCGATCAGCAGCGCCGGGGTCAGGTCGGGACCTGCCCATAGGGTCGCCGCGGTAAGCAGCTTGACGTCGCCGCCGCCCACCACCCCGCGCGAAAACAACACGATCCCGACAGCGAATACCGCCGCCGCGCAGAAGGCGGCGCTGGCGCTGCCGAAGAGGGATATGTCGGGGGCCGCCGCAAGTTGAAGCGGCCACAGCGTGCACAAACCCAGGACCACCGTGTTCGGGATCACCAGCCGGCGCAGATCCTCGACGGCGGCGATCAACATCAATCCGGCAAACCCGGCGAGAGGAACAAGGTGGAGCTGAAGCGACATGCAATCCGCGCGGTGATCGGTACCGGTCCACCCTGCCCGCGGAGTAGTTAAGGAAGCGATAATCGAGTTTCGCTCTCCGCGGCTTTACGGGAGGGCTGTTGTGGATAAAGGCGGGGGCGATATCCACGTGCCGCTTTCGTAGCTATGACGAATGACCTAATTGAAATCGTCGATTCCGTCTCGCGGCGCCGCATTATGCGTATCAGTGCGATCCCGGCACCTGGCCGCAGCCGTTACGGCCTCTCCCTGCCGCTAATCTTTGGCCTTGGCATCTATGCCCTCATCGCCGGGCACGGCGGCGCGGTGCTGCACGATCCCGACACCTATTTGCACATCGCCGTCGGGCGTTGGATCATGGCGCACCAAGCGGTGCCCTATTACGGCATCTTCTCGGAGACGATGGCGCAGGCGCCCTGGGTCGCTCATGAGTGGCTGGGCGAAGTCCTCCTCGCTTGGTTGTTCGACACATTCGGCTGGACCGGGCTCGTCGCGGTGACCGCCTTTTGCACCGCTGCGGCGGTGGCGATGCTGCTGCGCCAGCTGCTGCGCAGCCTACTACCGGTGCACGCGACGATCGCAACGGCGCTCGCCGTTATCCTCATCACTCCACATGTGCTCGCGCGGCCGCATGTCTTCACCCTGCCGATCCTCGTCGCTTGGGCGGCGGGGCTGGTAAGGGCCCGCTGCGAGGACCGGGCGCCGGCGGCTCGGCTCGCTGCGCTGATGGTCTTGTGGGCCAATCTGCATGGTGGCTACCTGATTGGGCTCGCCCTCACGGCGCTGTTGGCCGCCGAGGCGGTGCTGCTCGCCCCGGATTGGCGCACTCGGCGCCGGGCGGCGGGCGGCTGGGCTTTCTTCGGCGCGCTGGCGGCAGGTGCGGCGCTCCTCACCCCCTATGGCCTGGCCGGGCTGCTGCTGCCGTTCCGCCTCGCCGGGATGAGCTTTGCAATGGGGCAGCTGGTCGAATGGCGCAGCCCCGATTTCCAGTCCTTCGAGCCGCTCGAACTATGGCTCGCCGTCGTCCTCTTTGCCGGTTTCGCGTTGGGCTGGCGGCTGCCGCCGACCCGGCTGTTCATGCTGTTGTTGTTGTTGCACATGGCGTTGCAGCATCGCCGCCACGGCGAGCTGGTCGGCCTGGTCGCCCCGTTGCTGCTCGCCCCGGCGCTAGCGCCGCAGCTGAGGGCATTGCCGGCCGGCCGTTCGGCCGGACCGGTCGACCATGCTTTGGCGGAACTGGCAAAGCCGGCGTCCTTTCGTGGCACCGCCCTCGCCGGAGCCGGCCTGGCGGCGCTCAGCGCCGCGGTCCTGCACGGCGCCGTGATCCGTCCGGATGTCGCGATGCCGACCGCCGCGCTGGCCGCGGTGGAGGCGGCCCACGTGACCGGCCCGGTCCTAAACGATTACGGTTTTGGCGGCTACCTGATCTTCGCCGGCATCCCGCCCTTTATCGACGGGCGGGCCGAGCTTTATGGCGACGAATTCATCAAGCGCTACGTTCAAGCGATGCTGCTGGATAGCGACGAGCTGCCAAAGCTGCTCGACCAAAATAGCATTGCCTGGACATTGATCGCTCCGGAGCGCCCCGCCGCCCTTCTGCTCGACCATCTGCCGGGCTGGCAGCGGCTCTACGCCGACGACGTCGCCGTTGTGCATGTGCGGACCGACCCGGCACCGGCTGACCGCGGGGGATGACAGCCGCCGCGGCATTCTGACGCGTAGTTGACCCGAGCCCCTCGATCTCCGAGCGCCGCAGATGCCCCGGCTGTGTCAGCAACTAAGATGGATTGGCGAGGCTTCCGGTTATCCTTTCGCCCCGGCGAAGATTACATGCGATTTATTTCTTTACGCTTCCGGCATCGCTCGCCGCAAAAATTAACCCTAAGGGTCTCTTCTTAACAACTCGTTAAAAATCGTTTGCTTTCGCGTCAATTTTGGGTCAGAAACGCGTCACAAACCAAACGTTTCCCTGAGTAAATCCGCGTGGCGCTGCGAAATCGGGGCATTTTTCCCGGTTTTGGTGTGGAACTTGCGAAAAATGCAGACACATGCCGAGGCTTCCGAACTGTCTGTTATAGACGCCGCAGAAGTGCCGTCGTCGGGCGGGTGCCGAATCGAATCCCCTGATGTGGCCGACGTCGATGCCGAGCTGTTGTATGCCGCCGCCCGGCGCGGCTCCGATGGGCCGGAGAGCCAGGGCCGTGGTGCGTCGGCCGAATACTTTCGGCAAATCGAGGACGAGATCCCGTTCCTGCGGCGCACGGTGCGCCGCTGGCACCGCGACAAGGCGGACGCCGACGACCTCATCCAGGATACGCTGGTGCAGGCGCTCGCCAATGCGCATCTCTGGCAGCCCGGTACCGATCTGCGCGCCTGGCTGTACACGATCATGCGCAACCGCTTTCTCGCCGGAGTGAACAAATCGGCCCGCTCCGCGTCGGCGCTGAAGGAAATTGCCGAACCGGGGCCGACGTCGACCGCACATGCGAGTGAGCTGCGGCTGTTGTTACGCGACCTCGGCGCGGCGCTGCGCCGGCTCTCGAGCAACCAGCGCTCGGCCGTCTTGCTGATCGGCGTCGAGGGTAAATCCTATGCCGAAGCGGCGCAGAGCATGGGAACCTCCGTCGGCGCCGTACGCTCGCACCTGTCGCGCGGCCGCGACCGGCTGAAGACCGCAGTGGACGGGACCGACACCAGGCTGCCCTTCGCCCGGCGTCCGGCCGCCGCCCCGCCTGCGACTGAGCCTCCCACCGTCGCGCCACCGCTCGCCGCGTCGGCCGGCGATTGACAGGGCTTGGCTCGCGCGCAACATGACCACGGCTGCCGCTGCGTCGTTTCTGCTGACTCTGCAACAAAACAATAGGCACGCTTGGGTGCAGTCTGCGAGGGCTTGTCCGATGCCTTTGACCGCACGCGCTGAGCCGAGTTATTGGCGAGACACCATCCCATCCTGAATAGCGGCGGAACTGCTAGCACGCTCGAATATCACGCGATAAAGGCCAATTTTGGGGTGCGCGAATTTTTTCGAGAGCGGCGTTTCGGTAAAGGAAAATTTACTAATCGAAAGTAGCTTCGGCGCGCTGCCGTCTGAACGTCTTGAGCCGTCTCCCAAATATTCGACCCTCGATACCCCTGGTCGACCTGAAAGCGCAGCGCCAGGCGATATCAGAGGAGATCGAAGCAGCGATCGCCAAGGTTGTCGAGCGGTGCGATTTCGTTCTTGGTGAAGAAGTTTCCCGCTTCGAAAGCGAGTTTGCCGAGTATTGCGGCGTTGCATCCGCGATCGGCGTTGCAAACGGAACGGATGCCCTTCAGCTCGCCTGCCGCGCGCTGGACATCGGTGCGGACGACGAGGTGATCGTGCCGGCCATGACTTTCGCCTCCACTGCCTTTGCCGTTTCGTTGACCGGCGCGCGGCCGGTCATCGTAGATGTGCGGGAGGGTGACGCGTTGATCGATCCCGACAAGATCGAATGCGCCATCACTTCCCGGACAAAGGCGATCATCCCGGTTCACCTCTACGGCCGGTGCGCCGACATGGCGGCGATAGGTGCCATTGCCCGCGAGTATTCGCTGGCGGTCATCGAAGACGCAGCGCAGGCCCATGGCGCGGTTTACGCCGGCAAGCGCGCCGGTAGCTCGGGTGACATCGGCTGCTTCAGTTTCTATCCAGGGAAGAACCTGGGCGCTTATGGCGATGGCGGGCTGGTGACAACGGCCAGCCGTGACATTGCCGAACGCATCCAACTTCTGCGCAACTGCGGTTCACGGACAAAATACCATCATCAGCAAGTCGGTCTTAACAGCCGGCTCGACACCCTGCAGGCCGCCATATTGCGAGCAAAGCTGACGCATCTCGAAGAATGGAATGCCGCCCGGCGACGGATCGCCGCCCACTACGACGAGGCATTGCGAAGGATATCCGAGGTCCATTGCACACCTCACACACCTGGGAACGTCTATCATCTCTATGTGATCCGGCTGCACGGCCGCGACAGCGTGTTGCAAGCCCTCAACGATCGAGGGATCGGCGCCGGGGTCCACTACCCGTTCGCCCTCCACGAGCTCGAAGCCTACGCCTCGCTCGGATACCGTGCGGGTGCTTTCCCGGTCGCCGAAAACTGGGCTCGCCAATGCCTCAGTCTGCCGATCTATCCTGAGCTCACTGCAGCACAGGTCGATTTCTGCGTCGCCGCACTCGAAGCCGCTTTGCAGGGCGCGGGCCGCAGATGAACGACCAGGCCGGTTAGCCATGTCCTCCGCGGCCGGCATCTTCGTCCATCGCCTGGCGCTTTGCGAAAGCGACGAGGTTGGTGCCGGCACCCAAATTTGGGCTTTCGCCCACGTCATGAAGGGGGCCGTGATCGGGCGCGACTGCAATATAGGTGATCATGCCTTTATCGAAACCGGAGCCCGCATCGGCGATCGGGTCACCCTGAAGAACCAGGCAATGGTGTGGGATGGGGTCGAGATCGGAGATGACGTGTTTGTCGGTCCCGGCGTCAGTTTTACAAACGATGTTTTCCCCCGCAGTCGCCGACTGCCGCGGCGTCACGTCGCCACCGGATACCGAGACAAGGCGGAGTGGCTCGTGCCGACCCGCGTCGCAAACGGCGCGAGCCTTGGCGCGCGGTGCGTGATCCTGCCCGGCGCCCATATCGGCGCCTATGCGATGGCCGCGGCCGGCTCCGTCCTCACCCGCGAGGTGCCGGCATATGCGCTGATGGCCGGCGTGCCGGCAAAGCTGATTGGTTGGGTCTGCCGGTGCGGCGCAAGACTGGTAGAGGAGCATGCGAGGGGCTGGCGTTGTCCGCGTGGCGGGACGTGTGACGAGTATTGGGGCGAAGGTGTGGAAGTCCCGCAGGGACCCTCTGATCGCCTCTGCGAGCAACGATCTCGGTGAGCAAAGTCCCGGACCGTATCTCGTGTTTCCTGCCAACCTGGCACTGGCAAACAGAGCACCCAACGCGCGGATGAACAACCTTCCGAACGGCGGTTCAGGCCAGCGCACGCACGGATTGTGGAGTTTGTTATACCTGCCCCAAGTCTACAATTCCTTCACGAGCGTGGTCGGCTCGGAATTGGTGATGAAACTACTGGCTGAGCAGTTTGTGCGCCCGCGCCCTGAAGATCGCATTCTCGACGTCGGGTGCGGGACAGCTCGCATCTTGCAGTATCTGCCGGTCGCGCGATACGTCGGCATCGACAACAATTCGAGATACATCTCGGCGGCCCGCCAACGCTACCGAAACAGGGGCGAATTCATCGTCGGCAATGTTGGAGCGCTCTCAGTGAACCCGAGTGAGCGTTTCGATATCGTTCTTGCAAGCGGAATTCTCCATCATATTGACGGTGCATCTGCCAAGAGCCTCATTGCTGCATCTGCTCGGCTTCTGGCCAAGAATGGTCGGATGGTGATTGCTGATCCGGTCTTTGCTCCCGGCCAATCGCCAGTCGCCAAATTCTTGATCAGCCTTGACCGTGGGCGTAATGTGCGCACCCCCGAGCATTATCTGACACTTGCGGGCACCTGTTTTAAAAAGGTGCATTCGCAGGTTTGTGACTTGCACCCTTGGCTGCCTTACACTCAGTTCGTGATGGAATGCGCGGTGTAGCGACCGGGCCGCGTTCACTCGTCGCGCCACAATTCGAAATCGGGACCCAGCAATGCTGTGAGCTTGGCATTCGCGGCGCGGTAGCATTGCGCCAGCCGGCGCCGCAGGGCTAGACCGAGAGGTTCGCTTCGCGCGGCGGCCGCTTCGTTGATCCGCCCGAGACCGAGCGCCGTCGCAGGCATATCTACAACTCCGAGAAAGCGATGAAAAGCCGCGGCGACCCTTTCGACGCGGCTCGCCAAATCCTCGTACCGCAGCACCAGGATCTGCTTCCGCGGGAAGCGATCAAAAAAGCGGGCAAGGTGCTGGGCGTAGAGCCCCCGCGAGAAATAGGCATGCGGTCGCGCGTAACGCAGGGCCGGCGCCAGCTCCCGCTCGCGCCGCTCCTCGAGAGCGAGCGCGCGTTCAAAAGTCTCGGCCTCCAGCCCGTTCCGCCGCGACCACAGATAGTTGGAATAGGCGCGGTCGACAGGGTTGCGAAGCATGAAGATCAGCTTGACGCTGGGCAGTACGCGACACATGCGCTCAGCTACTTCGAGTGACTCCAAATAGTTGGTGCTCTTCTCCCCGAGCACCCGGTCGGCAGGGAGGGAGTTGAACCATGTTGTCGAATAGTAGTCGACGCCGCGCTGCCACAGCTCGTCGACCAGGAAGAATTTCGGCTCCGGCGCCATCGGCTGGGCCGTGGCGAGTTGCGGATGGCGTTGGGCAACGACATGGAGCCAAGTCGTGCCCGAGCGCGGCGCTCCGGCAATGATGAAATCCGGCAGACGATGAAGGAGTTCAGGCATGGAGTGTTCGGCGGTCTTCATTGTGCTGCCTGCTGCGGTGGCGCACCTCACCATCGGCCGTGTCCGCTGCAATGAAATAAAGCGGTCTCCGGGTCGACTCCACATAGATGCGTAACAGATATTCACAAATTGTTCCAAGTATCATGAAAACTATTCCAAAAAATAGCGAAAGCATAACCATTATCGTGCTCCAACCGGGCAGGGGATCGAAAAATACTGCATTCAGCAGAAAGTACAATGCCGCGATAAACCCAATCAGTGAAAAGAACGCGCCGAGTAATGTGACGGCTCGGGGAATCGTCCCAGAAAACCCGATCAGTCCGTCATACATGGATTTGACCATGCGGCCGACGGACCACCCCGACCGTCCGGCAACGCGGCGCTGACGATCGTACTCCACCACCGCTTGCCGGAAGCCCGTCCAAGCCACCAGTCCGAAGATCAGGCGGTTGGCCTCGCGCATCCGGCGCACACACTCTACGACCTTGCGATCCATCAGCAGAAAGCCGCCCGTCGCGAATTTTGATCCTTTAGGCATGGCGAAACGCCGGAGGAGGGCCTCGAAGACCTTGCTGGCAAGAATTCGCCAGCGCGAGTCTTCGCGCATACGACGGCGACCGAAAACGACATCGGCACCTTGGCGCCAAGCCTCGACGAAAGAGGGGATGACCTCCGGAGGATCCTGAAGATCAGCTGAAAGGATGACGACCGCATCGGCTTCGCAAAGGTCGAGGCCGGCTGTTTCTGCGGTGTGAGCTCCGAAATTCCGCGAGAGACGCAGACCACGAAACCGCGGGGATGCATCACATTGCTGCTGGATCAGTTCCCAGGTTGTGTCTGTGCTGCCGTCATCCACCAGCAGACAACGGTACTCGACATCGGTCCGAGCTATGAGGACGCTTTCGACTGCTTCGACATAGATTTCGAAACATTTTTCTTCGTTATATAAGGGTGTCAGAATCTGAACTATCGGATAGGTCATATTTTTGTGTTCCCGTCACATACCGCTGAGTTCTTCCAGTGCCAGCGGTCGCGGCAGAAAGCCCTCGCGCCCAAACTCTCTTTGAAGCTCACAACACCCCGATTGAAATGCCCGCTCGATGCGCTGGGACCCAGGTCAAGGTAGTGAAAGCCGCGTCTCGCCAAACTATCGGCGATCTCAGCCAGCAGGACGGTGAGACCGTGAAAGGAACGATGGGAGGCCCGATCGCAGATGTAGAATATATTGCAGATACTTCGGTTGAGGATAAAAAGCAGCACGCTCGCAATTGTTAATTCTCCTAGGTGAGCGGACCAAATGCGTATGTGAGCGGGCCAACGGTAGAGCAGGGTCGCGATTTCTTCGGGCGTATGAGTGGGCAGAGATCCTAGTCTCGCATGGGTCTCGGTGAGGAGTTCAAGAAACGCCCCCAATCCTTCGATACCAGCCTCGCTTACCACGACGCCTTTGCGCCGGCACGCCCGGACGTACGAACGCTGACTCTGGCGGAACAGGCGTTGGTACTGCTCATCCTTTTGGCAATGGAGGGGAATGAGCAATGGCATAGACCGATGAACCAATTGAAAACCCTTCACATGGAGGGCGAACTCTATCCCCTGATCCGGTTCGTCGTCATAAACCGGCGGCGGTAGAGTGACCTCGATCCCGCGCCACCCCTTGGATTCGCAATAGAGCTGCAAAGCCTCGACCAGATGTAAACAGGCCTCCACGGGGATCGACTTTCTCATCACCGGCCCGCCGATCGACGCCCCGGCAGGAGAGACGAAGATGCCGTCCGCCGACAGCGCTCCGGGTATGACCGCGTCGATGCGGCTTCTGCGCAATGCTACGAGATGGCGAAAATCATATTTGCCTTGCGGGTGATAAGCCAGGAAGTCGAGATCGTGGAAAAGCGTCCCGTTGTTCGAGGTAGCGAGGAGCGCCTTCCACGCAACGGCATCTTCGCGACGATAGGGGCGAATGTCCCACGCGTTCACATCGGCCTTCTCAGGCCCAGCGAGGTCGGGATCTCCATTGTTCATTCACTTCGCCCAACGTAGCGATCGGCAGGTTTTTCGATGCAACATACTCGAGCAAATCGAGCACCATCGAACGAATGCCGCGGCCGGAGAACCGGTCTCGGAGCAGTCTTTCCTGGTCATGATAGAAGGCTTTAGACGCCATGCACTGCCGATCGGACACGGCATTCAAATACAACATGTTGGGATGCAGGTTTATGACTTTGAGCCCGGGCCGATCGAGGTGCAATGGGCCGATGTCGAACCCGGTGGCCCCGGTTTTCAGCTCGAAATGATCGGCGAAATAAATCGGCAGCTCCAGGACGTCGTATTCCTTCCATATCGGCTGCAAGCCGGGAGTCAGTGGCAGCAGATAAGTGCTGTCGTATTCGAGGCCGAATTCCTCGTATAGCGGGATCATCAGCGAATCGTAAAATAAGCTGTGGCTGCGCGCGCCCTTTGCCTCCGGCACGAAGTTCAGAGTGGTGCGCAATACGTGGCGATAGAGGTCCCCCTCGTCGATCTCCGCCATTGCCGCCGGACCTATCCTGGCGCCGAGCTCCCTCAATGTGGTTCCGTTACGCCGGTAGTTGGGGTGAAGGCCGCGCTCATGCGGTCCGACGTCGATGCCGGCATGGGTACAGAAGAAAGTCGCTCGCACCCCATGCAGGTCGAATAGATCGCGAACATCTTGCAGCACCGCGGGATGTGCCCACTCGACGTCGACCGTAAAGCAGATCGTTCCCGGGTCACCCGCCATCGCCAGACCTTTTCGCGATATCGCCGCACCCGGGGAGCAGCGCAGTCGCTGCTGCGATGGCGCCCACCAGCGGCGTCGTCAGTCCGAACATCACGGAAGTCGCCGCCACTGCCGCCGGATCCGCGTGGACCAGGCTAAAGGCGCCAACCAACGCTCCCTCGCGCACACCCCACCCGCCCAGCGAAATCGGCAGTGCCGAAACCAGCAGCGCCGGCGGCACCAGGACGAGGCAGTCCAGCACTTTCAGATCGGCGCCGATCGCCGACCCGATTAAATAGATCAGCAGCACGGCGAGAAGGCTCGAGCCGATACCGAGCGCCATCGCCAAGAGGCCGATCTTCCCCGAACGCAAGGTGATCCGAAGGTAGCTCGCCACGGTCGAGATATGGCGCCCGCGCCAAGGAAGGCGGTAAGGCAGCGAATATGCCAAGAACAGCGCCACCGCCGTCATGCTCCCCAATGCGCAAACAGTCAGCGTCAGAAAGGGCGTGGCGCTGCCCATCATTTCGGCAATGACCGGGAACGCCGGGACGGCCAGCAGAGCGAGGGCGGCAACGCCGAGCAGACGGTCGCAAATGACCGAGCGTGCCGCCGCGGCCGCCCCGGTCGATCGGGAAAGCAGCACCGTCCGCGCCACATCTCCCCCCACCGAGGACGGCAGCACCTGGCCGATGAGGAAACTATGGCCCAGGAGAAGCGCAAGAGCGCCGAACCCGACGGCCTTGCCGCCCAGGATATGGATGACAAGTTGCCAGCGCCACACCAGGACAGCGAACTGCACAATGACGACCAAGCCCGCGACACCGAGAGCGAGCGGCGCGGCGCGGCCGATCAGATTAACGACAGCGCCCAGATCGATCGAGTGGAGGACCACCCAGAACGCCAGCACGGTCACCGCCCAGCGCGCCGCGAAGATCAATTTGCCGCGCGACACGCCGGTTAGCTGCCGGGCGTGGTCCGCCGTCTGCGCGCAGGAGATCGGATGGAGGCCGCGGAGCATTCGATCAGGCCCTGATCGTCGCCGTTGTGACGAGGTCGAGCGCGTTCAGCACCCGATCCTGGTGCTCCGGCATGAGTTCCGGGTGCATGGGCAGCTGCAATGTCGCGGCCGCCGTGCTCTGGGTCAGCGGCAGGAAGGGCGCATCCCGCCGATAGGGCGGCTCCAGATGAGAGGCCATGACGCCGCGGCGTGTCGGGATCCCCATCTCGAAGAGTCGGTCCATGACCGCATTGCGCGACAAGCCGGCGTGCTCGCGCAGCCGTACCTGATAGCTCTGCCAATTGTGAGTCAGCCAGGGCGGGACATGCGGGGCAATAAGCGCGGGGTGCCCGGAAAGATAGGCGCCGTAACGCGTGGCGACGGCGTGCCGCCGTTCCAGGAGGTAGTCCAGCCGATCCAGCTGGGCGAGGCCGATGGCCGCCTGAATATCGGTGATGCGATGGTTGTAGCCTATCTCGGGGTAGCTCTCGAACCGCGTCGGCGGCCCGGCGTGACGGGCATAGTCGGACAGCGACATGCCTTGGTGGCGCAATCGCCGCAGGTGCTCGGCCAGTTCCGCATCGTCGGTGGCGATCATGCCGCCCTCGGCGGTGGTGACGACTTTGCGAGCATGCAGGCTGAAAACGGTCACATCGGCCAGCGCTCCCACCGGTCGGCCCTTGTTGAAGCTGCCGAAGGCGCAGGCGGCATCATCCAGCACGCGCAGCCCGTGCCGGCGGGCCAAAGCGGCGATCGCGTCGATGTCGCACGGCAGCCCGAGCTGATCCACCGGCATGATCACCCGCGTTCGGCCGGTGATCCGGCGAGCGGCGTCGGTGGGATCGATGTTGTAGGTGGCGGGGTCGATCTCGGCGAAGACCGGCGTCGCCCTGACATGGCGGATGACGTTGACCGAGGCGATAAAAGTCAGCG
The DNA here is from genome assembly GCA_963812675.1 of uncultured Alphaproteobacteria bacterium. GTDB lineage: Bacteria > Pseudomonadota > Alphaproteobacteria > ATCC43930 > CGMCC-115725 > AP-15. Next base: position 38,166 of record CAWEWR010000023.1, on the reverse strand, counting down.
ACGGGACTATCACCTCGTCGCCGGGGCCGATACCCCATGCGTGCAGCACCAGAAAAGCGCCGGTCGTCCAGCTCGAGACCCCGATGGCGTGATCAGCGCCGCACAGCCTCGCAAAACGCCGCTCGAATTCGGCCAGGCGCGGCCCGCCCACCACCCAGCCGCTGCGCACCACCGCCGCGGCGGCTTCCGCTTCGGCGTCGCCAAAGCAGGGGCGACTGAACGCGATCGGTTCGTTCACCCGTACGTCTCCGCGGCCTCCGGCATCCGCAGCTCATCGCCAGGATCTGCCGGGAGGCGCCAGTTGAGTATATCGTCTTCCAGAAGCGCGGCAGGATCGGGATGGGTCGCGGAGAACCAGTCGATGTAGCGGCGCAGGCCTTCTTCGAGGTTCAGCTCGGCGAAAAAACCGAGAGTTTCGCGCGCCAGGCGGGTATCCGCCCGCAGCGCCCGGACATCGCCGGGTCGCGCCTCGATGAACCTTGGCTGGAGGCCGGGCCGTCCGCACAGTCGGGCGATCGCTTCCGCCAGTTGCCGCACCGTAACCATCTTGCCATATGCAATGTTGACGGCGCGGCCGACAAGCGCGTCGCAGCTCGCGGCGAGCGCGATCCCGCGGACGGTCTCCGTCACATAGGTGAAGTCCCGGCCGTTTTCGCCCGTGCCAAAGATCACCGGCGGCAGCCCGTTCAGCACCCGGATCACAAAGCGAGGGATCACCTCGGCCAACTCACCGCTCGTGTGCTCGCGCGGACCGTAGGTGTTGAACGGCCGGACGACGATCGTCGGCAACCCGTAGGTCTGCCAGTAGGCTTTCGCATAATGTTCACCGGCGAGCTTGGCGGCGCCGTAAACCGTGGTCGGCTCGCATACGGTCGTGGTTTCGACGAGCGGCTCGCACCCGCAATTGCCATAAACCTCGGATGATGAACAATAGATGAACCGCCTTACTCGTCGGCGCCGCGCCACTTCGAGGACGTTCAGGGTTCCGGTGGCGTTGACCTCGTGATTGTGCAACGGATCCCCCAGAGAGCGGCGCACGCACTGCACCGCCAAATGGAAGATGACCTCGCTTCCCGCCATTGCCGCCTCGATCGCCTGCGGGTCGAGGATCGAGCCCTGGACGATCCGCAAACCGCCCCGGCTCTGCGCGTCGCCGAGATTGGCGCGCGTGCCGGTCGAGAAGTCGTCGAGCACGGTGACCGCCCAGTTCTCGGCCACGAGATGGTCGACCAGGTGGCTGCCGATGAACCCTGCCCCACCGGTAACCAGGCAGCGCCCGATCATTCGGCGGCCTGCCGCAGGGAGGAAGTCGTCCGCAGACTGGCGTCGAGCGAGGATTGCGCCCGCTCGAGCATGTCGACGATCCGCAATCCCCTGCGGCCGTCCATGATCGAGCGTTCCCGGCCGGCGATCACCTCGCCGAAATGGGCCACCACTTCGGCCAACGGCTCGCAATCCGATACGCGCGGCGCGTGGATGTCGCCGATCCGGTAGCTCGGCATGATGTGGCTGCGCTGCTCTTCCTGCTGGAAGGAGATGCCGCTGTCGTAGATCTTGAGCTTTTCCTCGCGATTCAGATCGTCCCAGACCGCCATTCGTTTACTTCCGCCGATGGCGATGCGGCGAACCTTGACCGGCGACATCCAGCTCAGGTTGAAATGGGCGATGGTGTTGGAAGCGAAATGGACCGTGACGTAGGCGATGTCGGGCAAATGAGGGTTGACATGGCAATATCCCGTCGCCTCGACGTGGAGCGGATCTTCGTCGAACAGATAGTCCATGATCGAGAAATCATGCGGCCCCAGATCCCATAATACGTTGAGGTCCGGCTGGAAGAGGCCGAGATTGACCCTGAGGGAATCATAGTAGGAAACTGCGCCGAGCGAGCCGTTCTGATGCAGCTGGCGCAGCTTGCCGACCGCGCCGTGGAAGAGATAGGTGTGGTCGACCATCAAGCTAGCGCCGTTGTGGTCGGCGAGCGCCACCAGTTCCCGGGCCTCCGCCACCCCGGCGCACATGGGTTTTTCGACCAGGACATGCTTGCCGCGGAGGAGCGCGCGGCGCGCCAGACAAAAGTGGGTGGCCGCGGGGGTGGCGATCGCCACCGCATCGACCTCGGGATCGTCTATCACCTCCGCCCCATCTTCATACAACCGGATCGTCGAACTCGTCCGGCGAACCCTGTCCCGCGCGCTTTCCCGGATGTCGGACACCGCCACGACCTCGAACCGCGGATCGCTCGAAAACGTCCGCAGCAGGTTCCGGCCCCAATAGCCGTGACCACAGAGCCCGAGTTTCACGACGCTCAAACTGTCTGCCTCGTGGCGTCGGTTCCGACCTGCCGACACGGCCCGGCCTTCCCGGCGATGGTTCTTGGGAGCATTCTCCGAGCGACCGAGCAAGTACTCTTTCTAAACCAAAGCAGCGCATTATTCAACCGACGCCGACTTCGAATCAGGGTTAATTGATGGAAGATCGTGAAGCTTTTGAATTAGTCTGCAGCAATCACCGTGCTCTAAACTCAACTCAATAGCCATGGCTAGATAGCGCGTTTCGACGCTCGGCCGCAGCCGAAATCTTTCTCGGAGGCCGCGATGACGAGCGGGGCCCCAGGAGCGCTCGCGTCAGGTTGGCGGATCGAAGACCGGATCTTCACCGAGCGGCGCATCAGATTTTATGGGCTCGGGGTGGCAGTCGCCTACGCGCTTTCCCTGGCGTGGCGGCTGGTCCACGGCCAATGGGTCATTCTTCCCGATGGCAGGCTGAGGTGTGTCGACTTCGGCTGGATGTGGTTGAGCGGCAAATTCGCCGTCTCGGGCGATCCCGCCAAAATCTTCGATTATTCGACATTTTCGGCTGCACAGCTTGCGCTGTTTGGCCACGACAACTGTCCTTTCATTACGCCATACGTATACCCGCCGACCTACCTGTTTGTGACCTATTTCCTTGGGTTCATGCCTTATTTAATTGCTTTCGGGGCATGGGTTCTGGCTACTCTCTTCCTTTACGGAACAGCCGTATACACGATCATCCCTCGCCGAGCGGCGGTGATTGCCGCGATGTCTCCCTTTTTCGTGGCGGTAAATGCCGACTTCGGGCACAACGGATTTATCACCGCTGCGCTAGTCGGCTTTTCGCTCGCTTTTTTAGAGCGGCGCCCGTGGCTCTCCGGAATTTTCTTGGGCCTCCTCAGCTACAAGCCGCATATCGGCGTGCTGTTCCCGCTTGCGCTTTTGGCGTCCCGAAACTGGCGAGCCCTCGCGAGCGCGACGGTGGCGACGGTGATCCTCGGCATCGGGGCGGCGTTCGCCTTTGGTTCTGAGGGCTGGGCGTCTTTTTTACACACTCTCCTCGACCGCCAATCAACGTTGAGCCCGGACTCTGCAGTCCCACTCGCCCTGCATTCAGTTTTTGGTTTGCTTCGTTGGGTGGAGACGAGCGGGCGGGTTTCATGGGGTGGGCACCTCATCGTTGCCGCCATCGTCGCGCTGACGGTTTGGGTCGTTTGGGCCAAGCCCATCCCATTTTCGTTAAAGGCAGCGGTTCTTTGCATCGGATCGGCAATGGTATCGCCCTATATCCTCTTTTACGATCTTTGCATTCTTACCATCGCCGTCGCCTTTCTCGTTCGCGATGGCATGTCGCGCGGATTTCTCCCCGGCGAGCGAACAGTGATTCTCATTTGCTTCGCTGCCCTCTTTCTTGTGCAGGTGCCAATCGGTCCCGTTGTCTGCGCCGCTCTCTTTTTTCTCACGGTTCGCCGGATACTCGCATACCGCAGGCTTGATCAAGCGGCAGTACCTGCGGCGGATAATAATTTTGAGATGAAAGCTTTCTCCCGGAATTAATTCACCGGCTGGCGAAAATAGGCCGCGTTTGCGGCTGCACGACGCGCGCATAACCGAAAGTCGTATGCAGCGAGGAAGAGCATTGAGGGCAAATCTCAAATCACCCTTTGTTGCAATCGACGCGACCGGAGGGCGCGCCGAGCTGGAATTGCCGGGTCTGACCCCGCTGCGAGGCATCGCGGCGGTAACGGTGTTGCTCTACCACAGTAGTTTTGTTGCGTTCAACTTCGCAGGAGGCGCGCCTCCGTGGCTGTGGCGCCGCGGATCGCTTGCTGTCGACCTGTTTTTCTTCCTCAGCGGTTTTGTGTTGACCCATGTCTATGGACGTCGCTTCAGCGAAGAGCGAAACTGGCGAACGGTCAGTCGATTTCTCTGGGCGCGGTTCTGCCGGATATATCCCACGAGCCTCTTCACAACCATTGTGTTCGTATTAGCGTTCACCGTCGGGAATCTCCCTTTTCCCTCCGGCGCCTCCTTCACGAGGCAGCTGATCGCCCCGTTGCTCTTGATGCAAGTCCCATGGTTGCATGAGGTTGTAATAAATAGTCCGTCCTGGTCTATTTCGGCGGAGTGGTACGCCTACCTGCTTTTCCCCTTTGTCGCCCCGATGATTTGTCGGCTACGCGACGGCACCGGCGCTCTAGTTTGCGTCTTACTTTTGATTGAAATTGCCGTGTACCACACAATTTTCAGCGACAGACAGCCGGCCGAGGGCTGGGGCGCGCTGGTCCGCGCATTGCCAGAGTTCACGGTCGGCGTTTGCGCCTACCGATACTACTGCGAGCGGCTTTTCCGCAAAATCTGGGAGAAGGACGCCGTGCTGATCGCAATTGCGGGAGCGATTGCCGCAGGATGCCTCCTAGGCGCTCCCGACAGTCTCGCGGTTATCCTTCTGCCGGCGCTCCTACTGGCCGCGGTGTGCAACTGTGGCCGCGTGGCCGTTGTCCTCAATGCTGCACCGCTGCGTTGGCTGGGTGAGGTGTCATATTCGGTGTACATCTTTCAAACCCTGCCGTTCATAGTTGCGGTCTCCGTGTCCGGAACGCTCGCTACGTGTGGCATTAGCGGCTCCCGATTTGAAGTAATCGCGGCGTTGTTCACGTTCGGTAGCTGCGTGCTGGTGCACCGCTGCGTTGATGTGCCGGCCCGTGCCGCGCTCCGCCGATTACCCTATCGGATGACGGTTCTCGCCGCCGGCAATCGCGCGCCAAATATCCGCCCCATACTTCTGGCGTCGGCCGCGGTGCCGGAGCAGGATCGATGAGCATCGCTTGGGGTGGCATTCAGCCGTGACGACCCCCGGCCAGCGGATCCGGCCAAAATGGAAATAGCGGAGCGCCCGAAAGCATCGGAAAGCCGCCCGGGCAGTTGGATTATGAGCGGCCGGCGCAGATGGCTCACCATTCGCGGGTTTCTGCGTGACGCTCCATGGCTGTCGCGAGGCCGCGTAATCGGGTACTCGACGGCTCTGATTGGCGGCACGGTCGCGGTGATGGCATGGGTGCTGAGCGGGCACGGGATGGCCGATCCGATGGGCCGGCCTGTCGGAACGGATTTCCTCAGGCTCTGGACTGCGTCTTACGCGCTGCTCAACGGCGAAGAACGCGCGATATATCATCCGGGCGCATTTTTCGCGGTGGAACAGGCTGTCACGCAACCGCCTACGCCCGATTTTTACCCCTGGAACTATCCGCCCTCCTCCTTCCTCATCGTATACCCGTTGGCGCTGCTGCCCTACCTGCAGTCGCTCGCCGCTTGGCTTGCGCTCGGGCTTGCCGGATATCTGGCGGCATTGTGGCGGATCTTTCCGAAGCCGCTGACGCTGTGGGTCGGCCTCGCCTTTCCTGCCGTGTTTTGGACTGTTACCCATGGCCAGACCTCCTTCCTGACGACGAGCCTGTTTTGCTGGGGATTGCTCCAGCTTCCCCGCCGCCCGGTCCTGGCCGGCATCTTGTTTGGTGTCCTGACGTTCAAGCCGCATCTCGGTCTGCTGCTGCCGGTCGCTCTCGTCGCCGGAGGGCATTGGCGGGCGGTCGTCGTAGCCGCGCTCACAGCTCTCCTATCCGCAGCGGCGTCGGTCGTCCTCTTCGGTACCGGCGTGTGGGCGGATTTCCTCGCCAGCACAACCGATACCCGGAGCATGCTCGAGAGCGGCCTGAACTTTGGCCATTATTACAAGATGCAATCGGTCTTCGCGGCAGCACGCCTTCTCGGCTCTCCAATGCTCGTCGCCTACAGCCTGCAGGCGCTTGTCGCATTGGCCGCCGCGGCGGCCGTTGTGTGGATTTGGCGGCGGCCAATTGGCGATCCAGATATGAAGAACGCCGCGCTGATGGCCGCGACCCCACTCTCGACGGCCTTTATTTTCGATTATGACCTGATGCTGCTGGCGCCGCCGATCGCCTGGCTCGCGCGCAAAGGCCTGACGGACACGGCTCTGCCGTACGAGCGCACCATACTTGTGGCCACTTTTCTGGCGCCATTTGTCTCGCGTGTCGTGGGTATGCACACGCACCTGCTCCTCGCACCGATATTCAGTCGCTGCTTTACTCGTGGTGACCGTTCGACGCATTCGATATTGCGGAAAGCCGTAGTGGCTACTTCTACGCGCTGGCAAAAAAAGATCGCAAGCCGCTCACTCGACTCCGATCACCTTGCTGCGAGATAAACTGATAACACTCGAAGCTTGGTTATTTACCCAGCGGCGGATTTGGCTCTATGGATCGGGTGCGGTTGTCGCTTATGCCATCGGCTTGGTCGCGCGATTATTTACGCACAGTTGGCTTTTTCAGGAAGACGGCAAGCCGTCGTGCATCGATTTTTCCTTCTTTTGGGTGAGCGGCGCCTTTGCTGGGTCAGGGGATCCGGCTCGCGTTTATGATGCTTCGGCCTTTTCTGCCGCCCGGGCCGATCTGGGTGGTACGGATGCCTGCGTCGGTAATGAACCATTTTGTCTATCCTCCGACCTACCTTTTCTTCACTTACCCTCTCGGGTTGATGCCTTATGTTGCGGCGTTTGCCGCATGGACGGTTGTCACGCTGCTGCTCTATCTGGTGGCCATTTACCTGATCGTGCCCCGTCCGATCGCTATTTTGGCGGCGCTTTCGCCATTCCCTGTGTTCTTCAATTTCTTTCTCGGACAGAATGGGTTCCTCCTCGCAGGGTTGATGGGATTGTCCCTCGCCCTGATGGAGCGACGACCTCGATTGTCCGGGATTCTTCTTGGCCTGCTGACTTTTAAGCCACAAATCGGCATTCTTTTTCCGTTTGCGCTTTTCGTCTCGCGTAAATGGCGCGTGGTAATCAGCGCCGTCGCAACGAGCGTCGTTCTGATCGTCACATCGACCGTTGTCTTTGGGTACCAAGGATGGCCGTCCTTCATCCACTCGCTGGTCGATCGCGGACCAAGTTTGGCCCGATTTCGCAGGTGTCCATGCGGCTAGAATCGGTGTATGGCTTTCTTTCGTTGGCCGGCATCAGTCCGTCCATCGCGTGGGCCATACAATTGGCAGTCGCTGGTGCGGTCACGGCAATCGTGTGCTGGGTATGGGCGAGGCCGCTGCCTCATTCCTTGAAAGCTGCGGCCCTTTGCAGCGCGGCCCCGATAGCGACGCCGTATGTGCATGGCCACGATCTATCCATCCTGGCGATAGCCGTCGCCTTCTTGGTCAAGGACGGCCTTGCGCGCGGGTTTTTGCCCGGCGACCGCTTGATCATGCTCTTTTCCTGGATCGTGATCTTCTTGGGCTTCCGCGATTTCTCCAGCGGATGGATTCCATGCTTGGCTCTTCTTGCCCTTGTTGTGCGGCGAGGGTGGGTTGTCATACTTGCCCATCGGAAATCGCATGAGATTGATCCGCCGACGCTTCATTTTTCGTTGACCGAAAGAAATTAAACTGAGTCAGAAATTAAACTGAGTCCAGTTGAATGCGCTCGCAATCCTCCTGCCCCTTGGTGTTTTCACGGCGCGGCCCGTCTGTGGCTCTGCTAGCCTCGAAATTCGTGAGACATTTTCCCTCACCGGCGATTGAATTGAGACAGGGTAGAAACGGAGGCAGTCGCGCGACCGACAAATATTGGCAGGAACGGCTTCGGGCGTGAAAATGAGGTTTGGATTGGGGACATGACGGACGCCCTGGAAAGCCGCCGCCGCCCAGTTATTATCAATCGAAAACCATCTCGCTCGGTGAACATTTTTCAGGGCGCGTGGCTGCAATTGTTCGGCTATGCGCTCGCAGCACTCTACCTAGTGTACTTTGTAATCCTCTACAGAGCGGGAACCTGGATCGTCAACGCCGCAGGGTTGCCGATATACAGCGAGTTCACGCCGTGCTGGGTAGCCGGGTTGCAGGCGTTGCATGGGAATGTCGCCTCGTTAGCCGACCCTGACGAATTTCTGAGGGTTCAGAATGCACTGCTAGGGACGCAGGACGCTTCCTACATCTGCTCGTACCCTCCGATTTTCCTGTTGGTTCTGACCCCGCTCGCTTTGCTTCCCTATGCTGCCAGCGTCCTGCTCTGGCAAACTATGACATTGCTCGGTTGCGTATCGGTTCTGCGTGTCATTGTCGGGCGGCCGCCCGCAGTTGCCCTAATGCTGGCGTCGCCCTTTACCGCCTGGAATTTTCTGGCGGGACAGAACGGCTTCTTCAGCGCCTCGCTGCTTGGCGCATCGCTACACTTTCTCGAACGGTCGCCCATATTGGCTGGTGTGTTCATGGGATGTCTCACCTACAAACCGCAATTCGGAATATTGCTTCCTGTGGCGCTCGCCGCCTCAAAGCAATGGCGAGCTTTCGCGAGCGCCGCGGTCACGACGGTTTGCCTGGCCGGAGTTTCAATTGCTGCCTTTGGCGTGGACATATGGCCCGCGTTTCTCCGAAAGCTCGCCAGAAACGCCAGCGAAACATTTGTCGCCGACCCTAACGCCTCTTGGGGATACCTTCAGACCGTATACGGCTTCATCCGTAGCCTGCATGGCAGCGCCACCTCGGCGGAGCTGGCGCAAGGAGCAACCACAATCGGCATCGCGGCAATCGTGTGGTTCGTTTGGCGATCTCGGACCGCCTACCCGATCAAGGCCGCAATATTGTCGACGGCGGCGCTCTTAGCCAGCCCCTATGCCTTTGCCTACGACATCGCGGCGATCGCAATTCCCGCCGCTTTTCTCGCAAACGACCAGTTGAGCCGCGGATTGCTGCGGGGTGACAAAGCGATCTGGATCATGCTGTTCGGCGCGCCGCTCGCTCTCCTCGTGACCCTCGGAGATAATGTGGGTCGAACCACCTTTGGGGGCACGCCCGTCGGTCTGCTTGCAGTAATCATGCTTTTTGGAGCGATCCTACGCCGTGCTTTTGTGATGCGTAATCGACATCTCGCCCCGTCGAGCAGTTATGCGGGTACGCCTTTCACCGGCCGGAAATAACGCGCTGGAGATCCTGCGCGTTGTGACTCGGTCAGAACGACCCGCTCCGCGCCTGCTCGGAGTTTTCGCGCGATGGCGACTGCTGGCCTACGGATATACCTTCCCAGTCTTTTACGCTGCGTTTTTCCTATACCTTAATTGGCACGGGCTGTGGCTCGCGAATGGAAGTGGAGCGCCAGTCTATCACGATTTCACACGCTTTTGGGTAGCTGGGTGGCAGGCGCTCCACGGAGAAACCGCGCTCCATAGTCTAGCGGCGTTTAAAGCGGTCCAGGATAGCTCGGCGGGATTCGGACATTCCCCTTACTCGTTATTGTCATATCCTCCGACATTCACCCTAATCCTCGTCCCGCTGGCGATGCTCCCCTACTTTGCCGCATTCCTGACTTGGGAATCGGTCACGCTGGTATGTTGCATCGCTGTCGTCTACCTAATCGTACGGCGGCAACCGGCGATCTCTCTGATGCTGGCGTCGCCATTTGCAGCGTGGAATTTTCTCATTGGACAGAATGGATTTCTGACGGCTTCGCTGCTCGGGGCATCGCTGTTGCTCCTCGAGCGGCGGCCGGTGCTGGCCGGAATGTTCATCGGATGCCTCACCTATAAGCCGCAATTCGGGGTCTTGTTTCCCGTGGCCCTTATCGCCGCTCGTCGATGGCGTGCCTGCGTCAGCGCCACTGTCACGGCCATCTTTCTGGGTGTCGCGTCGGCGGCCGCTTTTGGTGTTGAAGGCTGGGCTGCGTTCCCTCGGGCGCTTTTCGCGGAGGGGGGCGAAACTATGTTCGCCAGTCCCGACTGGGGATTCCTCCTCCAAACCGTTTACGGATTGGTCCTTGTTCTCCATGGCGGCGCCGCGCTGGCTTGGCTCGCTCAGGGCGTGGCGACGGCAGGCGTGGGGGTAATTGTATGGTTCGTCTGGCGCTCTTCGGCGCGCTATGCGTTGAAAGCTGCAACACTATCCACCGCAGCGCTCATCGCGACGCCTTACGCCTTTGCCTACGACCTCGCCGCGATCGCGATTCCGGTGGCGTTTCTCGCAAGCGACCAGATACGCTGCGGTCTGCTCAGAGGCGAGCAGACGACCATGATCGCGCTGTTCGTCGCGAGCCTCGCCGTCATCCCGACTACGGGAAAGGCGCCCGTCGGGGCGGTCATTCTGGTCGCGCTTTTATGCCTGATCTTGCGCCGCACTTTGCGACAGCGCGAGGAGCTTGTCATAAGCAAATGAGCGGTTCTCCGGGCGAGAACTGCGATTGGCGTGGTTTGATTGGTATTCTGTTAAAATTTTCTGAGACGGGTGTCTCCCTCGATGATTGACTCATCGATAGGTAGAATGCGTTCCTCGGCGAACGGCGAAAGCCTGTCACTGGCCCTAAATCGAAGGATCTCCTGATGCGCAAGTTAATCAATCGCTTCCGCCGTGACGACGAGGGCGCGGCCTTGGTCGAATATGGAATGCTTGTCGGCCTGATCGCCGTGATCTGCGTCGTCGCCGTTACAACCCTCGGCACCGAGGTCAGCACGGCGTTCAGCAAAATTGCGAGCGGCCTGGCCGGCGTTTAACGGACGGGTCCGCTGCGTGGTCGAGCGCGGGGTTCCTAGCGTTCGACTGCGCGCTTCTTGTCGCATTTCAGGCCGCGGCAGAGAACCTAGAGTGTCGCGGTAACGTCCCAGATCGGAAGGAGAGTTACGTGACATGTGCAAGTTGATCGATCGTTTCCGCCGAGAAGAAGACGGCGCGGCTCTGGTCGAATACGGCATGCTCGTCGGCTTGATCGCGGTGATCTGCGTCGTGGCCGTTACAACCCTCGGCACCGAAGTCAGCACCGCGTTCAGCACCATCGCGAGCGCCCTATCAGCAATCTGACGAATGGCTCCGCTGCGTGGTAGAACGCGAGGTCCCGGCGTTCGACTGCGCATTTCGTTTCGGTGGGCGCGGTAGAGAACTTTGTAAGGGAAAGTTAAAATGCGCAAATTGATCTACCGCTTCCCTTGGGATGAGGACGGGGCGGCCCTGGTCGAATATGGTATGCTGATCGGGTTGATCGCTGTGGTCTGTCTGGTGGCCGTTACGACCCTCGGTACAGAAATTAGCAGCGCCTTCAGCTATTACGCTGTTCATCTGGCCGGCGTATGATGCCTAACCAATCGAGACCGGTTCGGCGGAGGAGATGGCAGTGCAGTTAATCGTTCTTTTGCTCGGGATCGGCATCTTCGGCGTCGTGGCTTATGGCGACATCCGAACGCGGCGCATTCCGAACGAAATGATCGTCGCGATCCTCGCGCTCGCCGCCTTTCGGATCGCGATCGAGGGCGACCCGCGAGCCGGCCTCTACACGCTCGCGGCGGCCGCCGCGCTGTTTGTCGCGACGTTTCTGCTGTTCTGGCGCGGTCTTCTCGGCGGCGGCGATGTCAAGCTGATCGGGGCGACTGCGCTGCTGATCGGCTATCACAGTTTTTTCGAGTTTCTGTTCGTCATGAGCGTGTCCGGTGCGCTGATCGCGGTCGCTGTGCTCGCCCGCGACCGGCTCGGGCTGCGCCGAGCGCGCGACGCCGACCCTTGAAGAGCGGGAAGCCCAGGCGCGGCTGACCGTGCCCTATGGGGTCGCGATCGCCGCGGCCGGTATCGTCGTCCTCCTCGTGCAATACTTTCCAACCAGGTGAGCCGCGATGCGCGCCAAGACCATCCTGACCGTGCTGTTTCTGATCTCGCTCGCGGTCGCGGTCATCGTGATCCTGCGCGCCATGCCGACGCAGGTCGACGCCAACGCCACCCCCCCAAAGGAGGAGATTCTCGTCGCCACGGTGCAACTGGCGGCCGGCACATTGCTGCGCGCCCAGGACGTGAGGTGGCAGTCGGTCACCCGGCCGGTCGAGCCGGGTGAGATCGCTCGCCCATCCGAGGCCGCCCGCCAAGTCAAGCCCGAGATCGATGAAGAGACGCGGGCGGAGGTCTATGGCGCAGCGGTCCGCCCCGCACGCGACACTGCGGCGGGCGAGCCGATCCGACGCGGCAACATCGTCAAGCCGGGCGATCGCGATTTTCTGCAGGTCGTGCTGACCCCTGGAGCGCGGGCGATCGCCATCCCCGTCGCCACCGGTGGGGCGAGCACCGGCCTGTTGTTCCCCGGCGATCGCGTCGACGTGATCCTGACGCAGAACTTCAAGGGCGAGAGCGCGGTGATCACCCGCCGCTCGGTCAGCGAAACGGTCGTCGAGAACCTTCGCGTGCTGGCGATCGATGCGCTTGACGCAAAGGCGCCGTCGGGCAGTTTCGGCCGGACCGTGACCCTCGAGGTAACGCCCCAGCAGGCCGAGAAGATCAACGTCGCCACCGAGCTCGGCAAGCTGTCGCTGACCTTGCGCAGCGTCAGCGGCCCGGACGGCGTGCTCGCTACCTCGACCGCCGGCCCCGGTCCCTCGACCGGCGTCAAACCGACCTGGGCGGGCGACGTCTCGCCGGCGCTCGGCGGCGCGATGCCGGAAAAAGTGATCACGGTCCAGCAGCCGCCGGTCGAGGTGGTTCGCGGCTCCAAGAGGGAAGCGGTGAAGACAGAATGATCGGCGTGCAGGATATGCGAGTTCGGCCCCTCACTCTGCTTGGGCGGCGGATCGCGGAAGGATCCAAATCATGAGGAGCGTGCTCGAAGCTCCCGCGCCGATCGAAAGAACGGCGGTAAGCAAGCTGCCGGTCGGCCGGCCTGCGTTTCTGGCGTTTGTCGCCGACGCCGAGACCGACAAGCTTCTGCGCGAATGCGTGACGCAGCTGGCGCTGGGTCAGGGCACGATCCTGCGCGGCGGGATAGCGAAAGCCGTCGAGTACCTCGGCCAGCATCGCTCGCCCCACATCCTGATCGTCGACATCAGCGGCATCGATTTGCCGGTTTCGAGAATCCATGAGCTCGCCGAGGTCTGCGAACCGGGTGTCGCGGTGATCGCGGTCGGCAACCGGAATGAGATCGGCCTCTACCGCGATCTGCTGCAGGCCGGGGTTGCCGACTATGTCGTCAAGCCGCTCAACACGCAGCTGTTGGCCAAGGCGTTGGCCAGCGGCCGGGCCCATACCGGCGAAGCGAGCCCGATCCACAAAAAGCTCGGAACGATGGTCGCCTTTGTCGGGACGCGCGGCGGCGTGGGCACGACGACACTGGCGGTCAACATGGCCTGGTATCTCGCCAACCGGCAGAGCCGCCGGGTCGCCCTCGTCGACCTCGACCTGCAGAACGGCGATTGCGCTTTGGCGCTCGACATCAAGCCGAACTCCGGGCTGCGCGAGGCGCTCGCCAACCCGCTGCGCATCGACAACACGCTGCTCGAGCGGGTAATGACGCCGGTCGGCGAGCGCCTGTTCGTGCTGAGCTCGGAAGAGCCGCTGAGCGAGGATCTGCATTTCACCGCCGTCGCGGTCGAGACCCTCGTCTCGGCGCTGCGCGAGCAGTTTCATTATGTCATCGTCGATGTCCCGCGGATCCCGGCGGCGCCCTATCGGCGGGCGCTCGAGATGGCCGATTTCCGTGTCACGGTCGCCGACCAGACATTGCGCTCGGTGCGCGACACGGTGCGGTTGCGCACAGGCAATCGGCGAGGGCGACGGCAAGCGGCCCAATATCCTCGTCGTCAATCGTCACGGCGAGGGCGGACGGCATGCCGTGACCCTGCAGGAGTTGCAGCACGTCGTCGAAGTCAAGCCGAAGAGCGTGATCCCGTTCCAGCCGACCTTGTTCACCACGATATCGGGCGGAGCGAAGATCGCGGCGGCACAGCGCGGCAAATTCACCGACGCGATCGCCGCCCTCGCGCTCGAACTGTCGGGACGGCCGCCCGAGCGGCGCCGCTGGTGGAGGGCCGACAAATGAGGTCGGCCAACTTCGGCCGCCGCATCATCGAGCCCAGCGGCCACGAGCTCGTTCTGATTCCCGGCCAGGAGTCGCCGGCCCCGGCACCCGAGCTCGCCAATCGCGACGAGCTGAAGGAACAGATCCGCGCCGCGCTGATGTCGCGCATCGACCCCTCGGTGGCGGGCCGCATCCCGCGGCCGACCCTGCGGGCCGAAGTCGGCAAGCTGGTCAGCGAGATTGCGACCGAGCAGCGCATTCAGCTCAACGAGCTGGAGGAAGCCGCGCTCGCCGTCGAGCTGACCGACGACATGGTCGGGCTCGGGCCGCTCGAACCCCTTCTCGAAGACGATGACGTCACCGACGTGCTGGTCAACGGGCCATTCGATGTTTTTGTCGAGCGCCGCGGCAAGCTCGAAAAGACCAGCGCCAGGTTTCGCGACGCCCAGCATCTGGTCGGTGTCGCGCAGCGCATCGCCGCCGCCATCGGGCGGCGCATCGACGAGGCGAGCCCGATGGTCGACGCGCGGCTCGCCGACGGCAGCCGCGTCAACATCGTCCTGCCGCCGCTCGTGCTCAATGGCGGCACGATCTCGATCCGCAAATTCCCACAGCATGCCTTGACCCTCGATGCGATGGTGCGGCAGCAGAATTTGTCGCCCGAGCTCGCCCATCTGCTGCGGATCGCGGCACACTCGCGGCTCAATATCCTGATCTCGGGCGGCACCGGCTCCGGCAAGACGACGTTGCTGAACGCGGTTTCGCAACACATCGATACCACCGAGCGCATCATCACGATCGAAGACGCCGTCGAGCTGCGCCTGCAGCAGCCGCATGTCGTGCAGATGGAGACGCGCCCGCCCAACATCGAAGGGGCCGGCCATATCCCGCAGCGCGAGCTCGTCCGCAACGCGCTGCGCATGCGCCCCGACCGCATCATCGTCGGCGAGGTGCGCGGCCCCGAGGCCTTCGACATGCTGCAGGCGATGAATACCGGGCCATGACGGCTCGATGACGACGGTGCATGCCAATTCGCCGCGCGATGCCCTCTACCGCATCGAAAACATGGTGATGATGGCGAATTTGAGCCTGCCGTTGAGGGCGATCCGGATGCAGGTCGCGAGCGCGCTCAACCTCATCGTGCATATCGAGCGCATGCGCGACGGCGTCCGCCGCGTGCAGAACGTCGCCGAGATCGCGGGAATGGAGGGCGAGATCATCACCGCCCGCGATCTTTTCACCTTCCGCTACCATGGCGAAAAGCGGGACGGCACGATCGACGGCATCTTCGAATCGACCCGCATGCGCCCCGATTTCATGTACCCGCGCCGCGCGCTACGGCCTCGACCGGGAGTTGCTCGACGTGCTCGGCATCGTCGCAGCGATGCGCGCTTGATGCCGCCCCTCTCGTCGCGATGGCGATGAGAGGGTGCGGCCAAGCCATGAACCAGGTCGTTCTTTCCGTCCTCGGCGCCGTCGTCCTGATCGGTGGGGCGCTGTTCGCATCTATGCGCGCCGATCGCCGCAGGGAGAGCCGGCAACAGCGCCTGCGCGCGGTCGTTGCGACGGGGCCGAGCGAAGAGGCGCCGACCCTCTCATTGCGGCGGCCGTTGTCGCGAGCCGGCATCCGCGATCTCTTTTTACTTGCCAAACTGTGGGTGCGGCTCGAGGCCGCGCTCGCGGCAGCCGGCAACCGGATCGGGCTGCCGCACCTTGCCGTGACCGGGGTCGCAGCGGCGGGCGTGACTGTGTTGTTCGCCGAAAAAATAATGAGGTTCAACCCCGCTCTCGTCGTGCTGCTCGGCATCGCTGCGGCAGTGGCCGCACCCATGGTGCTGCTGCGCCTCCTCCAGAGCCGGTACCAAAGCAAATTTCTCGATCCGTTCCCCGATGCCCTCGATCTGATGTGCCGGGCGGTCAGGGCCGGTCTTCCGGTGTTCGACGCGATGGAGGTGGCGTCGCGCGAAGTGATCGCCCCGGTGGGTACCGAATTGGCGCGGACCCTCGAGGAGATGCGCATCGGCGTCGACATCGACGAGGCGCTGCAGCACACCGCCGACCGCATCCGGGTGCCGGATTTTCGTTTTTTTGTCGTCGCCCTCAAATTGCAGCGGCGCACGGGCGGCGGCCTCGCCGAGACCCTCGCCAATCTCAGCAACATCATCCGCCGGCGCAAGGAAATCCGCCTGAAAGCCCGGGCGCTCAGTGCCGAATCCAAAGCCTCGGCAACCGTGCTCGCTGTGCTGCCCTTCGCCGTCGGCGGACTTTTGTTCTTTCTCAATCCTTCGCTGATGTCTGTTCTTTTGGACGACCCGCGCGGCCGATTTATGATGGGGATGGCGATCCTGACCCTCGCCATCGGAGTATCCGTCATGGCCGTCATCATCAGGCGGAGCCTGCGGTAAACCATGCCCGGATCCGACACCTTCTACGAGACCCTCGCCGAGTATCTGACGATCCGGCTCGGCCAGGCCAGCTTAAGCCCGGCGGCAACCGTGATCCTCGTGTTGACCCTCGCCGCGGCGCTCTTGTCCGCCCTCCATCTCTGGAAGATCGGCAAGCAGGAGGACCGCCTCGACCGGCTCGTGGCGCTGCGCGGCGCCCCGGTCGACCGAGCCGCTCGCGAGCGGCGCCCGCGCTGGTACCAGCGGCTCGGCAGCATCGTCGCGGCCAGCCCGGCAGTCGGCACTGCCGAGCAACAGAGGCTGCTCGGGGTTCTCGCTTCCGCAGGGATCAAGGGGCACGGCAGTCTTTCGGGCTTTGTCGCGAGCAAGCTCTGCAGCGCCTTCATATCGGCCGCGCTGATGTGGCTGTTCCTCGAATGGCGCCAATGGTTCGCCGGATCGGCGACGATCCGCATCGCCGTGGTGCTCGGCGCGCTGATGCTGGGCTGGCGGCTTCCCGATTTTTTGCTCTCGCGCCTGGCGGCACGGCGGCGGCTGCTTGTCGAACAGGGCCTGCCCGATGCGCTCGACCTGCTCGTCATCTGCGCCGAGGCGGGGCTGAGCCTCGACCAGGCGATCGAGCAGGTGAGCGAGGATCTGCGCGCCTCCAACGCCGCGGTCGCCGACGAGTTTGCCACGACCGCATCCGAAATGCGGGTACTGTCCAATCGCGCCGAGGCGCTCGAAAACCTCGTCGAACGGACCGGCGTTGCGGCCCTGCGCGGGATCACGGCGACGCTCAACCAGGCGATCCGCTTCGGCACCCCGCTCGCCGAGTTGTTACGGATCCTGGCCGCCGAAATGCGCACCGCGCGCCTGGCGCGCATCGAAGAGCGCGCGGCTCGCTTACCCGTTCTGCTCGCCATCCCGCTTGGCGCTGTTCATCTTACCGTCGCTGATGATGGTGATCAGCACGCCGGTGGCGCTTCGCCTCGCGGACACTCTGAAAAACAACTTTGGTGCGTTTTAATTAGTGTACCCTCGCCTAATCGAATGTATCCTATTAGGAGAGCGCGTGCGTCCGGAGGTAGGTAATGACGCTTCGAGCTGCACGGGGGCTGATCAGAAATAAGGGGGGCGCCATCTTGCCCCTCGTGGCACTCTCTCTTTCGGCACTGATCGGTTTTACCGGCCTCGGCGTTGAGGCCGGTTTCTGGTACGCGATCAAACGTGTCAACCAGTCTGTCGCCGATGAGGCCGCGCTGTCCGGCGCGATGGAGTTGCTTGCCGGATATGCGACATCGACGGGATTAACCGAAGTCCAAGAGATGGGGACATATGGGGCTACGCAAAACCGCTTCACCCCCACGGCGACGATCTGTGGACCCCTAGCTCCGGGCAGATCAGTATCTGCCAATGTTATAATTACACAGTCGGTGGGACGTGCACAGCCCCGACTGGAACACAGGTCGCGAATGCAGTAGAAGCGATCGTTTCGCAGCAGCAGACTGCGCTTCTCGCCAGCCTCTATCTTCCGAACGTCACGATTAATACGCGGGCCGTCGCCGCTCTCAAAACCCTCGATAGCCCGTGTATGCTGTCTTTATCATCCACCGCGCCCGTCGGCGTCGAGGTAAAAGGCTCGTCGTCTATTACGACGCCGGGCTGCTCAATCATAGCAGACTCGAACAGCTCGACTGCGATAAATATTCATGACAATGGTGGCTCGATCACTGCCGATACTTTGGTCACCGTCGGCGGAATTAGTTTCAAAGGCAATCCAGTCACTCCACCCTTGATACCATCGGAGTTTTCATTAACTTCCCCTCCGATAATGCACGCAGCAAATTATCCCGATCCTTACTCCGGGACTTTGACCCACTCGTTTGATATCACCGGCATGCCCACCGCGCCCGCCTGCACCAAGTCGGGTTCAACTTGGTCCGGGAGCTGCGTGATTAGCGGCTCTTCTTTATCCGGCAGCCCCATTACCCTTATGGCTAATACACAAATAATCGGTCCCTGGGATATTAAGAACCAAACCGTCGACCTCAAGCCCGGCACCTATTGGATAACCAACGGCGACTTGACCCTCGACACAAACGCCGTGGTGACGTGCTCGACGTGCACTGGTGGGACCGGAGTGACGATTATCTTGACCAAGACAGGGACAGGTAGCGTTGCAGATTTTTGCAGTGACGCCAATTCTTCGGTGACGTTGAACGCGCCAACAACGGGTACTTACGCCGGCTATTTGGTTATTCAGGATCCCACGGCAACCCCCGTCAGCGCCGGTGGAACCAGCAGTTGCAAAAAGGTTGTCGGGACGCAATATGACAACACCTTTGAAGGAGGGCCGAACATGAATTTCACCGGCCTACTCTATTTCCCGAGTACGACAGTTGCGTACCAAGGAAACCCCAGCTCGACCTGCACCTTCCTGATCGCACAAACAATCGTTTTAAATGGCGCCTCCAATTTCAGTACGTCGGGATGCCCAAGCGCCGGACTTACTCTGCCTACCGTCCAGACCGTTGCGCTCGCGGAATGAGGTGTCCGGTGGTTGAAAGTCTAATCGGCCTCTGTAGGCGACAGCAAAACGGGTGGAAATCGGGGTCCGCAACAGTGGAGCTCGCAATTACTGCCCCCCTGCTCGTAGTCCTGGTGCTCGGTGCTGCCGACTACGGCGCGCTGACGAATAGCGCGGCTTCACTCGAAGGGGCGACACGCGCAGTGGCGGAATTCGCCAGGAATTCTACGGCCTGCGGAGGTGGACTGACGACCACATGCACTACTGGCATAAGCAGCCTTGTGAGCACATTGCAGACGAACAATACGTCGTTGTCGGGCGCCACCTTTACGCCATCCACCGTGTGCACCTGCGTCGATGGCGCGACGAAAACTTGCCCAGCGGCAGGAGGGACGAATCCATGTTCGTCTTCGCCCGCGCCTACGAACCCAGCAACAGGGGCGGCCGACTCCGCCTTTTACAATACATTCAGATACAAGCGACCCAAAGCATCAGCCCGCTGGTCGCTTATGGGACTTATACATCCGCAAACTCAGTGACCGCGCAGACGAGCACCCGAATTCAGTAAATGGTAACCGGAATGCGCGAGAAACGGCCGAGGCGCGGATGGGATGAGGGATCGACAGCAGTCGAAGCGGCGATCGCCTTCGCGCTCTTGTTCACGCTGATGTTCGGAATCATAGAGTTTGGGATTACTTTGTGGCAATGGAACACGATGGAGCTGGCTGTATTGCAAGCCGGCCGTTATGCGATGGTCAATAATACCACCGTCACACCGGCGATTGCAGAAGCCCAGATGCAGGCAGTTCTGCCTGCCGCATCGATTTCATGTCCTTTGCCGACCAGTCCGACGGCGGGAAACTGGTACGTATGCGCTGCACCCAGCGCTGGAACGATGAGCCTTTCGGCTAATTACGGGTACAGTGTCATCGGGCTCGCTGGGCCATTTGCAGTTACCGCTCAAGCCACGGTTCCTTTGGATTGACCCGACGACGAGCGAAACACTCCAATGAAGAAATCGCCGATCTCCTCGGCAACGACTTGGCGTATTATCCACTCTGAGTTCGTTAGGCTCCAGCAATCGCGCGCCTACGATTTGTTGATGCGGGTGCCGTTGCTGGGCTGGTCGATGTTTTGCGCGACGTTGCAGATGGCGGGTCTGGCCCGCTATGTGCGCGAGGCCGATGCGGCGCTGCCGTTTGCCGTCTATGCCGTCAACATGGCGATGCGGCTGTCGACGATCGCCTTTCTTCTGCTCCTTGGCGCCTCGGTCGTCCTACGGGCGCGGCCGACAGGCAAGGCCCGCGGGCTCCAGCCGCGGATAGCCGCCTTTGCCGGCGCCTTTCTCGTCTATGCCATTCCGTTCTTCCCGCGCCGCGAATTGTCCGTGCCGGCCGAAATGATCTCGACCCTGCTGGTCCTGTTCGGCAGCGCGGCGGCGGTCGTCAGCCTGGCGAGGCTCGGCCGCTCGTTCAGCATGATGGCGGAGGCGCGGCGCCTCGTCACCACGGGTCCGTACCGGTTTGTGCGCCACCCGCTCTATATTGCCGAGGAACTCGCGATCATCGGCATTTCGATGCAGTTCTTCTCGCTGGCGACCGCGCTTGTCCTTGCGCTGCACATCGCCTTTCAGCTGCGGCGCATGCACAACGAAGAGGCCGTCCTCACCGAAACCTTCCCGGAATACGCCGCCTACCAGCAAAGGACCGCCCGGCTGCTGCCCGGGATCTATTGAGTTCGTCTACCCTCACCCACCGAGCCCCCACCCTAACCCTCCCCCGCTTGCGGGGGAGGAAATGGGAGGGGGCTTGGGGTCCTGCGGCGTCGTCAGAAATGGCTGATGTTGCCGACCACGGCGAGGCCGGAAACCGACACCGCGAAAATGATCGGCCAGCGCCGGCGCATGAAGGTGGCCGCGAGGCATAGATAGGCCACGACCGCGAGTTTGGGCACCCACCACGCAGCGCCGAGCTTGGCCTGCGAGATCGCCATCAGCGGATTGAGTTCCCAAACCCCGGGAAGCGCCAGCGCATGGTTGGTGGTGAGGATGTCGGCGATTTGCAATTCGACAAACAGGATCAGCAACATCCAATAAGTTCGCGGTACCGGCCATGGGCAGGGCCCAAATCTCCTCCGCGTTGCGGGGGTGCCAAAGCCGAGCCGATCGGGTGCTCGATCCTCGGGCTCGGTTATTCGCTGGGCCATTCCTACCTCCGCATCGGCTGGCGAACCGATGCAAAATGACTTCTCACTTGCCAAAGAACAGTAAAGCATCCGCATCGTTACCAACGGCCGTGATGTTAACCAGAAAATTTAAACATTAAGTATAAATATTTTAAATTTCTTCCCGTTTTTTTGGTAATATGCAACCAAGACGGTTCAGCCGCCGATATTAGCACATCAGCACTTGGGGGCCGAACAATGCGCCCGGACGAGCACCAAGCCGCAATTATCCGCTGCCAGCGCACGGCGCGCGGTGCGATCGCCTGCGCCTTGCGATTTGCCCGCCTCGAGGCGGCGAAAGCGAAGAGCCTGGGGGAGAGAGGCACGGCGCTGGTCGAGTTTGCGCTAGTTGCTCCGATGTTGCTCCTTATCGTGTTTGGTACAGCCCAGTTCGGGCTGACCCTGGGCCAATATGTGACGCTGACAAATGCCGTGGGCGTGGGTGCAATGCAGTTCGCGATCAGCCGCGGGGATACGACGCCGTCGAGCGACGCCTGGAACGCGATCAAGACGGCGGCCTCGACCCTGACGGCGGCGAGCATGAAGATGACCTTGTCGGTCAATGCGACGGCATGCGTGACCAATGCCAGTACCCTCAGCGCCGCCCAGGCCGCGGACACAACCTGCATGAACGCGCTGACGAACAACGTCGGGAAGCCCGCGCAGGTGTCGGCGACATATACGGCAACGTTTCCGTGTAACCTATTGACTACCTGGCAAGGTATGGCGTCGACTTGCAACCTGGCATCACAAGTTACGGAGCGCGTACAATGAATTGGACGGCAAGAGTGTCTTTTCGCCGAGTGCTCGGGGACGAAAGCGGGGCGGCTCTCATCCTGGCGGCGGTCGTGATATTCGCTCTCGTCGGATTAGGCGCGCTTTCGGTGGACGTCGGCTATCTCTTCGCCGCCCAGCGCGCGCTCCAGGCCTCGACCAATGCAGCGGCGATGGCAGGAGCGCAGGACATCGGCGTAGGCGGAACACCGGTCGCCACGGCGACTTCGTACAGCTCCGTGACCGGCAACAAGAACGCCTATCGCTAGTTTCACCGCCACGATGGCGGCCGGATACCCCAAGTTATGGTGCTTTAACACAGGAGGCGTGTGCACCACAAATCAGACGCCTGCAACGTCCGCAAACGGCATCTTGGTGCAGCAGCAGGCGACCGTTCCGCTGTACTTCGGCAGGATTTTCGGGATCTCCTCGGTGCAGATCTCGGCGAGCGCGGTCGCGCTCGCGGCGGGCGGGGTGCCGCAACCGCTCAATGTGGCATTTATCCTCGATACGACCAGTTCGATGGGCCAAGCCCCTTCGGGACCCGCCGCGAAAGCTTGTTCCGGTTTTAGTACTTCGATCGAGTGCGCGGCGGACGGGGTCCAGATTCTGCTGGGCGAACTCTGGCCCTGCGCATCAAACCTGGCCAGCTGCGGCGCGGCGACGAACGGCAACGTCGCGAACCCGGTGGACGAGACTGCACTTTTTGTGTTCCCACCAGTGACAAACGCCAGCCAAGCCACGGCGGATATCGGCTGCACAGCCCCTAAAATTGCGACCCCCTCGACCTCCCCGCTCGGGTCGTATTCAGGGATCCAGAACCCCACCAACGCAGCCACGACAACCAGCACGCTGTCCTTAACCACGAGTATGACTGCGGCCACAGAATTCAATACTGGGTCCACCTGGGCAATGGCCACCGATGCGGGGACACCGGCGAGCGCGGCGACGGCGACTGTTCTGACATTCCCGACCGGCGTGGTGACGACCCATATCACCGCGGGAATGACGATCCAGGACACGACCACTCCGAGCGCGATTCCGGCGGGCACGACAGTTTCGTCGATTAGCGTAGCCGGCAAGACCGTAACAATGTCGAAAGCCGGGACCGTCAAGAGCGGTGATTTGATTACCTTCGGGACGAGCATCCCGGCCGGCACAGGGAGCTGGCCCTGGTGGGGGACCGGCACGAGCATCAGCTCGGTGACCCTTCCCACGACCGCAGTGATGAGCGCCAATCCTACCGGCCCGGGCGTCCTCCAGGGCGATACGATCATCGTTGCGCCGCTCTACCAGATCGTCCCGTTCTCTAGCGATTACCGCACCTCCGACACGGCGGCTACGTTGTACGCCTCCTCCAACATCGTGAAGGTGACGGCGAAAGGGTGCCTCGGAACGCCCGGTGGGCTCGGAACCTTCTACGCCGATGCGATCACCGCGGCGCAGAGTGCCCTCGTCACGGCACAGAATGCCCGCATTGCCGCCGGTCAGCCGGGCGGGACGAACGTGCTCATCCTGTTGAGCGACGGCGCCGCAACTTCGACGGCAGCACAGATGGGCCCGTTGAAAACCACCCAGGTCAATCAAGAGTGCCATCTGGCGATCACTGCAGCCCAGGCCGCTGCGACAGCGGGGACTTGGGTGTACGCGATCTACTATGATGACGGCTCGACGACTTGCAGCGACACGACGACGATCTCCTCGTGCACCACGATGCAGGACATCGCTTCCGATCCAACCAAGTTCTACTCGACTGACGGCACGGCCGGACCTTGTATATCGAAAGGCAACTACACCACCGTAAGCGCGATCTTCCAGGCCATCGGCTATTCTTTGACAACCGCGCGGCTGCTTCCCAGCGCTTGCTTCTCGGCCCCGTCAACAAGCTGGTGCTAGTAGCGATGATCCGCTCGACTTGATGGCCTGGGTCGGAGCAAGTGGTCTTAGAAGCGGCTGATGTTGCCGAGCACGCAGAGGCCGGAGACCAAGACAGCGGAGACGATCGGCCAGCATCGCCGCAGGAAGGTCGCGGCGACGCATAGATAGGCGGCCACGGCGAGCTTCGGCAGCCACCAAGCGGTGCCGAGCTCGGCCTGCGCCCACGCCATCAGTGGATTGGCTTCCTAGATGCCCGGGCTCCTCAGCGCGTAGTTGGTCGTGACGATGTCGGCGATCTGCAATGCGAGGAACAGCGCCAGGGTGAGCCAATAGGCGCGCGACAGCCTTATCGCAGAGCGCGGGCCGCGCATCTCTCATTATTTCCTACACACCTGAATATCTCCTCATCCTACCGCCGTTGACGGTAAGAAACGGTGAATCACTATCGAGCAAACACTCATGCCAGCCGAGTATCTCTTCGCGCGTCCTATTAACTATCAAATTTTATTCGTTTAAGTATAAATATAGTTAAAGATTTTCACTTGTTTAGCAAGGTCGGAATCATGCTCGGCGCTACCGACGTCGACGATTTCGCTTTGGGAACGTTAACATGTGTCATGAAGAATATGAGGCCGCAGTCGCCGCCTTTATCCGCAGCAACGGCATCACCCGCTGCCCGACGGCCTGTGCATTGCCGACCCAGGCTGCTCCCGCCGCCGCCGATCGGGCGGCGCTGCAGCGTTATGCCGCGCTCCGCAGCCAGTCCCGCCGGCAGCGGACCGGGACGAGCGACCGCTCGTTCTGGGCCGCCAAAGTCTTGGCAGGGCCCGGTGAGTAATGCCCTCGAACGGTCGCCGCGGGAGCCCCTCCCGATGACCGACGACCTGCCGCCGCCGAACACCAGGCGCTGGGTCGTGCGCCGCAAGGCCGCGGTCGTCACCGCCGTGCGCACCGGCCGCATCACCCTGGAAGAGGCGCTGCAGCGCTACCAGCTGACCGAGGAGGAGTACCGGTCCTGGGAGCGCGCCTTCGAGCAGCACGGACTGGCGGGCTTGCGCAGCACGCGCCTTCAGCAATATCGCAGTCCGCGGACGCCGCGGGGCCCGTGCTCGCGCCGCTGACCCGCGGCTTTCAGGGCGGTCACCGCAAGCGCACCGGCTACCGGCCGAACCAAGCGGACGCGCCGCGCAAGCGGTGCCGAGGCAAGCGCGCGCACTCCGCTAGTGGTCGAGCGCGCCAATGTCAACAGCCCCGGCATCGCCTGAAGCAGGTAAACGCTCCGATAACCGAATGCTCTGCCCGGCGAAAAACACCCGGCGATAACCGCGCTGCCAACCACGATCAGCACACACTCGCGACCGGACAGCGAGACGATAGCGGCGGGCAGCTCCGGTAACCGCAAAAGTCGCCGGCAGATCGCCGATTGCGAGACCGCGATCGCGCACGGCATCGGGGGCGTGCTATCGTCGCAGAGCTCGGTGATCCTCGGAACACAGGCGACGATTTGAACCCGAATTTGTGACATTAAGGGTTTGGAAAACCCCGCCGCGCCAAATCCGGTATCGCGCCTACAAACCGTTTTTATCCGTGATCGGGAGCGACACCGGATCCGCGTTCACTGACCCAACAGCTGCACGGCCAACAGATATGAAGGTGCGTCTGATACAGCTCGTAATCGGCCTCGCCTGCACTTTGTTCTTTCTGGCGGTCGCCTTTTATCGAGTGCAGCTGGGAGCGGTCAGTGCGGCTCTGGCCGGAGCCAATCCTCTCTGGATTGCAGCGGCGATGCTGATATATGCAGCGAACTTGGTGCTTCGAGCCTGGCGGTGGCAGGTCATCCTGCGCCCGGTTGCGGCAATTCCTTACCCGATCGTTGCGCGGGCGCTGCTCGTCGGCTACGGCCTCAATGCCGTCATGCCGGCACGGCTGGGCGAGCTCTTTCGCGCTGAATTCTTCAAGAAAACCTTTGGACTGTCGCGGGTATGGGGGTTGACTTCGATTGTCATCGAGCGGCTGTTTGACGGGATTACAATTGTCTGCTGCCTTGGGGCCGGTCTGCTGCTCGCCACCGCGTCGAAGCCGAACGCGGGGCTGCTGATAAATGTGCTGGTGACGGGCGGCGTTCTGTTCGGTGCCGTCTTGCTTGCCGCCGTCTGCCTTACCGGCTCCATGATGTCCCGCATTGTCGGGCGATTTCCCGGAATATCGGCCCAGATGGCCATGGTGCAGCAAGGGTTGGAGATCCTGCGAACATGGCGGACGTTGAAGGTCATCGGGCTCACTCTCATCATATATGTGCCGGATGCGCTCTCCTTGTGGTTTCTCGTCAAGGCAGTAGGGATGACGCTCGGGTTTTCCGACACCCTGGTCCTCCTCGGCGCAGCGGGCCTAAGCACGCTCGTGCCGTCCGGTCCGGCCTTTCTCGGCACATTGCAATTCGCCTATGCGCTGGCGGTCGAATTCGCCGGCGGCGCTCGGGCGCTCGGCATCGCGGCGGCAACTCTCGCACAGCTCTGCTTGCTCCTCCCCCTCGCGCTGATCGCGGCCGGCATTTTAGTTCACGGCTCGGGGACCGCGCTGTATGTTATTTTGGCGAGGCGACAATCTGACGACGGGCGAACCGGCCAATGATGTACGCCGACCGTTTCCGCCTGCAGCAATGAACGAGCGCTTCGGCGCTATGCCCGGGGGTCCTGCCGATTGCGAAACGGTGCCCGTCCTTTCGATCATAATCCCGGTCTATAATGAAATTCAGACGATTGGGCGCATTCTGACCGAGGTGGCCAAGGCGCTGCCCGAAGTGCCCAAGCAAATCGTGATTGTCGACGACAGGTCGAGCGATGGAACCTCCGACTGGCTGAGGAAAAACCTCAGCCAGTCGGCGGGAACCTGGCGCCGCCTGTCACTGAACGCTTCCGGCGGGCTCGAGCTCTCGGCCGACGGCCCGCAAAATTATGCGGGGATTTCGCTTACCGTCCTGTTCCACGAGCGCAACCGAGGTAAAGGCGCCGCCGTCAGAACCGGCTTGACGAAGGCCTCCGGCGATGTCGTCGTCATTCAAGACGCCGACCTGGAGTACGATCCGAACGACTGGTCTCGTATGCTCTCGTTGATCGTCGAGCGCAAGGTGGCCGACGTCGTCTATGGCTCCCGGTTTTATGGCCGGCCGCATCGTTCGCTGTATTTCCATCATTACCTCGGCAACCGCCTCATTTCGTTTGTATTCAATATATTATATGATCAAATGTTATCGGATATCGAAGTATGTTACAAAATGTTCACAAAAGAAGTACTCAAGGAACTCAGACTCACTTCCGACGGGTTCGGAGTGGAGATCGAAATCTCCGCGCAGATAGCGCGCGCGCGGCGGTGGCGCATCTATGAAGTTGGGATCAGTTATTATGGACGGACATACGACGAAGGAAAAAAGGTAAGCTGGCGTGATGGCCTCAAAGCCCTCGCATACCTCGTCAAGTTTCGAATACGCTCTGGATGAAGTCACTTAAAGGGGAAAGTGATATACTGATCGACGAGGTGGTGCCCTATTGGATCTCGCCGCTATCGAGAAGACCGAGTTCACGGACAAGCATTCGCATCGCGTTCGGGAAGTCATTGCGCAGCAGTTTTCATCAGGTCGATCCGCTGTCGTGCCCGAAAGAGGACCCTCTCGCCTGCCTTGATATCGCCGGATACCGTCCACAGGCGGAAAGCCACGTCGAGCGGATCGATGCGTAAGGTGCTCCAGAAGGTCAGTTCTCCGAATTGATGTTGCAGCGCATGACAACTGGTGCACAGCGGCACGGAATAGCGATCCGACGGCTTCAGTCCTGCCGCACCGTCGGATCCAGACCGCACATGCGCGGCCTCCGATGGAGCTGCCGTACCGCAGGCGACACAGACAAGCTGTCGGATAAAGGCTAAGTGCTGGGCGCGCCTGCGGTAGTCAGGTTTGGGCTTCGGAAGCGCCACCCGGCGCGGAATGCGGGGCGTCGTCATGGTTTTAAACCGGGAAGAAGCTGTGCTGGCTGGCCATTAACATCGATTTCATGGCGCCATTTCCAAGCTTGCGCGCAAAGCCGCCTTCAGCGCTAATCTGCTTGGCGGCATCGGCAGTTCATGCGTCGCGCGGATCTTCTCCATCACCCCTTCAATGAAGTAGTTGAAGACGCGAAGTTCGCGGTCGAGGGCTTTGATGAACCGGTCGTCGGGCTCAACCCGCATGATCAATTTTGGCAACACGTCATGCCAGCATAGGATATCCACCCAGCTACGCTGGGTTATGTAAAGCTGCCCCTGTAGCTGCGGCCGGAAGCGTTCACTGAGCTTCACCCGAAATCCAGTATCCGACCTGGGTCTGTGGCAGGGGCGCCTTGATTTCCAGTAAGCCGTCATCGCCGACGAGGCGATCGGGACTGCATCCCATCGTGTGCTCGTCGTCGGTGATGAAACCGATCCGCTGAACGGTTACGTCGTGATCGAATTCATACCAGTCGGCTGCCTCGGCCTCGACGATCAAGCCCCGCTCCATCGCGGGCGAATTATAGAACTCGATTTTCTGCTGCAGTATCCGCTCGGCGATCAGGACGCAGGCGTATTCACGCCACTGTTTCGAGGGCTTGCCTTGCGGTGTAATGATTTTGTGAAAGTGCGAGCTCGTCGGGATCCCGAGCTTGAGGCGGTCATACTCGTCCGAGTATTGCGCCACGTCATGATGAAAGATGGGCATGACCGGCCTCTGCCTTAGCTATCTGTTCTTCTAATGTGCTAATGGCTTTGCGATAGTCCCGGACTGCAATCGTCGCTACGGCTGCCTCGAGAGAACCGGCTTCCTCGACGCTCCGAGCTTTCATGTATTTCAGAAACTTGGGCCCGACTTTCGCTTTTTTGATCAGGTCAAAAATTGTCTTGGTCTGGTCCTCGTCGATTGTTCCCATAGCTCCGTCGTCATCATCTCCGACGACGACAATATTGAAGATATTGCAGACCACGTAGCGGCGCAGGAAAGAATTGGTGCTCCCCGCTGCCTGCACCTCCGACTTGCCACCCGTGGTGTCAAGCTGCGCCGACATAAAGGAATCCTCATAATGACCGCTCGGCAAATGCTTCAGACGGCCGCGGATCCGGATGCCGCCGCCCTCCCGCGGTTCGTCGGAATAGGACAGATCCATATTCTCTTCAGCCAATAGCGGCCGCAGGTGTTTGTCGATCTCCTCCAGGGGCGCGTATTTGAAGGCTTCATACGTGCCTTTCTGCGGTTTTCCATTCTCGATTTCATAGATGGCGGGCCTGTTCTTCACGAACTTGATGCCGGCGAGCTTTTTCAGGATCCGGCCCTTCGCCGCGTTGAATGCAAGCTCGGCCTCTTTCGCCCTTAATCGCTCATACATTGCCATCATGCGATCGAGCTTTTCGACATCGGCGCGGGGGTCAAGCGCCGCCCGTTCAATCAACTCTAAAACCGTGGAAGAACTATCGCCTGGTGGCGCGGCAATTATCCGGGCAATCTGCCCTTCACTCTGCACGCTCGCAGTTGCGAGGCTAGCCTGTTTCCTCATCAGAACTCCTCCCCACTCGGCTCGGTCTCGGCATCGCTCTGCCGGTCGCGGTTCCGATGGACGCGGAATGACTCCGCTCTACTCCCGGAACCTCGCTTCGGCTCATTGTTCACGGCGTCATTGTCCGTGGCACGGCACAGATCGATCCTTCGAGAAAATTTATTCGGGTTCCTCGCTCCGTCCCTCGGCTCAGGTTAAAGGGCCTGGGGAGGAACGGGCCGCGGCTCTTCATTTAAAAATCCTGCAATGTCGCGAGTTAACTCATCGCCATGACCCTTCTGCAGCAGGAGAACCGCATATGTCGCGCCGGCAAAAAAGCAATCCCGCATAAGCGGAAGGATTGCTTCACTTAGAGGGAGGCTGATGACGCACCTGTCGAGAACATGAAACCATGCCTCATTCAGCGACGAAAATGGCCCATTGGTTTTCAGCTGACAATGATCACCAGGCGGGAGCTTATTTACTTCGCCGTCCTCGCGCATAGCCATCTAATCCTTCTACAATTTCGATCTTGAAAGATGATATTTTCATAGAATCCTCTACCATGTCAATAAATAGAATCGCTGTGGTTATAAAATTTTGCTTCTTTACAGACCACCCACCTTAAGATCAGCTCAGGAGATTTTCAATTTTCTCACGATGGTAAGCTTAACCATAAGACCGTTCGTGAATATATCGATGCCAATCGCGTCGATCGTCACCATTGACTGGGTTATGGACTGAATTGTTTTTGTTTAACCCAATACGCCGGACCTGGGGTTGTGGGTATCTCTCGGCCGGAACATCGACGATGCGGAAGAGCATCGACGCGGCGGGATAGTGCCGGTCGAAGCCATCGCGAATTCGCCGAAGGCTGATCCGGGACGAGGGCGCCGATCAAGGCGGATCGTCCGCAGGTTGAGGCGGCGAATTGCGGATGCGTGAGCGCGAGGCCGCAGGACACAGGCAGGCTATTGCCTCAAGGCCTCCGCGATCACCTCAATCGGCCTCCTCTCCGCTGATTGCGAATTAAAAATAGTGGGAAATTGATAATATTTGTACATGTTTCGAACAAATTGCAGCGCGCCAAGGGGTATAGAGCGACATTCGAGCACACATCCACGCGCAGTCGGCCGGATCGAAGGACGCCACGCCCATCAGCACGGAGCATCGTCATGACAAATGCCGGAGGCCGGCGCTGCCCTTGCGGCAGTGGTTGCCGATACCCGAGAGTGGCGTGCTAAATATGATATTATCATATTGACAAACGATCACAATGCGTCTATAATGCGGGTTTTCGTACAATCAGATAAGTCGGGGCGTCTATTGTGGTTGCCGAATGCTATTATGACAGAGCGTCTAGCGCGGTTTCCGAAAGGATTAGTGGAGGGCGGGAACCGTGACGAGCGAAAGACAGATTGCGGCAAACCGCGCGAACGCTCTCCACTCCACAGGTCCAAGGACGCCGGAAGGGAAAGCCGCCGTCCGTCACAACGCGTTGCGGCATGGCCTCCTTGCCCGTGACGTCGTGCTCCCGGATGAGGACTTCGACGCCTTCGAGGATCTCCGGAACCGGGTTCGGGCAGATCTCTCGCCGATGGGACCGATCGAGGAGCTTCTCGCGGATCGCGTGGTCAGCATTATGTGGCGGCTCGGGCGCTCGGCACGGATAGAGACCGCGCTCTTTGATTGGCGGGTCCGGGAACTCCAGGTGAGCAGGCTCGCAGCCCAAGTCCGTTCCCATGAGTTGACCCTCGCGGACTACAGCTTCCCAAGCCACATCACGGACAAGGTCGCGCACACGGAAGCGACGGAGGCGCTTGCACGGGCTAAAGACGAGCGGGACCGGGACGAGGTCCTCCTGGGACGCGCGGTTGACGCCGACGCCAACGAGAGCGGCGCCCTAGGCAACCTCGCCCGCTACGAAGCGGGCCTGGAACGGTCGCTCTTTCGGAATCTCGACGACTCCGCCAACGCCAGGATCGACGCCGGAACCGTTCCTCGCCCCCGATTTTGGATGCCGTTACGCTCGCTGTCGGCGATACAGAATGACCACAGATCTATGCATTCCAGCGAGCGCGGCCCGAAGCAAGCAATTTGGCCCGGCAATTGCTCGTTCCATTTCAGCTTTGTTGCCGGCGAAAAATTTGTTTTTGCCAAACAAAGCCATTTAGCCCGCGATGCGCAATTCTCGGCGGGCAACAGTTTCGGCCAACTCGCGCCGATCATCACCGGATACCTCGTCGAGGCGACTGGCAACTTCAACCCCGCCTTTGTTCTGGCCGGCGCATTGGCATTAGTCGGAGCCACAGTCACCCGGGCTCTCGCCCGGACCCCGATCGGCGAGGTGCGCACCCCTGCAATGGCGCAGCCGAGGCTCGCCGACTGAGGCTCGGTCTCTACCATCGGAAAGTGGTGAGGAGATAGACGGCTGCGCTCAGCGCGGTGATCCAGAAGCTGGTCGGCCAATCGGTGTAGAAGGCGAGGGTGATGCCGAGCCAAGCTTCGACGAGCGCCAGAATTCCCGAGAGCAGGATGCCGGTCGCCACACCGCTGGTCAATCGCTGAGCTGCCGCGGCAGGGCCGACCATCAGCGCGAATACCAGCAACACGCCGACGATCTGCGCGCATTCGGCGGTCGTCAACGCGACGATCGCCAGAAACAGCACGGAATAGAGGCGCAGCGAGACGCCCTTTGCCTCGGCCAACTCGGGTTGCAACGTCGCGAAGAGCAGGGGGCGGGAGATGATGGCGAGCGTTCCGAGGCTCACCGCGCCGAGTGCGAGCAATGTCCAGACCGTACGCAGATCGACGGCCAATACATTGCCGAACAGCAGTGTCGTCGCCTGCGTCGCGAACGCAGTATAAAAATGCAGGAACAAGAGGCCGAGACCGAGCGACAAGGCGAGCACCAGACCGATCGCCACGTCCCGCTGGGCCAGCCGCTCGCCCAAGGACCCCATGCCGATCCCGCCGGCCAATGTCATCAGCACCAAGCCCCAGAGCGGGGCGACGCCGACGAGGACGGCGCCGGTGGCGCCGGTGAATCCGACATGCGCCAAGGCATGTCCGGCAAATGTCTGGCCGCGCAGCACCAAAAAGTAGCCGACGATGCCCGCGACGATCGCGACCACAGATGCTGCCGCGAAGGCGTTGCGCATGAAATCGTATTCGAGCATTGCCCGGGGCGCCGGCTAGCGGGGGGTGTATTGGTGCGAATGCTCGTTCTGATGGGTGTCACGCTCCATATCCTGGCTGCCGGACATGATGAAGATCCGGTCCTTGAGGCGCACGACGTCGATCTCGGATCCATAAAGCTTCGACAGTACGGGTCCGGTGATCACCTCGTCGACCGTGCCGAGGGCGGCATGACCATTTCCCAAATAGAGGACCCGGTCGAGAGCGCCGAGCAGCGGGTTCAGGTCATGAGCGCTGAACAATACCGCGATCCCGATTTCGCTCTGAAGGGATTGCGCCAGCTCCACGACCTCGCGCTGATAATTCGGATCGAGGCTGATCAGCGGCTCGTCGAGCAGCAACAGCCGCGGCCGGCCGATCAACGCCTGAGCCAGCAGCAAGCGCTGGCGCTCGCCACCCGAGATTTCGGCGATCGGGCGCCGCGCCAACCCACGTGAACCAACCAAATCGAGCACGCGGTCCACTTCCGCCCGGCCCGCTTTGCCTGGAATTGGCAGGCCGAGGCGGTGGCCGTTCACGACACCGGCCACGAAATCCCATCCGTTCAGCCGCATCTCCGCGACTTTGCCGCGAACTTGCGGCACATAGCCGACGGCAGGATTTCCCCGCGTCGCCGGCTGGCCGAGGACGCGAATAGCACCTCGGCTGGGCGGCACCAGACCGAGGACAGCGCGCATCAGCGTGGTTTTGCCGGAGCCGTTCGGTCCCAGCACGCCCACAAACTCGCGCGACGCTATATCCAGGTTCACGCGGTCCAGCACGACGCGACCGCCGAGCATCAAGCAGACGTCGCGGAACTCGATGGCGTTCATGGCCGCTGTTTCGGGAGCGACTGATCGACCGCATCGAGTTCACTCGACAGCCATTCCTGGTAATTCTTTCCCGGCGGCTCGGTCTCCGTCACCGCCACAACCGGGATATGCGATGTCCGCGCGAGCTTCACCATGCGTTCGACCGTCGGATCCGAGGCTTGGTTATTGTAAACGAGCATCCGAACGCGATGGCTCTCGAGGTCTTTCTCGAATGTGATAACATCGGACGCACCCGGTTCGGTATCATTCATCACAGCGAGCTGGAATTGGCGGTCGTGGATCTGCATTCCAATAGCGTCGAGCAGGTAATTGAAAACCGGCTCGGTCGCGGCGACGGGCGTGCCGGCCAGACGTGCACGCAATGCGGCGATCTTGGCCTCGATCGGCTGCAATGACTGCCGAAACTCCGCCAGCCGCCGCCTGTAATCTGCCGCGTGCGCCGGATCGGCGGCGCTCAATTCGTCCGCCAATCGCGCGGCGAGCGCCAGCATGGTATTGGGGTCGTACCAGATATGCGGGTTGTCGCCCGGTCTTTTGCCCACCAGCTTGCCGACGTCGATCGCAATTCGGTCAGAGCTCGCGATGGCGCTCAGCAGCTTCGCTATCCAAGGGTCATAGTCGAGGCCGTTATAGATGACGATCCGTGCCGCCGAGACGGCTCGTGCGACCGAGGGGCTCGCCTCGAACAGATGCGGGTCCTGGTTGGGATTGCTGAGAATGCTCGTCACGTTCACGTCCGGTCCGCCGATCTGCTGCGCGACGTCGCCGTAGAAGTTCTCGGCGGCAAGGACGGCGACGGGACTCCCGGCCCACGCCAAGGTTGGCGCGATCAGCAGAGCGGCGCCAACGAATACGGCGCGACGTTTCATGGGGCGCCTCCGAGAAGAGTTCGCTGACCAGCTGCCCAAATAACCTGCCGTCGGGCTCACCGGAAGAGAATGTTATAACGTCACGAAACAATCCTGTCTCGGCTCTACCGTTCTCGCGAGGCTCGCCGCGCAACTCCGAGCCGTGTAAGTTCCTCCCCTGCACGGTCACGAATAATCGAGGAGGACGGAAATGCCTATTTCAGGGGAATTGATCGCCGGCGCATTGGCCGGCCTCGCGTTTGTCGGCTGCAGCCTGTCGAATGCTTCCGGGACGCCGGGTCCCGGGGCGCCGGGTCCGAGAGCGGGCCAGGGGAGGCGGCGCGAGGTCGCGGTCAACGGCAAGCGGGTCAAGACCGTCGACATCCATGCCCACACTATCGTTCCCGAGGCGGCGGCGGTGATCAACCACCCGCTGGAGGCGCCGGGGCTTTTATGGTCCAACGTCTCCGACCGCATCGCGGAGATGGACGCGGAGGGAATCGATGTCGAGGCGCTGAGCATCAATCCCTATTGGTATCGCGCCGAGCGCGACGCGGCGGCCGAGCTGATCAAGATCCAGAACGAAAAGCTGGCCGAATTCTGCGCCGCGACGCCGGACCGCTTCGTCGCTTTTGCGACCGTCGCGTTGCAGCATCCTCAGCTCGCCCTCGAGCAGCTCGAATACGCGATCAAGAGATTAGGGTTGCGCGGCCTCTCGGTCGGCGGCAGCGTCGCCGGGCAGGAATTGGCCGATCCGAAATTCCACCCGGTTTGGGCCAAGGCCGAAGAGCTCGGCATCCTCATATTCGTGCACCCGCTCGGCACCAGGGAATTGGAGCCGAGCGGCCGGCTCGCCGGCAGCGGCCTCTTGACCAACACGATCGGCAACCCGCTCGAAACCACGATCGCCTTGTCGCACCTGATTTTCGAAGGCACGCTCGACCGCTTCCCGGGCCTCAAGATCTGCGCCGCGCATGGCGGCGGGTTCCTCCCGTCCTACGCCAACCGTTCGGACGCCGTCATCACGACCTTCCCGAACCGCGTCGGCCCCTTACCGAAGAAAAAACCAACCCAGTACCTGAAGGACGGTCAGCTCTATTTCGACTCGATCATGTTCACCCCCGAGGGATTGCGGCACCTGATCGCCGAAACCGGTCCCGACAAAGTGGTGATTGGCACCGACTACCCATTCCCGTGGAACCTCGTCCCGGTCGACCATATCCTGTCGACCCCGGGCCTCAGCGACGATGACAAGATCGCAATCCTCGGCGGCACCGCAGCAAAGCTGCTCGGCATCGAAAACTGACCTGGAAGAATCCGCCGCACCCGCGTTCTCACTCCGAGCCACCCTTGAGACCATCGGCGGTCTCGATGTCGGCAAGAGCGTCCTTGGGATCAGCATATGCCTCGGTGACGGCACTCGGAACGGGCCGGTTGATTTTCTCCGGCCACGCCGGATCGGCATCCGGGCCTCTCCGAACGCTTTACGGCCGCGACTTTGCAGGCGCGGTGGGAGGCGCCGCGCCTGTAGCGCGGCGGACCCGAAATTACGCCGGGCGGTGGCGGGACGCCTGCGGCGCCGCGGCCGCCATCGCCGCAGCGATGTTGTCGGGGCGGGTGAAGGCGAGGTATTCGGCGGCGAATTCGGGGGGCAGGATTTCGACCATCGTCTCGTTCTCGACCCACACTTCGATGACGTGGAACGGGCCGCGGTTGCAGCGGAAGCATTGCCAGCCCTCACGGGCCGCGATCGCGTCGACCTTGTCGGCATCGGTCGCGACGCTGAGCGCGAAATGGGTCGGGCCGAAGCCGCGCGCTTCCGGCTTTTTCACAAAGCCCCCGCCGTTGCTGCCGCCCGGCTGAAGCTCGGTTCCCGCCGGATAAACCTCGACACCCGACCCGTGCTGGTCGAGCTGAAGCGCGAAGAAGCTCCCCGGGTTGGGCGGAAATGGCACCGCCTTGCCGCCCATGAGCTCGGCCAAGACTCCAGCGACATGCTTCGGGTCGCGAGCAGCGATCGATAGATGATGGATCATCGGTCCCTCATGACTTTTCCCGCACGATGGATAGCACAAAATGGCCGCAGGCGCGACGGGCGGCAAGATGGACTATATAACCCGGCTATGATGCGCCTCCTGCTCGTCCTCCTGCTCGTCTTCGTTCCTTTGTCATCTCGGGCGCAGCCGGCCCCGGGCGGGCCGCCGGCCGTCGGTGTGGTGCGCGCCGAGCGCCAGCAGATCACTGAGACCGACGAGTTCATCGGCCGCATCCAGTCGGTCGGCCGGGTAGCGCTGGTTGCGCGGGTCAGCGCTTATCTCGAAAAGCGGCTGTTTGTCGAGGGCTCGGAGGTCAAAAAGGGCGATCTCCTCTACCTCCTCGAGCAGCCGCCGTTTCAGGCGCTGGTCGACGCCGACAAGGCGAATGTCGCGCAGCTCGAAGCCCAGCGCACTTATGCCGAGCAGCAGCTCGCGCGCTCCACGTACCTGATGAAGACGCCCGCCGGCCAGCAGCAGACGGTCGACCAGGATCTCTCCAATGAGCGTTCGCTGGCCGCGCAGGTCGCGAGCGCCAAGGCGCAGCTGGAAACCGCCGAGATCAACCTCGGCTATACCGAGATCCGCGCGCCGATCGACGGCAAGATCAGCGCCACCGACGTCACCGAGGGCAACGTCGTTTCGCCGACGACCGGGACCCTAGCGAACCTCGTCAGCCAGGACCCAATGTATGTGCTCTACCCGGTATCCGTGCGCGCGGGCCTCGATCTGCGCAACCGCTACGACGCAAAAGGCGGTTTCAATGCGGTCGTGCTCAAGATCCGCCTACCGGATGGGCGGATTTACGCACAGAACGGCAAGCTCGATTACGTATCACCGACGGTCGCGACCAACACCGATACGATCACTGTGCGTGGCCTCATCCCCAACCCGCGGTTTCCGAACATGCCGCCGGACGCGCCGGCTCCGCGCGAGCTGTTCGACGGCGAGTTCGTGACGGTGCTGATCGAGGGCGTCGAGCCGATTACCGTTCTCGCCATCCCGCGCGCCGCGGTGCTGTCGGATCAGCAAGGCGATTACGTCTATGTCGTCGATGCGCAGAACAAGGCGGAGCAACGGCGCATCCAGCTCGGCCAGTCGACGCCGTCAACGGCCGTGGTGAGCAATGGGCTCAAGAAAGGAGAACTGGTCATCAGCGAGGGGCTGCAGCGAGTTCGCCCCGGCCAAACCGTGTCACCCAGTCCGGCGACCCCGCCGCCGGCGATTTCCCCGGCGGCCGAACCGGCTGCTGAGCAGGGTGCGAGCGGCGGCGCCGGCCATTCCGCGGCCGGCGACGGGCCGAGCGCCCCAAAGGCGAACCAATGATCTCGGCGATCTTTGTCGATCGGCCGCGGCTCGCGGTCGTCATCGCGATCGTCATCACGATTGCCGGGGCCCTGGCGATGCTGCGGATCCCGGTCGCGCAGTTCCCGGACATCGTGCCGCCTCAGACCCGTAGTTTCGGCCACCTACCCCGGCGCCTCCGCCGCCGTCGTCAAATCGAGCATCGCCCAGCCGATCGAGGCGCAGGTCGTCGGTGTCGACAAGATGATCTACATGAGTTCGACGAGCGGCAATGACGGCAGCTACAACCTCACCGTCAGCTTTGTGCTCGGCAGCGATCCCGACATCAACACCAACGCCGTCAATAACCGGGTGCAGACTGCCCTGGCCCAGCTCCCCCAGAGGTCCAGCTGGAGGGGCTGACGATCCAGAAGAAGTCGTCGGCGGTCCTGCAGTTCATCATGCTTTATAGCGAGAACGGCAAGCAGGATCCGCTGTTCATTACCAATTACGCGATCATCAATGTGCTCGATGTGTTGTCCCGCACACCCGGGGTCGG
>CAWEWR010000022.1:0-145685 GCA_963812675.1 uncultured Alphaproteobacteria bacterium | reverse complement strand
AGGAGATGCCGCTGTCGTAGATCTTGAGCTTTTCCTCGCGATTCAGATCGTCCCAGACCGCCATTCGTTTACTTCCGCCGATGGCGATGCGGCGAACCTTGACCGGCGACATCCAGCTCAGGTTGAAATGGGCGATGGTGTTGGAAGCGAAATGGACCGTGACGTAGGCGATGTCGGGCAAATGAGGGTTAACATGGCAATATCCCGTCGCCTCGACGTGGAGCGGATCTTCGTCGAACAGATAGTCCATGATCGAGAAATCATGCGGCCCCAGATCCCATAATACGTTGAGGTCCGGCTGGAAGAGGCCGAGATTGACCCTGAGGGAATCATAGTAGGAAACTGCGCCGAGCGAGCCGTTCTGATGCAGCTGGCGCAGCTTGCCGACCGCGCCGTGGAACAGATAGGTGTGGTCGACCATCAAGCTAGCGCCGTTGTGGTCGGCGAGCGCCACCAGTTCCCGGGCCTCCGCCACCCCGGCGCACATGGGTTTTTCGACCAGGACATGCTTGCCGCGGAGGAGCGCGCGGCGCGCCAGACAAAAGTGGGTGGCCGCGGGGGTGGCGATCGCCACCGCATCGACCTCGGGATCGTCTATCACCTCCGCCCCATCTTCATACAACCGGATCGTCGAACTCGTCCGGCGAACCCTGTCCCGCGCGCTTTCCCGGATGTCGGACACCGCCACGACCTCGAACCGCGGATCGCTCGAAAACGTCCGCAGCAGGTTCCGGCCCCAATAGCCGTGACCACAGAGCCCGAGTTTCACGACGCTCAAACTGTCTGCCTCGTGGCGTCGGTTCCGACCTGCCGACCGGCCCGGCCTTCCCGGCGATGGACGAAAGGTTTCTTTACATCAGTTGAGGTCACTATTCAAGTAGCCAGGTAAAAATTTTTGCCCGTAAGTATCACTCGATAACCAACGTAGAATTTTTAATTCATAAAAGGCATGATTATTTTTATCTAGCTTCCCACTATCACCCCTCGATCTCCGGCGTGTGGGTGAAGTCAGCAGCGAGGATGCCGAAGACATGCGCGATTTTATTGAGAGGAACTCGCCCTCCGGCAATTGATTCAGGGGCTGCTGGAAGGGAGAGTCGCTCTGTTCGGTTCGGATAGATTTCTCGCGATCGAGGACCGGGTTTTCACCGAGCGGCGGATCCTGGTTTACGGAACGGGCGTGATCGTCGCCCATGCCATATCCCTCGCATGGCTGGCGTTGATGCACCATCAATGGGTCGTTCTTCCGAATGGGGACATGAGGGGCATCGACTTTGGTTGGATGTGGCTGAGCGGCAAGCTTGCAGCATCCGGTGAAGCTGCTAAAGTATTCGACCCTACCGCGTTTTCGGCTGCCCAGCTGGCATTCTACTTTCCGTTTCCGGGCTCGGACAACAGTCTGGGCTTCAATCGTTTTTATTACCCGCCGACGTTCTTGTTCTTTACTTACCCGCTCGGTTTGATGCCGTATCCGATCGCCTGCGTGGCATGGATCGCCGCCTCACTCGCCCTCTACGAGGCGGCCGTTTACGCGATCACATTGCGCTGGGCAGCGCTCATTGCGGCGGCTACACCCTTTTTTGTGGTTATGAACATCGACCTCGCGCATACCGGGTTCCTCACCGCCGCACTCGTGGGCCTGTCACTTGCCTTTATGGAGCGCCGACCATGGATCTCAGGAATTTTTCTGGGCCTCATGACCTACAAGCCACATTTTGGGCTTCTGTTCCCGGTCGCGCTTTTGGCCTCGCGCAACTGGCGCGCCCTCGGCAGCGCGGCGGCAATGACCGTGATCCTTAGTATTGCGGCGGCCATTGCGTTTGGTTACGGCGGATGGGCGTCTTTCATCGATGCCCTCGGCGACCGCTCCCCCAGCTTGGGCCCTGGTGCGGATGGCGAAGTCAGCCTCTTCTCCATATTTGGATTGCTTCATTGGGCGGGCGCAAGCCCATGGATTTCATGGAGCGTGCAATTGGCCGTTTCCGCCGCAGTGATGCTTGGCATATGCGTGCTTTGGGCCAAACCGATCCCTTATAATCTGAGGGCCGCGGCGCTCTGTGTCGGGTCGGTATTGGTCTCGCCCTATGTGCTGTTCTACGATCTTTGCATCCTCTCCATTGCTGCGGCCTTTCTCGTCAAAGAGGGATTATCGCGTGGATTTCTACCCGGCGAGCGAACCGGGATCCTTCTGTGCTGGGCCGCTCTTTTTCTGATGAAGACGCCCATCGGCGCGATCGTCTACTCGATCCTGGCTTTTCTTTGCGTTCGACGGATCATGGCGTACCGCAGGGATCATCCTACAGCCCTCCGAGATGCACCAGTCGAATGCGCGGCCTCTTGATGGTTTGGACAGTGGTCTGAGTTGAAGATGCTCTCCAAGCACTCCCATCGCTCAATGAATGATGTCTCCACCGAGTCGTGCAGCGGGGACGGGTCGGGTCGGGACATCTCGTCCTCCGCTAGCAGAGCGGCACGCTTGCGCGGATTGATCGAGATTGAGGACCGGATCTTCACCGAACGGCGGATCAGGTTTTATGCGTCCGGGGTAACTGTAGCCTATGCCTTCTCCCTAGTGTGGCGGCTCGTCCACGGCCAATGGGTCATTCTTCCCGACGGTAGACTGAGGTGTGTCGACTTTGGCTGGATGTGGTTGAGCAGCAAATTCGCGGTCTCGGGCGATCCCGCCAAAATCTTCGATTATTCAACATTTTCAGCTGCTCAGCTTGCCCTGTTTGGCCATCACAACTGTCCTTTCTTTACGCCTTATGTATATCCCCCGACATACCTGCTTGTGACCTATCTCCTCGGGTTCATGCCTTATCTAGCCGCGTTTGCAGTATGGATACTGGCGACACTCTCTCTCTACGGAACAGCCGTGTACGCGATCATTCCCCGTCGGGCGGCGGTGATCGTCGCGATGGCGCCCTTTTTTGTTGCTGTAAATGCCGACTTCGGGCACAACGCATTCATCACCGCAGCGCTGATCGGCTTCTCGCTCGCTTTTTTGGAGAAGCGCCCGCGGCTCTCCGGAATATTGTTGGGCGTACTTACGTACAAACCACAGATCGGAGTGCTTTTCCCGCTGGCACTTTTGGCTTCGCGTAACTGGCGAGCCCTTGCGGGCGCGACGGCGGCGACCATCATCCTCGCTCTAGCGGCGGCGATCGCCTTTGGTTCCGAGGGCTGGCCGTCTTTTTTACATACCCTCCTCGACCGCCGATCCACCTTGAGCCCAGACACAAACGTCCCGCTCGCGCTGCATTCCGTCTTTGGTTTGCTTCGTTGGGTGGAAACGAGCGCGTGGGTTTCCTGGCTCGGGCACCTGACCGTCGCTGCCGGCATGGCGCTGACAGTTTGGGCGGTCTGGGCCAGGCCGATACCATATTCCTTGAAGGCGGCTGTCCTTTGCATCTGCTCAGTTATGGTATCGCCTTATATTCTGTTTTATGATCTTTGTATCTTGTCGATTGCTGTCGCCTTTTTCGTCCGCGACGGCATGTCGCGCGGATTTTTACCCGGCGAGCGAACGGTCCTCCTCTTTTGCTTCGCCGGTTCTTTCTTTGTCTCGGTACCGATCGGCCCCATTATCTGTGCCGCCCTCCTTTTTCTCACCGTTCGCCGGATCACCGCGTACCGCAGGCTCGATCAGGAGATCACGCCGAGCGATCACGAAATCTTTGAGATGAAATCACTCGTCGGCGATCGATCCACCGTGGGGTCATGCGAAGTTTAGCGGCAGTGAGCAGGGCCCCCAAGAGGTTCCGGCCCGCAGGTTGGTGGATTGAAGACAGGCTCTTCACCGAGTGGCGGCTCACCTTGTATGGGGCCGGTGCGGCCTTCGTGTATTTTGTAGTCTTAGCCTCTCTACTGTTTAAGGGCCGATGGGTTGTTCGTGCCGGGGGTAAGATAGCAAGAATTGACTTTGGCCACATTTGGGTAAGCGGTAACCTTGCCCAGTCGAGCGATCCCATGCGCGTATTCGATAGTTCTACATTTTCGGCCGCGCAGCTCACTTTATTTGGACCGGATGGCGGACCTCTCTTTCCTTATTTTGTTTATCCACCGACCTTCCTGCTTTTCACGTATCCTCTTGGATCAATGTCATATTTGACCGCTTTCGCAGTGTGGATGATCGCCACGCTCGTCCTTTATCAGGCCGCCATCTACTCGATCATACCGCGGCCCGCAGCCGTCATCTTAGCCGTCACGCCTTGTCCCGTGTTATTCAATTTCGGGCTCGGGCAAAATGGGTTTCTTACAGCAGGCCTCGTCGGCCTGTCGCTGGCATTTACGGAGCGCCGGCCGTGGCTATGCGGAATATTCCTTGGTCTTCTGACTTACAAACCCCAATTCGGCATTCTTTTCCCGTTCGCTCTCTTGGCCTCGCGTAACTGGCGCGCTCTCGTCAGCGCGGCGGCAACGAGCGTTGTGTTGGGTTTAACAGCGGCGATTGCTTTCGGTTATCAGGGTTGGCTGTCGTTCATCTATTCGCTAGTTAATCGCCAGCCGAACTTGGGCGAGATTTCGGGGTCGCAACCCCCTTTGGTGTCGATCTTTGGGTTTCTTCAGTCGGCAGGTGCGAGCGCATATATCTCGTGGACAGTACATTTGGCGGCAGCTGCCATAGTGGCGGCCACGATATGCGCTATCTGGACCAAGCCGATCGCTCATTCTTTGAAGGCAGCGACTCTATGTATCGGGTCGGTGATGGTCACCCCGTACGTGCTCGGGTACGATCTTTGCGTCCTATCGATCGCCGTCGCTTTCCTTGTCAAGGATGCATTGTCGCGCGGATTTTTGCCAGGTGAGCGAATAGCCATGCTCATGTGCTGGGTCGGTCTTATCCTTCTGATGGCACCGCTGATCCCAATAATTATCTGTACGGTCCTGCTCTTTCTTATTGCTCGTCGGATCTTTGCAACCCCCAGGAAGACGACTGCCCAGGTGGCCGTCAAATTTGACGGTTTTAGCGGTTGACGATTGCGCTCGGGCGGGCGCGGGTGATTTTATGATGGTGCCGCAGAATTGTACGAGCATTGGACTTGGATAGTGAATTATTTTGAGATGAAGCCTCTCGCCGACGATTGACTCACCCGATGATAGAAGGTCAGCCGCTTCCCCGCTTGCATAGCGCGCGCGCGACGAAGGAGGAGGTTTGAGCGCAAGCCCCGGGGTTACAGCCGTGATTGGAGGAAATGCTGCCCCGGAACTGCCGGGCCTTACCGCGCTCAGGGGCATCGCGGCGGTTGCGGTCCTGCTTCACCATAGCAGTTTTCTTGCTTACAATTACGCGGGCGGTGCTCCACCTTGGCTCTGGCGCCGCGGATCGCTTGCGGTCGATCTGTTTTTCTTGCTCAGTGGTTTTGTTTTGACCCATGTGTACGGCCGCCGCTTCGGCGAGCATTGCAGCTGGCGAGCGATCGGAAGATTCCTGTGGGCCAGGTTCTGCCGTATTTATCCCGCGAGCCTTTTCACAATCATCGTGTTCGGAGTGGCGGTCACCGCGGGACATCTCCCTTTTCCCGCAAACGCTTCCTTCACCAGGCAGCTCATCGCCGCATTGCTCCTGATGCAAGTTCCATGGTTGGACGAGGTCGCGATCAACGGTCCATCCTGGTCCATATCGGCGGAGTGGTATGCCTACCTGCTATTCCCGTTCGTGGTGCCAATGGTTTGTCGGCTGCGCGGACGTCCGGCGTTGGCGCTCTTCATCGTGCTGCTGATCGCAATCGTCGTCAATCACACTATAGCGCTCTTCGTGTCCGGCTGGGGCGCGCTCTTGCGTGCATTACCCGAGTTCACGGTCGGCATTTTCGTCTACTCCTTCTACAGCGAACGGCTCTACCGGAAAATCTTGGAGAAGGACGCCACTCTGATCGGCGTCGTCGCGATTATCGTCGCGGCCTTTAGCACGGGCGCACCCGACGGCCTCATAGTGATGCTCCTGTTGGCCTTTCTGCTGGCCTGGGTATGCAATTCGGGTCGAATGGCCTCTATTTGCAATGCTAGACCGCTGTGCTGGCTCGGGGAGGTCTCATACTCTGTCTATATCTTTCAAATCTTGCCGTTCATGGTCACAGTGAGCCTCTCCGGAGC
This sequence comes from uncultured Alphaproteobacteria bacterium, assembly GCA_963812675.1. GTDB lineage: Bacteria > Pseudomonadota > Alphaproteobacteria > ATCC43930 > CGMCC-115725 > AP-15. The sequence continues at coordinate 139,589 of CAWEWR010000022.1, read as the reverse complement.
GCTCGTCGCGCATGGTCTCGGCGGTTCTCGATTTGCAGCAATCACCGCATTGTTCGCGCTCGGCAGCGGTGTGCTGGTGCACCGCTGCATCGATGTGCCGGCTCGTGCCGCGCTCCGCCGATTGCCCGCTCGGATGATGACCTTTGCTGCTTCCGAACGGGTGGCGAAGATGCGTTTCACTCCTTTGACGGCGGCCGGGTCCCGGAGCGCGATCGATGACCATTGATTGGCGCCGCATTGGCCTGGGCAACCCAGGGCGAAGCTACCGAATGGTGGATGCTTGAAAGCATTGCAAAGCCCCGCTGCCGGTCGGTTTATAAGCGGCGCGCGCCGGAGGCAGTCGCTTCTTGAATTTCTCCGTGACGCTGCGTGGCTGACGCGAAGCCGCATATTCGGATACTCGACGGCACTGATTGCCGGCACGGTCGCGGTGATGACATGGGTGTTGGCGGCACACGGGATGGCCGACCCCATGGGCCGGCCCGTCGGCACGGATTTCCTGAGGCTTTGGACGGCTTCCTATGCTCTGCTCAATGGCGAAGAGCGGGCGATATACCAGCCTGATGCGTTTTTCGCGCTGGAACGGGCTGTCACTCAACCCCCTACGCCGGATTTCTACCCGTGGAACTATCCGCCCTCCTCCTTCCTCATCGTATACCCGTTGGCACTGCTGCCCTACCTGCAGTCGCTCGCCGCTTGGCTTGCGCTCGGGCTTGCCGGATATCTGGCGGCGTTGTGGCGTATCTTTCCGAAGCCGCTGACGCTGTGGGTCGGTCTCGCCTTTCCCGCGGTGTTTTGGACGGTTACACATGGCCAGACCTCCTTCCTTACGACGAGCCTGTTTTGCTGGGGATTGCTCCAGCTTCCCCGCCGCCCGGTCCTGGCCGGTATCTTGTTCGGTATCCTGACATTCAAGCCGCACCTCGGCCTGCTGCTGCCGGTCGCTCTCGTCGCCGGCGGGCATTGGCGGGCAGTCGTCGTAGCTGCGCTCACAGCTCTCCTAGCCGCAGCGGGGTCGGTCGTTTTTTTCGGCACCGGCGTGTGGGCGGATTTCCTCGCCAGCACAACCGATACCCGGAGCATGCTCGAGAGCGGCCTGAACTTTGGCCATTATTACAAGATGCAATCGGTCTTCGCCGCAGCACGCCTTCTCGGCTCTCCAATGCTCGTCGCCTACAGCCTGCAGGCGCTTGCCGCATTGGCCGCCGCGGCGGCGGTTGCGTGGATCTGGCGGCGGCCAACAGGCGATCCAGATATGAAGAACGCCGCGCTGATGGCCGCCACGCCACTTTCGACGGCCTTTATTTTTGATTATGACCTGATGCTGCTGGCGCCGCCGATCGCCTGGCTCGCGCGCAAAGGTGTGATGGAGGCGGCTCTGCCGTACGAGCGCACCATACTTGTGGCCACTTTTCTGGCGCCATTTGTCTCGCGTGTCCTAGGTATGAACACGCACCTGCTCCTCGCACCGATCTCCTTCGCTGCTCTGCTGGTGGTGATCATTCGACGCGTTCGATATCGCGAAGAGCGGTAACGGTTACTCCGATACGCTCGCTTCAGGCGCATGCTGGAGCGTTGTTTGGGGCTACATCTACGACAACAATGACTGACCGAGAAAAGATCAAAAGCCGCTCACTCGACCCTATCACTCCGCTACGCGATAAACTGATAACATTCGAAGCTTGGTTTTTTACCCAGCAGCGGATTTGGCTCTATGGGTCGGGTGCGGTCGTCGCTTACGTCATCGGCTTGGTCGCGCGATTCTTTGCGCACAGTTGGATTTTTCAGGCAGACGACAAGCCGTCGTGCATCGACTTCTCGCATTTTTGGGTGAGTGGTGCCCTTGCAGGCTCAGGAGATCCACCTCTCGTTTATGATTTCTCGACGTTTTCCGCCGCCCGGGCCGATCTGGGCGGCACCGATGTCTGCATGGTGATGAACCATTTTGTCTACCCTCCGACCTACCTATTTTTTACTTATCCTCTCGGGTTGATGTCTTACGTCCCGGCTTTTGCCGTGTGGACCGTCGCCACGCTGCTGCTCTATGTATGGGCCATTTACCTGATTTTGCCGCGTCCGATCGCTATTTTGGCGGCGCTTTCGACATACCCTGTGTTTTTCAATTTCTTTCTCGGGCAGAATGGGTTCCTCCTCGCCGGGTTGATGGGAGTGTCGCTCGCCTTGATGGAGCGGCGGCCTCGACTATCGGGGATTTTCCTCGGGCTGCTGACGTTTAAGCCGCAAATCGGCATTCTTTTCCCGTTTGCGCTTTTGGTTTCGCGCAAATGGCGCGTCATAATCAGCGCGACGGCAACGAGCGTGGTGCTGATCGTCGCATCGATGGTTGTCTTCGGTTACCAAGGATGGCCGTCCTTCATCCACGCGCTGGCCGATCGCGAATCAAGTCTGAGTCCGATTTCGCAAGAGTCTATGCGGCTGGAATCGGTATATGGCTTTCTCTGGTTGGCCGGCCTCAGCCCCCCCACCGCATGGGCAATACAGTTAGCCGCAGCCGGTGCCGTCGCAGCAGTCGTGTGCTGGGTGTCGGCGAGGCCACTTCCTCATCCCCTGAAAGCTGCGGCTCTTTGCAGCGCGGCGCCGCTGGTCACGCCCTTTGTGCATGGGCACGATCTATGCGTCCTCACGATAGCCGTCGCCTTCTTGGTCAAGGACGGCCTTGCGCGCGGGTTTCTGCCTGGCGACCGGTCGATCATGCTCTTCGCCTGGATCGTGGTCTTCCTCGGTTTCCGCGATTTCTCCAGCGGATGGATTCCGTGCCTGGCTCTTCTTGCTCTTGTTGTACGGCGCGCAGCGGATTCTTCAGCGTCGAATTGCGTGGATTTTTTTGAACGAACAGAGCCTGAGACGAGCATGGAAAATTAAACGATGACGCGCGCGCCGGCGTGGTCTCGAACTTTTTTTGAAATCGAAGCTTTCGCCGCGAATTGAATCCTCATCCGAGATCGACGCGGGGGCTCCGCTGGCGCTACGGCGATGGCGGCATTGACGAATGTACTCATTGGAATGTCCAAGCCCAGACCTTCGAAGCCTTCGACGCGGAAATAAACTGCTCAGAATAGAGGACTGGATCTTCACCGAGCCGCGGCTCCGGCGTTACGGATTAGGAGTTGCGGCGGGCTGGATCATCGTACTCGGATGGTTGCTGCTCCGAGGCGTATGGATGATCGGTCCAAATGGTAGCCTGGTCTCGATGGATTTCTGTTGGATTTGGGTGAGCGGCAAATTTGCTGCATCCATCGATCCGGCCCAGATTTACCAGCCGTCAGCGTTCGCAGCCGCCCAAAACATTTTTTATCGCCCGGGCGAATGCCAATTCATGCACCAATATGTTTATCCCCCGACCTTCCTGTTTTTCAGCTATCCGCTGGGCTTGATACCTTATTTCACCGCGTATGTCCTTTGGATCACGACCACAATCGTCGTTTACCTGGCGGCTGTTTATTCGATCATCCCGCGCGCGCCGGCGGTTGTTGCGGCGCTGACACCCTTCAGCGTGGTGATGAATATTCTGGCCGGACATAACGGGTTTTTGACGGCCGGCCTCGTCGGCCTGTCGCTCGGGTTGTTGCAAGGCAGGCCGTGGCTCTCCGGAGTATTTCTCGGGCTGCTGACCTATAAGCCGCAATTCGGCATCCTCTTTCCGTTAACCCTTTTGCTCTCGCGCAACTGGCGCGTTCTCGCCAGTGCCACGGCTACCGGTGCGGTGCTCGGTATAGCGGCGGCGCTCGCCTTTGGCTCCCGGGGTTGGCCGTCTTTCATCGAATCGCTGCTCGACCGTCAGGCGGATTTGAGCCCTGATGGGCAATTCCAGCTGATGCTCCACTCCACATTTGGCCTGGTGCAACAGATGGGTGGCAGCGAATTGACTGCGTGGACGATTCATTTGGGGGTCGCTATCACGGTCACCCTGGCGGTATGCGTAATCTGGACTAGGCAGATTCCGTTTTCGTTGAAAGCAGCAGCTCTCTGTCTCGGCTCGGTCATGGTCACCCCCTACCTGCTGGCTTACGATCTCTGTAATTTGTCGATCGCCGTGGCCTTTGTGGTTCGCGACGCTCTGTCGCGCGGGTTTCTGCCGGGCGAGCGATTCGTGATCCTCATTTGTTGGGCCGGTCTTTTGTCCATTTGGATCCCGCTCACGCAAATAATCTGTTGCGCACTTCTGTTCATTATCGTCCGGCGGATTCTCAACCGAGCAACGAGGTATGCTGAACCGAATGGCAGCCCGGCTGTTGGCGCTTAACAGCCGTTTTGTCCGGCTGTCGCCCGGTTAGCAGCAGGCTGGATGGGGCCTGCACGATCTTGCGTCGACGCGTCCCATTGCCTCACCAGATAGAGGGGCCTCTGTTTCACCTCATCGAAAGTCCGGCCCAGATACTCCCCGATGATCCCCAAAAAAATCAATTGGAGCCCGCCAAGGAACAGGATCGCGACCAGCAAAGACGGGAAACCGGGAACCGGATTTCCGAAAACTACCGTTCTGATCGTCATATAAAATCCATATAGAATGGACAAGATTGCGACGATAAGACCGACATAGGTCGCGACCTTGAGCGGTCCGATGCTGAACGAAGTAATTCCTTCGATAGAGAGGTTCCATAGTTTCCAGTAATCCCACTTGCTCGCGCCGGCATATCGAACATCGGGCTCATAGAGCATGGGGATTTGACGGTAGCCGATCCAAGCGAACAAGCCCTTCATATACCGATGCCGCTCGCGAGCCCCGGCCAGAGCGTCGACCGCGCGCCGGCTGAGAATACGGAAGTCGCCAGCATCGACCGGGATGAGCTCGCCGCTGAGCGTACTGATCACGCGGTAGACCGCTCGCGAAGAAAACCTCTTTAAGCGGGTCTCGCCTGCCCGCGACACGCGCTGACCGTACACGACGTCAACGTCTTCCTCCTCCAGCCGCGCGATTAACCGGGGTATGAATTCCGGTGGGTGCTGGAGGTCTGCGTCGATCACGACGACGACATCGCCGCGCGCGTAGTCGAGGCCGGCCGTAAGCGCTATCTCTTTGCCGAAATTCCGACTGAGATCGACGATGCCAATTGTTGGATCCGCCGCCTTCAGCGCGCGCAGCAGCTCGAGTGTGTTGTCGGTGCTGCCGTCATTCACGAAAATGACCTCGCTGCGCATCGACAGATCTTGCCGCACAACCGATAATCGCCGATTGAACTCCAGGATAACGTCATCCTCGTTATATGCCGGCACCACAATAGATACGAGCCTGACCGGTTTTGTCACAGCCGGCCCCGATAAAACCAATCACCGCCGAGGGCGCCGCACTCATGGCGCGCAAGTCCCACCGCAGTCGTCAACTGCTCGCGATAAAAGAAGAACTGCACGTGCTCGTCCACGGTGTAATAATAGGGCCGTTGCTTCGGCACGACGATAATCAGCTCGCTTCGCCCGACGCGCGTGAGCTCTTGAACGGCTCTTTCCAGGTGGAGGCAATGTTCCAGTGTATGGGTGCAGATAACGACGTCGAACGCCTTGTCGGGAAACGGAAGCGCGTCCACCGAGCCCCGGATAAATTCGCCTGGAATGGGCTTTCTGGGAGACTTCAGGTCCAACCCGTAAAGCGCGGCCTTCGGGTATCGCTCGCCGATTGCGCGAAGAAGAAATCCGTTGCCGCAGCCCGCGTCCAAGATGCTGACCTGCCCGCCGGGAAGCGCGCCCAGAATCGCCTCCAGACATCGAGCGTTCAAATCACTTTCACGGTTTCTTGAAATGGTGTCTATAAATTCATAGAAATGGACGTACTCCTCCGGAGTCATGGTGGCAATGCGCGATTTGAATTCCATCGCCTCTTGTACAAGTTTTCCACGGTAGGCGAACCAGTAGAATGGAAGCATGAACCACTTTGAATCGCGGATGATCGGCGGGATCAACTCGTCGATGCAAAATCGAATCGCATTGGTCGACGAACGGTTCATTTCTGAAGCATCGGGCAGTTTCGTCGCTGACGCGCACCATCCGGATTGTCCTGTCAATCGTAGCGCGGAGCGTCTCCAAACTCAAATTCTGCTTGAAGTATCCTTCGTCGAATTCGGCATTTCCTGATCTGCGCGTAAAATTTGTGAGACGGATTTCTCGCCGCTGATTGGTTCTTCGCCGGGCAGAAGGTGGCCGTCACCGGACGTGTTTCCGTGCCATGAGCGATTGCGGACATGATTAACGCCGTCGAAAGCCACCGCAAGGAAGCCGACCGCGATCGGAAACCATCGCTGCCGGTGGACATCTTTAACAGTCAGTGGCTGCAATCGTTCGGCTACGCCTTGGCTGCGCTCTACGTGTTGTACTTCGTCATTGTTTATCGAGCCGGAAGCTGGATCGTTGGCAGCACCGGGCTGCCGATCTACACGGATTTCGCGGCCTGGTGGGCGGCCGGGATGCAAACGCTGCACGGGGATGCCGCCGCATTATACGATCCGGAAGAATTCGCCAAGATCCAGTCGGCGCTGTTCGGGGCCGGCGCGGCTTTCTACCCGAACTGGCCCTCCTATCCACCAACGTTCTTCCTGGTGCTGGCGCCGCTGGCGTTGCTGCCGTACGGCTGTGCGTTCATCACCTGGGATGTGGTGACATTGCTCGGCTGTGTCGCCATCGTGTATCTGATCGTTCGGCGCCGGGCGGCAATTGCCCTAGTACTGGCGGCCCCGTTTTCCGCCTGGAATTTTCTCGCCGCGCAAAATGGGTTCCTTACGGCATCGCTGCTGGGTGCCTCGCTGCTTTTCCTGGAGCGCCGACCAGTGCTGGCAGGCATCTTTATGGGTTGCCTGACCTACAAGCCGCAATACGGCATCTTGTTCCCGGTGGCCCTCGTCGCCTCGCATCAATGGCGCGCCATAGTCAGCGCCGGGGTTACCGGAGCCCTGCTGGCCGCCGCCTCGGTCGTTCTGTTCGGCGCCGATGTCTGGGCTGCGTTTCCACACGGCTTTACCGTGCAGAGCGAATTGAGCCTGGGGGCCGACCCGGACAGCAATTGGGGATACCTCCAGACCGCGTACGGGTTGATCCGCAGCCTTCATGGTCCCGCCCATCTGGCTTGGCTGGTTCAAGGGCTAGTCACGCTTGGTGGCGCCGTCACGGTGTGGATAATCTGGCGGTCGCGGGTCTGCTACGAACTGAAGGCGGCAATACTGTCCGCGGCCGCGCTTCTCGCTACTCCTTACGCATTCGCCTACGACATGGCCGCAATCGTCATTCCGGCGGCTTTTCTCGCAACCGACCAGCTGCGACGCGGCTTCTTGCGAGGAGAGAAGACAATGTGGATCCTCCTGTTCGGCGCACCACTTGCTGTACTTGTAACTCTTGGAGACAATGTAGGCCGAACAACCTTCGGAGGTACGCCGGCCGGCCTGTTCGCCGCATCAATGATTTTTTGCGTCATCCTGCGGCACGCTCTCGTCATGCCGACGACGATGGCTCCTGACGCGCATGGTGCTCGAGAGCCCATGCACGCCGCGCCAGCGTCAGGCTCAAGACCCTTAAGGACTAGCATGAGTAGGTGGCAAAACATTCTCGCGTTTTTAATCGCGCGCCAAGGGTGCTGACATTAGGAACGATGACAAATTACAAGAGCCGCGGCTTCTAGGCATATTTGCGCCTTGGTGGTTATATTCCTTCGGGTGTACCTTAACCATCATTTATGGCCTCGTACTGTTGTTATTTTACCGGGACGAACTTTGGCCTCTCGGTAGCGATGGAGCCCCCTTCTATTGCGACTTCACAAATTTCTGGATAGCCGGGACCCAGGCGCTGCATGGTCAGGCGGCGTCGCTGTATGAGGCGACGGGCTACACAAAGATTCCCGATCTCGCGGCAGGAACGGGATATGTTTCGGTAGTTTGGACTTATCCTCCGACTTTCTTCCTGCTCCTGGCGCCTCTGGCGATGCTCCCCTACTTGACCGCGTTCCTAGTCTGGAACTTGGTAAGTCTTCTCGGATACTTGGTCATCATCTACCTTATTGTCCGTCGACCGCATGCTCTTCCACTGATCTTAGCGTCGCCGTTCACACCGCGGAACGTTTTTCTTGGGCAAAATGGCCTCCTGACAGCCTCGCTGCTCGGCGCGGCGCTGCTGCTCCTTGAGCGACGGCCCATCCTAGCGGGTGTCGTCCTCGGGTGTCTCAGCTATAAGCCGCAATTCGGAATTTTGATTCCTATAGCGCTTATTGCGTCCGCGCGATGGCGGGCCGTTGCGAGCGCTGCGGTGACCGGCGCCCTTTTAGCCGGCGCCTCGGTTGCCGCATTCGGTATGGAGGCCTGGGCTTCATTCCCGCGGGCGCTTACAACATTCTCCACCTTCCTATTCGCAGATCCGGACAAGTTCCCACCATTCGCGTGGGGACAATTCCAATCGGTATTTGGCTTGGTTCGTACTCTTCACGGCGGTGCCGCGATGGCCTCGCTCGCACAAGCAGCCACGACGTCTGCCGTTGCGATAATCATATGGCTCGTTTGGCGGTCCTCCGCGCGTTATGCCCTAAAGGCAGCGGCATTATCAACCGGAGTGTTTCTTGCCACGCCGTACGTCTTCGCCTACGATATGGCCGCGGTCGCGGTCGCGGTTGCATTTTTGGCAAGCGATCAGATGCGCGGTGCGATGTTGCGAGGCGAGCAAACGATTCTGGCAGCGCTATTCGCTGCGAGTCTGGGTATTTACCTCTTCACTGCGTTCGTACCGATCGGACCGATTTTGATCATCACGCTGTTGGCGGTCATTCTTCGCCGAGCGCTTCACCGTAGCGAAGAGCGGCCTCATTTTGTGCGAGCTCACTCCGTCTTCGGTTGAATTTTGCAAAAATTTTGAAACGACACCCCTACTCAACAATTGAACCATTGACAGGTAGAAAGCGCTCGCATCATAGCGGCGTGGGATCCTGTCACCACTCAGTTTCTCAAAGGATCTCCACATGCTCGCGACGCTTCAAACCTATGTGCTTCAGCTGATCAATCGCTTCCGCAAGGAAGAAGAGGGTGCGGCCTTGGTCGAATACGGTATGCTCGTCGGCTTGATCGCCGTGATCTGCGTCGTCGCCGTTACAACCCTCGGTACCGAAGTTAGCGCGGCCTTCAGCAAAATTGCTGTCGCCCTATCTGGCGTTTGATAAAGTACGGCCCCGAAGCGCGGTCGGACGTGAGGTACCAGCGTTCGACCAGTGCTTTTCAGTGATAACAACTCCGATAGGAAATGCCATGCTCAGGTTAATCAATCAGCTTTACCGCGAAGAAAACGGCGCGGCTCTGGTCGAGTACGGCATGCTCGTCGGCTTGATCGCGGTGATCTGCGTCGTCGCCGTTACCACCCTCGGCACCGAGGTCAGCGCGGCGTTCAGCACCATTGCGAGCGCCATGAGCGGCTTTTAAACGAACGGCTCCACTGTGTGGTCGGACGTGAGTCCCAGGGTTCGACCGCGCACTCCTCATTCGGTGGGCGCGGTAGAGGACTTTGGAAAGGAAAGTTAAAATGCGCAAATTGATCTACCGCTTCCACTGGGATGAGGACGGGGCGGCCCTGGTCGAATATGGTATGCTGGTCGGGTTGATCGCCGTGGTCTGTCTCGTGGCCGTTACGACCCTCGGCACAGAAATCAGCAGCGCCTTCAGTTATTACGCCGTTCATTTGGCCGGCGTATGATGCCTAGCCAATCGAGACCGGTCCGACGGAGGAGATGAATTGCAGTTGATCGTTCTGGTTCTCGGGATCTGCATCTTCGCCGCGGTGGCTTACGGCGATATCCGAACCCGTCGCATTCCGAACGAGATGATCGTCGCCATCCTCGCGCTCGCCGCCTTTCGCATCGCGATGGATGGCGATGCGCGCGCCGGCCTGTTCACCCTCGCGGCGAGCGCCGGGCTTTTTGTCTCGACGTTTCTGCTTTTCTGGCGCGGCCTTCTCGGCGGTGGCGATGTCAAGCTAATCGGGGCCACAGCGCTTCTCGTTGGTTATCACAATTTTTTCGAGTTTCTGTTTGTCATGAGCGTGTCCGGCGCGCTGATCGCGGTGGCGGTTCTCGCCCGCGATCGGCTCGGGCGGCGCCAGGCGACGGCGCCCGCCACTGAAGATCAGGAAATATCGGCGCGCCTGACCGTGCCTTATGGCGTCGCGATCGCCGCGGCCGGCATCGTGTCCCTCCTCGTGCAATACTTTCCTTCCAGGTGAGCCGCGATGCGCGCCAAGACAATTCTGACCGTGCTGTTTCTGATCTCGCTCGCGGTCGCGGTGATCGTGATCCTGCGTGCCATGCCGACGCAGGGCGACGCCAACGCCAATGCCACGCCCCCAAAGGACGAGATTCTCGTCGCTACGGTGCATCTGACGGCCGGCACATTGCTGCGCGCTCAGGACGTGACGTGGCAGCCGGTCACCCGGCCGGTCGAGTCTGGCGAGATCGTTCGGCCGTCAACGGCAGCCCGCCAGGTCAAACCCGAGATAGATGAAGAGACGCGGGCGGAGGTCTATGGCGCCGCGGTGCGCCCCGCGCGCGACACTGCGGCGGGCGAGCCGATCCGGCGCGGCAACATCGTCAAGCCGGGCGACCGCGATTTTCTGCAGGTCGTGCTGACCCCTGGAGCGCGGGCGATCGCCATCCCCGTCGCGACCAGTGGGGCGAGCACCGGCCTGTTGTTCCCCGGCGATCGGGTTGACGTGATCCTGACGCAGAACTTCAAGGGCGAGAGCGCGGTGATTACCCGCCGCTCGGTCAGCGAGACGGTCGTGGAGAACCTTCGTGTGCTGGCGATCGATACGCCGGACGCCAAGGCGCCGTCTGGCAGCTTCGGCCGGACCGTGACCCTCGAGGTAACGCCCCAGCAGGCTGAGAAGATCAACGTCGCCACCGAGCTCGGCAAGCTGTCGCTCACGTTGCGCAGCGTCAGCGGCCCGGACGGCGTTCTCGCGACCTCGACCGCCGGCCCCGGTCCCTCGACCGGTGTCAAGCCTACCTGGGCGGGCGACGTCTCCCCGGCGCTCGGCGGCGCGATGCCGGAGAAAGCGATCACGGTGCAGCAGCCGCCGGTCGAGGTGGTTCGCGGCTCCAAGCGGGAAGCGGTGAAGTCGGAATGATCGGCGTGGAGCATATTCAAGTTCGGCCCCTCACCCCGCATTGGCAGATCGCCGAAGGAGCCAAGTCATGAGGAGCGTTCTCGAAGCTCCCGCGCCGATCGAGAGAGCGGTAGTCAGCAAGCAGCCGCTGGGCCGCCCTGCGTTTCTGGCCTTTGTCGCCGATGCCGAGACCGACAAGTTACTGCACGAATGCGTCACCCACCTGGCGCTCGGTCAAGGCACGATCATGCGCGGCGGGGTCGCGAAAGCCGTCGACTACCTCGGCCAGCATCGCTCGCCCCACATCCTGATCGTCGACGTCAGCGGCATCGATCTTCCGGTATCGAGGATCAATGAGCTCGCCGAGGTCTGCGAGCCGGGTGTCGCGGTGGTCGCTATCGGCAACCGAAACGAGATCGGCCTCTACCGTGATCTGCTGCAGGCCGGGGTCGCCGACTACGTCGTCAAGCCACTCAACACGCAGCTGTTGGCCAAAGCCTTGGCGAGCGGCCGGGCCCATACGGGCGATGCGAGCCCGATACACAAAAAGCTCGGGACCATGGTCGCCTTTGTCGGGACGCGAGGTGGCGTGGGCACGACGACTCTGGCGGTCAACATGGCCTGGTATCTCGCCAACCGGCAGAGCCGTCGGGTCGCCCTCGTCGATCTCGACCTGCAGAACGGCGATTGCGCTTTGGCGCTCGACATCAAGCCGAACTCCGGGCTGCGCGAGGCGCTCAGCAACCCGCTGCGGATCGACAACACGCTGCTCGAGCGGGTAATGACGCCGGTCGGCGAGCGCCTGTTCGTGCTGAGTTCGGAAGAGCCGCTGGCCGAGGATCTGCATTTCACCGCCGTCGCGGTCGAGACCCTCGTCTCGGCGCTGCGTGAGCAGTTTCATTACGTCATCCTCAACGTCCCGCGGATCCCGGCGGCGCCCTATCGGCGGGCGCTCGAGATGGCCGATTTCCGTGTCACGGTGGCCGACCAGACATTGCGCTCGGTGCGCGACACGGTGCGGTTGCGCGCGGCAATCGGCGAGGGCGAAGGCAAGCGGCCCAATATCCTCGTCGTCAATCGCCACGGAGAGGGCGGACGGCATGCCGTAACCCTGGAGGAGTTGCAGCATGTAATCGAAGTCAAGCCGAAGAGCGTGATCCCGTTCCAGCCGACCTTGTTCACCACGATATCCGGCGCAGCGAAGATCGCCGCAGCGCAGCGCGGCAAATTCACCGATGCGATCGCCGCCCTCGCGCTCGAGCTGTCGGGCCGCCTGCCCGAGCGGCGGCGCTGGTGGAGGGCCGACAGATGAGGTCGGCCAGCTTCGGCCGTCGCATCATCGAGCCAAGCGGCCACGAGCTCGTACTGATTCCCGGCCAGGAGGCGCCGAGCGAGGCTCCCCAGCTCGCTAACCGCGACGAGCTGAAGGAACAGATCCGCGCCGCGCTGATGTCGCGCATCGACCCTTCGGTGGCGGGCCGCATCCCGCGGCCGACCCTGCGGGCCGAAGTCAGCAAGCTGGTCAGCGAGATTGCGACCGAGCAGCGCATTCAGCTCAATGAGCTGGAGGAAGCCGCGCTCGCCGTCGAGTTGACCGACGACATGGTCGGGCTCGGGCCGCTCGAACCCTTCCTCGAAGACGACGACGTCACCGACGTGCTCGTCAACGGACCATTCGACGTTTTTGTCGAGCGTCACGGCAAGCTCGAAAAAACCAGCGCCCGGTTTCGCGACGCCCAGCATCTCGTCAGTGTCGCGCAGCGCATCGCCGCCGCGATCGGGCGGCGCATCGACGAGGCGAGCCCGATGGTCGATGCGCGGCTCGCCGACGGCAGCCGCGTCAACATTGTCCTGCCGCCGCTCGTGCTCAATGGCGGCACGATTTCGATCCGCAAGTTCCCAAAGCAGGCCTTGACCCTCGATGCGATGGTGCGGCAGCAGAACTTGTCGCCCGAGCTCGCCCATCTGCTGCGGATCGCGGCAAACGCGCGCCTCAATATCCTGATTTCGGGCGGCACCGGCTCCGGCAAGACGACATTGCTGAACGCGGTATCGCAGCACATCGATACCACGGAACGCATCATCACGATCGAAGACGCCGTCGAGCTGCGGCTGCAACAGCCGCACGTCGTGCAGATGGAAACCCGCCCGCCCAACATCGAAGGGGCCGGCCATATTCCGCAGCGCGAGCTCGTCCGCAATGCGCTGCGAATGCGCCCCGACCGCATCATCGTCGGCGAGGTGCGCGGCCCCGAGGCCTTCGACATGCTGCAGGCGATGAATACCGGCCACGACGGCTCGATGACGACGGTGCATGCCAATTCGCCGCGCGATGCCCTCTACCGGATCGAAAACATGGTAATGATGGCGAATTTGAGCCTGCCGTTGCGGGCGATCCGGATGCAGGTGGCGAGCGCGCTCAACCTCATCGTGCATATCGAGCGCATGCGCGACGGCGTCCGCCGCGTGCAGAACGTCGCGGAGATCGCGGGAATGGAGGGCGAGGTCATCACCGCCCGCGAGCTCTTCGCCTTCCGCTACCAAGGCGAAAAGCGGGACGGCACGATCGACGGCATCTTCGAATTGACCCGTATGCGCCCCGATTTCATTACCCGCGCTGCGCGCTACGGGCTCGATCGCGAGTTGCTCGACGTGCTCGGAATCGTCGCAGCGATGCGCGCTTGACGCGGAGCATGCCTCTGCGATGAACCAAGTGGTTCTTTCCGTCCTTGCCGCCGTCGTGCTGATCGGCGGAGCGCTGTTCGCATCGATGCGCGCCGATCGCCGCAGAACGAGTTGGCAGGACCGCCTGCGGGGCGTCGTGGCGACCGGGCCGAGCGAGGACGCGCCCACCCTCTCGTTGCGGCGGCCGTTGACGCGAGCCGGGATCCGCGACTTTTTCTTGCTTTCCACACTCTGGGTCCGGCTCGAGGCCGCGTTCGCGGCAACCGGCGACCGGATCAAGCTGCCGCACCTTGCCGCGGCGGGGGTCGCAGCGGCGGGCGTGAGCGTGTTGTTCGCCGAAAAAATCATGGGGTTCGCCCCCGCTCTCGTCGTGCTGCTCGGCACCGCTGCGGCAGTGGCCGCGCCCGCGGTGCTGCTGCGCCTCTTTCAGAGCCGGTACCGAAGGAAATTTCTCGATCCGTTCCCCGATGCCCTCGACCTGATGTGCCGGGCGGTCAGAGCCGGTCTTCCGGTGTTCGATGCGATGGAGGTGGCATCGCGCGAGGTCATCGCCCCAGTGGGCACAGAATTGGAGCGGACCCTCGAGGAGATGCGCATCGGCGTCGACGTCGACGAGGCCCTGCAACACACCGCTGACCGCATCCGGGTGCCGGATTTTCGGTTTTTTGTCGTCGCCCTCAAATTGCAGCGGCGCACTGGCGGCGGTCTCGCCGAGACCCTCGCCAATCTCAGTAACATCATCCGCCGGCGCAAGGAAATCCGCCAGAAAGCCCGGGCGCTCAGTGCCGAATCCAAGGCCTCGGCAACCGTGCTCGCTGTGCTGCCATTCGCCGTCGGCGGACTTTTGTTCTTTCTCAATCCTTCGCTGATGTCGGTTCTTTTGGACGACCCGCGCGGCCGATTTATGATGGGGATGGCGATCCTGACCCTCGCCATCGGAGTATCGGTCATGGCCGTCATCATCAGGCGGAGCCTGCGATAGCCATGCCCGGAACCGACACCTTCTACGAGACCCTCGCCGAGTATCTGACGATCCGGATCGGCCAGGCCAGCTTGAGCCCGGCGGCAACCGTGATCTTCGTGTTGACCCTCGCCGCGGCGCTCTTGTGCGCCCTCCATCTCTGGCGCATCGGCAGGCAGGAGGACCGCCGCGACCGGCTCGTGGCGCTGCGCGGCGCCCCGGTCGACCGCGCCGTTCGCGAGCGGCGCCCGCGCTGGTACCAGCGGATCGGCAGCATCGTCGCAGCAAGCCCGGCGGTCGGCACTGCCGAGCAACAGAGACTGCTCGGGGTTCTCGCTTCCGCAGGGATCAAGGGGCACGGCAGTCTGTCGGGCTTTGTCGCGAGCAAGCTCTGCAGCGCCTTCATTTTGGCGGCGCTGTTGTGGCTGTTCCTCGAATGGCGCCAGTGGTTCGCCGGATCGGCGACGATCCGCATCGCCGTGGTGCTCGGCGCGCTGATGCTGGGCTGGCGGCTTCCCGATTTTTTGCTCTCGCGCCTGGCGGCACGGCGGCGGCGGCTTGTCGAACAGGGTCTGCCCGATGCGCTCGACCTGCTCGTCATCTGCGCCGAGGCGGGGCTGAGCCTCGACCAGGCAATCGAGCAGGTCAGCGAGGATCTGCGCCCCTCCAACGCCGCGGTCGCCGACGAGTTTGCCACGACCGCATCCGAAATGCGGGTACTATCCAATCGCGCCCAGGCGCTCGAAAACCTTGTCGAACGGACGCGTGTCGCGAGCCTGCGCGGGATAACGGCGACGCTCACCCAGGCGATCCGCTTTGGCACCCCGCTCGCCGAGTTGTTACGGATCCTGGCCGCCGAAATGCGCACCGCACGCCTGGCGCGCATCGAAGAGCGCGCGGCTCGCTTACCCGTTCTGCTCGCCATCCCGCTGGCGCTGTTCATCTTACCGTCGCTGATGATGGTGATCAGCACGCCGGTGGTGCTGCGCCTCGCGGACACTTTGAGAAACAACTTTGGCGCCATTTGATCGGGCGGCATTTGCTAAACCGCACGAGCTGTCCGGCTGGGGACATGCAGCTGGGGGCGAGCATTTCGGTGATAAGTTCACGACAATATCCGCTAATTGCGCCGAATAATTTTTGAAGTTTTTCCCCGTTTTAGTTAGTATGCCGGTGCTACCAGTAACGGGTCGTTGTCCGCTCATTTGGCCTGAATTATGCCGTGAAACACGATGGCGTTGCATACAATTTGCCACACACATACTTGCGGAGTCCCGGTCGCGTCCGGCTTGGCCGATTATTCCACATCGCCACGGTCCCTGCTCGTTGGGATCCTCTCCGGGCCGCTTACGAGCCACATTTCCGCTAGACTGAGGAAAGTCGTGCAACTGGACTTCTCGGCGTCGAGTTTTGATTTCGTAAAGATACAGCAGTCGCGCGCCTACGATCTGTTGATGCGGGTGCCGTTGCTGGGCTGGTCGATGTTTTGTGCGACCTTGCAGATGGCGGGTCTGGCCCGCTATGTGCGCGAGGCCGATACGGCGCTGCCGTTTGCCGTCTATGCCGTCAACATGGCGATGCGGCTGTCGACGATCGCCTTTCTCCTGCTCCTTGGTGCCTCGGTCGTCCTGCGGGCGCGGCCGACAGGCAAGGCCCGCGGGCTCCAGCCGCGGATAGCGGCCTTTGCCGGCGCGTTTCTCGTCTATGCCATTCCGTTCTTCCCACGCCGCGAATTGTCCGTGCCGGCCGAAATGGTCTCGACCCTGCTGGTCCTGTTCGGCAGCGCGGCGGCGGTCGTCAGCCTGGCGAGGCTCGGCCGCTCGTTCAGCATGATGGCGGAGGCGCGACGCCTCGTCACCACGGGTCCGTACCGGTTTGTGCGCCACCCGCTCTATATTGCCGAGGAACTCGCGATGATCGGCATTTCGATGCAGTTCTTCTCGCTGGCGACCGCGCTTGTCCTTGCGATGCAGATCGCCTTTCAGCTGCGGCGCATGCACAACGAAGAGGCCGTCCTCGCCGAAACTTTCCCGGAATACGCCGCCTACCAGCAAAGGACCGCCCGGCTGCTGCCCGGGATCTATTGAGCTCGTCTACCCTCACCCACCGAGCCCCCACCCTAACCCTCCCCCGCTTGCGGGGGAGGGAATGGGAGGGGGCTTGGGTCCGCGGCGCCGTCAGAAATGGCTGATGTTGCCGAGCACGGCGAGGCCGGAAACCGACACGGCGAAAATGATCGGCCAGCGCCGGCGCATCAAGGTGGCCGCGAGACACAGATAGACCACGACCGCGAGTTTGGGCACCCACCACGCGGCGCCGAGCTTGGCCTGCGACATCGCCATCAGCGGATTGAGCTCCCAAACCCCGGGAAG
Organism: uncultured Alphaproteobacteria bacterium; assembly: GCA_963812675.1. Taxonomy (GTDB): domain Bacteria; phylum Pseudomonadota; class Alphaproteobacteria; order ATCC43930; family CGMCC-115725; genus AP-15. Next base: position 122,495 of record CAWEWR010000022.1, on the reverse strand, counting down.
CGCCAGCGCATGGTTGGTGGTGAGGATGTCGGCGATTTGCAATTCGACAAACAGGATCAGCAACATCCAATAAGTTCGCGGTATCCGCCATGGGCAGGCCCGAAATCCCCGCCGCGTTGCGGCGGTGCCAAAGCCGAGCCGATCGGGTGCTCGATCCTCGGGCTCGGTTATTCGCTGGGCCATTCCTACCTCCGCATCGGCGGGCGAACCGATGCAACATGCCTTGTCACTTGCAAAAGAACAGTAAAGCGCCCGAATGGTTTCCAACGCCCAGTCGATGTTAACCAAAAATCTTTCTATTAAGTATAAAGATTTCTAAATTTCTTCCCGTTTTCTGGTAATATCGCCGCAAGACGGTCAGCCGCCGATATCAGCACATAAGGGGGCCGCATAATGCGCCCGGACGCGCACCAAGACGCAGTTATCCGTCGCCAGTGGATGGCGCGCGGTGCGATCGCATGCACCTGGCGATTTGCCCGCCTCAAGGCGGCGAAGGCGAAGACCCTGGGAGAGAGGGGCACGGCGCTGGTCGAGTTTGCGCTCCTTGCGCCGGTGTTGCTGCTGATTTTGTTAGGTACGGCCCAATTCGGGCTGACCCTGAACCAATTCGTGACGCTGACCAACGCCGTGACCATGGGTGTGCAGCAGTTCTCGATCAGCAAGGCAATTGGGTCGCCTTATACCAATACAGTTAATGCGATGACCCAAGCGGCGGCGCCGAGCCTGACATTGACTTCAGCCGCCATCACTACACAGGTCTGCACAGCCCTCAACAGCTCGGGTATTTGCACCGCGTGGAGCTCGTGCAGCACGGATGCGACATGCGCCACCCTGCTGACCAACAATGCGGGGAATCCGGCGCAGATAACGGCAACGCATTCATGGAGCCTTCCAGTGCCAGGCTACAGCTTTGCGTGGACAACGACAGCGCAAATGACGGAGCGAATCCAGTGAAACACGATAAAAAACCGTCCATACGGCGCGTTTGGAAGGACGACAGGGGCGTTGTTGCCATCCTGGTGGCAGCCGGGATCTTCGCCTTTGTGGGCTTCGGCGCGCTCGTAGTCGACCTCGCCTATCTCTTCAACGCTAAGTTTGCGCTGCAGGCCGCCACAAACGCAGCCGCGCTGGCAGGCGCCCAGGACATCGGCACGGGCGGAACCCCGCTCACCACAGCGAAAAATTACAGCGCCTACACCGGCGACATGAACGCCCTGTCCAATATCACCGTCGCATCGCCGACGGTTTCCATAACGTGCCTGTCGGGCTGGGGTATTGCGTGCTCCACGAACCAAACGCCTGCGACCTCGGCGAACATCATCGAGGTGACGCAGACGGCGACCGTGCCCGTGTTCTTCGCCAACCTGTTCCACGCCCCGCCTTGGTCGATCTCGGCGACCGCGGTCGCTAGCCCGAAGGGTGGCGCGGTGGGGCCGTTCAACGTGGCGTTCATTCAGGATACGACCGGTTCGATGGGCAGCCTATCGGGGGGAACAACCGCGAAGGCCTGCGCCGGTTTCAGCAGCGCCGTCGACTGCGCGACGGCCGGGATCCAAACTCTGTTGAAAGAGCTCTGGCCCTGTGCCCCGGGGACCTGCGGGACGTCCACGCCGACCCCGTTCGACGAGGTCGCACTCTTCGTGTTCCCGCCGGTCACCAATGCCGGTCAAGCCGCGGTCGATATCGGCTGCACAGCCCCTGTAACTGCGACGTACTACTCGGGCGTCGCGAACACAGCCAGCGCCGCCACGACGACCAGCACGCTGTCACTGACCACGACAATGTCGAACGCCGACCCGCTGCCAAGCGGAGACGATCCTGCCTTCAACACCGGGTCACCATGGGCAGTGGTAACCGACGCGGGCACACCGACGAGCGCGAACACGACCTCTGGGAAGACTTTGACGTTCCCAACCGGCGTGATAACGGCGAAAGTCACCCCGGGCCTGACGGTTCAGGACATGACGAATCCCAGCGCGATTTCCTCTGGTACGACCGTTTCGGGCACAACCGGCACGACCGTAACGCTGTCGAAAAACGTGGTCGCAACTGTCAACAAACTCGACTTGATCACTTTCGGGACAAGCATTCCGGCCGGAACCGGGAGCTGGCCATGGTGGGGAACCGGCACAACCATGAGCTCGGTAACCCTTCCGACGACTGCAGTTATGAGCGCCAGCCCGACCGGCGCAGACATCCTCAAGGGGGATACGATCATCACTGCGCCGCTCTACCAGATCGTCGGCTTCGGGTACGATTTCGGCACGTCCGACCCGGCGACCACTCTGAACGCCTCCTCCAATATCGTGAAGGTGACCAAGCCTGGTTGCCTCGGAACGCCCGGCGGGCTCGGAACCTACTACGCCGATGCGATCGGCGCGGCCCAGAGTGCCCTCGTGGCAGTACAGACCGCCCGCATCGCCAGCGGTCAGCCAGGCGGGCAGAACGTGATCATCCTGTTGAGCGACGGCGCCGCGGGTTCGAATTTCCCTCCTAGTAGTGGTAAAGATCAGATGGGGCCATTGGAAAGCGTCAATTACACGCAACAGTGCCATGCGGCGATCACCGCGGCCCAAAACGCGGCGGCCGCGGGGAAGACCGTGGCGGCTGCGGGGACTTGGGTGTTCGCGATCTACTTTGACGACGGCTCGAACACCTGCTCGGATACCACATCGATCACCGCGTGCTCGGCGATGCAGAAAATCGCCAACACGCCGATTCCGACCGCCCCTTACTACTTTAACGATCCGACCAAGTTCTTCTCCACCGATGGCGGAAGCGGAACCTGCCCGTCGACCGCAAACCCGAATTACTCGACCGTGGCCAACATCTTCGGGGGAGGCATCGGGGGGGCTCTGACGAACGCGCGGCTGATCCCCGCCGCTTGCGTGAGTGCGTCACCGCCAGCTGGTTGTTGACGATCGAGGCTGGCGAACGCGCAACTAATCCCCAGCTCTGGTGAGCCCGTCCAACCCGGAAGTTCACTAAATATCCGGAAATATCCGGGTTGGCCTCGTCATCGTGCTCAGACCTGGGCGAGATCGGCTTGCACGCCATTGTGGAAACCGAAACCGGGAGTAGCCGGCGGCGATCCGTGAACGATCGCTGCGAGCTTTGGGAGCAACAGCCAATGGCGCTGGGCGGCCGCGGCACCCCACCGACGCCGATAAATCCCCGCGCCCCTCACCTCCGTCTTCGCAAAGAAATACAAATAAATCTCACTAAACACTCCACAATCGCTTCAACTTACCTTAACCAACCATCTTAACTATCAAATTTTATTCGTTTAAGTATAAATATAGTTGAAGATTTTCCCTTGTTCAGCAAAGTCGGAATCATGCTCGGCGCCGCCGCGTCGACGATTTTGCTTTGGGAACGTTAACATGTGTCATGAAGAATATGAGGCCGCAGTCGCCGCCTTTATCCGCAGCAACGGCATCACGCGCTGCCCGACGGCCTGTGCATTGCCAACCCAGGCTGCTCCCGCCGCCGCCGATCGGGCGGCGCTGCAGCGTTATGCCGCGCTCCGCAGCCAGTCCCGCCGGCAGCACGCCGGGGCGAGCGACCGCTCGTTCTGGGCCGCCAAAGTCTTGGCAGGGCACGGTGAATAGTGCCCTCGAACGGTCGCCGTCGGAACCCCTCCCGATGAGCGACGACCTGCCGCCGCCGAACACCAGGCGCTGGGTCGTGCGCCGCAAGGCCGCGGTCGTCACCGCCGTGCGCACCGCCCGCATCACCCTGGAAGAGGCGCTGCAGCGCTACCAGCTGACCGAGGAGGAGTACCGGTCCTGGGAGCGCGCCTTCGAGCAGCACGGCCTGGCGGGCTTGCGCAGCACGCGCCTTCAGCAATATCGCAGTCCGCGGATGCCGCGGGGCCCGCGCTCGCGCCGCTGACCCGTCCGCTTCCGGGCGGTCACCGCGACTGCACCGCCTGGCGGCCGAGCCAAGCAGAGGCGGTTTGCAAGACCGGCGATTCCCGCAGGAAATCGGCGACCAGCGCCAACATGACACTGACCGACCACCACCAGCCGAGCTCGCGCAGCAGCCAGAACCCGAACCCGCCGCCGAGCGCCTGCCGCAGGCATTCGCCCCACATCAAGAGCACGATGACGATCGCGCTTCCAAGACAGAGGGCGCGCAGCGCGCGGCCGGCGCAGCGCGATAGCGCCACTAGCCCGGGCATGACGAGCAACAGGAAAATCCCGCGATATTCGACGCTCTGTCCGGCGAAGAAGCATCCGGCGATCACTGCGCTGCCGATCACCATGAGAACCCGCTCGCCATCGGGAAGCTCGGCGATGGCGGCGCGCAACTCGGCAAAGCGTAACAGCCGGCGGCAGATTGCCAGCGCCGCGCCGGCCAGCCCGCCATAGAGGCCGACGGTTACCACCCATGCTACTGCCGCCGCAAAGCGGGACGGCGCCGCCGCTTTTTCGACCAGGATCCCGATCAGAAACGGCAGGTTCTTCGAAGCGAACAAGTTGGCGTTGTAATATCCGTTCGAGATCTCTGCCGATCCTCGCACGATCTCGACATGGTACACCGCCCAGAAGACGGCGAGCGCACCTGCCGCCGCCAGCGCGACTGCGGCAAAGACAGCAATGCGCTCGCGGAAAACGACGATGAGCACCATGATCGGGTAGTATTTGAGAAATCCAGACAGGAGAGCGAGGCCATAGCCAATCATCCGCGCCGCCGGCCTGCGCTCGGCAAGGCAGCCGGCCGCCAGCGCCAGCAGGAATAGAGCGACGTCGGCATTGGCGCGCTCCAGCGCGAAAACCACCATAGTCGATAGGGTCACGGCCAACACCAGCAACAGCTCGACGAGGCGCTGCGGCGGTGGGAGCACGCTCAGCGAGGCGATGAACACAAGATCGAGGACCCACCCGACGGCAGTCGTGTTCGCCACACCCAATGGCACACCAGCGGCAGCCAGCCACAGCGGCGAAGAGCCATATCCTCTAAACAACACATCGCAGGGGTCGAACGAGACCACATCTATGCCCTGCCGCGCACATTCCCAAGCCGCCAGCCAACCGCTGATGTCGAGGAACGGAAACTGGAACGGCTCTATCCCCCAGGATTGCAATATACCGTCGTAAACCTCTCTGTACCCTTCCCGGTATAGCCAGGACATCGCCAGAAAGACGGCGAGCGCCGAACCGGCCGGCACAGACCGGCCGAGCCAGGCGGGCATGCCCCGTTGGCGCATTCGAGCAGCGGCCCGCCACCTTGACCAGCGGGTCCTGGCGGACGGGCGCAAGGAAACAGGCATAGCCCGCGACGACGGCACAACCATAAAGCCGGATCCACGATGGCGTGAGGCCGAAGTGGTCGGCCTCTCCTCCGCTGCGGCCGCAGTTTGGTGACGCTCGACGGCGCGTGCAGGCCATCGAGCGCTTTTTTAGAGCTTGCTGGCGATGGTGCTGAAGGTGCTGCTGAGTTGGGTGCCGACGAGGGTGAAGGCAGCGATCGCGGCGACTGCGATCAATGCGGCGATCAAGGCATATTCGATGGCGGTAACCCCGGACTCGTCGCGGATCAGATTGGAAAGAATGGTACGCAAGCGGAATCTCCTCAGGTGAGAAAAGTAATCGCGCGCAAATTGCACCGGATTCTTTAAACATCGGTAAATCAACAGACAAAAAGTGGATCAATTTCCGAGTCGCGAAGGGAAAATGAACCGCCCCGCCAGCCCTCGCGAAGGCGGGTTACGCACCGGTGGCCCGCGCCATGGCGGTCGCGCTCGATTACGTCAAATGCCGATGGCGGCTCTATGCCTGAGCCACCTCAGCGCAGTGTCATTACGCGAATGCCGCCAGTTCTACCGTCGACCTTGAAGGAGCGGGCACCCTCAGATGAGCGTGATGCGTTCGGCTTCGAGGCCTTTCTTGCCGTCGACCACCTCGACCCTGACCCGCTGGCCGGGATCGAGGGCGCTGACGCCGCTGCGGCGCAGTGCGGTGATGTGGATGAACACATCTTTGCCGCCGCCGTCGGGAGAAATGAATCCGTACCCCTTTTCGGGCTCGAACCATTTCACCGCGCCTTCCATGGTCTGAGAAGGCCGGAGGCCACGGCGGTCGATGCCGGCGCCTCCGCTCTGCGGCGTCACCGCGGTACTGTTGTCGACGTTCAAGACGGTGGTCACCAGCGGGCCTTTCGCCCCGGCGCTGACCTCGCAGATGATCGAAGCGCCTTCATGGGCCTCCTCATAGCCGGCGCGACGCAAGATCGCCATCGGCAGGAACGCATCCTGGGATCCGTCGGACGGGGTGACGAACCCGAAACCCTTGCTGGCGTTGAACCACTTGACTTTGGCTTCGACACGACGACCGGGGGGGAGGTCTTCGCGGAAGAAGCCGGGGCGGCGGTCGTACATGGGTCCTCTAAACGTGGAATTGAATGGGGCGAGCACGTGAAACACTAAATCATAGCGTAAATCCGCCGCATTGCGCTAGCACTCACATGGCGCTAGCGCCCCCCATTTGATTCGATCGTGCCGCCCCAACCATAGGCCGCCAAGGTGCTGCCGGCGGCTAGCCGGTAACGGCCACCAGGCGCTGGTTTTGCTCACCCAAACCTTCGACCGACAGCCGCATGCGGTCGCCGGGTTTGAGGAATTGCGGCGGCTTCATGCCAAGGCCGACACCCGAGGGCGTGCCGGTCGGGATGATGTCGCCCGGCAGCAACGTCATGAAATGACTGACATAGCTGACGATCTCGTCGATCCCGAAGATTAGGTCGGAGGTATTGCTGTTCTGTACCCGCTTGTCGTTGACCTCGGTCCACAGCCCGAGCTTGCCCGGATCGGGCACCTCGTCGGCGGTGACGACCCAGGGACCGATCGGGGCGAAGGTGTCGGCACTCTTGCCCTTGGTCCATTGCCCGCCGCGCTCGATCTGAAATTCGCGCTCGGAAACATCGTTCACGATGCAGTAGCCGGCGATGTATTTGCGCGCATCGTGGGCAGGGACATACCGCGCCCGGGTGCCGATGACGATGCCGAGCTCGACCTCCCAGTCGGTCTTTTGCGAGCCCTTCGGGATGATCACGTCGTCATTCGGACCGCAGATCGAGGTCGTCGCCTTCATGAAGAAGATCGGTTCCTTGGGGATCGCCGCCCCGGTCTCCGCGGCATGCGCGCGGTAGTTGAGGCCAATCGCGACGAGCTTTGATACCCCCGCGACGCAAGGGCCGAGCCGCGGTGTGCCGGACACCAGCGGCAGGGTGCTCGGATCGAGCCGCCGTAGCCGGTCGAGCGATGCCGGGGCGAGCGTTTCGCCGTCGATGTCGCGAACCGCACCGGAAAGATCGCGGATCTTGCCGTCGCGGTCGAGCAGCCCCGGTTTTTCCTGACCCGCGGGTCCATAGCGAAGAAGCTTCATCGGAAATCTCCTCTCTGCGTCAGAGCGTAAATCCGCCGTCGATCACGTGGACCGCGCCGGTGGTGAACGCCGATTCATCCGAAGCGAGATAGACGGCGAGCGCCGCGACTTCCTCGGCCGTGCCGAGCCGCCCCAAGGGCTGGCGCTCGACAAAGGCGCGCCGGGCGGCGTCGCTGCCGCCGACCATCCGGGTCCCCTGAGCCGCGATGCGGTCTTCGAGCGACGGGGTCGCGATCGTCCCCGGGCAGATCGCATTGCAGCGGATGCCCGACACGATGAAATCGGCGGCCACCGATTTGGTCAGCCCGATTACTGCGGCCTTGGTCGCGGCATAGACGCAGCGGTTCGGCGCGCCTTTGATCGACGACACCGTGGACGACATGTTGATGATCGAGGCGCCGGTTCCGCGCTCGACCATCTTGGGCAGAAACGCGCGGGTCGTCAGGTACATCGAGCGCACATTGAGGACGAAGGAAGCGTCCCATTCGACCGGAGCCACGTCGAGGATCGTTCCGTGGTGGACAAAGCCGGCACAATTGAACAGCACGTCGAGCGGGCCGAGCTCGTCCGCTAGCGCCGCGATCTCGGCTTCATCGGTCACATCGAGATGGCGGGTTGCGATCAGCGCATCGGCGAGCGGGGACAGCTTGTCTTCGGCGATGTCGGTCGCCAGCACGCTCGCCCCTTCGGCGGCAAAAGCCAGCGCCGCCGCCCGGCCGATCCCCTGGCCGGCCGCCGTCACCAGGGCGCGTTTACCTGCGAGCCGTCCCGCCATCGCGCCAAATTGCCACGCCCGGCGCGTCTCTGTAAATTGCCAAACCGCGGCAAGACCCTCACCCGGCTCGCTACGCTCGCCACCCTCTCCCGCGGTGCGGGAGAGGGGCTATCACACATTCAACTAAAAGCCCTCTCCCGCGGTGCGGGAGAGGGGCTATCACACATTCAACTAAAAGCCCTCTCCCGCAGTGCGGGAGAGGGGGGACCAAGCGCGCGGCGCTTGGTGGGTGAGGGTAGCGCCGCCAAGCGCCTCATGATCGGCGATGTCGCCGATCGGCAGCCTCGGCTAAAGTGGCCGGCGCATCAGAGCGTACATAAAGATCCCGCTTCGGGTACGGAATGCGAATGCCTTGCTGCTGAAACAAGCGCCAGATCTCGTAGAGGACTTGGCTCTTTACATTATGAACGCCATTCTGGGCATCCTGGATCCAGAACCGCAGTTCGAGCTCGATCGCACTCTCGCCAAAGGCCATGATCAAGGCGTTCGGCGCCGGCAGCGCCAAGACGCGCTCCGGATAGCTCGCCGCCTCGCGCATCAGCGCGAGCGCCTGATCGAGGTCGGAATCGTGCGGCACGCGCACCGGCACTTTCAGCCTTACACGGTCGCTCTTGTGCGACCAATTGACCACCTGATGGGTGATAATGTCCTCGTTTGGGATCAGAAACTCCGTGCCGTCGCGCGTCTCTACCGCTACATAGCGCGCACCGAGCGAGGAGACCCAACCATAGGTGCCGCCCACCTCGATCACGTCGCCCGGCTTGATCGACTTGTCCAATAGCAGAACGATCCCGCTGAACAGGTTCGAGACGGTCCGCTGCAAGCCTAGACCGACACCGACCCCGAGCGCTCCGGTGAACAGCGCGAAGGTCGTCAGATCGATACCGATGCTGGTCAGCGAGAGCACCACGGCCAGAGTGACCAGGGTCGCCTTAAGCAGCTTGCCGAGGAGCACCCGTGCGCGGGGGGTGATTTCGGAAACGCGGGTGATGCGCCGTTCGAACAGGTTGGAAGCGACGGTGGCGGTCCACAGCAGCATGGCGAGCGAGAGCACGCCCTTGACGACCGTCAGGATCGAGACTCTGAGCCCGCCCACGACGACCGCGACGCTGTCGAGCAAATCGAGCGTCGGCCCGAGCAGATGCACGATATTGAGCGCGGCCACCACCCAGGCGAGCACCGCGATCAGCCGCGCCAGCGCGGCATAGGGAACGACAGCAGCCGCGAGCCGGATCACCAGCCATGCAAGCAGCAAATTGACGGCGGTCTGGGTGACCGCGTGCGGCCAGCCGGCGCGCTCGGCGACCGCGACAGCGATCCATAGCCCGATGGCCCAAGCCACGGGCGTGATCAGCGGGACCAGCCTATCGGTCACCCACGACCGGTGAGACACGACCCAGTCGAGATGGTGGTGCTCCGGAACCCGCTCCACCCAGAGCTTGGCCCAGCGGCGTATCGGCCGGCAGACGAGCCAAGCGACGCCGCCCGTCAGGATGACGGCGGGAATTTGGATCAGATTGGCAAATACGAGAATTTCATCGAGCAGATGCCTTTCCAGCTGCTCGAAATGCGCCACCACGTTCTGCAAAAATGAGACCGCGTCGATCCTCGCCTCCCGGCCGCCGTCGGCCCTGTTCCCTACACCGCCGATCATCGCACGAGAACGGTTACAAAGCGACCGCAGGAGTGATCGCGAGATCCGGCAAGCATCTGTTTCCTTTGCGGGAGTTTCGGCTCAAACTTGCGGAGGTAGGGGAGGACGCAGCAATGGCCAGAACCCTTCAAGCGGCGGCGCTGCCCCGGATTGAAGCCCGGCAAGTGCCCGCGGGCGCGACCCTCGCGGCTCTCGGCATCGTCTACGGCGACATCGGCACCAGCCCCCTCTATGGGTTCAAGCAGGCCGCAGATGCCTCCGGAGCGATCACGCCCGAAACCATCATCGGGATCGCGTCGGTAATCCTGTGGTCGCTGATCGTGATCGTCTCGTTCAAATACGCGATCCTCATCATGCGCGCCGACAACCGCGGCGAGGGCGGCATCATCGCGCTGTTGGCGCTTCTCGATGTCCGGCGTGCGCCGGCCGGGAGCTGGCGTGCTTCGCTTCTGATCGTCGGGTTGGTCGGAGCCGCGCTGCTCTATGGCGACGGCGTCATCACACCAGCCATCTCAGTGCTCAGCGCCGTGGAGGGCCTCAAGCTCGACGCCCCCCAACTCGCCCCTGTCGTCGTCCCGATCAGCATCGCGATCCTGGTTGGCCTGTTCCTGGTGCAACGCAAGGGAACGGCGTTTATCGGCAACATCTTCGGGCCGGTAATGCTGATCTGGTTTCTCGCGATCGGCGTGCTCGGCCTGCGCGGGATCATTGCCGCACCGGAGATCCTGGGCGCACTGAGCCCGCATCATGCCCTGATCTACTTGCTCCATGCGGGACCGGGCATCGGTTTTGCCGTGCTCGGCGCCGCCTTTCTCACGGTCACCGGCGCCGAGGCAATGTATGCGGATATGGGGCATTTCGGCCGCTTGCCGGTTCGCCTCGGCTGGTTCGCGGTCGTCTTGCCCGCTCTGGTCTTGAATTATTTCGGCCAGGGAGCACTGCTCCTGGCCGACCCCGGCGCCATCGAAAATCCATTCTATCTGCTCGCGCCAGGATGGCTCCATTATCCGATGGTGGGGTTCGCGACGGTGGCCACCATCATCGCTTCGCAAGCGATCATCTCCGGCGCGTACTCGTTGACCCAGCAGGCGATCCAGCTCGGCTTTCTGCCGCGCATGCGGGTGCTCCATACGGCGAGCCACGAAAAGGGGCAGATCTACATGCCGATGGTCAATTGGCTGCTCGCCGCCGGCACGCTCGGGGCGGTCATCACGTTCGCCTCCTCCGACGCGCTCGGGGGCGCCTACGGCATCGCCGTCTCGATGCTGATGGCGATCACCACGGTCCTGGCAGCCCTGGTCGCCCTGCAATGGGGCTACAACCCGCTCGCCGTTGCGGCCGTTAACGGATCGCTGCTTGTCGTGGAACTTATCTTCGTAGCCGCCAACGCGACAAAGCTGCTCGCGGGCGGCTGGTTCCCGCTTCTGTTGGCGTGCGTCGTCGCGTTCCTGATGCTGACCTGGCGCACGGGATACCAGATGCTCGAACGCCAACGAACGGGAATGCGGCAGCGCGAGGACGAGTTTGTCGACTGGGTGCTCGAGAACCCGCCCCTCCGCCTGCCCGGAGCCGCCGCGATCTTCACTGCGGGAAGCTCGGGCATACCGCTCGCCTTGACGCATCACCTGAAGCACAATCGCGTTCTGCACGAGTGTGTATTGCTGGTCTCGGCGGTCAGCAGCGATGCGCCGCGCGTCGAGCCGGACCAGCGCGTAAAGCTCGCGCCGGTCGGTGCCGGCATTATGCGGGTCACCCTGCATTTCGGGTTTATGGAACACCCCAACGTGATGGAGGGGCTAAAGCTTGCTTGCCGCTACCCCGATCTGCGCGGCATCGACCCGGAGCGGATCACCTTTTATTCGCGAAGGGTCATGGTCATCCCGATCGGCAAGGTGCCTGGGATGGCCGTATGGCGAGAGCGGCTCTTTGCCGCGATGCACCTCAATGCCAATCTGCCTGCCGCCTATTTCGGCGTGCCTACGGGACAGGTCGTCGAGATGGGCCTCGAAGTCGAGATCTGAGTGACGCCATCGCAATACCGCACGCGGAGAGTTTAGCCAAAGCCAGCTAGAGACGTGAGGAGAAAGCCGATGGCCCCCGGCAAGCAGACCGGAGTGCGGACCAGCGGTACCACCCAACTCCGCTCACCGGTCAAGCGGTGGAAGCCAGCCATCACCTGATCCTGCTCGGCAGCGCATTGGTGCTGCTGAGCATTTTCGCCGGCGTGTTCTCGGCGCGTTTCGGGGCTCCCTTACTGCTGGTTTTTCTAGGACTGGGCATCCTCGCGGGGGAAGAGGGGCCGGGCGGCATCCTCTTTCACGACTTTCACGCCGCCTATCTGATCGGCAGCATCGCGCTCGCCATTATTCTCTTCGATGGCGGGTTACGCACCGATCCGAAGGATGTCCGGCGGGCGCTGTGGCCGTCTCTCGCTCTTGCCACGATCGGCGTAATCGTCACGGCCGCAATCGTCGGGGCGGCGGCGGTACTGCTATTTTCCACCTCCTGGGTGCGGGGGTTGCTGATCGGCGCGATTGTGGCGCCGACTGACGCGGCGGCCGTCTCCGCGCTGCTCCATTTGCGCCGTATCGAGTTGCGGGCGCGTGTCGCTGCCATCCTCGAGATCGAGTCCGGTATCAATGACCCGATCTCGATTTTGCTCACGCTGCTCCTGGTCGATCTGCTCGTCGCCCCGGCGCCTTTGGCCGCATCCCACATTGTGGTGCTATTGGCCCGAGAGATTGTAGGGGGAACCGCCTTCGGCATCGGCGGCGGCTATCTGCTGCTCGCTCTCGTCAATCGTCTGCAAGCGACGTCAGGGTTGTATGCCATTCTCGCGCTTGCAGGGGTTACCGCCCTCTTCGGTGCCGCCCAATCAGCTGGTGCAAGCGGGTTTCTAGCCGCCTATCTGGCGGGTCTCATATTGGGCAGTCACCGTCATCGCGCCAGTCAGGTCATCAATCAAGCGTTTGACGCCTTTGCCTGGCTCAGCCAGATCGTCCTCTTCCTCATGCTGGGCCTGCTCGTCAAGCCGAGCGCCCTGGTTCCGATACTCGGACCTTCGCTTGTCGTTGCTGCGGTGCTCATCCTGGCCGCGCGGCCAGTGGCGGTGGCGCTATGCTTGCTGCTCTTTCGCTACACCGGCCCAGAGATAGCCTTCATCTCGTGGGTGGGTCTGCGCGGGGCTGTCCCGATCTTCCTCGCGATAATTCCGGTTCTCGCCGGGCTGCCGGACGCGGCAATGTTCTTCGGCGTTGCGTTCATTGTGGTTCTGATATCGCTGATGCTCCAAGGTTGGACGGTCGCGGCGGCCGCGCGGATGTTCGATCTGGACGTGCCGCCGATCCAGCAGGCCGCCCGTCTGGACATCGATCTCCCGGGCCGGCTCGGGGACGAGAACACAGTGGCAGGCTATCGGGTGGAGGCGGGCTGCCGGGCCGCCGCCAAAGCCGTGGAGGCGTTGCCGCTCCCGCCCACAGCGAGTGTTCTAGTCGTGATTCGGGATGAGATCGCTCGCAGCGCTGCGTCTGCCCCGCCGCTTGCTCCCGGCGACTACGTGCTCGCGCTGGCACGCCCGGAGGATCTTGCCCTGCTCGATCGCCTGTTCGGACCACGCCCCGGGCGCAGCAGGGCGGAGGAGCGGGGGCTGCTCGGCGAGTTTGCGTTCGAGGGATCTACCGCACTCGCCGCGATCGCGCACCTCTATGATCCGGCAGCGGCCTCCGACGGCGCCGTGACCCTCGCAGAGTTTTTGGCCGACAGGTTCGGCGGGACCCCCGCGGTCGGCGACCGGACGCGCTTCGGCGCGGTGGAACTAATCGTGCGTGACATGCAAGGGGACACGATCACTCAGGTCGGCGTCGAACTCGAGCCGGCCTCGGTTCACCCGTGGCGCTTTTGGCTCCAATACCTGCCCCGGATTGCCGGTTGGTTCAGATCCGCTAACCGAGCTGCTTCTGCATCTCAAGGTCGTCCTCGATAAAGGCCTGGACCGCCTCGTCGATGCCAGTGTCGGCGGAAAAACCGAGTGCTTCAGCGCGCGATGCAAGGAGCTTTTGCGGCCAGCCGGAGATGATCCGCTGGATCTGCGGGTCGGGCTGCCAGCGGATGCGCGCATAGGCCGTCTCACCGCCGGTACGGCGGACCGCGGCGGCCATCTCGCCAACCGCCACCGAGAAGCCGGGGAGTTGCAACGACCGGCTCGCGCCGAACGCACCGGCGGGTAGATCGTGGGCGTGCACCAGGCCAGCCACGATACGCCGCGGTGATGCCAGTGCCATGACCGTTTCGGGCGACACGGGACAGACCGCTTCGCGACCGGCGAGCGGCTCTCGGATCATCGAGGAGGCAAAGGTCGAGGCGGCGCGGTTGGGCCGGCCCGGCCGCACGACGACAGTTGGTAACCGGACCGCGCGGCCGTCGACAAATCCCTTGCGGCTGTAGTCGTTGACCAGCAATTCGCCGATTGCCTTCTGCGTCCCGTATGAGGTCTGCGGCGTTAGAGGCGTCTCATCGCCCACCGCCGGCGGCAGCGCACCGCCATAGACTGCGAGCGAGCTGGCGAACACCACGCGCGGGCAGGTGCCGAGAGCGCGGCAGGCGTCGAGCACGGCGCGCGTCCCGTCGAGGTTGACGCGATAACCGAGGTCGGTATCGGCTTCGGCTTGGCCGCTGACCACCGCGGCGAGGTGAAACACCGAAGCCGCGCCGGCCGAGATTACCCGGCGCACCGCCTCACCGTCGGCGATATCGCCGGTCACGACCTTCAGCCTTTTGTCGTCCGGCAATGGCGGGGTCGAGGGCGCATTGTCGAACAGAACGAGCTCGTCCACATCACGCCGCGCGAGCAGCTGCAACGCGACCCGCTGGCCGAGAAATCCGCAACCGCCCGTTATGACGACGCGCATCGTTCAGCCCTGGATACCGTAGCGTTTTGCCCAGCCGAGGCCCGCGCGCGTCTCGCCCTTGGGGCGATACTCGCAGCCGATCCAGCCCGAATAGCCGAGCTCGTCGAACAAATCGAACAGGAACGGGTAGTTGATCTCGCCGACATCGGGCTCGTGCCGGCCGGGATTGCCGGCGATCTGCACATGCGGATAGTGGCCGGCGAGTGTGCGGATGCGGTGCGCGAGATCACCCTCCATGATCTGCACATGGTAGAGGTCGAGCTGCAGCTTGAGGTTGGAGTGCCCGACCCGCTCGATAACCGACATCGCCTGGGTCGTCGTGTTGAGGAAATAGCCCGGGATGTCGCGGTTGTTGATCGGCTCGATGATGACGGTGATGCCTTCGCGCGCCAGCCGCTCGGCCGCATGCCGCAAATTCGCGACATAGACGCGTTCCGCGGCGGCGCGATCGCTTCCGGCCGGCAATACCCCCGCCATCGCGTGCAGAAGCTTGCAGTTCGTTGCCTTGGCGTAGCCGAGCGCCTGTTCGATCCCGTCACGGAATTCCTGCTCGCGCCCGGCCAAGGCAGCAGTGCCGCGCTCGCCCGCCGCCCAGTCGCCAGGCGGCATGTTGAACAGCGCCTGCACGAGCCCGTGCCGGTTCAGCTGCTCGGCGATGACCTCCGGCGGATGCTCATAGGGCGAAAGATACTCGACCCCCTTAAAGCCGCAGGCGGCAGCGGCGGCGAAACGGTCGAGAAACCCGACTTCCTGAAAGATGAAGCTGAGATTGGCGGCGAATTTCGGCACGGCAGGGTCCTTATTTGCGGGCGGAACGGCAGGAGGCTACTGTAACACAAGACCCTGCGGGAGCGCGCCATGACCGTATTGCTGGGAGCGATCGCCGACGATTTCACCGGCGCCACCGATCTGTGCAACACCTTGGTGCGGCGCGGAATGCGCACGGTGCAACTGATCGACGTGCCGTCGCCGGGCACGGAAGTCGCCGACGCCGAGGCGGTCGTCGTCGCGCTGAAGAGCCGGACGATCGCTGCCGCCGAGGCGATCGAGAAGAGTCTCGCGGCGCTCGATTGGTTGCGGCGGGCGGGAGCGCGGCAGGTCCTGTTCAAATACTGCTCGACCTTTGACTCGACCGATGCCGGCAATATCGGACCCGTGGCCGAGGCGCTGATGGAGGCGCTAGACACCGACTTCACCCTGTTCTGTCCGGCTTTTCCCGAAAACGGGCGGACAATCTACCTCGGCTATCTGTTCGTCGGCGACGTTCTGTTGTCGGAATCGAGCATGCGCGACCACCCGTTGACGCCGATGCGCGACCCGAGCCTGGTGCGCGTCCTGCAGCGTCAGTGCCGCGGCAAAGTTGGACTCGTACCGCAATACGATGTGTCGCAAGCTGCGGCGGCCATCCGCGACGCCTTTGCGTCACTGCGCCAGGCCGGTTTTCGGCACGCGATCGTCGATGCGATCGACGACCATGATCTCGAAGCTATTGGCGAGGCCGCGGCTGACTTCCCGCTGATCACCGGCGGATCGGGCATCGCGTTGGGGCTGCCCGAGAATTTCCGTCGCCTAGGCCTGATCGGCGATAGCGCCGCCGCCGATGCGCTGCCGCCTATCGCAGGCGCCGCTGTGGTGCTGTCCGGGTCGTGCTCGGAAGCGACGCGCGCCCAGGTCGCCTATATGCGCGAGCGCGCTCCGCTCTTCACGATCGACCCGATAGCGGCGGCTGGAGGGCGCAAGATTGCCGAGGAGGCCATCGCCTGGGCGACGCCGCGGCTCGGCGATCGGCCGGTCCTGATCAGCGCGACGGCGCCACCCGAGGAGGTCGCCGCGATCCAGGAGGCGGTCGGCCGCGAGCGCGCCGGCGCATTGGTCGAGGAGACGCTCGCGGCAGTGGCCCGCGGCCTTGCCGCAAAGGGGGCGCGCCGGTTTGTCGTAGCCGGCGGCGAGACCGCCGGGGCGATCGTCCATGCACTCGGCGTCACCGGGTTGCGGATCGGCCGACAGATCGACCCCGGCGTGCCCTGGACGATGACCCTCCCCGGGAGCCTCGGCGAGCCGGCGCTGGCATTGGCGCTCAAATCCGGCAATTTCGGCGCACCCGACTTCTTCCTGCGCGCCTTTTCCGTGCTCTCCGGAGAGCACGGACGACCCGTATCCTTTGCCGGCGCTGGTCGGGATCGAGGCGTGCGGGGTCGGTGGCCTGACCGGGGCCGTCCATCCATGACGGGACGAACTTATCGCATGTTTCCGGTGTGGCCGAGCGAGTAGCGGCCGGGCTGCGGCCATACCGTCAGTCCGTGCGGCTCCTTGCCCACCGGAACGCTCTTTACCGACCCGTCCGCCGTGTTGATGTCGTAGACGACGTTGTCGAACCGCCCGGACAGCCAGAGCTGTTTTCCATCGACGCTGACATTGCCCATGTCGGGGCTGCCGCCGCCCGGGATCGGCCAGATGTGCTCGACCTTGCCGGTTGCGAAATTGAGAACCACAATGCTGCCCTTGCCGTGCGGCGCGCCGCGCGTCGAGTGCGAGCCGCGATTGGCGACATAGAGCTCCTTGCCGTCGCGGCTGGGGTAGAGCCCGTGCGTGCCGACGCCGGTCGGGATGAAGTCGGTCTGCGTGAAGCTGTCGCCATCGACGACGTAGACGCCGTCCGCGTGCATATCGGCCACGTAGAAGCGTGCGCCGTCGGGCGAGATGCGGATGTCCTGAGGCATCCCCCGCCTAGGAAAGCGTAAATAGCCCAGCACCTTGCGGTTGACGAGATCGATCTTGACCAGCCCGCCGCCGCGGAACTCGCAAGTAAAGATCGCGTACCGCCCGTCGATCGAGAAGTCGGCGTGATTGATGCCGGAGCAGTTCGGGGCTTCGATCGATTGCTCGAGCGCCATCGTCTGCGGATCGCGGAAGTCGAGGCGCTTGTGCCGCTCGGCAACGACGATCGCGGCATGCCCGTCCGGCGTAAAGTAAAGGTTGTACGGGTCGTCAACGGGAATGGCGTTGCCGGGCTTGCCGGTCTTGGGGTCGATCGGCGTCAAGCTGCCGCTGCTGCGGCGCGCGCCGTTATTGGCGACCCACAAGGTTTTCAGATCCCAGGACGGGACGACATGCTGCGGACTGGCGCCGACCGGAAAGCGGTCGACGATGGCAAGCGTCGCCGGGTCGATGACATAGACGCTGTTCGAGCGCCGATTCGGCACGTAAATGCGGGACAGCGCCCCGCCGACCGCCGGGCTCAAATGATCGGGCGCGGTGCCGGCGTAGAGATTGCCTGCATCGAGAACCGGCGGCATTCCGGGCACGGTTTGCACCGGTTCGCCGGGATTGGTGCGAACTTTGCGCAAGAGCGCTGATGCGGGCTGAGCCGCGCGCACTGCGGCCGAGCCCGCCGAACACAGGGATCCGTCTCGCTCTTCCGCCGCACGAGACGGCAAGGCCGAGCTGCCGATCCAACCGCACAGCGCGACCACCGGGCTGACCCACAGGGCCACGCAGACCCAACGACGAAGGCACCGACGCACAAAGATCTCCCGATGAAAGGGTTAAGGATGGCTGGTGGCGTTTCTAATCGCGTCCACCGTCCGCGTCACGATCAGATCAACGCCGAGCTGACCGAGTTCGGCGCTCGACCGGCGGGGATCGCCGTTGGCGCCGTCGCCTGGCTTCAGGCGATCGATGCGCACCAGGCTAGGGTCCACGGCGAGCGTCAGCGAGGTATCGGCAAGGCCGGCATGGGACCCGACTTCCTCTTCGCGGTAACCCTTGCTCGTCAACAGCCGGCCGAATTCGGTCTCGCTCGCCCGGTAATATTCCTCGACGCCATGGACGCGGACCGATTGGGCAGCCCATTCCTTGTTCAGCCGGTCCGCGACCATTTTCTCGTCCTTTTGGTACGAGCCGTGATCGCCTAGAAAGACGATGTCGTGGAATCCGGAGAGCTTAAAGCTGCGCGCCGCGTATTCGAGGATCTTGTCGAAGGCGTCTTCAGGCACGGTGATCGTTCCGGGAAACCTCATATGCCCGGTCGGCGGTGCGAGGGCGCCCTCCGGCACATAGGCGATCACCGGCGCGACCAGCGCATTGCCGAGCGCCCGGGCGATCTTTCCGGACAGATATCGCACCCGGAAATTATGCTTGCCCAAAGCCATATGCGAGCCGTTCTGCTCCGTGCCCCCGATCGGGACGATGACGGTCGTCTTGCCGGCGCGGATCTGGTCGCGCAATTCGGTCCAGGTCAGCTCCTCGATAAACACGCTCTCCGCTGCCTGCGCGGCCGTCAGGCCCAGCAACAGAAAACACAGGCAAAGAAATGGCTTAGCCATTCAACATCGGGATGCCGGCGACGATCGTGGCGGCGGCTGCCCCAAAGATCACGACCAGCCAGGGCGGCACCGCCCAGAACCCCAGCAGCAGGAAACCAACAATGCCGATCGCAAAGTCCGCCGGTCCGAATATGGCGCTGATCCACACCGGCTGGTAAAGCGCGGCCAGCAAAAGGCCTACGACCGCGGCGTTGACGCCGCGCAATGCCGATTGCACGCCCGGCCGGCGGCGCAGCATGTCCCAGAACGGCAGTGCGCCGATAAGCAACAGAAATGACGGCAGAAATATCGCCACGACACAGATCAGACCGCCGAGCCAGCCATTGGGGCTCGGACCCATCACCGTGCCAAGATAGGCGGCGAAGGTGAACAGGGGTCCCGGCACCGCTTGCGCCGCGCCATAACCGGCGAGAAAGGCGTCATTCGTCACCCATGCCGGCGGCACCACCGACGCTTGCAGCAGTGGCAGCACCACATGGCCGCCGCCGAACACCAAAGCGCCCGAGCGGTAGAACGAATTGAAGAGGGCGAGGGTGTGCGACGGAACCGCTGCGGCGAGCAACGGGAGCCCGACGAGCAATGCGAAGAAGCCGACGAGAGCGATCATCGACCAGGCACGCGGCAGGTGAACCGCGAGCGAGTTTTGGGGCTGAGGATGGGGTCCGGCGCGCAACAGCCCCCAGCCGATCAGCCCGCCGGCAGCGATCGCGCTGATTTGACCAGGAGCGGAGGGGATTGCGAGCGCGACCATGGCTGCACCGATCGCGATCGTGGCGCGTTCGCGGTCGGGACACAAATTTTTCGCCATTCCCCAAACGGCCTGCGCGACAACCGCCACGGCGACGATCTTGAGGCCGTGCAGCCAGGCCGAATTGGCCATATTGCCGAACGCCGCCACACCGTAGCCAAACAGGATCATCGCCAAGGCAGAGGGCGCGGTGAAACCGAGCCAAGCAAAAAACCCTCCGGGCAGCCCCGCCCGCAGGATGCCGATGCTGATGCCGGTCTGGCTGCTCGCCGGTCCCGGCAGGAATTGGCAAAGCGCGACGATGTCGGCGTAGGCCGCCTCGTCGAGCCAGCACCGCCGCTCGACAAACTCGACACGGAAATAGCCGAGATGCGCAACCGGCCCGCCGAACGAGGTCAACCCCAGACGCAGAAAAACACGCAGCACCTCGAAGGGCGAACCGCGCCCCGCGACGGGTGACGCTGTGCCGGCCGCAGTGCTCACTTTGAGAGCGGGACCATTCCCATCCAGAACATGGTTCTGTTGCCGACATCGACATCGTATTTGCGTACGAAATCGAGCTTGTCGCCGTCGTCGATCCGGAACACCGCCAGGCTAGCCGGCACGGTGCGGATCGCCGCGCCCTCTCTGACCGGCAGCGCCATGATGTGCGCCGCGACCAGCATGCGGCCGCTCGGGTCGATGTGAAAGGTGCGGCAGTGAATGCCGCGCGTGTCGACGTGCTGGATCGGAACCGGTTCTCCGGTCCTCATGTCGATCTCATACACGGCGAACGTATTCTCGCCGCCGGCGAAGACGGCTTTGCCGTCGACCTGGACTGTCGAGGACGCGCGGTTGGCGGCATAGACAAAGCGGCCGTTCGGGTGGACGTGAACGGTGCCGGCGGCCTGGCGGCCACGGATGTTGCCAGGCTCGGCCAGCGTCTCCTTACGGAACACGGGGGCCGCGGAAAGCCTGCCATTGATGATCCCGAACACGTCGAGCTTGTTCTGGCGCTCGAGCGAAACGTAGACCCAGGGCTTGGTCGGGTGGAAGTCGAGATGGCGCGGTCCGAAGCCGTAGCCGCCGTTTGGCGCCACCGAAACCTCGTCCGTCAGCAACCCGTCGCGGTATTGGAAAACCTTGAGCGCCCCCGGCTCTTCGGGTTTGCCTGCGGCGGCGTCATGACCGCGCGCAACGAGGATCGCCAGCCGATTATCGGGGCTGACCCGCACTTGGTGCCCATAGATGCCGGCGTCGATCGGGCCCGGCTGACGCACTTCCACACCCGGGCTTGCATCGGGATTGACGCGGTAGACCCTGATCGCACTCGGATTGCTGAAAGCGACCAGCAGGTGCTCGGAAGGAACGTCGGTCGTCATATGGATCGGGCGGGTCGGCAGCGGTATCGATTGGCCGTGCGGCGTCAGCACACCCGAAGCCTCGTTGACGCGGAACGCCGTCACGTGGTGCTTGTCGCCCGCGGCTCCCATACCCGGCGCGCTGTCGCTCGATGCCACATACAGATGCCGGCCCGACTTATGCGGCCAGGCATAATGCACATTGGCCGGCAAGGTAACGGTGCCGCGCTTGACCAGCGCGGCGGCCTCGACGTCGACGTCATATTGAGTGAGCTCGGGCCCGACACTGGCGTAAAGCACCACCCGGGCTGATGCAGATTGCAGCATGACAGTGGCCCCCGATGACGGAATTGAAACTCAAACCATCCGCCATGTAGCCGCCGGCGTCCAGTATTTCGGGCTTCGGGCAAGCACTTCCCTCGCGCAAGGTCGATCGTCACGCCGCGCGTGGCTTAGCTTCCGTGTCGAGCCGATATCCGGGAGCGTCAACCGCCCTTTTCAGCTCGCAACTCCGTTGCGGGCCCCAGCAAGC
Organism: uncultured Alphaproteobacteria bacterium; assembly: GCA_963812675.1. Lineage (GTDB taxonomy): Bacteria > Pseudomonadota > Alphaproteobacteria > ATCC43930 > CGMCC-115725 > AP-15. Next base: position 100,826 of record CAWEWR010000022.1, on the reverse strand, counting down.
GCGGGTGGCTACGTAGCCCTAAGCTCACCTATTTCAGGCGCTTCGCGGGCCAGATCGTCGATATCTATCGTGCGCTCGCTAGGGTCACGCGCCCGCCGAGCGAACACCGGCCGATCGAAACTGCTGTTGATACCCAGTTGAGCGGAGCGACGCTCGCCCAAATGATGGACCGCTCGTCTCAGCTCGCGCTGCGTATTGGCGATCAGCTCAAAAGTGTAACTAAGCCGGAACAGGATTGCCAGCAGCACTCCCATCTCCATCCAGTTGAGCAGCAGGCTAATCGTTTCGAAACTCATTTAACCCTCCCTGGCTCTCGCGTTCTCGGAAGCAGTGGTTGCAAGAACTCCAGCTCCAGTGAATTTAAATCAAATCCCGTCGACACAGTACCTCGGCTAGCGTCAACCAGGCGTCTTTTGCGGGCGGGTTTCTTTGGTGGGAGCAGGACGCTTTGTTGTTGCTTCGGGAGAACGCTGTGGTGGTCCCGACGCGGTTTTCAACATGCAATGGCAGACGACTGCCGCGGCGAGAGCAAAGGATCGGTGGGAAACGAGAGGCTGCCGCCGCTAATTTTGGGACAGACCGGGCGGACGCCTTGGGCTTTACCGCCCGCTCGCACACGGCACTGACAACCAAACAATAACCATAATGGCACGATATCTATACGGACATCGGCAATCCGAGCCGGTCCGGGATTGTCATTGTAGGAGTGGGCGATGCCTGATCTCGACCTGATAAAACAGGGGGAACAGGGGGTGCGGGACTTAGGCTTGGTGAGACAGCTACATAATTCCGAAAGAATGGCGCACCCGGCGAGATTCGAACTCACGACCTCTGCCTTCGGAGGGCAGCGCTCTATCCAGCTGAGCTACGGGTGCATGGTCTGGTGCGAGCTGGGCCTGGTGAGATACAGCCGCTACGCGGCGAGTGCAAGGTCCTTGGCAACTCTTGGCCAGCCCGCCGAGTAACGAGCTGAGCAGTCGTTTCATACTTTAGAAAAAAATTTGCTTTAGAAGCAACCAGCGATGGAGATGCAGGTTATTATTGTCATTGGCAGATCACAGGCCTCGCCATGCATTCGCCGCAATTTTCGCGGCTAGTCGGCGCTGGACCGAGCCCGAGGGGCGCGCGGCAGACGCGTCCAGGGGGATAAATGGATCTTCAGCTAGCCGAAAAGCCGAGGCATCGCCTCGACCTTTCGATTGACCGCGGCGTTCTAGAGAAATTGGAGCAGCGGCTCGGGCGGCTGCACGCGCGCCAGCGGCTCGGCATTGAGGACGAGCACGAGGGCCGGGTATTCGGTCAGGGCATCAATTTCTTTCACCCGGAGAACTGGTATCTCAGTGCTTCGGTCATTCGGACGGCCTTGATGGCGACCGGGCTTTACTGGCGCGCCCGCAAGAACGCCGAAGACATTAAAATTCGACGCCATGACTTCCGCTCGCGCGAACTGCCGGCCTCGTTCGACGGGTTTACGATCCTCCATCTCAGCGATTTGCATGCCGACATGAACAGCGGGGCGATGCGCCGGCTGATCGAGCTGCTTCCGACAGTTTCCTACGATTTGTGCGTCCTGACCGGCGATTATCGCGGGAAGACCTACGGTCCGTATCAAGCAGCAATAGAGGGCCTGGCGCGAGTGCGGGCGCACCTCCAGGGTCCGGTCTACGGCGTATTGGGCAACCATGACACGATCCGCATGGTACCGGACTTGGAGGAGATCGGGATTCGGATGCTGCTCAACGAGTCGGAGGCAATCGAGCGGGGCGGGGAGCGCATCCACCTCGTTGGCATCGACGATGCGCATTACTACCGGGTGGACAATATCGAAAAGGCGGCCTCGGCCGTCCCTCCTGCGGAATTTTCGATCCTGCTGTCTCATACCCCGGAGATCTATCGGCAGGCCGCGCATGCGGGGTTCAAGCTGCTGCTGAGCGGGCATACCCACGGCGGCCAGATCTGTCTGCCCGGCGCCATTCCGATCATCCTCGATTCGGTTCTGCCGAGGCGGATGGGGTCCGGGGCCTGGACCCATCGCGACATGATCGGATACACCTCGGTGGGAGTCGGCTCCTGCATCCTCCCGGTGCGGCTCAACTGCCCCCCGGAAATCACGTTGCATCGTCTGCTGCGCGATCGTCGCCCGCCTCAATAAGGTCGATCACGCAGGCGGAACGCATAAAGCAGGCGCGACAGCACGACCTCCCCTATAACGAACATCACGACGCAAACCACAATGTCGGCGGGCGTCAATGCCAACAGGCCGCGGCACGCGAGCAACGGCAGAAGCGACTCCGGAATTTGGTCGAGACCGCTCGCCCGGCTGCTCGATGGCAGACCGAGGCGGCGTTTGCAGAAACTCGAAAAGAGGTCGCCGGCCATGGCGAAGCTGCCGACCAGAAGACCGGTTTTCCAACCGAGGCCGATGATAGGTGCGCTCGCCGTCGTTACCAGGACAGCCAGCACAATGCCGCGTATCGTTTTCGAGCGGCCGAATACCGGTTGCCGGTCGGCAAATGTGAGATTGCCATCGAGGGGATAGGAATAATAGCCGCCGAGCACCTTCTTGGCGATCACCGGCGTGCCGTTGGCCAGCATCAGCAAGATCAGCAATTGCAGGACGATGACCGGGTGCATCTTGTCAGCGTGCGTTGAGCGAGAGTTGGCTGCCGCGGCGCGAGAAAGCTTCCGCCGCCGTGCGATCGGCGCCCGAGGGCAGCGGCGCGGCCGGAGTTAGTACCCAGCTCGCGACATCGTCGGCCACGATCGGCCCTTCGAGATCGCGCAACAGCATATGGTAACCGTCTTCGTACCAGGCGAGCTTCGCGCGGTGGCGGCACTCCGGCGGCAGGCTGCCGACAAAATGCCGGATCGCCGTTTTCGGCACGATTTCGTCCTTTGCGCCGTACATCACCAGCAGCGGGACATCCAGCACCGGTGCCGAATCGAGCGCGGCATCCATCAGATCCACCAGGCCGTAGATCGTGTCGACCCGGGTTTCCTTGATGACCAGAGGGTCGCGCGACAAGGCGCGCAGCATCGCGATATTGTCAGACGGCTTTATCTCGAGGCCACGGCCGGTGACGGTGAGCCCCGGCATCAGGCGAACCCCGGTCCACAGGGCCAGCCGGGGCAAAAGATCCATCGTCGCGCGGCCCCACACCGCCGGCGCAGTCAGGATGACGCCGTCGACATCGGGAACAGGTGTGCCGCTCTCCCGCGTCATTGCCACGACCGCCACCGCACCGCCCATGCTGTCCCCGAGGAGGTAGAGCGGCACCCCCGGGTAGAGACGGCGCAGGATTTGAGAGGCCGTTGCGGCATCGGCGGCGAGCGCCGCCCGGCCCGGCCAAAACCCTCGCTCGGGCGCGACGCCAAAGCCGCGCTGATCATAGGCGTAAGTGGCGATGCCGCGCTTCGCCCAAGCTTCGCCCGGACCCTCGAACGCGTTGCTGTAATCGTTGAACCCGTGCAGCGCGAGGATCACCGCCTTGACGGCGTTGCCCGGCAGCCATTTGCGCAGCGGCAGCGCCTGACCGTCGGCGGCGATAAAGCTCGTTCCGGTGAAGTGCGGTATCGGATGCGGCTCGGGCGCCGCCCGCGCCGTGCCGATGCCAGCGAGCCGGGCGTCCTCATCTGTTGTCGGCGCGCAGCCTGCCGACAACAGCACCGCGGCAGTCACCCAACCTCCGCAAAGGCTGGAAACTACCCGTCGCCGGCCGCTCAAGCGTTCTCGCCGATGCCGCAAGCGCGAATCTGCTTCCTGGAGGGGATCGTTGATTGTGGAGCGGCAAAGCGTATCATCATGCTCGTTAGACGGTCAGCCGCGCGGGCCAGCACCCACATCATTTCCCGGTCGCATATGGGCCCTTTCGAAACCATCTACATCAATGAGACGGTTGCTGCCTGCAATGGCGGCGGTGGGGCGCTCGGCCACCCCAGGGTCTTTCTCAATCTCGGGCGCGACGGTAAGGTCGAATGCCCATATTGCTCCCGCCTTTTCGTCAACCGCGCGATGCAAGAACCCGCCGGTGGCGCGACTGCGCTGCCCAGGACGTCGGAAGAGCGCAATGCTTGAGTGAAGGAACCGTGGACGAGATCATCATCGAACCGATCGTTTCCGAACCCCGCCCGACAGCCGCGGCGCATCCCCCTTCGGCAGCGCCGCACCACGTATATCTGATCGACGGCTCGGGGTTCATCTTTCGGGCCTATTTTGCGCGCGCGAAGGATCCCAAGGCAGAGCGGTTCCAGCGCCAATCCGATGGCATGGCGACGGAAGTCGTCATGCATTTCAGCAATATGCTCGACAAATACCTAAGGGATACCGACGCCGACCACATAGCTGTGATCTTCGACGCCTCCGGCCGCAGCTTCCGCAATGAGATCTACGATCAGTATAAGGCGAACCGCCGGGAGATGCCCGATGATCTCGCGCCGCAACTCGCGCATGTGCGGCAGGCGGCGGACGCCTTCGGCGTCTGCCGGATCGAGATGGACGGGTTCGAGGCCGACGATCTGATCGCCACCTACGCGCGGCACGCCGTAGAGGCTGGCGCCAAGGTGACCATCCTGTCGTCCGACAAGGACATGATGCAACTGGTCTCGGATGACCGGGTAATGATGCGCGATCCGATGACCGACCGGCCCATTGGCGAAACCGAGGTGCGCGAGAAATTTGGCGTCGGGCCCGACAAGGTAATCGACGTGCAGGCGCTGTGCGGCGACAGCACCGACAATGTGCCGGGCGTACCCGGCATCGGGGTCAAGACTGCGGCTGAGTTGATCAATACCTATGGCGACCTCGAGACGTTGCTCGCCCATGCCGGAGAGATCAAGCAACCGAAGCGCCGCGAGACGTTGATCGAAAACGAGGCTAAGGCACGGTTATCGAAGGAGCTGGTAAAACTAGACAACAAGGTGCCGCTGCCATGCCCGCTATCGGCACTCAAGGTTAAGCCATACGACTCAGAAAAGCTTTTTCCATTTCTCGACCAAATGGAGTTGCGCGCTCTCAAATCGCGCATCGCGCGGCGGCTCGACATAACTGCGCCCATCCCGACAGGGCCGATGGAGCCGGTCATCCCCGAGATCCCGCCCTTCACCGCACCGCGCACCTATGCGCTGGTCGACACGATCGAGGGGCTGGATCATTGGATCGAGGCCGCCGAGCAGGCGGGTACCGTCGCGATCTGGCCGGAGACGAGCAGTGTCGCCGGCACGCGCCCGGAGCTGTGCGGGATTGGGCTGGCCTTGGCGCCCGGCCTTGCCGCCTACCTCCCGGTCGGCCACCGCGCGGCAGAAGCTCAGGCGCCCTCCCTTCCGCTCGGCGATACCCTCACCTACCAGCCCGCACCCCAACCCTCCCCCGCGAGCGGGGGAGGGAAGGGTGGGGGCTGGTCCCCCCTCTGCCGCATTGCGGGAGAGGGTGCCGACCCCCGGATTACAGTCCGGGGGGAGGCGGGTGAGGGCAAACTGACGCTGGAGTTGGCGATCGATAAACTGCGGCCCCTTTTTGAGGATCCCGGGGTTCTCAAGATCGGCCACGACGTTAAGACCGCGGCGCATCTGCTGTCGCGCTACGGCATCAAACTCGCGCCCTATGACTGCACGATGCTGATGTCTTACGTGCTCGACGGCGGGCAGTTCGAGCACACGACCGAGGCTTTGGTCCGGCGCTGCTTCGAGCACGTGCTGACGCCTCTGAAGGAGCTGGTCGGCACCGGCAAGAGCCTGGTTGCCTTCGCCGAGGTGCAGCCGGATCGGGCACGCGACTTCGCGGCCGAGCGGGCGGATGCGGTGCTGCGCTTGCATATGCTCCTGAAGGCTAAGCTGGTTCGCGATAGGATGACCGCCTTCTATGAGACCATCGAGCGGCCGCTCTCGCCGGTCGTCGCGGCGATGGAGCGCGAGGGCATCAAGGTCGACCCCGTGGCTCTCGCGGAGCTGTCGCGCGATTTCACGCGCCGCATCGCCGATCTCGAGCAGGCGATCTTCCGCGCCGTCGGCAACGACTTCAATATCGGGTCGACCAAACAGCTCGGTGACGTGTTGTTCGAGAAACTCGGGCTGCCCGGCGGCAAGAAGGGCAAGACCGGCGCCTACGGCACCGACGCCTCGATCCTGGAGGAGCTGGCACCCTTGCACGAGGTGCCAGGGCATGTCCTCGAATGGCGCCAGCTGACCAAGCTCAAATCGACCTATGCCGATGCGCTGGCCGAGGAAATCGATCGCGAGAGCGGGCGGGTACACACCTCATACGCCCTCGCGGTCGCGGCAACGGGACGGTTCTCGTCGAACAATCCCAACCTGCAGAACATCCCGATCCGCACCGAGGAAGGCCGCCGCATCCGCCATGCCTTTGTCGCCGAGCCCGGGCATCTGTTGCTGTCGGCCGACTATAGCCAGATCGAATTGCGGCTCGCGGCACATGTCGCGGAGGTGCCCGAGCTGAAGCAGGCCTTCCGCGACGGGGTGGATATTCACGCGCTGACGGCGAGCCAAGTGTTCGGCGTTCCGCTCGCTGAAATGGACGCCAACACGAGGCGCCGCGCGAAGGCGATCAATTTCGGCATCATCTACGGCATCAGCGCCTTTGGCCTCGGAGCGCAGATAGGCGTGCCGCAAAGCGAGGCGGGGGCCTATATCCGGGCCTATTTCGACCGCTTCCCGGCGATCCGCGCCTATATGGAGCGGATCAAGACCGATTGCCGCCGCACCGGCTACGTCGAGACGATCTTCGGCCGCAAGTGCTTCATCCCCGGCATCCGCGACGCCAATCCGGCCCGCCGGGCGGGAGCCGAGCGGCAGGCGATCAATGCGCCACTCCAGGGCTCGGCCGCCGATATAATCAAACGCGCGATGGCTCGCATTCCCGCAGCCCTCGCCGGCGAAAAGCTGCGCGCCCGAATGCTGCTGCAGGTCCACGACGAGTTGTTGTTCGAGGTTCCGGAAGGAGAAGTCGAGGCGACTGCTCAGGTCGTCAGGACAGTCATGGAAGGTGCCTGCGCCCCGCATTGCGCGCTCTCGGTGCCGCTGGTCGTCGAGACCGGCTGGGCCGGAAGCTGGGACGAGGCGCATTAGGACGGGTGCGCTGTCGATTGCCCTTGCTGGCGCTTCCCTGGCGCTGGCCGATATCGCTGATAAATGCCGCGGTATTGGGCCAAGGCTTAACGTCCGGGTCGTGCTGCCGGTCCATGTCGATGAAATGATGGAGGCTGCATGAAGAAGCGGATCCTGGTCATCGAGGATACCGAGGACAACCGCCAGATCATCCGCGACCTGTTGACCAGCTTCGATTACGAGCTGATCGAAGCGGTGGACGGCGCCGAAGGGGTGGTGATGGCGCAAACCCACATTCCCGACCTGATCCTGATGGACATTCAGCTCCCGGTGATCGACGGCTACGAGGCGACGCGCCGCATCCGCGCGATCCCCGAACTGGCCCGGGTGCCGATCGTCGCGGTGACCTCCTACGCCCTCTCCGGCGACGAGGCCAAGACGCGGGAAGCCGGTTGCGACGGCTACATCGCCAAGCCCTTCAGCCCGCGCCAGCTCCTCGCCAAAGTCCGCGAATTCCTCCCGGAGTAAGAAAAGCTTTATCGCAAAGGACGCGGAGGATTCGCAAAGGACGCGAAGGTGACAGAAGAAGAGATCGGGCATTCGATCATCGGTGCGGCAATCAAGGTTCATTCGGTTGTTGGGCCGGGGCTACTCGAGAGCGCGTATGAAACATGCCTGCTTTACGAACTGGAAAAGCGGCACCTGCCAGTGCGCAGGCAGGTGATGATCCCAATTCGGTACGAAGATTTAACAATCGATAATGGATACCGAATCGACCTCCTCGTTGGCGAGCGCGTGGTGGTCGAACTAAAGGCAGTAGAGGCGATCCTGTCGGTTCATCGCGGACAGCTCCTGAGTTATCTTCGTCTCGGCGGGTTCAGGCTCGGTTACCTGTTGAATTTCCATGTGCCTCGCATGCGCGATGGCGTTGTCAGGATGGTCAATGGCATCTGATCCTTCGCGTCCTTCGCGAACCCATTGCGCCCTTTGCGGTGAAGCGTTCGTTTTTCCCTGACGGAACCATGCGTGAGCCGCCGCTGATACTGGTCGTCGATGATGTCGCGGACAATGTCGACATCCTGCGGATGCGCCTGGAGAGCCAGGGGTATGAAGTCGTGAGTGCGGGGGACGGGGTCGAGGCGCTGGCAAAAACCCGCGAGCTACTGCCCGACCTCATATTGCTCGACATCATGATGCCGAAATTGGACGGCGTCGCGACGGTCAAGTTGCTGAAGGCCGACGCGTCGCTGCCCTTCATTCCGGTGATCCTGGTCACCGCCAAAGCGGATGGCGCGGATGTCATCGCGGGGCTGGAAAGCGGGGGCGATGATTACCTGACGAAACCGGTCGATCATGCCGCGCTATCGGCGCGGGTGCGCGCGATGCTGCGCATCAAGTCCTTGCACGACACCGTGCAGGCACAGGCGCGACGGCTTGAGGGGCAGGCGGGCGAACTCGCCGCATCGAGCAAGACCCTTGAGGCGAGGGTTGCGGCGCAGGTCAGTGAAATCGAACGGATTGGCCGGTTGAAGTGGTTCCTCGCGCCGCAGATCGCGCAGTCTATTGTGTCTTCCGGCGGTGAGGCGATCCTCGAGAGCCACCGGCGCGACATCGTCGTGCTGTTTTGCGACATGCGCGGCTTTACCGCCTTTTCGGAGACCGCCGAACCGGAAGACGTGATGGCAGTCTTGCGCGAGTATCACGGCGCGCTCGGACCGCTGGTCCACCGTTACGAGGGAACGCTCGATCGCTTCACCGGCGACGGCATGCTTGTGATCTTCAACGATCCAGTGCCATGCCCTGATCCGGCCCTCCGCGCGGTTCGGCTTGCTGTCGACATGCGCGACGCGGCAGCCTCGCTCGCTCGCTCATGGATGGCCCGTGGTCACGAAATAGGCTTTGGCGTCGGGATTGCCCAAGGATATGCCACATTGGGGCGGATCGGTTTCGAGGACCGCTTCGACTACACCGCAATCGGCACCGTCACCAATGTTGCGGCCCAACTCTGCGCCGAAGCCAAAGACGGCCAGATCCTGGTGACCCGGCGTGTGGCAGCCGCGATCGACAGATTGGCTGATGTGGAGCAGCTTGGCGAGATTGCGTTGAAAGGCTTGAGCCGCCCGATCGCAGTGCTGAACGTCAGCGGGCTCGTATCGAACCGGTAAGTCCTGCCGTCAGCTCTTGCCCTGCCGCTCGACCTGCATATTGGCGAGAAACGCAACCAGCGGATGGACCCCCAGCTCGACCAAGGTCCGGGTGTCCAGTCTGAGCAGCGCAGCCCGCTGCGGCGGCGTCAGCCGGAAATGGCCGGCATAGACCGAGGCGTCGGCGAGGTAATCGCGGCGTCGATCTTCGTCGTGCGCCAATCCGTGCAGGGCGGCCGTCAGTTCGGCGAGCTCTGGCTTGATCGAGGGATAATGCGGATCGCGTTCGTCGGGTGGTGGCGTGAAAAATCCGAGCGAAGCGTAATTGTGATGCCAGCTCGGTTCCAGCGCGGCAATGTCGGGCTTGCGTTCGCCCAGCGCACCGGCAGCCGCCGCCCAGCAGCGCAACTCGACATTGCCGGCCTCATCGAGCGCGGCTTCGTCCCAGCCGATCAGCGACTTCAGATTGCCGGTGCAGAGCTGAGCGATGACCGCCTCGTCCCATGCGAGTTCGGGGTGAGGATAGCGCTCGGTGCCGGGGAAATGCGACATGCCGCCGCTTGCCACGACCGCCGTTCTCAGGCCCATTGCGGAAACGATCCGGGCCACCGCCTGGCCGAAGGCATAACAGCGTTCCATCGTCGGCTGCGGCGGCAGATAGGCATTGACGTAGATCGGCAGGACCGGGTCCTCGACGCCGAGATGGGTGAGCGGGATGCCCATCGCGTAATCGATCTTGGCGACGCTGGTGAAGGCGGGGTCGAAACCCTGCCGGAAGAGCTGCCGGACGAGCTCCAAACCGATCTCGCTCGGAACCTTCCAGCGGAAACTCCGGCCCGCGAACCTGCCGTCGGCCGCGTCCCCGACATGGATCGTGAAAGGCGGCGCCGCCTGATGGAAAAATTGCTCGGCATGGTCGTTCGAAAAAATGATCCAGAGATCGGGCGCCAAGGTCTTCAGCCTGGCGCCGATTTCGGCCGCCGTAGCCTGTACCCGCTCGACCGTGTCGCGGTCCTCGGTTTCGGGCATTGTGAAGAATTGCGGGGCATGGGGCAGCATCGCCCCACCGATAACGCCCGATTTAAGGGGTCGGCCTCGCATCACCAGCTCCGACTTTGATCTTGCACGGTTGACATCGCGACACTCCGCGGGTCGTGGTACCGTCACCGGAAATTCATATCGCCGATCGAGGAAAACGCCCCGATGCCGCATTCTCCCGACGATCAGCCAAGCGCTCCCACGCCAAGTCTAGAGGGCGCAACGCCGAGTGCAACTGCCGCGGAGGCTCCGGACGGCGCCAATCCCCCCGGACCCTCATCGGCAGATGGCGAACCCGACCAGCCGCGCCGCCGTCGTCGGCGCCGCCGCCGCCCCCCGCCGGCGGCGCCTTCGCCAGGAGCAGCGGTAGGGGATCAAACCCGATCTGAAGCAACGCCGCTGGAGGGAGGGGCGGTTCAAGACACGCAGGTCCATGCCGGGGGCGATAGGGGGGATGCCCAGGCGCCGAGATTCCGGCGTCATCGCCGCCGCGGGCCGCCGCGCGAGACGTCGCTACAATCGCCGGTGAGCGGCGATGGTCCGGTCGACGAGAGCGGTCAGCCAGACGCGACGGCGGTTGCTCCCGGCGAAGACGCGACTCAGGCTCAGCCTGCACCCGGGATGGCCGGTGAGCCACCTCGCCCTCGCCGTCGGCGCCGCCGGCCGGCGCGCAGACCAAGTCTGGCGCACCCGGCGGATTCCGTCGGCCGAAGCTCGAACGGGTCCGTCGCTGTTACCGAGGGCACACCACAATCTGAACCTGGGACGGCCGGGCAGCCTTGGCCGGGTCGTCCGCGGAACCGGCGGCCGCGCGATCCTGCGGCACGAACAAGGGAACCGCGCGGAGATGGTCCGCGCCAGCCGCGGGAAGGAGCTGCGGGGCTGAGTGGCGCGGGTGGGCGAGCGCCGGGTCGACCGGATCAGGGCTCGGACGCCCGAGGGCGGCGGGACCGGCGGTCGAGCGGCCGGCCGCCGGGAAGAGGTCGGGAGGCTCCGCTGAGAAAGCCGGAGCAGAAGCTCTACGCACTCGAGTTGGTGGTCGACCGAGGTTTCGAGGACATCACCGAAGATTCGGACGCAGGTGGCACCCGCCGCGTCCACTGGACGATCATCAAGCGCACGGTCGCCGACCAAAAAAGCGGCAAGGCCATGTCTGCGTCCTATGTGCTGCAGCGGGAAGGTGTCGAGGCCGAGTTCCCCAATCTCGGCGCAGCGCGTGCGGCAGTGAACAAGACGATCGTTCACCCCGAAAAGCTGACCCTTTCAAAAGCCGAGCATGTCGCAGCAAAAGGCAGCCGCTGACCCTAGATCGGACAGCTCCACATCGCGCCTTACCCATCGAGGCTGGACGCCGGGGGTAATGGGGCCACTCCACGGGCCTCGGGGAGGACCGGCCCAAATTTACGGACCTGACGGGGCTTAGGCAGGTTTCGATACACCCAAAGAAATATCGCGCTGATAATTGTGCCGACGGCTGATTGGCCGAGCAGCCCCGAACCAAGGAATACCATCGAAGTCCAAGACACGACCGGCACGCAAATCACCGCGATCGAAGCGGCAACCCAGAACGCGTGAAGGCGCCGACTAATCCGCGCCCCGTTATATGACCAATCGGCCCATGCAGTGCTGAGTGCGCCAAGGCCCGCAGCCAACAGCTGTATCAGAAAAATCTCCATCATTTCGGTTTCTCCACGGTCAACAGGCCGGGCCGGTGTTGCGCGCAACGGGAGATGAGTCGCAGATTTACCAGACTTTCATTGCAAATTTGTTGACGTGGAAGACAGTAGCGAACGGTCTGGTTGATCATACCTTTGTGTCGGAAGAATTTACAGCTTGCCATGTACGGGAAACGGACCATAGCAGTTGGTTTCAATCTCTTAACGGCATGGCACGATGTTTGCTGCCTGAACTTCGAGCGCGGGATCTACCGTGCGAGAGTCAACCGGAGGAGCCCGATGGCGCCCGCGACAATAACACGGTTGCAAGAGCCAATGCCCTTCGGCACGGCGATGCTGTCGAACATCGCGTTGTCGCTCTTTCTGTGGAATATCACCTTTCGCATCGCGGGTTTGCTGTTCGCGGCGTAATACCCGATCACCTGCCCTGCGCTGCACGCTGCAAAGTCAACTGCAGCGCCTGGTCGAGTTTTCGGGAAAATCGAGTCGGTCCGCCGCCAAAACCGGATGCTCCGGCCCAAGCGTCGGGTCCGGAACATGCCGAGTAGACAAGCGAGTCCGGCGGCGCCGATGCGTGCTCCCTCGGCTCTTCGCTGGTTTGCCGGCGCCGGCGGGGCTCGGCACCCTCGCACAGGCCGCTTTCATGGAGGACGCGCCGCAAATAGACCGCGACGCCGACGAGAAATTGGTCGGGAGGTCGTCCGGCTTTGACCCAGGCGTCCATCTTGCCGAGACCCCAATTGTAAGCGGCGATCGCGTCGGGCCAATTGCCGTACCGCCCGTACAGCTGTAGTAGATAAGCTCTTCCTATTACGCGGTTCTGCAATGCATCAAATCGGTCCCCGCCGCCGACATCGGTGGCCGCCGCCTCGCTGACCTGCATCGGCCCTTGCGGTCCGGACGGATCCGGGCGCCACATGGCCATGTCGCTTCCGTGGCTCAACTCCGCTCCATCCACCGCGCTCGCCACCCGGTCGAGCGGCGCCGTCGCATCCGCGTTCCTGGCCGCCGGACGGCCCGAATGGGTGAATTTGCCGGGCACGGCCGAAGCGTCGCGCAAGCCCGCCCGCTCACCCGCAATTGCATGTACAGTAATTGCCTGTGTCGCAACCAAAGCAGTGATCAGCCATTTAGTAAATCCCATAAGGGTTCGTGCCTCATAGGTGCTAAATGAAGATATCAGCTTTTGGTTCGTATTAGACCGATATTCGTCGTTAATTTTCTAATTGTCTTGGCGCTGCTGGCGAACAGCAGTGTTCGCGCGGCAACAGGTCTCACAAGACCTCGAACAGCCCGGCCGCGCCCATGCCGCCGCCGACGCACATCGTGACGACAACATAGCGAACCCCGCGGCGCTTACCCTCGATCAACGCGTGGCCGACCATGCGCGCGCCGGACATCCCGTAAGGGTGACCGATCGAGATGGCGCCACCGTCGACGTTGTACCACTCGGGATCGATGCCGAGCCGGTTGCGGCAGTAGAGAGCTTGCACCGCGAACGCCTCGTTGAGCTCCCAGAGCCCGATATCCTCGACCCTGAGCCCGTGCTGCCGCAACAGCTTTGGAACGGCGAAGACCGGGCCGATCCCCATCTCGTCCGGCGCGCAGCCGGCGACCGCAATACCGCGATAGGCGCCGAGCGGCTGCAGCCCGCGGCGTTCAGCCTCCTTTGCCTCCATCAACAGCGACGCGGATGCGCCGTCGGATAGCTGGGAGGCATTTCCCGCCGTGATGAAGCGGCCCTCTTTGATGGTCTGCCCGTCGCGGAATACCGGTTTCAACGCGGTCAACGCCGCCAGGGTCGTCGATGGCCGGTTGCCTTCATCCTTTTCGAGTGTCACCGGGGCGTCGGAGATCTCGCCGGTCTCGCGGTTTTCGACCCGCATGATCGAGGGCAACGGAGCGATCTCCTGATCGAGACGTCCCGACGTTCTGAGCCGCCGCTGTGCGTTGCTGGGACTGCAGGGCATATTCGTCCTGTGCGTCGCGGGTAACCTGGTATCGCTCGGCGACGATCTCGGCTGTCTCGATCATCGTCATGTAAAGATCCGGCCGGTGCTCGACCAGCCACGGATCTTGCGTGCGGTAGTCGTTGCGCTTGTTGTTCTGGACCAGCGAGATCGACTCGACCCCGCCGCCAACAGCGATTTCCATTCCGTCATCCGCGATCTGTTTCGCGGCGGTTGCGATCGCCATCAACCCTGAGGAACATTGTCGATCGATTGTCATCCCCGGGACCGAGATCGGCAGCCCGGCCCGGACCGCCGCTTGTCGGGCCAGATTGAAGCCGCTGGACCCTTGCTGCAGCGCCGCGCCAAGCACGACATCCTCGACTTCGGCCGGATCGACCCCGGCGCGCCGCACCGCCTCGGCAACCACGTGGCCGGCGAGTGCCTGCGCCTGCGTGTCGTTGAAAGCACCGCGATAAGCCCTGCCGATCGGCGTGCGGGCGGTCGATACGATGACGGCTTCGCGCATTTCGTCCTCCCCGGGAAGCAACTGCGGCGTGATCTTACGCCGAACCTCCCCTCCCGCCTATCGGAAGCATGGATGCCCCTCCCACAACCGCGCGCGGTCATGTAGCATCCCAGCAGGACCTTGTGAGGAGACCATCATGCCCGATGCTTATCCGCTGCCCTCCGCCGACCTGGCGAGCCTCGGTTTTGCCGCGACGCCGCTGCAGCATCTCGATCGGCTGATCCGCCAGCATATCGAGGAAGACCTGTACCCCGGCGCACAGATCGCGCTGGCGCGTCACGGCAAGCTCGCGCTGTTCCGCACCTATGGCAATTCGAAGACCGAGGGCCGGAACCTGTCGGCAACGGGTGACACACTTTTCCTGCTGTTCAGCCAGACCAAGGTGCTGACGAGCTGCGCGGTGTGGACCTTGATCGAGGAAGGCAAGCTCTCCTTCATGGACCGGATTGCCGATCACCTGCCGGAGTTCGCGAGCCGCGGCAAGGGCGAGATCACCCTGCATCAGGTCATGACCCATCAGGGCGGCTTTCCGAGCGGCGATGTGACCAAAGCGACCTAGACCGATCACGCGCGGATGCGCGCCGAAGTCTGCGACTTCTCGCTCGACTGGACGCCCGGGACGCGGCTGCAATACCACCCGCGCGCCGCGCATTTGACCCAGGCGATGGTCATCGAGGCGGTGACCGGGCAGGACTATCGCGACGTGATCCGGGACAAGGTGTTGGCGCCGCTCGGGCTCGCGAAGGACATCTTTGTCGGTGTCCCGCCGAGCGAACAGGAGCGTTGCGCCGACACCTATGCGCCGGAGCCGCGCGACAATTCCGCGGAGTTCAAGGCGGCGGGAATGCCGAGCGGCGGCGGCTATGCGACCGCACGCGGGATGGCGGCTTTCTACCAGATGCTGCTGGGGCGCGGCCGGCTCGGGGATGTGCGGCTGCTGTCGCCGCGGCTGGTGAGCTACGTGACGCGCAGCCACACCGGCGACCGCGGCGACGACGCGATGGGCGGCATTCCGATGCACCGTGGCCTCGGCCCGCATGTCCGCGGCGACAGCGACCGCATCCGCGGCCTCGGCACGATCGGCGCGCCGGAGACCTTCGGGCATGGCGGCGCCGGCACGTCATATTCGTGGGCCGACCCGACGAGCGGCGTCTCATTCACCTACATCACGAACTTCATGTCACCCGATCCGTGGCACACCGCCCGGCTCGACCGCGTTGCCAACCTCGTGCACGCCGCGATCGATTAAGTTATCGGGTGGTTTGCCTATGTACACCAGCCACAATTTAACCCTCGCCCCCGCCGGCCGCGGGCGAGGGCAGGGTGAGGGGGCCGGCGTGCTGATCTGCGGCCCCGCCCACCTCACCTTCCCACGCCGCCGGCGCGGGCCCCTCCCTCTCCCCCCTGAAGGGCGGAGAGGGGCCGTCGTGTGAGAGCGATGGCGCCGCGGGTCGATCCGGTACGTTCCGACGAGGTGCTGCCGGCGCAGGCCGATGTCGTGATCATCGGCGGCGGCATCATCGGCACCAGCACGGCGTTGTTCCTGGCGCAGAAGGGGGTCCGCACGGTCCTGTGCGAGAAGGGGCACATTGCCGGCGAGCAGTCGAGCCGTAATTGGGGCTGGTGCCGCAAGATGGGGCGCGATCCGCGCGAATTGCCGCTGATGATCGAGAGCCTGCGGCTCTGGCAAGGCATGAACGAGTTGGTCGAGGCCGAGACCGGTTTCCGCCAAGCCGGCATCATGTATCTGGCCGAGACTCAGGCCGAGCTAGGGCAGCTCGAATCCTGGCTCGAGCATGCCCGCCAATATCAGCTCGACACCCGCATCCTCAGCCGGGCTGAAACGGCGGAGCTGATGCCCGGTTTGACCGGCAAGTGGACCGGCGCCCTCTACACCGCCAGCGACGGCAAGGCCGAGCCGCAGAGGGCGGCTCCGGCGATCGCCGAGGCGGCGCGGCGGCACGGCGCGGCGATCGTGACGCAATGCGCCGCACGCGGCATCGAAACAGCAGGCGGGCGCGTCTCGGCGGTGGTGACCGAGAAGGGCCGCATCTCCTGCGACAAGGTCGTACTCGCCGGCGGCGCATGGTGCCGGCTGTTCTGCGGCAATCTCGGCATCGAACTGCCGCAGCTCAAAGTGCTGGCGACGGTCATGCGCACTCAGCCGCTCGAAGGCGGCCCGGAAATCTCGGCATCGGGAGGCCTCTTCGGATTTCGCAAACGGATGGACGGCGGTTACACCGTCGCGACCCTCGGAGTTCGGACGATCGATCTCGTGCCCGATAATTGTCGGCTGTTCTTCGATTATTTGCCCGCAGTGCGGCTGCACTGGAAGAAGTTGCGGTTCCGCGTCGGCCGCCGCTGGGTCGAGGAATGGCGCACCCCGCGGCGTTGGGGCCTGGACGAGGCATCGCCGTTCGAGGCGATGCGCGTGCTCGATCCGGAGCCCGACCAGTTCGTCGTCGATCGGGCGCGCGCCGCCACCGCCGAGGCCTTCCCGGTGTTCCGAAATGCGGTGGTCGCCGAGAGCTGGGGCGGCATGATCGACGTCATGCCGGATGCGATACCGGTCATCTCACCGGTGGTGAGCCTGCCTGGCTTCTTCATAGCCACCGGGTTCTCCGGCCACGGCTTCGGCATCGGCCCCGGCGCCGGCAAGCTGGCGGCCGATATGGTCGCCGGTGACCCGACCCTGGTCGACCCGGCGCCGTTCCGCCTGTCCCGGTTTACCGACGGCTCGAACCCGCGACCCCACCCGCTCGCAAGCTGAGTCAGTTTATCGAGGCGAGCTCCTCGACGCGCAGACCGGCGTGTACGCGCTCGACTAGCTCTTCCGGATCATAGACGATGCCGACTGGGTTCTTGTCGGCGGTCGAGCGACCCCGCATATAAGCTTGCCCATCGGCCGCCGTCGCGAAATTGTCGACCAGCAGCTCGACCTGGTTGTGGTCGGGATCATGGTAGTACATCGACGTCGTCACGCCATGATTGACGCAACGATGCGGGCGGATGCCGAGCTCCTTGAGCCGCTGATAATTGTCGATCAGATCGTCGAGCCCGCCATAGGTGAACGCGACGTGATTGAGGCCCGCCGCGTCCGGCTGCCGCTCCGTCAGCGGCCCGGGATCGAGGAAGGCGACCCGGTGATGCTCGTCGTCATAACTGATGAACGAGATGCGCTCGGCTTCGTAAAGTATCTCGGCCCCGAGCACCGTACAGTACCAGTCGATCATCTCGCGCCGGCGGTTAGTCTGCAGCACGATGTGCGACAGCTTTGTCGGTGACGCCATGCTCGCCTCACTTCCCTTGTTAGATCACCGCAGTTTATGCGATCCAGCCGGTAACGGGCAACCTCAGATATAGACGCCCCGCATTCCGCCTTCGGGGTAGCGGGTGCCGGCGGCGGCGCCGATCGGGATCGCTGTCGAGATGCGATCGACATCGGCCTCGGTCAAATGCACCCGCATCGCGTCGAGATTTTCCTCCAGCCGTTCGGTGCGCTTGGTGCCTGGGATCGGGATCACGTCGGGGCCTTGCGTTAGGAGCCAAGCCAGGCAGAGCTGCGCGGGGGTGCAGCCTTTTTCTTGGGCAATTGCCTCGATACGTTGCACCAGCTCGCGGTTTTTGGCGAAGTTGTCGCCCATGAACCGGGGGTGGCGTCCGCGGGTGTCGCCCTCGGCCAAATTTCCGAGATCGGGGACCCCGCCGGTCAGCAGACCGCGGCCGAGCGGCGCGTAAGCGACAAAGGCGATGCCCAAGTCGCGGGTGAGCTCGCGCGTCTCGGTCGCCTCTTCCCGGTAGAGCAGCGAGAATTCGCTCTGCACGGCGGCGATCGGGTGAGTGGAATGGGCCCGCCGGATGCGCTCTGGCCGGGCTTCGCAGAGGCCGAGAAAGCGCACTTTGCCTCGCTCGACGAGCCGCGACATCGCGCCGACGGTCTCCTCGACCGGGACCGCCGGATCTACCCGGTGCTGGTAATAAAGATCGATGACATCGACCCCGAGGCGCTTGAGGCTCGCGTCGCACGCCTGGGCAACATAAGCGGGACTGCCGTCGACGCCGTTGGCGCCGCCCGGACGGCGCGTCTGGCCGAATTTGGTGGCGATCACGACGCCGTTGCGGCGGCCCTTCAATGCCCGGCCGAGCAGCTCCTCGTTCTGACCCCAGCCATACATGTCCGAGCTGTCGAAATGATCGACCCCGAGCTCGATCGCCCGACGGATCAGCCGGACCCCGGCCTCATCGTCGCTCGTACCGTAAACGCCGGACAAAGACATGCAGCCGAGCCCGACCGCCGAGACCTCCGGTCCCGCCTTGCCGAGCCTCCGCCGCTCCGTGATCGCTGTGCCGCTCATCGATCTCTCCGGTGGTTAAAGCCCTCTCCCGTTCCCTCCCCCGCGAGCGGGGGAGGGTTAGGGTGGGGGCACCTAAAGCTTTGTGACAAGCTCTAATAGAGGGGTATGATCGCCGCGGCAATCCAGGCGAGGGAGGAGAATGATGGCGAGCACTCATGTCTATGCCGGTACGGCGCGATCGATGGGGGCAACGGCCGGTGGCATCTTCCGCCAGGCTGCAGGCGACAACCGGTGGGAGCATCTGACCAACGGTTTGCCGGAAGACGCCGATGTCCACGCGATCACGGTGCATCCGGAAAATCCCGATGTCGTCTATGTCGGCAGCACGAAGGGTGCTTATCGCAGCGCCAATCGCGGCAACACCTGGGAGCGGCTCCGTCTTCCCGAAGATGTCGATATCTGGTCGGTCTGCATCCACCCGAAGAACCCGCGCATCGTCTATGCCGGAGCGACGCCCCCGGGTGTCTATCGCAGCGACGACGGCGGCGACACCTGGCGCAAGATGGCCGAACCTGGTCTCCCTGACCGGGTCATCATGGGTTTCGCGTGCCGGGTCATGCGGCTCGATGTCGATCCCAATTCACCCGACGACGTCTATGCGACATTGGAAGCCAATGGCGCGATGCGCAGCCGCAACGGCGGCGAGAGCTGGGAGGATTGCACCGCCGATCTGATCCGCTTCTGCGAGGAGCCCAAATATAGGAGCCGCATCGGCAGCCAGACCGAAATCGAGGGTATGCTCGACGGCCATGCGCTGACCTGCAGCGCCGCAGCTCCCGGCACGGTCTTTCTCGCGAACCGCATGGGCCTCTTCCGCAGCAACGACCGCGGCGAGCATTGGCACGACATGGAAATCAACCGGTTCTCGCCGCTGACCTATGGCCGCGATATCCGCGTCTCGCCGCACGACCCCAAGGTCATGTATGCCTGCCTCAGCCCGGCGGCGCGCAGCACCGATGGGTCGATCTACCGCACCGACGATGTCGGCCAGACCTGGAAGCGCTTCGACCACGGCGTCAAGGCCGAGGCGACGATGATGGGCGTCGCCGTGCATCCGCGCGACCCCAACCAGGTCTACGGCGTCTCCCGCTTCGGTCAGGTTTTCGGGACCCAGGACGGCGGCCGGACCTGGAACGAGACCCGGCTGCCCGAAGGCGTCCGCGACGTTTATGCGGTCGCCTGCGGCTGAACTGAGCTACCCCTCACCCTAACCCTCTCCCCGCAAGCGGGGCGAGGGAATCAACCGCCTTCTCCCTCGCCCCGCCCTGCGGGGAGAGGGTCGGGGTGAGGGGCAACGGAGGCAAGAATGGCTAATCACATGAAGCAGAAGCTCGCTGCGGGCGAGCTGGTGCTGTGCATGAATTTGCGGCTCGCGCGCACTGTCGACATCGCGATGGTCGCCAAGGCCGGCGGTTATGACGCGCTCTATGTCGACATGGAGCACAGCCCTTATTCGATCGACACGGCCGCGACGATTTGCGCCGCGACGATCGGCATCGGGATTACCCCGCTGGTGCGCGTGCCGAGCCATGATGGGCATTGGTCGAGCCGGGTGCTCGACGGCGGCGCGCAGGGCGTCATCGTCCCGCACGTCAACAACCGCAGCGAAGCCGAGGCGGTGGTGCGCAACTGCCGCTTCCCGCCGCTCGGCCAGCGTTCGGTGATGGGACTCGGGCCGGCGCTCGGCTATCGCGCGATGCCGCTCGGCGAGATCAACGAGCGGCTGAATGCGGAGACTGCGCTCATCGTCATGCTGGAAACCGCCGAGGGCATCGACAACGCCTCGGCGATCGCGGCCCTGCCCGGCATCGACGTGCTGCTGATCGGCTCGGGCGATCTGACGACCGATTACGGCATTCCGGGTCAAGTCGACCACCCGCGTCTGCGCGAGGCCTATGAACGCGTGGCAAACGCCTGCCGCACCCACGGCAAAGTGCTGGGGGTCGGCGGCATCCGCCACAATGTGGCGCTGCAGGGCGAGCTGATCCGGCTCGGCGCGAGGTTCGTAATCGCCGGAACCGATGTCAATTACGTGCTAGCCGGCGCGCGGCAGGACACCACGGCATTGCGCGAGATCCCGCTCGGTTAATAGCGCATTGGGCGATCTGCTGAGCAGCCTTAATCCGGCGCGAGCTGTCGAGCGGCTCAGCGAAGCAGCAGTAGTGTTGCAGGGGTTCGCCCGCGGTATGGCTGCTCGGCTGGTTGCAGAGGTGGACGGCATCACTGCGGTCGCGCCGTTTCGCAAAATGATGACGCCTGGCGGGTTCCGGATGTCAGTGGGCATGACCAATTGCGGCCGCGCCGGCTGGGTGACGGACCGTAAAGGGTACCGCTACGAGCAAATCGACCCAATGACCAGTGCTCCCTGGCCCGCAATGCCGGAGGCGTTTCGGCTTCTTGCCGAAAGCGCTGCGGAGGCCGCGGGGTACCCCGGCTTCGAGCCTGACGCTTGTCTGATAAATCTGTACGAACCCGGGACCCGGTTATCGCTGCACCGTGACGAGAACGAGCGCGACCTGACCGCGCCGATCGTTTCGGTCTCGCTTGGATTACCGGCGATTTTCCTGTTCGGAGGCAACCATCGCAGCGACCGGCCTCGCCGCATTCTGCTGGAGAGCGGCGATGTTGTGGTTTGGGGCGGTCCCGATCGCCTCGTCTATCACGGCATCGCGCCTCTTGCCGAAGGCAAAGACCCGCTGATCGGCAATCGCCGTTTCAATCTGACCTTTCGAAAGGCGCTGTGATCAATGCTCAAGTATTGGCTCTGAGCTGCGCCTTGGTTTTGTCGGTACCGCTGGCAATCGCCCAGGAAGCACAGACGCTGAAGGAGCGCCTGTCCGACAAAGCCTCCGATGCTCAACGGGTCGACAACTGCCACGTGCCACACGAGCGCCGCGGCGGCGTGCCACGTCCCGACTGCCCGACGACGACCCAAGACAGTTTGCCTGACCGTGGCGTTGAGCGGTCTAGTTCCCAAAAGGCGCGATAGTCTCTCAGCCTTTTGGAAGCCAATGCGGCTCACAACTGAGCATAATAATCGCCTAATCCGAAATAACCCCGAACGGCCGCTGCAGGTCTCGCAAGCGTGATTAACGCTTTGTCAACCGTGGCTGTTGGTAAATGCGCGGTGGTTTGAGGCGTGCCCACTTATCCAGAATAGAGAGCACATCGTGAAAACAACCGCTTGGCTGCTCCTGGTCGCTGTCGCGATGAGGTGTGGTGCTGCGAGCGCTCAGAGCCCCGCACCGCCCAATCCCCCGCCCATCCCGACTGCCGGCGTTCACCCGCGTCTGGAAATCCTTAATCAGTGCGCAACCGATATTTGGGCGATTTTCACACCCGGCGGCAATCCGTCCCAAGTGGCGGCGCAACAAAATTCGGGGAGCTGGTTTCGACCCTACGCGCAGCAGGAGCAATTTATCGGTACTGGTGCGACCGCGGAACCCGCTGCCGGCGCCATGAGTATAACCCTTGCCGGACCGCCGAGCGACACGAGCCTATATTTCCTCCCCGGCCAGTTTATCGAGATCGTAACCTCCGCGGACGTGCAAAATAGCACTCCCGGCCCGACTGCTATGATCACCGGCATATCGAGCAGCCCCGTCACGGCAGGCACCGTCCTTACTCTCGACCGGATCCTGACGGTGCCGCAGGATCCCGGTAATCAGGGCACGAATGGAAAGGCCGAGATTTGGGTCGATACGCTCGTTGGCGCGGTGCAGATTCCGGCCCAAACAACGTATCGGACCAACGATCCGCCGGCCGCCGGAGTGATAGCATCGCCGGCGCAGCCGGCGCCGGTTGACGGTACCCCAGCGATCATCAGTCAAGGCATGCAATCTCCGACAGGTGATATCTACAGCCAGGGGATGATGGCGCAGAGCGGTCCTTGGGCAGGGCAGATCTACTCCCAAGGCATGGAGATGCCGGGCGGCGACATCTATAGCCAGGGAATGCAGATCACAATCCCGGGGGCGACGACATATTCTCAACCGCCCAGCGTCAACCCGCCACCGGCGCCCGCGCCGCCGCTGCCGCCCTCTGGGAACAACAGCATGACTTTCGAGATTCCAGACATCGGCGCCCCGTCTGGCCGGTTCAGCTTCTTTATGGGGTGTGCCAACAACGACATCGACCCGTTCAGCCAAAGCCCCTGTGCCATTGGAGCAGCAAATACCGAGTTGGCGGCGATCAACACGCTGGCCGAGGTCTCGTTCGGATGCATGTTCTCTAGCGACCCCAGGCAGCCGGCAAATCAGTCGAACTGCGCCTTCAACCCGGGCAGCACGGGTCCCAGCTTTCCCAACTGTCAAGCAGATCCCAACGTCGCCAACTGTGGTGCATTGGGAACCAACGATTATTACGATGTCAGCGCCGTCGACGGATTTACTTTTCCGCTGCGGGTCGACGTGAGGGCGCAATCCAGCGCGCTTACCTGCAATAACAATAGCGGCAACAATCCACTGCCGGCGGCCGAAGCTTCTGTCGACGGGTCGATGTTAGATTTGTCCAGTTGTCCTTCGGAAGATGCCAACACGATCTACTCGACCGACCCGGCGCAGCAGCAGCTGATCGCCGGCGGGGTCAATCTTCTGACCCGATGGAACGCGTCGAATCAACCCGATGCCAATGGTCAAGCGAAGGCCTGCATCGCTCCTTATCAATGGTTCGAACAAGATCAACTCGGCGCACCAGCCGACACCAGCCCGCACGCTGCGAATTGTTCGAATGGCAGCTGCACCTCGTCGAGCTATTATGCGGCTGAGGGCTGCGACGGCACGAATTCGACAACTTTGAGTTATTATTGCCCTCAGCATTCCGGGCCGCAGCAACGAGTAGGTCCTCACCTCGCGATATCGTCTGGTCCATATCTGATACCGGACGGCATGTATGCCATCCATAATACGAACTATGTACGCGCGCTTTATGCCCTGGGCTACAAGGGATACACTTGGCAATTCGATGATGGGGTCGGGCTATTGAATTGCCCAGCGAGCGCTGCGATCGGCGATCCGCAGCAGTATACGACGTATACGATTACCGTCTGTCCGCACGGCGCTACCAACAATCCAGCGCAACCGGCGCAGTGGGTGTTCTCGCCGGCAACCGGGACCTGCGTAGTCTCGGGTCCAGGGGGTGGGAGCATGTCATTCAATTCGCTCGCATCCTGCCAGCAAGCAAATATGCGGTATGTCTGCGATGACGTTACCCAGTACGATCCTTATCAGGTTCCGA
Organism: uncultured Alphaproteobacteria bacterium; assembly: GCA_963812675.1. Classification (GTDB taxonomy): domain Bacteria; phylum Pseudomonadota; class Alphaproteobacteria; order ATCC43930; family CGMCC-115725; genus AP-15. The sequence goes on along the minus strand of CAWEWR010000022.1, from coordinate 76,841 downwards.
ACGCGTTGTGGCGAGCGGACCCGCAGGCGACCCGCAACATGACAGGATACGGCTGGCCGCAGGTCAGACAAATAACCGCAAGCACTCCGCCGACGTGTCAAAACCGCAACTATCCCGCGGGGGTATCTCCAGATTTCGTCGGCACGAGCGTGACCCTGCCGCTCTGCACTTATTACTATGGCGGCGGCACCTCCCTTTGTCCGGGGTCACCACCGGGGGGCTGACACACTCGGATTTTAGATGCGGAGCGGATCTCACCGGGTTACGGTTTCAGCGCGCCCTGCGTGCCCACGTAGAGCGCATAGACCGAGGTGCTGCCGCAGACGAAGAGACGGTTTCTGAGCGGCCCGCCAAAGCACAAATTGGCGCAGGTCTCCGGCAGGTGGATCTTGCCGAGCAGATCGCCCGAAGGGCTGTAGCAACGCACGCCATCCTCCTTCGGGTCGGCCCAGCCCATGCTGCACCAGACATTGCCGTCAATATCGCAGCGCATTCCGTCGGTAATTCCCGGTGCAAAACCCTCGGCGAAGACCTTGCCGTTCGTCAGCTTGCCGGTCTCGATGTCGACGTCGAACACCCGGATGTGCGACGGACCGCCATCGGTGATGCCGCTGTCGATGACGTACAGCCTCTTTTCGTCCGGTGAGAGAAGGATTCCGTTGGGTTGTGTGAAGTCATCGACAATCGGCTTGATCTCGCCGGTCTTGCCGTCCACTCGGAAGACATAGTGCTTATCCTGCTCTTGGGCTTGCTTGAGGCCTTCGTAGTTGCCGCCGATGCCGTAGGTCGGATCGGTGAACCAGATCGAGCCGTTGGACGCCACCACCACGTCGTTGGGCGAATTCAGCCGCTTGCCGTTGTATTTGTCGGCGATGACGGTAATGGTCCCGTCGAGCTCGGTGCGGGTCACGCGGCGGGCACGGTGCTCGCAGGTCACGAGGCGCCCTTGCGGATCGTGCGTATTGCCATTGGAGTTGTTCGACGGCTCGCGGAAGACGCTGAGATGGTTGTCATCCCACAAGAGGCGCATCATCCGGTTGTTGGGGATGTCGCTGAAGATCAGATAATTGCCCTCGCGAAAGAACGCCGGACCCTCGGCCCAGCGGAACCCCGTGGCAACCCGCTCGACACCGGCGGTCCCGGCGAAGGCCGGAAAGTGGGTGCCGAAGAATTTCTTGTCGGCGCTTTCGATGCGGGCGTCCGGGTAGCGCATGTCCGGCAGCGGACCCAAGGGCAGAGTGTTGGCAGCTGCGGTCTTCGCTCCCGCCATGGTTGCAGTGGCCGCAGAGGCGGCCAAAAAAGCGCGTCTATTCATGTTTCCTCCTATCAGTTGGCCATTCAGCCCGGATGCTTCCGGTTTTTTTGATGCGCGATGGTTTGCCGCGCGCCGGCCTCGTGGGCCGTCCACACCAAAATTACCAGCCGTTTTCGAAGCTCATATCCGCCTCAGCTATACCCTGTACCCTGGGTTAGCACATCTTTATCGTCGACCTTGTAATATACCCATACCAGGTTGACCAGCAGCACGGCCGCCGTCACCAGGAACACCCAGCGCAGGCCGAAGGCGGCGGCGACCGCGCCGCCGGTCAACGGCCCCAGCGAGTTGCCGAGAAACGTCGCCGAAGCGGTGATGCCGTAGATGGTGCCGCGCTCGGCTCGCGGCACGAGGCGGCCAACCAGCGCATTGGCGGTCGGCAGCAGGCCGCCGATGAACAGCCCGACGCCGAACCGCTGGGCGGTGAACAGCCAATAATTCTCGGTGAAGGCCTGCGGCAATGTCGTCAGGGTCGCGCCACAGAGGCAGATCAGCAATACCCGGCGGTAGCCGATCCGGTCGCTGCGATTGCCGAGGAACGGTGCCGCAATGACATTGGCGAGCCCGGTCACTGAAAACGCGATGCCGCTCAGGGTGGCGAGATCGGGACGGGGACCGACCATTTCCTGGACATATAAAGTGACAATCGGCTGCACGGTGCGCACCCCGAATTGCGCCATCATCAGCACAAAGAACAGTGCCAACAGAACCGGCGTGCTCGCTACCGCGATCAGGCTGCTGAGGATCGAACGTCCTGCCGCGACCACTTGGCGGCGCCACAAAGCGCTCGTCGACGGCGAACCAGACCAGAGCCAGCGACAGCAAGATCATTGCCGAGGTGCAATAGAACGGAATGCGGTAGCTGCCGGTCAGATCGGCCAATGCACCGCCGATCAGAGGCCCCACCAGGGAACCCACGAGCTGGCCCCTGCTGAGCCAGCCGAGGGCATAGCCGAGCCGCCCCTCCGGGACCTGGCTCGCCACCAATGCGATAGCTGCGCTGGAAAATCCAGCGAACACGCCCATCAGCGCGCGAAACGCAAAAAACTGCCACACATTCGCCGCGACGCCCATCAGTGCGGTGAACACGCCGATGGCGAGGCTCGAGCGCAGCAGCATCAGCTTTCGGCCACGGCGGTCGGCGACCCGCCCCCACACCGGTGAAGCAAACGCCGCGACAAAGGAGGTGACGCCGTTGAGGATGCCGGCCCAGAGATCCACCGCGCTCGCCGTCTCGACCCCGAGCTCGGGCAGCAGCAGCGGCATGATCGGGCTCAGCATCGAGAACGCCCCCGTCATGATAAATTGAATGCCGACCATGATCCACAGCGTGCGTTGCCATTGCACCGCGGCGAGACTTTCTGCTTCGGCCGCACCGAGCTCCCGCATCACGCCGCCGTGCTCTTCCTCCATGGCTTCCGCCGCTCCGCTGGGCCGATTTCGGCAAGTTACACAAGGTTAAAAAAGTAAGAGACTTTCTCGCATGAGCGGTCTACCGTTTTGACAAGCCCTCGCAGTAGGGGCTGTTTTGAACGGGAGGAGGGCGATGGCGACGATCGAAGCCGCTAATAACATCCCTTGGTGGAAAGAGCCGACGAAAGAGCAGTGGTACGCCTGGGTAGCAGCTTGGCTCGGGTGGACCCTCGACGCGTTCGATTTCACGATTTTTCTGCTGATCATGCTGCCGATCTCGCAGGAATTCGGCGTGCCGCTGACCGAGGTCACCGCCGTCTTCACGTTGACATTATGGATGCGTCTGGTGGGCGCCACCGCCTCGGGCTGGCTGGCCGATCGGATGGGGCGCAAGAAGCCGTTGATGATTTCGATCGCGTGGTACTCGGCCTGCAATTTCATCGCCGCCTTTTCTCCGGCCTTCTGGTTCCTGTTCCTGTTCCGCGCCCTGTTGGGCATCGGCATGGGGGCGGAGTGGCCGGTCGGCGCGGCCTTGGCGATGGAGAATTGGCCGATCCGCTCGCGCGGCTTCATGGGCGGCGTGCTGCAGTCGTCGTGGGGTCTGGGCGCGGTACTGTCGAGCGCCGCCTACGGCCTCTTATACGATTCGATCGGCTGGCGCGGCTTGCTGGCGCTCGGCGTCCTGCCGGCGCTGCTGATCGTCTACATTCGGATCTTCGTCAAGGAGCCGCCAGTCTGGGTGGAGAACCGGCGCCTGCAGCGTACTCAGCATCGCGAAGTCCGCACGCCGCTGTTCAGCATCTTCAAGCGGGGTCTGCTCGGCAACACGCTGAGCGCATGCTGGATGATGGCCAGCGCCTTTATCGTCGGCTATTCGATCGGCGGTTTGTTCCCGACCTATCTGCAGAGGGACCTGCACTTGACCCCCGGGCATGTAGCGCTGCCGGTCTTGTTGCAGAGTCTGATGTTTTTCCTATCGGGGTCGCTCTGGGGTTGGTTCGCCGACCGCGTCGGCCGCCGCTGGGCGATTATGATCCCGGCCATTCTGACTATCCCAGTGGCGCCGCTCTACCTCCTGACCACCAACTACACGATGATCGTCATTTTCTTTACCTTGCAGGGTGCGTTCGGCGCCGGTGGCATGCACGCCCAATACCCGGCTTACCTGTCCGAGCGCTTCCCGACCGAGGTGCGGGCGACCGCGGGCGGCTTCGTCTACCACCAGGGTGCGATCTTCGGCGGCTTGGTAGCACCCATCCTTGCCTACCTCGCAACCAGCTGGCAGCTCGGGTTCGCGATCCCGATGCTGATCGGGACGACGGTCGCTTGCGTGAGCCTGGTCCTCGCAATGGCCATCAGCCCGGAAACCCGGGGCAAGGAGCTAGTGCCTGATCTGGTGGTAGCCTGATCGCGGGTGCGGCAACGAGCCGCGAGTGCTCGCGCCGGGCGCTGCTTCGCTTTGACGCAGGCTACACGGTAAAAGCGACATGATTAGAAATTAATCACAAAAAACAAGAGACAATCGCGCAATGCTTCACTACAGTTCTTGCAGGGCTCGCCAGAACGAGCCGGGTATGAACAGAGAGGTGAGGCGATGGCGGCGGCGGAGACATTAAGGGCCCTCCCCTGGTGGAAGGAACCGACCAAGGATCAGTGGTACGCCTACGTTGCCGCTTGGCTCGGCTGGACCTTGGACGCGTTCGACTTCACCGTATTCCTGCTGATCATGGCGCCGATCGCGAAGGAATTTAACGTTCCGCTGACCGATGTCGCGATCGTCTTCACCCTGACCCTGTGGATGCGCCTTGTCGGCGCGACGGCGGCGGGCTGGATGGCCGACCGGATGGGCCGCAAAACGCCGCTGATGATCTCGATCGCCTGGTTCTCGGTCTGCAACTTCATTGCCGGGTTCTCGCCGACATTCTGGTTCCTTCTCTTGTTCCGTACGCTGCTCGGCATCGGTATGGGTGCCGAGTGGCCGTGCGGCGCCGCACTGGCGATGGAGCAATGGCCGCAGCGCTCGCGCGGCTTAATGAGCGGCGTGTTGCAGGGCTCTTGGGGTCTCGGCTTCCTGCTGTCGAGCGCGTGCTATTGGTTGCTGTTCGACAGCTTCGGCTGGCGCGGCATGCTGTGGATCGGCATCGCCCCGGCGCTGGCGATCGTCTATGTCCGCTTCTTCGTCAAGGAGCCCGAAGTTTGGGTCGAGAACCAGCGGCTGCAGAAGGCGTCGAAGCGTGTGGTCAAGGCGCCGCTCGCCGCGATCTTCCGCCGCGGGATCATCGGCAACGTGCTGAATGCGTGCTGGTTCCAGTGTGCCGGCTTTGTCACCTACTACTCGATCAATGCGCTGTTCGCGACCCATCTGCAAACGGATCTGCATTTGAGCACCGCTCTGATTGCGACCCCGATCATGCTGGCCAACGTGCTTGTATTCCTGGCCAGCTCAAGCTGGGGTTTGGTGTCCGACCGCATCGGGCGCCGCCTGGCGATGATCATCCCAGCCGCCATCTCGCTGATCATCGTGCCGATCTACCTGCTGTCTGAAGACACATTGGTGATCGTCGGCGGCTTCATCGCGATCGGCCTGTTTGCCGGTGGTGGGATGTACGGTCAGATCCCGGCCTTTTTGAACGAGCGGTACCCAACCGAAGTGCGCGCGACGGCGTCCGCGTTCAGCTATCACGTCGGCGCGGTGGCCGGCGGGCTGGTGCCGCCGATCCTCACCTACTTCGCGACCAACCCGTCGTGGAACCTCGGCTTCGCGCTTCCGATGCTGGTGGGCGCGATGCTCGGGCTGCTCAACTTCATCCTCGCGTTGGCGCTCGGACCCGAGACCAAAGACGTCGAAATGGTACCCGACCTCGTCATCGCCTAAAAACGCAACCCGTATCGTTGAAGACGCGTCTCCTGCGGAAGGACTCGCTAAATACAGGAAGGTACTCGGATGGCAGCAGTCGAGACTGTGAAGAACATTCCATGGTGGAAGGAGCCGACCAAGGACCAGTGGTACGCCTGGTGGGCAGCATGGCTGGGCTGGACGCTCGATGCCTTCGATTTCACGGTGTTCCTGCTGATCATCAAGCCGATCGCGGATGAATTCCATGTACCAACCACTGAAGTCGCCATCGTCTTTACGCTGACTTTGTGGATGCGGTTGATAGGGGCCGTCGGTTCGGGTTGGCTAGCGGACCGGATTGGACGCAAAACCCCACTGATGATCTCGATTTTCTGGTACTCGGTGTGCAACTTTATTGCCGGGTTTTCGCCGACTTTTGTGTTTCTGTTGATCTTCCGCACATTGCTCGGCATCGGCATGGGCGCGGAATGGCCGGCCGGCGCGGCGCTCGCAATGGAGACGTGGCCGCAACGCTCGCGCGGGTTCATGAGCGGGGTTCTCCAAGGCTCGTGGAGTATCGGTTTTCTGCTGTCGAGCGTGATTTACGGCCTCTTCTTCGACACCATCGGCTGGCGCGGCATGCTGTGGGTTGGTGTCCTGCCCGCCCTGTCGATCATTTACGTGCGCTATTTCGTCAAGGAGCCCGAAGTCTGGGTCGAGAACCGGAGGCAGCAGCGCGCCCAGCACCGCGAGGTCCGCGCCCCGCTGATCAAGATCTTCCAACGCGGGATGCTCGCAAACACGCTGATGGCCTGCTGGTGGATGGCGAGCAATTTTGTCCTCTATTATTCGATCTGGTCGCTGTTCGCGACGCATCTGCAGCAAGACCTGAAGCTGACCGCGATGGGGACGGCGGTGCCGTTCATGCTCGCCAACATCTTGAGCTTCCTCGGTATGTGCTTCTGGGGTTGGACGGCCGATATCATCGGGCGCCGCTGGGCGATGATCATTCCCGCCGCGATCGCGATCCCGATCGCGCCGCTTTATCTGTTCACCGGCAGCGAATTCTGGATCACCGTCGGATTTGGTCTGCAAGGCGCCTTTGGCGGCGCTCTCTACAGCCAGCTCCCGAGCTACCTCGCGGAGCGCTTCCCCACCGAGGTGCGCGCCACGGCGAGCGCCTTCTGCTATCACCAGGGCGCGATATTCGGTGGGCTGGTAGCGCCGATCCTGGCGTATTTCGCGGTGAACTTCAATTTGGGTTACGCTACTCCGATGCTGGTCGGGACCGTCGTCGCCGCCGCCAGCGTCGTCGTCTCGCTGTTGCTCAGCCCGGAGACCAAGGGCACGGTTCTCGTCGCCGAACTCCAGGTGGCCTGACTAGGCCGCTACCCAACCCTGGTAGTCTTTCACGATGGCGCCTACTGCAGCCTCGTAAAGGCGCCGTCCTGCGTCGGGCGTAGCCAGCGCAGGGTTGGAGCCGATGCGGCCGTCGGGGAATTTGCGGCGGTAGTCTGCCGCGTCGGCGAAGTCGCCGCGCGGTGCTACCGGCGGGTCGAGAATGGCTGATTTGATCGCGCTCGGATAAGCGAATTGGGTAATTGCGACCTCGCTCGGGGTTGCGTGGCTGCCCTCGGAATCGCCATACAGCTCCTTTGCCAGATCGTGCACTTCCTGATTTTGCCACCAATTCTTCAGTCGGCATTTGATCGGTGGCGCGTTGCCGGCAGTGCCAAGACTGCGCGTCGCGTAGATCTCCGAAAAGGCGGCTGCCAGCGTGGCGATATTCCCGCCATGGCCGTTGAGAAAGTAGAAGCGCTCGAAGCCATGTACCGCCAAGGAATCCACCATTTCCTTGAGGACGGTGATCAGCGTGCTCGGCCGCAATGTCATCGAGCCGGCGAAGCCGAGATGGTGTTGCGCCATGCCGACCGAGATGGTCGGCGCAACGAGAGCCCCGGCGGCCTCGCCGACACCTCGCGCGATCACCTCGGCGCAGATCGCATCGGTGCCGATCAGGCCGCTTGGCCCGTGTTGCTCGGTCGAGCCGATCGGCAGGATAATTCCCCGGCTGGTCTGAAGATAAAACTCGACCTCCTGCCAGGTTTGCAACTGAAGCTGCATTCGCGATCCTTTCGCCGCAGGTCCACGTCGCCTAGAGACGACGTTTAGACATTAACATGAAATGCTTTCGGAACGCTCTGGCGCGCAGCGACGGATTTAAATTCGCTGTCTGTCATGATAGGCTTTGCCGCTTTGGTTGACGACGCCGTAAGCAATGAAGCTTTTGGTCTCTCTGTTCTTTGTGGTTGCCCTGTCAGTTGGCGGATGCTCCTGGATCCCGAGGGCCGGGCCTTCGACCAGCGACGTCCTCGAACAAGGGCAGGCCGGAGGCGAGATTCTCTTCGACGTCGTCCAGGTCGACGACCGAGTAGTCAACGCGCTGATCGCCCAGCCGAAGGAGAGATTTGCGGCTCGCTTCCAAAAGGATGCGCAGCCCCCCGAAGTCAGGATCGCGATCGGCGATACCGTCTCGGTGCTGATTTGGGAAAGCGCCGCGGGCGGGCTGTTCAGCGAGGCGCCGCCGGCTCCGGCTCCGACCGGCGGGAGGTCGGGGATCGAGCCGCTGGCGCCGGAGTTGCGGTCGCCGCCGATTGGACAGCAGGGCGAATTCGGGATTCCGCGCCGGCCAACCGAAACGCGCCCTCCGCAGGAGGAGCAGCGGCCCAGCGCCGGCGAGTTGTTTTCGACCGAGGCGATCGGCGCCGCCGGCGGGCGGCGGTCTGCTACGATCCCAGACCAGGAGGTCGGAGCTGATGGTGCGATCAGCGTGCCCTATGCGGGCCGCGTACCGGCCGCCGGCCGATTGCCGACGGAGGTGCAGCAGGCGATCGAGGCGCGACTCGCCGAGAAGGCGCTCGGGCCGCAGGTCCTGGTAATCGTCAAAAAAAGCGCGGCCAATGCCGTGACGGTGCTGCTAAACGAGTCCGGGCAGGAGAGCTCGGTTGGTTTCGGTGAGAATTCCATCGGGAATCTCATCGGCAATCTATCGAATCCGGTCCAGCCCCCGGCCGCAGGGGTGGCTGGCGCGGGAGTGCTCCCTAACCCGATTCCGGCCACGGCGGCGGGTGCGAGAGTGCCCCTCTCGCCTGGCGGCGACAGGCTGCTGCAAATCATTGCCGCGGCGGGCGGCGCGAAGGCTCCGGTCCACCAAACTTTTGTCCGATTGTCCCGCGGCGGGGTGACCGCGACGATCCCGTTGGAACAGCTGGTCTCGGACCCGACCGAAGATCTCTATGCGCAACCCGGCGACGTGGTCACTCTCTTGCGGGTGCCGCAAACCTTCAGCGTCTTCGGTGCGACCGGTCGGAACGCCAAAATCGCCTTCGAAGCGCGCAATATCACACTCGGTGAGGCGCTCGCGAAATCGCAGGGATTACGCGATGACCTCGTCAAGCCGGAAGGCGTGTTTCTCTTCCGCTACGAGCCGAACTCCGTGCTCCAGGTCCTCGATCAGCCGATCGCCGCCGGCTCCCGGGGAGGCGTTTCGCCGGTGGTCTACCGTTTCGATCTCCGGGATGCCAAAACCTATTCGCTCGCGCAAGAGTTCCCGGTCTACGACAAGGACGTCATCTTCGTTGCCGACGCCCCGGCTGCTCAGATCTACAAATTCTTCACCGCGCTCAATCAAGTCACCGGTCCGATCGTGACCGGCTTGGTGACCTGTCGTTACGTGAAATGTTGACTGAGATCAGCGCCGCTACCGCTCGAACCCGAGGTAATTGATGCCACCCGGCGTGGCCAGCCCGATTGCTGCAGCAAAGCCACCGAGACCAATCGCCAGATCACCGTCGCCGTCGAGCAACACCCGGCCGGTGCGGGCTTATTTTGATCGCGCAACGGCGAAACACCGCCTAGCATAGATAGGCCGCTGACCGGCTTCTTGCGGGAGGAATAGATATGGCGGAGAAGGATCCGGCGGAGAGCGGTCGACGCCTGCACGTCACGACGCTCCTCGTCGCTTCGCGTCGCGCCCTGGACAACGCCTTGTCGGAGCTCGGCTTTGCCGAGGATGACGACCGCATCGTCGAGCACGATGGCCGTCTCGCATTCCTGACCTGCTCGCATGAAGAGGATTGCGACGACATGTTCGCGCTGATCGGCGAATTGTCGTCGCGCGGCGAAAGCTGGGAATTGCAGTCGCGCATCGACGCCGAGGCCGGGCGCGCCATTTACCAATCCTTTGCACGATATCGCCCGGTCGAAGCGGTCGACGCCGCGGTCGAGGACGAGCCGGAACCGGACACGCCCGAGTCACCGTTGCACGATGTCGAGACTGCCGAAGGCTTGGCGGCGCTGAAACGCATCCTGAAGCGCATCGAGCCGGCCGACGCGTTTGCGACGATTCGGGCCGGTCGCGACGGCCGCGCCACCGCCCGCGTCCTGCGCCGCGGTTCGCGGCGGCTGCTGGCGGCGGCGACTGCCACCGACGAGTCGACACTGCGCAGCGTGATCCGAGAGATCCTGCCCAACGTCATGCTCGACGTCGCGATGAAGCCGCCCGGCTAGGCGAGGCTGAGAACCGGAGACGCTATCTTCATCATCGGCCGGGACCTGCGCGCACTCGATAAGCTGCCGACCCTGAGGGCGCTGGTCCATGACCGCACGCTCCGTCTCGCCGTGACCGGGCTTAGCCGGTCCGGCAAGACTGCGTTTATTACCAGTCTGGTGCGCAATCTCTTGAGTGCCGTCAGCAGGCCGGGGCGTTTGCCGTTCCTGCGGGCTGCGGCGGAGCGGCGGATTGTGGGCGCGCAGCTGCTCGCGCCGGAAGACGACGACGTGCCTGCCTTCGCGCTCGAAGAAACGGTCACGGCGTTGGCTGCTGACCCGCCTCACTGGCCCGTGAGCACGACCGATTTGCGACGGGTGCGGCTGTTGCTCCGGTTTTTGTCGGCGGGTTTGTTTCGACGGGCCAAGCTGCTCGGCGGAACCGTCGAGCTGACCGTCGAAATTCTCGATTATCCCGGCGAATGGCTGCTCGACTTGCCTATGCTGCAGCAGAGCTATGCTGATTGGTCGCGCGCGACCCTCGCTTTGGCGCGTCGCGGGGTGCGCGCCCCGCTCGCCCGCGAGTGGCTCGACTTTGTGGCCCGCCATCCGGCAAACCGCGCCGGCGATCCCCAAACGGCGTTGCGGGCATATGAAGTTTACCGCGGCTATCTCGCCGCATGCCGCGAGCGGGAGGAGTTGAGCCTGCTGCAGCCAGGGCGTTTCCTGAACCCCGGGCAGGTCGCCGATCTTTCGGTGCTGCAGTTTTGTCCGATGCCGCTGGCGATCGGAGCACGGGCGTTGCCCGACAGTCTCGCAGCACTGATGGAGGCGCGTTTTGAGGCCTATAAGCGCACCATCGTGCAGCCCTTCTTCGCACAGCTCGCCCGTCACGTGGATCGGCAGATCGTGCTGGTTGACGTGCTGCGTGCGCTGAACGCCGGAGAAGAGGCCTTTGCCGATTATCGTCTGGCGCTCGACACGATCCTCGCCGCGTTCCGCTTCGGCAGGCGAAGCATTCTGCGCCGGCTGTTCGGAGCCCGCATCGACCGGGTCCTGTTTGCCGCGACCAAGGCCGACCATGTGCCGGCACTGCAGCGCGACCATCTCGAAGCGCTGATGGCCAATCTGGTCGAAGCCCCGACCCTGCGCGCCAAGACCGCCCGTGCCCGCGTCGCGGCGGCCGCGCTCGCCTCGATCCGCTGCACCGAGGACGGCACCGACGTGATCGACGGCCGTAAGGTCGATATCGTCGTCGGATTGCCCGAAGGCGGCGAGCGGCGCATCCGTTTTTTCCCCGGTATCGTGCCGGTGACGCCGCCGCCCACCGGGTTTTGGGGCGAGCGGTTTACCGAATTTCCAGTCTTCCAGCCGCCGCGGATCACCGGGGCGGAGGGCGATGGCATTCCCCATATAAATCTCGACAAGGCGCTCGATTTCCTGCTCGAGGACGCTCTCGCATGACCACGCCCTTTGATCCTCTCAGACTAACGCCATCTTTCCCTCTCCCCCCGCCGGCCGGGGGGAGAGGGCAGGGTGAGGGGGGCCGACGGGCACGCTCCGCTGCTGCCCATCTCACCCTCCCGCCGCTACGCGCCGGGCCCCTCCCTCTCCTCCCAACGGGCGGAGAGGGGCTTCGATGACGACCGAAACGGAGCCCCCAGGGGAGCGGCTGCGGCCGCGCATTCTGGAAACCGAGGAAACCGGGCGGCTCGAGCTGCGCTCCCCGCCGGCCCCCGCGACGGACTTGCCCTCACCGCAAACCCGGCGGTCCCGCTCACCCATTCGCGTGGCAGCGACCGGCCTCGGCATCCTCGTCCTCGGCCTGATCGGCATTGACCTCGTCCAGTTCATCGATGGCGCCTTCGCGCATGGTGTCGGGCTGGGCATCGCTGCCACCGCTGCTGTGGCGGCTGGTTGCGGCGGCGCAGCTTACTGGCTCGCGGCGGAGCTGCGCGGGCTGTGGCGGCTGCGCTCCGCCGAGCGCCTTAGAAGACTGATCCCTTTTGCTTTGGCGGACGAGTTGAAGGCAGAAATCGATGCTGCCGCAGCGATCCTGGCGGCCGATCCGCTATTGAGCGAGGCGGTCGCCCGCTATCGCGCCGTTCGCGAACCGCATCACAGCGGGCATGACGCGCTCGAACTGTTCTCCCGCTTTGTCCTTGCCCCGGCCGACCGGCTCGCCGAGGCGGCGATCCGTCGCGCCGCGACGCAGGCTTTCGCGATCAACGCGGTCAGCCCGACCGCGCTGCTCGACACCCTGCTGTTTGCCGCCCGCGCCCTGCGCCTCATTCGCGAGATCGCCGAGCTCTACGGCCAGCGCCCGGGGCTCACCGGCACCGTCCACCTGCTGCGGCGGCTCGCGAGCGGCGCCGGCATGGTCGGCGCCGTCGACCTGGTCGGCGGGATTCTGGTGCAGCAGCTCGGCGGCGCAGTCATGGAGCGCCTCAGCGCCAGCGCCGCCGAAAGCTCCTACGCCGCGCAAAAAATGGCCCGCCTCGGCATCATCGCGATGGCGCTGTGCCGACCCGTCGAATTCCGCCCCGGTGAAGTCCCCTCGCTCCGCAGCCTCGTCTCGAGTCTTCTAAAGCAGGACCGCCAGGGGTTGGGCTGATGCGTTGATAAAGCTTGCCCTAGGACCCAAAGCGGCATGACATTTGCGTGAGGTGAAGCACCCCATCCGGGAGGTCTGTCTCATGTTGTCGCGTCGCTCTTTGCTCATCGGTCTATCGACCACCGCCCTCATCGGCGCCTTTGCGGGTTTGGATCTTGCCCAAGCCGCCGACAAAACGGTCAAGGTGGGCATAAACCTGCCCTTTACCGGGGCCGACGCGCATGACGCCGAATTGATCAAGGACGGCGCCTTGCTGGCGATCGACGAAGCGAACGCGCAGGGTGGCGTTGCTGGTTACAAGATCGAGGTCCTGCTGCTGGACGACGGCACCGCCACTGCCGGGCAGTATGACCCGGCGCAGGCGGCAACCAACGCGCGCAAGATGGTGTCCGACAAGCAAGTCGTCGCGGCGATCGGGCCGCAGATGAGCGGCTCGGGCAAGGCGATGTCGCCGATTTTGAGCCAGGGCGATCTGGCGACGATCACCCCGAGCTCGACCAACCCCGATATCACCGACCCGAAATTCGCCGGGCAATATCGGCCTAAAGGAAAGGCGATCTATTTCCGCACTGTGACCACGGACGCATTCCAAGGGCCAAACATGGCCAATTATTATGCCGATGTCCTCAAAGTGAAATCGGTCTATGTGCTCGACGACAGCGGCGCCTACGGTGTCGGGATCGCCGACACCTTTCAAGCGCAGGCCGAGAAGCGCGGCATCAAGGTGCTCGGCCGCGACCAGCTCAATCCCAGAGAGGCCGATTACGCGACCACTCTCACGAAAATCAAATCCCTCAATCCCGATGCCCTATATTACGGCGGCGTTGCTCAGGCCGGGGTGAAAGTCGTCAAGCAGGCCTCCGACATTCTTCCCAAGATGATCAAGGGCGGCGGCGACGGCCTCTACGGTGCAGAGATATTGCGCGGCGCCGGTTTCCCTGCGGCCGAAGGGTGGTACGCGACGATTGCGGCGCCGGATATTCTCGAAAACCCGGAGGCGGCGCCCGTCATCGAGCGCTTTGCCAAGAAATACGGGCAGCAACCCGAGAATTACTCGATCACCGCCTATGATGCGGCGCTCATCATTCTCGACGCCGTCAAACGAGTTGCCGCTTCGGGCAAGGAGGTGACGCGCGAGGCAGTGCGCGATGCGATGCAGACCGCCCATGTGAAGACACTGCAGGGCGAGATCACCTTTGATGAAAACGGTGACTTGCGGAACCGGGAGATCAGCGTCTTCCGCATCGTCAAGGACGACAAATATCCGCCCGACGATGTCCTTCACCAGTACAAATACCTCGGGGTCGCGCCGCAGGGCTCGTAAAGTTCAAGGCAAAGTAGTGTTGGTAATATTGACCCGTTCTTCGTCGCCCCCGCGAAAGCGGGCGTCCAGGGCAACCATTGACGCGCTGGAGTCCTGGATCTCCGCTTTCGCGGGGATGACGAAGAACGTAGCGATACCCTGAGGCCGTCCGGCGCGCCGTGATGTCCGACTATGGGGTGCTGTTGCAGCAGGTGGTCAACGGGCTGAGCCTCGGCGCGATGTATGCCTTGCTGGCGCTGGGATTTACCCTCGTCTACGGCATCCTCGAGCTGATCAACTTCGCGCATTTCAATGTGTTCATGGTCAGCTCGTTTTTTGGCATGTGGGCGCTCGAGTTTCTGGGCATCACGGGTCAAAGCCAGGTCCTCGCGGGTCCGGCATTAGCCGGGGCACTGGTCTTCGCCTTCGCCGTCACGATGCTCGGCGCCGGCATCCTCGGCGTTGCCATCGAGCGCCTGTCGCTGCGGCCGCTGCGCGGGGTTCGCGGGACTGCTGCGATGATCACGACGATCGGCGTGTCGTACATCCTGTTCAACATCATCCTGCTGACGGTCGGCGCCGGGTCGGAGAACTACCCCAACCCGCTGCCGGTGGTGCGCTGGCAATTGGGCGAAGTGACCCTGGAACTGAAGGAGCTGCTGATCTGGGGCGTGGCCGTGGCGCTGATGCTGGCACTCCATTTCTTCGTCAACCGCACCCGCCTCGGCAAGGCGATGCGCGCGACGGCGCAAGATGCCGAGGCCGCCCGGATGATGGGCGTCGATGTCGACCGGGTCATTGTCACTGCGTTCTTTCTGGGGTCCGCGCTGGCGGGGGCGGCGGCGCTGATCTTTGGCCTCTATTATAATTATACTAGCTTCATCATTGGCTACACGGCCGGCCTGCGCGCGTTCACCGCGGCGGTGCTGGGCGGGATCGGCAGCATTCCAGGGGCGATGGTGGGGGGCATCTTGATCGGGCTGATCGAGACTTTGGGCGGGCAATTGATCGCGGTGCGCTGGACCGATGTAATCATCTTCTCGATCCTGGTTCTTGTCCTCGTCTTTGTGCCGACGGGGTTGTTCGGCCGCGTCACCCCGACAAAATCGTGAGAAACGCGATCGGCATCCGAGCACTGCTGCCGATCGGGATCAGCGGCGGCGTTCTCGCCCGAGTTTCCGCGCGCTGGCGCACCCGCCTCGGCATCTTCCTGGTAATGGCGGCGGCGCTGCTGTTTCCACTGATCAACGGCAACGACGCCGACATAAATTCGGCGGCGAACGCGCTCGCCTTTGCCGCGCTAGCACTTGGCCTCAACATTGTCGTCGGCTTTGCTGGGCTCTTGGATCTCGGCTACGCCGCGTTCTTTGCCATCGGTGCCTACGCCTATGGCGTTGCCAGCTCGTGGCAGGTCCAGCCGCAATGGAGCGACTTTTGGGAGCCCTTTCAATGGCTCGACCTCGTCAGCCGTTTTCACACGGCTGGCGGTGACGTCGTCCATTTCCAGGTCTCGTTCTGGCTGATGCTGCCGGTCGCCGCGGGGATCGCCGCGTTTTTCGGGGTGTTGTTCGGCGCGCCCACCCTGCGGCTCAAAGGTGATTATCTGGCGATTGTGACCCTCGGCTTTGGCGAGATCGTGCCGATTGTTGCGCGCAACACGCCCTCGGTCACCAATGGCGCTATGGGCCTCAACGGCGTCGCTGCGCCACGGCTCTTCGGCTTCGATTTCGGAGTTGACGCGACCCCGTACTATTACGTCGGGCTCGCACTCGTCGCGTTTTTGATCCTGACGAGCCAGAGGCTGAAGGATTCGCGGATCGGCCGCGCTTGGATGGCGATCCGCGAGGACGAGATTGCCGCCGCCGCGATGGGTGTCGACCGGGTCCGCTTCAAGCTCCTTGCCTTTGCGATCGGCGCCGCCTTCGCCGGCGCCACCGGCACCTTCTATGTCGCCAAACTGCAGACCGCGACCCCCGAAATGTTCATGTTCCCGGTCTCGGTCATGGTCTTGGTCATGATCGTCTTTGGCGGGATCGGCAGTGTCTGGGGGGTCGTGGTCGGCGCGCTGCTATTGCAGATCCTGCAATCCTGGTTTCTCGAAGATCTGTCGCAATGGCTGCATGCACTGGGGCGCCTCGTCAATGTCGAGTGGCTGCAGCATGTCGAGCTTGCCTCGTCGATCGAGCTGATTTTCGGTCTTATTCTGGTGCTGATGATGCTCTACCGCCGTGAAGGGCTGATCCCGGCGACACGCCGCGTTGCGCCGCTTAGCCTCGACGAGCAGACGGCGCAAGTGGGGCGGGGCGGCTTCGACGGGCTTTCCGCCATTGCGGCGTCCAGTCGCGCGGCGAGCGGGCCATTGCTCGAAGTCTCGGATCTGAGCGTGCGCTTTGGCGGGCTGGTCGCATTGCGATCAATCGAACTGAGCGTTCCCGCCCAGACGGTGGTTGCGGTGATCGGGCCCAATGGTTCAGGCAAATCGACATTGTTCAACGTCGTCACCGGCGTAGTTCCAGCCGGTCGCGGCAGTATCCGGTTCGCCGGCGAGGAGATCGGCCGATTGCGGCCGCATGAGATATTGGAGCGCGGCGTTGCCCGCACCTTCCAGAACATCCGCCTGTTCCCGAACCTGACCGTGCTCGAGAACGTCATGATCGGCATGCATGCGCGGCTCGCTACCGGTCCCGTGGGCGCGCTGTTGCGGCTGCCGGCGAACCGGCGCGAGGAAGTGGCGGCGCGCGAGCGAGCGCGAGAGATCCTGTCGTTGTTCGGGAACCGATTGTTGCCGCGCGCCGATCACCTCGCCGGGAGCTTGTCTTATGCCAACCGGCGGCGCACCGAGATCGCGCGGGCGCTCGCCACGCAACCAAAGCTGTTGTTGCTGGACGAGCCGACGGCGGGGATGAACCCGGCCGAGACATTGGAGCTGGCCGACCAGATCCAAAGCCTCAACCACAATGGTCTCACAATCCTTCTCATCGAGCACAAGCTCGACGTCGTCGCGATGCTGGCGGACCAGGTCATCGTGCTCGACCACGGCGAGAAGATCGCTGAAGGGCCGCCGGAGGCCGTGCGCGGCGACGAAGAGGTGATCCGCGCCTATCTCGGCAGAAGCACCGCTTTTGCCTGAGATGCTCGACTTTCGCCCCATGCTCGAATTTAAGGCGGTCGACACGCATTACGGCGATCTTCACGTCCTGAAGTCGGTCGATTACCGGATCGCGGCGGGCGAGATCGTTTGCCTGTTGGGCGGCAACGCGTCAGGCAAGTCGACGACGATGAAGGCGATCATGGGGAGCGTCGCGCCAACTCGCGGCGAGATCCTTTACGAGGGTCATTCGCTGAAGGGCGTTTCGACCGCCGAGCGGGTGCGCCGCGGGATCGCCCCGGTGCTGGAAGCGAGGCGCCTTTTCCCGCGCATGACGGTCTACGAAAATCTCGAGATGGGTGCCTATACGCGGCGCCGCGGGCCCGAATTCGACGAAGATCTCGCACGCGTTTTCAGCTTATTTCCGCGCGTCGAGGAACGCTTGCAGCAGCTAGCCGGCACCTTGTCAGGGGGCGAGCAGCAGATGGTCGCGATCGGCCGCGCGCTGATGGCCCGCCCGCGGCTCCTGTGCATGGACGAGCCGTCGATGGGCCTCTCGCCCGCTTATGTCGAGCAGGTCTTCGACATCATCCGGACGATCAACCGGCAGGGCGTCACGATCTTCATGGTCGAGCAGAACGCCAACATGGCGCTCTCGATCGCCGACCGGGCCTATGTCCTGCAAACCGGCGAGGTCGTGCTGAGCGGCCCCGCCGCCGAACTGCGCGAAACCGAGCTGATCCGCCACGCCTATTTGGGCGAACTCAAGGTGGCGTAAAGACTGCCGGTCAGACTCCCAGTTCGACGATCAGCAGCGAATGATCGGAGATGCCAGCGAGTCGCTCCGCGTGCGAGTAGCGGATCGTGCCGGTCTGCGCGGTCAGGGCATCCGACAGAAAAGCATGGTCGATGCGGAAGCCGTTTCCCCTGGTGCTGAACCAGGAATATTCGCGAAGTTCCGGATTGCGGCGGCGCCACAGGTCGCAAAAACCGATCTCGGCCATTTTGTCGATGTAATGCGCGGTTCGGTCGATGGCGCCCGCCTCGTCGAGGTAGGGACGGCAGGTATTGAAGTCGCCGACGGCGAGAGCGTGTCGGCAGCGCTCGCTTTGCAGGAAGGCGATCAATGCCTCCCAGTAAGGCACTTTCAGGAGGAGGTTCGGCATGTAAATGCCGACCAGCCTGAAGTCGGGGAACCCGGCGCTGACCATCCGATAGGGCTCCGGCAAGCCCACGTCGACCGCGCCGTCGTCGTGGAAAGGGCAGCGTGCCGCGATCAGCACTCCGCTGCGGCCGGGCGCCGGTGCCACCGCCGTCGCATACCGATAGCCGAGGAGCGCGAGCGCCGCGCGTAAACGCCCGGCCGCTTCGCCGCCGCGGTATTCCGACAACACCAGGATGTTGGCCTCGTGCCGCGCCAGTGCATCGGCTATTCGCGCCAGCCGGGAGCCGCCTCCCTGTCGGATATTCCAAGCGAGCAGCCGCATTCCATAGAACCTCGCTGGTGTATATTAGCGGCCGAACGGGATATCTGATCAGGTCGGGCATAGAGGCACATCTTGCAGTTTCTGGATGCCGTGCACTTCTCCGAATGGCTGGCAGGGCTACGCGATCTCCTGGCCTCGCCGGCAATCCTCGAACCCCTGGTTCTGCAGCTTGCCTGCATCATTGCATCGTTTCTGGCGGCATGGGCCATCCGTGCTGCGACCCGGTCGTTGACCGACCGGCTCGTCGAGCGCATCACGACGCGCTATCGCGCCCTTCGCCTTCCCGCCGGGCTGCGCGGGCTGGCCGGATTCTGTTACGCCTGGCTCATCCTCGTCTTCGCGAGACAGGCGATCGCCCAGCTCGGCGGCGAGTACCGGCTGATCGGCATTGCCGCCAGCCTGACCGGGCTGTGGATCGTGATCAGGGCGTCGGCGCTGCTGCTGCGGGACCCGCTATTGGCGCGGGCCGTGGCGGCCATCGCCTGGATCGTCGCCGCGTTGGACATCATGGGGCTGCTGCCGGCGACCTCGGCAGCGCTCGACAATCTGGCGATCACGATCGGCACCTTGCGGATTTCCGTGCTGCTCGTCATCAAGGCGGTGCTCGTCGTCGCGATCCTGTTGTGGATCGCGCTCAGCCTCTCGCGGATGATCGACACCAGGCTCCAGCACTTGGCGGAGCTGAACCCTTCCGTGCGGGTGCTGACCAGCAATCTCACGCGGATCGCACTGATTTCGGTAGCGCTGCTGATCGGCCTCAATGCGGTCGGCATCAATCTCACCGCGTTCGCCGTCTTCAGCGGCGCCGTCGGCGTCGGTATCGGTTTTGGCCTACAGAAGATCGTCTCGAATTTCGTGAGCGGCATCATCCTGCTGCTCGAGCGCTCGATAAAGCCGGGGGACGTGATCGAGGTCGGCAGCACCTTCGGCTCCGTTACCTATCTCGGGGCGCGTTATGCCTCGGTACGCGGCCGCGACGGCAAGGAATATTTGATCCCGAACGAGAACCTGATCACGAACCAGGTCGTGAACTGGTCGTATTCGAGCCGGCTGGTCCGGCTCGATGTGCCGTTTGGCGTCGCCTATGACAGCGATCTGCACGCGGTGCGCGATCTCGCCGTCGAGGCGGCGAAGCGGACGAACCGGGTGCTCGCCTCGCCAACCCCGGTCTGTCACTTGACCGGATTCGGCGACAGCGCGGTCAATGTGCTGCTCCGCTTCTGGATCCAGGATCCGGCGAACGGCGTCAGCAACATCAAGGGTGCGGTGCTGCTCGGGCTGTGGGATGCATTCAAGGAGCACGGAATCGAGATACCCTTCCCGCAGCGGGATGTGCGCATTCGTGACCTTCCGTCGGCGGCCGCGCTTCATCGCGTCGCCGAACCGAAGGTAATTGGTGAGGGGGTCCGCTGATCGGGACGCGGCGGTTTGACCGGGGCCGCCGCCTCTTCCTCGCCGGTGGTGACCTCTGGGCGCGCCGGGGCGGCGTCGGGTTCCGAGTGGTCGCGCGTCAGGTCCTGGAGAAAGGCGACCAGCTTTTCCCGCACCTCGCAGCGCAGGTCCCAGGTCTGGCCGGGACTGCGTGCGCTGACCAACGCGCGCAATTCCACCGCGTCTATGGCCATGTCGGTAACCTCCAACCTCGCCACCTTGCCGTCCCACAGCGGGCTTTGGCGGACGATTTCGTCGAGCTTTTCACGCAGGCGGTCCACCCCCACCGTATAACCGACCCGGAGGAGGACCAGGCCGATCTGCGCGGCACCCTCGTAGGTCCAGTTCTGGAACGGCTTCTCGATGAAATAGCTCAACGGCACCACCATCCGCCGCAGGTCCCACAGCCGGACCACGACGTAGGTGCTGGTGATCGTTTCGATCCAGCCGGTTTCGCCCTCGACCACCACCTGGTCCTCG
The DNA here is from genome assembly GCA_963812675.1 of uncultured Alphaproteobacteria bacterium. Taxonomy (GTDB): domain Bacteria; phylum Pseudomonadota; class Alphaproteobacteria; order ATCC43930; family CGMCC-115725; genus AP-15. The sequence continues at coordinate 56,326 of CAWEWR010000022.1, read as the reverse complement.
ACCCGTATCGGCTGGGTCACCGCAATCTGTATTCCGGCGAGCAGGTTGCTCAGGACGGGGCGGGCGGCGAGACCGAGGATCAGGCCGGCCGCCCCGGCCGAGGCGAACAGGCTGACACCGTACTGGCGGACCGAATTGAAGGTCATCAGGGCCGCCGCAGCCGTGATGATTGCCAGAAGGGTTTTCGCGACCCGCTGCAGGATCCGCATTTGCGTCACGTGCTTGCGGGCGAGCAGGTTGTCGTCGCTGTCGGTCCGGAACCGGCGCAGGTAAATCTCGACCCCGATGTCGAGCGCGATGGCCGCCGCCCAGCCGACCGCGAGCACAAACGCCACCAGCAGTGCGCGCCCGATCGCGGCCGTTACGTCCCATGGGAAACGCGCACCGGCCAGCGCGGCACCCGAAACGACGATAACGAGGATCAAGCTGGCCGGGCCCTGACCGCGCGCGAGCAACCTCTGAAGGAACGGGCTATACCGGCCTGCTAGCCGGATAAGCCGGCGAGTGAACCACCGGTAGATCAGGAGCACGATGATCGCGGGCGCGATTATCGTAACGATGCCGATGAGCCACGGCGGGACCCAGGACGAGATCGAATGGATGAGAGTCATTCGCACCTGCACAGCTGTTGAGTTGGATGTGCTCTTTGCCGATGATTGCCAAAAGCGTCTGCGTTGATCCTAGTTGGGGCAAAGTAATGAGCGTCGAGGCGAAAACCGCCATCATCGAGCATCTCGGGCGGCAGCATCAGGCGATGGTCGCGTTGTTGGCCGATCTCGTGAACATCGATTCGGGCAGCTACAACAAGCGCGGCGTCGATGCGGTGGGCGATCGGCTGCGGGCCTGGCTCGAGGCCGCGGGCATGTCCTGCGAGATCTTTCCGAACGAAATTTTTGGCGATTGCATGGCGGCGCGTATCCCCGGCATCGGCGGCAACCGGCCGATCGTGTTGATGGGTCACCGCGACACCGTGTTCCCCGACGGCACCGCGACCCAGCGCCCGTTCCGCATCGACGGCGATCAGGCGTTCGGGCCGGGTGTCGCCGACATGAAAGCGGGTCTCGTTATGAACACCTTCGTGCTCGAAGCGTTGCGCCGCTTCGGCGCGCCCTGTCCTCTGACCGCTCTCTACACCTCCGATGAGGAAATCGCCTCGCCCTCCTCGCGCCCGGTCATCGAGGCCGAGGCCAAGGAGGTGCGCGCCGTCTTCAACTCCGAGCCGGGTCGGCCGAGCGGCAATCTCGTGTCGCGGCGCAAGGGGGCGGCCTTTATCGAGTTGGAGGTGACCGGCCGCGCCGCCCATTCGGGCGCTGCGCATGCGCAAGGGGTGAGCGCAATCGAGGCCCTCTCGCGCAAGATCCAGCGGTTGCACCGGCTGACCGATTACGACCTCGGCACGACGATCAATGTCGGGATGGTTCAGGGCGGCACCGCGGTCAATACCGTCGCCGCCCGCGCCACCGCCGCGATAGATGTCCGGTTTCCGACCATGAACATCATGGAGAAGATCCTCGGCGAAGTGCGCGAGATCTGCCGCTGCTGCGAACTCCCCGGCAGCGAAGGCCGCATTCTGCGCGAGGGCAATTTCCTGCCGCTCGAACAGGACGAAAAGAGCCGCGAATTGCTCGAAGCTTATGGCCGCTCGGCGGCCGGCCTCGGCTTCCAGGTTGGCGCCGAGGCGACCGGCGGCTCCGCCGACAGCGGGTTCACGGCGGCGCTCGGCACACCAACGCTTTGCGGCACCGGCCCGGTCGGCGGCAATGCCCACCGGGACGACGAATGGTGCCGCATCGACACTCTCGTCCCCCGCGCGCAGGCATTGGCGCTAACGATTCTGGAAGTCGCGGCGGCATGATCCGCATCCGTCGTTCCCGCGAAAGCGGGAACCCAGGGGCGGCGTGCTCGCGCCAGGTAGCCCTGGAGCCCCGCTTTCGCGGCGGCGACGACAAACTCCTGAAGCTCGCTTATTCCCCGGCAGAGCAGCCGCGCTTCGATTGGATGGAAACGATTGTCGATGCGCCACAGGAGTTGTCCGACAAGCTCACACCGACCCTGCGGCGCGAGGTCGAGAGCACGCATGAGAAACTTTCCGGCGAGGCTGATGCGGCGGAGCGACTACCGACGGCATGCCCATACTCCTGGGACGAGATCTGTCAGCAGGACTGGGACCCGGTTTATTCCGAACCATGATCCGACCCCGACCAGGCCCGCCGGCCTCGATCTACGTCGCCGGGCTGTTCGCGATGGGGTGCACGGACTTCTATATTTTTCTCATTCCGCTTTATGGCCTGTCGCTCGGCATGAGCGCGGGCGAGATCGGGATGCTGGTCGGCGGCCGTTCGCTGCTGGCGGTGTTTCTGTCGATCCATGTCGGTGTGCTGATGGACCGCTTCGGCACGCGGCGTGTGACATTGTTCTTTGTCTGGACGGCAATGGCTTTGGCGCCGGTCTTTCCGCTGGTGCCGTGGTTCTGGCCGCTGCTTCTGTTGCAGGTCGTCAATGGCGGCGCGCTGGTTCGATCGTCGGCCTTCGCCAAACAATGAACCGGCTGGCGGCAATCGTGATTCCACCCGCTATGGGCGCAATCGCCGACAGATGGGGAGCCGGATCCAGCTTTCTGATCCTCGGCGCCGTTCTCCTCACGCTGTCGGCGCCGGTCGCGCTGATCACCCGCCGCGCTGCTCGGCTCGCCGCAGCCGGCCCGCTATCGCAATCGCAGAGCCCGCAAACGGAGGCAAGATGATACGTGATTTCGTCGGCTACGGCGCCGAGCCGCCGCATGCCCAATGGCCTGGGAATGCCCGCATCGCCGTCAATTTCGTGATCAATTTTGAGGAAGGCTCGGAACTCTCCTTTCCTGCCGGGGATGGTGTCTCCGAGGGCGGATTAACCGAGATGCTGGGCGCCGATCTCGGCGTGACCGGCCGCGATCTCGGCGCGGAAAGCATGTTCGAATATGGCGCCCGTGTCGGCTTCTGGCGCCTCCACCGCATCTTCACCCGCTTTGTGGTGCCCGTGACGATTTTCGGCTGCGCCAAGGCATTCGAGGCGAACCCGCCCGCCGCCGCGGCGATCGCCGCAAGCGACTGGGACATCTGCAGCCACGGCTATCGGTGGATCAACCATCCCGGTCTCGCAGAGGCCGAGGAACGCAAGCAGATTGCCGACGCGGTCGAGCTGATCCGGCGGACCACAGGCAAGACCCCGGTCGGCTGGTACTGCCGTTATGCGCCGTCTGAAAACACCCGCCGGCTGCTGGTTGAGCATGGGGGGTTTCTCTATGACAGCGACACTTATAACGACGAGCTGCCTTATTGGGTGCGGGTGAATGACCGTCCGCACCTCGTTGTGCCGTACTCGCTGACCACCAACGATTCGAAATTCGGCCGCGGGGTATTCGGCTCCGGCGAAGATTTCTTCGCCTTTCTGCGCGACAGCTTCGATGTTCTATATGAGGAGGGTCCCGAGTGCCCGCGCATGATGTCGGTGGGGCTGCATATGCGGCTGACGGGACATCCCGGCAGGGCGAAAGCGCTGATCCGCTTCATCCAATACATCCTCGGACACCCCCAGGTGTGGATTTGCCGCCGCGAGGACATCGCCCGGCACTGGATGGCCCGCTTCCCGGCTCCGGCCTGACGGGCGGGTTGGTCCTGTCACAAAACTGAAACGGAGACAGAGCTAAATCCGGAGATTGAGCGATTAGGGTGCGGGGGAGGGGTCGTGAAACCATTCCTTTTCATTTTGCCGATGCTGGCGTCGATGATTGCCGGCTTGGCCCCGACGGCCAATGGCGCGGGGATCGAGAGCATCGAAAACATCGTCGTGATCTATGCCGAGAACCGCAGCTTCGACAATCTCTACGGTTCCTTTCCTGGCGCCAACGGCCTGTCTGGGCTCGCGCGGGAGGCTTACGCGCAGCGCGATCGCGACGGTTCGGTGCTCCAGGAGCTGCCGCCGATTTGGGGCGGGTTGACGGCCAAAGGGATCGAGCCGGCCATGACCCAGGCCCGGACCGCACACCTGCCCAATGCGCCCTTTGCGATCGACGACCCGAAGCGGTTCAATCTGCCGCTCGGCGTCACGACTCGCGATTTGTGGCATCGCTTTTACGAAAACCAGATGCAGATCGCCGGCGGCAAGAATGACCGCTTCGCCGCCTATGCCGATTCCGGGGCGCTCGTGATGGGCCATTACGCGAGCACCAAATTGCCGCTGTGGGATTTCGCAAGACAATATGTGCTGGCTGACAACTTCTTCATGGGCGCGTTCGGCGGCTCGTTCTTCAATCACTTCGCGCTGATCTGCGCTTGTGCGCCAACTTATCCGAATGCCGATCAGAGCCCAGCCAAGGGCTCGATTTCGGCGGTCGAAGCCGACGGTGTGACCCTCAAACCCGCGGCTGACATGCCGAAATCGGCCATCGAGGGGCCGCCCAAATTTGTCAATGACGGCAACCTCACCCCCGATTTCTATGCGGTCAATACGATGCAGCCGCCCTATCAGCCGAGCGCGAACGCCCCTGCGCCGGGCGGCAACCCGGCCTATGCGGACCCGATAAAGCCCACTACCCTGCCGCCGCAAACCGAGCAGACGATCGCCGATCTGCTGAGCGCCAAGGGCATCGGCTGGGCGTGGTATGCAGGGGCCTGGCAGGCCGCGCTGGACGGGAAGAACGCCGACCCGGTCCCGAATTTCCAATATCATCATCAGCCGTTCAATTACTTCGCCGACATGGCCCCCGGCACTGCCGCACGGGCCGAGCATCTGAAGGATGGCGGGCTCGGCGGCAGAGAGTTCATCAAGGCCATCGACGGCGGAGCACTGCCGCAGGTCGCCTTCTACAAGCCGCAAGGCAATCTGAACGAGCACCCCGGATATACCGATGTGCTGGATGGCGACCGCCACATCGCCGACCTCGTCGAGCATCTGCAGAAGAGCCCACAATGGGCGCATATGGTCGTCGTCATCACCTATGACGAAAACGGCGGGTTCTGGGACCATGTCGCACCGCCCAAAGGCGATCGCTGGGGCCCGGGAACGCGCATCCCGGCGCTAATCGTCTCTCCGTTCGTCAAGAAGGGGCTTGTCGACCACACGCTCTATGACACCACGTCGATCCTCTCGTTGATTACTAAGCGCTTTGCCCTGCCGACGTTGCCGGGCTTGCAGCGCCGCAATACAGCGGTCGCCGCCAATGGCAATCTGCCACTCGGCGATCTAACCAACGCGCTCGACCTGACACGACCTTGAGCCGGCGTCAGCCGCCCAGGCAATGGCGGGGCAGCAGGGCGGCTGCGAGCAGCTCACCGATCGGACCTCCTTGGCCGTTCGGCGGCGACAGGCGCGCTGCCGGAGCGCTATTCGATCGCCACTTCGCGACCGTTATCTGACGCCTGCTTGATGGCGTCGACGAGGCGGTGCAGGCCCACAGCGCTCTCGAAGGTCGGCTGGCGGCTGTCGCCGTCGTGGATTGCCTGGGCGAAGCGGGTGTACATTTGACCGACGTTGATGGCTTCACTTGACGGCGTGCCGGGCGCGGCGAACGTGAAGCGGTCGGGCACGGGCATCGGCGCGAGCCTGTTGTCGCCTTTCGCCCCGTGCAAGAAGACCTCGCTCAACTGCGGCGAGTCCTCGCCCGTTGCGGCCAAGGTCCCGTCGCGCCCGTAAATTTCCATCCGATAGCCGCTGCCGGCGAACGGGATGGCGCCGATATGGACCGACGCGACGGCGCCATTCGCCAGCCGGCCGCTGATCAGCACGTTGTCGGGCGAGGTGACGTTGAGCCATGTGTTGGTGCCGGTGTCGAGCCATTGTTTTGCCTGGGTCGCGACCACAGCGGAGACCCGAGAGAAGTCACCGGTGACGAAGCGCATTGCGTCCACTGTGTGGCCGTTGGCGATCGTCAATGTATTGGCGCCGAGTTCGGCGTCCCGTTGCCAGGTGCGGTGCGATGGCCGGGACAACACGCCCTCGCGCAGCAGACTGACATGGACGGCCATTACCTCGCCGACAAAGCCGGCCTCGACCAGTTCCTTCATGTGCATCACGGCGGGATTGACGCGGGCCTGCAAGCCGACTGCCGTGACGAGCCCCCTGGTCTTAGCCAGCGCCGCCAAGTCCACGGCCTCTGCCGTGGTCCGCCCGAGCGGCCATTCGCAATAGACATGCTTGCCGGCCTCCAGCGCCGCTTTGGTCGGTGCGTAGTGCGACGGCACGCGCACAACGACGGCGACCGCGTCGATCTCCGGCGAGGCGATCATCTTGCGCCAGTCGTCGAAGGCCAGCCGAGCGCCCCAAGCCTGGCGCGCCGCCTCGGCGCTGTCGGCTCTGGTGGTGCACACTGCCGTCAACTCCACCTCCGAACTGGCCTGCAGCGCCGGCAGATGGGAGCGCGCCGACCAGGTGCCCCTGACGCTGGCACCAATAAGTCCCAGCCGAACCTTGTCCGCCATATCAGTTCCTCCCTGAGCATAGCCGTCGCAATTATCCCTCGCCGAGCATCGAGGCCACAAACGGAATTCTCATCTAAAGCACAACCCGACTCATCCCAGCGAGGTCATCGAGGAAACCCTATTCCGATTCGTTCGGGCTTACGGTGCGGCCGCCTTGCTGCGCCCGGCGATCGATCCTGCACCGGCACTTCTCAGGCACCGGCACTTCTCAGGCACCGGCACTTCTCAGACACCGGCACTTCTCAGACACCGGCACTTTCTCAGAAATGTGCGATAATCTGCGCTCGCGCGAGAAAAGGTTGGGCTGGAAAACCATGGGAAGGGATCGGCTAACTGCGTTCAGCGATGGCGTCATCGCCATCATCATCACGATAATGGTGCTGGAATTGAAGGTCCCGCACCGTGCAGATTGGAGCGCGCTCGGCAGCTTGGTCCCGGTGTTTCTGAGCTACGTGCTCAGTTTCGTTAGTGTCGCGATCTATTGGAACAACCATCACCACCTGCTCCATACCGTCGCGAGGGTCAATGGGCTGATCCTTTGGGCCAACATGCATCTGCTGTTCTGGCTGTCGCTGACGCCGTTTGCGACCGGCTGGATGGGCGAGAATGATTTCGCTCCGTTGCCGACCGCAGTCTATGGGGTGGCGCTGTTGATGCCCGCTGTCGCCTATGCCGTGCTGCAGAAGGCAATCACGCGGACGCACGGGATGGAGTTGCTCCTCGCCAGAGCTCTCGGCAACGATATCAAAGGGAAGATCTCGCCCCTATTGTACATTGGGGGGATATTACTGGCGCTCGTGAACCCTTGGATTTCGGTGGCGCTTTACACGCTCGTCGCACTGATCTGGCTGATCCCGGACCGGCGCATCGAACACGCGATCAGGCAGGTTTGACGCACAAGGAAGCCGTAGTAGGCTGCGGGCGACCGCTGCCTTGATGTTTAGAGGAGGACGGAAATGCCGATTTCAGGGGAATTGATCGCCAGCGCATTGGCCGGCCTCGCGTTTGTCGGATGCAGCCTGTCGGATGCTTCGGGGACGCCGGGTCCCGGGGCGCCGAGCCCCAGAGCGGGGCAGGGGAGGCGGCGCGAGGTCGTGGTCAACGGCAAGCGGGTGAAGACCGTCGACATACACGCCCATACGATCGTTCCCGAGGCGGCGGCGGTGATCAATCACCCGCTCGAGGCGCCGGGGCTGTTATGGTCCAATGTCTCCGACCGCATCGCCGAGATGGATGCGGAGGAGATCGACGTCGAGGCGTTGAGCATCAACCCCTTTTGGTATCGCGCCGAGCGCGACGCGGCCGCCGAGCTGATCAAGATCCAGAACGAAAAGCTGGCCGAGTTCTGCGCCGCCACACCCGACCGCTTTGTCGCCTTTGCGACCGTGGCCTTGCAGCACCCCCAGCTCGCCGTCGAGCAGCTCGAACACGCGATCAAGACCCTCGGCCTGCGCGGCCTCTCGGTCGGCGGCAGCGTCGCCGGGCAGGAACTGGCCGACCCGAAATTCCACCCGGTCTGGGCCAAGGCCGAAGAGCTCGGCATCCTGATTTTCATGCACCCGCTCGGCACCAGGGAACTCGAGCCGAGCGGCCGCCTGAGTGGCAGCGGCCTGTTGACCAACACGATCGGCAACCCGCTCGAAACCACGATCGCGCTGTCGCACCTGATCTTCGAGGGCACGCTCGACCGCTTCCCGGGCCTGAAGATCTGCGCCGCCCATGGCGGCGGGTTCCTGCCATCCTACGCCGCGCGCTCGGATGCGGTCATCACGACCTTCCCGAACCGCGTCGGCCCGCTACCGAAGAAGAAGCCGACCCAGTACCTGAAGGACGGCCAGCTCTATTTCGACTCTATCATGTTCACCCCCGAGGGGCTGCGCCACCTCATCGCCGAAACCGGACCCGACAAAGTGGTGATCGGCACCGACTACCCGTTCCCGTGGAACCGCGTCCCGGTCGACTATATCCTGTCGGCCCCCGGCCTCAGCGACGACGATCGCATCGCCATACTCGGCGGCACTGCGGCAAAGCTGCTCGGCATCGGGTCCTGAGCGGGGTGGCTAACGCTGCGACCAGCGAAATTCTCTCGGAGTGGTGCCGAGCATTTGACGGAAGTGACGCGACAGGTGACTCTGGTCGGAGAAGCCGGCGGCGACGGCAATTTCCGATAGCGCGAGGTCCGTGCGCGCCAGCATGTCCTGGGCTCGCTCGATGCGCCTCTGCACCAGGTAGTGGTGCGGCGTGATACCGGCCGATTGCTTGAATTGTCGTGCGAAGTGAAATACCGATAGTCCCGCAATAGCAGCGAGCTCCGCGAGGTCCATGCTTTCGCCGAGGTGTGCGTCGACGTATTCGCGCACCCGGCGCATCGCGCCTGGCGGCAGACCGCCGCGCGCTTGCGCGGGCGGCTGTTGCTGCCTCAGGCTGGCAAGTGCATTCAGGCGCGAGCGCGTATGCAGAACGGCGCGGGTGCCCCTAAGCCGAGTACCCAAAGCGTTCTCAGGCGGCGTCACCAGCGCCGGCCACGCTTCGTTGCTGCCCGCGATCGTCAATCTCGCCGCGACGTCGGCCATGTCCATGCGCCGAAAAAGCGCGAGGTCTCGTTCGAAAAAGCCCCACAGGCTGACACCGGTTCGCAGCCTTTGATCGTCGAGCAAAAGAGAGGTGCGCGCGGCCCGGTTTGCCCCGACGATCCGCTGATTGCCGTCGACGGCAAGCAGCATCCCCGGCTCGTGATCCTCGATTGGCGAAACCGCGACGATCCACTCGCGGCGGAACCGCTCCCGGAACAATCGGCCTGCTATCGCGCGCGCGGCCGTCGCCGCGAGGGCGCCAGTCAGCGCATGCGCTCGTTCCGAGAGCTGTGGATCGATCGCCGATACGTCCAAGACCGCCATCAATTTTCCGTCGACGTCGAAGACGGGTGCGGCGGAACAGCTCAGGTCGATGTGCCGCGATCGAAAATGCTGTCTTCGGTGGACGGTGATAGGCCGCTCTTCGGCAATGCAGGTGCCAATGCCATTGGTGCCCTCGATCGCCTCCGACCACATGCCGCCGAGCCAAGTCCCCCAATATCTGAACCGACTCGCATCGGCATTGTCGCCGCGGTGCTCGACTGCGATGCCGGAGGTGTCGCATAATAAGACAGTGTATCCGGCCTCGCGAACCACCCGGTACAGTCGATCGATCTCCTCCTGCGCAATGAATATGAGCTCGTCGAGCGGTTCACGAAAATCCTTGAGCTCGTGAGGCAAAAGGATGCGCGGCGCCTCGCTATTGAGCGGATCGACGCCATGCTCGCTCGCCGAGCGCCGCCACGAAGCCGATACCGGCTCGATGCCGATTGGGGGCGTGTTGCCCTGCGCAACTGAATAGACGTCCTCAGCGTGCTGTGCGGGCGTGTCGCTCGAGCTTGCGGGGCGTATCGAGCTCGCCATTCTGCCCCCCGACCGCTTAAAGCCGAAGCGCTCGGGAGCCCGAGCGCCAGCTTAAGGGACCTCCTTAAAAGACCTCGGCAGGGCCCTCTTAACGATCGTAAAATCTTGGGCCGAGGCGGCGCTTGCGCAAGGGTGTCGCACCGCCGCACCAAGAACCGCCGGCGGGCATAATCATCGGTAAAGGCGCGGCAGCGGGGTGTCGTACCGGCGGAAACTCGCCGTTATTTTCTATCCGCTGCGAGATGAGCAGGTAGCCCGCCTCGGCCAATCTGACCCAGCGGTACACCTGTGAGGTGACCGCCGAGCGGTCCGTTTGCGGCACGCCTCTCGACGCGACTGTTGCTTCCGTCGCATCGGGCGCGGATCTTCAGGGAACGTTTCTAACGGCCTTATCACGGCGGTCAAACGGTATCCGCGGCCGAATTCGGTCCGGATAAAGTCTCGGTCCTCGCCGAGTGCCCTGCGCAACAAGAAGACCTGAACCTTGAGATTAGTCGCATCCACAAAAATGCCCGGCCAAACGATGGCCATGAGCTCGTCCTTTGTGACAAGCGCCCCGTCGGCGTCGATGAGAACCATCAGGAGATCGAAGGCGCGAGTGCCAAGTTCGACCGGTACACCATCGGCGAGCAATTGCCGTTGCCGCGGCAGTATGCGGAAACGGCCGAACTCGATCGTCGCGTCGCCCGTGCACGGGCCGCCCGCCCCATGCCCAAACGTTCCCGAACCATTTCGGCCCGTCGGCTCGCTTTTCTTTCCTCGTAGGATCGATTCTAGCTGCATGACCCATCCTTCTCCTGAGCGTGCGGTCAGCGCACCGAGCGATGACCATGTTGTCAGGAGTGGCGGAGCCGCTATTGGACGACTTTGCTGTGACGGGAACATCCTTGCTCAATTGCGACTGCGAGGGTGCAGTCGGCAAAATCGTGACCCGGGCTTGCGGCCTGTCAGTGGCTGTGACCCGCGTGTTTGGGGGTCGCCACGGTGATCCGATCGATCCGCTCGGCATCGGTAATCAGCACATCGGCCGGCGCGAGCCCCCCTGGCATGTCGCTGGTCCAGCGCGCGCGGATTTTTCCGGCACGGTCGAGCAGTAGTTCCGTTTCGCCGCCATCCTCGGTCGCGCGAAACAGCGCCAGGGCGGAGCTCACTTCGGATGACACGGCAACGACGATGGGCGGCGTATGGCTACCCTCGGAGGGTTCGTCGGGGGAGGCGCCGAGCCCGACCGCAACCACGCGAAGCCCGGCCGCCGCCAGCTGGTGAAGGCGCTCGACCGGAACCGGCGGTGCGAACAGCACGAGCAGCACCGGCCCGGTTTCGAGCACTTGCCGCAGTGTCTGCTGCGTCCCGCCGGCTTTGAACGCGAAGTCGGACACCTCCGGCACTGCGGCGGCGGTGATCTCCGGTCCGATCCGCAGGGCGAGCACGCCGGCGGCGCGGGCGCGGATGAAGTTGATCACATCCCACCGCTGGTTCGGGTTCAGCGCGCCGGCAAAGCCTGGCATCATACCCTCGTCCATCCCGTGGCCGATCCACCAGAACAGGTCGCCCGGGGTGTGCGCGAAAAGATGCGGTTCGGTCAGATCGGCAGGCCGGATCGGCAATCGACCGGCAGCGGGGCCGTCGCCGCGGCCCGTTGCGCCGTGGCAGAGGGCGCAATTCTCCGCGTAGACAGCGGCCCCGCGAACGACGGATGCCGCGGCGTAAGGCTCGGCGGGGACGTAAAAACTGGTGGGGTAGGCGCGCTCGATCGCCGGGCGCAGAGGGGGCCAGCCACCTGCCAGGCACAGCACGAGCCCGGCGGCAAAAAGAGCCGATCGCCGATACCGCCCTGCCGCAGCGCAGGCTGCGATGCCTACGCCGCAGGCGCAAATGGCCACAGCCAAGACCGCCAGCAGGATTTGCGATCCGGCCGTCAGTACGTCGATCTCCAACCGGAACGGGAACGGCCACCCGGGTTCCGAGTGCAGGCCCGGCGGCAAGGTGCCGAGGGCGCCGACAATGGCGAGGACGCCGAGCCCGAGCACGGTTTCGATCCGCGCGTTGCTCTGCAATCGGGCGACAGTCCGCCAGACAACATTGCGGGTGTGGCTGGTGGAGGCGGCGAGCCGCGGCGTGAGCCGGAGCAGATTGACCGCGGCAACCAGCAGCATGGCGATGAAGAGACCGATCTTGGCGAGGAGCAGGCGGCCGTATTCGGTCCCGACCAAGGCCGGGACGGTGCCGGCGAGAAACCAGGTGTTGACCATGCCACCCGCGAGCAGAACCGTCACACTGGCCACGGCGAGCACCGAATAGCGTCGGGTCGCGGCCCGCGCGACCGCCGCCCAATCGGCATCGCCGGTCCGTCGTGCTTCGGCGAGGAGCAGAATCAGGGGCGGGAGCGTCCCCAACCACAGGCCCGCGGCGAGTAGATGGAGGATGTCCGCGGTCAGGTGGAGGTCCCCGGGCGGGCCGGGCGTCGCCGCACCATGGCCGGCCCAGGCGAGGCTCGCCAGCATCCCGCCGGCGAGGAAGAGCGCCATCCCGCGGAGCCCTCCGCCAGCCCGCCGGCGCTGCCCTAAAAGACAGAGGCCAAGCAGGACGGCCAAGGCGAACCGCAGCAGCCAATCCTCGCCGAACCGCGTGCGGGTCAGCACGACCGGTACGGCGCCTTGCAACAGCGCGATGCTCAGCGGCTTCCCGCTCATGCCGGCCGCGACTGCGACGAGCCAGGCGGCGCCGGAGACTAGCGCCAGCGCCAGACTCGCCCAAGCCAGCCAGCCGAGCCTCCAGTGGAGTCCGGCCGCGTTTGCGGGGGCGCCGCCGGATAGCCGGAATGCCGGGCCGGCGACGAGGCCCTCGAAGGCGAACACTCCGGTCAACATGATCACCGAGGTGAAATGAAAGAAGCGCGCCGCAATCAGCGGACCTTCCATCGGCGCCTCCAGCCTTCGCGATTTAGGCTCATCCGGACCCGACGTCGAAGGTGAAGGTGCCTTGCGTCGGGTGGGTATCGACCGAGACGACGTGCCAGCTGACCGTGTAGGTTCCCGGCGGCAGCGGCTTCAGCCCGATCTGCAGCTCGGCCGGACTGCCTTGCGGGATGCGTGCGTTACCGAGGTCGACCCGTTGTCCGGCTTCATTCGTTACGGTCACGTCGCTGAATGCTGGCTCGAGGTCTTGCGTGAACCACAGGGTAACGACCGGCGGCGCGGCCGGCACCGAGCTGCCGACCGCCGGGCTCGTGTGGTCGAGGAAGGCGTGCGCCCGCGCCGGCGTCGTAGTGCCGATGGCCAAGGCGCCGGCAGCAAACGCGATCACGATCCCGCGCATCACCACCACTCCGAAATCGGCCGGCCGATGCTGCGCGGAAACAGATCGTCGAGGTAGATGTGGAACTGCACGACGCCGCCATAGCCGTGCCCGGTGAAGCGATTCGCCGGCAAGATCGCCTCCGCGCCGATCTGGAAATATTGCCCGGCCCAGATGACCCCGGGCTGGATCGTGCCGATCGTCTGAGTCGCCGGTACCCGATTGATCGGGGTCGTAAAGGCCACCTCGACCAGCGGGATCAGTCGATTGAACGGCTCACGGAGCCCGATGTCCTTCACGCAACATTGCAGATAGGGGAAGCTGTATTCGAAGGCGAAGCCGTAGTTGAAGTTGTTCGGGTTCGGCACGCCGGCACTCTCCACCTTGGTCGGGAAGTCGAAGCCGAGATTGCCGGTGATCGCAAAGGGCCGCAGGTAGGGGAGCGAACGTGGCAGGTCGCCCAATCCTTTGCCGAAATCGAAGGTCGGCGACAATGTTGTAAAATCGGGCGCTCCCAACGCTTGCACCCGACCGGTATGGGCCCAGGTCACGTTGAGCCCAACCAAGCCGAGCGCCTCGTGCGGCCCGTTGACGAAGAGCTGGTATTGCGCGCCGGTGTGCAGCGCGCCGAGCCCCGTGACCGCCGGCAGGCCGGTCGGTCTCAGGCGTTGCCACGAATTGCCGATTATCACGTCAGTATCCGGCGTGATGCGCTTCGACAGATCGATTTCGATATCGGTCTCTCGCGAGCCGTCGGGTGTGGGCGGGTTGACGGTAACCTGCGGGATCGACATTTCGTCGGCGACGAACGGATCGTCCGTCAGGATCGTCGCCGGGAAAAAGCGCTGGCCGGCAAAACCGTGCGCCAGTGCGGCGGAATTTGTGGACAGAAGGATGACGGCGGCAGCAACGGCCGCCCCCGGCCGAATAGCGTTCATGGAAGGCTCCCGAGGAAATGCCAATGGGCCGTGGCCGCGCGAAGGCGGCCCGGCAGCTCAGAGGAGGGGCAGACTCAGGCGACGGGAGGCGCGCGGGAGCGGTAAGCGGCGGGAGCGCCGATGCGTTCGGCTTGGATTACGGAATGCGCCGTCGGCAGCGCGACGCCGAACAGGGCCGGCAGCGACGTCAGCGTGGGCGGGGCAAAGCCAGCCAGGGCGCCGAGCGCGCCGCACACCGGGCACGCGTGATGTTTGCCGTGCTCGTCGGACGTGCCGCCCGTTTCACGATGTCCGGTGAGCAAGGCCAGCAGACGCCATTCGGCGCCGCCGGCCTCGACGTGGGTGCCGCACTGGTGCGCCGGCTCGAACGCCTCGGCGAGGTCGAAGGAAAGGTGGACCGGCACCAGCGCATTGAGCGCGAGCGCGAGGAGGCCGAGCCGCGCGGCCCAGATCTTGCCTCGCCACGGTCTCGCTCGCATTCAGGCGCGCTCGGCGTTAGGGGTGCCGAACGATCCTAGCGGAATGGTAAAGGCCGACGCAACGCAGCAGCGTCGCTCCAGCGGTATCAGGTTGGCGCGTGTCGGTGAGCCGTCATCGCATGCGAATGGTGGCCCTCCGCATAGTGCTGGCGCAACAAATCCTTGCCGTAATCGTTGCCGTTCGGGGTGCGGACCACCGTATGGATGTGGTCGCGCGACGGCGTGTCGTTGTCGTAGATGATGCCGGACTGGTGATCGAACTCGACGAGGATCACCGGGCTCAGAATGCGATAGTAGAACGGGCTCGAATTGTCGAATGGGCCGATCCAGGCAAAATGCGTCTCGTGTAGGTGGCGCTTCACCTCGGCATAGCGGATTTCGGCATGGCCCGGCCGAATGCGGCCGATATAGGTCGCGAGAAGGGCCTCGAGGCGCTCGCGTCTGTCGGCAGGCAGCTCGTCAAAGCGAATCCCGGCGGGTTCGATCCGCCGATTGTCGTTGAAGGCGGCCATCAGCAATTCCGACGGGAGGTCCTTGCCAACCGTCGCGCGCTGCCGCTCCTCGGGCGAAAGGGCGCGCATCAGCGCAAAGCCTTGTTCCTCCTCTGCGGCAAAGACGCGGGTTCCTTTGTGCTTGCCAAAACGCGCGAGCACCGGCTCGGAGCCTATGAAGTTGGGTGTCAGCACGAGCTGGTCGCTCAGCACGAAGCAATTGACGTTGAGGTGATGGCCGTCGATCTGCCAGCCCCAAGCCTCCTCCGGCGACGGCGTGCCGAAGACGCTGACCCAATAGAACCATTCGCCGTATTCCTCGGGTTTGCCGGTAATCTCGAGAGCATGCTCGTTGAGCCGCATGATGTCCCGGGCTGATCGGTATCCGGGGGCACTCATGCTTTCCCGCATCAAAGCAAGCGCGGCCTCGCGCTGAGCGCCGTCGAGATCGGCCAGACAGATCCCATGGCGCATCAGCCAGGGGTGAATGTTCGACCACTTCCGCCAAGTCTCGTCGCCGATCGCGAAAGTAGCCATCTTCCGCTGTTCCGCGGTCAGTGCAGCGAGGAAAGAGCGCGCGGCCTCCGTGAGGGGCGCGAGCGAGATCCCGGTTTTCTCGATCGCAAACAGCCCCGGGACGATCCCGCCGTTCGTGGTGATACCGCGAAAGGGCTCGGCCAGTCCTGATTTGGCTCGATCCAGCATGGGTTTCATGCGCGGCGGTAGGTCGAACGGCCGCACCGCCGGTGTCGGGGGCCGCTCGCGCAAGCCGAAGCGCGCCGATTCTCCTGCCATGCCCGGCCCTCCTTTAACAACGCTCTCGATGATATAATCCGGCAGCGACCACCCGCAACTTCAGCCTGAAGAGCTCTATGGATGACAGCCTCGGACTGCCGCAAGGCGCTTTCGCGAAACTCGACGCGGAGGAGGACGAAATCTTCTACGAGCCGGCGCGACTGGTCTGCCACATCGACGACAGCGCGATCACGGCATTGACCGAATTTTACCGCACGGTCTTGCCCCCGGGCAGGATCTTGCTGGATCTGATGAGCAGTTGGGTCAGCCACCTGCCGCCCGAGATCGAATATGCCGAGGTGATCGGCCACGGGATGAATGCGACCGAGCTCGCGGCCAACCCACGGCTCACCCGCTGGTTTGTGCAGAACCTCAATCGCGACACGAAGCTACCCTTGGTGGACGCGAGTGTCGATGCGGCGATGGTTTGCGTCTCGATCCAGTATCTGCAGCAGCCGGTGGCGGTGCTGCGCGAGGTCGCGCGTGTGCTGCGGCGCGACTCACCGCTTGTCATCAGCTTTTCCAATCGTTGCTTCTGGACAAAGGCCGTCGCGATCTGGCGGGCACTCGATGACGGGGGTCACGCGCGCCTCGTTGAGCTCTATCTCCGCCACGCCGGGTTCGAGCGGATCGCGACCCACCAACTGGCGGAATGGGTCGAGGATATCAGCGACCCGATGACGGCCGTGGTCGGCCGCGCCCCGGCGATGTAGGCTGCTGCGGGTCAAGCTTTAGGGAGCTGAAGATGCAATTGGGCACATTATTGCCGCTAGGCGATATTGGTGGCGATCCGGCGACCGTGCGCGAATACGCGCAGGTGGCCGAAACGATCGGCTACGGTTTTGTCGAGGCGCCCGACCATGTGCTCGGCGCCAGCGAGGCCAGTGCATCGGAGGCGGGTCGCACTGGGGCCGGACTGTACCAGGACCCGTTCGTGTTGTTCGGCTATCTTGCCGGCTGCACAAACACGCTCGGGTTTTCGACCGGCGTGTTGATCCTGCCGCAGCGGCAGACCGTGCTCGTCGCCAAGCAGGCGGCCTGCCTCGACGTGCTGTGCGGGGGCCGGTTCCGGCTCGGGATCGGGGTCGGCTGGAACGAGGTCGAGTTCACCGGGCTCAATGAGAATTTTCACAATCGCGGCCGCCGCTCCGAGGAGCAGGTGCAGATCATGCAGAAGCTGTGGGCCGAGCCGCATGTGAATTTCAAGGGCAGATGGCACACCATCGAGGACGCTGGCATCAACCCGCGGCCTGCCTCGGGCAGGGTGCCGGTATGGTTCGGCGGGCATCACGAGCGCACCCTGCCGCGCATCGCCAAATGGGGCGACGGCTGGATGCCGAACGCCTATCCGCCCGACCAGAGCGCCCTCGACATCTTCGGCCAATTGCGCCGCCTGACCGAAGAAGCGGGTCGCGACCCCGCCAAGGTCGGGATCGAGGTCTGGGTGTCGATGGGCACGGGAACGGAAGCCGATTGGGCGAAGGAAGCCCGTTTCTGGAAACAGGCCGGCGCCTCACACCTCTGCCTGACGACGACCTTCAACCGCCGCCATCACAAGCGCATCCCCGGCCATACGATGAGCGACCACCTCGCCGCGCTGCGGCGCTACCACTCGGCGGTCGCCGACGCGCTTTAACCGGCCCACAGGTACTGTACCGCCTCGTCGCGGTGGCCTGGCAATCCGCCCGCCTACTGGAGTAACCAAGTCGGCGGCTTCAGGCCTCGGGCACGCGTGAGCGCACGCGTCATCGGGCCTGGTGAGCATATCACCGCAACCGGCCTTGTTCGCCCAATATTCCCAGGCGCGCCAGGTCTCGGTCGAATACGGGCTGTACCCACGATTGCGGGCATTAATCTCGCCCTGCGACAGGCATATGGTCGTGGATGCGGCCCGAATGCTCGCTGATTTTGGGGTCGGCGAGCGCGCGGCGATGCGCCTTGAGCCGTTCGTGCGTGCCCTCCTCGGCCGCGCCCATCAGACGCGAGTAGTCCGCCACATCGGCGTCGAGGATCGCGGCGAGACGGCGGGTCGAGGCGATGGCTGGAGCCCACCCTGCTTCGGGCTATCGTTAAGCATATCATACCGTATAACTCGCCTACCGCGATATCCGGGTAGAGCGCCTCAAGCCAGGTTGAACGGATTACGCGCGTCGACACCGAGCGGGTCGAAATGACGCAGGTTCAGAGTCAGGACCACGAGTTCTCGCGACTTGGCGATCGCCGCGATCGCAACATCCGCGAAGCCCGGATGGCAACCGTCGGCCTGGGCTGCATCGCTGAGCGCGCCGGCGATCCGTGCCGCGCCGAGGTCGAACGGCAGCACCCGGTCGGCGTAAAAGCTCAGCATGCGGTCGAACCAGTCGCGCAGTTCGTCCGCCCTCGGTCTTGAGCCGACCCGCCGCAGCTTCGCGATGCCGGCTTCCACCTCGGCGGCCGTGATCGCCGAGAGGAACAGCCCGTCGGTGCGCTCGGCGAACCAGGCGGCCACTGCCGGTATCACAGTCGGCTTTCCCGGAGCGAAGGCGCTCAGGATATTGGTATCGAGCAGCCAACCCGTCACAGATCGGCCTCCCGAAGGGGCGAAGGATCGCGTTCGGTCTCCACAGCGTGGGGAATTCCCATCAAAAGAGCAGCAAAGCTCGGTCGGTCGCCTGCATAGAGCCGGTGCGCATCCCCTACCGGCATCACCACGGCGGCAGGCCTGCCATGTTTGGTGATTGTCGTGGGCTCACCGTGCTCGGCCGCCTCGACGACGGCGGAAAAAGAGGCCTTGGCGTCGCGTAAACGTAGCGTCCTCAAGAACGGGCTCCGGTTGTGACTACGTGTGGTCACATGGCCCCACCATGCGATTGCTGCAAGTGCTGCCGAGGCCGTACGAAGGCATATCCGCGCCGCCTTCGCGCCAATCCCCGAGAGGTCGTCCTCGGGTCGACACGGGCCTTGTGCTCGCAGTCTACACCCCGAGCTCTTCACCGAGGTCCGTCGCCCGGTCTATCCGCTCGATCCCCGACCCGCGCGCTCCATAGAGGAGCCCATCGGCGGTCATTCCTCTGGCACCCCCGCCTTGCGCAGCCCAGCCCAATAGGTGGCTTCGACCAAGGGGCGGATCTTCGGCCCCCAGTGTTGTCCCATGGCTTTCAGGCGGGCGATGCTCGAAAAACGATCGTCGCCGATCAGTCTGCGGGCTTCGGCGAGTTCCGCGGACGCGCGTTCGGTCTCGCCTTTGAGGGCATAGAGGGAGGCGAGCTGGGCGTGGGGACCCGTGCGCGCCGGATTGGCGTCGCGCGCCTTTTCGAGCCACACGATCGCCTCATCGGTGCGCGATTGCAGCGCATGCGCGACCCCAATCCGGCCATACATATTGCTGATGAGGGGATCGCGGGGGCTGAGGCGGAGGGCCTGCTCCTGCAGCGGAATTACCTCCTCTATCGGCCCGGCGACCAACTTGCAATCGGCGAGAGCGGATATTGCAAACACCCAATTGCGATTGGACGCGACCGCCATCTCGTATTTGGGAATGGCCTCCTTGTGTCGGCCTTGCGCACGCAGGACCTGACCTCTCGCAGAGTGCGCAAGCGGGCTGCGGGGCGATGCCGCCAAAGCTTTCCCAGCCAGCTCTTCTGCGCGTTCTATATCGGCCGCGCGCGAGTTGGTCATTCCTTCGAGCACGCGGCCCGCGAGTGCGCCAGCCAACAAGCTCTGCGCCTCGACGGAGCCGGGGTCGAGCGCCAGCGCGCGCTCGGACAGGCCAATCGCCTCCGCATAGCTCTCACGTGATAGCGGTTTCAGGAAAGCGGCCCGTTCTCGGAAAATGAAGTCCAGCGCGTCCGGATGCTCGGTCGGTCGGGCAGCCTCCGTGCCGATCAGCTCGAGGTTGAGCGGGACAGCAATGCGGCTTGTGATCTCGTTTTGTAGGGCGAGCAGATCGCCCATGTCGCGGTCGAACCGCTCCGCTCACAGATGAGCATCGGCCTCTGCGTCGATCAGCTGCGCATTGCCGCGGACCTGGTTGCCCGACCTCTGGACGCTCCCTTCGAGCACATAGCGCACGCTCAGCTCGTGGCCGATCTGCTTTGCGTTGACCGGTTTGTCCTTATAGGTGAACGCGCTGTTGCGCGAGATCACGAGCATATGCGCGAGCCGAGACAGATCGGTCGTCAGGTCCTCGGTGATCCCGTCGGCAAAATATTGCTGGCCCGGGTCTCTGCTGAGATCGGTGAACGGCAACACCACGATCGACAGGCGCGACGCAACGAGGGGCTGCGCGATTGACGTGGTGGCCGCCACAGCTGGAGCGGGGGAGGGCTTTGTCGCCACCCAAAGCCACCACGCACCGCTGGCGACGATAACTAGAACCGCTGCAGCGGGCGCCGCTATTGCGGCAACGGCGCTGCGCCGGCGACGCGGCGACGCAACCGGCATACCCGCTGCCGGCAAATCGGCGACGGCTTCGGGGCGCAGCGCATAGACCCGCACCGGCCGCGCGATGTTCTTGACGCTCTGCTCGCCGCTGTCCTCGAACAGATAGGGCAGCTTGTCGCAGATCTGGTCGCGCACCGTCCCGGAAACACAGATCCCGCCCGGTTCGGCGAGCGCTTCCAGGCGCGCTGCGACGTTGACGCCGTCGCCGAAGATGTCGCCTCCCTCGGCGATGATGTCGCCGAGATTGACGCCGATCCGAAACCGAATGCGCCGCGCGTCGGGCGCGTCAGGCTCGCGGTCGACCATCCCGCGCTGCATCTCGGCGGCGCAGCGCACCGCGTCGACGACGCTGGCGAATTCCGCGAGCAGGCCATCGCCGGTGTTCTTGACGATGTGCCCCCGGTACTCCTTGATTTTCGGATCGACGAGCTGCCGCAGATGCGCCTTGAGGCGTTCGTGCGTTCCTTCCTCGTCCGCGCCCATCAGGCGCGAATAGCCCGCTACATCGGCGGCGAGTATCGCGGCGAGGCGGCGGGTCGAGGCCATGGCTGCGGCAAGCCACCCTGCTCCGGGCAATCGTTAAGCATATCATACTGTATAACTCGCGTGCCGCGATAATCTATCAACGGAGTTATTGAGCGCGTCGAGACCAAACCAGACCGACTCGATGGCCTCCAACGGAATGGCTTCTAAGTTGAACTTACATAGCTCGTCGAGCCTCCTGAACCACCGCTGTGCTTGGAGCAGAGCCATCGTCGCGGTCTGGCAGTAAATTCGCTGCAAAAAACAGCGAATACAGCGCAGAAAGTTCAGATAGCGCACCGAAGAAAGCCGGCGATGAGCCGGCGATGTCGAGGCCCAACTCAAGGATCGGGACGCTGTGGGTCAAGCCGCCGACCGAGCGAACCGAGTGCGACCGACCCAGAGCGGGTCCGAGGCTCGGCTGTTGATGCGCCGAGAGCGTCAACACCGGCAAGCTCGACCGAATTCGACGCGACGGTGAGCGCCATCAAGGTGTAGGCCCGCGGGCTGCTGCGCGGCGTCAACTACCTTGTTGTCGTCGACAGATGGGCTCGCTCTGGTCCCAAGCTTGGGACCGCTGCAGCCGCCGGCTCGCGCGGCACCAAATGAGCGACTTTGGGGATCACCTCGTGGGCGAGGAGCCGCATCGAGTGGTGCCATGCCTCGGCGTTCCCGCTGTAGTCGAAGCAGAACAAAAGCAGCGCTCCGAACCCGCCGACCTCGTCGTACATCCGCTCGATCTTTTCGACGACGGTCGCCGGCGAGCCGATCAGCCAATTGTGCCGCCCACAATATTCCGGGGTGACGTCGCTGTCGGCAACATCGGGATCGTGTTTCAGGAACTGGATGACGCCGACATTTGTCAGCAACGGCAGAAAATACTCGCGCATCATCCGCCCCATCATCCCCCCGACCGACAATCGCCAAGCCTCGGCGTCGCTGTCGGCGACGAAGATTTCGCGCACCAGGCGCCAATCGGCGCGGCTCGGCCGGCGCCCGGTGCGGCGGGCACCTTCCTCGACCGACTCCCAGTGGCTGGCGACATAGCCGGGGTTGAGGTTGAGGCTCATCGGCAAGAAGCCGTGCTCGCCGGCGAGCTTCAGGGTATCCGAACCCTTGCTCACCCCGGCGACGCCGATCGGCGGATATGGCTTTTGAAACGGCCGGATATGCGGGCGCAAACTCTCCAGCATCAGGTCGGTCTTGGTCACCTTCCAGTATTTGCCGGCGTAATCGAAGGGCGCTTCCTCGGTCCACAATTTGAGGATGATGTCGAGCGCCTCGCGCGTCATTTCGCGGTGCTGCCCGGCGTTGCCGTCGACGTTGAACATCGCCCAATCGCTCGGCAGACCGCTGGCGGCGACGCCGAAATTGAGCCGGCCCTGGGCCATGTGGTCGAGCATCGCGACCCGGTTGGCGAGCTCCGCCGGGTGGTGATAGGGCAACAGGAACCCACCGGGCGCGAGCCGGATATGCCGCGTTTCCATCAGTGCTTGCGCGATCAAGAGATCGGGCGCGGGATGCGGTTCCCACGGCGCAGTGTGGTGCTCCCCGATCCAGCCCTCGCTGAACCCGAGCTCGTCGGCCCAGCGCAGGGTCTGGAGGTCCCATCGATGACCATCGAAGAGGCCGCACTCCGGCGGATGCGAAGGCATCGTAAACAAGCCGTATTGCATCAGGATCTCCCGGCTGCTGGTTCGGCGAAAATAGTTTATCCGGTGCCAGCGTCCAACCGCGCATTTGGCAGGACGACAGATCCGCGCAATCGCTGCGGTCTCGGTTAATTTATGTCAGTTTCCGTCCGTATGTATCGAATTGTGACAGAAATCGGCCCCATTCTGCCTTTTTTTTGCCGCAGGTGGGTTGGAATGTCGCACCCACTTCGACCCCAGCCCCCCGTCCCCCACGGTGACCTGGGCTCACAGGCAGCGCTTACACAGATCGGGAGGGTCAGCAATGACCAAAGCCACCTCGTCTAAACGCCGCACGAGGAGACGGCACGTACGGGAAAAGGCGACCATCGATCACTTGGTCCGCGCCGTATATTCGAAAGCCGATGAAAAGGGGACAACGCATCCCCCGGTGACGGCATCCGGCCTTTCGGTTGAAGAGCAGGTCCGCAAGCAATGGCATCCCGGCCTTGGAGGTCTCGCGCTCTTCTAGAGGACCGCCGCACATTCGACCAATAGCTTAGAGGTAAAAGAGCCGGTGGTCCCACCGGCTCTTTTTCTTCGAAAAAGGGGAGGAGCGAATGCGAGGAACTCTCGTAGAGCGCCGTGCGGTCTTGAAGACGATCTCTGCGGCAGCCTTCGCGGGCGCCGTTGTTACGCACCCGCAGCGGACGGCGGCGCAGCAGGTCAAATGGTCGTCCGGGACCGAGCCGCCCAAGCTGCGGGCGCCGGCAGACGCCGCGGACTGCCACCATCACATTTACGACGCCAAATATCCGGCCGACCCGCGCTCGACATTGCGGCCCGGGGATGCGTCGGTCGAGGATTACCGGGCCTTGCAGCGGCGTATCGGCACGAGCCGCAACGTCATCGTGCAGCCTTCGACCTACGGCACCGACAACAGCTGCACCCTCGATGCGCTGGTCGCGTTCGGAGCGACGTCACGCGCCGTCGCGGTAGTAGACACCACGGTCTCAGACGCCGAGTTGAAGCGCATGAACGGCCTTGGCGTACGCGGCATCCGCTTTAACCTCGCACAAGCCGGGGCCACGACGCCCGAGATGATCGAGCCCTTGTCGAAGCGGGTGAACGACCTCGGCTGGCATATTCAGATCAACGCGCCGGCCGCCAAGATCATGGATATAAAAGACATCTTGAACCGGGTCCCTTCGCCGATCGTGTTCGACCATCTCGCGCACATCCCCGAACCAGAGGGCACCACCCATCCGCTGTTCGCTGTGGTCCTGGCGCTGATCGACAAGGGCAAGACCTGGGTCAAGCTGTCCGGCGCCTACGCCGACACCAAGGTCGGCCCACCGAGCTATCCCGACTCGAGCGCCGTCGCGCGCGCCTATGTGCAGAAAGCGCCTGAGCGCCTGGTGTGGGGTAGCGACTGGCCCCACCCTTCGGAAAGGGACAACAAGCCGGACGACGCGATCCTGTTCGACCTCCTCCTCGACTGGGCCCCCGAGGAGCGCGTCAGAAACCGCATCCTGGTGCAAAACCCGGAAGCGCTCTACGGCTTCGCAAAGAGCGTGTAACGACTGAGGATCAGCTGCTTAGCCGTTTGCGATGCCCGTCAACCCAGCTTGGTTGGCGGCTCACGGAGTTGAAGCGGGAAGAACACCTTCCAGCTGCACTGCGTTTCGCCCGCGGCCTATCACCAAGCATGCCTGGGTTCAGCTCCGCATAACCAGGAGAGCCCCCGGTCAGACGAAAAGCTTGTTAAGCCATCGCGCCCCGGAGCAGATGGTGTCATCATGCTGAAATAAAATCCTGGTATTCGAGCATAAATAGTGTCGGAACCTCTATGCTCGAATACGTGCATTTTGTGCCTGGCCGATTACGGCTCAAGATCACCACACTGAAGAGCCAACGCAGTGCGGCCGAAGCCGAAGCCGTTGTTGCCGCAATCCCGATGGTAACGAGCGCGGCGGCAAATCCGCTGACCGGCAGCCTTACGATCAATTTTGACCGGCAGCAGCTTTCAATTGGTGATTTGTGGGAGAAGCTGCGGGGTCTGGGCTACGTTTCGGAGAACCGCCCGGAGCCCACCGTAGACAGTCCCGAAGTGGATCGATTCGGGCGCGTGGTAACCGCCGCGCTTATCGAAGCCGTCGTCCAGCAATCGGCGCAGGCCCTCGTACGCGCGTTGCTCTAATGGTCGAGGCGGCGCGATAACGCCCGGTTCGTTCAGGCAGTAGAGTGATGCTGCCGCGCCGCTTCGACGCGAGCCTCCTGATCTAGTTCGGCTCTCGCCTCGGCGACGAGATCGGCCGCCAATTCCCCGATCTCGCTCAGGGTTTCGCCCCAGAAAACCATACCGCTCTTTATCAATGTTTTGGCCGCCGGCCGCAAAATGCCCCCCATCGCCCGGATTGCGTTCGGCCCGAATATTATGGCGCCGACGCCCAGGGCGAGACCGGCCGCGAGATTGCCTTTGAAGATGTCGTCAATCAGGGCCATTGATCCCTCTGATATAAAAGGTCGAGCGCGGTCAGCAACGTTGCCGCGATACCCTCGCATGATGAACATGATACGGAGCCCAGCCGATCTTCAAAGTATCTTCCGTGCACCGCATTTCGTCGGCATGTCGGTGAGCGCACATGATTTTGAACGACGCGGCCTTCGTCGAAATCGCCTGATTGCGACGGTGCTGCTCGGAGCAATGGCGGCGCTGTTCATCTCTACGGTCTTCGCACCACAGCCGGGGTTCTGGATCCTGCTCGTTCGGGCAACCGCCGAATCCGCCCTCGTCGGTGGGCTTGCCGATTGGTTCGCGGTGACCGCGCTCTTCCGGCAGCCGCTCGGGCTACCGATACCGCACACCGCGATTTTGCCCAGGAACAAGGATCGCATCGGAGAAGGATTGGCGATCTTCATCGAGCGTAATTTTCTGTCGCCGGATATCCTGAGAGCGAAGCTTCGGTCGATCGATCCGGCGCGCCTCGTCGCTGATTGGTTGTCGACGCCGGCAAATGCCGACGCCATCGCTCGCCGCCTCGTACGCATGCTGCCGCATGTGATCGAGGCCATCGATGATCGAGATTTTCGCGTGTTTATCGGCGAGGCGTTGGGTCGGCAGCTGGCGGATATTGAACTGGCCCCGGTACTCGGCCGGGCAATCGTCGTGCTGACGGCCAACGGTTTTCACGAGACCTTGCTCGACCGTTTGCTGGATTTCTGCCGCGAATTTCTCGAGCAACGGGAAGAGCAGCTCTATATGGCGGCGGAGGCGCAGCGCCGCCGGTGGTGGATTCCAAAGGCCGTCAACCGGCAAATCGCCAGGGCGATTATCGACGGGGTGAGGGAGCTCCTCTCGAAGCTGCGCGAATCAGGCACCCTGGCACGCCGGAAGCTGCTCCGGGAGATCGAGCGGCTCGCCGAGCGTCTGCGAACCTCGCCTATTTATCGTGCGCGGGTCGAAGAGGCGAAATTGCGCCTGCTCGAAGACGCTGAAGTCAAAGCGTGGCTGGGCTCGGTGTGGGGTGATGTCAAACGGGTATTGCTGGGCGATTTTGCCTCTCCGCAATCGCGCATCGATCAGGCGCTCGGCGCGGCGATCTGTTCGCTTGGCCACCATCTGCGCGACGATCCGGCAATACGCAAGCGGGTCAACCGCACGATCGAGGCATTGGCATTGGAAGTCGTGCCCTGGCGCAGCGGGCTGGCACAATTCCTTATCGAGGTTGTGCACCAATGGGATACCAGCAGCTTCACCAACCGTGTTGAACTCGTTGTCGGTAGTGACCTGCAATACATCCGCATAAACGGAACATTGGTTGGCGGTTTCGTCGGGTGCCTCCTTTACCTGCTGTCGATTGCTTTGGAGTGACCGCCGAGATTCTGCCGGTGTTCAGCGGAACGCGGGAATGATGTGCTCGGCGAACAGCTCGATCTGACGCATCTCCGTCTCCCACGGCATGAAGCCCTGATCGAAGAACCAGCCGAACCATTCGAGATCGCCCTCGCCGTGCAGCCTGGCCAGCTGCTCGATTTCCCTTTTGACTTGGTCAACCGTGCCGGCAAGCGCGTATTTGGCTTTGCGAAACCGCTCGACCGTCCACTCGGACTGCGGGAGCATTGTCGGCGGAGGATATTTCTCGGCGTCCTCCGGAAGCCGAAACGCCTCGGCGAAGCCAAAACCACCGAAGTAATGGTAAAAACCGGCGTAATTGGTGTCGCGGAACAGCGCCACCGCCTCCTCCTCGGTGCGGCCGAAATGGACGGCGCGGAAGGCGCCGACGCTTTCGCCGAGCCGGAGTTGGCGGCCGGTCTCCGCCGCTACGTCGCGGTAGAGTTGGCACAAGCGCTGGAAATCGGGCGGGTAGGAGACGAGAATCCACGGGACGACACCGGATCGCGCGGTATAGCGGATCGTATTCTCGCTCACCGAGAACGGCTGGAATATCGGCGGATGGGGATCCTGATACGGCTTCGGCACCACGCAGATCTTGCGGACCACGCCCTCTTCGTCGACCTCGCCGGGGGCGCCGTAAGTGCGGGTCCATTCGGCGACCGGCCAGCGCCGGATGCCCTCCTCGTACGGAAACGGGACCTTGTAGTAGTCGCCGTTGTATTCCCAGGCGTCCTCCGTCCAGGCCTTCTTGATGACTTTGAGGGTCTCCTCGTAGACCCGACGGTTGTGGTTGTCGATCGCCGAGCCGTCCATTGGGGCGCCGGTGACGTGGTATTGCTGACCGAGCACGTTAACCCAGCGGTCCTGGTAACCGCGGGCGAAGCCGGCATAAACACGCCCCTTGGTCAGATGATCGAGTACGGCGAGCTCCTCGGCGGCCCGGATCGGATCCCATGACGGCAACACCAGGCCCAGCGGCGAAAACTTGATGCGCTTGGTCCGGGCCGCGAGATCGGCATAGAGCAGAAGGGGCGCCACCGAGGTCTCGTAACCCTCGGAATGGAGGTGATGCTCGGTGGTCGCGAACACGTCGAAGCCGGCTTCGTCGGCGAAGACGGCAAGCTTGCGCAGCTCGTCCAGCATCTGCTGGTAGCGTTCGTTGTTCCGCCCGATCGGCCGCAGACGTTTGCGGTCCTCAAGCGTCGCGGGGACCGTCGGGAGCACGAAGAGCATGAATTTCATCAGTCGCCTCCTCCGAATTCTTTTGTTGAGCGGCAAAGATAGCCGCTGCACGGGAGCGAAGCAATTTTGAGCGGCTCTGTTTGCGCCACCCGGCCTGCGCCGCTCCAACCTGGGACGTTGTCTCCCGGAGGATGTTCGGTTAACCTTTTGACGATCGGCCGGTATCGCTGGTCTCGGCAAGACTGATGAATGAGCCGCCTTGCGGCTACAACGGGAGGAGCGAATGAAGTCCATTCTCCGCAACATGCTCGTTAGCCTAGCTATCGTCGCCGCATGCGCCTTGCTCGCCACCGCGGCATCCGCAGACCCGCCGCAGGGTATGCGGCTCTATGTGTTCTCGTCCGGCACGCTCACTCTCGACAAGTCGGGGCTGCAAACCGGAGCCACCGGGAAAATCACCGTCCCGGTCGCCTTCTTCCTGATCAAGCACCCCAAAGGCAACGTGCTGTTCGACACCGGGAACAACGACAAGATCATTACCGATCCGACCTATTGGGGGCCGTTCATTGCCTCGCTCGACCCCGGCCGCGCCCCCGATGTCGCGATCGATGCGCAACTCAACAAAATCGGCGTGAAGCCCTCCGACATCAACTACGTGATCCTCGGGCATATGCACCTCGACCACGCTGGCAATGTCGGCAAGTTCCCGACGGCGACGATCGTTTATCAGCGCGACGAGATCGTCAACGCGTTCTGGCCGAAGCCTGGCTACGGCTGCTGTTACATCACTGCCGATTTCGCCGGGCTGCGCAACGATGTAGGCCAGAACCAAGTCAACCGGCAGAAGGTGATGGAGCTCAACGGCGACCTCGATCTGTTCGGCGACGGCAGCATCTACATCCATCGCGCGGTCTCGCACACCCCCGGAAGCGAGATGGTGGTGGTCCGCCTGCCAAAGACCGGTGCCGTTGTGCTGACCAGCGATGCTTGCTACCTGATGGAAAACCTGCAGAAGGACATTCTGCCGAGCGTGGCACTCGCCTACGATCCCTCAGGCATGCTGGATGCCTATAGCTATATCAAGCACCTGATGTCGGCGGAAGGCGCGGACGTGATCTTCGCGCATGATGCCGAGACCTTCAAAAAGCACAAGCAGCCGCCGGAATATTACGAATAGACTGCCGTATCGTCCGGCAGGGCCTTTCAGCCGCATGAGCAGAATAGCCGCGCGTCCATTTGCACCCACCTGATCGCAGGTCGATGTCGGACCTCGTCGTCGTCGACCGACTGGTGAAGCGTTACGGTCCGCGTCTCGCCGTCCGCGACGTTTCGTTCGCGGTCGAGGAAGGCGAGGTGATCGGATTGCTCGGGCCGAACGGGTCCGGCAAGAGCACAATCCTGCGCGTGCTCGCCGGTTATCTGCCCCCCTCGTCGGGAACCGTCCGCATCGCCGGGATCGACGTGGCAGCCGACTCGCTCGCCGCACGGATGCAGGTCGGCTATGTGCCGGAGGACGCACCCCTCTATGACGGCATGCGGGTGGCCGAGTTCCTGTACTTCATGGCCGCCATCAAGGGCGTGGCGGGCCGCGCGGCGCGCGGCGCGGTCAGCACGGTTACCGAGCAGCTGGACCTTGGGCCCGTGCTCGGCATGCCCGTCGGCAAGCTGTCGCGAGGCTATCGTCAGCGCGTGGCGATCGCTCAGGCGCTGGTGAATGACCCGCCGCTACTGATCCTTGACGAGCCGACCAACGCGCTCGACGCCTATCAGGTGATCGCGGTGCGAGCCTTGATCCGGTCGCTGGTCGGACGACGCACCGTGCTGGTCGCCTCGCATGTGCTGACCGAGATCGAACGCATCGCGAGCCGGGTGATGATTTTGCTCGACGGCCGGCTGCTGACGACCGACGCAATGCGCGAAGCCGACCATACGCGACAACTGCGACTCCACGTCGCCGGGCCGGCCACGGCGATCCTCGCTGCATTGCGGCAAATTCCGGGGGTCGTCGATGCCCACCCGACCGATACCGCCGAGAATTATCTCGTCGAGGCAGCGCCCGGACGGACGATGGCGGCCGGTGTCGCACAGGCAATTGTGGGCCAAGGTTTCGCTCTGTCGGAACTGGTCGAATTGAAGCCCGACCTCGAGCGCGTATTCCTCGATTTGACGCGGCGTGCCTCGGTGATCGAAGCAAACGCCGCATGAGGACCTTTGCCGCGCTGCTCCTGAAAGAGGAAAAAGCGATCTTCACCTCGCCGATCGCCTATGTCGTGTTGTCGGTGTTCCTGGTGATCATGGGCTACACCTTCACCTTGACGCTGTTCGTCAGCCACGTCCCGACCCTCGTGCATCTGTTCTTTCAGATCTATGTGCTGTTTCTGCTGACCGTGCCGATAATCACGATGCGGCTGGTGGCCGAGGAGCGGCGGCTGCGTACGATCGAGGTGCTGCTCAGCGCCCCGGTTTCCGAACCGGCCGTGATATTCGCGAAGTATCTGGCGAGCCTCAGCCTCGTCGTGCTGATGCTCGTGCTGTCGGGAGCTTACACGATTACGCTCGGGATTCTCGGCCAGCCTGATTGGGGGCCGATCTGGAGCGGCTATCTCGGCCTGTTCCTGCTCGGCGCTGCCCTGGTCTCCGTCGGGCTGATGACTTCGAGCCTCGTCAGCAATCAGATCATCGCAGCCTTACTGTCGCTGAGCCTCTTCCTCTTGCTGTGGATCATCGACCATTTCGGCTGGATGCTGCCCGATCCGTTCAATGCATTAGTGGTCAATCTCTCGCTGCTCGTGCATTTCACGCCCTTTGCGACGGGCTCGATCTTCCTGTCCGATGCCGGCTTTTTCATCAGCGTGGCGCTGCTCGGCCTGTTCCTCAGCGTGCGCGCGCTGGCGAGACGCTGAAATAACACTGCATGTTCCCGCTATCGTTCCGTTCATTGCTCGAAGCCGCACTGTTCCTCCTTGCGCTTGGCCTCGGCGCGACGGCGGCGCTCGACCCGGTCGACGAGTTGGTCGCCGATGCGCTCTATTTTGGCGCCTGGTGCGCGGCGATGCTGCTGATTTTCTCGCTCGGGCTGCGCCTGCCGCTCTATTGGCGCGGCCACCTGGGGCGCCTTGCCAATCCCGGCATAGTCAGCGCTGCACTGGGATTGGCGTTGCTCGGCAATATTGCGCTCTATCGGCACGACGCGCATTTCGACGCCACTGTCAGTGGTCGTTTCACGCCTCCGCCCGAGCTGGAGAGGATCGCGCAGAGCCTGCAGCACGACGTGATTTTAACTTATTTCTACAACAACAAAGATGATGACGCCTATGCGGCGAAGCAGGTGCTTGCAGTAGTGGGACGTCAGAACCCGCGTCTCAGGGTTCGCGCGCTCGACCTCGACACCGAGCTTAGCGCAGCGCGCGATTACGGCGTGAAAATGTACAATACTGTCGTTGTCGAGGCCGAAGGCCGCCGCACGCAGATCGAGAACACAGTGGATCTGCGCCAGATGGCGTACGCCGTCGAGCGCGTGCTGCAGCGACGCACCCAAACCGTCTGCTTCGTCATCGGACACGGCGAGCAGTACGCGCCGGGCCATGTGCATTACACTCACGTGGAGACGTTGGGTGGGGATCAGCCGGGCCGTTCGGACGTGCTGGAAGCGCCGCCGGACGGGCTCGACCGGCTCAAGCTGGCGATTGAGACGATCGGCTACAGCGATCGCGAGGTCGAGCCGGCGACTTTGCCGGCAATCCCCGTGGATTGCGCGGTTGTCGCCGACCTCGGGCCCACCAGCGCCTATGCGCCCGCCGAAGTTCAGGCGGTGCGGGATTACCTGTTGCGCGGAGGCCATGTGCTCCTGGCATACGATCCGCGCTTTTCCGTCGCGCCGGAACTGGCTGCGTTACTCAAAGAAGTCGGGCTCGCGGTGGAGAAGGGGGTGGTCGTCGATCCGTTGAACCACTATGGCACTGACCAGGAACAGGCGGCGGTGCCGTATTACCCGCCGCACCCGATCACGGAAGAGGTTGCGCTCACCGTGTTTCCAGGCGCGCGGCCGATCAGACTGCTTGGGCCGGTCGCCGGCCTCACCGCCGCCGAGCTGGTTGCGACGAGCAAGGACAGCTACGTGCGGCCCCTGCATCCCACTGGCACTGCCGGTGACGCACCGGCAACACCGGGCCCGTGCTTGCTTGCCGCTGCGGTGCAGGGAACCTGGCCCGTCGCCGGCCGTGCGCCATTCCGCCTCGTCTTGGTCGGCAATGCCAGCTTCGCCGCCAATGCCTTCTTCCCCTATGCGTCGAACGGCGATCTGGCGGTTTCGATGATCCGCTGGCTCGCCGAAGACACTGCCACTCCGCTGCTCAAGCCCGAAGCCTACAGTCTGCCGGAAATGCGGCTGACACACCGGCAGATGCAAATCACCTTCCTGTTGGTCGAAGTATTGCTGCCGGTCAGCGTCATGCTGTTCGGCGCGGCGGTGTGGTGGCGGCGGCGGTGAGCCGCGCGTTTGCCGGAAGTACCGCCATCGTGGCCGCTTGCCTGATGGCTGGCCTGCTCGGCGCTGTTGCGGTCAGCGGCCGCTGGCCGGTCGATGCCCCGCGCACCCATGTGGAGACGGGCGGCATTCTACCGCTCCCGGCGGAGCGTGTGGCGCGCGTCGAGTTCTCGGCCGGCGGGCAGCAGGCCGTCTTCAGCCGCAGCCCTCGGGAGGGGTGGCTTCTCAACGGCACCGCGACCGGACCCGCGGTTGCCGGCCATATTGATACGGCGGTTCGGCTGCTCACGATCTCTGCCCCGCGACGCGTGCTTGCAGCAGTCGAATACAGCCCCAGCCAGCTTGCCGAATATGGCCTCGATCCGCCACGCTTCATCCTTGCCGTTGCTGTGGGCGCCGGCAACACGACGCGCGTGGCCTTCGGCGAAGCCACGCCGGCGCAGAACGCGCAGTACGTGTATATCGTCGGCCGGCCGGAGCTCTATCTGCTCCCGCGCGACGTGGGCGAAGAATGGCAGCTCGCGCGCGATATGAGCGAGCGCGGCGCCAATCTGTTGCTGCCCATATCCATCGCGCAGATATGGGCAATCGAGATCGTGAGCCGCGGCACGCTCTATCGCTTTGAGCGCGATCCCGCCGGCCTATGGTTCCATCACGTCGGGCAGCATGTTCACACTCCCGGAGGGTTCGTGCATCGTGCCGACCCCAAGCTGGCGCCGCTAATCGGGGCCGAGCTCGCCGTGCTCGACCGTTTGCCGGTTGCGCGCGTTGTGGCCCGGCATCCCGACGCGGCGGCGCTCGCCGGCGCCGGCCTCGAGCATCCGGCGACGATCCTGTTGCTCTACAGCCGCGATTCCGCCGGGCCGGTCGCGCGTATCGAGCTGGGAAATATCGCGGCGGACGGCCCCGATCGCTATGCCCGTATCCAGCAGAACGACACGTTGGTGATCGTGCCGGATGACGCGGCGCAGCGTCTCGCGACCCTGTTGCAACTCGCCGGGACGCCGTCGTGAAGGCTGCCACACTGGTAGCGCTGTTCTCATTCCTTGGCTGCTCGATCGCGGCACAGGCGCACCAGATCAACCTGACGAACGCCCGCCTCGTAATCCTCCCGGACCGCACGGTCGATGTCGAGATCGCGATGAAAGCAAGCGATGCCGATCGCACCGCCGGCACAAAAGTGTTCGACGACGCAACC
Source organism: uncultured Alphaproteobacteria bacterium (assembly GCA_963812675.1). Taxonomy (GTDB): domain Bacteria; phylum Pseudomonadota; class Alphaproteobacteria; order ATCC43930; family CGMCC-115725; genus AP-15. The sequence goes on along the minus strand of CAWEWR010000022.1, from coordinate 23,095 downwards.
GGTCTCGTGCAGCCCGAGGCGCTCGCCGCTGCGTCGGCGCCAATCACAGCTTATGTCGAGGCGCACACGGCGGTGCTCGGTGAGGACGGTGCCTCGTGTCGGCCGGGCGCAGCGAAGGTCGCGCCGGACGGCGACGGCGTCGTGGTCCGCATCCTCTGGTTCTGTGCGAGGGTCGCGGACCCGCTGCGCTATCGCTCGACGGTGCTGACCGATGTCTCACCCGATGCCCGGCAGGTGGTGCTGATCGGCGCCGGACCCGATGCCGCCCAGGATCTCTTGGATGCGAGCCGGACCGAGACGACCCTGACGGCCGCAGCGCCGCCGAGGCTCCTGCAGGTGATCGGGCGCTATCTCGAGGCTGGGATCGCGCACATCTTCCTCGGCTATGACCACATCGCCTTTCTCGCTGCGGTGGTGCTGTGGGCACGGCGGTTGTGGCCGGTCGTCAAAGTCGTGACCGCTTTCACGATCGCGCATTCGATCACGCTCTCGCTCGCCGCGCTCGACATCGTGCGAATCCCGAGTAGCCTCATCGAGCCGGCGATAGCCGCCTCGATCGTTTACGTCGCCGCCGAGAACTTCCTCTCCCGCGATATCGACAAGCGCTGGCGCGACACCTTCGGCTTCGGCCTGATCCACGGCTTCGGTTTCGCGAGCGCCTTGCAGGAATTCGGTTTGCCGCGGACCGCCCTCATCCCGGCCCTCGCCTCGTTCAATCTAGGCGTCGAGATCGGGCAGATCGTCATCGTCTCCCTCGTTGTTCCAGCTTTGCTGGGAATGGATCGGCTGCTGTCGCACAACAACGGGCGGGCGGCGCTGCCGACGCGCTCAGCGCTGCCGGTCTATACGATATCCGCCGTCATTATCGGCTTTGGCAGCTATTGGTTTTTGGCTCGCACCGTGCTTTCAGCCTGGGCCCAGTCGGTGGGCAGCTAGATCGGCTCCCACAGGCCCTTGCCGACGTCTTCGGCGCAGAAGTCAGGTCCACAATGTCGAAGTATTCTTACATCTCGGCATAGGTGCCGTTCTTCCAGACGTAAAAGACGTATTTCGGGTCAGTCACGTCGCCTTTCTTGTCCCAGGTCAAGGGGCCGACGACGGTCTGCGCGGTCATCGAATGCAATGCCTTCGCCAGATCGTCGACCTTGACCGATTTGGCCTTCTCTGCCGCTGCGGCGAAGGCCTGGATCGCGGCGTAGGTGTAGAGCGTGTAGCCCTCGGGGTTGTACGGCGGCTTTTCCGCCATGAACTTGTCGACGACCGCCTTGGCGGCCGGAACCTTGCGCGGATCGGGCGGGAAGGTCATCAGCGTCCCCTCACCCGAAGGTCCGGTGATCTTCCAAAATTCCTCGGTGACGAGCGCGTCGGCACCGATGAACTGCGCCTTGAAGCCCTGGTCGCGCGCCTGGCGGACGATCAGCCCGCCCTCGGTCTGGTAGCCGCCGAAATAGATCACATCGATATTCGCCTGCTTCATCTTGCTGACCAGCGCCGAGAAATCCTTGTCACCCTGGGTGATCGCCTCGTACATCGTCTGCTTGAGGCCCGCTTTGTTCATCGCTTTCATCGTTTCGTCGGCGATGCCTTTGCCGTAAGCGGTCTTGTCGTGGACGATCGCGACATTCTTTCCCTTGTAGTGATCGGCAAGATATTTGCCAGCCACGGCGCCCTGCGCATCGTCGCGCCCGCAGGCGCGGAAGACGTTGTTCCAACCCTTCTTTGCGGCGTCGTCGGTCAAGGCCGGGTTGGTCGAGGCCGGCGTCATCTGCAGCACACCCCCCTCATTGTAGACCGCCGAAGCCGGGATCGACGCCGAAGAGCAGTAATGCCCGGCGACAAAGACCACCTTCTTCCCGACCACGTCATTGGCCGCCGCCACCGCCTGCTTCGGATCGCAAGCGTCATCGGCAACGATCAGGTCGAGTTTCTTGCCGAGCACCCCGCCCTTGGCATTGATATCGGCGACCGCCATCTCGGCGCCCCGCTTCATCTGCTCGCCGAGCGCGGCATTCGACCCGGTGATCGGCCCGACTACCGCGATCGGGATGTTCTCCGCGTTGGCTACACCGGCCGTCAATGCAAGCGCCGCCGCCAAGATGACCGAATGGACCAAGTATTTCATGAGACCTCCCCAATAAGGCGTTCGGGTGATTCTAGCACGAAGGCAGCCTCAGTGCCGACCTCCTTCGAGATAGGCGGCGCGCACCTCGGGATCGGCCAGCAGCTCGCGCCCGGTACCGCTCAGCGTGATCCGCCCGGTCTGCATCACATAGCCGCGATGGGCGAGCCTTAGCGCGTGGTGAGCGTTCTGCTCGACGAGGAGCACCGTTATGCTCTGCCGCTCGTTGATCTCGCGGATGACGCCGAAGATCTGCTTGACGATCAGCGGCGCCAAGCCGAGCGAAGGCTCGTCGAGCAGCAGGAGGCGCGGCTGGCTCATCAACGCCCGCGCAATCGCCAGCATTTGCTGCTCGCCGCCCGACAATGTACCGCCGCGCTGGCCCTGTCGCTGCCGCAGGATCGGGAACAACTCGAAGACGCGGGCGAGATCCTCGTCGAAGCAGGCGGGGTCGGCGGAAGTCGCACCCATCTGCAGGTTTTCGAGCACGGTCATTCGCGGGAAGATTCGCCGCCCTTCCGGTACCTGGGCGATCCCGCGCCGGACGATCTCGAACGTCTCGAGGCGGGTGATGTCTCGCCCGTCGAACAGAACCCGGCCGCGCGCTGCCCGCGGCCGGCCGCAAACCGTCATCAGCAAGGTCGATTTGCCGGCGCCGTTGGCGCCGATCAAAGCCACGATCTCGCCGGCACCGACCTCGAGATCGACTCCCCGCAGCGCCTCGATATTGCCGTAGAAGGCGTGTACCCCGGAGATCGTCAGCATTAGGCGTGATCTCGTCATTCCCGCGAAAGCGGGAATCCAGGGCGGCCCCGCGGGGTGCCTGGGTCCCGGACCCCCGCTTTCGCGGGGGCGACGATGAATGGTCGTTCATCCCTCGCGACTTCGATTTCGTCCTCACCGAGATAGGCCCTGATTACCTCGGGGTCGGCGCGCACTTCGGCCGGGGTCCCGTCGGCGATCTTGCGGCCGTAATCGAGCACGATCACGTGATCCGAAATGCCCATGACGACGCTCATGTCGTGCTCGATGAGCAGGATCCCGATCTGCTCCTCCTCGCGAACCCTGAGCAGCAGATGGTTGAGCTCGGCGGATTCACGCGGATTGAGACCGGCGGCGGGCTCGTCGAGGCAAAGCAGCGCGGGACCGGTGCACAACGCGCGGGCGATCTCCAACCGGCGTTGCGCACCGTATGGTAGGGCCGCTGCCAACCAGTCGGCGCGGTCGGTCAAACCGATCCGGTCGAGCCAATGCGCCGCGCGCTCGATGGCGGCCCGCGACGCGGCGCGGTAGCGCGGCAGGCCGAGGAGCCCGGCGAGCGAAAAGACGCTCGCTTTCATCAGCGGGTTGTGCTGTGCGACGATCAGGTTTTCCAGAACCGTCATCCCGGCGAACAGCCGGATGTTCTGAAAGGTGCGCGCAATCCCGGCGCGGCGCACAATGCGGAACCCCTCGATGCGATCGAGCTGAAGAATTTCAGCGTCCCTGTGCATGGCGAGCCGTCCGGCGCTCGGCCGGTAGAAGCCGGTCAGGCAGTTGAAGACGGTGGTCTTGCCTGCACCGTTCGGCCCAATGATCGCCGTGATCTCGCCGCGGTAGGCGGTAAAAGAAACATCGTCGACCGCAACCAGCCCGCCGAAGCGCATCGTCAGATTTTCGACCGCAAGCAGCGGGACAGCGCTCCGGGCGCCGGTCATCGGCTGGCGCCGAGGCGCAAGGTCGGCTCACGATGCGCGATCAGCCCGCGCGGCCGCCACACCATGACGCCGACCATCGCTGAGCCAAAGATCAACATGCGGAACTCGGCAAAGGCGCGGCCGAATTCGGGGAGGCTGACGAGCAGGATCGCGGCCAGCACGACCCCCATCTGGCTCCCCATCCCGCCGAGCACAACAATCGCGAGGATCGTCGCCGATTCGATGAACGTGAAACTCTCTGGGCTGATGAAGCCCTGCCGGGTCGCGAAAAAGCAGCCGGCAAAGCCCCCGAACATTGCGCCGATCGCAAAGGCGGAGAGCTTGACCGTGGTCGGGTTGATGCCGAGCGCGCGGCTGGCGACCTCGTCCTCGCGCAAGGCCTCCCACGCCCGCCCGATCGGCAATCGGCGGATACGCAAGGTGAAGGCGTTGGTCAGCAGCGCCATCGCCAGGATCACGAAATAGAGAAAGATGACGCGGTGGTCGGGCGAGAATTCGAGCCCGAAGAATTGATGAAAGGTGGTGGTGTCCTCCGGCGCCGAGCGGGCGAACGGCAAGCCGAAGAAAGATGGCCGTGGGATCCCCCCGATACCGTTGGGTCCGCCGGTTACGGGCGCCCAGTTCAGCAGCACGATGCGGATGATCTCGCCAAAGCCGAGCGTGACGATCGCGAGATAGTCGCCGCGCAGGCGCAGTACCGGAAAGCCGAGCATGACCCCGAAGCTCGCCGCCACGAGACCCGAAAACGGCAGCGCTCCCCAGAAAGTAAAATTGAGATCGCGCGCCAGTAGACCAAACGTATAGGCGCCGACAGCGTAAAACGCCACGTAGCCGAGATCGAGCAATCCCGCGAGCCCAACGACGACGTTGAGACCCCAGCCGAGCATCACATAGATCAGCACGGTCGTGCCGAGGTCGACCAGATAGCGCGACGAGAACGGCAGGAAAGGCAGGGCGACAGCAAACCCGATCCCGACGAGGGTGATCGGCAGCACCTGGCGATTCCCCCAGGCGGCGAGGGACGTGAGCACCTTTGCCCTGCCGGTTGGCCGGGTGCGGTAGAGCTGCTGAAGCGCGCGCAACGCGAGTCGTCCGGCAAATACCGCCGCACCGGCAATTGCGACCCAATCGAAATGGGTGCGAATGCCGAGAGCGCCGCCGCCGATGTCATAGGTTTGCAGGCCTACCAACGGCAGGGCGAGAAGGACGGCGACCAATACTGCGAGGACGGCGTCCTTGAGGAGCGGGAGCCAGAAAACCGGCGGCTTGGCTGCGTTGTCGACGGCGAGCCCGGAGGCGGCCGTCATCAAACCTTCTCCACCTCGGGCCGGCCAAGCAGGCCGGTGGGACAAAAGACCAGGACCAGGATGAGCACGACGAAAACCGAGACATCCTTGTATTCGACCGAGAAATAGCCGGACCAGAAGGCCTCGATCAGTCCGATCAGAAGGCCGCCGAGCATCGCTCCCGGCAGTGATCCGATGCCGCCGAGGACGGCGGCGGTGAACGCCTTCACGCCGGCGAGAAACCCGATGAAGAAATCGACGACGCCGTAATAGAGGGTGACCATCAGCCCGGCGACCGCGGCGAGCGCCGCCCCCATCACAAAGGTCAGCGAGATTACCCGGTCGACATCGACGCCGAGCAACGCCGCCATCCTCATATCCTGCTCGCAGGCCCGCTGCGCGCGGCCGAGCCGTGTCGCGGCGATCAACGTCGTAAAGCCGATCATCAGCACCAGGGTCAGCAGCATGATGAAGAGCTGCAAATAGCTGAGCCGGACCGCAAAGCCGCCGCTCTCGAAAACCGTAAACCCGCCCTGGACGACGGGCGGCATCGGTTTGACGCGCGCGCCTTGGAAGATCTGCACGTAATTCTGCAGGAAGATCGACATGCCGATCGCCGAGATCAGCGGCGCCAGGCGAAACGAGCCGCGCAGCGGCCGGTAGGCGATCCGCTCGACAGCCCAGCCGTAGATCGAGGTCAAGAACATCGTCGTCATCAGGACTATCGCCAACGCGAGCGGAACATAGGTGACCCCGCCCAAGCCGAGCACCAGAAAAGCAATGATCGAGATAAAGGCGCCGATCATGTAGATCTCGCCATGCGCGAAATTGATCATGCCGATGATGCCGTAAACCATCGTGTAGCCGATCGCGATCAACCCATAGATCGATCCTAGGGTCAGGCCATTGATCAGCTGCTGCAGAAAATATGCCATCCGCCTGCGGATTCGCGGCCAGGTTCTGCCGAACGTTATGCGCAACGCTTTGTCTGCCGCAAGTCGCCAGCGAGCATCATATGTTAAGACAGATTGAGCCGCTCACGCCGCGGAGGTCCGCTATGCCAGACGACACTGTTTCCGCACGTCCCGCGCCCGCCTCGGTCGAGAACTGTTTCGACTGGGCCGACCCGCTGCTGCTCGAGGAGTCGTTGAGCGAGGAGGAGCGGATGGTGCGCGATAGCGCCCGCGCCTATTGCCAGGAGAAGCTGTTTCCCCGGGTCCTCGAAGCCAACCGGCACGAGCGCTTCGACCGCGAGATCATGAACGAGATGGGGGCGCTCGGCTTCCTCGGTTCGACAATCGAGGGTTATGGCTGCGCCGGGGTGAATTACGTCTCTTACGGGCTGATCGCCCGTGAGGTCGAGCGGGTCGACAGCGGCTATCGCTCGGCGATGAGCGTGCAGTCGAGCCTCGTCATGCACCCGATCCACGAGTTCGGCACCGAGGCGCAGCGACAGAAATATCTACCCAAGCTCGCCTCGGGCGAGTGGGTCGGCTGCTTTGGTCTGACCGAGCCCGATCACGGCTCCGACCCCGCCGGCATGACCACGCGCGCGACTGGAGCACAAGGCGGCTACCGGCTGCGCGGCGCCAAGATGTGGATCACCAACTCGCCGATCGCCGATGTCTTCGTGGTCTGGGCCAAGACCGAGGATCACGTGATCCGCGGCTTCATCCTCGAAAAGGGCATGAAGGGCCTCACCGCTCCCAAGATCGAGGGCAAGTTCAGCCTGCGCCCCTCGGTCACCGGCGAGATTGTAATGGACGACGTGTTCGTGCCGGCAGACAATCTGCTGCCAGGGGTCAGAGGATTGCGCAGCCCATTCTCCTGCCTCAACAGCGCGCGCTACGGGATCGCGTGGGGCTCGCTCGGCGCCGCGGAGTTCTGCTGGCATGCCGCGCGAAGCTATACGCTCGACCGCCGGCAGTTCGGCCGGCCGCTCGCCGCCAACCAGCTGATCCAGAAAAAGCTCGTCGACATGCAGACCGAAATCGCTCTCGGTCTGCATGCCTGCTTGCGCCTCGGGCGGCTCAAAGACGACGGGCGCGACACCCCCGAGATGGTCTCGATCCTGAAGCGCAACAATTGCGGCAAAGCGCTCGACATCGCCCGCACCGCCCGCGACATGCACGGCGGCAACGGCATTGCGGACGAGTACCACGTGATACGCCACGTGATGAACCTGGAAGCGGTCAACACCTATGAAGGCACCCACGACATCCATGCCCTGATATTGGGGCGCGCACAGACCGGCATTGCCGCCTTCGCGGGCTAGCTCCACAGTTCTACACTCCCCTCCGGCAAGGGAAAAAGGCCATGTCCGTCACGATCTACCACAACCCACGTTGCAATACTTCGCGCAAGACCTTGGCGTTGCTTCGCGACAAAGGCGTCGAGCCCGAGATCGTCGAATATCTGAAGACGCCCTATACGGTGGCCCAGCTGAAGCGCCTTCTCAGTCAGCTGAAAATGCCGGCGAGTGCGCTTGTCCGGAAAAAGGAGGCTGCGGCCGCGGGCATCGATCCGCAGAGCTTGCCGGAAGAGGAGCTGATAACGGCGATGGTCGAGAACCCGATTCTCGTCGAGCGGCCGATCGTCGTCTCCGGCGGCAAGGCTGCACTGGGGCGGCCGCCGGAGGCCGTGCTTAGGGTGCTCTAGCCCCGCCTCACCGGCGTGGCGTTTTCGCCGCGTATTCGGCGGCGCAGAATGTGCCGCCCTGGTAATGCTCGGCGATCGGGTCGGCCGGCTGGCCCGCTTCGGCGGCGAGCACCGCCTCGGCATAGGGCTCGGAATCGTCCTGCGGCCGGTAGCCGAGCCGCGCGGCGTTCGAATTGTCGTACCAGGAACGCCGGTTGTTCGAGACGCCATAGACGATCTCGTAGCGGATATCGGGATGCTCGAGCCCGATGCGCACGAGTTGGGTATAGTCGCGCGGGCTGATCCAGATCGACAGCCGGCGCTTGTCGATCGGCTTCTCTCCGAAATTCCCGATCCGCGTGCACAGCACGCCAATTCCGTGCTTGTCGGAGTAGAGGCTGGCGAGCGCCTCGCCGAAGGCCTTGCTGACGCCATAGCGGCTGTCGGGCCGCGGCACGACGCGGTGGTCGATCCGCTGCGCGCGCGGGTAGAAGCCGACCGCGTGGTTGCTGGTGGCGAAGACGATGCGTTGGACGCCGGCGCGGCGTGCAGCCTCGAAGACATTAAAGAGGCCAATGATGTTTCCTTCGAGGATCACCCGCCAGTCGTTCTCGCCCGAGATGCCGCCGAGGTGGAGGATGCCGTCGACACCATCGACCATTCGCTCGACGGCCGCCATGTCGGAGAGTTCGGTGCGATCGACTTCCTCCCCTTCGCGGGCCGGCGCCAATGCGATCCGATCGGAAAGCCGCAAGATCGGATAGACGCCGCGCAAAGTCTCCCGCAATGAGCGGCCGATGCCGCCCTCTGCCCCGGTAATCAGGACTCGCTTCATCAAACTCCTCCTCCGCTTTCACTCGCAGCTTCACCAAAGCCGCTCCGATCGACAAACGGCTCGGCAACTCCGCCGGCTCGTTCATCCTTTTGCAATGTAGGGTCGTCAAGATCAGAAATTCCCAGAATGTTTCGGGTTGCAGCGATGGAGTAAGTGGAGAGCAGGAAGCAATTGCCGCCTCAGGCCGATCGGACAACGTTGCGCGGCGTGCCGCGCGGGAAGCTAATCCTTCCTCGGGCTCGCGCAATGGGGATGTCGACGCTGTATCCTGAGCGCGGAGTGCGCCACGCCCTCCATGACTTTGGTTTTCTGTTCTCTTATGACGTGTGCCCGGCTAGGGGAGGCGAATGGCTCCGCCTTGGACACGAGATGCGAGAAAATTCGATGGGCGTCGGCTTCACGAAACTTATAGTTAATTACCAGGCCGTCAAGCGACATCTACATTGCCAATCTGATGCCTCGGTGTTATAGGATTCCCCGAGAGCGATAGCCGGCTGCAATGAATGATCGACGATCATAGTCTTGGCGGTAAGCATTTGCCTCGCAAAGTATTAATCCGGGTTGGGAACGCGGGGCGGGGGCAAGAAGTGCATCGCTTTTTTTTCGGCGCTTTGTTGGCCGCCGCCGTGCTCTCGACGGCAGGGTGCGGTGGCGCACCCGAGCTGCCGCCGGCGCCGCCTGCTTCCTCGTTGCCGTCGGCCGAGTACCGGATCGGCCCCGGCGACAGCTTGAATATCTTCGTGTGGCGCAATCCCGAGCTGACGGTCACGGTGCCGGTGCGGCCGGACGGGCGCGTGTCGATACCGCTCGTCGAGGATGTCGTCGCGATCGGCAAAACTCCGACTTCCCTCGCCCGCGAATACGAGCAGCGGCTCGGCAAATACATCCGCGAGCCGCTCGTCACCGTCATCGTATCGGGCTTCGTCGGTCCGATCCCCGACCAAGTCCGCATCATCGGCGAAGCGGCGCAACCCCGCTCGCTTCCCTATCGCGCCGATATGACGGTGCTCGACGCGGTGATCGCGGTCGGCGGGCTAACCAGATATGCCGCGGGGAACGACAGCGTCATCATTCGGACCGCCAATGGCGTGCAGACGACTTACGCGGTGCACCTCAGAGACTTGGTCAGGGATGGAGACATAAGTAGTAATGTCGCGCTTCAGCCGGGCGACATTCTGATTATTCCGCAACGCTTGTTTTAACCTATGCCGTTTTTGGCCGGAGCGGCCACTCGTCCGCGGGGGACTGCAGCATGATCATCCGGAACGGATGATTGACCGCTTTCCACAGGGTTGGAGCCGTTCATGAGGTTTCTACCGCCACAGGCCGTACCGCTCCTGCATGCAGTGTGGCGCCACAAATGGCTCGGCGTCGCGACAGCTTGGCTCGTCTGCACCGCGGGATGGATCGGTGTAGCGTTCGTGCCGACAAAATACGAATCGTCGGCGCGGGTCTATCTCAACGCCGATCCACTTTTGACACCGTTGCTGAAGGGCTTGGCTGCGGATACCGATCCGACCCGTCAGCTCGATTTTATGCAGCGGACGCTGTTGAGCCGGCCCAACCTGGAGCAGCTCGTCCGCCTGACCGATCTGGACATCGGAGTTACAACCGCCGAGCAAAAGGAGGCGCTGTACAAGCGCCTAGCGAGCGATGTCTCGGTCGCGCCGGTAACGCTGAATCTGCTGACCCTGTCCTATCGCGACCAGGATCCCAACATGGCAAAGAACGTCGTTCAGGCGCTGCTGACGATCTTCGCCGAGAAGACCGCAGGAAGCAGCCGAGCCGATATGGACAGCGCACAACGTTTCCTGGACAGCGAGATCAACTCGTATCGAGACCAGTTGCGGGCGGCCGAAAAACGGCGAGCCGAATTGGCGCAACAATACCCGGATATCGTCTCGAACCGGCCGCCGGATGCTGGAACCGGAGGGGATGAGAGCCTCAGCCGGCTCGACCAGACACGCGCGGCCGTTGCACATCTAAAGCTCGATCTCGCGGATGCGGTGACGAAGCGGGACGCGATGCAGAAGGAGCTGGCTGCGGTGCCGGCGATGCTGAGCGTCGAAAGAGCACCGCAGGTAATCGTCACCGGCGGCCGACTTTCCCCAATTGACGAGCGACTGCAGGAAGTCCGCCGTAACCTCGACAGTATGCTGCTGAAGTACACCGAGGACCATCCGGATGTGAAGGCTGCAAGGAAGCAGATCGCGCAGATCGAGGCCGAGGCGGCGAAAGCGGCGGGCGGCGCCGGGAAATCCGGCGGCGCGACAAAGGGCGAGGTCGTCAACTCGGTCTATGAGCAGATCAAAGTCAGATTGGTCGACGCCGAGGCGGCGGTGGCTGCCGTACAGCGGCGGCTCGACGAGGCGCGTTCCGATCAAGAACGGATCGAAAAAGTCGCAGCGTCGGCGCCAGGAGTGCTGGTGCAGGCACAGGACCTCGACCGCGACTACTCGGTCCTGAAGCGGAACTACCAGGAACTGGTGGCGCGGCGCGAGGCCACTCAGATCGCGAACGCCGCCGACATCAAGACCGAGAAGATCCAGTTCCGCATCGTCGATCCGCCGCAGGTGCCGATACTCCCGGCCGCCCCCAACCGGCCCATGCTGGTGTCGACGGTCCTGCTCTTCGGCCTCGGTGGCGGCCTGGCCGTACCTTTGGCGTTGACGCAGATCGACCGCTCGTTCGCTACCATCGGCCAGTTGCGCAACTTGGGGCTCCCGATACTCGGGAGCGTATCTCGGCTGTCACTCGGGGCGGCGCGGCGACGCGGTATGATCCAACTGGCGGGCGTATGCGCGAGCGCCTTCCTCCTGATCGCGGTATATGGAACCTTGATCGCTTTGAGCATGGGCCTCCGTACGATGGGCATCTCTTAAATGGCGGAAACGGTTGGATTGATCGAAAGGGCGGCGGCGCTGCTGCGTCAGCAGGAAGCTGCCGAGCCTGCCGCACCCATCACGCCTCGCAAGGCGACCAGTGGCGCACTAGCTTTAACGCCCACCGGTCCGGAGCTGGCGCTCGATCGCGGCAGGCTTGCCGAGTTCGGGATTGCCATTCCGTCAGCTGCGCGCTCGCGAACAGTAGAGGAATTCCGCCTTGTCAAACGGAACCTGGTTGGCGCGTGGTCGCAGAACGATTTGATGGCCGACCGTCGCGCAAGCCGGCTAATCATGGTAACGAGCGCACGGCCTGGCGAGGGCAAGACCTTCACTGCGCTCAATCTGGCGTTGGCATTCGCATCCGAACGCAGCGTCAAGGCAGTGCTCGTCGATGTCGATACGCAGCATTCCACCGTGCCGGAAATCCTCGGGATCGGGGCAGATAAAGGCATCGTCGACGTGCTCGCAGGAAACCTCGAATTACCGGAAGTGCTGATCCAGACTAACATTCCCAATCTGATGATCCTGCCGGCGGGGCGGGGCGGACCGCACGTACCCGAACTGCTGTCGAGCCCGGAAATGGGCGCCCTGTTAGACGAGATGACCCAGCGGCTCCCCGATCACTACCTCATCATCGACACGCCGCCCTGCATGGCGAGCAGCGACGCCGCGGCGTTGGCGCCCTTGGTCGGACAAATCGTGTTCGTCGTCGAAGCGAACAACACTCAGCAGGGAGAGATCGAAGCTGCACTCAGCACGCTCAGCACCTGTCCCCGGATCAGCCTTTTGCTGAACAAGAGCGATAGCTTGGCCACTGAGCATTTTGGCTCTTACGGATACAATTATCACTCCGCCGATAGCGGGAGCGATGAGCGGCGCTCGGCCGAAATCGCATAGGCGCCTTGCGGCGAGCGCAGTTTGGCAGTGGCACTTTGCACTGTGGCTCTTGCTGTTCCCCTGCGCCACAGCGGCGATCCCCGCGGCAGCGCAGACGAGCGAGGGCGGAGCACCGAGTTCCGGAGCACCGAGTTCCGGAGCACCGAGTTCCTCGGGCGCGGGTCCCGAGGCTGGCCCGGCCGGTGCCGGTGGCGGAGCCGTCACTACCCCGGCGCTGCCCGGCACGGTCCCCGATACCTTGCCGCCTCCCTCGATCGGTGGGTTTGGCCTTCCGAGCCCGACCGCGCCGCCCTATTCGGTGAACAACCAACTTCCGACCCTGATCTCTCCTCCAACTCTCCGGCTGCAGCCCAACGCTGGGGTTGTGCCGCTCCAGGCCTATGATCCGACCGCACCGGCTGTCCTGATCCAGCCAAAAGCGTTTCTCGGCGAGACTTTCTACGACAACGTAAATTATGTCCATTCCCCCAGGACATTCGCGGCTCTCACACAGCTCGGAGGGGGACTGTCAGCCTCTGTCGACACCCCGCGGATGCAAGCCGTCGCGAGTGGGCAGGCGAACGGAAACATCTACCTGCCGGGCTCGAACTCCAGTTTGAATCAAATTTTTGGCAGCCTCTATGCAAACGGCCACGGCACGGTTTATCCCGACCTGCTGTATCTCGATGCTCAGAGCTTGATAACCCAGGGAAGCACTTTGCCCGGCTTTGGGCTTCAGAATTTGTCGACATTGCCGCGCAACCAACAAACTCAGCAATTCATCAACGTTGTCTCGCCCTACCTGATAAAATCGTTCGGCGCTGTGGCCGATACTGAGCTGCGTTACACTTTCAGCTCGTCCAACTACGGCGGAAACACTGCCGTCACCACGGCACCGCTGGTGCCCGGCTTGAGCAACCTTGCTTCGACGACTTTGAACGAGGGAACCTTCATCGCCGCCACGGGCGAGGATTTTCAAAAGGTGCTCGCGCGGTTTACGGCGGACGCCTCGGAGCTCAACGGGTCAACTTTGAACCAGAGCACCCAGGTCAGTACCTATAACGATTTCCAATACAGTTTTACCCCGACGATCGCCGCGCTCGGACGGGCCGGCTATCAGAACCTCCGCTATCCTGGTTCGCCGGCGGCGACGTTCGCCGGGGCTACCTGGCTCGCCGGCGGACGCATCGGAACCGTGGGGCCGGATCAGCCGGCCTATGTCGCCCTGCAATACGGCAGGCAGCAAGGGTCGTTTGGGTTTACCGGATCGTCCCAGGTCAACATCACCCCCAGCATGCTCTTTAGTGCGAGCCTGGTCCAGGGAGTGTCCTCGCAAGGGCAGCTGTTCGCATCCAACCTCGCGAATTCGACGCTCACCCCATCGGGGTCCATCGTCAATCAATCGACCGGTCTGCCAACCACTTTTTCCAGCCCGGGTTTGGGGCTGTCGAGCAGCGTGTACCGCCAGCACCTGTTTAACGCCGGCCTCAGCGATGTACTGCCGCCGAACTACTATTCGCTTTTTGCGTTTTACGTCGAACAGCAGCAGCTTTCTACGAGTGTCGCTGCTCCTACCAAGAGCCTCGGTGTGAATTTCATCTATACGCGCGACATTAGGCCCGATGTCAGCGGTTCTGCTTCCGTCGGCTTTGTCAACTCGGTCAATTCTCCGACCGTAGTGCCCGGCACAAACAACGTCAATTTTAGCCAAACGACAAATTTCGATAGCGTTAACGCCAATCTCGCGCTCAACTATGTTCTGGCGCAAACCCTGACACTTTCGATCGTTTACAGTTTTTCGTATAACACCAACGGGACCGTTCTCTCCGGCGGCCGCAACGGCGACGTATTCGCCAATCAATTGCAGTTTTTGCTGAGCAAGACGTTCTGACGATGTACGCCACTTTTTACCGGCTTGCGATACCGCCGTTTCAGCTCACTCCCGATGCGCGCTTCTTTTTCGAAAGCACAGTGCACCGGCAGGCAATGGCCTATCTGGTCTATGGTCTGCACCACGCCGAAGGCTTCATCATCATCACCGGAGAAGTCGGGGCTGGAAAGACGATCCTGGTGGAAAATCTGCTGTCGACAATCGACCAAAGCAATTTCATCGTCGCCAAGATCGTCACGACGCAGCTGGCTGGCGACGATCTGCTGCATCTGGTTGCGGGGGGCTTTGGCATCGCCAAGGAAGGACTAGCGAAGGGGTCGCTGCTGCAGCGCATCAACGACTTCGTCTTGGCGCAGCAGCGCAACGGCCGACGCGTATTGCTGATCGTCGACGAGGCGCAGAACCTTTCCTTCGAGGCGCTCGAAGAGCTGCGCATGTTGTCCAACATCGTAGTCAACAATACGATGGCGTTGCAGAGCTTTTTGCTCGGGCAGCCGCAGTTCCGCGCAATCCTCGGAAGCCCGCGGCTCGAACAATTGCGGCAGCGGGTAACCGCGGCCTACCATTTGGGGCCGTTGAGCGAGGCCGAGACTAGAGCGTACATCGAGCACCGGCTGCGCCGAGCCGATTGGAAGGGAGATCCGGAATTCACCGAAGATTGCTTTCCGCTGATTTACCGGCACACCGGAGGCGTACCTCGGCAGATCAATAATTTGTGTTCGAGATTGCTGCTCTTCGGCTTCCTGGAGCAGCTCCATACGCTTCAGGCCAATGCGGTCGACAAAGTGGCCAAAGACCTGCGTGAGGAAATCGCCGTCGTCACGACCGATCCCGTCGAAGGTTTGACCGCCGACCAGCCCAACGGGAAATCGGAGGCGGTCTCGCAAATAGCCGAGCGCGTCAGCGTGCTCGAACAACATGTCGATCGGCATGCGCGCGTCATCAAGCGCGCGATTGAAATTGCGGCCAGCTATTTCCAGAGCGACCGGCCGTGAGTGAGCCGGCCGGCGCGCTTCGGCAATTGACTGGCGAGCGGCTAGAACAGGCTGCGGTCGCTCGGCCGGCCGAAAAATCTTCCCGCGCGCTGATGCGCTGCGGTTTCGCCAACGCGATGACGATCGACGTCGAGGATTATTTTCAGGTCGAAGCCTTTGCTTCGACGATTGACCGGAGCGATTGGGAAAGCCTGCCGCGCCGGGTGGAAGCCAACACCGAGCGCCTGCTGCAGATCCTGGCCGAGAACGGGGTCGAGGCGACCTTCTTCATACTGGGATGGGTGGCGGAGCGGCATCCGCAACTGATGCGACGCGTAGTGGCGCAAGGCCACGAGCTGGCGAGCCACGGCTCCGGCCATCTGCGGGTAGATCGCCAAACGCCGGAAGAATTTCGCGCCGACGTGCGCCGCTCCAAGCGCGTTCTTGAGGAACTCGGCGGGGTACCGGTTCGCGGTTATCGCGCCCCGACCTTCTCGATCGGCGGCGGCAGCAAATGGGCGCACACAATCCTCGCGGAAGAGGGCTACTCCTACAGCTCCAGTGTGTACCCGGTGAAACATGATCTCTACGGGACGCCCGAGGCGCCGCGAACGCCTTTTTCACCGGTGCCGGGCATGCTGGAAATCCCGCTGACCTCGGTCAGGATCCTGGGAGTTGACATGCCGGCCTCGGGCGGCGGCTATTTCCGCCTACTGCCCTATCCGGTGACCAGAGGGCTGTTAAACTATGCGAGGCGAATGCATCGCTCGCCAGTTGTTTTTTATCTGCACCCTTGGGAGATCGATCCTGAGCAGCCCCGCCAGCAATCGGCGCCGTGGAAATCGCGGTTTCGTCATTACTTGAACCTGGATCGCACCGAACCACGGCTGCGGCGTCTGCTTCGCAATTTTACTTGGGCGCGCATGGATCGGCTTTTTCTGAGCAACGAGAGAGGGCCGTTCCCGGTCATCGCGTCTTGGACGGATCGCAAGCAGGTCTCGCCGTAAGATCGTTCAGACCCGGCGACGAGCAACGCTGGGACGAGTTCGTGCTCGCGCATCCGAGCGGAACTTTCTTCCATCTTGCCGGCTGGAGGCGGGTTCTCCAGCAGGCCTTCCGCCACCCGACATATTACCTGATCGCCGAGCGTGGCGGGATGATTACCGGTGTCTTGCCGCTTACTCATGTAAAGTCTCTGCTGTTCGGTTCGTCTCTGATATCGAATGCTTTCGCGGTGCGCGGCGGTCCGATCGCCGCCGATGACGAGAGCCTACACGCGCTCGAATGCGAGGCCGTCCGGCTCATGGAGGTCCTCGGCGTGCCGGTGCTCGAATTGCGCGACTTCTCGGCGAGCCGGAGCGAATGGCCGAGCAAACCGGGGCTCTACGTCACATTTCGAAAGGAAATCGATCCGACGGTCGAGCGAAATTTGACAGCAATACCGCGCAAGCAGCGGGCGATGGTGCGCAAAGGCATGCGCCATGAGTTGCGCTCGGAAATCGACGACGGCGTCGACCGGCTGTATCGCATTTACGCCGAAAGCGTCCGCAATCTCGGCACGCCCGTCTTCGCCAAATCTTATTTTCACATTCTTAAGGATGAATTTTCGACCTCATCCGACATCGTTACGATATCATACGGGGGCAAAGCAGTTGCATCGGTGCTCAATTTCTATTTTCGAGACGAGGTTTTGCCGTTCTACGGAGGCGGCATAGCCGCGGCGCGTCAGCTCGCCGCCAATGATTTCATGTATTGGGAAGTGATGCGCAGAGCGTGTAACCGGGGCTATCGCATCTTTGATTTCGGACGCAGCAAGATCGGCACAGGATCTTACGCGTTCAAATGCAACTGGGGATTTAAGCCCAGCCCGCTCGTTTATCAATTCCGCTTGGCGGCCGGGCGTTCGGTGCCGGATTTGAACCCGCTGAACCCGAAAATTGCCCTTTTTGTCGCGGCTTGGAAACGTTTGCCATTGATGATAGCGACCCGGCTCGGCCCGCTGATCGTCAGGGGAATCGGCTGAAATGCGGGATTTGTCTTGTTGCTGAGGCGGTCCCCCGTGGGAAGCAAGCCGGCGAGACTGGAGCGCAGCACGACGGGGCTTCGTTCGGCTCTGGATAGGCGAGCAATCTCCGGCTCGGTGGTCGCGCCCGGTTGGCGGCCGGCGCTGATTTTTATCGGCATTGCCGCCCTGGTCTTCGGCGTTGTGTTCCAGCGCGAGCTTGCCGGGGCCGTCCACGTCTGGATCGAGTCGACCGCTTACAATCACTGCTTTTTGATTATCCCGCTCGTCGGCTTTCTCTTGTGGGAGCGGCGCGCGGTCATCGCGTCGGTGTCGCCGAGCCCGACCCTGTGGCCGTTGCTCGCGATGCCCTTCCTCTCGGGGCTGTGGCTGATCGCCACCATTCTCGATATCCAGGAAGCCCGCCAAATCCTGCTGGTCGCCATGTTCGAGGTCGTAGTGCTGGTGGCGCTCGGCCCGCGCGTCTTCTGGCTGTTGCTGGCACCGCTGCTGTTTTTGTTTTTCCTCGCGCCGAGCGGGGCTTTTCTCGTTCCTACACTGCAGAAGATCACTGCGCAGATCAGTGTCGCCGGACTGGAATGGCTTCACATTCCAGTCTTCTCCGACGGATTTATGATCGAGATACCCGAGGGCACCTTCGAGGTCGCAGAAGCCTGCGCCGGGTTGCGCTTTCTGATCGCCTCGATTGTTTTCGGATGCTTCTTCGCTGTGGTCATGTACCAGAGCGTCATCAGAAGAGCCCTGTTCATCACCTTGTCGTTGGTCGTGCCTATTGCCGCCAATGGGATGCGGGCGCTTGGGATCATCGTGCTGGCGCATCTCGAGGGCAGCGCGGCGGCCGTCGAAGCCGACCACGTCCTCTATGGCTGGTTTTTCTTCACGTTGGTCATCATCCTCCTGATTGCGATCGGGATGACGTTTGCACAGAAAATCGACCGGCGCATCCCGATGCGTTCGGGCGGCTGGTCGAAGCCTGCGGTTTGGCGATTTGCGATAGCAATCCCGGCAGCCCTCCTGCTCGCGTTGGGCGGTCCAGCCTATGCGGCCCGGTTGAATGCTCTATATCCGTCCGCTCCGCTTGCGGTTGCGCACGCACCTCTAATTGCGGTGCCCTGGCAAAGCCTGTCTGGCCCCGCGGCGGACTGGCATCCCTCGGTTTACGGTGCCGATCGCGAGTTTCTCGACGGGTTCGAGCAGCCAGGTTTCGGAGTCGTCATCCGCTATGTCGCGCTCTATCGGCTACGAGCCACCGGCGACGCGCTGACCAAGACCGGAAATCGTCTGGTGGACGACAAGCGATGGCACATTACGGAGTACGGCCACGCCGAAACCACCTTGGATGGCAAGCCGACCACGGTGGCGAGCACGGAGATCGTCAGCGGACAGCGTCACCGTCTGGCATGGTCCTTCTATGTCGTAGACGGCAGAATTGCCGCGGGCCTCCTCGAGACAAAGCTGTTGCGGGCGCGTGCCGTACTCCTCGATCGCGAGCCCGTGGGTGCGTTTGTCGCGATCTCCGCGAGCATGGACGACCCAAAGGATCCGGCCGAACACCAGCTCAATCGCTTCTTGGCGGCAAGCCAGCCCTTGATCGAGTACCTCGCGGCGCTCCCCAGGTGAACTTTTGCGGATCAACCGCTCACCCAACTCGGTGCGCTCGGCGCCCTCTCCTCTCTCCCGGTCGCACGCGGGGCGAGGGAGTATCGCGCCCGCGCTTAGGCGGCGATCTCTTTGCTGTGGTAGAGCGCGTCGAGCGCCGCGCCGTAAGTCTCGCGGATCACATGGCGCTTGATCTTCAGGGTCGGCGTCATCTGGCCGTTGGCGATCGTAAACGCTTCCCGCGCGACAATGAAACGGCGCACGCGCTCACCCGGCGATAGCGTCAGATTTACCCGATTGACCGCCGCGCCGATCGCCTTCGCAAAGGCGGGGTCCGCGGCGAGCGCCTCTAGATCGGGGGGCGTGTCCCCATCCGCATATGCGGCAGCAAATTCGGGATCGGGAACCACGACGGCGACCAGGTAGGGACGGCGGTCGCCGAACACCATGACCTGCGATATCTCGGGCTCGAGGGTCAGGTAGCCCTCGATGCGCGCCGGCGAGATCATCTCGCCGCCGGAATTCTTGATGAAATCGCGTTTGCGGTCGGTGATGCGCAGATAACCGTCTTCGTCGATCGTCCCGACATCTCCGGTGTGCAGCCAGCCGTCTTCGAGAGCCTGCGCCGTCCCCTGAGGATCGTTCCAGTAGCCCTTCATGACGTTGTCGCCGGCGACCAGGATTTCGCCGTCCTCGGCGATGCGCAACCGGACCCCGTCGAGCGGCGGGCCGACGGTGTCGATTTTGATCCGGGTCGGCAAATTGCAGTTGATGACGGGCCCGGCCTCGGTCTGACCGTAGCCTTGCAAGAGAGTGACCCCAAGCGCCAGAAAAAACCGGCCGATCTCCGGATTGAGCGGCGCACCGCCCGAAACCATCGCCTTGAGCCGTCCGCCGAAGCGCTCGCGAACCTTCGAACGAACGACGCGGTCGAGGAGCGGATCTACCAGCCGCTCGCCAAGGCTTGTGCGCTCGGAGCCGAGCCGCTTGCGCCCGATCGCCACCGCCTGCTCGAACATCTTTTGCGAGAGGCCGCCTTTGCGCTCGACCCCGAGGCGGATGCGCTGGTGCAATGTCTCGTAGAGCCGCGGCACCGCGGTCATGATCGTCGGCCGCGCCTCGATCATGTTGGCCGCGAGCGTTTCGGCGCCTTCGGCGAAATAGATCTGCGCGCCGATCGAGATCGGGAACATTTCGCCGGCCGTGTGCTCGTAGGAGTGCGACAGCGGCAGAAAGCTGAGGAACACTTCGTCGCCGAGCCCAAGCTGCTCGAGCACGCGATAGGCACCGCGGCAGTTTGCAATGATATTCCGGTGGCTCGTCATGACACCCTTGGGGATGCCGCCGGTGCCCGAGGTGTAGATCAGGCAAGCGGTATCGTCGGGCTCGATCGCAGCCACGATCTCGCCGGTAGCATCGGGCCGCTCGGAGCCACGGGCCAGCATTTCCTCCCAGGACAACAGGTCGACCGCACTGGCCTGCCCGGCAGTCGGTTCGATCGCGATCACGGTGTGCACCGAATCGACCTGATTGGCCGCCGCAAGAACGCGGGCCGAGAGGGCCGGCCTCGAGACGAACACCGCCCGGGCGCCGCTGTTGGCGAGCACATGCCGGTGGTCATCGACGGTGTGGGTCACATAAGCCGGGACAGTGATCCCCCCGGCGGTCATGATCGCGAGATCGGCGAGGATCCATTCCGGCCGGTTTTCCGACACCAAGCCGACGCGGTCCCCGCGGGTGATCCCGAGCGAGTTGAGGCCGAGGGCAAGCTGACGCACGTCGCGTGCCGCCTCGGCCCAGCTGACCGACCGATAGCGGCCGTCGCGCTTAGCCCACAGAAACGGCTTGTCGCCAAGCCGAGCCGCCTGACCAAAGAACATCGCCGGCAGGCTGCGGCAGCTGTCGTAATCCATGCTTCCCCCTGTCCTCCCGTGCCTTTCTACGGGTTTTGTACAGCCGGCGAAATAGCAGGACGGTATTTCCGCCTGTTGCGCAACTTCTATGGGGCTAAATCAACAGACCCGATTGTCATTGCGAGCAGAGCGAAGCAATCTGGGCCGCTACGCGCACGTCCGATCAAGATTGCTTCGTCGCGCGCGGCGCGTCTCGCAATGACGACGTACGAATTTGGTTGATACCGGAGACCGAGCCTCTCGACCTGCTGCAGTGCGGAATCGACGGACTGTCGAAATCGGCTTGCTTCGAACGTCATCTCGATGGGCGTCGATAGCGGCGCTCGATGACGGAGGAGTGGAAGCGATGCAGTACATGCTGGCGATTTATGGTGACGAGCGGGCGGCCGAGAGCATGCCGCGCGAAGAAATGACTGCGATAATCAATGCCTATATGGCCTTTACGCAGGCGTTGCGCGACGCCAACGCGTGGGTCGCGTCCAACCGGCTGCGCCCGACTTCGGCGGCGACCTCGGTGCGTGTTACCGATGGCAAAACTCAGCTGCTCGACGGGCCGTTTGCCGAGACCAAGGAGCAGCTCGGCGGCTACTACCTGATCGACGTGCCCGATCTCGACGCCGCGCTGTCTTGGGCGGCGCGCTGCCCCGCCGCGCGCTACGGCACCGTCGAGGTGCGGCCGATCTGGGTGATGTGACCCGCGCGACGACGGCGCGCCCGATTGGGTTAGGGCACCGTCAGGTAGTGCTAAATTGACAATGATAGTAGTCTGTGATATCATTGTCAAATACGTAAATCGAAGCGGTAGGGAACAGCAAAGAACAGCGATAGAACAGCCAGCAGCTGGCTGTTCTGTCGGGCGCAGGCACCACCAGCGAGCCAGAATTCCCGCGGAACACGAGCGTCGCTGGCTGTTAATTCGCTGCCAAAACAGCAAAAACAGCCAGGGTTCCATAATATCCGGATTCCGATAATATCCGCCCTATTGTGCGAAGGCACCCGCGTGCGCTTGTTCCCCAGGAACGAGCGCGGACCGCGCTCGGTTGGGGGTTTCGGCGAGGGGTCCCATATGCCCGCCCGGTATCGGCCGTGGCTGCGCGACACCCGCGCGTTCCGCCCGCACCAGCTCAGCGACGACCTCGAGAAGGTATTGCATGAGAAACATATCGCCGGCCGAGCCGCCTGGACGCGGCTTTTCGACGAGACGATCGCCGATCTCAAATTCCCGTTTCGCGGCAAGGAATTGACCGAGCCGGAAGCGCTCGACCTGTTGTCCGACAAGGATCCGATCGGCGAGGTGTTGGGGAAGAACGCGCGCGTCTTCGCGCTGATTACCAACACGCTCGCCAAGGACAAGGAGATCGAGGACCGCTGGCGCCGCTTTGCGCGTCCGATCTCCTCGCGCAATCTGGCCAATTTTGTCGAAGACGAGGTCGTCGACGCGCTGATTGCGGCGGTGCGCGACAGCTACCCGCGTCTGTCGCATCGGTACTATAGTCTGAAAGCGCGTTGGTTCGGGGTCCGAGAATTGCCGCCGCTGAGGAATGCTGTCGGCAGTGTCCAGAACAACGGCGCGATTGCGAAGAGACCGATGGCGCAGATCGACAGCACGGCCATCTTCTTCACCGGGTCCGGAAAATAGGTCGACAGTGCGAGACCGCCGGCGGTGACCAGAAAGGCCTTGCTATTGCACAGAACCATCCAGTTGATTCGGCGCGAGGCTCCTGCTTTCCCGGCGAAGGCCGGGATCCACTTTTGCCGTAGGCACCGGCTTTCGCCGGTGTAGCGGGATTTGGCATGTGCGATGATGCGTCAATGGCTGATGACTCGTGAGAATGACTCTGAGCGCCAGTCCCTTTGAGGATGCGGTTCAGTAGCTCGAAATCTCGATCGAGTTTTGGTCCGGGTCCTCGATATAGACCGATTGGATAGTGCCGATCGCCCCGGCGCGCGGCCCCTGCATCCGGACGGGCACGCCGCAGGTTTCGAGATGGGCCGCGACTTCGCCCATCGGCGCCTCGGTGATGAAGCAGATATGCGCCGGCAGACGTTTTTCGCCACTCATCGCCATCGCCCCGCCCCGGCGTCGAGATGGATCTTCTGCTGGCCGAAATAGAGCGCGGCGCGGCCTGCGCCCATGCTCTCGGCCTTCATCCCGAGCACGCGCTTATAAAACTCGACGCTGCGGTCGATATCGGCGACGGTGAGATTGAGGTGGTCGATGCGTTCGATCTTCATGGCCGGCCTCGTCG
The DNA here is from genome assembly GCA_963812675.1 of uncultured Alphaproteobacteria bacterium. GTDB lineage: Bacteria > Pseudomonadota > Alphaproteobacteria > ATCC43930 > CGMCC-115725 > AP-15. The sequence goes on along the minus strand of CAWEWR010000022.1, from coordinate 111 downwards.
GTTTGAGAAGGTCCCGAGCTTGACACGGAACGCAGGCTTGTGGCCAGCGGGGGCGAAGTCGTGCAAGATTCCCGGATGCTGTCCAAGCGCCAAGCCTGCTTTCTGGCCAGC
>CAWEWR010000021.1:0-224437 GCA_963812675.1 uncultured Alphaproteobacteria bacterium | reverse complement strand
AGAATTGCATGTCGACGAGCATGATGTCGATCCCATGCGCCTTGAGCTCGTCAATGCCGGATTGCACTGACGCCGCAAAATCGTCGACCCCAACCCCACGCACGGCATCGGTGGTGCCGGTTTCCCAGATCACCAGAACCGGATCTTCGGGTATGACGTCGGTGGGGAACCGTTCCAGCATTTGTTGGGCGGTTTGGCGCGGGACCCCCCGATTGACGACCGTGATCGAAGAGGAAGGATACCAGCGGGCTAGGATCTCCTGCAGACGATGGGGGTAGGCGAGATCCGACGAGCCCGCCGCCAATCCGGTCGTCGACGCGCCGCCGATCGCGACAATCCTGACAGGCTGGCCCGCGCGCAGCCGCTCCGCCAGATGAGGCAGCTTGTCGTCGAATTGCGTCAGCTCGTCCGGCACGTCGCAAGGGAGCGCGCCGCCGAAGGCCGATGAAAAGGGTGGGAGTACAGTTAGGACTACGCCCGCCGCAAGCAATGCCGGCTGCGCCAACCCGCCGGCCGAGACACGCCACCTCATTTGCCGAGTTGATTGCCTTGAGCGGATCGGGTCGCCGCGAACCGCGGCGCCTGCGTTCGACCCATGGTTTTATACCAATCCAACATTCTCGCAGTTAGGCACATAGCGAGAATACCCGCAAGATTAACGAGGAGCTGGGTGCTGATTGCTGAATTGTATTCTGAAAGGATGAAATGCCCAAGCGCCGACAGCAGGATGCCGAGGCAGAAGATTTCCAGCGATTGCTGACCGCACAAGACCAGGGCTTTCGCTGCCAGCGAACGCAAAATGGCCGCATTAGCGGGTACGATAATGGCTACGACCGCGACCGCTGCGAAGAAGGGGATGACCCGGATCGGGGACAAGTTGTTCTTGTTCACCGGCCACAACTCCTTGAGAAGGAGGCCAGGGAACGGGTCCCAAATACCGTGGATCGTCCAGCTGAGCTTGACGACAAACCCTGCCGCAACAATGACCGCAGCTATCGGCAACACCGGCCGAGTCCACCTCGACCAGCGCCGCTCGTGCCGCCAAGGGAAACCGAGCGTAGCTCCAGCGGTGAAGACAAATTGCCAGGCGAGAGGGTTGAAATACCAGACGTGCCCTTCCGGATAAGCCGGAACTGACAAGTTTGTGGTCTGGACCATGAGATAAAGCAGGAACGACGGCAATAAGACGATCAGCGGTCGCAACCGCAAGCCAAGCAAGACGATCGGGAAGATCACCAGAAGCAAAATGTACAGCGGCAGGATATCGAGAAAGGTCGGCTGAAACTCGAGAAGGAGTGCCTTGACGATCGCGATGTGCGGCTCGTTGAGAAAGTCTCCGACCCGCATTTCATCATTGTACATTGGATTATTAAAGGTCGTGACGGTATAAGACACTTCGGCGATGAATATGACGAACAAGAAGATGTGGGCGACGTAAAGCTGCCAGGCACGGCCGAGTATCCGGGCCGTCGCATATAGCGTTCCTTGCGAGACGAGCGTCTGCCCATACACGAGAGCAGCAGTGTAGCCCGATATGAATATGAAAACCTCGGCGGCATCAAAGAATTGGACAGCTTGTATAGTAAAATAACTGAGGATATTCTCCGGGATGTGATCGACGAATATAAATATCAAAGCAAGACCACGGAAAAAATCCAGCCGGAGGTCGCGCGACGAAGTAGGCACTGGCGGGCTCGAAGACTGTCGCGTTAGTCGCAGCGCGCTGCGCGACGTAAATCTAGCAAAAAGGATGACCGCGGTCGATACGGGCGGCACCGCCGTTAGCAACGTCAAGCTGCGACGGTGTTACGAGCAGAGAAGTCAGCAGCCGGCGGTGATCGGGAAAAGTGCGCACCAGAGCAGCCTGACGCCCCGCGCAATTAGCGGGGCCGATCAGCGCAGCCCGAAGTGCACCGTGAAGGAGGCCTCGGTATTTTGCCGGATTTCGTCGATCGACACGCCGGGCGCCAGTTCCGTCAACCGCATCCCGGTGCCATCGATCGTAAAGACGCCGAGGTCGGTGATCACCATGTCGACCACCCCCTTACCGGTCAGCGGGAGTGTGCAGCGATGCAGCAGTTTCGGCTCGCCCCGAGCGGTATGCTCCATCAGCACGATGACCCGCTTCACCCCGGCGACGAGGTCCATCGCGCCACCCATGCCTTTGACCACGCGGCCGGGAATCATCCAATTGGCGAGATCGCCGTTTTCCGCCACCTGCATCGCCCCGAGGATCGACAGGTCGATATGCCCGCCCCGGATCATGCCGAAGGATTGCGCACTGTCGAAATAGCTCGTCGACGGCAACTCGGTGATCGTCTGCTTGCCGGCATTGATCAGGTCCGCGTCCTCTTCTCCCTCGAACGGGAACGGGCCCATTCCCAGCATTCCGTTCTCGCTTTGCAGCTGAACCGTGATCCGCGGCGGGATGAAATTCGATACCAGGGTCGGGATGCCGATGCCGAGATTGACGTAGAAGCCGTCCTCTAGCTCCGCCGCCGCGCGGCGCGCCATGTCCTCGCGTGACCAAGCCATCGTGCTCTCTCCTCTGCCTCAGTTGCCCCGCTTGCGGACAGTGCGCTGCTCGATGCGCTTCTCGTAAGACGGGCAGCGCACGATGCGTTTGACAAAAATACCGGGCGTGTGGATATGGTCGGGGTCGATCACGCCGGGCTCGACGAGATTCTCGACCTCTGCAACGGTGACCTTCGCTGCCGTTGCCATCACCGGGTTGAAGTTGCGCGCAGTCTTCCGGTAGACGAGGTTGCCTTCGCGATCGGCTTTCCAGGCATGGATGATTGCGAGATCGGCGACGAGGCCACGCTCCATAACGTAGCTCTCCCCATAGAAGTCGCGAATTTCCTTGCCCTCCGCCACCAGGGTGCCGACACCCGTCTTGGTAAAAAATGCCGGAATGCCGGCGCCCCCGGCCCGTATCCGCTCGGCGAGAGTACCCTGGGGATTGAATTCGAGTTCGAGCTCGCCGCTGAGATAAAGATCGGCAAAGAGCTTGTTTTCGCCGACATAAGACGAGACCATCTTGCGGATCTGGCGGGTCTCGAGGAGTAAACCAAGCCCGGCTCCGTCAATTCCGGCGTTATTCGAGATGACGGTTAGGCCCGTCACGCCGGAGCTTTGGATCGCGGCGATCAGCGCCTCTGGGATTCCACAAAGGCCGAACCCGCCCGACATCACGGTCATGCCGTCTTGCAGCAGGCCGGCAAGCGCGGCATGGGCGTCGGGGTAAATTTTGTCCATGGTGCACTCCTGCGCTAAGCGGACAGGCTATCATAACGCCACGGTCAATTTCGGCCACCTTGGCGCAGCGGGTCGCCCATCCCGCCGAGCTGCCGTCCAGTCGCAGCATCGACGACGCCACTGACATTCAGACCGTTCTGCTTTTGAAAACGAGCAACCGCGCCGGCTGTGGCCGAATTGTATTCACCGTCCTGCTCGACTGGAATCTTTGCGGCCGTGAGGGCGCGCTGCACCTTCTGGACGTTGGTGCCTCGCATGGGCGGATCGGATGGCTTCAAGAGGCGCGGCTGACCGGCCGCCGTCTCGGTCCCGTCGAACCAGGCGCTGACGTCGTTGCTGTTGATCGCGATCCAATTGGTCGGCGAGGAGGTGAGATGAAATCGAAGCCGAGGCGCTCCGTCCGGCCCCGTCCCCTCGATCCCGATTTCCCGGAGCACCGGAAGGTATTGGGCGAACGGTATCTCACCGCTCAGCTTCGGGATCGAGTCAAACCCACGGACCGCCACGTCTCCCGAGGCCGTGTAACCCTTCGGCGCGAGCGGCGAACCTTTGGCTTCAGCCGTTAAATCCACTCCGACCTCTTCGGTGTCGATCGCGACGTCATAGACATGGAAGGTTGGGTTGAGCATAGCCGCGGCTCCGAGCGCCTGCTGAACAACTTCCTGCTTATTTGCTTCGCTCTCGCCCTCTCCCGATAGCCGCTGGTCAGTCGCGGTGATGAGGGCGTGGAGCAGGTTCGTCAGCGCTTGCGTGCTGAGGTCAGCGACCCCGAAATCGAGCACCATCCGGCGGGGCACCTTCCCGTACTCGAGGAGCGATGGCGCGAGGTCGAGGCCCTCATGGCTGATGCTGAACCGTATCGCCGCCTGTTCCGTGTCGAGGCCGGTGACCTCAGTGGTGCTGCGCGCCTTCGCCACGGCTACGAGGGTCTCGCCGGTCACGCTTCTGACCGTCAGACCGTCCATCGCGAACTCACCCCGAATTGTGCTGAAAGGCTCCGAAATTGTCGAGAGAGTGCGCAGGAACGCGGCGCCGCGGGCTTGCGGTGATTTGCTGTCGTCGGCTTGCAGTTGGTCGATCGCGTGGCGCAGCTTGTCGAGTTCGTTTAGCCTTGGCCCGGCGCTTTTACCAATAAAGGCGATCCGATCGATCGCGCCGCCAACGGGACCCTGCGGCAGAAAGTATTCTATCCCTTTGACCTCGAATTCAACCGGTCCGCTCCACCCGCCATCCGGCTCGGCGGCGAGCTTGGAGGACATCGAGAGCGGTCCGAGGCTGGCCCATGTCCCGGTTTTGGGATGATCGATCCGCGCGCTCGCGATCTCTACAAGTGTTTCCCGGCCGCGCCCCGACTCGGCCTCGACCACCGTATCTGCTGTCGCACCCGTCAGGTTGATCTTGGTTTCGGTGCCGTCGGTCTCTCTGAGTATGATGTTCTTTGGCAAGGCGAGGGCGAGCTCGATCAGCTTGCCCTCGTCTTTTCGGGCGATCTCTCGAATCTCGATGCGGTCGAGAACGAGTTGGCCGGGTTGTGGGGTATCTAGCGACAGCCGAGCATTCTCGATGATCGCCAGCAAAGCCTCGCCATCGTGCCGGACCTCGTAAGGATCCGAACCGACCCATTTGACCGTACCGTTCGAGCTCGGTCCGAGCCGCCCGACAAACGCGTCGATCTCGGTCTTGAAACGATCGAGATCCGGCTCGGCCGCTCGAACGGACCCCGAGAGGAAGAAAGCCGCAATCGTCGCGGCAACCGTTAGCCTGCGCCGCGAAACCGAACCCATGAGCTGATGTCCCATACGCTTCCACCCGCTTCAGATATAATATCGTGTTGCCGCCGCCCGTCCCATGCGGCATCTCGGGACCGGCGTGCCGGCTCATGATATCGAACGCGGCGTTAATAGAATGTCTGTGCACCGGGGAAGTTCAGTGAGGTGACGCACAGCATCTCTCAGGATTGGGCTTCTCTGGCACAATATCTCGCGCGCCGCGGCCTCGCGCTCGGACCAGGCCCGCCTCGGCAGTTCACTGGCGGCTTTGGGAATCTGAACTATTTGATCGAGATAGACGGCGAGCCGGCAGTGTTGCGCCGGCCGCCGTCGGGGCCGCTGCCGTATGGCGGCAACGATATGGCGCGCGAATACCGCATCCTGTCGTCGCTATGGCGGGAGTATCCGCTAGCCCCACGGGCGATGTTCTTCTGCGACGAGGCAGGTGTGCTCGGCGCGCCCTTCCAGATCATCGAGTACCGCCCTGGGATGGTTATCCGCGACACTCTGCCGCCGGACTTGGCTGGCCGGCCCGAGGCGGGCATGTTGCTGAGCCGGCAATTGGTCGAGAGCCTTGCCGCTCTGCATGCTGTCGACCCTGCGCAAGTTGGCTTGGAAACGCTCGGGCGTCCGGCGGGTTTCCTCGCCCGAACCGTTGACGGTTGGGCAGCTCGCGGCGCTGCCGTCGCAGATCTGATCGATCCTCGGGCGTTATCCGGCCTGATTGACTGGCTGCGTCGCCGGGTGCCGGCGGACGGGCCGCCGAGCCTTATTCATTCCGACTTCAAGCTCGACAACATGATCCTCGCCCCTGAGACGCTTGCTCCGGTTGCCGTCATCGACTGGGATATGGGGACGCGCGGTGATCCGCTATGGGATCTGGCGGTAATGTTGAGCTACTGGGTCGAACCCGAGGACCCCCCATGCCTTCACCGCGTGCGGCAAATGCCGACGGCGCAGCCCGGGTTCTGGCGGCGGCATGAAGTTCTCGCAGCCTATCTGCGTCTCAGCCCGCGCGCCGCCGCTGACTTCACGTTTTATCGCGTCCTATCGTTATTCCGCTCTGCGATCGTTTTTCTTCAACTGTACGGCCGCTTTCGTCGGTCGCCCGAGCAGAACATGAGATGCGCGGAGTTCGATACACTCGGGCGCGAGCTAATCGACCATGCCTCCGAAATCATCCGCGGGCGCGCCGAGTAACCGGTGCCGAATCCAGGGCCCGCTACTTCTCGCTCGCTCCGCCCAAATGCGCGGGGCTAGGTTAGAATGTAAACGGTGCCGCTGCGCCCCACGAAACATGTGATACTGCTTAACCTGAATTGATCGCGCAGTAACGGCCTTCCTCAGCTATCCGGTTACGTTGCTAATCTCTTTGATTTTCCTACGGAATTTAGCTGCGTCTCGTCCGGTTAATAATATATGAACGCCGCCGGTTTGGGAGGGTAGGCCGCGCCGATGTTCGTGCCTTGCGAGCAATGTCCGCTTCGACGAAGGGCTTTCTTCAGACAGTTCTCGGAACGCGAGCTGAGCTTCCTTGTAGAAATGAAGACCGATCACATCGTTGTCGCGCCGCGCGGCGACATCATTCGAGAGGATGAGGTGGGGGGGCCGGTCTACACGCTGTTCGAAGGATGGGCGATCCGCTACCACCGCCTCCCGAACGGTGCGCGTCAAATCCTCGACATTGTACTTCCGGGCGACACGGTCGGAATCGCCGCGGCGGTTCTGGGCAGGGTCAAGCACTCCGTTCAGGCGATCACCACGGCCACCCTCTGTGTTCTTCAGGGCAAAGGTTTCTCGGATCTGTTCACCGGTCACCCTGCTCTGGCGCTGAACGTTCTGCAGACGCGAGTCGAGGAGGAGCAGCGGATGGATGTTCGGCTTTCATTGCTCGGGCGCAACACCGCGGAACAGCGGATCGCCTACCTGATGCTCGAGACTTTCGACCGGCTGCGGCAACGCGCCATGGTCAACGGCGGCTCGACCTGCCCGTTCCCATTGCAGCGGCGCGACCTGGCCGATGCTGCCGGCTTGTCGCGTGTGCATGTCGCTCGAACCCTCGAGTCCCTTCGCGAGCGCCGGCTAGCCGAGATCCAAAACGGCACACTGGTCATTTTCGACCGACCGAGGCTGACCGAACTTGCCGGCTATGTCCCGTTGGGAACAGCGGCGGGCAGAAGAGCACTACTGTAACGGCTCCGAATATCTGGCCGCTATCGCGATCGTTCGGTCCCCAGCGTGCCCAAGATACTGGCGATCAGCTCGTCGAGACTGGTCAATCGGAATGGTTTGGCTAAGAAGGGAAAAGCATGATCCGCACACGTCTCGATGTAGTGGGGATCGCCGCTAGTAAGTATGGTTGGGACACCCAGCTTCGAGGCATGTTCGGCGAGCGAATTTCCCTGCTCGCCGCTCATCAGGCAATCTACGAGGGCGAGATCGACCGGCTCGCTCGCAAGAAAAAGCCGCGCCTGTTCCGCCGATGACGCGCAGGTCAAGCGATGGCCGAGGCTAACGAGAAACTCCGATACGACTGATTGCACGTCCGCATCATCTTCTACGACCAGGATATGCGCCATAGGCTGACGTCCGAGCATAATGGATTGCCTAAACGTAGCGCGGAGACAACATATGTTGAAGCGGCGATTTACATTTCTCCGTATGCACTGATTGTCAGCTCGCCTCCCGCGCCGCCGACAACGCAGCTCCGCCCAACAAAGTCCTTGCATCCGCAAAGCCTTGGTCCGAAATTCCCGGGAGGCTGGGGTGCTGGCCGGCCGCGCAGCCGACTTTGCGCAGCCGGATCGGCTGAGATCAGACCCACTGAACCTGGCCGGGCTTGCCCGGCGAAGGGAGTCCGCTATCACCGCGTCGATTACCATCTCGTCGTTTCGCCCGAAGACCGTCATCATCGGCGCGGGGGTCATGGGGTTGGGAATTGCCTGGCGGCTGGCGCAAGCCGGTTGCTCGGTGTCCGTCTTCGACCGTGCCGCGGCCGGACGCGGTGCGAGCTGGGCGGCTGCCGGAATGCTCGCCGCCGCGGTCGAGACCGAGCCCGGCGAGGAGGCTCTGCTCGCCTTGACGCTCGAAAGCCAGCGCATGTGGCCGCATTTCGCGCGCGAACTCGAGGCGGCGTCCGGCATCTCGGTCGGCTATCGTGACGAGGGTACGATCGTCGTCGCTCTGACCCGCGACGATGCCGAACAGCTGCGCTTCACCTTTGACTTTCAGAAAAGCCTCGGGCTCCATCTGGAGTGGCTGTCGGGGGCGGAGGCGCGGCAGCGAGAGCCGCACCTGCGGCCGGGCATCTCAGGCGCAGTCTTCAGCCCGCGAGATCATCAAGTCGACAACCGGCGGCTCGCCCGAGCTCTTGCCGAGGCGGCCCGCAAGGCCGGGGCCGTACTTTACGAGCATGATCCGGTCCGCGAGGTTGAGATCATCGGCGGGCGTATAACTGCGGCCGTGACGGAGCACCGCCGCGAACCTGCGGATGTCATCGTGCTGGCAGCCGGGGCGTGGTCGCGCGAGATCGCCGGGATTCCAGAGGCTCACCTCCCCCTTGTCCGTCCAATAAAAGGTCAGATGCTGGCGCTGGAGATGGATCCGGCGAACCCGCTGCTGCACCATGTCGTCTGGCTTCCGCGGGGCTATTTGGTGCCGCGCCGGGACGGACGGCTCCTGGTTGGCGGTACCGTCGAGGAGCGCGGCTTCGACGACAGGATCACGGCAGGCGGCTTGCTGGCGCTGATCGAGGGCGCGTGGCGCGCCGTGCCGGGCATCGAGGAGCTTCCGGTGGCCGAGACTTGGGTAGGCTTTCGTCCGGGTTCGCGAGATGATGCTCCAATGCTCGGTCCAAGCGGAATAGACGGGCTGGTCGTCGCAACCGGACATCATCGCAACGGAATTCTGCTGACGCCGCTGACGGCCGGAACAATCAGCGGGTTCGTATTGACGGGCCATCTGCCGGAGGCGGTTCGGCCGTTTACTCCCGAGCGATTCAGCGATAACGGCCGCCACTTTGGCACAACTGTAGGGTACGACATCGCCGCGGAGGTCCGATAATGCGGCTCAACGTAAATGGGGTGGAAGAGGAGTTCGCGGCGACCACCGTGAGTGAACTGCTGGCGTTCCGCGGCATTGGTCCCGTTGCCCGGTTTGTCGCAGTTGCTGTGAACGGTTCCGTGGTCCGCCGTTCCGAATGGCCGTCGAAACCTCTCGGACCCGGGGACGATGTCGAGATCGTCCGTCCGTTTTCCGGCGGTTGAGGCCGGCTCCAAGTAAAGAGAATTTCAGCAGGACAATGCCCGATGACCGATCCGCTTACCATTGCTGGCACCTCCTTCTCCTCCCGGCTGATCGTCGGGACGGCTCGTTATCCGAACCAGCAGGTGATGCTCGATTGCCTCGAAGCGAGCGGCGCGGAGTTGGTCACCGCCTCAATCCGCCGCATCAGCCTGGAGGGCTATGCCGAGAGCCTGGTCGATGTTCTCGGCGGCAGATATCGGCTGTTGCCGAACACCGCCGGATGTGTCACCGCACGAGACGCCATTCTGACCGCCGAGCTGGCGCGCGAAGCGCTCGAAACGAATTGGGTCAAGCTCGAACTGATCGGCGACCGCGAGCTCCTTTACCCCGATGTCGAGCAGCTCGTTCATGCCGCCGAAGAACTGGTCCGTAAAGGCTTTACGGTGCTCCCCTATTGCAACGAAGACCCGGTTACCTGCCAAAAGCTGGCCGATGTCGGATGCGCGGCGGTAATGCCGCTCGGATCGCTGATCGGTTCGGGCATGGGTATTGCCAATCCGACAGCGATCGAGCTGATCTGCTCGCGCAGCCCGGTCCCCGTGGTGTTGGATGCCGGCATCGGGACTGCTTCCGATGCCGCCTTTGCGATGGAACTCGGATGCGACGCGGTGATGGTCGACACCGCTATTGCCCAATCACGTGATCCGCGCCGGATGGCCGCCGCGATGCGCGCCGCGGTGGAAGCCGGCCACCTCGCACGGCTCGCCGGACGCATCCCGAAGCGCCGTTTTGCCGAACCGTCGAGCCCGCAGCTCGGCCTCGTCGGCTCCTGAGCGGATAGACGTCCTTCGGGGCGTCCGCGCCGCCGGCGGGTCCACGGCATGATCTTCGCCGTCCCGCTGTCCGACGACAATCCGACCGTCAACCCGCCGATCCTCACCTTTTTCCTGATCGGCGCTTGCGTTGGCGCGTTCCTTTGGCAGCTCGGTCACAACGAGCGCTTCATCCTCTACGCCTACGGCATGATCCCGGCGGAGCTGTTCGGGCTCTGGCATCCGCCGCGGAATTATCAGGTCTTGGCGCCTTGGGCGACAGTGCTGACCAGCATGTTTCTGCACGGCGGCTGGTTCCATCTGCTGGGCAACATGCTTTATTTGTGGATTTTCGGAAATAACGTAGAGGACGTGCTCGGACGCGGGCGTTATCTGCTGCTTTATCTGACCTGCGGCATCGTGGCGGCGCTCACCCAAGCATTCTCGAACCCCACTTCGCACATTCCGATGGTCGGGGCGAGCGGCGCAATCGCAGGCGTGCTCGGGGCCTATCTTCTGCTCCACCCCGGCGCGAATGTGCGCTGCTTTGTGTGGATCGTGATCTTTTTTCGCATCGTCAATGTGCCGGCCTGGACGATGCTCGGACTATGGTTCACGATGCAGCTGGTAAGTGGCCTGATGGCAGCCCCCGGCCGGCCGGGCGTGGCGTTCTGGGCGCATGTCGGCGGCTTCGCCACCGGATTGGTTCTCGTCATGGTGTTGCGCCCGAGCGGCGTGACATTGCTCCAACCGCCCCGCAGTCAAGCCTTCGCCACCGCTCCCCCAGGGGGCTTTGTCGGCCGCCGCTCTCCCTATCGCGGCTCGGTGCCGCAAGCCGGCCGCCGGCCCCTCCGGCCGCGCAATCCCTGGGAATGAGATGTCATTTGGGGTAGACTGTCATTCCGGGACGGCCGTTGGGGCCGGGTCCGGAAGGCGAGCGCTATTGGCTGATTGGCGCGTAATGCCCCCCGATCCAAGCAGTGGCGCGACCCTCACCCACCCAGCCCTGGCGGGCTGGGTCCCCCCTCTCCCGCAGTGCGGGAGAGGGGCTTTGCGGCGCTGAATCTTTAGCTTTAGCCCCTCTCCTGCACTGCGGGAGAGGGGGGCGAGCGCAGCGAGACGGGTGAGGGTAGTGCCGCGCTTCCGGTACCGGTGCGCCGCCCTTGTGAACCCTCACTGCTCTGCTGGCGCCAGGTGGCGAGGTCGTCCCAGCTGTCGGCTTCCATGAACTGGGCCCAGCGGTGGTAGAGGTTACGCATCGGCTCCTCGCTCGACTGGGCTTTCGTGATGTCGATCACCCGGCCCAGGAGGCGCAGCCCGTCCCATTCGAAATTATCGATCGCCGTGCCGAGCCCCATCTCGTAGGAATAGGGGTAGCGGCGGGCGATCGTGCCGCGACTAGCCTGATGGGCGTAGTTCCAGTTCTCCATGTCGTCCTGCTCGGTCATCCCGGCCGGACCCGAATAGCGGATGTAATAGTCGCGCAAGAAGTCTTTGACTTCCTGCGGCGCCTCCCGATCGACGAGGAACCAGCGCCAAACCTCGGTCTGATGCGCGCCGCGCGGATGCCAGACCGCGATCGTGCGCGGCTGGCGCGGCAACAATGCGACATTGGGGAAGATTTCGCCGGGAGCGCCGAGCAGGCGCGCCTCCTCGCCGCGCGTCCGGCACCGCTCTTCTTCGCAGTGGCGGAAATATTCGGAGACGACCGGCGAGTGCTGATAGGTTGGCGGCGGCGGGCGATTCTGCGGCAATACATAGACGATCGTCTGATGGCCGCGGTCCGGTATCGTGACATGCAGTTTTCGGCCGATCAGCAATTCGGTCATGTCGCGGCGGCCGGCGCCGCTGGGGCCGATCCCGGCGAGATCGACCGAGCGGTGGCTGATATTGTGGTAGCTGTCGCCGCTGAAATTCTCCGCGGGGAACTTCCAGTTGCACGGGATCAGCCATTTCTGCACGCCGCCGAGCACCTCGGCCTGGCCCTCGCGGCCGTCCCGCCCATCGAGAATTAGATCGAGAAAGGTCGCAAAGTCACCGAGATATTCGCGAAAAGGCGGTGCGGCGGGGTCCCAGGTCGCCCAGACCGAGCCCTTGTAGTTGCACGATTGCGCCACCTCGACGAGGCCCCATTGCGAGCGGTCGAGCTTCGAGTGGTAGGCCTCGCGGAAATAGGGGACGCCGACCAGCTTGCCGTCGGTCGAATAACTCCAGCCGTGATAGGGGCAGGTGAAGACGGCGGTGCTGCCCTCGTCATAGCGGCACACCTTCATGCCGCGGTGGCGGCAGGAATTGAGGAAGACGTGGGTCTGACCTGCCCGGTCCCGGCAGAGGATCACGGATTCCTCGCCCATCGATGAGACAAAGAAATCGCCCGGGTTGGGGATCTGACTCTCATGCCCGACAAACAGCCAGGAGCGGGCGAACACCCGCTCCAATTCCTCGCGGTAGATCTCGTCATTGACAAAGATCTCGCGGCTGATCTGCCCGGCTGAGACATCGACGAGACCCTTGCGATACCCTTGTGTCCGTGCCGTCGCCATCGCCGCTCTCCTAGGTTCTTCCCCGTCTGGGGTCTTGCGTTTGATAGCCGGGCACATCCGCGGCCGGCACGCGGAGCTCGACGCCGGCCATCGCCTCGAGGATCCGTACGGCGACCGGAAAGCCTTCCTGCCCCCAGCCCTGCGCCTGTGCGCGATGCAGTACATCGTGGGCCAGCAGTCCGAGATGCGCAGGCGCAGCGACATCGCGCGCCAGATCGCAAGCGAGCTGCAGATCTTTCGCGACGATGTCGAGGGTTCCGCCGGCGGTGAACGAGCCCGGCAAGACCGAGCGCGGGATGTTGTCGAAGGTGCGGCTGGCGCCGGCGCTCAACGGCACGATTTGCGCGAGGATACCGAGGTCGATCCCCGCCTTCGCGGCGATCAGCATGCCTTCGAGCGCCGCGACGAAATTCGTGTACCCGAGATACTGAGTGACGAGCTTGGCGGCGCAGCCGGCGCCCGGCCCGCCGACATAGAAGATGTTCCCGGCCATCGCCGCGAGCAGCGGCCGGTAGCGAACAAACACCGCTTCGTCACCACCGACCATGACCGTCATCGTCGGGGGACGCCCGCTGACCGGAGCGTCGAGCATGTCGACGCCGCGCGCCCGGCAAGCCTCGGCGACACGCCGCGCCACCGCCGGCGCATTCGTGGTCAAATCGACGTAGGCGCCGCCCTGCGGCAACCCGGCAAGAATTCCGCTTCCCGAGTCGAGCGCTGCAAGCTCCACCTCAGTAGGGCCGGGCAGGGAGGTGAACACCACCTCGCTCGCGCCGGCCACGGCAGCTGGATTTTCGGCCGAGCGTGCGCCGCGGGCGCAAAGCGCGGCGGTGGCACCGGGCCTGACATCGTAGACCGTCAGCTGGTGGCCGGCATCGATCAGACACCCGGCCATCGGCGCACCCATCGTCCCCGTGCCGACGAAACCCAGCCGCATGGGATTTTACCTCTCGCTTGAGGTAAACAAGCTAACCCGCGGCGTGGATCGAGACAACCGGCGGGGCGGCGGCCGCTAGTCGCGGAAATTGACGTATTGCAGAGGCTGCTCGATCTTCATGCCGCGTGCCACGGCGATCGCCGCCTGCAGATCGTCGCGCTTCTTGCCGGTGACGCGCAGCTCGTCGCCCTGGATCGACACCTGCACCTTCAGCTTGCTGTCCTTGATCTCGCGGATCAGCTGTCTGGCAAGATCGGCGTCGACGCCTTGCCGCAGCACAATCGTCTGCTTCAGCGTGTTGCCAGACGCCTTCTCCGGCGTTTTGTAATCCAAAGCCGCGGGGTCGACCTTGCGGCGCGTCAGATGCACCTTCAACAACTCGTGCATCTGCTTCAGCTTGAGCTCGTCGTCGGCAACGACGTTGAGCACTCCCTCCTGACGCTCGACCTTGCATTTGCTGCCCTTGAAGTCGAAGCGCGTACCGATCTCGCGCGTTATTCCCGCGAGGGCGTTGTCGACTTCGGCAAGCTCGATCCGCGAAACGATGTCGAAGCTCGGCACGGCCGTCTCTCCACTCGATAACATTTCGTCCGATATAGCGCGCCGGCAAAGCAAAATCAGCGCCGATCAGGGGGCTCCTGTCCGGGCCGAGTGAAAACCGGCTGATCCATGATCGATTGAAGATAAGCCCTGATCCGCCGGTAGGCGGCGTCGCACGGCAACCGCTGCGGCGGCGCGGTCGTCGCCTCGCCACTGTCGACGAGCCGACCCCACCGCGACACCGCCGCGCGCAGCTCCGGGTCGGAGAGAATGAAATCCACCACCTGGTTCTGCGTGCCGAGGCTGGGCGCGCCATTCTCTTCGCTCAACTCTCGGTAAAGCTCGATCGCATAGGCGAGCGCGTGTTGGATCAATCTGGTGTCTTCGGTGATAGCGGGCATCACGCAGGCTCATTTGTGAGGTTCGCATCGCATAGAGAACACCGCGGCACTGGAGGGGTTCTCGTTACGGCCGGGCGCGAAAGGCACTTGCCGTCGCAGCCAGCCCGATTTCGGGCGGAATCTGGGGCCGCCAATCGAGCGTGGCGCGCGTCTCCGCGTCGTCGACCTCCAGCGAGAGGGTCAGCCGGGCGAGCAATGGCCCAAGCGTCGGAACTAAGCGAAGCAAAGCCAATCCGGGTTGCGGGACAGCGAAGAGCCGGGCCGGCCGCCCCAGTCCGCCGGCAAGGAGGCGGATCAGCTCGGGTGTCGACAGGTCGGCCGCGTCGCGCGCCAGCAGCACCCGCCCCGCGGCGCCAGGGTGCAGGCAAGTTCGGCCAACAAGGTCGACGAGGTTGTCGATGAAGATCAGGCTGCGGCGATTGTCGATCCCGGCAAGTGGCAGCGGAAGCCCGCTCGCGACGAGCCTCATCAGCGCCCGGAAATTTGCCTTCACGCCGGGACCGTAGACGAGCGGCGGGCGCAGAATGACGATCTCGATCCCGGTTTCCCTCGCCGCGGCTTGCAGGGCGCGCTCGATCGCCAGTTTGCCGCGGCCATAAGGATCGCTGGGGCGCGGCGGGTTGCTCTCGCGAAGTGGTGCACCCGGCAAGGTGGATTCGCCCATTGCCCGGACCGAGCTCATATGGATCAGCCGGTGCACTCCGGCTGTTGCCGCAGAGTGCGCCAGCACCCTCGCGGCCTGCGCCTCGTTACGATCTACCGGCTCCTGCCCCGAACGGTGCGCCCGGTTGGCGAGATGCACAATGATTTCCATATGGTCGAAATGACCCGACCAGTCGGTCGTGGGGCCGATATCGCCGATCGGGCGAAGTTCGACACCGGGGATGGGTTCCGCAGGACGCCGGGAGCACCCGACTACGGCGTGCCCGCGCTCGACGAGGCTGACGCACAGCCTGCGGCCGATGAAGCCCGCCGCACCGGTCACCAGGATGCGAGCCAAGCGCCGCCCTCGCCTCGCCGATTGTGCAACCAATCCAAACGCAAATGTATTAGAGAGATCCCGATGTCGATCCCACCCTCCGGCCTTTCGACGTGGCCCTTTCCGTTATCACAGAACCGCTGAACCTACCGCCACGGTCCACGTCACCCGCCGTGGGCCGGCCGCCAAAGCTCCTCTTTCTGGCGACCGAGGATTGGTACTTCTGCTCGCACCGTCTGCCCGTGGCGCGCGCCGCCCGGGCCGCCGGTTTTGATGTCGTAGTCGCAACCCGCGTGCGTGCGCATGGCGATCAAATCCGCGACGAGGGTTTCGCGTTGCGCCCGATCGGCTGGCGCCGGCGCGGGGACGGGCTCGTTGGCGCCCGACGGGCAATTTCCGAGATCGCGAGGCTCTACCGCGCCGAGCAGCCCGACCTCGTCCATCATATTGCGCTGAAATCGGTGCTGTTCGGCGGCATAGCCCTGCGCCGGGCCTTCCCGGGCCCAGAAAGTGCTCCGGTCGCGATAGATTCGATTATGGGTCTGGGTTCTCGGTTCTCGGCTGCGAGCTTTTCCGCGAGATTGCGGCGGCCATCGCTGGGCATCGCGCTGCGCCTTGCGGCGGGTGGAGGACGGGGTTGGGTCGTTGTCCAGAACCCGGAGGACCGCGACGCCTTGACCAGACTGGGAATTCCAGCGCAGCGCGTGAGGATGATCAGGGGGTCGGGCATCGACTGTAGCCATTTTCGACCGCTATCCGATCCCGACGCCAAGACCGTGACGGTTGCGCTCGTCTCGCGCATGTTGCGCGACAAGGGAGTGCTCGACGCTGTCGCCGCAATCCGCCTCCTCCGCGGCCGCGGCCTGCCGGTCGAACTCCTGCTCGCCGGATCGACCGATCCTGACAACCGCGGCTCGCTGACCGCGCAAACACTCGTTTCCCTGGGGTCTGCCGATCACGGGATCGAGTGGCTCGGCCCGGTTGCCGATGTCCGCGCGGTGTGGCGCCGGGCGGCGATCGCCGTGCTTCCCTCGACCTACGGCGAAGGCCTGCCGAAAGCCTTGCTCGAGGCGGCCGCTTGTGCGCGCCCCATTGTCGCCAGCGACGTTCCCGGCTGCCGCGAGATCGTGCGCCCCGGCGACACCGGCCTTCTGGTGCCTCCGCGCGATATCCAGGGACTGGCGGACGCCATCGCCGCACTTGCCGGCGATCCGATGCGCCGCAAAGCTATGGGGCGCGCGGCACGCGCATTGGTCGAGCGCGACTTTGCCGAGGATATCGTTGCCCGCGAGACGCTAGCAGTTTACGACGCCGCGCTGCACGAAAGGGCGACGCAGCAATGATCCGGGCGTGGCTCATCGCGGCAGCGGTCGGCGGGTTCTTATCGGTTGCGGCGGGCACCGCCGCGGCGCACCTCGCCGCTGGCGAGCGAGCCGCCGAATTGCTGCGGACGGGCGCCCTTTATGGGATGGTGCACGCCGCGGCGCTGATTGCCGTAACGGCGATGGCGCAATCGCCCGGCCGGTTCGGGCTGGCTTTGACCGTCACTGGCTGGAGCTTTGCTGCCGGGATGCTGCTGTTCAGCCTCAGCCTCTTTGCATTGGAGCTGACCGGACGCGAATGGCTCGGTATGATCACGCCTTTCGGTGGCATGGGTTTGCTCGTGGGTTGGGGCGCGCTCGCCGTCCATGCCCTGAGCCGTCGCTAGGAAAGCACCGGTAGGGAGCAGGCCGGCCAGGTCTGTGGTTATCATTCATTAGAGCGGGTGTGCGACACTCGGCCTGGCTGCGAGGATTCTCCGATGACGACATTCCTTTATACCCACCCAGCCTGTCTCGACCACGACCCCGGCCGGCATCACCCGGAATCGCCGGCCCGGTTGCGCGCGGTGCTGGCGGCGCTCGATCATCCGGAATTCGCCCGGCTGGAGCGTCGTGAAGCGCCGAAAGCAGCCCGCGAGGATTTATTGCGGGTCCACCCCCGCCGGCATGTCGAGGGTATTCTCGGGGCGGTCCCCAAAACCGGCCATGTCGGAATCGACGCCGATACCGTGCTGTCACCGGCATCGGGCGAAGCAGCATTGCGCGCCGCCGGCGCGGTCGCCGCCGCGGTCGATGCGGTCGTTGCAAAGGAGGCAGACAACGCGTTTTGCGCAGTCCGACCGCCCGGCCATCATGCCGAACCGCAAAGGGCAATGGGGTTTTGCCTCTTCAACAATGCCGCGATCGGCGCGCTGCGGGCGCGCGAGGTGCACGGCCTCGCCCGCGTGGCCGTTGTCGATTTCGATGTCCATCACGGCAATGGTACGCAGGCGGCCTTCGAGGCGGACGGCAACCTATTCTACGCCTCGACGCATCAATATCCGCTATATCCCGGAACCGGTGCGGCGAGCGAGACTGGGGTCGGCAACATCGTGAACGTGCCGTTGCGTCCGATGTCCGGCTCGAGTCAATTCCGCTTCGGCGTGACGCAGCGCATCTTGCCGGCGCTCGATGCCTTCCGGCCCGAACTGGTGATGGTGTCGGCGGGGTTCGACGCTCACAGGAGCGACCCGCTGGCCCAGCTGATGCTCGAGGAGGCCGACTACACCTGGGTCACGGAAAAGCTGATCGAAATCGCCTTTCGGCATGCCTCGGGCCGGCTGGTCGCCACTCTCGAAGGCGGCTACGACCTGTCGGCACTGGCGGCCAGCTCTGCCGCGCATATCCGCGTGCTGATGTCGGCGTGACGGATCGCCCCTTCCGCTGTTGTAATTCGGACACAACAATCTTATTTCGCGCTCTCGTCATCCGCTAAACCGCAGAACCATCGTCGCGTTTTTTGTTAAAGAAGAAAGCAGATGGTCGACTCAAGCGTTCCCCCCAATAGCGTTCCCCCCAATGGAGTTCCCGCCGATATCGCCGGGATGAATTTCGAGGATGCGCTTACCGAACTCGAGCAGATCGTGCGCCGCCTCGAAGGCGGCCAGGTTAAGCTGGACGAAGCAATAATGTCTTATGAGCGAGGAGCTCAACTGAAGCGACATTGCGAAAGAAAGCTGAACGAGGCGCAGCAAAGGGTGGATCGAATTGTTATTGGTCCCGAGGGCGTCATCGGCGCGGAGCCCGCCAAGCTTGACTGAAACGACGTGGTCCAAACGGATTTCTTTTTCGGGCGCTCTGGATGAAGCCGCCAAGCTCACAGACGCCGCTTTGGAGCGGCTGCTGGTCGTGCCCCCCGGTCTCGAGGCGAGGGTTTATGACGCGATGTGCTACTCGGCCCTGGCGCCGGGGAAACGGTTGCGGCCTTTCCTCGTCCTGGCAAGCGCGGGGCTTTTTGGGGTTGCCCGGCGGTGCGCCCTGCAGGTAGCGGCAGCGATCGAGATGGTTCACACTTATTCCCTCGTTCATGACGACCTGCCGGCGATGGACAATAGCGATCTGCGCCGCGGCCGCGCGACCTGCCACAAGCAATTCGACGAGGCGACGGCGGTTCTAGCCGGAGATGGTTTGTTGACCGCAGCCTTCGGGGTGCTCGCTCACCCTGATACCCATGGCGATCCTGCGGTTCGCTGCGAGCTCGTCTCGGAACTCGCCGCCGCCGCCGGTGCGGCCGGTATGGTCGGAGGTCAGATGATCGACCTGATTGCCGAGCACCAGAAATTGGACATCGGCGCGATCACCCGATTGCAGCGAATGAAGACCGGCGCGCTGATCGCCTTTTCGTGTGAAGCCGGAGCGATTCTCGCGAAGGCGCCAGGTGAAGCCCGAATTGCGCTGCGCGGCTATGCCCACGATCTGGGGCTCGCTTTCCAAATCGCCGACGATCTTCTCGATGTGGAAGGCTCCGCGTCCGAGACCGGGAAGCCGGTCGGCGCCGACGCCGCGGCCGGAAAGGCCACCTTCGTGTCCATACTCGGGACGGAGCGTGCCAGAGCGCAGGCCGAGCTGCTGATTAACCAAGCGGTGGCGCACCTTGATTTGTTCGAACAAAGAGCGGAACTTTTACGAGAGGCGGCGCGATTCGTGATCACCCGCCGTACCTGAGGAGCGCAGCATTGGATTCAAACCCAACACGCCCGATTTCCAATCGGACGCCGTTGCTCGACCAGATCGATCTTCCAGCCGACCTGCGGAAGCTGCCGGAAGAAGATCTGCGGCAGCTCGCCGACGAGTTGCGCGGCGAGCTGATCGATGCGGTTTCAATCACCGGCGGTCATTTCGGCGCCAGCCTCGGCGTCGTCGAGCTGACCGTGGCGCTGCACTACGTCTTCGACACGCCGCATGACCGGCTGATTTGGGATGTCGGTCATCAGGCGTATCCGCACAAGATCCTGACGGGCCGGCGCGACCGCATCCGCACGATCCGGCAGGGCGGCGGGCTTTCCGGTTTCACCAAACGCTCGGAGAGTGAATACGACCCGTTCGGCGCCGCGCACGCTTCGACCTCGATCTCCTCCGCGCTCGGCATGGCCGTCGCCCGCGACTTCCGTGGCGAGCGGCGCAACGTCATCGCCGTGATCGGCGACAGCGCGATGAGCGGGGGGATGGCCTACGAGGCGATGAACAATGCCGGGGCGATGGATTCGCGGCTGATCGTCATCCTCAACGACAACGACATGTCGATCGCGCCGGCGGTAGGCGCGATGAGCGCTTATCTGTCCCGCCTGCTGTCTTCGAAATCCTTCATGTCGCTGCGCCACATCGCCAAGGAGGTGGTGCGCCACTTCCCGAAGCCACTCGAGGATGCGGCGCGCCGAGCCGAGGAATACGCCCGTGGCTTTGTCACCGGCGGGACGTTGTTCGAGGAGCTCGGCTTCTACTATGTCGGCCCGATCGACGGTCACAACATCGATCATCTACTGCCGGTCTTGAAGAACGTCCGTGATAGCAAGGAACCGGGACCGGTCCTGATCCACGCCGTGACCGAGAAGGGTCACGGCTATCTGTCGGCCGAGCAGGCCGAGGACAAGTGGCACAGCGTCGCCAAGTTCGATGTCGTCACCGGCGCCCAGGTGAAATCGAAGTCGACCGCGCCTTCCTACACCAGCGTCTTCGCCAAATCGCTGATCAAGGAAGCCGAAGCCGACGACCGCATCGTCGCCATCACCGCTGCCATGCCGTCAGGCACCGGGCTCAATCTGTTCGGCGACAAATTTCCGAAGCGGTGCTTCGATGTCGGCATCGCCGAACAGCACGCGGTGACCTTCGCCGCAGGCCTTGCCGCCGAGGGCATGAAGCCCTTCGCCGCGATCTATTCGACATTCCTGCAGCGCGCCTTTGACCAGGTCGTGCACGACGTTGCGATCCAGAAATTGCCGGTGCGCTTTGCGATCGACCGCGCCGGCCTGGTCGGCAATGACGGCCAGACCCATGCGGGCTCGTTCGATGTGACCTATCTCGGCTGCCTGCCCGGATTTATCATTATGGCGGCGGGGGACGAAGCGGATCTCTTCCACATGGTGGCGACCTGCGCGGCGATCGACGACGCACCCTCGGCGGTGCGCTATCCGCGCGGCGACGGCATCGGCGTGCCGCTGCCGGAGCGAGGTGTGCCGCTCGAGATAGGCCGCGGCCGCATCATGCGCGAGGGCACCAAGATAGCGCTGTTGAGCCTGGGTGGGCGCCTTACGGAATGCATGAAAGCGGCGCAGGAACTCGGCACCTATGGGCTGTCGACGACGGTCGCCGATGCCCGTTTTGCCAAGCCCCTCGACATCGAGCTGATCAATCGCCTGGCCCGCGAGCACGAGGTCATAATTACCGTCGAGGAGGGAGCGATCGGCGGCTTCGGCAGCCATGTGCTTTACCATCTCGCAATGACCGGCATGCTGGACCACGGGCTGAAGATCCGCACGATGGTGCTGCCCGATGTCTTCCTCGACCACGATTCTCCGCAGGCGCAATACGACCAAGCCGGGCTCAACGCCCGTCACATCGTGGCGATGGCACTGTCGGCGCTCGGCCGCGAACTCACCGAGCAGCCGGCGCGCGCTTAACCGCCATCCGTGGATACCCGATTGATTACACCCGCATTTCGCCCCTCTCCCGCATCGCGGGAGACGGATGGGTCCGGCCCGCAGGCGCTAGGAGGGTGAGGGCCAAGGGGGGCGGCGAGACCCTCACCCGCCTCGCTGCGCTCGGCACCCTCTCCCGCGGTGCCGGAGAGGGGCGATCAATGTCGGGCTCCTCCGGATAGTCAGGGCGAGGCGTGGCCCATGAAGATCTGCGGGATCGGCTGACCCCAGGGTCCGCCGGTGCCTTCGCCGCGCTCCAACAGGTTGGGCGGCGTATGGGCGTTCAGCACGTCGGTGTCGGCCCAGTGCTCGTGCACGCGGCCCCACGGGTCGGCCCAGTAATCGAACAGCTGGCTGCCGATCAGATGGCGGCCGATGCCCCACATGTGCTGGTACCCCTTCTTCTGCAGATGCTCGTTGCCCACCATCACGTCGTCGATGTCGGCGGCCTCGTAGGACAGGTGGTTGAGGCCGCTCTTGTCGCCGCGGATGCAGAAGAAGGCGTGGTGGTCGACATAATCGTCGCCGCGGTCCAGCCGATTGAAGGAGCCGACGATATTGGTCTTCTCTCCGGCATAGAACTCGTCGGAGCAGCGGAAGCCGAGCATGTCGCGATACCAGCCGAGCGTCTTGTCGAAGTTCTTCGACATTATGACAAAATGGCCGAACCGCTTGATGTGCGACGGGCCCTGCTCGATGCGGAATAATTCGCCCTTGCGGCGGTATTTGTTCTCGCCGGAATTGACCGCAGGTCGCTTGACCGGGATCGGATCCAGCATCTCCATGCCATAGACGACCTCGACTTGGTATCCGTCGGGATCTGTCAAGCGCACACGCTTCCCGCCGCCTGGTTCGTCGATGTTTTCGATCGGCGAGGCGCCGGCGACCCGCGAGATTTTCTCGAGGTCCTCCAGGCTCGCCGCATGAACGGCGATGCCGACATAGCGCGGCTCGCCCAGTTCGGTGACATGGATGTGATGCGGGGCATCGGTGCCGCGCATGTAGAGGGCGTTCCTCGTTCGGTCGGCGCGGACCATGCCGAAATCCGTCAGGAACTCCTCTTGCTTATCGAGATCGGGTGAGCGCAGGCGCCCATAAGCGAGATCGAAGGCTTTGATCGCAGGCATGACTATCTCCCAAAACGAACCTATCGGGTAATCTTAGAACATTTCGAAGTCGGACCGGAACAAGGGAATGATCGGCCGAATCGGGTCCCGTCGATGACGGCGAGAAGCTCGGCTCGTTGGTCGGGGCTGTTCACCGGGAAGCGCTGCCAGTCGCTGCCGAGCCGCAAATCGGCGAAAAGGCCGCCGGGGTCCTCATGGAAATGCAGGAATGCCTTGCCGCCGACATAGAATATCCCCGGCCGCCGCTCGATGAGAGCGGTCCAGGTCCTCAGGCTCTCCAGCAAATCGCTCAAAGCTTCGAACGCAGGCGCGCCAGCGTGTTTCATCGGCGCCTGATAGTATAGCAGCTGTCGATGAGCGCGAAATGAGGTCGGAGATGAGCACCCAAGGCGCCTATGCCGGGCTGCGCGTGCTGGATCTCGGTCAGGGTGTCGCCGCCCCCTATTGCGCGATGCTGCTGGCGATGCACGGGGCCGAGGTCGTCAAGCTCGAGCCGCTCGCTGGGGACTGGTCGCGCGGGTTAGGGATGCGGTACGGCGACCATACCGCGATGTCGGCCCATTACAACCGCGGCAAGCGGAGCCTTGCCCTCGACCTGAAGGCCCCGGCGGGCCGCGCGATTGCGTCTTCTCTCGCCGCTCGCGCCGATGTCGTGATCGAGGGCTTCCGGCCCGGGGTGGCGGCCCGGCTCGGGCTCGGCTACGACGACCTGCGGGCGCAAAATCCGCGGCTTCTTTATGTCTCGGTCAGCGGCTTTGGCCAGGAAGGCCCTTATGTCGCCTTGCCCTGCACCGATTTAGTGGCCCAGGCCTTCTCCGGCTTGATGTCAGTCAATCTCGGCAATGACGGGACGCCGCATCGGGTCGGGGCGATCATCGTCGATACCCTGACCGGCCTCTACGCAGCGCAGGCACTCGGGGTCGCGCTTTATGCGCGCGAGCGTCGCGGCGAGGGTCAGCGGATCGCGGTCAGCCTGGCGCAGTGCGCGGCGGCCATCCTGGGGCATAAGCTCGCCGAACATGTGTTGGAGAGCGGCGCGCCGCGGCAGTTGAACGCGCCGACCGGCGCCTACCGGACCCGCGATGGCTGGATCATGGTGGCGCTCGTGCGCGAGGAGCAATATGCTCGGTTAATGGGCGCGCTGGGTCGCCCGGATCTGGCCGACGATCCACGGTTTGCCGATTTTGCCGCACGCGCAGCGCATTCGTCGGTTCTCACCGACATCGTCGGCCGGATCATTGTGACCGACACGACCGCGGGCTGGCTCGAGCGGCTGCGAGCCGCCGACATTCTGGCGGACCGCGTCAATGGTTTCGACGATTGGCTCGCCGACCCGCATGTCGTGGCTACCGACGGCGCAGTTCGTGTCGAGCAGCCGGAGATGGGTCAATTCCCGACGCCGCGAACGCCGGGTATCCCGCTTGAGGTGGATGCCGCATTGCCGCCGGCCCCGCGCATCGGCGAGCACGGAGCCGCCATTCTCGCCGAAATCGGCGTCGACCCTGCGGCGCTCGCGAGCCTTTGCACCGAAAACATCGTGCTTATCCCCGAGGTGCTATGACCGAGAATTTCGATCCGCGCCAGCACCGGTTTCCCGAACGGCGCTATTTCGAGGATCTTGCGGTCGGCGAACGCTTCTATATCCCGAGCCGGACGATGACCGAGGCGCATTTCGCCGCCTTTCAGACCCTCTCAGGCGACAATCACCCGATCCATTACGATGTCGAATATTGCCGCGAGCGCGGCCACCCGGGGTTGCTGGCGCACGGCTTCCAGATCCTTTGTTTCACCGCCGCAGGGGCCGGCAATTTTGCGCTTGCCATCGGCGACGCGCTGATCGCCTTTACCGAGCAATCATCAAAGTTCCTGAAGCCGGTCTACCCGGGAGACACGCTTTATCCGATGCTCGAGATTGCGGCACTGACGCCGCAGCGTTCGACCGGCGTTGTCACCCTCGCCGCCACAGTGCACAACCAGCGAAGCGAACTCGTGCTGTCCGGTGAGCAGAAGGTATTGCTGCGCAAGCGCGGCAGCGAGGTTAGCGGCGCTCGATGACCGCGGCCAGCAGGTCGGCAGCATGCCGGCACTGCTCGCGGCTCACATCGAGATGGGTGACGGCGCGCAAGGTGCGCTCACCAAAAGCCGATATCATGAACCCCGTCTCCTGCGCGCGAGCGACGATGGTGGCGGCGTCCGGCGCCCCTTCCTCCATCCGAAAGATCACGATGTTGCTCTGTACCGTCGCGAGATCGAGGCGGACACCGCGCAACCTTGCCAGCCGTTCCGCCAGGACCATTGCATTGGTGTGATCCTCGACGAGTCGCTCGAGATTGTGCTCGAGCGCGTAGAGGCCGGCGGCGGCAAGAATGCCGGATTGGCGCATCGCGCCGCCGAACATGCGCCGCGCCCGCCGCGCGCGGGAGATGTCGTCGTGACGGCCGGCGATAAGGCTGCCCACAGGGCAGCCCAGCCCTTTCGACAGCGCGACAGACACCACGTCGAAGGGCGCCGCGAGCTCGGCCAGGCTCCGGCCCTCTGCCGCCGCCGTATTGAACAGCCGCGCGCCGTCGAGATAGCAGGCCACCCCGAGTTCTCGCGCCGTCTCGCAGATCGCCGCTACATCGGACTGTGGGAACACGACGCCACCGCCGCGATTGTGGGTATTCTCGATCGCCACCAATGTCGTGGGCGGGAAGACGATATGGCCGGAGGGCTTATAGGCGGCGCGCAGATCGGCGGGGGTGAAGAGGCCGCCGCGACCGACGACGGTGAACTGAACGCCGGAGTTTGCGGCGGCGGCGCCGGATTCGTGCCAGACGATGTGCGCTTCCTCGCCGACGACCACGTCGTCCCCCGGCCGGGTCAGGATCTTGAGGCCGATCTGGTTCGCCATCGTGCCGCTCGGCACAAAGAGGGCAGCCTCTTTGCCGAGCAATTCGGCGATCCGCTCCTGCAGGCAGTTGACCGTTGGGTCCTCGCCGTACTGGTCGTCGCCGACCGGCGCCGCAGCCATCGCTTGGCGCATCCCGGGCGAAGGGAGGGTCACGGTGTCGGAACGAAGATCGATGCGCTCCATGATATGTTCGCTCTATTTCAGCTTGTCGGCGAGCTTTTGGATGCCGGCATTCGCGCATGCCTCGTCCTTTTCGCCGCCGGGGGCGCCGCTTACGCCGATCGCACCGATGACCTCGTTCCCCGCCTTGATCGGCACGCCGCCGCCCAGCGCGATGGTCCCTTCGGTGTCCTTGAGGCCGGCCACGGCAGGGTCGGTCAGAACGCGTTTGGCCCAGTCGGCGGAAGGCTGCCTGAAGGTGACCGAGGTAAACGCCTTGCGGCGGCTCGTGACCATCGTGTGCGGACCGGACCCGTCATCGCGCATCGCTGCTTTGACGAGTCCGTCGCGATCGAGCACGGTCACGCTGACGTGGTAGCCGTCGGCGCGACATTTCTCCAGAGCCCCTTGGGCGATGGCATGCGCCAAGTCGAGCGACAGCGCCTTTTCGGTGACGACCTCCTGGGCGACAGCCGGCGCGGCCGCAAGCAAAACGGGAAGGCTAAGAGATGCGACGGCACGAACGAACGGCATCGTCAGATCCTCGCGGCGGAGTGGCGTGGCAGGGCAAGGGCGCTCTGGTAAGGCAGGGGCGCTTTGGTATGGACACGCGTCCCGTGATAGGCAAGACTTAATTCTGGGTAAGTCGTCCACGCTGGGGAGGCTCAGATGAGCGCTTGGATCGCGACCACCCTCGTTCTGGCAATCGCGGCTGTCACAGCTGCGGCGACGGCCGATGCTGGCTCCTGTAATCCGAAAAACCCATATTAATGCGGTAATAATGGGCTGAATATTGATTTGAATTCTGTTCCGGAGATCACTAAGAAAATTGTCGGCGAAGAGCCTATTGTACAAGAACAGAATAAGCCAGTGAACGAGTCGGCGCCTACCTCACCATATACCGGTCCGATATTTGGGGTAACTTCCGGGAAACGGGCGCCGACCGTCGGCTATTCCTGGTCATTGGAGTGACAGTGTAAGCGATCTTGTTCGGACCGTGCTTATCCGGTTGACACCCAAGACTACAGTTGGTAGTTTAGCGGCGGAAACGAGATGCCGCCATGCCCGCCGTTGTCTTGCTCCGCGCGGATCTGCCCTTTCCGGGTTCACTGCCCGAGTTCCAACGCCTGTTTCCTGACGATACGGCTTGCGCTGCTTACCTTGAAGCCATCCGCTGGCGCGACGGGTTCGTCTGCGGATGGTGCGGCGAAGCCAGCGAACCCTACCGCTTCGCCAACCGGCCGCAGGTTCTGCGGTGCCGCAAATGTCAGCGGGATAATGCGCTGACGGCCGGCACGGTCATGGAGCGGACCCGCACGCCGCTGTCGATCTGGTTCTGGGCCGCCTACCTGGTTTCGAGCCATACGCCAGGCATCTCGGCCGTCCAATTCCAACGTCAGCTTGGCTTGAACCGCTACGAGACGGCGTTCCAGATCCTCCACAAACTCCGCGCTGGCATGGTCCGACCCGATCGCGACCGCATCGGTGGCCAGCCGCGGGATCATGTCGAGATCGACGAGTCATGGGTCGGCGGCAGGACGCGCGGCGAGGGCCGCGGGGTCCATGATCAAAGCCTCGTTATCGCGGCTGTCGAAGTCCGCCAGCGCAAGCCCGAGAACGTCAAAGGCGTGCCGCGCCGCAATGGCCGATATGCCGGCCGTATTCGGATGGAAGTTGTGCTGGATCGGTCGGCAAGATCGCTGTGCGGCTTTGTCGAGGCGGCGGTCGAGCCAGGAGCCGTGGTGGTGACCGACGCCTGGGGCGGCTATGCGACGTTGCGTGATCGCGGCTATCGGCATCTGCCGGTCGCAGCGCAAGGTGATCCCAGCGTGGCCGAGGACTTTCTGCCGATCTCCCATTTGATCTTCAGTAATCTGAAAAGCTGGCTGCGAGGTTGCCACCACGGCGTCAGTCCGCAGCACCTTCAAGCCTACCTCAACGAGTTCACGTTCCGGTTCAATCGCCGTTTTTACCCGTTCAATGCGTTCCGGTCATTGCTCGGGATCGGCGGGCAGGCGGTGGCCCCGACGTATGACGGGCTGTACACCGGTTCATGGCAACATCCAAAATGCCGCGGCGAAAACCCGGCGAGCATCCACTGAGCTAGGGTACCGACAAACCGCCACCAAATCTGGTGCTCTTGGGTGTCAACCGGACAAGCATGGTTCGGACGGGTTGTGATGGAAGGGCTGCCGTGTCCGGGGATCGCCTGCTTCAGGTTCTTCTGTATTTGACGATCTTGATGTTCGTCGGCGCGGGAGTGTTGCCGCTGGCGCGCAGCCGATATCCTGTGGCCAAATGGGCGAGATGGACCGCGATCGTGATCTTTTCGGCCGCAGTTATTTACGCGCTCTTCCTGACCTTACGCTGGGGGCTAAATCAGAATTACTAACGCGAAGCATTGCCCGATGGCGTGGTAAGGTCGACCCGCGATCGACAGGGAGGCGAGAGTGTTCCGAAGAATGATTGTCGTGCTGGCGGCTGCCGCCGTGAGCTTGCCGTTGTCGGCTGCGGCGCAGACCGTCAAGGTCGGGCTGATCAACAGCTACACCGGGTTTGTCGCACAACCCGCCGACCAGGGCCAGAAAGGGTTCGATCTCTACGTCAAGGAGCACGGAAAGGATCTGCCGCCTGGCGTCAAGATCGAGCTGTTGCGCCGCGACGACACCTCAAATCCGGAGGTCGGTAAGCGACTGGCGCAGGAGTTGATCACGCGCGACCGCGTGCAGTTGCTGACCGGCATCGTCCTGTCGCCAGTCGCCACGGCAGTGGCGCCGATGACGGCCGAGGCGAAGGTGCCGCTGCTGCTCGACATCGCCTCGGCCGGCGTCACGATCCCGCGGATTTCGCCCTATGTCGTGCGGATCTCCTTCACGCTCTGGCAACAAGCTTATCCGATCGGCAAATGGGCGGCCGAGCAGGGGTGGAAGACGGGCTATACCGCAGTCAGCGACTTCATCCCCGGCCATGATTCCGAGGCTGCTTTCACCAAGGCCTTCACGGATGCCGGCGGCAAGATGGTCGGGGCGGTGCGGTTCCCGCCGACCAATCCCGACTTTGCGCCGTTCGTGCAGCGGATCAAGGACGCCAAGCCCGACGTCGTCTTCATCTTCGTGCCCGCCGGCACGCAGGCCACCGGGATGATGAAGGCGATGCAGGACCTCGGCCTGCGCGAAGCCGGGATCAACGTCGTTGCGCCACAGGACCTCCTGCCGGACGAGGAGCTGCCGCGCATGGGCGACACGCCCCTGGGGCTGATTACGTCTGGCACCTACTCGGCCGATGCGAAACGGCCGGCGAACGAGGCTTTCCTCGCCGCGTGGAAGCGCGAATACGGCGACAAATCGATTCCCGACTTCTTCTCGGTCGACGCTTGGGACGGCATGGCGGCGATCTACGGCCTGGTCAAGGAGACCAAGGGGAGTTTCACTGCCGACCAGGCAATCGCGTTCCTGTCCCACTGGAAGGACCCGGACAGCCCCCGCGGCCCGATCATGATCGATCCGGAGACGCGCGACATCGTCCAGAACGTCTACATCCGGCGGGTCGAGAAGCAGGACGGCCGGCTTGTCAATGTCGAGATCGCAACGATCCCGATGGTCAAGGATCCGTGGAAGGAGCTGAACCCGCCAAAGTAAAAAATGGTTATGAAGTCAGTCTATTGTTTGCCACAAGTCGTCATTCCCGCGAAAGCGGGAACCCAGGGCCGCAGCTACGGAACTAGATCCCCTGGACCCCCGCTTGTGCGGGGGTGACGGATGTAGTCGGCCCGATGGGCCTCTACTCTATGCCTCCAAACATGGCGGATACTCTGTCAGCCGCCGTCAGCATCGGGTTTCACGGCCTCGCTTTTGCGATGGTGCTTTACCTGATCTCGGTCGGGCTGTCGGTCACGATGGGGCTGATGGGCTTTGTCAACCTGGCGCATGGCGTTTTCGCGATGGCCGGGGGGTATGTGCTGACGAGCTTGATGAGCCGCTGGGGCGTGCCGTTCGTGCCGGCCCTGCTCGCCGCGGCAGTGGCAGTGTCGCTGGCGAGCGTTCCGATCGAGCGCCTGCTCTACCGCCGTCTTTACGGCGGCGAGGAGCTGGACCAGGTGCTGCTGACGATGGGGCTCGTCTTCATGTCGGTGGCGGGCGCCACCTATGTCTGGGGCCCGCTGCAACAACCATTGCAGCCGCCCCGATGGCTTGGCGGCGCAATCGATATCGGTGTTCGCAGTTTCCCCGCCTACCGCAGCTTTCTGATCCTCTGCGGTGCAGCTTTGGTGACGGCCCTGTGGCTGGGCATCGAGCGGACCCGCTTTGGCGCGCGGGTGCGCGCCTCGGTCGACAATCTGCGAATGGCCCAATCGGTCGGCATCGACACCTCGCGCCTCTTCATGACGACCTTTGCCTTGGGCAGCGGGCTCGCCGGTTTGGGCGGCGGGCTCGGCGCCGATCTGTTGGCCATCAATCCGAGCTACGCATTGCAGAACCTCGCCTATTTCCTGATTGTCGTGGCGGTCGGCGGGCTCGGCAGCATTCGCGGGCCGTTCGTCGCAGCATTGCTGCTCGGCATCGCCGACAGCGGTTTCAAATATCTGCTGCCGGAATTCGGCGCATTTTTTATTTATGCGCTGACAATGGGAATTCTGCTGTGGCGGCCGCGCGGACTGTTCGGCCGCGCATGACCCCGAGCCGCGCAGTCGACGCGTTTGCCCGGAGACACCGATACCACCCGCTCGAAGCACTGCCGTGGCTTGCGGCGGTCGCGTCATATTTCATTTTTCCCGACTATCTGGCATTGGGTGCACAGATCCTGGCGACAATCCTCTTCGCGCTGTCGGCTGATCTGGTGCTGGGCTACGCCGGTATCGTGACCCTGGGGCACGCCGCATTTTTCGGAACCGGCGCGTATACCGCCGGAATTCTCGCTGCGCATGCTTGGGGCGAGCCGATCACCGGCCTTATTGGCGGCGCCGCAGCGGCGGCTCTCTTAGGGTTTTTGTCCGGCCTGGTCGTGCTGCGCACGACGGGACTAGCCTTGCTGATGCAGACCTTGGTCGTCGCGACGCTGGTAGCCGAAGCGGCCAACAAGGCTTCGTTCATTACCGGCGGCGACGACGGGCTGCAGGGCATGGACGTGTGGCCGATCTTCGGCTGGTTTCGCTTCGATCTGTTTGGTCACACCAGTTATGCCTATTGCCTGGCCGTGCTCTTCCTGTGCTGGTTGTTCGCGCGGCAGATCGTGCATTCGCCATTCGGGCGCTCGCTGACCGGCATTCGTGAGAATGTCCGGCGCATGCACGCGATCGGCACTCCTGTCACCCGCCGGCGCCACGTGATCTACACGATATCGGCGGCGCTGGCCGGCGTCTCCGGCGCTCTGATCGCGCAGACGACGCAATTCGTCAGCCTCAGCTTTCTGTCTCTCGAACGCTCCGGAACAGTTCTGATCATGCTGATCATCGGTGGGGTCGGGCGGCTTTACGGCGCGTTCATCGGCGTGCCGCTTTACATGATCGCACAGAACCGCTTCTCCGAGATCGACCCGGTCTATTGGTATTTCTGGATCGGGCTCTTGATGGTTCTTGTCGTCGTCTTTGCTCGTGGCGGCGTGCTCGGGTTCTTCGACCGGTTCCGCCGATGAACACGCCGGCGCTCGAGACCCGTGGGCTTCACAAGAGCTTCGGCGCGCTAACGGTGGCCAATGCCGTGAATTTCCGCCTGGAGCACGGCGCCCGGCAAGCCCTGATCGGACCGAACGGTGCCGGCAAGACGACTTTTGTCGAACTGGTGACGGGCGCCTTGGAGCCGAGCGCCGGGCAAATCCATCTCGACGGCGCCGATATCACCCACCTGCCGCAAGCCGCACGGGTCAAACGCGGTCTCGTCCGCACCTTTCAAATCACCGCGCTGTTCCGCCGCCTCAGCGTCCTCGAGAATGTGACCCTGGCGGTCTGCGAGCGGCAAGGGGTCGGCGGCGGCCTGTTCCGTCCGTCCGGTCGGCATCGTGGCGCGATCGAGGAGGCCTATGCCTTGCTCGAACAGCTTGGGCTCGAAGTTGAAGCGTTGCGCCCAGTAAATCTGCTCGCCTACGGCCGCCAGAGGCTGGTCGAGATTGCCGTATCGCTCGCATTGTCGCCCAAAGTTTTGCTGCTCGACGAGCCGGCGGCCGGGGTGCCGTCGGGCGAAAGCGGTACGATCATCGAGGTCATCGAGCGCTTGCCATCCGACATCGCGCTGTTGATCATCGAGCACGACATGGACCTCGTCTTTCGACTGGCGCAGCGCATCACCGTCCTGGTCCAGGGCAGCATTCTGGTCGAGGGTCCGCCGGAGGCCATCGCCGCCGACCCAGAGGTCCGTAGGGTCTATCTCGGCGAGCGAGCGCCGACGTGAACGGCCTCGTGCTTGAAGGCGTCTCTGCCGGGTACGGCCAAACTGTGGTGCTCGAGGGCATCTCGCTCGGCTTGCCAGCGGGTCGGACATTGGCGGTCCTCGGGCGCAACGGGGTGGGCAAGACGACGTTGCTCGCCACGGTCATGGGCCATACCCGGCTGCACGGCGGCAACATACGCTTTGCCGGCCGAGACATCTCGGGTCTGGCCCCTTATCGGCGCGCCCGGCTGGGTATCGGCTTTGTCCCGCAGGAGCGCGAGATCTTCCCCTCGCTGACTGTCGAGGAGAATCTCACGGTGGCCGATCGCGGCGGGCAATCCTCCGGGCAATGGTCGCTCGGCAAAGTCTACGATTTTTTCCCTTCGCTCGCCGAGCGGCGCCGCAATCACGGCAATCAGCTCTCGGGCGGCGAGCAGCAAATGCTTGCGATCGGCCGCGCCTTGATGGGTAACCCGACATTGCTGCTGATGGACGAGCCTCTCGAAGGCTTGGCCCCGGTGATCGTCGATGCCTTGCTGGCCGGGCTCGACCGCCTGAAGCACGAGGACGAGCTGGCCATGCTGCTCGTCGAGCAGCATGCGCGCCTCGCGCTCGAGCTCGCCCCCGAGACCATCGTTCTCGATCGCGGGCTGATGGTTTTCGCCGGGGCGAGCCGCGAGCTGCTCGAGGAGCCGCAGCGCTTGGCTACACTGATGGGTGTGGCCGCGCGGGAAGCGCGGTAGCTGAAGTTAATGTGCCGCGAAAGCCTGTCGCTTGACACAGACCCCGGACACAGGGAACAGCTTACACCAATCGTATGACAAATGCCGGGGGTATCAGTGAACCCGATCATCGACTACTTGGTCCAATCTCGCGATGCCGTACAGGCGGCGATCGACGACCCTGCCTTTACTGCCGCCATCCGGGAGATCGTCGAGGTTGCCGCGAGCGCGCTGCGGAGCGGAGGTAAGCTTCTTCTGGCCGGCAACGGCGGCAGCGCGGGCGATGCGCAGCACCTGGCCGGCGAGATGTTGTCGCGGCTCTACTATGATCGTGCGCCTTGCGCGGCCATCGCTTTGACGACCGACAGCTCGGTGCTGACCGCAATCGGCAACGATTATGGCTACGACCGGATATTCGAACGGCAAATCCTCGGCCTCGGCTGTCCCGGCGACGTCCTGATCGTGATCTCGACATCCGGACGTTCGCCGAACATCTTGCGGGCGATCGGCGCCGCCCGCGAGAAGCGTCTCACAGTGGTAGGGTTTACCGGAAGAACCGGCGGGGAAATGGCCACACTGTGCGATTTGTGCCTTCATGCCCCGTCGGATTCGACGCCGCTCATCCAACAGATCCATATCACGGCCGGTCATATCATCTGCGGGCTGGTCGAGGAGCGCCTGTTCCCCCGCGTCACCGGACCGGGATGATCCGACAAACGGCCATGCCATGCGGCGGCCTCGGAAGGGAACGCCGGCGGCCCGCTGCATTCCTGGATCGCGACGGCGTGCTCAATCACGATGATGGGTATGTCGGCTCGCGCAGCCGCTTCCGCTGGATCGACGGCGCCAAGGCGGCGATAAAGTTGCTGAACGATGCGGGTTTCTTGGTCTTTGTCGTCACTAACCAGTCGGGTATCGCCAAAGGCCTTTACACGGAAAACGATTTGCTGTCGCTGCATGCGCAGCTGGCGATCGAGCTGGCAGAGGTCGGAGCGCATCTCGACGACATCCGCTACTGTCCATTTCACCCCCGAGCAGCGGTGGCGGAGTACCGCCGCGTCAGCAATTGGCGCAAGCCCGCTCCCGGAATGATACTGGATCTTCTCAAGTGCTGGCCGGTCGATCGCGCGGCGAGTTTTCTTATCGGCGACAAGGAATCGGACTGTGAGGCCGCTGTGGCGGCCGGCATTTCGAGCCATCTATTTCGCGCCGGCAACCTCGCGCATTTCGTTTCACAACTACTCAGGTCGAGGGTGAGCCGGGAGCGCGGCACCTCCGAACTCCCGAGAGAGTCAGGACCTGTCCGCGATGCCGAGAGCGCGTAGCGGAGATCGCTCGGCGCTGGGCAAATCTCGGGCATCAACCGTCTGCCGCCTGGAACCCCTGTGAATTCCGCCTCCCTTCAAGGTCGGCTGCACGGCGGATCAGCGATGTGGTGGATTGACCCCCCATGAGGGGCAGCAGGAGCACGCGGCCGCCTGCGGCGCGAACAGTCTCTGCGCCGACGACCTCTCCCATCGTGTAGTCAGCCCCCTTCACGAGCAGGTCGGGTTTGAGTGCGGCAATCGTCTCGGCCGGTGTATCTTCATCGAAAACCAGGACTAGATCGACAGCACTGAGCGCGCCTAGAACATAAGCCCTGGAGCCTTCGTCCTGCACCGGACGGGTCGGTCCCTTGAGACGCCTGACCGAAGCATCACTGTTTATCGCTACGATAAGCCTGTCGCACTCCGCGGCCGCGCTCTTGAGCAACGACACGTGGCCCGGATGCAGCAAGTCGTAGCATCCGTTTGTAAACCCGACCCTGAGCCCGCGCTTGCGCCATTCCTCGCGTCGCCGCACCGCTTCATCCAGGCTCAGAATGGCACCTTTATTCGGGTCCGATTGGTGAGATTCCGTCTCGAGAGCCTCGTCAAGCTCCCTCGCGGTGACGACGGCCGTGCCTATTTTGCTGACGACGATGCCGGCCGCGGCATTGGCGAGGCGCATCAACTCACTGACCGGCAGCTTCCCCGCCGTGCCCAGCGCAGCTAGGGCGAGCACCGTGTCGCCGGCACCGGACACATCAAAGACGTCCTGGGCAGCGGTTTTCAAGTGCAGCGGCTTCTTGTCGCGCTCAAAATAGGACATCCCATGTTCCGAACGCGTGAGCAGAATGGCTGAGTTTGTTTGCACGATCGCGGCGGTCGCGGCGGTTTCAGCCTGCTGATCGGTCTCGCATGGCAGGTGGGTCGCATCGGCCAATTCGCGCCTGTTTGGCTTGATCAGCGTAGCGTCACGGTAGATCGAGAAATCGCGGCGCTTCGGGTCGATGATCGAGGCTTTGCCGAACCCTGCCGCCCTATCAATGACCGTGCGAATGACGCGGTCGTTGCACAGGCCCTTGGCGTAGTCGGACAGGACCACGACATCCGCCCAATGCAGCCTCTCGTTAATAGCCGAGGTGACGGCCTCTTCGACATCCGAGTTAACATCTGCTTTGGATTCCGCGTCGATCCGAACCATCTGGTGACCGCCGCTCATGACGCGGATCTTGCAGGTCGTCGGGCGGTTAATGTCAGTGACAAGGTGTTCCGTGTTCAGCTTCGGGTAGGCCTGGAGCTGATCGACCAGCACTGAGCCGGCCTCGTCTCGGCCGATCACTCCGATCACGGTGACCTCGGCCCCGAGCGCGGCCAGGTTGGCGCAGACGTTGGCCGCCCCACCCAAAACAGCTCGCTCCGTTTCCCGGACGAGCACCGGCACCGGCGCTTCCGGAGACAATCGCTCGACCGAGCCCGACAGATATTTGTCGAGCATCACGTCCCCGACCACCGCAATGCGGCAGCCGGTGAAGTCGAAATGGTTCATCGGCCCCCCAACAAGACTGGAATTCTCAACAGATGCACCTTTTCATTGCCGCAATGATGGTAGATCGATGCTGTTCGTGTCACCTGGAAAAATTCGGCGATCGCCAGGTCTGCGCCGACATAGAAAACTCCATAAGGGTGGGCGGCCAGCGGTGTATCCAGTCCCATACCTCTTGCGCGTAGGTCAGATGGGACGCAATGCCAGTCTTCTGATAAAGGTAGAGCGTGTTCCGCGCCGTCAGAGCCTCGACCATATTCGACTGTTTTTGATGCGCTGGATCCTCCGATGCGGTGGCATAGAGGATGCCACACCCGCTCTTATTGGGGTCGGCGAAAAGGCCTGAATACTCGGCAGCAGGCGTTCGGATTCCAGGGCAGTTCCGAGTCTTTTTGAGAGACGAACTCGCCAGCACAATAATCGCGCCGAGACGCCGTCGTCTAGCTCCCAGGCTGGCTACCTGATCTCTCGAGGACTTGGGGTTCTTGCCATCAGCGGCCGCGGAAGTGCTTGTAGAAGTCGACGACCTCGGGGCTCTGCTGAAAGCCGAGCAGAACGTTGAGGTCGGAGCCCTTGCGGCCATCGAGCGGGATGGTTTCCTCGATATGGTCGGTGACCCCGGCGCGTTTCTGGGTGCCCTCGAAAACGATGCGCACCGCAAATGGCTTCTTGCTGATGATCGACTGATCGGGTCCGGTTACGGCGACAAAATATGGAAGGTCGAGCACGTCTCCCTTCGTCGCCGGACCGCGTTCACCGACGATCACCGCATCGAGCGCGATCTTCACGTCGCCGCCGCCGTACTCGCATTTCAGGTCGGCCTCGCTCAGCAGCCCGTAAAATGCGACATTATCGGGGCGACGCTCCGGGGCGGCCCCGAAGACGGCAGTGTTGGAGAGCGGCCGCAACACGACCGCGCTCGGGCACGCCTCGGCCGGTTTCGACGAGGATGACGAGAACCAACTACAACCCGACAGCGCGAGAATGCCGAGGAGCGCTGCCCCCTGGGCAGGCCACAAGCGGCTCACAGGGTGTTGTGCGTACCGTCGCAGAACGGCTTGCCGCCGGTCGCCTTGCACCCGCAAAGCCAAACCTCTTCGGTGGCCTCGGCGGTAAACGGGATTGGGGTCAATCCGGTACCTTGATGCGAGCCGTCGCAGAAGGGCTGGGAGGCG
The DNA here is from genome assembly GCA_963812675.1 of uncultured Alphaproteobacteria bacterium. Classification (GTDB taxonomy): domain Bacteria; phylum Pseudomonadota; class Alphaproteobacteria; order ATCC43930; family CGMCC-115725; genus AP-15. Next base: position 187,673 of record CAWEWR010000021.1, on the reverse strand, counting down.
CTGCGTCCGCAGGCGCACCAGAAGTACCTTTTCCCGGCTTCGACATTGACGCCGTACGGCTCTTTTTGCGCGGGTATCGGTGCTTCCATGCTTTCTCCCCAGCCTCTGCCCTTGCTAGTGTCACGGCTCGTGGCGGTTCGCCGCCGGCCGAACTCTATGCGAGCAGGGCCGGGCAAACAAGCCGTGAGGGAATTGGCTTGCTTTAGAGCGACAAGCCGAAATCGGATCGGAGCAGGAATGCTTATGCTGCCGAGAGCATCGGTCAAAGTGATCGCGTTTCTGGTGGCGGGCGGGGCGTTCGGTCTCGCAGCGGCGGGCGCGGAGCCGACCTACATCGTCGCACTCGGCGCCAGCTTCATACATGGAAAAGGAGTTCTTCCCAGCGAAGCATTTCCGGCCCAACTGGAAAACATGCTGAGAGCCAAGGGCTTCGACGTTCAGGTTATCAATGCAGGAATTGACGGAGATACCACGACTCATATGCTTTTTCGCATGGATACGGTGATCCCGCAGGGTACAAAAATCACGATAGTTCAGCCGGGCAGCAACGATTTCAAATCAAGGAAACATGGCTTAAGCGTGGAGCAACATCTGGCAAATATTGCAACGATCGTAAGCCGGTTGCGAGCGCAGCAGATCCGGGTCGTGCTGTGTGGCGGCGGCTCCGCTGAAGCTGAGCTTGCTCGCCGCTACGACGCGATCGCGATGTCGTGTGACGACCAATCACACCTCCTCGATGGTGAGCACTTGGACCCCAGCGGGCATCGCATCGTTGCAGCACGCCTGCTGCCTGTAATCGAGGGTATGTTGACGCAGAGATGATCGCCTCCGGCGGCCAGAAAATACCAATGTCGGACGGCGTTCGTGGGCGTCGCCGGCAATCAGAAGCTGAGTGATGAAGCGGAAACCCGATGGCCGTCTATACCGATGTTGCCGACGACGAATTGAGAGCCTTCATCGCACTCTACGAAGTCGGCGAGGTGTTGTCCTGCAAAGGGATTGCCGAAGGGGTCGAGAACTCGAATTTCCTTGTCACGACCGAGCGCGGCAATTTCATCTTGACCCTATATGAAAAGCGGGTCGCGCCACACGATCTGCCGTTTTTTATCGCGCTGATGGAGCATCTTGCGCAGCACGGCGTGGCCTGCGCAGTACCGGTCAAGGCGCGCGACGGAATCGCTTTGCGCGAACTCTGCGGTCGCCCGGCAGCGCTAGTCACGTTTCTTGCCGGAATGTGGCCGCGCCGTATCCAGCCCTTCCACTGTGCGGCGGTCGGCGCCGCGCTCGCCGGTCTGCACCGCGCCGGTGGCTCGTTCGGGATGACCCGAGCGAACGATCTCTCGGTCGCCGGGTGGCGGCGCTTATACGAAGCTTGCCGCTCCCGTGCGGCCGAAGTGCAACCCGAGCTCGCCGGCGAGCTGGAGGCCGAGCTTGCGCTAGTCGAGGCGGAATGGCCGGACGACCTACCGATTGGAGTGATCCACGCCGATCTTTTTCCGGACAATGTCTTCTTCCGAGATCGCGAGATTTCCGGGCTGATTGACTTCTATTTCGCCTGTACCGACTTCCTCGCCTATGATCTGGCGATCTGCCTCAACGCTTGGTGCTTCGAAGCCGACGGCAGTCTCAACGTGACGAAGGCGCGGATGCTGCTCGAAAGCTACCGGCGGGCGCGGCCGCTCTCATCGACCGAACTCGCCGCCCTCCCTCTGCTCGCGCGCGGCAGCGCGCTGCGCTTTCTGTTGACCCGCCTGTTCGATTGGCTGAACCAGCCGGCGGGGGCGTTGGTCCGGCCCAAGGATCCCGCCGAATATCTGCGCAAGCTGCGCTTCCACCAAGGGATCACCGATATCGCGGGCTACGGGGTCGATGCCTGAGCTGGCCGATGTCGAGATCTTCACCGACGGCGCTTGCCGCGGTAATCCGGGCCCCGGCGGCTGGGCCGCGATATTGCGCTATCGCGAGGTCGAAAAGGAATTGAGCGGCTATGACCCCCAGACGACCAACAACCGCATGGAGATGATGGCGGCGATCGCCGGGCTCGAAGCGCTGAAGCGGCCGTGCCGCGTCCGGCTCTACAGCGACAGCCAATACCTGCGCGACGGCATCACGAAATGGATACACGGCTGGAAGCGGCGGGACTGGCGGACGGCCGACAAGCAGCCGGTCAAGAATGTCGATCTTTGGCAGCGGCTCGATGCCGCGGCGGCCCGGCACGTCGTCGATTGGCAATGGGTGCGCGGCCATTCCGGCCATCCCGAAAACGAGCGGGCCGACGCTATCGCGCGGGCCCGCATCGCCGAAGAGAGTTGGGGAAAGCCGCGGTTCGCACCGGCCCGCGGGTAGAGCGACCGCCGAGCCGGTTCTAAAGCGTCCGGAGCATCGCCTCGGCGCCGGAAGCTTCGACCTGGCCCGGCTGCTGCTCGACATTGAGCGACTTGACGACGCCGTTGTCCACCAGCATCGAATACCGCTTCGAGCGGGTGCCGAGCCCCATCTTGGAGAGATCGAGTTCGAGCCCGAGCGCACTGACGAAATCGCCGCTGCCGTCGGCCAGCATACGCACTTTGCCCTCTGCCCTCTGCTCCTTGCCCCACGCCGTCATGACAAAGACATCGTTGACCGCAACGCAGGCGATTTCATCCACGCCCTTGGCTTTGATGTCGGCCGCCTTCTCGACGTATCCGGGCAGGTGGCGCTGTGAGCAGGCCGGAGTGAACGCGCCGGGCACGGCGAAAAGGGCAACCTTCTTTCCGCCGAAGAGTTCGTCGGTGGTGATGTCCTTCGGCCCCTCCGGGGTCATCTGTTTGAGCGTTGCCGATGGTATCTTGTCGCCAACCTGGATGGTCATCTCAGAAATCCCTCGGGAGATGTTCGGGGGCGGGAGCGATAACACAGGAGGCTCGGCCGGGCAAACCGCACCGGCGATGTGCCGACTCGCCCCCCTTTTTGAACGCGAAATCGGCAACAAAAGGCCGGTATAGGTGTATAGCTAGCGGAGAGCGAAGCGCTTGATCGGCGGTCGCTTGCGTTGCGGGGCAGGGTGATGTCACTGACGGGCCAGCTTTTATTGGCGATGCCGCAGATGATGGACGAGCGTTTCGCGCGGTCGGTCGTGTATGTTTGCGCGCACAGCGGCGAGGCTGGAGCAATGGGCCTCGTCATCAACAAGCTGCTCGGGTCGCTGACTATGGACCAGTTGTTCGCCCAGCTCGACATTGCGCCCAGCGGCGCGGCCGGTTCGCGCCCGGTGCATTACGGAGGTCCGGTAGAGGCGGGCCGCGGCTTTGTCCTGCACACCACCGACTACAACGAGGACGCAACCCTGGTCGTCAACGACAATATCGCCGTGACTGCCACTCTCGATGTCCTGCGCGCGATCGGGCAGGGACGGGGCCCGCGCCGCAGCCTCTTTGCCCTCGGCTATGCCGGCTGGGCCCCGGGTCAGCTCGATGCCGAGATTTAAGCCAATCGCTGGCTCTTGGTCCCGGCCGACGATGCGATCATTTTCGATCCTAACCACGACCAAAAATGGCAGCGGGCGATGGCTAAACTCGGCGTCGATCTGACGATGCTGTCGAGCGAGGCGGGGCACGCCTGATCCGCCCGCGCCAACGCGGCTTTAATTCGCCAACTTTAATTCGGGGCCGCGCCGCGATCGCCGCGCAGGATCGCAAACAGCAGATGATCCTGCCATTTGCCGGCGATGCAGAGATATTCGCGGGCGTAACCTTCCTGCTGGAACCCGGCCTTGGCGAGCAGCGACCGGCTTGGGGTGTTGCTCGGGAGGCAGGCAGCTTCGAGCCTATGCAGCCCGAGGCGCTCAAAAGCAAAATCGACCACGAGAGGCAGCGCCGATGTCATGTAGCGCTGCCGGGCGAAGGGCTCGCCGACCCAGTAGCCCAGGCTCGCCGTCTCCGAAACGCCGCGCCGAATATTCGACAGGCCTATGCCGCCGATCAAGGTCTCGTCCTGCACGAAGATGAAAAAATTATAGGCTTGGTCGGTGCGCCAATCTTCGGCATAGCGCGCGACTCGCGCCCGAAAATTCACTCGGCTCAGCGCATCGGGCGGCCAACTCGGCTCCCACGGCGAAAGGAAATCTCGCGAGCCCGCGCGCAGGCTCGCCCATGCCTCGTAATCGCCGCGCTCCGGCGGGCGCAGAAAGACGCGATCGCCGGTCAGCCGATACGGATCGGCCCGGGACAGAAACAATCGGGGAAAGGCTTTTCGTTGCGGCGCCATCTATACTGGGTGCCTGCTAAGTGACGAGGCGCGCCTGCAATTTGTCGTAATCCTCCAATCGGCTCAACGGCCCCAGCGCGGTGACGGTGGGCGGCGCCGAGTGCCAGCGTGACACGACCCGCCGAATAGCGGCATCGTCGACCGCCTCGATGCGCCGCACGACCTCAGGCGGATCGAACGGCGTCCCGTAAATCAACAGGTGCTGGGCCAGCTGTTCGCAGCGGGCGGAAGTGCTCTCGAGCGACATCAGCAGCCCTGCCTTCATCTGGGCCTTCGCGCGGCTCAGCTCGATCGCCGTCAACCCGTCCTGCAGCTTGATCGCCTCTTCGCACAGCGCCGGCGCTAGCTCGGCCGCCTCCTCTTCGCCGGTCCCGGCGTAGATCCCGAACAAGCCGCCGTCGCGATAACCGTGGACAAAGGAATGGATCGCGTAGACCAGCCCCCGCTTCTCGCGAATTTCCTGAAACAGCCGGGAGGACATGCCGCCGCCGAACGCGGTCGACAAAACCGAGGCAGCGTAATAATCGGGATCACCCAGCGTCACCCCGGGGAAGCCAAGCACGAGGTGGAGCTGCTCGAGATCCCGGTCCTCGCGCCGGTCGCCCCCGGTATAGAGTGCCGGCTCGGTGGTGACCGCGCGCTCGGCCGGAAGCTCCGAAAGCAGCTTGTCGGCGAGATCGACAAGCCGCTCGTGCTCGAGATTTCCGGCTGCCGCGAGCACCATCCGGCGCGCGCCGTAATGGTCGCGCAGATAGGCGACAATCGCATCGCGAGCGAGGCCCCGGATGATCTCCGGTCTTCCGAGCACGGGCCGCCCCATCGCCTGCTCGGGATAGGCGCATTCCTGGAAGTGATCGAAGATGATGTCGTCGGGCGTGTCGTTGGCCTGACCTATCTCCTGCAAGATGACCGTGCGCTCGCGCTCGAGCTCCTCCGGGTCAAAGGTGGAGTGCTGCAGGATGTCCGCGAGGATATCGAGGGCAAGCGGCACATCTTCCTTCAGCACCTTTGCGTAGAAAGCGGTGCTCTCGCGGGAGGTGTAGGCGTTGAGGTGACCGCCGACTGCCTCGATCTCCTCCGCGATGTCGCGGGCGCTGCGCCGTTCGGTGCCCTTGAAGGCCATGTGCTCGAGAAAATGCGCGGCGCCGTTGATCGCCGCCGGTTCGTGCCGTGTGCCGACATCGACCCAGATCCCGAGCGACACGGTATCGACGGTTTGGACCGTGTCGGTGGCGACCCGCAACCCGTTCGCCAGCCGCGAAACCCGGGCCCTCATGCCGCGGCCCCGGCCCGCCGCGCACGACCGCGGATGAAGCGGCTCACGGCGCCGATGTCGTTGGGCACGACGACAATCCGCTCAGGCCTGTCGAAGAGGTCGACCAGCGGCGGCGGCAAACCTGGGCGGAGGCCGGTGGCGCGCTCGACCGCGTCGGGAAACTTGGCCGGATGCGCGCAGCCCAGAGCAATCATCGGTGTGCCCCTCGCACGGGCGGCGATTTCGCCTTGCGCGGCGGCGACGGCAACCGCGGTATGCGGATCGATCAACACTCCCGATCGGGCGTAAGTCTGGGCGATAGTTTCCATGGTCTCACTGTCGTCGACTTTGTGGGCAGAAAACAAGCAGCGCGCGGCGCGCCATGCATGGTCATCTTCGGGCAGCGAGCCAGTGCGCCGGAAAATTTGCATGGCCTCGCCGACAGCGGCGCCATTACGGCCTTTCAACTCGAACAGCAGTCGCTCGAAATTGCTCGACACCTGGATGTCCATGCTCGGGCTGAGGCTCGGCTCGACTGCGGTGAGCGCCATACGCCCGCTCGCAAAATACCGAGCCAGAATATCGTTGCGGTTGGTGCCGATTACCAGCCGATCAATCGGCAGCCCCATCTGGCGGGCGACGTGTCCGGCATAGACATTGCCGAAATTGCCGGTCGGCACGCTGAATGAAACCGCCGGCGCGCCCAGCGCGACCGCGGCAGCGACGTAATAAATGGTTTGGGTGGCAATTCGGGCCCAGTTGATTGAATTCACCGCCGACAGGTTCAGCTCATGCCGCAACCCGGTATCGGCGAACAGCGCTTTGACGAGATCCTGACAGTCGTCGAATGTGCCCTCGATCGCGATCGCATGCGCGTTGGCCGCTTCGACTGTCGTCATCTGCCGGCGCTGCACCTCGGAGACGCGCTGATGCGGGTAGAGGATGAAGATGTCGATTGCCTCCCGATCGCGGCACGCTTCGATCGCGGCGGAGCCGGTATCGCCCGAAGTCGCGCCGATCACCGTGACGTGTTCGCGGCGCCGGGCCAAGACCGCATCGAACATCGGCCCGACCAATTGTAACGCCAGATCCTTGAAGGCGAGGGTGGGTCCATGAAAGAGCTCGAGGAGCCAGAGGCTCTCGTCGAGCTGCACCAAAGGAGCCACCGCGGCATGGCGAAACCGGCTGTAAGCCGCAGCGGTGAGCTGCTGCAATTCGCCCGGCGAAAAAGTCTCGCCGGCGAACAGGGCCATGATGCGGGCGGCGATCTCGGCATAAGGGAGGCCCGCAAAGCCGGGAATTTCGGCGGCCAGCTCGGGCATCCGGTCTGGCACGTAGAGCCCGCCATCCTCGGCGAGACCGGCGAGCAGCACCTGCGTAAACGAGCGGGTCGGCGGCGCGGCGCGAGGGTCGCGGGTGCTCAGATAAGGCAAGATACCGGGTCCTGTCAGTATGCCGGGAGCCTATCGCCGCATCGTCGCGTTCGCAACCGGGAGTGTTCGTGCCGGCCGCGGGGAAACAATGAGAACACGTGGTTATTTCGGGACATAAAAGGAACCGAAGGCGGAGCGCCGCGCGAGCTCGTAGTGTTGATCGATGGCGTAGAGCACTTCATCCGTGAAACGATCGACCTTTTGCCGATAATGCAGGATATGACAGGACTGCGTCGTCGGATCGTCACAAATATCGGCATGAAGCTGAATGACGGCAAATTCGTGAGCGGCAATGCGCCGAATCAACTCGCCTTGATCGAGCCTGCCGGACAACATGTATTGTCGTGAGTTGAACGGATCGAGAATGAAAGGCTTCCCGGCCACATAACAAATGAGCAGGCTTTCGCAAATCGCCGATCCCTGCTTGTCCGCAACGAATTTGGCATCAGCCAAAAACGTCTCTTGTCTTCTTCGGTCCGAATCCAAGAGAGCTGGGGCGTGATATACTTGTGCGGCAATATCTGGGGCTCTCGCCAGAATCGGCTGGGCGACGAGAAATGGTAGTGCGCTCGCCAGTATCCTCGCCAATCGGCCGCGAAACTCGGACTTGCGCAACCCGGACATCATGACGCCTGCGGCGACTCCGAGGAACACCGCGGCATCCTGAAACATGTTGTAAGAGGTCCCTTCGAAGCCCGATAGGAAAGTCGCGCTGACAATCGAGATCGTGCCCCAAACCGCTAAGATCATTCGATCGGCAGCCAGAACCAGCGATGCGCTCAACGCGATCGCGGCCAGCGGGAATTTGAACAGCCGCACATACTTCATCAGGTGGTATCGAGCGCCATACCATCGGTAGAGCCGTGGCGACATCAGATGATCGATGAAGTCGCCCCCGGCGATGATTTGCGTCACGCCGAGAAAACCTGTCGCGAACCCGGCGCACGAGACCAGCCAGAACACCACCCGCCGCGGCGAGCGAAATGCCAGATCGAAGGTTATCGCAATGGGGATCGCCACAAGGTTGTGCTTGATGAAGCCGCCGAGCACAACGAGGAACGCTGTGCGCAGCAAGTTGAGGTGATCGGGTGGGCGCGCGAGGTAACTGACCAGAGCGCCGAGCATGACGGCTTCGCCCGGAGTTTGCGGATCATCGACGATGATCCAGGTCGGCGCCATCAGATAGCAAAAGCCCGCCGCGCAACCCGCCCCAAATACTGCGTCGGTACGCCCGCCGCCGAAGCGCCGGACTGCCATCGCCGCGAGCACCGCTATCGCCGCGAAGGAGACCAGCGCGACCAGTCGTCCGCTCAGCAAGAGATCATCGGTCAGAACATTGGCGCCGACAATAATCAGGAATGACCCGATCGGGTAGTTGTTCATCCTCCAGTAATCGTCGTCATAAATGATTTCCCCATGGATTAGCCGGTCGGCATTGTATACGTTCCACCCTTCATTGTAGTTGGTTTCAAAAGTAAAGCCGGCCGATAAAAGGTTACCGATCGGGAGCAAAATTGCACTAATGAACAATAGATAGGCGAGTGCACCGAAAGCATAAATTCGGACCGCGTTCGATATAAGAGCCCCTCTCCGCCCTGAAGGGGGGAGAGGGAGGGGCCCGTCGCGCAGCGATGGGAGGGTGAGGTGGGCGGCGGCGCTGTCTCGCCCGTCGGCCCCCCTCACCCTGCCCTCTCCCCCCGGCCGGCGGGGGGAGAGGTGAAATAGAGTTCCGTTCGGAACAAATTTGGTGGGCAAGCCGACACTTTATACCTAACCCAGCGCGCTGACGTCGTTCGGGTTGACTAGGTCGGGCACCGTCCAGCCGTCGAGATCGTATTCGGCCATGCAGCTGTCGGCGAAGCTTTTCCAACGCTCGTACTGGCCGGAGCCGATCGATGCGCGCAATGCGTCAATGCGGATTTCTTCGTGGCTGCCGGCGTAGTTGATTTCGTACAGCTCGTGGCGGGCGCCGAATTCGGTGCCGACGGCGTCCCATAGCAATTTCATCAGCTTGACCCGCTCGACCGCGCCGACGCCGCCGGAACCGCGGACATAGCGGTCGAGGTACCCCCGCAACTCGGGCGTCTTGAAGTCCCGCGCATGCGAGTTGAGATAAATCAGGCTACTGGCGACGGTCTTTTCGATAATCTGCTTGATTTGGACATAGGCCTCAGGGGCCAGGATGCGGTAGCCCATCGCCGGCTCGATCGCCGGCAATACGCAGCCGCCGGCCCACGGCTCGGCACCCTTGGCCATTGCATCGGAAAGCCCCCACATCGTGTTCCGCCAGGCGATCACCTCGCCGATATTGGCTTCGACGCCGCGGAACCCGCGGGTGCCTGCGATCTCGGTCGCCTTCGCCAACAGCCCAACGATGAAGTCGAGCTTGACCGCCAGGCGGGTGCAGCCCTGCAGCATCGCGCGCGGCAGAAACCCGCTGTTGGGGAAGAACCGGTTGGCCTTGTCGATGTCGGCATAGACAAACACGTCCTCCCATGGCACCAGCACGTCGTCCATGATGAAGATCGCATCGTTCTCGTCGAGGCGGCTCGACAATGGGTAATCGAACGGGCTGCCGAGCACCGCCGCACGCTGCTCGTTCGAGACGCGGCAGACGAATTTGATCCCCTCGGCATTGCTCGGCACCAGAAAGACGATCGCGAAATTCTTGTCCTGCACCGGCAAAACGCCGGCATGCGCGACAAAGGTAAAATGCGTCAGTGCCGAGCCGGTCGCGACGACCTTGGCCCCGGTGACCCGAATCCCGGCGTCGGTCTCCTTGGTGACATGCGCGTAGACATCGGTGGGGCCGCCCGGAGCACCGGGAGCCATATTGCGGTCGACCGGCGGCTGGATGATCGCATGATTGACGAACGGCACCCGCTCCTGGCTGAAGCGGTACCAGCGCCGCGCATTCTCCTGATAGGGCTCGTAGAACTCGGCGTTGGCGCCGAGAGTGGCGAGGAACGCCGCCTTATAGTCGGGCGAGCGGCCGAGCCAGCCATAGGTCAGGCGCGACCACGTGGCAATGGCTTCCCGGGCCCCAACCTGATCCTCGGCGGAACGCGGTGCGACAAAATACCGGTGAGTGAACCCGCCCCATTCGGTCGGGCAGGTTAAAACATCTTTCTTTTCCGCATGATCACGGTGCAGCGCGTCGTAAAGGCGGGCAATCATACGCGCCGTGTTGCGGAAGGCCGGGTGCTCGGTGATGTTCTTGACGCGCTCGCCGTAGATCCACACCTCCCGCCCGTCATCGAGGCTGTCGAGAAACTCTTTGCCGGTGTAGGGAAGCGGCGCTGCCATCTTTGATGTCCCCCTGTTCGTCGGCGATGCTAGAGTCGCCCGGATCGACCGTCAATCGGACAACGGACGAGCCGATCGGAGGATTGATTGAAGACACGGAATACCTTGCGCGGCGGGCCGGACGAACGCGGCCATTTCGGCATTTATGGCGGCCGCTTTGTCGCGGAGACTTTGATGCCGTTGGTCCTCGCGGTCGAGCAGGCTTATGCCGACGCACGTGAAGACCCGGCGTTTCGGGCCGAGCTCGACTTTTATCTCGAGCATTATGTGGGCCGGCCGAGCCCGCTCTATTTCGCAGAACGGCTGACCCGCGAGTTCGGCGGCGCGAAGATTTACTTCAAGCGAGACGAGCTCAACCACACCGGGGCGCACAAGATCAACAACTGTCTCGGGCAGGTGCTGCTGGCGCGCCGCATGAAGAAGCGCCGAATCATCGCCGAGACCGGTGCGGGACAGCACGGCGTCGCGACGGCGACGGCCTGCGCGCTCTTCGACATCCCCTGCGTGGTCTATATGGGCGCGACCGACATCGAGCGGCAAAAGCCCAATGTCTTCCGCATGAAATTGCTCGGCGCCGAGGTGGTGCCGGTAAATTCGGGGACGGCGACCCTGAAGGACGCGATGAACGAGGCCTTGCGCGACTGGGTGGCGCATGTCGACGACACGTTCTATGTCATCGGCACGGTCGCCGGGCCGCACCCCTACCCGATGATGGTGCGCGACTTCCAGTCGGTCATCGGGAATGAAACGCGCGCGCAGCTCGCCAAAGCCGAAGGCCGGCTCCCCGACACTCTTATCGCCTGCATCGGCGGCGGCTCGAACGCGATGGGGCTCTTCCATCCCTTCCTCGATGAGCCTGATGTCGCGATGATCGGCGTCGAGGCCGGTGGGCACGGCCTCGAGACCGGGTTGCACGCGGCCTCCTTGACCGGCGGCGAGCCCGGCGTCTTGCACGGCAACCGCACCTACCTGCTGCAGGACGAGGATGGGCAGATCCGCGACGCGCATTCGATTTCCGCCGGTCTCGACTATCCCGGCATCGGCCCCGAGCACGCCTGGCTGCACGAGCTCGGCCGCGTCCAGTACGTCTCGATCACCGACGACGAGGCGCTCGGGGCATTTCAGCTTTCGAGCCGGCTCGAAGGCATCATCCCGGCGCTCGAGCCGGCCCATGCGCTGGCCCATGTCGCGAAGATCGCGCCGACCTTGCCGCGCGACCACCTGATCGTCATGAACATGTGCGGCCGCGGCGACAAAGACATCTTCGCCGTCGCCGAGCATCTCGGCGTCCGATTGTGAGCCGCGACATCCCCGCCGGAGTGCGGTCCACGCGTTCGCGAATTTCCCTCTCCGCGCTTCGGGGGGAGAGGGGGGGGCCCGCGAAGCGGGAGGGTGAGGTGGGGCACTCGGCTTGGCAGGCGTCCCCCACCTCACCCCGACCCTCTCCGCCCCCGGGGGCGGAGAGGGAGAATATTGGCGAGGGCCGGTTGTGAGCCGCATCGAGCGGCGCTTCGCGGCGTTACGCGAAGAGGGGCGAGCCGGACTTATTAGTTATCTGACAGCGGGCGACCCCGACCCCACCACCTCCGCCCGGCTGTTTGCCGGCCTTACTGCTGCGGGCGCCGACCTGATCGAGATCGGGATGCCATTCTCGGACCCGATGGCCGACGGGCCGGTCATTCAGGAGGCCGGCCAGCGCGCCTTGAAGCAGGGCATGACCTTGCGCGGCACCTTGGCGTTGGTCCACGAACTGCGCGGCGCCGACAACGCGACCCCGATCGTGCTGATGGGCTATTACAACCCAATCTACCGCTATGGCACGAAGAACTTTTCACGCGACGCCGTCGCCGCTGGCGTCGACGGCGTCATCGTTGTCGACCTGCCCCCCGAGGAGGCTTCGGAGTTGACCGCACCGGCCCGCGCCGCCGGCCTCGATTTCATTCGCCTCGCCACGCCAACCAGCGACGACCGCCGCCTGCCGAAGATCGTCGAGGACGCCAGCGGCTTCATCTATTACGTCGCGGTCGCCGGAATCACCGGCACCCGCTCTGCCGCCGCCGCCGATGTCGACGCCGCGGTCGCCCGGCTACGCCGGTTTACCCGCCTGCCAGTCGCGGTTGGCTTCGGCATCCGTACCCCGGAGCAAGCCGCGGCAGTGGCGCGCACCGCCGACGCCGCCGTTGTCGGCACGGCCCTCGTCCAGCGCCTAGCCCTCAACCTCAACCCCGACAACACCGCCAAACCCGGCCTCATCGACGCCGTCCTCGCCGATGTGCGCGCCTTAGCAGCGGGCGTCCGCGGGGGACGCAGAAGATGAAAGCCCCTCACCCCAACCCTCTCCCCGCAAGCGGGGCGAGGGAGTCGAACTGAAGCCTCGCTCCGCGTCAGCGGGGAGAGGGAGGGTGAGGGGCAATTCGCGACGAGATCCCTACCGATAATTTTCCGTTGTATTGTCGAGGATGCGGCGGCGAGCCACAGTGGGGGTCGTTTTGCAAAGTTCGATTGACACAGGGATTGGGCGGCCGGTGCGGCGGCGGGAGGATTTTCGGCTGCTGACCGGCAAGGGCTGTTACAGCGACGATTTCAATTTTCCGGGGCAGGCTTATGCGGTGATGGTGCGCTCGCCGCACGCGCATGGTCGGATTCGTTCGATCGACAAGAGGTCGGCGGAAGCGGCCCCCGAAGTGCTGGCCGCACTGACCGGGCGGGATATGCAGCGGGTGGGTCTGCAGGCGATCCCGCATTCGGTCGGCACCAGGCATCCGGCCGACATCACGCTCGAAAACAAGGACGGCTCGCCGCCATTCATCCCGCCGCATTTCCCGATGACGGCGGAGGAGGTGCGGCATTGCGGAGAGATTGTCGCAATGGTCGTGGCGACGAGCCTCGCCGCCGCAAAGGACGCTGCCGAGCTGGTCGAGGTCGACTACGAACCTGTGCCGGCGGTGACCCATTCCGTGGCAGCCGTTGCGGAAGGCGCGCCGCTCGCGCGGGGCGACGCGACGTCGAACATCTCGATCGACGCAGAGGTCGGCGACAAAGCTGCCAGCGACGCCGCGTTCACCAAGGCGGCCCATGTCGTGAAATTCGAGACCTGGATCCCACGCATCGTTGGCGTGCCGATGGAACCGCGTGCGGCGACCGGCCTCTACGACCCGGCGACCGGGCGGTACACGCTCTATGCCGGCATCGGCGGCGCGGTCCGGCCGAAGCAGGAGCTCGCAAAAATCCTCGGTGTCGCCGAGGACAAAGTCCGTGTGGTCATGCACGAGGTCGGCGGCAATTTCGGCACGCGCGGCTCGTTCAACCCAGAGTTTGCCTTGGTGGCCTGGGCGGCGCGCCGCGTCGGGCGCCCCGTCAAATGGACCTGCGAACGAAGCGAGGCGTTCCTCTGCGACTACCAGGCGCGCGACCTCGCGGTCGAGGCCGAGCTCGCGCTCGACCGCGACGGCAATTTCCTCGCAATGCGCGGCTCCAACATCGCCAATGTCGGCGCCTACCCGATCTCGTATGGGCCGCTCGCCAAAGGCGTCGAGATCATGTCGAGCATCTATGACGTGCCCGCCGTCCATTTTCGCGCCCGCGCCGCGATCACCAATACCCTTCCGACCCGGCCCTATCGCAGCTCGGGGCGGCCCGAGGTCATGTTCGTCATGGAGCGGCTGATCGATCTCGCGGCGCGGCAATGCGGGTTCGACCGGCTGGAACTGCGCCGCCGCAATCTGGTGCCGGAATTGGCGATGCCGTACCGCAACCCATTCGGCATGGTGTACGACAGCGGTGCTTACCACCGGGTCATGGAGCGGGTCGTCGCGCTCGGCGACTGGGCCGGCTTTCCGGCGCGGCGCGCAGAGGCCAGGGGGCGCGGCAAGTACCGCGGGATCGGGGTCAGCAATTACGTCGACACAGCGACCGGAACACCGCGCGAGCGCGCCGAGATCACGGTATTGCCGGACGGCGTCGTGGAAGTCGTCGTCGGCACCGTATCGAACGGCCAGGGTCACGAGACCAGCTTTGCGCAGCTTATCGGCGAGTGGCTCGGCGTGCCGATCGACACGGTTCGGCTGGTGACCGGCGATACCGACCGCGTGTCGGTCGGAGGCGGCTCGCACTCCGGGCGTGCATTGCGTCTTGCGAGCATCGTCATGCTGAACGCCTCGCGCGATATCATCGCCAAAGGGCTGCAGATCGCCAGCCACGTGCTGGAAGCCGCGCCCGCCGACCTCGAGTTCGCCGATGGCCGCTTCCGCGTGAAGGGAACCGACCGCTCGCTCGGGATCTTCGAGACCGCTGCGCAGGCATTGCGGCGCAACGATCTGCCGGACGAATTGCGCGGGCCACTCGCCGCCGAAAGCGACGAGACGATCAACCTCGCGAGCTTCCCGTATGGCTGTCACGTCTGCGAGGTCGAGGTCGACGCGGAGACCGGGGTCGTCGAAATCGCGCGCTACACCGCCGTCGACGATGTCGGGCGCGCGGTCAATCCGCTAATCGTGCACGGCCAGATCCACGGTGGCATCACCCACGGGCTCGGCCAGGCAATGAGCGAGAATTGCGTTTACGATCGCGACACCGGCCAGCTGTTGTCCGGCTCGCTGCTGGATTACGCGCTGCCCCGCGCCGACCGATTGCCCTTCTTCAGTACCGAGCTCAGCGAAGTACCGACCCCCACCCACCCGCTCGGGATCCGCCCGGCCGGCGAAGGCGGCACGACTCCGGCGCTCGGCGTCGTGATCAATGCGATTGTCGATGCGCTCGCCGAGTTCGGCGTGACCCACATCGAAATGCCGGCAACGCCAGAGCGGGTCTGGCGCGCCATTCACCGCAATGGCGTCAGCGCCCGCTCAGCCGCGTGAAGCCGTCGGCACTCCAATCCTCGCTGCCGACCCCGTGGTGCACGAAAAAGAGGCCGGCTGGGTCGTATTTCTTTTTTATCGACAGCAGCCTCGGATAATTCGGACCCCAATAGGCAGTCTGCCACAGAGGCTCGAAGAAGTCGCTCTCTGCGAAATAGCACCCTGCCCCGGGCGCCACCTTTTTGAGCTCGCTCATCGCTTTCCCGATCGCGGCTGCATGACGACGATCTTCATCGAGATCCGGCTGATGACTGGGAAGGCCGGGAAAAGCCGGCGGGTCCTCGCCGGCGACGATCGCGAGGGCAAAGGCGTCCAGCACCTCCGGATTCATCGCTGTGTCCCTGGTAGCGGACATGGCCTCTTCAGCCCCTCCGGCCAGCCCCTTCTGAAAATGCAGCTCGACCGACCAATGCCTGCCGGCGGCGAGCAATGCCTCGGCGAGCCCGCTCCGCCGGTCCGACTGCAGCAGCGTCGCGGGCAGCCAAAGCGATTGGAAGCCGGAAACAAAATGCCCGGCCTCGGCCAGATTTCCCGCCCAAAAGATATTGTCGGCGGGCGCGCCAGGCCGGTCGTCCGATATCACGGCGCTGGGAAAGTGCGTTTTGAGGAAACCCGGGTCCCAGAGATTTCGGGCCGGCACCGCGATGATCCTAGGCGTGAGCTGATAGGTGAAATCCTGCGGTGAATCGTTGACCCAGTGGAAAAACGGGTGCCAGACCGTCTCGGCCTGCTGCTTGTCGAGCCCTTGAAACGCCATCCGGATCTCGAGTCGATGGCCCGGCCGAAGATTGACGATCTGGTCCCAATGCGGATTGAGGAGATTGTCGGCGTAGAAATCGACGAAATGACCGATCAGCTTGCGAAACGCGGCGTCGGAAAAGGCGTGGACCGTCGTCGAAACCCCGCCGAAGAACGATGGCAGATCATGGGTTTTGAGGGTGAGCCGGGTGACGACGCCGAGGCTGCCGCCACCGCCGCCTTTGAGCCCCCAGAACAGGTCGGGATTGGTACAGGCGTTGGCGATCCGAACGGCTCCGTCGGCGGTGACGATTTCGGCTTCCAACAACCCCGCCGCGGCCGCGCCGAAATTCTTCGAGAAGCTGCCAAAGCCACCCGCCTGAACCAGCCCGGCAACGCCCACCGTGCCGCAGCCGCCCCCCTGAACGTATCGGCCGCCTTTGGTGGTCACTTGGTTGTACGTGTGCATCCAGATGGCGCCGGCCCCTACAGTGACCGCGTGCTGGGCCGGTTGTCGTGCCGCGCAGCCCTGCGCGACGAAATCGTCGTGCAAGGTGACGGCGTTCATCTGCCGGGTCCAGATCAGCAGAGAGTTGGGCGCGCTCGACCTGCCGAGATAGCTGTGGCCGCCGCCCTTGACGACCAGACGCAAATTGTTGGCGCGCGCGAAGTCGACCGCCGCGACAACGTCCTGCGTCGTTTCGGCCGCAACGGCATAGACGCTCGGTTGAAATTCCCAGGCATCGACCCAGCCGGCGGTCTGCGTCAGGCCGACCTCGTCGCCGATGTAATAGGGATTTTTCAGTTCCCTGAAGAGATCTCCGCATGATGACCCGTCCGGGGCTTCCCGACAGACATTCAGCGGCGAGTTCACCTTGACGAGGCGACCTCCGACATCTTCGTTCAGCTTGGCCCAGCTCGCTTGGTCCGGCCATTCGGGGTCGGATGGGCGGAGGCGGCGAGCGGGCGCATTGCTGGGCAAGGCCGCCCGCAGCGGGCTGGGCAACGCCGGCATGAAAGCGAGCGCCGCCGCGCGCTTGAGCAAGCTTCTTCTGTTCATCGGCACGGTTGAAGCGGATGTCGATTCGGCGCTCGATGGCTCGGAGATGAGATGCGCCGCGGTCGAGCGGCCGTCAACAATGATTGCAGCTAGGGGGTTCCCGCCGGCGGGTTGAGCGTCGGGGTGCGGCCGTTTATGCTCGAATGCTGGGGAGTCGCGATCCAAGCCGAGGCTCGCGTGGGGGATCGAAATGGCAAAGCTGAACCGCGTCGTAACGGCGCTCGACAACTTGGCGCGTTGGGTGTGCTGCCTGGGGTTGATGCTGGCGGCGAACTCGGCAGCGGCGGTCGCGGCCGACCAAGTTGTGCTCCAGCTCCACCGTGGAGTGCAGTTCGAATTCGCTGGCTACTACACGGCGTTGTGGAAAGGCTTCTATCGGGAAGTCGGGATCGAGGTCGAGATCAAGCCCGGTGCGCCACTCGGTGCCGCCCTGATCGACGCTGTCCGCGAAGTCGTGGAACGACGGGCTCAGTTCGGGACCGGAACCACACAGCTGTTGGTTCACACCGCCCAGGGCTCGCCTCTGGTGTTGCTCGCTCCGATCTTCCAACGGAGCGGTGGCGCGATCTACTACCGCGCCGACGGGAATTTCTCGTCTATTCGCTCACTCCTTGGCGCGAAGCTCGGGCGCGTGCTGCCGAGCAATGGCCTCGATCTGGAATTTCGTGCGGCCGCCCTCAGCGAAAATATAGACCCCGATAAGCTGAAATCCGTGTCGATCGAACCGGACCAAGCCGTTGCTGCGCTCGCCGACCGCCGTGTCGACGCGGTCGTTGGGTCGGCCTGGGAGCTGCCGTGGCAGACGCAGCAACGACCGCTCGCAGTTAAAGCCTTCGAACTTTCGGGCCACCCGGAATTTTATGGCGACGGACTATTCACATTGCAGCGGTTCGCCAATGCCGAACCGGGTACCGTGCGGCGGTTTCGTGAAGCGTCGATCCGGGGCTGGCAATACGCCCTCCAACACCTGGAAGAGATCGCCGCACGCGTCGCAGAGTTGCCGGCAGCCGTGCCGGTCCGTGATCCCGGCGGCTTCGCGCGTTACCAGAGCGAGGTCGCGCGCAAGCTCGCTATCTTTCCTGACATTCCGCTCGGGCATTCGGACGTGGAACGCTGGACGGGGATACAGCAGAGCCTGATCGCGATTGGCGCGATTTCGCATCCGGTCGATTTAGAAGGATTTCTTTACCAGCCCGGCGAAGGCGGGTTGGGGTTAACCCAACGCATTGCCTTGCTGATCGTCGTCCCGGCAGTGGTTTTCGGATTGTTCGTAGGCTTCGGCCTAGTTTGGCGCCGGCGGCGCCGCTCAGGGTTTGATCTCACGCGGAGGATGATGCGCCACCTTGCTGGGTCGACCGGCGGCGGTCCGTCGAGTGCTCCACCTATCGATCTCAATGCCGAGCTGACCGGAGTCGAGGAATCCCTCCGGCGATCGCTGCCCCGCCATATACAATGGCGATCGTCACCGCAACCAGAAGCTCGGCTGTGTTACGCCGATTCCGAGTTGGTGACCGCGTTGGTTCGCATTCTGGTTGCCGAGGCGGTTGCCGACATGCCAAAGGCCGGCGAGCTTGCGATTGGAACCCGGCGATTTGCATTCGACCACGCGACCGCCGCCGAGTTCCCAGGCAGCGGCCCGGGTGATTATGTGCGGCTCACCGTCAGGGACAGCGGCCTCGGTCTGTCGGCCGAACGCCTGGAGAACGTCTTTTATCCGTTAAAGACGGACAGACCGGGCGCCGCTGCTGCGTGGGAGCTGACCCGCCGGTTCGGCGGTTTTGCCGCCGTCGAAAGCGCCCAGGATGTCGGCACGGCCGTGCATCTTTATTTTCGCGCCGTCGACATCATCGAGGGCGCCGAGCTCCCTGCTGACGACGATCTGCTGAAAGCAGCGGAGTAGCGCGCGGAGTGGGTTTCAAGGATCCGCAAAAGCCTCCGCGAAGGTGCACCTCAGCGCCGCGTCGACCTCCTCCATAGTCGCGGCGATACCGAGCTCGGCGAGCGATGTCACGCCGTGATCGGCGATCCCGCAAGGGACGATCCCGCGGTAATGCGCGAGCTCGGGGTCAATGTTGAGCGCGAGCCCATGATAAGTGACCCACTGACGCACGCGCACACCGATCGCGGCGATCTTTTCCTCATTCCCCGAGGGCTGCACGACCCATATGCCGACGCGGCCGTCGCGCCGTTCGCCGCGCACCTCGAAGCGCGCGAGTGTCCGGATGATCCATTCCTCGAGTTGGTGCACGTAGCAGCGCACATCCTGCCCGCGCCGGCGCAGATCCAGCATCACGTAGGCGATCCGCTGGCCGGGCCCGTGATAGGTATAGCGGCCGCCGCGGCCGGTGCGATGAACCGGCAGCCGTCCCGCCTCGATCAGCTCCTCGTCGCGCGCGCTGGTCCCGGCGGTGTAGAGCGGCGGATGCTCGAGCAGCCACACAAGTTCGGCAGCCGCCCCGGCACGGATCGCCGCGACGCGCGCCTCCATTTCCTCGACCGCAGCGGCATATTCCACCGGCGTTTCGCTGACCCGCCACTCGATCCCGCCCGGCTGCATCACCATCTCAAGGTCCATGCGGCTTGATATAGTGGGCCGGATTTGCTAATCACGCCGGCCCCGTCGTGCGGTCGTGGCGGAATTGGTAGACGCGCAGCGTTGAGGTCGCTGTGGGGGAAACTCCGTGGAAGTTCGAGTCTTCTCGACCGCACCAACCGCAGCCGCCCGCCCCTGACCGATGCAGAACACGCGGCTTTCGTCCCTCGACTTTGATCTCGGCCCGGAGATCGACATGCTTCGGACAACAGTCCGCGGCTTTGCCGAGGACCGGGTCGCACCGCTCGCCGCCGAAATCGACCGGACCGATCGATTCCCGATCGAGCTGTGGCCCGAGATGGGTACGCTCGGCCTGCACGGGATCACGGTCGAAGAAGAATATGGCGGCGCCGGAATGGGCTACCTCGCCCATTGCGTGGCAATGGAGGAGGTCAGCCGCGGCTCCGCTTCGGTAGGCCTCTCCTACGGCGCCCACTCCAATCTCTGTGTTAATCAGATCCTGCGCAACGGAACCGAAGCGCAAAAGCGCAAGTATCTCCCGAAACTGATCTCGGGCGAGCACCTCGGCGCCCTGGCGATGAGCGAGCCCGGCGCCGGCTCGGATGTCGTCTCGATGAGGCTGCGCGCCGACAAGAAAAACGGCCGGTATGTCCTGAACGGCTCGAAGTTGTGGATCACCAACGGCCATTACGCCGACACTCTGGTGGTCTACGCCAAGACGCGCCCTGACGCCGGGCCGCGCGGCATTACTGCTTTTCTGATCGAAAAGGGGTTCAAAGGATTTCGTCCCGCGCAAAAGCTCGACAAATTGGGCATGCGCGGGTCGCCCACTTCGGAACTGGTGTTCGAGGATTGCGAAGTGCCGGCGGAGAACGTGCTCGGCACAGTCGACGAGGGCGTGCAGGTGCTGATGAGCGGCCTCGATTACGAGCGCGCCGTGTTGGCCGCGGGTCCGCTCGGGATCATGCAGGCCTGTCTCGACGTCGTGATCCCATACATCCACGACCGCCGGCAGTTCGGCCAGGCGATCGGGGAATTCCAGCTGATCCAGGGCAAGGTCGCCGACATGTACACGACGATGAACGCCTGCAAATCCTATGTGTATGCGGTGGCGAGAGCCTGCGACCGCGGGCAGACGACGCGCAAAGACGCCGCCGGCGCCATCCTCTACGCCGCCGAGAAGGCGACGTCTCTGGCGCTCGATGCAATCCAGATCCTCGGCGGCAACGGCTACATCAACGACTACCCGACCGGGCGCCTGCTGCGCGACGCCAAGCTCTACGAGATCGGCGCCGGCACCTCGGAGATCCGCCGCATGCTGATCGGCCGCGAAATCTTCGCCGAGACCGCGTGAAATGATGACGTACCCCTTCCGTCGTGCCCGGAGCGACGGGCTGGATTGCCGGGTCAAGCCCGGCAACGACGAGCTCAGAACGGCTTGAGATGCGGCGACTGATCTCCTCCGGATCTCCATTCGAGACAGCGGCGGGCTATAGTCGCGCAGTAGTCGATGGTGAGTGGATATTCGTCGCCGGTACGACCGGGTTCGATTATGCGCAAATGACCATAGTGGACGATCCTGCGGAGCAGGCGCGCCAAGCCTTTCGCAACATCGAGAAGGCACTGGGCGAAGCCGGCGCCGGGCTCGCCGAGGTCGTGCGGGTGAAATATTACGTCCCCAACGCTGCGGATTGGCCGGCGATCGTGCCGGTATTGGGCGAAGTCTTCGGCGCGATCCGTCCTGCGGCAACGGCCTTGATTTGCGGCCTCGTCGATCCGCGAATGAAGATCGAGATCGAGGTGACTGCCAGACGAGGCAATGCATCATCATGAGCCTCACCGAGGAGCAGCGCATGCTGCGCGATGTCGCCCGCGACTTTGCGCGCGAATGGCTCGCGCCGCATGCGGCGGATCGGGACCGCGAGGAGAAGTTTCCGGCCGACGCGGTCGCCGAGCTCGGCAAGCTCGGCTTTATGGGCATGCTGGTGCCGGAGGAATATGGCGGGGCGGGCGCCGACCATGTCGGCTACGCGCTGGTCATGGAGGAGATCGCCGCCGGCGAGGGTGCGGTCGCGACGATTCTCAGCGTGCAGAACTCGGTCGGCTGCATGCCGGTCCTGCAATACGGGTCGGAGGAGCAGAAGCGGCAGTTTCTCGAGCCGATGGCGAAGGGCGAGATGCTCGCCTGCTTCTGCCTGACGGAGCCGCAGGCCGGCTCCGACGCCTCGGCGATCAAGACGCGAGCGCAGCGCCACGGTAACCGTTGGGTGCTGAGCGGCACCAAGCAGTTCATCTCCTCCGGCAAGAATGCCCAAATCGCGATCGTTTTCGCCGTGACCGACCCCGAACAAGGCAAGAGGGGCATCAGCGCCTTTCTCGTGCCGACCGACAGCCCCGGTTTTCGGGTGGCCCGGGTCGAGCACAAGCTCGGCCAGCGCGCCTCCGACACCGCGCAGCTCGTCTTCGAGGATGTCGAGCTGACCCCCGATCTGATGCTGGGCGCGGAAGGCGAAGGCTACAAGATTGCGCTCTCCAACCTGGAAGGCGGCCGCATCGGGATCGCCGCGCAGTCGGTCGGGATGGCGCGCGCCGCCTATGAGGCCGCCCTCGCCTATGCCCGCGAGCGCGAGGCCTTCGGCAAGCCTATCATCGAGCAGCAGGCGGTGGCCTTCCGCCTCGCCGACATGGCGACCCAGATCGCCGCGGCGCGCGGATTGGCGCTCGACGCTGCGGCTCGGCGCGACGCCGGCGAACCGTGCATCAAAGAGGCGTCGATGGCCAAGCTCTTCGCCTCCGAAATGGCCGAGCGGGTCGCCTCCGATGCGATCCAGATCCATGGCGGCTACGGCTATGTCGCCGATTTCCCGGTCGAGCGCATCTACCGCGACGTCCGCGTGTGCCAAATCTACGAAGGCACCAGCGACATCCAGCGCCTTGTCATTGCCCGCGAGATCGCCAAGGACTGAACTAACCCTCAGTCGGAGTCTTCTTCAGCCAAGATGTCCGCGAAGATTGCGCGGTCAACGTTGCCGCCGGATTGGATGACGGCGACGCGCTTGCCGGAGAGCCGACTGCGCTCCTGCAAGGCCGCGGCGAGCGCGGCGGCGCCGGCGCCCTCGGCGACGTTGTGCGTGTCGCTGAACATGATCCGCATCGCGCGGCGCATTTCGGGTTCCGACACGGTGACAATCCGCGCGGCGCCGCGGCGGATGATGTCGAGCGCCTCCGGGTCGGGCACCCGCACGGCGAGCCCGCCGGCCATCGTGTCGGCGGAATTGGTGCTGACTGGCCTGCCGGCGGCGAAGGACAGCGCGTAGGTCGGGGCGTTGGCGGCGACGACCCCGACGATCTCGGTGCGAAGCCCCAGCGCGTCGCGCGCCGCGATCACCCCCGAGATGCCGCTGCCGAGTCCGATCGGCACATAGACGACATCGAGGTCGGGAACCGCGCGGAACAGTTCGAGCCCGTAGCTTGCGACGCCGCGCACCAGCAGCGGATCGTAGGAATGGACGAAATGCCGCTTTTCGTGCTCGGCCAACTTTGTCGCGTGCTCGAACGCCGCTTGGAAATCGTGCCCGGCCTCGACCAGCCGCGCGCCG
Organism: uncultured Alphaproteobacteria bacterium; assembly: GCA_963812675.1. Taxonomy (GTDB): domain Bacteria; phylum Pseudomonadota; class Alphaproteobacteria; order ATCC43930; family CGMCC-115725; genus AP-15. The sequence continues at coordinate 164,627 of CAWEWR010000021.1, read as the reverse complement.
AACCCTGCCATCGCCCGGTTCTTCTCGATGCTGTTGCGGTGGGGTACAACGATCGTCGCATCGAGCCCCAATCGCGCGCCGGCGAGCGCGATGCTTTGACCGTGGTTGCCGGTCGTCGCGGTCACGACCCCCCGAATATCCGGCTGCGACCGCCTGACAGCATCGAGATAGACGAGCCCGCCGCGGATCTTGAAGGAGCCGATCGGCGTGTGGTTCTCGTGCTTGACCCACAGCTCGGCGCCGAGCCGCCGGGACAGTAATGGCCAGCAATATTGCGGGGTCGGCGGCACCATCCGATGAACGAGCGAGGCGGCAGCCTCCAAGGTGTCGAGGTCGATCACCGCTTCTTCGCCTCGGACCCGGTGCTCTCGGCAGGTCCGCCGGCGTGCTCGGCGGGCGGACCCTTGTAGGAAATGCGCCAGATCGTGCCGCCGGTGTCGTCGGCGACGAGCAGCGAGCCGTCCTTGGCGACGGCGAGTGCGGCGGGGCGGCCCCAGACCTCGGCGCGCTCGTCGCCGGAAGCCCAAAACCCGGTCGCGAAATTCTCGTAATATCCCTCCGGCCGGCCATCCTTGAACGGGACGCGCGCGATTTTATACCCGGTCGGCACCGAGCGGTTCCACGAGCCCTTCAACGCGACGAACAAGCTGCCCTTGTATTCTGACGGAAACTGATCGGCCTCGTAAAACACGAGGTCGAGCAGTGAGGAATGCGCCTGGAACAACAGATCGGGCGTGATCGTCGCTTCGACCTTGTCAGGCGCGAGCTGGGCGAACCCGGGCTGCGGGTGCTTGCCGATATAGGCGTAGGGCCAGCCATAGAACCCGCCCTGCTGCACGCGGATCAGATAATCGGACGGCAGATTGTCGCCGAGCCCGTCGCGCTCCTGGACCACCGCCCACAACTCGCCGGTCTGCGGCTGGAAGGCGAGCGCAGTCGGGTTGCGGGTGCCGGACGCGACGGTCATTTGATTGGAGCCGTCGGCATCGAAGCGCTGGATCGTCGCTTTGGGCTCGGGCTCGACGCCGAGATTGCCCGACGAGCCGACGCCGACATAGAGCGCGCCGGTTTTCGGGTCGATCGCCAGATGCCGGTTCTGGTGCCCCATCGTTATGCCGAAGACGCCCTTTTTCGTGAGCATCTCCGCGCCATAGGCGCCGGGCACCGGCTTGCGCTGGTCCGGCGGCACCTGGTCGATCCGCTGCGGCGGCACCGGCCGGCCGGCGCGCAATGCGCCGACGACGTGCGGCACACGCCAGATGCCGTCCTGATCCGCAATCAGGATTTCGTCGCCCCGCAGCGCGAGGCCGTAGGGCCTATTGAGGTCCTCGACATGGCGATCGATCCATTTGGCGCGGCCTTCGCCGTCGTCCCGCAGCAAGGTCAGGTAACCGGCGCTCTGCTCGGCGACCAACACGTCGCCGTTCGGGAGGACGAGCAACCGCCGAGGATTGACAAGGCCGGTCGCGAAGAGCGTCGCGGCGAACCCCGGCGGCACCTCTAGCGCTTGTCCGTTAAAAGGCACGACCAGGGAACGATTGGTGACGATCGGACCGGTCTTTGGCGCCGGCAAGTCATTAGGGTCGATGTGGAAGCGGCGCCCGATCTCATGCTCGGCCTGGAAATTCTGCGCCAGCTCGTCCTTTGTAACAGAGCTTTGTCCCGGCGCCGCCGACTGTTGCTGCGCGGAGGCCGACGACAGCGCCAGCACGGCGGCGGCGCTTGCCGCCAGAGCAATCGATGAGATGCCGGATTTCATGGCCATATCCCCTCTCCAGGGTTCCGGGCAGAACTCCTAGCCTACCAGCAATTGATCCGCTGTCGAAATTTCGCCGGGCCGATCACTCAAACGTGACAGGGCACCGGCCTTACAACCGCCAGGCTCACCTTCTCCTCTGGTGTACAGAATAGAACCGGGGTCGCTGATCTCGCTGTTAATACAGCGAAATAGCAGCCAGGAGCCCCGTCACCGCCGCAGAGATCCTCGCTTTCCGCCGATGCAAGACACAATAAAACAGCAAAATGCCCCCAATCCTGGCTGTTCTCTGTTGTAAATAACAGTAAAAGACGCTGCAGGATCCGCTCTTTTGCCGAGCTCAAAAAGAAGATATCCTGTCCGCCTATGCAAACCCGCACATTCTCTTCAGCTCGACCCGTAGCATGTTATTATGGCAATTTTCGGGTCCGGGATCAGATTTCGCCGCATGAGCCCAGCGATGTAAACACCCATCACTCCGATTTCGGCGTTGTCGCATTGTACGACGCCATCCACTAACTTTGCACGGCCGTTCAGAGTTAGCGTCGGCTACGATGGCGCCTCCCGCAAGTCAATCGCATGCTCGACCTGCGTCGCGCTTCCCGAATGGAGCGCAGAGGGCGAGGGAGGCGTCGAGGTGGGGGCGACCGCCTTCTGCGTGTAGCCCTTGCGGCGGCTTGGCAGACGCCGGTGCTCGCTCTGCCGTACGACCCGCTCGACGACCCTTTCGACGACGCGCTCGACGATCCGCTCGGCGACGAGCGGCGCGCGGGCGGCGGGTGATTGCTCGAAGAACTCCTCGGCCTCCTCGTCGTCGCCGGCCACGCTAAGAGCCAAGGACTGCGACAGCTTCAAGCCGTTATGATAGAGCGCGTTGCCTTGGAGCCGACTTGCCGGAGCCTGGGTGAACATATATGTTCACCCAGTGACCAGCGCGGAGTTCAAGCGATGGCTTGAACGGCAAGGAGCGAGTTTCGAGCCGGCAAAGGGCGGACACATTTGGGTCCTGCTGCGAGGCCGGCGGGCGATCCTGCCAATGCACGGCAGCCGGAAAGAGATGAAACGCGGAACCGTCGCAGCGATAAAGAAGCAGCTCGGTCTGGAGTGAGGTTGGAATGCGTGCTTACCCCGCAATGTTGACCCCCGATCCGGATGGCGGTGTCACCGTCACGTTCGGCGACGTCCCCGAGGCGATCACCGAAGGCGATACTCGGGAGGAAGCGCTGCTGCGGGCAGAGGACGCGCTCGAATCCGCGCTCGCCATGTACATTGCTGCCAAGGAACCGCTTCCAGCCCCGTCCAAAGCGGAGGCAGGCGAAGAGATGGTGCCGCTTTCGGCGCTAGGGATGGCGAAAACCGCCTTGTATGACGCGATGCGCGAGCAAGGCGTCGGCCGCGCGGAGCTGGCGCGTCGGCTACGCTGGCACCTGCCGCAAGTCAGTCGCCTGCTCGACCTGCGTCACGCTTCGCGAATGGAACACGTCGAGGCGGCTCTGGCCGCCCTCGGCCTGCGCCTCATCGTCGATGTCGCTCGCGCCGCGTGAGTTCATGGGTAGGGCGGAAGAGCAGAGCGAATTCCGCCATAATGTCTCCAAATGAGCGATCGGTAAGATGGCGGAAATGCGCTGCGCTTTTCCGCCCTACGCTAACTGTCGTTCACAGTGTGTAGAGCTGAAGCAGGCTCTCGTGTTCAATAAGCGTCCCCTTCAGTCCATCAGGTTCCTCTAGTGACCAGTTAATTAGGATCCCCCCTTCCATCGCGGAAATAATGCAACGGGTCTCTTCGATCGATGCGAGGGTATTATCTCTGGCGCGATCGAGCAAAGTCTTCATTAGTTTTCTCCTATCGAGCAATTTATGAGCACCCGCTAGTGGCGCCGCAGGTGTCGCATTTGAGGCAGGTGCCGTTGCGGATCAGCGTGAAGTTGCCGCACTCGTCGCAGCTGTCGCCCTCGTAGCCCTTGATGCGGGCGGCGCGGATGCGCTCGAGGCGGAGGTCGCCCTCCGGCATTGCGGAGAGCGCGAGGGGGCCGTCGATGTCGGGGTCGGTGAAGGCCGCGCGGGCGGTGGTGCGGCCGGCGCCGCCGTCGAGCACGGTCAATTTGTTGCGCACAAAGCCGTTGGACGCGGCGCGGCGCATCAGGTTGGATTCGGCCTCGCCCTTGCCGACCGTGTCGGGCATCAGATCGCCGGGCTGGGCGTGTGCCAGGTCGCCGCGGTCGAGGTAGGAGATCGCCAATTCGCGGAACAGGTAGTCGAGGATCGAGGTCGCCATCTTGATCGCGTCGTTGCCCTCGACGATGCCCGACGGCTCGAACCGGGTGAAGGTGAAGGCCTCGACAAACTCCTCGAGCGGCACCCCGTATTGCAGGCCGATCGAGATCGCGATCGCGAAATTGTTCATCAAGGACCGGAAGGCGGCGCCCTCCTTGTGCATGTCGATGAAGACTTCGCCGAGCCCGCCATCCTCGTATTCGCCGGTGCGCAGATAAACCTTGTGGCCGCCGACGACCGCCTTCTGCGTGTAGCCCTTGCGGCGGCTTGGCAGACGCCGGCGCTCGCTCTGCCGCACTACCCGCTCGACGACCCTTTCGACGACGCGCTCGACGATCCGCTCGGCAACGAGCGGCGCGCGGGCAGCCGGTGATTGCTCGAAGAACTCCTCGGCCTCCTCGTCGTCACCCAGCAGGCTGGAGGCCAGAGGCTGCGACAGTTTCGAGCCGTCGCGGTAGAGCGCGGTCGCCTTGAGGCCGAGGCGCCAGGACAGCATGTAGGCGTCCTTGCAGTCGTCGACCGTCGCTGCGTTCGGCATGTTGATCGTCTTCGAGATCGCGCCGGAAATGAAGGGCTGGACCGCCGCCATCATCCCGATGTGGCTGTCGACCGACAACGCACGCCGGCCGGTGCGACCGCACGGGTTCGCGCAATCGAACACCGCCAGATGCTCGGGTTTCAGATGTGGTGCGCCTTCGAGGGTCATCGCGCCGCAGCACCAGCTGTTGGCGGCGTCGATCTCAACTCGGGCGAAGCCGAGCGCCGCCAACAGCTCGAAGCCAGGATCATCGAGCGCGCCCGGCGCGATCCCCAGACTGTCGATGCAGAAAGCTTCGCCCAGTGTCCATTTATTAAACGTGAATTTGATGTCGAAAGCCGAGGCGAGCGCCGCCTCGACGGCGGCGAGCGCGCGGTCGTCGAGCCCCTTTGCCTTGAGGCTCTCGTGGTTAATGCCGGGCGCCCCTTTTAGTGTGCCGTGGCCCAGCGCGTAGCGCTCGATCGCCGCGATCTCGCCAGCGCTGTAGCCGAGCGTCTTCAGAGCTTCCGGCACCGCGCGGTTGATAATCTTGAAATAGCCGCCGCCGGCGAGCTTCTTGAATTTGACCAGCGCGAAATCGGGCTCGATGCCGGTCGTGTCGCAATCCATGACCAGCCCGATCGTGCCGGTCGGCGCCAGCACCGTCGCCTGCGCGTTGCGGAACCCGTGCGCCTCGCCGAGCGCCAGCGCCATGTCCCAGCTGCGCTGTGCGGCAGCGGCGAGAGCGGGGTCCGGGCAGTTCGCTGCATCGAGCGGTACCGGCAGGATCGACAAACCCTCGTAAACTTCGCCCTCTCCGCCCCCAGGGGCGGAGAGGGAGGATTTGACGCTGTGGGCCGCGCGGCGATGATTGCGGATGACCCGCAACATCGCCTCGCGGTTCTCGGCATAACCGGGGAAGGCGCCGAGCTCGCCCGCCATCTCAGCTGAGGTGGCATAACTCGACCCGGTCATCAATGCGGTGATCGCGCCGCCGAGCGCGCGGCCGGCGGCGCTGTCGTAAGGCAGACCCATCGACATCAAGAGCCCGCCGAGATTGGCGTAGCCGAGGCCGAGGGTGCGGAAATCGTAGGAGCGGCGCGCGATCTCTTTCGCCGGGAACTGCGCCATCAGCACCGAGATTTCCAGCACGACCGTCCACAGCCGCACGGCATGCTCGAACCCGGCGACATCGAAGCTCCCATCCTCTCGGCGGAACGCCATCAGGTTGAGGGAGGCGAGGTTGCACGCCGTGTCGTCGAGAAAATTGTACTCCGAGCAGGGGTTCGAGGCGTTGATCCGGCCGCTCGCAGGGCAGGTGTGCCACTCGTTGATCGTCGTATCGAATTGCAGGCCGGGATCGGCCGACGCCCATGCGGCATTGCCGATTCGGTCCCACAGCTCGCGCGCCCTGACCGCCTTTGCGATCGTACCGTCGGTACGCCGCGTCAGCTGCCACGGGCCATCGGTGCGGACGCGCTCGAGAAAGGCGTTCGAGACGCGCACCGAATTGTTCGAATTCTGGCCGGCGACGGTCAGATAGGCTTCCGATTCCCAGTCGGTGTCGTAGGTGCGAAAATCGATCCTGGTGTAGCCCTGGCGCGCGAACTGGATGACCCGCTGGATGTAGCTTTCCGGGATCATCGCCCGGCGGGCGGCGCGGATCTCGCGCTTCAGCGCCGGGTTCTGCGCCGGATCGGTCCCCTCGCCGCATGCCGCCATTATCAGGTTCAAGTGGCGCGCGGCGAGCTTCGAGCCGGCGACGAGCGCGGCGACTTTCTGCTCCTCGACGACCTTCCAGTCGATGAAGACCTCGATGTCGGGATGGTCGATGTCGACGATGACCATCTTCGCGGCCCGCCTTGTCGTGCCGCCGGATTTGATCGCCCCCGCCGCACGGTCCCCAATTCGCAGAAAGCTCATCAGGCCGGAGGAGCGCCCGCCGCCCGACAGCGGCTCACCGTCGCCGCGAATCTTCGAGAAATTCGAGCCCGAGCCCGAGCCGTATTTGAAGAGGCGCGCCTCGCGCACCCAGAGGTCCATGATACCGCCCTCGTTGACGAGGTCGTCGGCGACCGACTGGATGAAGCAGGCGTGCGGCTGCGGGTGCTCGTAGGCACTGTCCGAGGCGTGCAATTCGCCGGTGTTGTGATCGACGTAGTAGTGGCCTTGCGCCGGGCCGTCGATGCCGTAGGCCCAATGGAGCCCGGTGTTGAACCATTGCGGCGAGTTCGGCGCGCCGATCTGGCGGGCGAGCATCAGCCGGATCTCGTCGTAAAAGGCCCGGGCGTCTTCCTCGGCATCGAAATAGCCGCCCTTCCAGCCCCAATAGGTCCAGGTCCCGGCTATCCGATCGAAGACCTGCCGGGCGCTCGTCTCACCACCGTGGCGGGCGTTCTCGGCCAGCGCTGCGAGCCCCCCCTCGTCGGCGGTGCGCCGCCACAGCCAGGGCGGAATGCCCTGTTCCGCAATCGGCGCCAACCGCGCGGGCACACCGGCTTTGCGGAAGTATTTTTGCGCGAGGATGTCGCAGGCGACCTGGCTCCACTCGGCCGGCACCTCGAGCCCCTCGGCCTGGAAGACGGCCGAGCCATCAGGGTTGCGGATCTCGCTGCTGGCGGTCCGAAACGGCACGGTCTCATACGGGTCCCGGCCGGCCGTGGTAAAATGACGTCCGATGTGCATTCCTCTCCCCAACCCCTTTGCCAGACATAGTTGCTCGTCTCTCCCGAGCTACCAAATCTAGTCAAATCGATAGGCGTTGGCTATCAATTTTTGTGGCCATCTGATCGAAGCCACACCATATGTTGCGCGGCGGCAACGCTGGGCCGGCTCTTTACGCTCGCCGGCGAGCAGTGCGATAAACCCGTTCGCGAGACGGGACATGGACGGAGCGATGACGCTCGGCACGCGTTTGTTGACCTGGTTGCGGGGCGAATTGGTCGGCGCCGACAGCTACGGCAATCGCTACTACCGCGATCGCGGCGCCACACCCTTGCGGCGTGGCGGCGGCCGGTTCAGCCGCGAGAAGCGCTGGGTCATCTACAACGGCGAGCCAGAGGCATCGAAAGTGCCACCGGAATGGCATGCCTGGCTACACCATACGGTGAACGAGGCGCCGCGCGCCGATCGTCCCCGCTATTCCTGGGAGAAGCCGCACCAGCCGAACATGACCGGCACGCCCTATGCCTATTACCCGCCGGGCTCGATCCTGCGCGGCGGCCATCGGCCCCGCGCCACCGGGGATTACGAGCCGTGGACCCCCGAATAACGCGGCTGCGGCAAACATGACCGGGAATGTGATCGAGACAGTGATGGGCGCTGTCGTGCTGGTCGTTGCTGCGGTATTCCTGTTCTTTGCCTACACGACCAGCCAGGTCAGGGCAGTGCAGGGCTATCCGGTGACCGCGCAATTCGAACGGGTCGGCGCGCTCCGCGATGGTTCGGATGTGCGGATCGCCGGTGTCAGGGTCGGGTCGGTCGTGTCCGAGACCCTCGATCCAAAGACATTTCTCGCCACCGTGCAGATGAGCATCGACCCGGCATATAAATTGCCCGAGGACACCGTGGCGGAGATCGTCTCCAACGGCCTGCTCGGGGAGCAATACATGTCGCTCGTTCCCGGCGGCGAAGACAAAATGATCCCGCCGGGCGGGCAGATCAAATTTACCCAATCCCCGGTCAGCCTCGAAAACCTGATCGGGCAGATGATTTTTTCCGCGCCTGGCGGGCAAAAGAAGCCGGGCGAGGGCGAGGCGCCGCAAGGCGCCGCCCCGAAATAGGCGGGATCGGGCATGTCCGACAGCGACGGCAGCGAATTCCCGGTCTGGCGCACGCCGGAAGGCGAGCCGGTCTCGTGCGTCGAGAAGATCAAGGTACTGAACGAAAATCTCGCCGAGCTGAAGGAGCTGGCGCAGGAAGCGCTCGAGGATGCGGTGCTGATGGGATGCGACGAGCGGCAGGTGCGCGAGGTCCTTGCCGGCATCGTAGCCGGGATCGTCAACCCCTACCGCAAGTGACCGATTCGATCCTCCGCCAAGCGAAAGCCCCCACCCTAACCCTCCCCCGCAAGCGGGGGAGGGTTAGGGTGGGGGCTTGGTGGGTCAGGGGCTCGATCGCGGTACAGCTGGCGATTGCGCTAGCGATCCCGGCGGCGGCGGACATGACCCCGGAGCCGCTGGCGCTGCTGGAGGGGCTCGACAAGATCACCGCGCGCGTCTCGAAATTCGAGGCGCCGGTCGGCGCCCCGGTGCAATTCGGCACGCTCGCGATCCGCGTCCGCGATTGCGAGAAAAACCCGCCGGAGGACACGCCGGAAAGCGCGGCGTTCGTCGAAATCGACGAAACCCGCTCGGGCGAGACCCGGAACCGCGTCTTCAGCGGCTGGATGTTCGCATCGAGCCCGGCGCTGTCGGCGCTCGAGCATCCCATCTACGACGTGATCCTGCTCGATTGCAAGGCGGCGAGCGGATCGCCACGCAGCGCCTCCGGCAAAGCCGCCGGGAAGGACGCACCGTAGGCGAGCGCCTCGGCGAGCAGGCGATGATAGCGAGCGCGGGTGATTTCGACCCCGCCGAACTGCGCGAGATGCGGCGTCAGAAACTGAGTGTCGAGCAAGTGATAGCCGCCGAGCCGTAAGCGCGCGACCAAATGCACGAGTGCGACCTTGCTCGCATCCGCGGCGCGGCTGAACATGCTTTCGCCGAAAAAGGCGGCGCCGATCGCGACGCCGTAAAGGCCGCCGACCAGCATGCCCCTTTGCCAGGTTTCGACGCTGTGCGCGGCGCCGCGGGCGAAGAGTCCCGCATATAGCCTCACGATCTCGTCGTTGATCCAGGTGTTGGGGCGTTTTTCGGTCGCCTCGGCGCAGCTGCGAATCACTTCCTCGAAGGCGCTGTCGCAGCGGATCTCGAAACCGCCCTGCCGGACCACACGACGCAGCCGCTTCGGCACATGGAAGGTGTCGAGCGGCAGGATCCCGCGCCGCCGCGGGTCGACCCAGAACAGCTCCGGATCGTCCGCCGATTCGCCCATAGGGAAGATGCCGGCAGCATAGGCGGCGAGCAGTATCCCAGGGGTCAGCTGCAACGCGCCGCGGCTCCGATCAGGCCCTCGGTCATTGGGGGCGCTTGACGAAATCTTCCAGCCAGTGGATGTGGTAATCGCCGTCGATGAATTCCGGAGCAAGGGCCAGACGCTGGTGCAGCGGGATCGTTGTGTCGATCCCGCCGATCACATATTCCTCGAGCGCGCGGCGCAGCCGCATCAGGCATTCGTTGCGGCTCTTGCCGTGGACGATCAGCTTGGAGACCAGGCTGTCGTAATAAGGCGGCACCTCATACCCGTCGTAGAGCGCGCTATCGACGCGAACGCCGAGCCCGCCCGGCGGATGATACCCGGTCACCCGGCCGGGCGATGGCGTGAAAGTGTCGGAGTTCTCGGCATTGATCCGGCACTCGATGGCGTGGCCGCACAGATTGATGTCCGACTGCCGATAGCCAAACGGTAAACCGGCCGCGATACGCAACTGCTCGCGGACGATGTCGATGCCGCTGATCATTTCGCTGATCGGATGCTCGACCTGCAAGCGCGTGTTCATCTCGATAAAAAAGAACTCGCCGTCCTGATATAGGAATTCGAGCGTTCCGGCGCCGCGGTAGCCGATCTCGCCGAGCGCTGCGACGGCGAGCGCGCCCAGCCGCTCGCGCTGCGTGCAGCTCAGCGCCGGGGAAGGGGTCTCCTCGAGCACCTTTTGATGCGAGCGCTGTAGCGAGCAGTCGCGCTCGCCGAGATGGATGATGCCCCCGTTGCCATCGCCGAGAACCTGGATCTCGACGTGCCGAGGCCGCTCGAGGTGGCGTTCGAGATAGACCTCGCCGCAGCCGAAGAACGACGCCGCCTCGTTTTGCGCAACCGGCAGGAGACGGGCCAGCTCGGCGGCGTTCCGGGCCACCTTCATGCCGCGCCCGCCGCCGCCGGCGCTGGCCTTGATCAGCACGGGATAGCCGATCGCGCAGACCGCCGCCTCGGCTGCCGCGACATCGCGCACCGCACCCGCCGAACCGGGGACCGTTGGAATGCCGAGTTTGCGCGCCGCCTTTTTCGCCGCGACCTTGTTGCCCATCAGCCGGATGTGCTCGGGGGAGGGGCCGATGAAGGTGAAGCCGTGCTCCTCCACCGTCGCGGCGAAATCGGCATCCTCGGCGAGAAATCCGAGACCCGGATGAATCGCATCGGCGCCGGTGATCGTTGCGGCCGAGAGGATCGCCGCGACGTTCAAATAGCTGTCGCGCGCCGGCGGCGGCCCGATGCAGACGGTCTCGTCGGCCAGCCGCACATTCATCGCGTTGGCGTCGGCAGTCGAATGCACCGCCACCGTCTTGATCCCCATCTCGCGGCACGCGCGATGAATGCGCAGCGCAATCTCGCCGCGATTGGCGATCAGCACCTTCTCGAACATCAGGCGCCCTTGCGCCCTCTCCGCCCTTTAGGGGGGAGAGGGAGGGGACCCGTCGCGTCGTGAGCCTTCAGCCCACGGACTTGATCCGTGGGGATGAGGAGGGTGAGGTGGGCCTCGGCAGGGGCTCCGGAATCCCCCACCTCACCCCGACCCTCTCCGCCCCCAAGGGCGGAGAGGGAGATTTCCAGCTCCCGGCTGATCATCTCCAGCACACCCCGGATATTTTCCATTACATCCCCATTCCAAAATCGGATCACCCGATAGCCTCGCCGGGCGATTTCCCGGCTGCGGCCCTCGTCTGCGCTGGTCCGAAGCGCGTGTTGCCCGCCGTCGAGCTCGATTACGAGCTTCGCGGCCGGACAGGCAAAATCCACGATGTGTCTGCCGATTGGGTGCTGCCGGCGAAATCGCTGCGGAAGACTAAACTCGCGCAATTCCCGCCACAGCCGCTTCTCGGCTTCGGTCATGTCCCGCCGCAAGTGTCTAGCCAGCGTCGTTCTTCTCTTGACCCTCACTCGATCAGCATCAGGACGGCGCCATACTCGACCGGCTGCGCGTCGGCAACCAGGATCTGCGCGATACGGCCAGGCCGGTGCGCGCGGATCTGGTTCATCACCTTCATCGCCTCGATGATCAGCAAGGGTTGTCCCTCGGCGACCGAATCGCCCAGCCGCACAAAGGGCGGGTCGCTGGGTTGCGGCGCGAGATAGGCGGTCCCCACGATTGGCGCCTTGACCGAGCCGGGGTGTTCGACGGACAGAGACCGGTTTGCCGCCGGAGGAGCAACTGGCGCCGATGCCGACCCCGCTCCGCCGGGGGCGCGGGCGATTCGGACGCGGCGATCGCCGATCGCGTATTCTATTTCGGTCAGGCCGGTTTCGGTCAACAACGCGGCCAGCGTGCGGATGAGGTCGGCGTCGGGGAAAGGCGGGCGGCGGCCGCCGATTCTCAACGATCGACCTCTGCCGGTTCTCGCTCGATCAGGTTGGCGAGCGCGTCGAGCGCGCGCTCGTAGCCCTGGGCCCCCAAACCGCAGATCACACCGGTCGCCGCCAGGCTGACATAGGAGTGATGACGAAACCCCTCGCGGCGGAAAATGTTCGACAGATGCACCTCGATGACCGGCAACTCGGCGGCGAGAAGTGCGTCGAGCAGCGCTACCGAGGTGTGGGTCAATGCCCCGGCATTGAGAATTATGCCGTCGGCGGATTCGCGCGCCTCCTGGATCCAGTCGACGAGCTGGCCCTCATGATTGGTCTGCCGGAACTCGATCTGCAGGTCGAGCGATGCGGCGCGGGCCAGGCAGCGCTCTTCGATGTCGGCCAACGTATCACGGCCATAGACCGACGGGTCCCGCACTCCGAGCAGATTGAGGTTGGGACCGTTCAGAATATAAATCGCAGGCAATAGCGCCCTCCCGAGCCGGTTGGCCGCTTATAGCACGAAGGCACCGGCGCGAGGCTAGACCTCCGGCACCTCGTTCTGTTCGGTCTGCTCGGTGGACCCGCTGTCTTCGCGCGAGGCGGCTCGTTCCTGCTGCCGCTTCAGTTTCTCGTCTTTTTTGGCTTTCTTCAGCCGATCGCGCTCCGCGCGCTCGAAGCGGTAATTCGTTCTGAACGCCACGGGGTGCTCCCTAGCGACCTCTGCTACGGCTCAGATTAGTAGCCCTCGCGCTCGAGACGTTTGCGCAGCATCTTGCGGTGCCGGCGGATTGCCTCGGCTTTCTCGCGCACCCGGCGTTCGGACGGTTTTTCATAAGCCCGCCGACGCTTCATTTCGCGGAAGGTGCCTTCCCGCTGCATCTTTTTCTTCAGGACCCGCAGTGCCGAATTGACGTCGTTGTCGCGCACGAAAACTTGCATGAGCAGCTTTCTCTTCGACTTGTTGCGTCTTGCTCTACCGGCGAGGCGGGGGAGCCGCGCGAACCGGCGCTGCTCCCCTCGAACCTAGCCTTGGCTCGAAGCTAGCCTTGCTTCAGGTTGACGGCCGAGGTCTTTCCTCGATCGCCGCGCTCGAGGTCGAAACTCACCTTCTGCCCCTCGTGCAGATTGCCGATTCCGGAGCGCTCGACCGCCGAGATATGAACAAACACATCCTGCGAACCGTCCTCGGGTTGAATGAAGCCGTAACCCTTTGTGGGGTTGAACCACTTCACGGTTCCAATCGTCATAGATCTTCCTTCAAAAACAAAATTACCGCCGCTCGATGGTGAGCGGAGGGTCAAACTTCGGCACGGTGCGGGAGCAGGTCCGGCGCTCAATCAGAGCTTGGGAGAGCAAGCCGAACCACGGGAGGTCGGACAGCGATACACATAGGCTCTCCCGGGTTCTCTTGCAACTCGACAGCAACATCTCAGTTCGGATTTCAACGCCCCTGTCCGGTTTCGTCGCAGCCTGCTCCGGGATTGACGGCTGTCGATGTGGCTCACGCCGAAGCGTTAGGAGGGGCGACGACGCTCGACAACAGGTCGAGCAGATCCGTCATCTTGAACGGCTTGGAAAGGCGAGGGCGCTCGGCGTACATGGCCGGCAAGCCACCCGTGCCGTAGCCGGTGACGAACACGAACGGGACATTCCGCCGCGACAGCACATCCGCGACCGGGTCGATCCGGTCGCCCGCGAGGTTGACGTCCAAGACCGCTGCGTCAAAGGTCCCGCGATGGACCGCATCGAGGGCTTCGGCAAGTCGTGGAACAGGGCCCGACACCACGCAACCGGCAGATCTCAGCATGTCTTCGATCAACGTCGCTACCAAAAATTCGTCTTCGACAACCAAAACTCTGAGGCCTTCGAGCGCCGCCGTCATGAAGCAGCTTCCTCCACCGGCGATTTGGCGGGCGACGCACCGAAGGTCAGGTAGCGAGGATCCGCCGGGATGACTATCCTACAGTGGAGACCACCATCCACCACACCGAGTTCCGCCTCGCCTTCCAATTCGAAACGAATGCCGCGTTCGATCAACTCCGTGCCGAAACCGCGTTTTGGCAAAGCGCCGATTTCCGCCCCGCCTTGCTCGGTCCATGTCAGCTCGAGATGTCGAGGGCTGCCCCCGGTGATCGCCCAAGCGACGTCTACGCGACCCCCGGGGGTCGACAGGGCGCCGTATTTGGCTGCATTGGTCATGAGTTCGTGCACAACGAGGGCCAAAAGAAGGGCTGCTTGCGGTTTGAGCATAATCGGCGGCCCGTTCACCCTCGCGTTGGAACCATCATCCGCAAGGTGCGGCGCGAGCTCGCGCATCACGAGCTCCCGCAGGGGCGCCTCGGTCCAACCGCCTCGGGACAGCAAATCGTGGGTCTGCCCGAGAGCGTGGAAACGGCCGATCAGGTCATCCTTCGGCTCGCCGTCCGGCAAGGTTCGCTCGGCAATCGATGAAACCACGGCGAGGCTGTTCTTGACGCGGTGGCTGAGCTCGGCCGCAAGCACCTTCTGCTGCTCCTCGGCGGCAACGATGCTGGTGACATCGGCAAAGGTCAGCAGCACGCCGTCGATCACGTTCTCGGCCGTGCGATAGGGCAAGATGCGGGCAAGATAATGGCCCTGCCCGCTAGTGAGGCTCACCGGACGCTCGACTACCTCTCCGGCGAATACGGCTTGGATGTCGTTCTCCAGGCCCGAGTAAGCGATGCGGCTGCTTATGTCGGTCAGCGGACGGCCGCGGTCAGTGGAGATCAGACTGAACAGCTTGGTCACTGCCGGGGTAAAGCTGCGGATCACAAGATCCCGATCGAGGAATATCGTCGCGATCTGGGTGCTTTGGAACAAATTGGTCAGATCGCTGTTGGCGCGGTCGAGCTCGTCGATCTTGTTCCTGAGCTCGTTATTGACGGTCTGCAACTCCTCGTTGACCGACTGAAGCTCCTCCTTGGAAGTTTCGAGCTCTTCGTTGGCCGATTGCAGCTCCTCATTGACCGAGAGCAGCTCTTCATTGGAAGACCGGAACTCCTCGTTGGCCGTCTCGAGCTCCTCTATCGTCGACTGTAGGCGCTCCTTGGTTTCGTTCAGCTCCCTTTCGATCTGCTGGGCGGAAAAGTCCTTGCTCTCCGGGTTTCCCGCGTCGGCAATTTCACGCTCCGTCTCGATCGGACCGCGATCGATGAACACGACACCGTAAGCCGTCTCGTTGCCCTGCTTGATCGGCTCGATCGCAAGGGTGATCATTTGGGTGCCGCCATTGATCTGCACTGCGATCCGATCACGGGTAACCGGTCGACCCGCTTGCTTGGCCTGGTGCAGCAATGTCCGCAAATCTGCGCGTAATCCCGGGCGCGCCATGGCGATGATTTCGCGGTTCGGAGGACCGGCGGCAGCCTGCAGATATTTTCCGGTTCCGGCGGAGAAATGCAGCGCGTGTCCGGCTTCATCGACGATGACATAGGCCGGCGCAAATTGCTCGACGATGGTGTTGGCCAGCCTGCGTAGCAAATCGGAGCGGTTTAGCGGTTGGCTCTCACCAGCATCCGAGCCGCTTCCTCTTCGACCCCTGTGCGGCAGCGAGGTCCGGAAGGGCACAGGGGATCGCGCGATCAGATCGCGTCGCCGGAAAACACGGTTCGTCTTGTCGAGCGCAACAAACAGGTCCGTATATCGTGCGATGTTCTCGGACAGGCCGAGGAACAGATAGCCGCCGGGCCGCAGAGCATAATGGAACAACGGAAAGATCTGCCCCTGAAGCGCGGGCTTCAGGTAAATCAGCAAGTTGCGGCAGGAGATCAGGTCGAGCCGGGAGAAAGGCGGGTCGCGGATCACACTGTGGTTCGAGAAGATGCACATCTCGCGCAAATCCTTGGCCACACGATAGGTAGCGCCTTCCTGCACGAAAAAGCGCTCCAGCCGTGCGGGCGGGACATCGTTGACCAGCGTGGTGGGGTATCGCGCCGTGCGGGCTACAGCCATCGTGGTCTGGTCGATATCGGTGGCAAAGATCTGGACTTTCGGCGGCGCCTCCATGATGTCCATGTGCTCGCGCAACAGCATGGCGATCGAATAGGCCTCCTCGCCGGTGGCGCAACCCGCTACCCAAACGCGAAGCTCGTCACCCGCGCTTTTGTCCTCGAACAGTTTTGGTATGACCTGGGCCTCGAGCGCTTGAAAGGCCTCGGCATCGCGGAAAAAATTGGTGACCCCGATCAATAAATCGCGGAATAACGCGCGAACCTCGTCCGGGTCTTCTTGTAACCGAGCGGCGTAATCCTCGAGTTTTGTCGTCTGTACCACCTGCATGCGGCGTTGGACCCGACGCTGGAAGCTCCGATCCTTGTACTCGCTGAAATCGTGCCCGGTCCGAGCGCGCAGTAGCGTGTGTATCTTGTCCAGTACGTCTTTCGGGCGCTCAGCGTCGAACGCGCCCCAGTTGCGGACATAAGCGATGATCCGCTCGGGGATTTCCTCGACCGCCTGTAACAGATCGACAAAGCCTGCCGCCACCGCATTGGAAGGCATGTCGGCGAAGCGCGGCCGTGTCAGGTTCGTGCCTTGGGCGACCGTCAGCCCGCCATTCTCCTTGATAGCCTTGAGGCCGAGTGTTCCGTCGCTGCCACCGCCGGAGAGCACGACACCGATGGCATGCTGCCCCTGGTCCTCGGCCAGCGAGGTGAAGAACACATCGATCGGGGCGCGTTCACGGTGCGCCGCGCCGGTATGTCGAAGACGGAGCCGCCCCTCACGGATGGTCAAAACCGCGCTGGATGGCAGAACGTAAACATGCTGCGCTTCGACCGGCTGGTCGTCTCGTGCGTCGACCACCGGCATGCGGCTAGCGCGGCCGATGATCTCGGCCAGCAAGCTGTCGCGGTCCGGCGGGAGGTGAGTGACGACCACAAAGCCCATGCCATTGTCCGCCGGCATGGCTCGGAAGAATGCCTCCAGCGCCTCTACCCCGCCCGCCGAGGCACCGATGCCCACGATCGGAAGATGAGGCGTCACGCCTCTTACCCCCGGATTGTCCATCTGCCAGTATTAACTCCTAACCCCCTCCTGGATACAACATTTGCGCAGCAAATTCGGGACGCCGCCGCTGAAAATTTTTGACGTTTCCTGGACCCTCGAATGGACGAGTTCGGGGCGCCGTATTGATTAACGAGCCCCGAGTTTAGCAACGTGAGCAAATCGGTATGCAAGAAATTCCCCCTCTTCCTGTGGTCGAAGAATTGTCCGCGCTCGTCGAACGAGCCGAACGTGCGTGCAAGACGACCGCCCTACTCGTGCGAGACTTCAACTTCATTCTTGTATGGTATGCGTCGCGTCCTCGCTCGAGATTGCGTGCTGATGCAATGCTTGACTAACAATGGTCAGACACAGACCTACGATTGGCCGTCCGATCCGGGATGACGACGAGAGGCCGGTATTGCGGGCAATGGCCTAATCCTGCGGCACCGTCTCGGGTGAGGCTTTCAGCCTTTCCCCGACGCGGGAGGCGGCGCCACGGTGCGGCGTGGCGCCCACGGCACCTCGCGAAGGCTGCCGAGGTCGATCTCCGGCATCGCCAGGTCGAGCCGGCGGGCGACGGCGTTTGCGAGCTCGTTATAGCGCTCGAAACTGCGGCGCAGCCGGCCGCGCCACGCCGGGATGCCGCCGCTGGCGTGCAACTCAAAGGCGGATTCGCGGCCGTCGAGCGCCGACGAGACGTGATCCCAGGCCATCTGCAGCAAGGCCGATCGCTGCAATGCCGTATAGCCGCCGCCGCCAAAAGAATCCGCTAAACCGGCGGCGACCTCGGGCGCGGCCAGATCCCGGTCCGACGGGCAAACCACCAGCGACGAGCCGGGCACAATGCGCAGGATCTCGGCCATGCGCTGGCGTGCCTTCAATATCGCGATCCCGCCAACCGAGAGGTGGGCGTGGTTGGGAACGCAATAGCCCGTTTCGGTGAACCGCGGGTCGCGCTCGCAGGCGGTCAGGCAGCTGCGCACGGTCTGCACCTCGATCGCCAAATCGACCAGGTGCTCGATCGTCTGGTCGTGCTTCACCAGACCCATTGCATGGCTCAATGCGAGTGCGAGGCCCAGCGTGAACTCGGCTTTTGAAAGCCAGCCGTAGAGGTGGTGCCAGATCAGCCAGCGGACGACCGGCTCGGGTGATTCACCCAGCAGAAAAACCCGTTCCGATGGAATGAACACGTCGTCGAGCCACATCTGGCCGTCGAGCTCGTCATAGCGGCTGCTCAGCGGCGCGACGAACGGGTTCTCATCGCGCACCGCAATCTTCCGGCAAACCGTCGTGACGCCGGGCGCGTTGACCGGCACGATGAAGGTCGCGCGATGCCCGTCGACCTCGATGCCGCAAAGGCTGCCCACATAAACATCCTCGGCAAAAGCCGGGCTCGTATGCATGCCGATCTTGCCGCGGATGACGATGCCGCCATCGGTCTCGCGCACCAGCTTCAGCGCAGTGCGTTCGGCCGGATCCTCGCGCATGCGGGCGCCGATCGTCGGGGCGCCGCCGCAGAAGGTCAGGAAATGCCCGGTGCGGGCGATCATCTCGCGGTAGCGGGCGGCATTGGCGATCTGCTCCGGGGAGACGTTGCGCTCCTCGACCGAGGCTTGCACGCCGAGCGCGATCATATGGCCGTAACACGGGGTATGAGTGATGTTGCCGGCGCTCAAGAAGGTCGTGGCGGAGAAGAAGCGCCCCATGCCCGCGAGGTCGTCGGCGCTCTTCGGCACGACATAGGCCCAAGGGATGCGTCCGCTCTCGGCATCGGGCGGGCGGATTGCGATCTCCTGCCAGGCTGGGTCGAGATGGAGGTCGTACCACGCGACATATTCGTCGACCATCGCGCGGGTCGCCGGATGCGTCGTCACATCCTCGACGAGACCCTCGCCCATGACCCAGACCCGCCGCCCGTCGCGCAGCGCCTGCCGGTATTCCGCCCCACTCCTCATGCCGTGCTCCCGCCTTCCGCAATTCACCACCTGTGTATGACGCAGCAAGCGCCGGGGCGGAAGTGGATAGCGGCTGCCGGCTTGTCCTGGCCTATACTGCAGCCGCAGACGGTGCGAAGACCCGATGGGATCCCATGGCCATGACCTCCGACATCCTGATCCGCGGCGGCACGGTTATCGACGGCAGCGGCCGGCCCGGGGAAATCGGCGATGTCGCCGTTCGCGCCGGGCGGATCGCCGCGCTCGGCCGCTCGGTGCCGCAAGGCGCGGCCAAGGTGATCGATGCCGAAAGGCTGGCAGTGGCGCCCGGCTTCATCGACATCAAGACGCATTCGGATTTTACGTTGCCGATCAACCCCAAGGGCGAGAGCAAGGTGCGCCAGGGCGTCACCACCGAGATGATCGGCCATTGCGGGTTCTCGGTCGCGCCGGTTTTGCCGGGCAAGGCGCAGTTGCTCGCCGATTATCTCAGCGGCGGGGCGCCGTGGCTGCCGTTCCGCGACATGCGCTTTCCGGAATATCTCGACACGTTTCCCGCGGTTGCGGTCAACACCGGGATGCTGGTCGGCCACAACACCCTACGGCTGATGGCGATGGGGCTCGAAGATCGCGCGCCGCGCCCAGCCGAGCTCACGGAGATGATCACGCTATTAGAGGAGGGGCTCGGCGCCGGCGCGCTCGGCATGTCCTCGGGCCTCTTCACGCCGCCGGGCAGCTTCGCCGAGCCCTCCGAGATGCTAGCGTTCGGCCCCATTTTGAAGCGCCACAACGCCGCCTATTTCACCCATATCCGTGACGAGTTGAACAAGGTGCTCGCGGCGGTCGCAGAGGCGATCGATTTCGCCCGCACCTCGCGGGTGCATGTCGAGATCGTGCATCTCAAATGCTCGGGGACCGACAATTGGGGGAAGGCGGCTGAGATCCTGGCGATGATCGACGCGGCGCGGACCGCAGGTTGCGACATCGATTGCGACGCCTACCCCTATACGGCCGGGGCCAATCCGCTGAAGAACCTGCTGCCGCCCTGGGTGCAGGTCGGCGGGTTGGAGGCGATGCTGGCGCGCCTCGCGCTGCCGGAAATCCGCGAGCGGATCCGCCGCGAGATCGATCGTGACGGGCTCAACAATTGGGGCCGCATCCCGTCCTGGGAAGCGGTGCAGATCTCGGTCTCGCCGCGCCTGCCGCAGCACGCGGGCGAGACGATCGCCGCGCTCGCCGCAGCACGCGGCCGCGACCCGGTCGACCTCCTCTGCGATTACCTGATCGAGGATAATGGCGCGACGCGCGTGCTGATCACCTCGATCGCCGAGGAGGACATCCGCGAGATTGTGCGCTCGCCCTCGGCTCTGGTCGGCTCGGACGGCAATTGCGTCGCCGATTACGGGGTCGTCAGCCAAGGGATGCCGCATCCCCGCTTCTACGGAACATTTCCGCGCATCATCGGCCGCTATGTCCACGAGCAGCACCTGCTGCCGCTCGAGCAGGCCGTGCACAAGATGACGGGAGCGCCGGCGCGGGCCCTTCGGCTGCGCGACCGCGGCTTGCTCAGGGAAGGCTGCCGGGCCGACATCACGATCTTCGACCCCGCCGACTTCAAGGACCGCGCCACCTATGCCGACCCGCACCAATACCCGACCGGCGCACGCACGACGGTACTCGTCAACGGCGTCCTAGTCGTCGAAAATGCGCAGCACACCGGCGCCACCCCGGGACTGGTCCTGCGCCGCGCCGCCGACGGCAGCGTCGGGTGAAAATCTAGGTCAGCCAATCCAGGCTCTTTTCCTCCTCCAGCCGCTGCAATCGCTCGAACAGGGCCCTTGCAGGGTTCTCGCCGAGTGCCGCGCGGGTCAGTCGCATGAATTTGTCCCCCAGCTCGCCGGGTTCGAGCATTCCGCTCTCGGCTGTGCGCTCCAAGCGCCGTCCATCGGCCAGCGTTATCGTCACCTTGCTCGCCATCCCGCCGTGCTCGCTATGCGGCCCGGGAACCAGCTTGACGCGACGGCAGAGGGCGCGGATCTGCGGGTCGGCCAATGCCCTCTCGTCCCAGGATTCGGGGTCGCGCGCGTCGCGGCAGAGCGCCAGCGCGACCGAGAACGGGATGCTGTACTGCGCCAGCATCAGATCGGCGGGCTCTAGAATGTTGTGGCGCTCGACCATGCGCGGGGTGCCGGTGACAGCGATCGCCTCAAGTTCGGCGCCGGTAAAGCCGTGCTCGGCCTGCAGGTCGCGCACCGCCCTGACCGCGGCATGCGCGGTGGCGTGGCACGGATAGCGCTTCAGCACCGCGGTCGAGACGACGAACTCCTCGCCGAGGCCGCGGGTCAGTTCGGTGGTGTCCCATTCCGTGCAGAACACCTTGAGAAACCCGAACTCGCCTTCGAGCACGGTGCGCGGTCCGGCAAAACCGTTCGCCGCGAGGCTGGCCGCCAGCACGCCTGCTTCCGACGCCCGCCCGAGATGCAGCCGCTTGACCATGCCGCCGTCGCCGCGGGCGAACTCCAGCAAGCCGCCGCAAAGCGACCCGGCAATGCCGAGCGCATTGGCCATTGCCCTCGCATCCAGCCGAAGCAAATGGCCGGCCGCGACTGCCGCGCCAAACGGGCCGGTCGTGCCCGGTGCATGAAAGCCGCGGGCCTCGTTGGTGTGCCCCGTCGCGCGCCCAATCCGGATCATCACCTCATTGCCGGCGACAAAGGCGGCAATCAATGCGCGCCCGTCGGCGCCGCGTTCCTGGGCAATGGCGAGAGCCGGAGGCAATACGGTCGCGCCGGGATGCGCGCCGGCGCCGGGCCGGGTCAGGCTGTCGAGCTCGAAGGCATGAGCGAGCGCGCCGTTGGCGAGCGCCGCGGCCGGCGCCTGAACCGCCGGTCCGTTGCTGCCGAAGATACGGCATTTGCCGCCGGGCCCGGTGCGCTCGGCATAATCGATGACGATCCGGCTCCACGGCAAGGCGCTGCCGCAGATCCCCGCCGCGACCGTGTCGATGATGCAGTCCTTGGCCAGCCGAACGACCGGCGGCGGCAGATCCTCATAGCGAAGCACGGCGGCGTAACGTGCCAGTCGTATCGTTTCCTCGGCCATCTTGCCTCCCAAAGCAGCGAGATTGCTTCGCTTCGCTCGCAATGACAACACAGAGGATGTCATTGCGAGGAGCGCAGCGACGAAGCAATCTCGGCGATGCCGAGCCAGCGAAGGATTGAGCCATGGAAATACCCGGGAGCGAAGAGTTCGACGTGATCGTCGTCGGGGCCGGCAATGCGGCGACCTGCGCCGCCTTGTCGGCGCATGAGCATGGCGCCCGCGTGCTGATGCTGGAAATCGCCCCCGAAGACCAGCGCGCCGGCAACTCGGCCTTCACCGGCGGGGCGTTCCGCGTCGTCTATCACGGCGGCGAGGATCTCGCGCGCCTCATCCCGGATATGAACGAGACCGAGCTCAGGGACGTTGATTTCGGCACCTACACCGCGGAGCAGTATTTCGACGATATGGGCCGGCTGACCCAATACCGCTGCGACCCGGACATGACCGAAATCCTGATCCGCCGCAGCTTCGAGACCGGGGTGTGGATGCGCGGCAAGGGCGTGCGCTTCCAGCTCGGGCTTGGCCGGCAGGCGTTCCGGGTCGACGGCAAATTCAAATTCTGGGGCGGGCTTGCCTGCCATATCTGGGGCGGCGGCAAGGAATTGATGAAGGCTCTGCACACCAGGGCCGCGCGGGACGGGATCATGGTGCTCTACGAGACGCCGGCCATCGGCCTCCTGCAAGGCGACCGCGGCGTCGAGGGCGTGCGGGTGCGCCATCAGGGCCGCCCTCGTGACCTGCGTGCCAAAGCGGTGATCCTCGCCTGCGGCGGGTTCGAGGCCAATGCCGAGATGCGGGCCCGCTACCTCGGGCCGAACTGGGACCTCGCCAAAGTGCGCGGCACCAGGTTCAACACCGGGCAGGGCCTCAAGATGGCGCTCGACGCAGGCGCCGCCGTCGCCGGCCACTGGTCGGGCGCGCATGCCGTCGCCTGGGACCTGAACGCTCCGCCTTTTGGCGACCTCGACGTCGGCGACCGCTTCCAAAAGCACAACTACCCGTTCGGCATCGTCGTCAACGCCAAGGGCGAGCGCTTCCTCGACGAGGGGCTCGATTTCCACAGCTACACTTACGCCAAATACGGCGGCGAAATCCTGAGCCAGCCGGGCATGTTCGCCTGGCAGATCTTCGACCAGAAGGTCGTCCATCTGCTGCGCGAGGAATACCGCATCCCGCGCATCACCAAGGAAAAGGCCGACAGTTTCGAGGCGCTGGCCGAGCGGCTCGAAGGCGTCGAGCCGCGCCGCTTTCTGGAGACCGTGCGGGCCTTCAACGCCGCCCCCAGACCCGAGGTGCCGTTCAACCCGAACATCCGCGACGGCCTGGCGACGCGCGGCCTCGCGATCGACAAGACCAACTGGGCCCAGCGCCTCGACCGGCCGCCCTACGAGGCCTATGCCGTGACGACCGGCATCACCTTCACCTTTGGCGGCCTGAAGATCACCGGCAACGCCGAGGTCGAGGACACATCAGGCCACCCGATCCCCGGCCTCTACGCCGCCGGCGAAATCGTCGGCGGCCTCTTCTTCCACAACTACGCCAGCGGCACCGGCCTCATGTCCGGCGCCGTCTTCGGCCGCCTCGCCGGCAGAAGTGCGGCGGCGAGTGCGAACGCGGTGTGAGAGAACTGACGCGCTGAGGTCAGCCGGCCTTGCACACCCGGAGCGCGCGGACGACCGCTTCAGGATCGGCTTCGATGACCCGAAGCAGCGTCGACGCCGGCCCGGAGGGACGCCGGCGCCCTTGCTCGTATTGCTGCACCGTGTCGAGCGTGAAGCCGAAGCGCCGGGCAAACTGCGCCTGAGTCAGCCCCAACTTCGCCCGCAGGGCGCGAACCTGGTCCGGCGACGGCGGCGGATATATCGGCTCCGCATTAGCCAACTCCTCGTTGGTCCACGCGTCCTCATCCTCGGCCGCCTGCGCCTCGATCTCCTCTTCACTGGGCCGAGGCCGCGCAGCCAATTCGGCCAACAGCTTGCCCTTGTCGATGTCATCCCGGGTGCGTCGCACGATAGGCATCCCGTTCCTTCCTGTTCGCATATCGCAGGCTGATGATCCTGCGTACCTCACCACGTTGGGTATAGACGCAATGCAGCGTGATACTCCCGACGACGCCGATTACCCGAATACGGGTTTCGCCATAGTGCCGTCTTTCATCGGCAGACTCGATCGTAGGACCGTCGAACAGAAGAGCGGCAAGCTCGAAAGGCAGCCGGCGCTCGCTTTCGTTCCGTTGGCTCTTGGCGCGATCCCACTCAAAATCCATCGATCATCGTCTCAGGCGAAATTTAGGGTCTCCGTCAGAGACGTACAACATGCCTGCGCAGGAGAAATTCGGAAACCCAGCTGACGAGTGAAGTAGGGGAGTGTCGAACACGCCCTGCTAAGGTCGATACCGTGGCGACCGGCATCACCTTCACTTCCGGTAGCCTCATGATCACTAAGGCACCGAGGTCGAGGACACGACCGGCAACCCGATCCCCGGCCTCTACGCCGCCGGCGAAATCGTCGGCGGCCTCTTCTTCCACAACTACGCCAGCGGCACCGGCCTGATGTCCGGCGCCGTCTTCGGCCGCCTCGCCGGCCGAAGTGCGGCGGCGCACGCGAGGGGATGACGGCGCGCCATACGGCACAGATCCGTCTGCCGCCGCGCGGCCATATAAAACTGCAATTCGCGCGAGAGGCCAAACGAGATCAGGATCAAGCCATTGAAATTACTTGGTTGTTGGTCTGGAAAACAGGTGGTAACAGGGACAGCAACGGTGAATTGGTGATTGGTTCCGGGCATCAGCGGGGCCCACGGCAACCGCACTCATATCGGTTCACGGTTTGTTCGGATCAAGGGGAAGCAACCTTGCGGCACCGCACGGCGCAATCTCTCGATTTCCGATCTCGGCTGGATATACATTATCAAAAGCGTATATCCACGGAGAAGGCCGATGCAGGTCGCGAAAATGGGGCAACAGTCTGGCGGTCCGCCTTCCCGCCTCCGTGGTCGACGCGCTCGAACTGAAAGAGGGCGACGAGATCGAAATCCATGTTGCCGACGAGCGTGAGTTCGGCGTGTCGCGTAAGCCCGGGCGTGAAGAGCTGCTAAAGCGCCTTCGCGCTTTTCGCGGACGAAGCGAATGCCCGGTAGTTTCTTCGATACCAACGTCATTGTTGTATGTCGCATCCGGTGATCCCGCCAAGGCGGACCGGACCGAAGAGCTGATCCGCGCCGGGGGCATGATCAGCGTGCAGATACTCAATGAGATCGCCAATGTCGCCCGTCGCAAGATGGGCATGTCATGGACGGAAACCCGCGCCTTTTCGTCCATGCTGCGCGGCTTGCTGCCGGTTCAGCCTCTCACCATCGAGATTCACGAAACGGGCCTCGCGCTCGCAGAGCGCTACGGACTGTCGATCTACGACGCCATGATTGCCGCCTCGGGCGCTGCACGCCGATTGCGACACGCTCTGGTCCGAAGACATGCAGGACGGGTTCGTGCTCGACGACCGGCTCCGCATCGTCAACCCGTTTCGTGCTCAGTAACAAGGCGCCTCGACCAGCCACCCTACGAGGCCTATACCGTGGCGACCGACTTCTTCGGCGGCCTCAAGATCACCAACAACGCCGAAGTCGAGGACATCTCAGGCCACGTGATCCCTAGCCTCTATGCTGCGTGCCAATTTTCGGCGGCCTCTACTATCGCAACTATGCCAGCGGCACCGGCCTCATCCCCGGCACCGTCTTCCGCCGCATCGCCGGAAGGAGCGCCGAGCCGAGGGCGCGACCATGCACAACGAGTTCGAGCGATTCGCGATAGGCGCCGGACGCGAGCCGACGTGTAAGGCGAATTTTCACTTAGAATTAACGGTATAGAGACCACAATTGACAGATCAACATCGACTGGTCCAGCTGCAGGCTGCAAATCCGCATTGAGTGCTTACCAATGGCCAATCGGGAAGATCTGAAAGACTGGGTATATCAAGCTGTCCGGGAGAACGCCGGGCAAACAAAGCTAGTAAGAGTCGCTCGGCATATTTGGGAACATCATGAACAAGAGCTAAAGAGATCAGGCGACCTCTTCTATACATGGCAGTACGAGATGCGGTGGGCTGCTCAGCAGCTTCGTAACGAGGGGCGGCTAGCTCTCGCCGGACGCGACTGGGCGCTGAAAAGGTAACACAAGGTCTGCAATACTATTAAATGATTCGCATCTTTTCGAAAGGGCGAGTTCTCCGCCCTCGTCCGCGTCCGCATTGTCAGAAGGAATGTGGCGGTGGCTGCGAAAGCACTAATGGGATTGTAAGTTCGGACATAGCGAAAGGGCGATCGCTGCCAAGCGTCGTGGCTCACGAGGGGTGCCCGTAGGTCCAAGTAAAACCACATGCGCGGCAGAACGTTGAGTCGCCGAACCTAGGCTCGAATTCGTCGACCTCTTGCGGATCGACCTCCCGATAACCGCCCTCGTAAAAATCCACCCAAAGTCCGCCCCAGACCGAAATCTGGTCACTGCAACATTCGTGACACTTCAGCATGAACGAGGGCCTTTGGCAGACAATCGACCAGCTGCTGAATGGCGGTGTGGTTGGGACCCAATTGCGGGCGCTTGGCGCCCGCAATTACTCGGCGGCTTGGGCGCTCAATTGGGTGCGAACAGTCACATAACCGGGGGAAGTCTCGTCGTTTAGCGCTTCATAGACCGCATACGCTGTTTCCTTACTGCCGCCGACAGAGAAAGTCCCCTTCGGAGTAAACTTGCCCGCAATACCCTCCCAGTGCTTGCTCCGCCGCCAATCCACTGTCCTTAGCTTTCTAATCAGTGCAGCCATCTTTGCCTCGCGCATTGTCGGCTCATCGATATTGACGAGTTCGTGGCCCATTGCGCCGATTGCCGCGAGCACTGCAGGGGCCGATGCGAGTTTGTTTTCACGGTCTTCCATGGCCGGTCCGATCGCGTCTGTTACAGCCGTGAACCACTCGACCGCAGTCCGAAGCGCTCGGTCTACTTGGTCGCCGGGCAGGGGCACGGGGCGAGCTCCGTATTTCACCCCACCTATTCCTTCGGCTAGTGTGATGCATGCGCCGCGGAGGGAGGTTATCGTGACAACGTCTGTGTCGCGGGCACCCAATTGACGCCGATTTTTGTTTACTCGGTCTCGGAAGAACGGAACTAGACGCTCAATCTCCCGCGCCACTCGGGTGAGCGGGTCGCGGGCGTCCATACCAATGGTGAGAGCCGCATTTGGTCGAACCGCCAGAACATTGAGGTCGTGGAAGCACTGGCGTGCCCACTGCTTGTCTCTTCCGTGGCAAATGCAAATCGCCACAAAATCGCTCTTAGTGTTTGGAACGCGATTCGCTGCATCGAACCGAGCAGCGAGTTGCGTTTCGCCGTCGATTGCAACGAGACGCTTATCATAGGGTACCTGAATAAACTCCTTGCCGGAGTCGTCCGCGCCCTCAGCCAGCCTCTCCTCAGAGTAAAGAATAATAGGCGGTGTGATTCCGTCTACCTTCCCTGCGTGAACGTCCACTATGTAATCAGAATACGGGCCTACGTTCTTCGCCTTCGCTCTCGCAAACTCGCGTTGAACCTCCTCGCGAATTTCCTGGAGATCTTGGAGATCTCTGCTCGCGTCAACCTTCTTGCGATCCTCCGAGTCCCGGGGATCCGGTGCAATTTGGGATAGCTGAGGGGCCTTTAAGCGGCCGAGAAACTGGTGATCGTTGATCTTAACTCCATAAATCACGTGCCCGTCGGTAGGGTCGAGCCTGGTTTCCATATTGACCTCGGATTGGGTGTTTACGTGGCGACGCTAGAGACAGAGGCGCCTCTAACATCAACGTATGTCTAGTGGATACGTTCTGTCAATCCCCGAGTTCATATATATGAAGCTCGAGATAAATTTCTTGGGCATGCCTCTTGCCCGAGTTTGACATCGGCGAGCTCGGGGCTACAGTATGCGCCAATGCCGCCCTACCCCACTTGCAACGAAATCACCGAATCTTCGTAGCGGCTGGGTCCGTGCCGCCTTGGTCGAAGATGCGGTGGCGGGCGATCCAGTCGAGGTTTCGTCGTGGGCTTCCCTTGCGTAGGTTTCGAACACCAGCCGCTCGCCGAGGCCCCAACGGCGGGTGTCCATCAGCGGGTGGAAGCGCTCGCGGAATTCACTCTCGTAGTAGTGCGTGTAGCGGTCGGGGCGCAGGTCGAGGTCGTGGTGCGCGCGCCGCAAGCGAAAGGCGCCTCTACACCGCGGCTCAGATGGGAATGTTGGCGTCAATCAACGCTATCGCGAAGTGCGCCGGAGGTTACTGGGCTGCGGCAGCCGGAGGAGGCCCTGGTGGGCTCAGTCGATGCCGACCGCCGCGCCGAGGGTCTCGCCGATCGAACGGTTGAGCACGAGGTCGGCGATTGCGTCGAGGCCGGTTGCCTCGCGGTTGATGATCACCAGGGTTGCGCCGTGGTGTTTCGCCAGTTCCGGAAAGGCGGCGGCGGGATAGACCACCAGTGACGATCCGGCGACAATGAAGAGGTCAGCGTCGCGGGTCTCGATTTCGGCGCGCCGCATTGCGTTGGAGGGCATTGCCTGGCCAAATGAAATTGTCGCGGTTTTGACAAATCCGCCGCAATCGTCACACACCGGCGGCGTCGCGTTGCGCTCGAAGGCGATGCGCAGCGCGTCGAGCTCATAGCGCGTCTTGCAGTCGAGACAATGCGCATAAGTCGTGTTTCCATGGAGCTCGATCACGCGCTTGTCGGGGACGCCGGAGGCTTGGTGCAGACCGTCGATATTCTGGGTGATCACAGCGGCGGCCTTGCCGCGGCGGACGAGCTCCGCGACGGCGCGGTGCCCCCGGTTGGGGGCGGCAGCGCGAAAGGTCTCCTCCATTGCAAAACGCCGCCGCCAGGTTTCGCGCCGCGCCTCCTCCGAGGCGAGGAAATCCGAGAAGTCGATCGGCGCCATGCGAGTCCAGATCCCGCCGGGGCTGCGGAAATCGGGAATTCCCGACTCGGTGCTGATCCCGGCTCCGGTAAACACGACGGCGCGGCGCGCCCGCGCGATCGCTCGGGAGAGCTCGGCAATTTCTCGATCGAAGGCCATTCCTGAAGTTTGGCAAATGTGCCGCGACGCGCCAAGCCCGGCGTGCGATGCTGGCGGCCGTGAGCGCCCGCACTGCCTACCTCGCCGCGGAGGGATTTGCCCCGGAGCTCGACCAGGAGCTCGGCGGCGTCGACACGACGCACGGCCGCCTGTTGCTCGTCCCGGGGCCACCGCGCCCCGCGGCATGGGCCGCGAATGTCTGGCTGGACCCTCAGGAGATCGCCATCGCCTCGATTTCGGATGCGGCCGCAATGCTGCGGGCAATCCAGCGCAATTGGGCAGTTTATGCGCCTCGCCTGTACCGGCGCGCGATGCTGATCCAGGAGCAGCTGCCGAAGGTCTCGGCGAAGCCGCTCGTGTTCGGGACGCCGGTGCCGGCGGCTCCGCTCGGGTCGTGGACCCTGCTCGGCTCCGGGACGGTGCTCGCAGCGCCGCATTGCACCAGCCCCTTTCCCAACAGCGAAATCCAGTTCGTCGAGGACCGCAGCGGTCCGCCGAGCCGCGCCTATCTGAAGCTGTGGGAGGCTCTGACCCTGATCGGCCGCCGCCCCGGGCCGGGCGAGATCTGCCTCGATCTCGGATCGAGCCCCGGCGGCTGGAGCTGGGCATTGCAGCAGATGGGCGCGCGGGTGATCAGCGTCGACAAGGCGCCGCTCGCCCCCGAAATCGCGCGCCTCCCCGGCATCGAGCATCGGCAGGAGAGCGCCTTCGCGCTCGACCCGCGTACGGTCGGGTCCGTGGACTGGCTGTTTTCCGACGTCGTGTGCTATCCGGCGCGGCTTCTGACCCTGGTCGAGCGTTGGCTCGCCGCAGGCATCTGCCGCAACTTTGTCTGCACGATCAAATTCCAGGGCCCGACCGATCACGACACCGCTCGTCGCTTCGCCGCCATTCCGGGCTCAGAACTTCGCCACCTGTTTCACAACAAGCATGAGCTGACCTGGAGCAAAATCGGCTAGGATTTCCCCCCGGAATGCCCCCACCCTAACCCTCCCCCGCGCGCGGGGGAGGGAATGGGAGGGGCGGTGGCGGGGTAGCGCGGTTCGGGAGAACGAAATGGATCTGGGTTTGCGGGGACGCAAGGCGGTGGTGACCGGCGCGTCGAAGGGGATCGGGCGGGCTTGCGCCGAGGCGCTGGCCGAGGAGGGCTGCGACGTCGTGCTGGTGTCGCGCACTGCGGCTGACCTCGAGGCCGCACGAGCCTCGATCGTCGCCAAGCACCATGTCGCGGTCCGGTTCTATCCGCTCGATCTCTCCGACAGCCGAAATGTCGACAGGCTCGCCGAGGCGTGCGCCGACACCGAGATCCTGATCAACAATGCCGGGGCGATCCCCGGCGGCAATATCGACGCGATCGACGAGGCACGCTGGCGCACCGCCTGGGATCTGAAGGTGTTCGGCTACATCAACATGACGCGGCGGTTCTATGCCCTGATGCGCGAGCGCAAGAAGGGCGTCATCATCAACATCCTCGGCGCTGCCGGCGAGAACCCCGATTTCGATTATGTCGCCGGCTCCTCGGGGAACGCATCACTGATGGCGTTCACCCGGGCGATGGGCGGCACCGCGCCGCGCGACGGGCTGCGGGTCGTCGGCATCAACCCCGGCCCGGTCATGACCGACCGGCTCGTCACATTGATGCGCACCCGGGCGCAGACCCAGTTCGGCGACGCCGAACGCTGGACCGAGTATATGAAGCCGTTGGCCTTCGGCCGCGCCGCCAAGCCCGAAGAGATCGGCTGGATGGCCGCCTTCCTCGCCTCCGACCTGTCGGCCTACACCACGGGCTCGATCGTCACGATCGACGGCGGTGGGTCGAGCCGCCGCTCGGCACTCTAACGGGCGGGCTATTCATTGAGCCAGCGCCGCGCCAAACCGAGCAGCCCTTGGGGCAGGAAAATGACCATAGCGATGAAAATCAGTCCTACGAAGATCAGGTAGTATTCCGTGAAGAAGCGGGACAGCCCCTCGCGCAGCAGCAGAAAGAATGCGGCGCCGACGATTGGACCGACTAGGGTCCCGATCCCGCCAATGACGTTGAAGATGACGACCTCGCCCGAAACCAGAAAGAAGACAAAATCGGGCGCGGCGAACTGGTTCTGCAGCGCATAGAGCACGCCGGCCAGCCCCGCGAACAGCCCGGAGAGCATCACCGCGACCATCTTGTAGCGCTCGACCGGGTAGCCGATTGCTCGCGTCCGCGCCTCGTTCTCGCGGATCGACTGCAATACCATGCCAAAGGGCGACTGGGTTATGCGGCGCAGTAGCAGATAAGACAGTACAACCACCCCGAGCACGAACCAGTGGAGCGTATTGGGGGTAAACCGCGTCGAGAAAAGTCCCGGGATCGCCAGCGGCGGCCGGCTGAAGGTCAGCCCGTTCTCACCCCCGGTCACCTCCGTCCACGTAAAGATGATGACGTAAAAGATCTGCGAAAAGATCAGTGTGGTGATCGCGAAATAGATATCGCGCAGTCGCGTCGAAAAATAGGCGACAAAGGCAGCCGCAGCCGCCGCGGCCACCAGTCCAAAAAGCAGTGCCAGCAACAGACTTGGTGGATCGACCGATAACAGGGCGGCTGCGGCGCCGTAGATCCCGAGCCCGAAAAAGGCCGAATGGCCGAAAGACACCATGCCCGTGTAGCCGATCAGGATGTCGGACGACATCGCCAGGAGGCCCCAGATCAGAATCTCGGTCAGGAAGCGCCGCCAGAACTCGGGCAGCACAAGGGGGGCCGCAATCAAAAGCGCCAGGATTACGCAGAACCCCGTCCAATAGACGGTAGTTCGGCGCCGGCTCATTTCGGCGTCGACACGAAGAGCCCTGTGGGCCGGAACAGCAGGGTCAGGATCAGCACGACAAAAGAAACGATGACCGCCTGAGCCGGACTGACCCAGAGCGACGCGTATGCCTCCAGGAGGCTGATGAAGATGGCGGCGGCGATC
Organism: uncultured Alphaproteobacteria bacterium; assembly: GCA_963812675.1. Classification (GTDB taxonomy): domain Bacteria; phylum Pseudomonadota; class Alphaproteobacteria; order ATCC43930; family CGMCC-115725; genus AP-15. Next base: position 132,620 of record CAWEWR010000021.1, on the reverse strand, counting down.
GAGCCGGCGAGGTTTCCCATGCCCCCGACCACGACGACGATAAATGCCTTGAGAACCCAATCGACACCCATGGCGTGGTTGACGCCCACCAACGGGCCAAACAAAACCCCGCTGGCAGCCGCCATGCCGGCGCCGATGGCGAAGACCGCCGTCAGCACCCACGGCACGGGGATGCCCATCGCTTGAGCCATGACGCGGTCCTGGGTGGTCGCGCGGATCCAGATGCCCCAGGTGCCGAATTTGAGGAACAGCCAAAGAGCGCCGATGATGGCGGCGGACAGCAACGCAATCACTATCCGATACCACGGATAGTGCAGATAGAAGAGCGTGAACTGGCCGGTGAACGGCTCGCCGATCTTGCGCGCCGCCGGACCGAACTGCCAGAGCGCGTAGTTCTGTAAGACGAGCGAGACTCCGAACGTGGCGAGGATCGTATAGAGCGGATCGCGGCCAAGGAGCGGGCGCAGCGTCGTCAAATAAATCGCTGCGCCGAGCAGCGCTACGAGGAGGGTGGCCGCTACGAGGGCAATCCAGAAATCCCCGGTCGCCGCCAATATGATGACGCCGGCATAAGCGCCCAGCATAAAGAGCTCGCCATGCGCAAAGTTGACGACGTCCATGATGCCAAAGATCAGGGTCAGCCCAGAGGCCACCAGTGCCAAGATCATGCCGGTGACGATGCCGTTGACTGTCTGGATCAGGATCTCCTCGATCGGAATGCCCACGCTACACTCCCAGATACTGATGGATGACGGCGTCGTTGACGCGAAGGTCGGACGCCATGGCGTGGTGTCGAACGACGCCTTTCTCGATGATATAGATCCGTTGGCCGGCCTCCAGGGTCAGCGGCACATTCTGTTCGACCAGCAGGACGGCGACATTCTCGCGGTGGAGCATGTCGATGATCTGCCGGATTTCCGCCACCATCCGCGGCATCAAGCCCTCCGTCGGCTCATCCAGCAGGATGATTTTCGGCTCCAGCATCATTGCGCGCGCAATGGCGAGCATTTGCTGCTCGCCACCGGAGAGCGTGCCACCCGCCTGGTTGCGGCGCTCGGCCAGCACCGGGAAGTAGCCGTAAACCTTTTCCAGCAGCTCCGTCTTTCGAGCCTTGCTCACGCCGTGACGATCGAGCCCGGTGCGGAGATTTTCGGTGACCGACAACAGGGGAAATATTCGCCGATCTTCGGGAACGTAGCCGATCCCGAGCCGCGCCAGCCGGTGTGCCGGCAAATGGGTGATCGGCCGACCCTCGAACAGCACCCTGCCTTGGCTCGGATGGACGAGCCCCATGATCGCCTTGAGGGTCGTGCTCTTGCCGACCCCGTTGCGCCCGAGGAGGCCCACCACCTCGCCTATTCCGACTTCGAGCGAGACGCCGTGCAGGATATGGCTCTTGCCGTAATAGGTGTGGATGTCCTCGACTTTGACGATTGGTTGGACCGTGTGGGGGCCCGGGCTCATGTCTTCAAATAAACCTCGAGCACTCGGGGGTTCTGCTGGATCTCCGAGGGTGTCCCCTCGGCCAGGATCTCGCCGTAATGGAGCACGGTGATCCGCTGCGCCAATTCCATGACCACTTGCATGTCGTGCTCGACGATCAAGATCGTCAGATCCTTGGCGATGCGGCGCACCAGTTCCATCGTGTCATGGGTCTCGGCTGCGCTCATGCCCGCCGTCGGCTCGTCGAGACACAGCAGCTGGGGCTCGGTCGCCAAGGCAATTCCGACCTCGAGATTGCGCTGCTCGCCGTGCGAGAGATTGGCAGCAAGCTCGTTCGCTTTGCTCAACAGACCTACCGACGCCAATACCGTTTCGGCCTTCTCGACGATGTCGCGATAGGCGCGATGGTGGGCCGACAGGCTCCAGCCGTGACGGCGCGACTGGGCGGCTATCCGGACATTCTCGAGTGTGGTGGCGTTGGGAAGAATGTTGGTGATCTGATAGGAGCGGGCGATGCCCTGGTGGGAAATGCGGTCGGGAGAAAGCCCGGTGATCTCCCCGCCGTTGAACAGGATTTTTCCAGAAGACGGGCGCAGCACGCCGGTCAGGCAGTTAAAGAAGGTGCTTTTGCCCGCACCGTTCGGTCCGATGATCGCGCGGATCTCGTCGCGGCGGACCTCGAAGTTGACCCGATTGAGTGCGGTCAGCCCGCCGAAGCGGATAGTCAGGTCCTCGGTGCGTAGAAGAGGGGCTGAGACCGCCGCAGCGGCTGGGAGGGGTTGTTGCCAGGACGGATCGACCGTCACTTATGAGACCCGGAGCGGAGCGTCGGTCGATCTCAATCGACTGCGATTGTTGCAGTTTCAGTATGGATCTCGCCGTTATCCGCTGTCCAATTGAAGGCGATCACCCCGCTTTCTGCCGCGAGCGTGAAAAAGGAGATGAACGGGTTCGCGGAAATGGCCGGGAACAGATCGGCGCGGAACACTTCCACGCCATTATACGTGCAAGTGAACCGGCTGATGATATCGCGCGGGATCACCTTGCCCACCTCGTCGCGACGGTAGCCCGTTTCCATCGGATGAGAGATCATGGTCTTGATCTCGATTATTTCACCGCGCTTGGCCTTTGCGGGCACGTTGACGAGCGCATGGGTCATTTTTGCGGGTTCTCGAGGCACGCAGCTAGGGTCACCACCACGTCGACATTGTCGGACCAGAAGGAATCATCGCTGAGCTGGGCAATCGCGGTCACCTTCTGCGAATCGGCGAGCCGGATCCGGGTCGAGACTTGCGCCCGGCCGGTGCGCGGATCGAGATAGAAGCTCGCGACGTAGGGCTGCGGGTTCTTTTCGTTGAAGATATGGATGCTTTTGACGTGCTCCCTCTCCGTCATAGGACTGTCGACCGAGACGGTGAGCGGGACCGCGTTGCCGTTCTCGACAAGCGGCGGCACCTCCAGCTTCACCTTCCCTTGATGCACCGGCGCATCGCCGACGATCTCGTCGATGGCCGCCGCCGCAAGGGTGGCCGGAGCAGGCAGCGCCGCTTGTGCCGGCGCAACCGCGACGGCGCCGATCAAGCTCCCCGCCACCGTCAGGAATTGGCGGCGCGTCGCGGTCGGATCGTGTCGTCTGTCGCCCATGAGCCTGGTGAGCTGGTCCTGCGTTCGCGAGTTCACGCGAACGACAGGTTGTGGTTCTTTAGCGGGAACGAGCGGATTCGCTTGCCGGTGGCGTTGAAGTACGCGTTGAGCACCGCAGGCGCCGCGACGCAGATCGTCGGTTCGCCAACACCGCCCCAAAAGCCGCCGCTCGGCATGATGACCGATTCCACCTTCGGCATATCGGCGATGCGCATCGATCCGTAGGTGTCAAAGTTCTCTTGCTCGATGCGCCCGCCCTTGACCGTGCACTCCTGGTAGAACAAGGCGGAAAGGCCATAGACGAAAGAGCCGGCGATCTGCCGCTCGATCTGCGCCGGGTTGACCGCATATCCGGGATCAGTCGCTGCCACGATGCGGTGGATCTTGATCTTGTTTTCGCCCGTGACGGAGATCTCGGCGGCCGCCGCGACATAGCTGCCGAACGCCATCATCTGCGCGATTCCGCGATGGATGCCCTGCGGCGCGGCCTTTTCCCATCCGATGCCGTCGGCCGCCGCGTTGAGCACGGCGAGGTGCTTGGGATGCGCCGCCATCAGCTTGCGGCGGAATGCGACCGGATCTTGGCCGGCCGCATGGGCGAGCTCGTCGATAAAGCACTCGAGATAGATCGCATTGTGATTGATGTTCACACCGCGCCAGAACCCCGGCGGAACATGCGGGTTGCGCATCGAATGGTCGATCAGCAGGTTCGGGATCGTATAGCCGATCGCCGTTTCCGCCCCGCTCGGATTGAGGCCCTGGAACGTCGCCGGATCGCGCCCGTTTTGCAGATTCTGCGGAAACACCGAGGCGAGGATCGACTGGCCCGAGATCCGCATATGCAGCGCGGTCAGATTTCCGCTCGCATCGAGGCCGCCGACCATCTTTGCCTGCGTCACCGGATGATAGTGCCCATGCGTCATGTCCTCTTCGCGTGACCACAACAGCTTTACCGGGGTGCCCGGCATCTCCTTCGCAATCGCCACGGTCTGACGCACGAAATCGGTGAAAATGCGCCGGCCGAAACCACCGCCAAGGGTGAGTTTGTGGACGTCGCATTTGGCGCCCGGCAGGCCCGACGCCTCGATGACCGCTGCGAGGGCGGTTTCGCCGTTCTGTGTGGGACACCAGACCTCGCATTTATCCGCGGCATAGAGCGCGGTCGCGTTCATCGGCTCCATCGTCGCGTGGTTCTGGTAGGGATACGAGTAGACCGCATCGACCTTTTTTGCCGCGTCCGCGAGAGCCGCTTTAGCATCACCGTTCTGATTGCCGACAAAGGCCTCTTCAGCGTCGAGGCCGGCCTTCAGCCATTCGGCGATCGACGCGCTCGAAACCTTGGCGTTTTCGCCCTCGTCCCACACGATCGGGAGGGCATCGAGCGCGGTCTTGGCTTGCCACCAGGTGTCCGCGACAACGGCAATCGCGGAATCGCCGACCGGCACGACCTTTTTCACCCCACGCATGCCGGCGACCTTGCCGGCGTCGAAGCTTTTCACTTTGCCGCCGAAAACCGGACAGTCCTTGATCGCAGCGTTGAGCATTCCCGGCAGCTTGACGTTGATGCCATAGGTCAGCTTGCCGGTGAGCTTGTCCATGGTGTCGAGCCGCTTCAGCGGCTTCCCGGCGATCTTCCAGTCCTTCGGATCCTTGAGTTGTATTTCTTTCGGCGGATCGAGCTTGCCGGCGGCCTCCGCCACCTTGCCGAAGGTGGTCGTGCGACCGGAAGACTTGTGCGTGATCACGCCGCCAACCGCGCCACACTCCGCAGCCGGCACATTCCAAGCGTCGGCCGCGGCCTGGATCAACATCAGGCGAGCCGCGGCGCCTCCTTTGCGAACGAGTTCCTGCGAATCGCGGATGCCGCGGCTGCCGCCGGTCGACATGTTGCCCCACACCCGTTCGCGGGCGACATTCTGGCCGGGCGTCGGATATTCGACGGTGACTTTCGACCAGTCGCAGTCGAGCTCCTCGGCGACGAGCTGCGCAAGCCCGGTGATTGTCCCCTGGCCCATTTCCGACCTGGCGACCCGAATGACCACGGTCTCGTCCGGCCGGACCACGACCCACGCATTCACTTCCGGCCCGCCGGTAGCCGCCTGGGCCCGACCGAAGGGGAGCGCGAGCCCGAGCGCGAGCCCGCTGCCGACCGCGGCGGTGCCGATGACGAAGGAACGCCGGTTTATTTGCGGAAGATCATTCATCGCGTCTTCCCTCCTCACGCGCTGGCGACGGCGTGAATTGCCGCGCGCACCTCCTGGAAGGTGCCGCAGCGGCAGATATTGGTTACGGCGCCGTCGATGTCGGCGTCGGTGGGTTGCGGTTTTTCCTTCAGAAGGGCGGCCACCGCCATGATCATTCCGCTTTGGCAGTAACCGCACTGCGGCACATCATGATCGAGCCAGGCCTGCTGCACCGGATGCAGAACACCGTTTTGCGCAAGCCCTTCGATCGTCGTGATCTGCTTGCCCTCCGCGTCGCTCGCCGACAGGGAGCACGAGCGGACCGCCATGCCGTCGACATGCACGGTGCAAGCGCCGCATTGCGCAATGCCGCAGCCATATTTGGTGCCGGTCAGCCCAATCTGCTCCCGCAATACCCAAAGCAGGGGCGTCGTAGGGTCGACATCAATGTCGTAAGCCTTACCGTTGACGGTGAACCGGGCCATTCTCCCTCCTCGCAGATTTCTGGTCGTCCAGACGATTTAGGCTCTCACGCGGAACCGAATTTGCACGCCGGCGGGAAAATCGTCCTCTCTTTCGGGACGGTCTCGAGGATATGGGGCTTGCCGTCCTGGATGTCGTAAACGAACTCGCGGAGAAAGGCCTGATGATCCTCCATGCGCAGCGTCTTGTCGCCTTGCGGGAAGTCGTCGCTCTCTTTCATCTCCAGCCCCTCCAGGGCTGCGATCAGCTTTGGCGCGTCGGCGCGGGTTTGAAACCCTGACTTCTCCATCGCTATCTTGACGGCGTTGACCGACTCGAAGTTCGACTGCACGTAGCGGTCGGGAAGTGGACCGGACGGGTCGATCTCCTTGAGGCGAACCACGGCGTCGTCAAAAAACTTCTTGTGCGCTGCTGTGTCGAGCGGCGGGTCGAATACCGGAAGGTACCGGTTGATTCCGACAAACCCCTCGATCTTGTTGCCGAGAGCGGGAAGGTTCGTCGACTCGGAAATCGCTCCATCCCCGGCCCATTTGTATTTCTTGGTCAAGCCGAGATCATAGGCCTGGTTGCCGATCGTCACCCCGTCCTTGCCAAAGAAGATGCCGAACAGCCCGTCGAAATCGCCGGAGATCTTCGACAGAAACGGCGTCATGTCGGCCGTGCCGATCGGAATACCGGTGGTGCCGACGACGGAACCGCCGGCCTTCTTGATCTGCTCTGCATAAGCATCACGGGTCGACTGCCCCCAAGCGTAATCGGCGTAGGCAATATGCCACCTCTTGCCGAGCTTGTTGACCATGTACGGGGCGAACGCAACCGCCTGGGCCGGGGCATAGTCGAACGGGCGAAACGTATAGCGGCTGCACTTGCTGGTGGTAATCGTCGTGTCCAGGCACACGCCGATGATGTTGACGATACCGTGCTCCTCCCAAACCGGCATGCACGCCAGGCAAATGTTCGAGAGGATACCGCCGACATGGAGATCGATGTTATCGTCGACGATCAGCTTCTCCACTTTGCGCCGTCCGACATCGGGTTTCAACTCGTCGTCCGCGACGATGAGCTCGATGGGCCGGCCATTGATGCCACCGGCTTTGTTGATCCGGTCGACGGCCATCTGAACCCCGACCAGCGCCGTCTTACCGATTGCGGCGGCGGCGCCCGAAAGGCATTGGACGGTGCCGATCTTGTAAGGCTTGGCCGCGCCCAAAGCGGCCCGCCAAGGCGCCGGTGCCAGGATCACCCCCGAGCCGGCCACGCTCCATTCGAGTAGACGTTGGCGCGTGAGAATTTCGTTATTAGACATTCTTCTATCCTTCCCTGTTCTGCCCAGACGGGTTTTCGCCGTGCGCCAACCCGGTGCCGTCAGTCTCAGCCGAGCTTCAAGCGCCGCGCCGCCTCGACCGCAGCATAGGTCAGGACGCCGTCGGCGCCGGCACGCTTGAAGCCGATCAAGCTCTCCATTACCGCCCGCTCGCCGTCGAGCCAGCCGTTTTGCGAGGCGGCGTGCAACATCGCATACTCGCCGCTCACCTGATAAGCGTAAGTCGGCACGCGGAATGCCTCCTTGACGCGCCGGACCACGTCGAGATAGGGCATGCCGGGCTTGACCATCACCATATCGGCGCCCTCCTGCAGGTCGAGCGCGACTTCGCGCAACGCCTCGTCGCCGTTTGCCGGGTCCATCTGGTAGGTGCGCTTGTCGGCGCTGCCGAGGGCCGTCTTGGAACCGATCGCGTCGCGGAATGGGCCGTAAAAGGCCGAAGCATACTTGGCCGCATAGGACATGATGCGGACTCGCGCAAACCCGGCTTCGTCGAGCGCCTGGCGCACCGCACCGACGCGGCCGTCCATCATGTCGGAGGGTGCGATGATGTCGCAGCCGGCGCGGGCCTGAACGACCGCCTGCCGCTGCAGGATCTCGACCGTTTCGTCATTCTCGACATATCCGTCGCGAATGACCCCGTCATGCCCGTGCGAGGTAAACGGGTCGAGCGCCACGTCGCACAGCACGCCGAGTTCCGGCAGGGCCTGCTTCAACGCCGCCACCGCGCGGCAGACCAGGTTGCCGGGATCGACCGCGTTGCTGCCTTCCGCGTCCTTGAGGGCGTCCGGCATCGCCGGGAACACGGCGATCGTCGGGATGCCGAGCTCGGCTGCCTCCCCGGCCGCATCGACGAGCGCCGGGATCGGCAAGCGGAACACGTCCGGCATCGACGGGATCGCCGCGCGGTGGTCTTCGTCATGGACAAAGACCGGCCAGATCAGGTCGCCCGCGGTCAGCACCGTCTCGGCGACCAGCCTGCGGGACCAAGCATCGCGGCGGTTGCGCCGCAGCCGCGTCTGCGGATAAGGGGCAAGAGGCGGGAGGAACGACGTCAACGGAATCACTCCCGAGGTTAAAAGCGGCGAGGGCCGCGAATCCCAGGAAAATAGCCCCATAGGGCCACGGTGACAACGCGCCGCGGCTAGACCTAGTCCAGCGTGTAGTCGTAGCGGATAAAGCCGTTGAACTGGGCGATTCGGTCGTAGAGGGAGCGCGCGGCGGCGTTGTCCTCCTTCGTCGTCCAATAGAGCCGGTGGCAGCCGCGCTCGCGGGCGGCTGCGGCAACCGCCTCGATCAGCCTGCGGCCTACGCCGCCGCGCCGGGCGGCGGGTTCGACAAAGAGATCCTGCAGGTAACAGACCTCCTTGGTCGTCCAGGCGTGGGGGTGAAAAAGGTAGTGGGCGATCCCGACAAGCGGCGCAGTTGCGCCGCCGAGGCGGGCTCCCAGACCGCGGATCGGGCCGTCCGCGGCGATCAGCCGCTGCCAGGTATGGTCGTAAATCTCCGGCGGCAGCCGGGTCTCGTAAAAATCGAGATAGCCGCGCCACAGCTCGGTCCAACGGTCCCGATCTTGCCCCGTGATCGGGTTAACGACGATTTCGACCAAGACGGCTCTCCCGGTTCCCGGTCTGCGAGAGTACCATAAGCTGCGATTATCATCGGAGCTTCGCGATGTTGGTTTTCCGGCAGCTGTTCGATCCGCCGTCCTCCACCTACACCTACATCCTTGCCGATGGCGGCAACGGAGCGGCGGTCATCATCGATCCGGTGTTCGAGCAGGTGCGACGCGACGCGGCGTTGATCGAAGAGCTCGGCCTGCGCCTCACCTATGCCCTTGAAACGCACTTGCATGCCGATCACGTGACCGGCGCATGGCTGCTGAAACAGCGGACCGGATGCCGGATTGCGCTGGCGGCCGACAGCGGCGCCGAGGGCGCCGACCGCTATCTGGCGCAGGACGATGTGGTCGCGTTTGGCGATCGCAATCTCCAGGTGCGTCAGACCCCCGGCCATACCAATGGCTGCCTGACCTATGTGCTCGACGACCGCAGCATGGCGTTCACCGGAGATTGTCTGTTTGTCAGAGGCACCGGGCGGACCGATTTCCAGCAAGGTGACCCGCACGCGATGTACCGCTCGATCCACGAACAGATCTTCACCTTGCCGGATTCATGTTTGCTCTATCCCGCCCACGATTATCGCGGATTGACGGTCACCAGCGTCCGCGAGGAGAGGCGGTTCAACCCGCGCTTGGGGGGCGAAATCGGCGAGGGCGATTTTACCGGCTACATGAAAAACCTGCGCCTGGCCCACCCGAAAAAACTCGATGTGGCAGTGCCCGCCAATCTGAAATGCGGACGCCCCGAAATCGGCGTCGGGATGACGGCGGAGCCGAATTGGGCGGCGCTCAGATACTCGTTCGCCGGGATCTGGGAAATCGATCCGCATGGGCTCGAAGAGCACGCACCGGCGGTCCAGATCCTCGACGTGCGCGAGCCCGAGGAATTTATCGGCCCGCTCGGGCATATTCGCGGCGCCGTCTTGATCCCGCTGGGCGAGCTGGCCGAGCGGGCCGGGCAGCTGGCGCGCGATCGCCCGATCGTCACCGTATGCCGCGCCGGCAGCCGCTCCGCACAGGCAACCGTCATCCTGCGCGAAGCGGGTTTTGGCGATGTCGCCAATCTTGCCGGCGGCATGCTGCGCTGGCGCGCCGAAGGCCATGCCGTCGAAGGCGGCAGGGTTTAGCTCGGTTGAGATGATGGGCGCCCTGCAGTCAATCCAACCCTTACCTTCGTGGCCGACGACAATTCGCTGACCGGCCGCGTGCGCCGCTACGCCCAGGTTTCGACCGCGATGGGCGGGCTCGCGGCCCGGCTCGCCGGCGAGCGCTATCTCGGCCTCAACCTCGATCGCGGCCGGCACGCGGCCGAACTGAAGGCGGTTCTCGGCGGCATCAAGGGGCCGCTGATGAAAGTGGCCCAGCTGCTCGCCACGATACCCGACGCGCTGCCCAAGGAGTATGTTCAGGAGCTGGTTCAGCTGCAGGCGAACGCGCCGGCGATGGGCTGGCCGTTTGTCAGGCGGCGCATGGCCGGCGAGCTCGGCGCCGACTGGCGCAGCCGGTTTCGCGAGTTCGACAGAACAGCAGCGCGCGCCGCTTCGCTGGGCCAGGTGCACCGGGCGACCGCGCTCGACGGAACCCCGCTCGCCTGCAAATTGCAATACCCCGACATGGGGTCGGCGGTGGAAGCCGATCTGCGCCAGCTGAAGCTCGCGATGAGCATCTACGAGCGCTACGACCGGGCGGTCACCACCGCGGAAATTCATGCCGAGATCGCGGACCGGCTGCGCGAGGAGCTCGATTACCAGCGCGAGGCCGCGCACATGCGTCTCTATGGTGAGATTCTGCGCGGCGAACCCGGCGTTGCCGTTCCCGTGCCGATCCCCGAACTCTCGACCCGTCGCCTGTTGACGATGACCTGGCTCGACGGTGCGCCGATCTTGGACAGCGCGAAAGCTCCATTCGAGGAGCGCAACGCGATCGCACTGCGCATGTTCCGGATTTGGTACGTACCATTCTACTACTACGGTGTAATCCACGGCGACCCGCATCTCGGTAATTACACGGTGGCTCCGGACAGCACCGTCAATCTCCTGGATTTCGGCTGCGTCCGAGTCTTTCGCGCGTCTTTCGTCCGCGGCGTCATCGATCTCTACCACGCGCTGCAGCGCGGCGACCGTGATCTCGCCGTGCACGCCTATCGGAGCTGGGGCTTTGGCAATTTGTCGAACGAGGTTATCGACGTGCTGAACCGCTGGGCGTTGTTCGTCTACGGCCCGCTGCTGGAAGACCGCGCGCGGCTGATTCAGGAAAAGGCGAGCGGCGTCTACGGCGCTGCAGTCGCCGAGAGCGTGCACAGCGACATTCGCCGGCTCGGCGGCGTCCGGCCGCCGCGCGAATTCGTGTTCATGGACCGCGCCGCAATCGGGCTCGGCTCGGTCTTTCTGCATCTGAAGGCGGAAATCAACTGGTACCGGCTGTTCCACGAGCTGATCGAGGATTTCGACGAGGCCGCACTGGCCGCCCGCCAGCAGGCCGCCTTGAAGGCGGCCGGGGTGCCGGACGGCGGCGTCCCGCCCGCGAGGCGCAGGAGATCAGCCCGTCCTCCGATTGACCAAAGGGCGCTTTGACCTGGCCTTGCGCTCGCGGCGCCAAGCGGGCACAATTTGCAAATCCAACCAGCGGTCGACCTGGCATGCGACTGTTTTTTGTTCTCGCGCTTCCTGCGCTGCTCTCGGCCGCTTGCACGCCTTACATCCCGATCAAGGACGCGTTCAGCACCAGCGCCGTCATCCCCACCGGCAACATTCCGCCGGAATTTGCCGAGTTCAACCGTTACGACCCAGAGGTCAACGCCGTAGTGAGCGACCAGATGTGCGCCACTCCCTACTTCCTGGACACCGAGAAGTCGCTGCGCGCCACGCCCGGCGAATTCGTCGCTTGGAGCGGGCGCTGCGAGCAGTACGAAATTCGGTTCGACAATTTGGCTGAGCATTTCACTCCCTGAACCAAGGGCCCCTCTCCTCGTTTGGGGGGAGGGGCTGCACCCGCGTGATCACGCGGTGCAGAGCGCCGTTCCGCCACTGCTCTTGCCGGCTGTCGTTGCGCCGCAGCAAAATCCACTTCCAGGAAGAAAGGCAGCACGTGCTACGTTGTGGCTTCACCAACGGGTCGGCGAAGCAGCTCCAGCATGTCAGAGGCGGTTCTGGTCACGGGTGGGGCCGGTTACATCGGCAGCCACGCCTGCAAGGCATTGGCGCGGGCCGGACACCGACCCGTGGTTTTCGACAATCTCTCGCGCGGTCACCGCGCGGCGGTGCGATGGGGGCCCTTGGTCGAGGGCAACCTTGCGGAACGCGGCAAACTCGCCGAGGCGCTCGACCGGCATCGCGTCTCGGCCGTGATGCACTTCGCGGCTTATGCCTATGTCGGCGAATTGGTCAGCGATCCGGCATTATATTACGCCAATAACCTCGGCGGATCCCTGGCGCTGCTCGAAGCGATGCGCGAGGTTGGGGTCGACAAAATCGTCTTTTCCTCGACCTGCGCGACCTACGGCACTCCCGCCCAAGTGCCAATCCGTGAGACCATGCCCCAGCTGCCGGTCAACCCTTATGGCGAGACCAAGCTGGCGATCGAGCGGGCGCTCCGCTGGTATGGCGAGGCCTACGGGCTGAGGTGGGTGTCGCTGCGTTACTTCAATGCCGCGGGCGCCGATCCCGAAGGCGAGATCGGCGAACGGCACGAGCCCGAGACGCATCTCGTCCCGCTCGTTCTGGAGGCGGCGCTGGGAAGGCGGCGGCAAATTGAGATCTATGGAACCGATTACCCGACGCCGGACGGTACGGCGATCCGCGACTATATCCATGTCCAGGATCTCGCCGACGCGCATCTGCGTGCACTGGAACATCTCGGCGCCGGGGGGCAGAGCGCGGCGCTCAACCTCGGCACCGGCCGGGGTCACTCGGTGCGCGAGGTGATCCGGACTGCCGAGGCGGTCATCGGAAATTCCATTCCGTGCCGCGAAACCGCACGAAGGCCGGGCGACCCGCCCGTACTGGTTGCCGACCCGGGTCTTGCAGCCGAGCTGCTCGGGTGGAGCGCCCGCGTCTCGGATCTCGACACGATCGTTCGCACTGCTCTGGCTTGGCATGCGAACGCTTCTGCGCAATCTGGACGCGCGGAACAAAATTCATGATCGCCCGTTATGCGAGCGCCGCCCGGCTCGCGGGTTGGCTGCCGCTGCAGGCATCCCTGGAGCTACCGTCATGACAATGGTCGAAACCGAAGAGGTTGTGGAGCAGCCTCTTTCGGCGGCAGCAGCAAAGCCTGACCCTTCAACGCGGGTCAGAGTGCAGGGCAAGTTCTTTTTCAGCGGCGACAAAAAGCATTTCGTGAAAGGCGTTACTTACGGCCCTTTCCCTGTGGGCAGTCATGGAGCGCAGTTCCCCGAATACGCGGTCGTCGATACCGATTTCGCGCTGATGGCCGAAGCCGGCATCAACACCGTCCGGGTCTTCACGGTGCCGCCGGTCTGGCTGCTCGACGCCGCGCAGCATGCCGGTTTGAAGATCCTGATCGGACTACCGTGGTCGCAGCACATCGCCTTTCTCGACAGCCCGGCAATTAAGCAGCAGATCTGCGAGGCAGTGGTGGCCGGCGTCCGCGCTTGCTGTCGTCATCCGGCAGTCTTCGCCTATCTGATCGGCAATGAGATTCCACCCGATGTGGTGCGCTGGCACGGTGCCGACGGCGTGCGCTGCTTTCTCCGAAGCCTAGTCGCCCGCGTCAAAGCCGAGCATCCGGAGGCGCTCGTCAGCTACGCCAATTACCCGTCCACCGAATATTTAACCGTCGATTTCACCGATTTCGTCTGCTTCAACGTCTATCTGCACGACCAGCCCGCCTTCCGCCGATACATCGCGAGGCTGCACAATGTCGCCCTCGACCAGCCGCTGGTGCTGACCGAATTCGGTGTAGATTCGTTCGGCGAGGGAGAGGAGGAACAACGGCGCGTCCTGTCTTGGCAGGTGCACACCGCCTTCGAGGCCGGTGTCGCGGGCACCTTCATTTTCGCGTGGACCGACGAATGGTTCACTGGCGGTCATCTGGTCGAGAATTGGGCCTTTGGTCTGGTCGACCGAGATCGCCGGCCGAAACCGTCGTTCGACGAGGTGGTGCGCCAATACACCGGCATATTGCCGCCGCCGTTGCGGCGTTACCCCCGGGTCTCGGTCGTCGTCTGCGCCTACAATGCCGAGCGGACGATGGATCGCTGCTTGGCGTCGCTCGCGGTGCTCAACTACCCGGACTATGAGGTCATCGTCGTCAATGACGGCTCGCGCGACCGAACCTTGGAGATCGCTGAGAACCACGAGTATTGCCGCATTATCAGTCAGCCCAATAAAGGTTTGAGTGCCGCCCGCAATGTCGGGGCGGAGGCGGCGACCGGAGAGATCGTGGCTTACACCGACAGCGACTGCGTGGCCGACCCCGACTGGCTGACTTACCTCGTTGCCAAGATGGAAGCGGGCTATCTGGTTGCCTGCGGCGGGCCGAATTTCCCGCCGCCCGAGGACAATCTGGTCCCCGCCGCCGTCGCCGTCGCCCCAGGCGGTCCGACCCATGTGCTGATCAGCGATGAAGTCGCCGAGCACATCGCGGGCTGCAACATGGCATTCCGGCGCGATGTGCTGCTGGAGCTCGGCGGGTTTGATCCGATTTATCGCGCCGCCGGCGACGATGTCGACATCTGCTGGCGTTTCCAGGACGCGGGCTACACGATCGGGTTCAGCCCCGCCGCTGTGGTTTGGCATTTCCGCCGGAATACCCTGGCTGCTTATTGCGCCCAGCAGCGCGGTTACGGCAAAGCCGAGGCGCTCGTCTATTCGAAGCACCCGTTTCGCTTCAACCTGTTCGGGCAGGCTAAATGGCTCGGCCGCATCTATGGCGACCTCTCCACCGCGCTGCTGCTGTCGCGCCGCCCGGTCATCTATTCGGGGGTCTTCGGGCGCGGTCTGTTTCAGACACTGTACGAACCGCCCTCCTCCCTGACTGCGTTCCTGCCGTTGAGTTTCGAATGGAGCGCCGCCGCATTGCCGCTCGCCTTGGGGGGAATTGTCGGCGGCGGGTGGTGGTGGTTGCTGACCGTTCCCCTCCTCGTCACCTGGGTCATGTGCGTCAATGGCGCCCGCAAGGCGCCGATCGACAAGCGGTTTATAGGTTTGAAAGCCCGATGCCTGGTCGCTCTGTTGATTTATCTCGGCCCGCTGCTGCGTGGGTGGGAGCGCATCAAATGGCGCCTCAGGGAGATGCGCACCCAGGACCATATCGGCCTGGCGCCAACCGAACAGCGCGCCCGCATCTGCTGGGGTGCCCGCGCCTTCCATCTCTCCTATTGGAGCGAAGCCGGCACCGAGAAGGAGGCGCTGATCGGCGGATTGATGGAGTTCCTCGTGCCGCAGAAATATTTCGTCGTGCCGGACACCGGTTGGAGCAATTGGGATCTGAAGATCTCGCGCGGCCTGTGCAGCCGCGCATTGGTCCTTATCTGCACCGAGAACCACGGTGGCGCAAAGCGGCTGTTGCGGGTGCGCTGTGCGATGCGCTTTTCGCGTTTCGCATCGTTTCTGCTGCGCAGCTGCGCTGCGCTGACGGCATTCGCGTTGATCCTCGGCTGGCCGCTGACGGCGGCTGCGATCGGCGCCGCCGGGCTGATTAGCTCCGCGGCGATGGTTTGTCAGCTCGTCGGTTTTGGCAGACTGATGCACCGTATCATCGAGGCTGTCGCCAAACCGGCGCCGTTGATCCCGGTCGAGCCGGTGGCAAGAGCCGCCTTGCCGATCCGTGCTCCCCGCACGGTCTAATCTTGCTGACCAAAATCCTGCCTTATCTGCGGCCCTATTGGTGGCGGGTTGCCTGGGCGCTTGCGCAGGTCTTCCTGATGGCGGGCTTCGAGCTGTTGAAGCCATGGCCGCTGCAGATCGTCATCGACAATGTGCTCGGCGGCAAGCCGTTCCCGATTGCCGCGTTGGCGCCGTCACCGCCGAGCATGCTGCTGCTCCTCGCGTGCCTCGGCATCATAATCGTGCATTTGGGCGCCGGAGCGCTGACGCTGCTGCATAACTATACTACGATCGGCGTCGGGCAGCGGATGGTCAACGATTTGCGCGGCGCCCTCTACGCTCACCTGCAGCGGCTGTCGCTTGCCTTTCACAGCCGGCAGCGGGTCGGCGATCTGCTGTATCGGATCACCGCAGACAGCTTTGCCGTCCAGACGATGATCATGAACGGCGTGCTGCCGATCCTGTCGGCCGCCGTGCTGCTCGGCGGCATGCTGGTCGTTCTGCTGCCGCTCGATCCGACATTGACCCTGCTGTCGCTGACAGTCGTCCCTTTGCTCTTTGCGCTGATTTTCGGCTTCAACCGAAAGATCGTCGATGTCGCAACCGAGGTCCGCAATACCGAAAGCCGCGTCTATTCGGTCGTGCAGTGGGCGATGTCGTCGATCAAGCTGGTCCAGGCCTTCACCAAGGAGGACGAGGAGCATCGGCGCTTCATGGGCGCAAGCGGGGAGAGCCTGCGGGCAACCCTGCGGCTCTACAGCTGGCAGACGCTGTATTCGGGGGCGGTCAACCTCGTGATCGCCGGCGGCACAGCGCTCGTCGTCTATGCCGGGGCGCGCGCCGTCATGTCGGGGCGGCTGTCGGTCGGTCAGCTGATCGTGTTCATCTCCTATCTCGCCCAGCTCTATGCGCCGATCAATCAGATCACCCAGAGCTGGGGGCTGATCGCCGGCGCCCGGGTCGGGGCGCGCCGGGTCTTCGATGTCCTCGACACGGAGGCTGATCTCAAAGACGGGAACCGCAGCTTTCCCCCGCAGGGAGCGCGCGGCGACGTCGCCTGGCGTAATGTCTCGTTTCGCTACCGGCCGGAGACACCGGTGCTGAACGGCATCGAGATCCGCGTGCCGGCCGGCGCCAAAATCGCCGTAATCGGCCCGACCGGCGCCGGGAAGTCGACCCTTCTCGGGCTGCTGCCGCGGTTTTTCGATCCATCGGCCGGAGTGGTCGAGATCGACGGCATCGATCTGCGCGAATACAAGCTCAAATCGCTGCGCAGCCAGATCTCCATGGTCCTGCAACCGCCGCTGATCTTCCCGCTTTCGGTGCGCGACAATATCGCCTATGGGCGGCCTGGCGCGCCCGATGCAGAGATCGAAAAGGCGGCTCGGCTGGCGCGGATCCACGATTTCATCGCCTCGCTCCCGGAGGGATACAACACAGTCATCGGCGAATCCGGGGTGATGTTTTCCGAAGGGGAAAAGCAGCGGATCACGATTGCCCGCGCGCTGCTGCGCGACGCCCCGATTCTGATCTTGGACGAGCCGACCTCGGCGCTCGATGTCGCGACCGAGGCGCTGGTGATGGCCGGGATCGAACGGCTCGTGGCGGCGCGGACGACTTTCATCATCGCCCACCGGCTGTCGACAGTGCGGCGTTGCGACCGCATCATCGTGTTGCGCGACGGCGCTATCGCCGAGGAGGGAACCTTACCCGAGCTGCTGCGCCGGGATGGTATCTTCTCGGAATACTACCGCACCCAATTTGCGCCGCAGGCCGACCAAGGCGCCGAGATGCGCCTCCACGCCTGACGAGCCGAGCCTTCGCCGCAAGAACGCGCAGCGAACGCGCTAACCGTGCAAATCATCTACAGTATGAAACCATTGCGCACGCTCCTGTGATTAGACAGGGCTTTACAAATGCGCGCCGAGCTTAGCCACAGCATTTCGTTTAGACTTGCCAATATAAGGTTAACAGCGCTCCAGTGGGCGAAATTAACGATTGATTGTTGCAATACGGTAATCGGCCCCCTAGGGTGGGCGGGTCGCAAGCCGCTGACGCGCGCTTGACCTGACCTTGCCGCGACCTGGTCCCTTGGCTCTGTCATTGGACACCCACGGTTCGGCGGTATTGGGGGATGGGGGCAATGATCGCCGAAACACCGGGCCGGGGGAGCAGGCTCTTCCCCGAAATTTGCATCAATTTGCGGACGGGCCGCCGGTCGGCGCAGATTTTTTTGCCGCCGGCCGTGCAGGTCGCGGCAGCATCGGCCGTCGTCGCGTTTGCCGTCGCGGTTTGTTATTTCATAGTCGGCCGGTCCGGCTATGAGCGTGCCGTAGCCGACAAGCAAGCGGCGGTGGTCCGGGCGGAAACGGCGAACGCCGATCTGCAGGACGAAGTCGCGAGCCTGCGCGATAAGCTTGCTCTCGCCACCCGCGATCGCCAACAGGCGCTGGAGGATGCACGCAGCGGAGCGCCGCAGCCGCCCGGTTTGGATGAGGCGGCCGGCAGGATCAGTCAGCTGACCCAGGCGCTCGAGCAGGCCAGACGCGAACTTCGCCAGGTCGAAGCCCAGCGCGCTACCCTTGCCGCACGTCTGAGCAAAATCGACACCTATCGTGCCGGGCAAGGGCAATCGAATGGCAGGTTCGATGCGACGATAAAACGATTGAGGCAGGCGACCGCCGATCTGGACCGAGCCCTCGGCGAGAGAGATCGATTGCGGGCTCGGATCGCCGAACTTGAGCAAAAACAGTCGCGGCTCGACTTCGGACACCGGCAGAAATGGACGGGCGTTTTCCGCTTGGCAGAACTGATCGAACCGGAGCCCTCTCAATCGGCTGTCGGTCTACCACAGGCAGAAAAGCTGATTTCCGATGCGCCGCCGGAACCGGAAGCCCAGTCGCCAAGCGTTGCAGACCTCGCCCGCCAAGCCGTCGCGGAAGTTCGGCGCTTGCTCGCCTCGACCGGTCTGAATGTCGACCGTCTGTTCCCGCAACTGGCCCAAGACCGCGGCGGCCGAGGCGGTCCCTTTGTGGCGCCGCCGAAAGCCGATCCGCCGGACGCGATGACACCGGACAAGATGGAAGAGCTCCGCAGCTTGATGAAATCGCTGCCGTTGGCAGTGCCGCTCGATTATTTTCAGCTCGAGAGCCGGTTCGGCCCACGGCACGATCCGTTCACTCACCGCTCGGCTTTTCATACTGGGATCGATTTGTCGGCGCCCTACATGTCCCCGGTTCATGCCACCGCAGCGGGGACGGTGACCTACGCCGGTTATCGCAGCGACTACGGCAAAGTGGTCGAGATCGATCACGGAAACGGCATCGCCACCCTTTATGCCCATCTCCACCGCTATATCGTCTCGGTCGGGCAAACGGTCGCCGAGCATGAGCAGATCGGGTTTCTCGGCAGCTCCGGCCGCAGTTCCGGGCCCCACGTACACTATGAGGTCCTGGTCAACAACGAGCCGCAGGATCCCGAAAAGTTCATCGGCCTGGCCCGCATAATCCCGGCCGCGGAGAGGTAGGGTGGAAAGGCATTGGAGCAGATTTCGATCAAGGGTGCGCCACCCACTCCAAATTGTTCCGGTTTAGGTAGCGTATAATATGACGGCGAAGAAAGCGCCCCCGTAGGAGGCAGGGCTGTCCGGGGAAAGTGTAAGGACCGGGTATTCGAAGATTTGCCGCCGCAGCGTGGCTCTGACGACGCGTCCTTTACTCCTCTCCCCCCGCTGGCCGGGGGGAGAGGGTAGGGTGAGGGGGGCCGACGAGCCGGTTTGTGGCGCCGCCCACCTCACCCTCCCAACCCTGCGGGTCGGGCCCCACCCTCTCCCCCCTGAAGGGCGGAGAGGGGCTCGTGTCCGCGCGCATAATTTTGGTTGAGCGCGACGCCAGCCGTGCAATCGAGTTCAGTTCCCCGGACAGCCTTGCGGAGGAGGGGGGTGGGAAGCGCCGGGACGCCGGCGCGACCAGCAATGTTGATAACAGGCTTCGCGGACGTAACCCGGTCAGCAAAGAATTAGTCCGGTCCGGCGATCGAGCTTATCCTTGACGCAGCTTGGCAAAGGGGGCCGCCATGACCGCACAGGACACCGGATTCAGCCTCGAGCTCAGTCGCCGCAAGCTGCTCGCTGCCGCAGGCATTGCAGGAGGTGCCGCGGTGGCGGCGTCTCTCATTGGCACCGGAAGTACTCAGACCTCACTTGCCACTCCCCGATCACCGGATCCGATGGCGACACCTCCAGTCGCCGGACTGCATCTGCAGTTCGGCTCGGATGCATCGTCGGAGATGGTCGTGTCCTGGCACACGCTGCAATCCGTCCGCAGCCCGCGTGTCGTGGTCGGGAATCTCGATGGTGCGCTCGAGCGAGTGGTCGAGGCCAAAGAGGCCAGCTACACCGATGCAAAGTCCGGCCAGGTTGTCTACGCCTATCATGCGAAGATCGATCGACTGCAAGCCGACTCGGCTTATCTGTACGCGGCATCCCACGCCGGCGCCGAGCCCGAGTTCGGCACCTTTCGGACCTCCCCGCGCGGTCGGGCGCAGTTTACTTTCACCAGCTTCGGCGATCAGGGCACGCCGACCCTGGGCAAGAAGTATGTACCGCCCGAGGGTGTGACGATCCCGAATCCCCCGTATGTGAATGACAACCTCGGCTCGCCGGCGGCTGGCGACACCACTCTCGGCGTGGAGCGGCTGCAGCCGCTGTTCCACCTTTTCAACGGCGATCTCTGTTACGCCAATATCGCCAACGATCGGGTTCGTACCTGGTGGGATTTCTGGGAGAACAACAGCCGCAGCGCCCGCAAACGTCCTTGGATGCCCTCGGCCGGCAACCACGAGAACGAGCTGGGCAACGGACCGATCGGGTATCAGGCCTATCAGACCTACTTCTCGGTGCCCGAGTCAGCCGGCCAGACGGATGTGACGCGCGGGCTTTGGTACGCCTTCACAGCCGGCTCTGTGCGAGTGCTGAGCATCGCCAACGACGACGTCACGTACCAGGACGGCGGCAACTCTTATGTGAGGGGCTATTCCGAGGGCGCTCAGAAGGCCTGGTTGGAAAAGGAATTGTCGGTTTCCCGCAGTGATCGCAGTGTCGACTGGATCATCGTGTGCATGCATCAGGTCGCCGTCTCGACAGCTGACAAATTCAATGGCGCGGACCTCGGGATCCGCGAGGAATGGGTGCCGTTGTTCGACCAGTACGGCGTCGACCTGGTGGTGTGTGGACACGAGCACCATTATGAGCGCTCACATCCGATCCGCGGCCAGGAATCGAACGCTACCCTGACGCCGGTCGCCGCGGCAACCGCCACCGATGTGATCGACACCAGCAACGGAACGGTGCACATGGTCATCGGCGGCGGCGGGACGTCCGTCCCGTCGAACACGCTGTTCTTCGATCCGCCGCAGTGCCGAGTGATCACCGCCGTCGGCGCACCCGATCCGAAAACAGGCAAGCGTCCGCCGGTCTACGTGAAGGAAGAAGCGCCCTGGTCGGCGGTACGAAACGCTGCGCACTCCTACGGCTTTGCGGCATTCACCGTCGATCCGGGGTCGGATCGCGGCGGTTTCACCACGATCAAGGTCACCTACTACGACGTGGTGGGGCCAAACGGTCAGCTGGCCCCGTTCGAAACCTTCACCTTGCGCCGCCTCCGCCGCGACTAAAGGAGCTCGGACGGCTGAAAGCATAAGTCGTCGAGCGCTTGAGCCCGCGAGATGCCTGATCCGGACTTTTGCAGAAGGTGACGAACATCCATTTGGGTCGGGCTGTGGGTGCTGCTCTTAACATCGGGACTCTCCAACGTAGCGTCCATCTGGCGCTGGCCGCTCATGACAACATCGCGATCAAGATCAGCGGCGCCTGCACCTTGTCGCACGAACCGTTCCCCTACAAAGACATCTGGGATCCGCTCGCCCGCATATTCGACGCCTTTGGCTTCGATCGCTGCATGTGGGGCACCGACTGGACGCGCGCGGTCGGATTGTTGACTTACGAGCAGGGGGTCGAGGCGTTTCGCGTCACCGACCGTCTGTCCGACGGCGACCGGGCCGCGCTTATGGGTGAGACGCTCCAGCGGGTTTACGACTGGTCATCCCCGCGAGCCTGATCCTCGCGTCTTGCGAAATGTTGGATCGCGGTATTGGTTCGTCCACGCCCACTCGCCCAAAGGCTCGATCAGGCTTACCACAATCGACGGACACCATACCGGTCGAACACCGTCTCGTTCGAGACGAGCACGAGGCCCGCCAGCAGTGCCTGCGCTGCCAGCATCCGGTCGAACGGGTCACGGTGCGGACCGGGCAGACTGCCGGCTAGTTGTCCGTGCTGGAGGTTGATCGGCAACTCGTCAAAACCTTGACTTGCCGCCGCCCCGGCGACATCAGCGGCGAACATAGCTGCCGCAGGCAGCCTTCGATATTTCGTAGAAATCTCCCAAGCGGACACTGCGCTGATGAACACCCCGTTGTCGTCATCGGCGATACCGGCCACCGCATTCCGAGATAGCGCAGGATCGCCGAGAAGCCACCAGATCAACGCGTGCGTGTCCAATAACAGCCGCACTCGCTATCGCTCCCCCAGATCGAGTTCGTCGTTTGGAAGCGGCTCGAAGAATTCCGGCCCGATACTGAACTTACCCCGCATTGCCCCGAATTCTCGTTTGCCCTTGCGGACAATTGGAACCAGCTTAGCAACTGGAGTTTTGCCGCGAGCGATCGTAATGACCTCTCCGGCCTCTACCCGCGCGATGAGTTGCGAGAGATGGGTCTTGGCGGCGTGGATCGAAATGATGTCTTCCATCGGACACCTCAGCTTAGTCGTGTAGTTAGCTAAGCGTCGGTTCGCTGTCAATTCCTCAATACCCTTGGGCCGGGTCGACCCGGTTGAGGAGCGGGCGGCCCGCTTCGAAGCGGCGGATGTTGTCGAGGATGATCGAGGCGGCGGTCGGGGGGTGGGTTGCGGCGGCGATGTGCGGCGTCACGACGATGCGCGGGTGGTGCCAGAAGGGATGGCCGGCGGGCAGCGGCTCGTCACGGAAGACGTCGAGCACGGCGGCCGAGAGCCGGCCCGACGCGAGGGCCGCGAGCAGATCCTCTTCGACCAGATGGCTGCCCCGCGCGGCGTTGATCAGCGCCGCCCCTTTCGGCAGCATGGCAAGTGTGCTCGCGTTCAATATCCCTTCCGTCTCGGCGGTCAGCGGCAAGAGGCAGACGAGGATCTCGCTTCGGCCCAGCAGAAGAGGCAGGCCCGCGCTGCCGGCATAGCCGCGCAGCCCGTCAAAGTTTCTCTGCCGCCGTCCCCATAGCGCGACATCGAAGCCCAACCCCTTGAGCTTGCGGGCGGCGTCCTGTCCGAGCTCGCCAAAACCGAGAATGCCGACAACGCGCTCGCCGGCGTTCTTCTGATCGAGCTCCAGCCAGACCCCTTCTGCCTGCTGGGTGCGGTAATCGAGGTCCTGCCGGTGCAGCCGCAGCACCTGAAGAACGATGTATTCGCTCATCGCGTCTGTCATGTACGGATCGACGAGGCGGACGATCGGCACGCCGCGCGGCAAATAAGGGTCGGTGAGGATGTGGTCGACCCCGGCACCGAGGGAGAGGATCAGCTTCAAGTTCGGCAACGAGGACAACAGACCGGGCTCGGGGCGCCAGACCAGCGCGTAATCGATATCCGCCGGATCGCCCATCTCCGGCCATATCCGCACCTCCAGCTCGGGCATCAGCCGGGCGAGTTGTGGCTTCCAGCGCGCTTCGGAATCGACGGAGGAGCGGAACAGCAATGCCATTGGCAATACCCTGGCGCGGAAACTGAGGCGGTGGTCGTCGCTGGTGATAGCACAATGCCCCGACACCGCCATATTGCGGCCCGGTTTCTCGCACAACACAGTGGCGCCATGAACCGAGGAGGGGGAGGCCGATGCGTTCGCTCTGGCGAATACTGGCCCTGCATTGGCTCGGAGGAGACGGCTCGGAAGCGCTGACCGGGGATTCGGCCATCCTCGAGGGCTTGCTTGGGGAGGGACGGCGTGTCGGTGCTTTCGATGTCCGGCGGGAGCCGCAGGTTTCCCGCCAGGCAATTATGGTCATGGGTCCCGAGCCCCGGTCCGATCCGCAAATCGCTATGGAAGAGGCTTTGCACTCGGTGTCGCCCGGCTGTTATCCTCGTTGATCGAGATCAAGGTAATTTCGCCGTTTTCGCGAAAACCTTCCGGCGCATCCGGTTCGGCGAAGCGAGGAGGCGCTCAGTGAGCTACAAGGATCTACTGGTCGTGCTTGATTCCGAGGCGGCCGCGCGCCAACGCATCGCCTTTGCCGTCGCGCTCGCCGAGCGGTTTTCTGCGCATCTTATCGGCCTTTACCCATTGCCGATGCCGGAGGCGCCGCGGCATTTCGGGTATTATGACCCGGCGCTGCTCGATCCGTTCTTCGCGGAATTGCGTGAAAGGGCGCGCAGTGCGGCCGTCAAGCTGCGCGAAGCCTTCGACCATGCCGCCGGTCTGCGCGGGCTGTCCGCCGAGTGGCGCGAAATCCCGACAGGTCCCGACGCCGATCCGGCGCTGCACGCCCGCTATGCCGATTTGGCCATCCTCGGCCAGCTCAATCCGGATCGCGCGGAAACGGAGGCGATCCGGCCGCATCCGGAGCAGGTTGCGCTCGCCTCCGGGCGGCCGGTCCTGATCGTTCCCTATGCCGGACATTTCGACAATGTCGGCCGGCGGGTTCTGATCGCTTGGAACGCCACGCGGGAAGCCGCCCGTGCGGTCAACGACGCAGTGCCGCTTCTGACGTCAGCCGAACTGGTGAGCGTGCTGACGATCGATCCGCGCGAGGGACCGCATGCTCACGGCGAATTGCCCGGCGCGGACATCGCGCTGCATTTGGCGCGCCATGGCGTCAAGGCGCAAATCGAGCGGACGGTGTCCGCCGGTCTGCCGGTCGGCGAGGTGCTGCTGTCGCGTGCCGCCGACCTCGGCGCCGATCTCATCGTGATGGGCGCTTACGGTCATTCCCGCGTGCGCGAAGTGCTGCTGGGCGGTGCGACGCGCTCGGTGCTGCGCAGCATGACGGTGCCGGTCCTGATGTCGCACTGAGCGCTGCGATGACCGCTAACGGCGGAAGGGGTGATCGAAGATCGCCCGCTGCTCCGGCGTCAGCGCCTGGTAGAGCGCCTGGACGGCCGGTTTTGCCGCCTGCAATGCATCGAGCCGGGTGGACAGGAATTGCTGCATCCGGTCGAGCCGGTCGAGGACGGTCGTTTCATCACCCGGTTTGAGCGCGGAACAGAGCTGGCGTTCCTTCTGCTGTTCGGACTGGGCGATGCTCTGCACCTTGTCCCACAAGGGGCGCTGCTCGGGCGTCAGGTCGAGCTTCGACTCGGTATAGGCGCGCATCGCGGCACGCCAGGCCAGCCGCTCCTCACATCGTTCCTGCGGGTTTCGGCGCATCATCATGCGGTGCATCATCATTCCCCGCCAGCCCTGCATGCCCGGGCCGCCCTCGCCGCGCATCCAATGCCCGGAACCGCCGCGGTGCTCCTCGCCCTGTTGGTCGTCCGCCTGCGCCACCTGCGCCTCTTGCATCGCGTCATCCTGGGCCGAGCGGGCGACGATCGGAACCGCGATCGCGGTCGTAGCCGCCAGCGCCGCGGCGAGCAATATCCGTTTCACAAAAGAACTCCTCGATGTTTGGGCTTGCCTGGGAACTCCTGCCGGCGACACAGTCTTGCATGATGGCTCCCGCGCATAGGATATGCAGGGCCGGACAGAACATCCCCGCAGATTGGTTGGATGCTTTGTTCGCGGTCCGAGATAGAATCCGATAGAGCTGGTCTTAATGGAGAAGACGATGCGTTTTGGATTGTTCGGCAGCGCGCAGGCGAGGCGCAGCGGCCCCGACACCGACAGCAGCCAGGGCTTCCGCGAGTTCATCGACAACAATGTCGAAGCAGAGGCGCTGGGCTATTACAGCACGTTCCTCGTGGAGCACCACTTCACCGGCTTTGGCCAGGTCTCGGCGAGCCTCAACCTCTTGACGTGGCTCGGTGCCCGCACCCGCCATCTGCGGCTCGGCACCGCCGTACTGGTATTGCCCTGGCACAATCCGGTGTTGCTGGCCGAGCAGGCCGCGACATTAGATCTGCTCTCCGGCGGGCGGCTCGATTTTGGCGTCGGCAAGGGCTATCGCTACAACGAATTTGCCGGGTTCTGCCTGCCGATGGAGGAGGCGGATTCGCGGTTCGAAGAGTTGCTCGAAATCATCACCAAGGCCTTCACCTGCGAAACACCGTTCTCCCACCAAGGCAAATACTGGCAGTTCGAGAACATCGTCGTCGAGCCGCCGACCGCGCAGAAGCCGCACCCGCCCTTCTGGATGGGAGCGGGCAGCCCGAGTTCGGTTCATCAAGTCGTCGAACGGGGCTATAACATGCTGCTGGGCCAGCACTCGCTGGCTGAGGAGATCCTCGACCAGGTCGCCCAATTCCGCGAGGAGGTCGAGGCGCGCGGCCGCACATTCGACCCGATGCATGTGGCCGTCGCGCGCGCGGTCCATATCGCGAAGAACGCGGCCGACAGGGACGCCGCGCTCGAGCGGCGATACCAGGGGCATATGCGGGTTCACGCGCTGGCGCGACGCCCGGACGGCGAGACCAGGGCACGTTTCAAATCGCACGAGGAAGAGGCCCGGTACGAGAGCGCGGAGAGCGCCCTCTTCGGCACGCCGGAAGAGATCATGCGCAAGCTCGATGCATTGCGCCGGGGTGGGGTCGAATACGTCATCATCAATTTCGGCGGCTCGCGCGAAAATATCCGCCGGTTTGCGCGGGACATCATGCCGGCCTTCGCCGACCAACCCGCCTTCGCCCTCGCCGGCAAATAACAACTCGAGAGGAGTAACACAGATGGCATTCGAATTCGGCGTATTCCACGAGTTCCAGCGGCGCCCGGGCCAGAGCGAGGCCGAGGCGTTCACCACCGCCTTCGAGCAGGTCGACGCCGCCGAGCGCTGGGGTCTCGATGCCATCTGGCTGGCTGAAATCCATATGGCACCCGAGCGCTCGGTATGTTCGGTGCCGATGACGATCGCGAGCGCGCTCGCGGCCCGAACCAAGAACATCAAGATCGGCCTCGGCGTCCAAGTCCTGCCGTTGTGCCAGCCGCTACGTCTGGCCGAAGAGGCCGCGACTGTCGATCACATCAGTCATGGACGGCTGCTTTTCGGTGTCGGACGCAGCGGCTTCCCGCGCGCCTACGAGGCTTACGGCATCTCCTACGGCGAGAGCACGGAGCGCTTCGGAGAAGTACTCGAGGTCGTCAAGCGCGCCTGGACCCAGGAGACCTTTTCGTTTTCGGGCAAATACTACAATTACGAAAATGTGTGCATCGTCCCAAAGCCTTACCGGAAGCCGCATCCACCGATCCGCATCGCCTCAAACCGCGAAGACACCTTCATCTCCGCCGGCCGCCAGGGTTATGCGATATTTGTCGGCGCGCGGCGCGGCACGATCGACGAGGTCCTCCCCAATTTGCGCCCTTACCGGGAGGCGTGGAAAGCTGCCGGTCATCCTGGTGATGGCGAAGTCTATCTGCGCGCTCCGGTCTATGTCGGCGACACCGTCGAGCAGGCGCTCTCCGACCCGGAAGAGACCCTAATGCATTTTTTCCGCTATCTGGGCGCACGGCTCGAAGAATCGGCAAACCGCGCCGGCGTCTTCGACACGGAGCGGCGGATCGAGGGCGCACAGCGCCTGCAGACGATCAGCTGGGACGAAGCGCGTCGCACTCGGGCGATCGTCGGCACGCCGGAGATGGTCGCCGATCGTCTTGCGGGGCTGAGGGAGCAGCTGGGCCTCGCCGGCATCCTCGCCGAACTCAACACCGGCGGCCTGATCCCGCATGAGCGCGTGATGCGCTCGATGCAGCTCCTGTGCGAGAAGGTGCAGCCGCGGCTGCATTAGGCGGTGCCGCTGTTCCTTGCCAGGAAATCCAGCGTCGCCGCGGCGCAGCGTTCGGCGTGGCTCGCCGCGACATGGTAGGAGTTGCCCGGCAGCACGAGCAAGCTCGAATGGGGGATCTGCTGTTGCCAAGCCCGGGTCTGGTCGACCGATGCCAGGCCGCTGCCGTCGGTCGTGATGACAAGTGTCGGGCAGCGGATCTGCGGCACGTCCGCCCGGATGTCGGCGCAGGCGATCGTCTTCATGAAGCCGATTTGGGTCGATACCGCAGTGCGCCCCATGAACTTGATCCACCATTCGACGCCTTCCGGCGGAAAATCACTGCCGAGCCGGCCCGCCATCGTGCGGCGCGCCCAGTGCTCGACCCCCGTGGTTTCGAATTCATCCGCCAGCTCCGGGGCGCGCTCGGCGGCCCCTTCGCGCATCGGCGGCGGCGTGCCGACCACGGTCAAGGTGGCAACCCGATCGGGACGGCGCGCCGCAAACGCGCGCGCTATCGTCCCGCCGATCTTGGCGCCGACCAGATGGAAGCGGCGGCAGTCGAGCCCGTCCATCAGGCCGATGAAATCCTCGATCAGGCGGTCGAGGGTCCATCGGAAATCGCGCGGCATCGGAGTCGAGGCGCCAAAGCCGCGCATATCGGGGCGTACGACGCGGTAATGGCGCGCTAGATGCGGAACCCAGCCGCACCAGGCAGCGCCGCTCTCGGCATTGCCGTGCAATAGCAACACCGTTTCCGGTTTGCGCCAAGGGTCGGTGAAGTCATCGACTTCATAATGCATCGTCAGATCGGAAGTGGGTTGGA
Organism: uncultured Alphaproteobacteria bacterium; assembly: GCA_963812675.1. GTDB lineage: Bacteria > Pseudomonadota > Alphaproteobacteria > ATCC43930 > CGMCC-115725 > AP-15. The sequence goes on along the minus strand of CAWEWR010000021.1, from coordinate 104,370 downwards.
ATGTCGGCATGTTGTCCTCCCTCTAATTGGAACGCTTGGTCAAGGCGAAAGCCGCACCGTGCTGTGTGCGGTGCGGCCATCGCCGTCGATCACGGTAAGATGGGCAAACCCGACGCCTTCTGGTTGCCAGTAGATCGGCCGGCGCGGCTCCGTCGACGGCAGAGGCTTGCCGTCGACCAACCAGCGCAGCGGCCGCGTGCCGCCGACCGCTTCGAGCGGCAGGTCCTCGCCGCGCCATTCGATCAAGGCGCCCTCCGGCGGGTAGACGATCTGCGGCCCACCCATCGATCCAGCCGCGCGCAGCGGCGGGCCGGGATCGAGCCGCTGCAGACGCGGCGGGAGATCATTGCGGGCAACCAGCAGAGCTCCTCGAGGCGGCGGCGCCTCGCTCCGCGGCATTGCCGGACCCAAGAGATCGGCAATCTTGAAGAGGATCGGCGCGGCGGTCAGCCGGCCGCTGTGCCCCGGCATCGGGGTGCCGTCGGGACGTCCCGCCCACACGCCGATCGTGACTTCAGGATCGTACCCGACCGCCCAGAAATCTCGGTAGCCGTATGAGGTTCCGGTCTTGAAGGCGAGTCTCCGGCCGCGTCGGGTCTCGGCCGGCAGGACGCCGGGCGGCGGCGGCGCCTCGGCCAGGATGTCGTTGACATACCATGCTCCGAGCGCGCGGAAGATCGGCGTGCCGCGGTCTTGCGGATCTGCGGGACGATAGCGCAGCGGGGCCACCTCTCCACCGTTCGACAGCGCCGCATAGAGCCGCACCAGATCGGCCAGTGTAATGCCGGCACCGCCCAGCGCCACGGCCAAACCGGGGTCGGCGGTCGGCTCGGGCAACCGCAACCTGACGCCGGCTGCGGCGAGCGCGGCGGTGAACCGCGCCGGTCCGAGCCGGTCGAGGACCGCGACGGCCGGCAGGTTCAGCGAATATTGCAATGCCTGCCGCGCGCTCACATCGCCTTGGAACCGGCCGTCAAAATCGGAGGGTGAATAATCGCCGAAATGCCGGGGACGGTCTTCGAGCACAGTCTCGGGGTGAATGATCAGCCGATCAAAGGCCATCGCATAGATGAACGGCTTCAGCGCCGAGCCGGGCGATCGCACCGCCCGGGCCATATCGAGTGTCCCGCGGCGCGCCGCTGCAGTGAATTCGGCGTTGCCGACATAGGCCAGCACGCGCCGGTCGCGATTGTCGACGACCATCGCGGCGATCGAAGCCTCGGAATCGAGCGCCGAGAGCTCGCGTTTCAGCATTCCTTCGACCCGCTTCTGCAGCAACGGGTTGATTGTCGTGCGATGGACGGGCGCCGCCGGATCTTCGTTGCGCAATGCCCGTGCGAGATGCGGCGCTCGGAACGGCATCGCGAGCCGGACCCGAGGGACGTCTTCGGCGCGCGCCTCGGCGAGAGCGGCAGGCGAGATCACACCCGCCTCGGCCATGCGTAAGAGGACGCGGTCGCGGCCGGCGCGCGCGGCCTCCGGGTGCCGGTCGGGGCGCAGGCGCTCGGGCGCACGCGGGATCACGACGAGCAAGGCACACTCCGCCGCCGAGAGGCGAGCCGGCTCCTTGCCGAAATAAGCCAGGCTCGCCACCCTCACCCCCTCGAGATTGCCGCCGAACGGCGCCAAGGTCAGATAAAGGCCGAGCACCTGGTCCTTGCGCAGCACGCGTTCGAGCGCCAGCGCCCTTGCCATTTCGCCGATCTTTGCCGAGAGCGAGCGTGGGTGGCGTTCGAGCAGCCGTGCCACCTGCATCGTCAAGGTCGATGCGCCGGAGACAATATGTCCGCTCAACGCCAGCTGAGCAGAGGCGCGCAGCGCGGCGAGCGGATCGACGCCGGGGTGCCATGCGAAGCGCGAATCCTCGGCGGCGACCAGCATGCGGCGATAGAGCGGCTCGACCTTGTCGGGCTCGACCGGCAGCCGCCATTTGCCATTGGCGGTCAGAAACCCGCGTAGGATCGACCCGTCCGAAGCGACGACGAGAGCGGACGCGTCCCGCCCACGATCGAGCGACGGAGGCGGTAGGGTAAAGTAGACGGCGGCCGCGACTGCGGCGAGAACAATGCCGGCCACCGCAGGTATTCGGTATCGCCTCTTCTCTCCCTCTCCGCCCCTGGGGGCGGAGAGGGTCGGGGTGAGGTGGGGGGAGGCCACGCCCCGGTCCGCAGCGCCCACCTCACCCTCCCCGTCGCTTACGCGACGGGTCCCCTCCCTCGCCCCCGCAAGCGGGCGGAGAGGGTAATTATGCGGGCCAACAAGCGTGGGGTGAGGGGTCTACCGCGCACCGACGGTCAGCTTGCCAATCGCGGTGCGCCCGCTCGTTTCGGGCTCGTACATGTCCTCGGCGACGAGCGCCGGGTATTTGAATTCGCCGGGTGTGATGGCGCGGACGACATAGGCGAGGGTGAAATCCTTCGCGCCGTTTTTGAGGTCGAGCGCCGCAATGAAGCGGTCGTCGCGCTGCTCGGTGTACGTCGCATCGGTGAGCTCGGGGAGCCAGGAATAATCGGTCGTGGAGCGGCCCTTCGACACGGTCGCCGTCTCGATCTCGAAACCGGCCGGCAGCAGGTCGACGACCAGGGCTTGTGCCGGCTCCGAAGCGTCGATCCGGGTCCCTTTGATCACGACGACGAAGAGATCGGTCTGCCGCACCTTGCGCAGGTCGGCCGCGGTGCCATCCGGCCGAAAGACCTCGCGGGATACCGCATAACCCTTGTTCTCGGCCGGCAGATCGGCGGCCGGCACCCCGGTGATCGACACCGCCCGCCATGCCGGCGTATCGCCGCGATTGGTGATCGCGGTCGACGGCGCGCCGGAGCCGAGAAGCCGGCGCAGATAGAGAGGCTCGCTACGCGACTGCGGTGTGCCGCCGTCGGTGGCGACCGTCATCGTGCCGCCGCCGGGTTTGACCGCCGCCTCGGCAGCCATAAGAAGCCAGGCCTGCTCCTGCGTGCTGGTGCGCGCGGCTCGGCTGAAGCGCTCGGCAATGCGGTCGACGATAGCGGTCAGCCGCGCCTGGTTGCCGGCATTGGCCGCAGCAAACGACAGCACGGCGGCGCTGTCGCGCAATTCACTGCCGTAATCGACATAGCGGATCGCAGCCGGCCGCGGCGGCCCCGGCACGAGAGCGGCATCATAGGCGGCAGCCGCGCGTGCCATATCGCCGTATTGCGCGAGCGCCGCGGCGATCTGCGCCTTGGCGAGCTGGGTCGGCAACCGCCCCATTTGCGTCTCATAGAAATACCGCAGCCCGTCGAGATCGTCGGATTTCGCCCGGGCCAGTACATAATGCGCATAGGCCATCGCCGGCAGGTCGCCGATCTCGGTGTGCTCCTGGCGGACATAATCGTGCAGCCAGGAGACCGCGGCCTTGATCGCGTAATCGGGCGCGTTCTTGTCGTGCTCCTTGGCCCGGATCAAAAAATCCGTGGCATAGGCGTCGAGCCACGGCACCGTTTCGCCGCTGTCGGTCCACACGCCGAAGCTGCCGTCGGAGCGCTGCAACTCGACGATATGCCCGATCGCGCGATCGAGCGTCTCCGCTGTCGCCGGACCCGGATCGGTGCGCCACAATCGCGCGACGTCCTCGACATAGAGCAAAGGCAAGGCCCGGCTGGTCGTCTGCTCGATGCAGCCATAGGCGTATCGTTCGAGCGTGCGCAACAAGCCCGGCACGTCCCAATCGGGCCGCGGGCTGACGCTGAGCAAAGCCTCCGCCGTGCCCGCCAGGAATTCGTCCACCGCGGCGTCGTCTAAGGTGACGCTCTCCCCGGGCTGCAGCCGGCCTACAAAACGGCGCAATTGATAGGCCTGGGCCGGCCGCACGCCGATCGTGAAATCGCGCGCGATCTTCAGATCGCCGGGTCCCGAAAGCGCGAGCTTCAGCGCCGCATTACCGGGCGTCGTGGCGGACAGGACAAAGCCGTCATTGAAATTGCCGCCGGGCGCGAGCTTCACCGTACGGCTCGCCGAAGCCTTGAACTGGGCAGCGCCGCTCGCCGACAAAGTAAGGTGATAGTCGCCGGCGGGCGCTTCGAGGTTGTTGATCGTGATGCCGATGCGCGCGGCATCGCCGGGAGCGAGAAAGCGCGGCAAAGACACCGTCGTCACCACCGGATCGCGGACGGTCATCGAGGCCGTGGCGGAGCCGACCTTGTGGGCCGAGAACGCGACCGCCATGAGCCGCAGCTGGCCCTGGAAATCGGGGATGTCGAACGGGATGCGGGCCGCCCCGTCGCCATCCAGTCGGACAATGCCGGAGAACAGGGCGACGACCCTGCTGCTCTTATCCGGCAGCCCGGCGACAGAGCGCTTCGCAAAGCTGTCGCCACCGCTGCGCAGCGCCCCAACAGCGTTGGCCCGCGAATCGATCAGCCGTCCGTAAAGGTCGCGCAATTCGACGCCGAGCTGACGCTTGCCGTAATAATATTTTTCGGGCGCCGGGCTGTCGAATTCGGTCAGCTTGAGGACCGCCTCGTCGACCGCGGCGACGGTGACGTAGGCCTCCTCGCCGGCGGCGAGCCCCGCTACTTTGATCGGAATTTCCACCGGGGTTCGCGGGCGCACTACATCAGGGGCAGCGAGCGCCGGCGCGAGCGTGCGGGCGCTCGTATCGATCCCGAGCCAGGCGACCCCGACGGCCCGCCCTGGCCCACGCTGTTGCGGTCCCGGGGCGTCGGCAGGCCGATAGGCGCTGACCAGCGCGTAGACGCCGTTGGCCCATGACGCGTCAACCGGGATTTCTAGCGTGGCACCGTCCGCGGGCAAGGTCAGGGCGCGCAGTGACAGCACCCGGTCCGAGGCGATCGCCAGCTCGGCCTGGCCGGCAAACGGCGCCTTGATGAACAGCTTGGCGGTGTCTCCCGGCTGATAGCTCGCCTTGTCCAGAGCCGCCTCGAGCTTGTCGGGGACATCCGGCTGCTCGGCCTCGACCCACCAGCCTACATGAAACCTGAGGCCCGATTGCGCGCCGCTCGCAGGGTCGGTCACCTCCCAGCGGTAGCGTCCGGCGGGTAGCTGCCGCACCAGGCTCGCGGGTGCATCGGCGGCGACGTTAATCGCGCCGGCGTCTATCGGCTGGCTGCGGATATGCGATTTGTGACGCCACACGCCGTTGACCGAATACCAGCGGTATTCCCAGGTCTCGCGCAACAGCTCGAAACGCAGACCATTGACCGCGATCGCCGAGCCTTGTGGATCTACCGTGATCACCTCGAGCTTGGCCTCGGCGCCTTCGGGAACCGCGTCCTCGCCGGCGGGCGAGCGCAGCCCGATCGCCACCGGGCGTTGCCGGATCGGCCGGCTTACGGTTTCGTAGACCGCGCGCCCGCTCGGTTCGAACACGCCGGCCCGGATCGTCGCGGCGAGCGGGCGGGTCAGGTCCGGCAGATCGTTCAGCGTGACCGAAAGCCGAGCCTTGCCGTTCTCGTCGGTCGATGGAGCCTCGATGTCGCGTCGATCGCCGGTGAACTCCTCGCCGACGAGGCCGAACTGGAAACCCGGATGCGTCGGGAAGGGGGTCTCGTCGAGCGCGATGACCGCCTCGACTTCAATCGCCAAACCGGCCCCCGGAGCGCCATAATAGTAGCGGGCATCGACATCGACCGGGAACGCCTCGCCGGGGAGGATCGGCGCGTCGGCGGCGGCAAGCGCGACCTTGAGCTGCGGCGGGACAAAATCCTCGACGCGGAATTCGGCGCTGCCGATCGGGGGCGCTTTCGGGTCGAGCCGCAATTCGACCCGCCAGGCGCCAAATCGCGCATCGCGTGGGATTGCGAAGCTTTCTCGATAGGCACCCAGCCGGTCTCCGGTCGGCTGGCGCTTCTCGACCTCGACGCCGTCTGGCCGCAACAGCCGCAACCCGACCGGCAGGCCCGACATCGCATCGGCCCGGTCGTCGCGTACCAGTGCCACCAGCTCGACCGCTTCGCCGGGCCGGTAAATACCGCGATCGGTATAGAGAAAGGCGTCGACGGGCCCGGGTTGCGGCCGGCCGCTGACGCCGCGGTCGCTCAGGTCGAAAGCGGGGCGGCCGACCTCGAGAAAGTTGAAGTCGTTGTCCGGACCGTGCGCCGTCACGACAAAGGGCTCGTCGCCGCCTCGTCCGCGCAGCAATCCACCCGGAAATTTCGCGATCCCGCCAGCATCGCTCGTCGCCGCGGCGAGTTCGCCGTTGTTGCGGGCATAGAGGCGAACCGCGACACCCGACATCGGCTTGCCGTCGGCGAGCGAGCGGACATCGACCGCGAGGCCATCCGTTCCCTTGTAGGCCGCCAGGCCGAGATCGGAGACGAGGACCCAGTTCGTCGCCGGCTCGGCGTACTGATCCTGCATCAGGTCGGTGCGCTCGGCGACGGCGAGGTAAATGCCGGGCCCCTTTTCGTGAAGCATGTCCTTCAAAGGAATGGCGGTCGTGACTGGCTGGTTGCGCTCGCCGGCGATCGCCATCTCGCCTTGCCAGACGAGGCTGCCGGTGCGGTTGATAATCTCGTCGACCTCGTAGGACGAAAAACTCATCGTCAGCCGCTCGGCGTCGATGCTGGGTACGAGGTTGCGCTCATTGACCCGCAGCAGCCGCAGTTTGACCTTGTCGAGGTTGACGGTGGTCAGCGGCAGACCGGAGGTGCCCTGCTTGGGCAAGACGTAGCCGGTGCCGGAAAAGCGCAGCTGCGGCTTGCGGTCGGGAACGACAACCTTCGTCGTAAACGTCTCGCGCAGGCGTTCGCCGGTGGCAGCCGGCAGGCCGGCGAGGACCTCTATATTGTAATTTCCGCCGTGCTTCATGCCGTCGAGGCACATCGTGTCGCCGCGCGCTGTCACGATGCCGTCGAGCGGCGGCTGACTGCGCACGAAGGAGCCGTAGGAGAGATCGCTCTTGCGAGCGATGTCCTCGTTAAATTTGAGGCAAGCGCGGCCCCATTCCGCTTCGGCCTCGACCTTGGTGATGCGGAACGCGACTAGCCGGCGCAACTCCTCGGCGCGCTCGGCAACGGAGGGTGATTGGGTGAAGGTGAGGCCGGCATCGAACGCGGCGAGCGCCTCCTTTTGCTTGTCGTGCCGGTCGTAGTCGCGGCCGATCACAAACAATGCCACGCCGCGTTCGACCGGGTCGGTCGATTTGAGATACGCGTTGTAGGCGCTGGCCATCGCGTGATCGTCCTCCACAGCGAGCTCGGCTTGGGCGAGCCGCAACCAGACGAGACCGTCATCGGCGCCGTTGACGATCGCGCGGGTCAGCTCGTCGATCGCGGCGGAATAGCGTTTTTCGCGGTAATCGGCCTCTGCCATGCGCCGCCACCCGGCAATCATCGCGGGTTGGCGCTTGTTGGGCGGAATGCGCTCGACCAATTCCCGGCGCCAATCGCTGGCCGCCTCGGCTAAGTCCTTCGATTGGTATTCCTGGCCTAGTGCCGGCGCAGCGACCGACACCAGGCACAGGACCAACAACGCGCGCAACATGGATCACCCCCCGGAGACGCCGGGTCCACGCTAGCACCTCACCGTCATGAAGTCGCCCATGTGTCGGAACGGGTACCGCCTGCGTCGGCTACCTGTTCGGCTCGATATTACCCATTGTGTCGGTCCCGCGGATCGTGACCGCGGCCAATAGGCTGGCGAGATCGTTCCCGCTCACAGCGGCTCCGTGTTTTCCGCAAAGGAAGCCGCGCATCACGTATTGGTATCCCCCCTGCCAATGCTGGCTGTCTCGAGTAAACGCCCGGCATTGAGAATTATTTGCATTGACAAATGTAAAATCGAAGCCGTCTCTGACCGGAGCCGCTGTCGACCAATCCCGTGTTCGGGTCTCCGCGTCTCTAACCGTTTTCTTCATCAGATCGATGGGTTCGTCCCTATGATAAATGTAACAGCGACCGGGGGAGTCTGGCGAAACCTTCATAAGCCGCACAAACCCGAATTGAGTATCGCTGGCCAGCTTAGCAGACCAATTCTCGAAGGTGCAGCGGCTTCCTAAGCTGTCTGCTGCGCTCAATGGCCCCTTTGAGCACTTGACCTGGTGGGGCAAGCTCAAAGGCGAAAGAGCGCAATCGATTTGAACCCACTTGGCAGGTCGTGAGGCCGGTGTGGGCGGCATCGTGGCGGTGCCGAATGGCTGCTCTGCACCGGCCGTTATCTTGAGGAAAGAAACCAGCAATACGCCGGAATAAAGGACGAGCCTGATACGCATTCGGGTACCTGAGGCGAACCTTTCGAATTCTGATACCACAAACGCGTGCACTTGGACAGTCTGCGTTCGGTGGCTGGGGGTGCGAAACCCGCCCGACTTGCCACTGGAAGCGGTGCGCGCTAACCACTTGAGCGACGGGCCAAAGCTATAGCACCTTAGGCCATCGGCAGGGTCAACTACCCGCGGACAGGAGGTAACATGAAGATCGGTTTTGTCGGGCTCGGGATCATGGGGCATCCGATGGCCCTCAATCTGATCAAGGGCGGGCACGAGCTTTTCGTTTACGGCAAGCGCCGGTTGCCGGCCGATGTCCGCGACGCCGGCGCCACGGTTTGCGGCACCTTGAAGGCGATCGCCGAGCAGGCCGAGATCGTGATCCTGATGGTGCCGGACACTCCGGACGTGAAGAGCGTGCTGTTCGATCCCGGCGGTATTGCCGAGGGGTTGTCTCCCGGCAAGATCGTCGTCGATATGAGCTCGATCTCACCGATCGAGACCAAGCTCTTTGCCGCGGAGATCAACAAGAAGGGCTGCGACTATCTCGACGCGCCGGTCTCCGGCGGCGAGGTCGGCGCCAAGGCGGCCTCCCTGACGATCATGGTCGGCGGACCCGAGCACGCCTTCGCCAAGGTCAAGCCGCTTTTCGATCTGATGGGCAAGAACATCACATTGGTCGGCGGCAATGGCGACGGCCAGACGACCAAAGTCGCCAACCAGATCATCGTCGCATTAACGATCGAGGCGGTCGGCGAAGCTCTTCTGTTCGCGTCGCGCGCCGGCGCCGACCCGGCCAAAGTGCGGCAAGCGCTAATGGGCGGGTTCGCCTCGTCGCGGATCCTCGAAATCCACGGCGAACGAATGATCAAGCGCACCTTCGACCCGGGGTTCCGCATCGAATTGCATCAAAAGGACCTGAACCTCGCCCTGCAAGGCGCCCGCGCCCTCAGCATGTCGTTACCCAACACCGCGACTACCCAGGAACTGTTCAACTCCGCTGCCGCCCTCGGCGGCAAGGGCTGGGACCATTCCGGCCTGGTCCGCGTCCTCGAGCACCTCGCCCAGCACGAGGTGGCGAAAAGCTAAAATCTCCCTCAACCCGCTTACGGGGAGAGAGGGGCAGTACGCGGAAAGAAGCAGAGAAAAGCTCAACGTCCACGATCCCTGGCGGGGCGCCCACACGCCACCGGAAGCAGCAGCGTTCTGGAGCCGCGCCCGTAATCGATGTTAGACGGGCGTGGGGTCGAGCGCCGTCAGGGTCGGCGCCAAGCCGTGGGTTAGGTTGCTTCCTTCGAGGCTGGCCCGAGACGAAGTCGGCAGCGTCTGCCTTTAATCGCGCTTGAGCAGACCGGAGAGGATCGCGCCAAGCAGAACCATACCGACGGCGCCGAGCGCGCTCTCGAGCCCGACCACGGCGCGGGTCGTCCAAGCGGGCACAATGACGCACTGGTCACCCGGCAGGTTGAGGACAAACGCATGGCTCGACGGGCTCCACGTCGCCTTCTGCTGGATGTTCGAAAGCGGCAGGATGACATCGGCGGAATAGAACAGCGGATCGAACCTGACGAAGGCCGGCATATCTCCGCATGTCGCCTTGCCGTCACCGCACAGGCGCTTTGCCGTGCCATCCTGCTCCAGCCGCAGCTGCGGATCCGTCGGCACAAAGACACCATTATCCCAGGCCCTTCCGTAGAAGTAGCCGCATACCAGCAGAAGCAGGACAAGCGAGATGATAACGCGGGTGGCACTGTAGCCGTAGGCCGAGACGACCCCGAACGACTTTCCGACCAGGAAAAACAGAGGGCCCCCGGCCAGCCATCCGATTGGTCCCCACCTCTCGAAGGCTTGGCGGGTGCGTTGGCGCCAGAGGCGTTTCTGCTTCGCCGTCCCGATCCTGCGCGCGTCGTCCTCGCGGCCGATATCGCGCAAGGCTTTGGCGAGCTGCTCGAAGGGCTGCGAACGGAACCCTCTGTGCAGATGCTCGTCCGGTTGGCTCTCCAACCACCGCATGCGTGCCCGCCAATCCAACGGACGGACCCCCAGGCGGTCGTAACTGAAACCGTCGAGGATCATGCAGCAGCGGAGCTTACTATGCTCCGTGGATGCTCGGGGCCAGGAGGCTTCGTCGTCGACGAACGTGCGTGCTCGCGCATTGCGCAAGTCGATCGAACCCTCGACCTTCAACGGCTTGTCCGTGTCGCGGCCCTTGCCCAGGAACAAAACGTCGCCGATCCTGGTGTTCTGCAGGTTGATCGCCCGCCCTGCTATTGCCGTTTTGCCGAAGTCGTCGTCACTAATCTTCCCCGTGTTTTGAAAGAAGCCTCCTGTGCATACCAGTTGGCTGCTTAACTCAGCACTGAGAAAACAGATTTCACCATCAGCAATGAAACCATCACTGAGCAAGACTCCTCCAGCAATCTTTGCGGTGGTGCAGTCAAGCGCCGCGCCGCCGGGATTGTTAAACCTTCCATTCGTGCATTCCAGGTTGCCTCCGATCTTGGTACCGTAAAGGAAGACGCAGCCCTGTGCCCTAAACTCATCGCCCAGGAATATGCCACCGGTGATCCTGGCCGAGCCCAGCAGGAGCGCCTGTCGGCCCGCGCCAGACGGCGCGCCCGTGGTTGCGTTCCCTTCCTCCTCGGCGGTTGCACCCGTGAAGTGGCTTCGGGCGCAGTTCAGGTTGCCGCCGATCTCGGCGCCGCTGAGGTCGATGCAACCTTGGAAGAGACCGCCGATGCAGTACACGCTTCCGCCGATCTTCGCGTCACTGAACGCTACATTCGCCCTGGCGATGAACTGCACCGTCCGATCTCTGTTGATGAAGTTGTCGAGCGCTACGTCATTCGTGATTTTGGCGCCATAACAGGCAAGCGCGACCCTGGTCCGCTGCTCGAATTTCGCGCCTGAGCAGATGAGCCCCCGGCCGATCTGGATCCAGGTGAGGTCTACCAATCCCTTGAAGACGCAGTCCTCGTTCAAGAAGACGCCCCGTTCAATCGCCGCGCCGGTACATTGGAGCGCGACGCCATCATGACCGGCGAATTGGCCCTTTGTGCATTCGAGGTTCCCTCCGACCGCGGTGCCGCGGAGACTGACGGAGCCTTTTGCATCGAAACCGTAATTCAGCAGGACGTTGCCCGCGATTTTCGCACCGTCGAGGTCAAGGGCGATCCCTTCAGGGGCCTCGAATGCTCCACCGGTGCAGGTAAGCGCACCGCCGATTTGGGCGCTCTCGAGCGAGATCTTGCCAGATGCCGCAAATCTGTTGTTTTCCGCAGTGCCGCCGTTCAGCATTACGTCGCCTTTGATTTGGGCGCCGGTAGCGATAAGCGTGCCCCCGCTCTTTTGCTCGTCGTATCTCCGGAATTTAGCGCCGGTGCATACTAGGCTGCCCCCGACCTCGGCTCTGATGAACCAGACCGCGCCCTTCGCATTGAAGTCATTATTGAGGTAGACGTTGCCTGAGATCCGCGCGCTCGAGCAGACGAGGGCCCCGCGGCCGCTGAATGTGCTGCTTGAACACTGGAGCGAACCGCCAATCTCCGCTCCGTAAAAGGATACCTCGTCCTTCGATTTGAACCGTTCGTTGAGAAAAACGGAGCCGGAGAACTTAGCGCGATTGGCGGCGATGCAACCGACGCGGCTGCTGGCCAGATAGAGTATGCCCCCGTGCGCATCCTCGAGCACGATGCGGTCGGTGATGAAGCATTTGGACAGAGCCAGCCGCGGAACGAGCTGCACTCCTCGAAAGTCCACCTCCCCGCTTACGAACCCGCCCTCCACTTGTATTCCAGCCGCGTGGGTCCGATGATCCGCGTCGCCACCGAGGGCGAGGAAGCGCAAGAATTCCGCGCGAATATGATACGTTTCGTCCTTCTCGAGCTGTTCCAGGTCCACGCGCCAATCCAACGAGGAGACGACGCAATTCCTTCCGCCGGTCGCACATTGCAGTAGCCGCTCCTCGGCGCCGGAAACCGGCTTCCATCCCAGATCGTTCGGCATTTTATCGCCCGCTCGCCCGCCTCGATTGATCTTGCCATCGATTTGATCTGATCAAAAGCGATGGTCGTCGTAATTGGCCGACGCGCTGTTGCCCTGGAGTTACTGGACACGCCCGAGGTGAACCGCGTGTACCCAAGGGGCGTCGCCGAGGGGCTGTCGCAAGATCATGGTCGGACATGCACTTGGTATCGCCGACTGAGACCAAGATCTTTGCCGCCGAGATCAACAAGAAGGGATGCGACTATCTCGACGCGCCGGTCTCCGGCGGCGAGGTCGGCGCCAAGGCGGCCTCTCTGACGATCATGGTCGGCGGACCCGAGCGCGCCTTTGCCAAGGTCAAGCCGCTCTTCGATCTGATGGGCAAGAATATCACCCTGGTCGGCGGCAATGGCGACGGCCAGACGACCAAGGTCGCCAACCAGATCATCGTCGCATTGACGATCGAGGCGGTCGGCGAAGCTCTTCTGTTCGCGTCGCGCGCCGGCGCCGACCCGGCCAAAGTGCGGCAAGCGCTAATGGGCGGGTTCGCCTCGTCGCGGATCCTCGAAATCCACGGCGAGCGCATGATCAAGCGCACCTTCGACCCGGGGTTCCGCATCGAATTGCATCAAAAGGACCTGAACCTCGCCCTGCAAGGCGCCCGCGCCCTCAGCATGTCGTTACCCAACACCGCGACGACGCAGGAACTCTTCAACGCCGCCGCCGCGCTGGGCGGCAAAGGCTGGGACCATTCCGGCCTGGTCCGCGTCCTCGAGCACCTGGCCCACCACGAAGTGGCAGAGCAGTAATTCCCTCGCCCCGCCCCCCTCCCTAACCCTCCCCCGCTCGCGGGGGAGGGAAGGGTGGGGGCAAGCGGCGCGAGGGAGTTAAGCCTTGCCAAGCACGTGATCGAGGGTGCGGACGGCGTTGTCGGGGCCCGGTTCTTTCTCGGCTTCGGCCTTCGCTAGATAGGCGTAGAGGCGGGCGATTGCGGCGTAGATGTCGCGCGACGGCGGGTTCTTTTCGAGAAAGTCGGAGATCTCCTCCATCTCGGCGACCCAACGGTAGGCCTTGTCGTACATCCGCGGGATGCCTTCGCGAAAGCGCGCGAGCATTTCGGGCTGGCTCTCGGTCAATTCGGCGATCAGCGCCTCGGCGCAGCCGAAGCGTGCGGCCCCCAATAGCATTGCCGAGGCAATCGCGGTCGTCCCTTTGGTTATGCCGGCATAAGACATCTTCAACGCCGACGCGGCGCCGATCGGCCCGTCGATGACGCGCCAGTCGATGCCCCAATCGCGCAGCACCGCGGTCTGCCCAGCAGTCGGACCCGAGGCGTAAATCGTCGGGCTGTAGCCCGGGCGGGGCGGACCGCCGACGATTCCGACATCGACAAAGTGGGTGCCGGTCGGGGCGATGATCTCGCCAATGCGGACCGCGCTCTGCGGGCTGACCGCATTGCAGTCGACATAAACCGGCTTGCGGTCGAGCGCCTTCAACGCGGGCGCCAGCTGTTGCGCCAGCGCCTCGGCCTCGCCGGGAGGCAGGATCGACAGAAAGAAATCGGCGCCGGAGAGCAGCTCGCGCTCGTTCGCCGCCGCGGCCATGCCAGCCTTTTTGGCCCGCTCGGCGCTCGCTTGGCTGCGCCCGGTCAGCAGGGTGCGAACTTCGGCGCCGCTTTCATGAAGCCGGCGGCCGACCCCGGCGCCCATCATCCCTTGCGCGATTACCCCGATCACGGCCATTGACCTACCTCCAGCGAGAACTGATTGGCCCTCAGGGTACTGAGTGACGGAGATTGTGAAAAGGGGCCGCTCAGGCGGCGCCCTTTTGGGGGGCGGCGAGGGCCTGCTGCAACGCCGGCATGCCCGTGCGGTGACAGAAATCGCCAAAGCCTTCGCCTTCGGCGCGGGTGGAGGCGTAGAGCGCGAAGAGCGGGTCCAGCACCTCGGCGATGCCGTGCAGCGGCACCTTGTCGGCGAGCGGCGTATTGAGCCGGGTGCCTTCGAAATCGCCGCCGACGAAGAGCGCGTAATAGCCGGGAATGCGGCCGACAATGCCGATATCGCCGGTATAGGGGCGCGCGCAGCCGTTCGGGCAGCCGGTAATGCGGATGCTGAGGCGTTCGCGCTCGATCCCATAGACCCGCAGCCGTTCCTCGATCGCGGCGACGATGCCGTCGCGGACGCGTTCGGCCTCCGTCAAAGCCAGCCCGCAGGTCGGCAGGGCCGGGCAGGCGAGCGCCCAGCGCTCGGCCGGCAGCATGTCGCCGGCGAGGCGAACACCATTCTCGCGCAACACGGCTTCGATGGCGTCTCGATCCTCCGGACGGATCTCGCTGAGGATGATGTCCTGGCTCGGCATCAGGATCGGATCGCAGCGGAAGCGGCTGACGATCTCCCGCAACGCCGTTCGAATGTGATCGACGATGCGTCCGCTCGATACCGGGATCCCGAGATAGAATTTGCCGTCGCCTTGCTCATGCCAGTCGAGATGATCGGGGACGAGGAAAGCCGGCATCTCGCGGCACGGTTCGAGTGGCTTCCCGAGATACTCCGAGAGCTGCTCGCGGGCCCACTGCTCCCCGTTCTCGGCGATCACGTATTTGAGGCGTGCATGCCGCCGATTACCGCGATCGCCATGGTCGCGGTGCAGCCGCACGACGGCCGCCGCCGCATCGAGCAGATCCTCGGGGTCGACGAAGGCGACCGGGGTCGCGAGCCTTGGGTAGGTCTTCGGGTTGTTATGGGTCATCCCGTGCCCGCCGCCGAGCAGGAAATTGTAGCCAGCGAGCCGATCGCCCTCGAACAGCGCGACGATTGCCAGGTCGTTGGTCAGCACGTCGATCGTGTTGTCCTCGGGGATCGCGAGGCCGATCTTGAATTTGCGCGGCAAATAGCGCTCGCCGTAGAGCGGGTCGGGTTCGTCGGATGCGCCCGTCTTCTCCTGCCCCTCGTTCGGCTCCCAAGGGGCGCCGTCGACCCAGATTTCGTGGTAGCCGCGGGTCCGCGGCAAGAGATAACTGGACAGCCGGCGGGTTTCGGCCTCCAGCCGGTCATGCACCGGATCGCGGATCGGCGCCGGGGTTGTCGTGACGGTGCGCACGACGTCGCCGCAGGCCGCCAATGTCGTCAGCAGCGCGGCATTGATCTCGCCGATTGCCGATTTGAGCCCGGCCTTGACGACGCCGTGAAACTGGATGCTCTGCCGCGTCGTGACCCGCAACGACCCGTCGGCATAACGGTCGGCGAGCGCGTCGAGGGCAAGGTATTGCTCGGCTGTGAGCCGTCCGCCGGGGATGCGGACGCGCACCATGAACTGCCAGACCTTGTCATCGCCGCGTTGCTTGCGTTCGGTCGCGCTGTCGCGGTCATAACCCTGGTAGATCCCGTGGAATTTGAGGAGCGAATACCCCTCCTTGTCGAACGGGGTGCTGGTGTCGGCGAGATCGCGCGCGATGTGCCCGCGCAATTGCCGGCTCTGCTGCTTGATCGCTTCGGGCTTCGAAACGGAGTCGATCTGAACCATATTCCAGGCCTTCGAGGCGGAGCGGCCTAACACCGCGTTACGATGTGGTTCAGATAATTACACCACTCCCGTTATGTCAATTGGGGTCCGTTCTACAATATTAAGCAGTTAAACATGTTTGAGGGCACGCTCGAAGTCGCCGAGCAGGTCGGTTTCGGCTTCGAGCCCGGCTGAAAAGCGCACCAGAGCGTCGCCGATCCCGAGTTCGGCCCGCTCCTCGGGCTTGAGCCGCGAATGCGTTGTCGTCGCCGGATGTGTAACTAGGCTCTTGGAATCTCCGAGATTATTGGAAATATCGACGAGCCGCAGCGCGTCCAGAAAACGGAAGCAGGCCTCTTTGTCGCCGGCCACGTCAAAGCAGACGAGGCTGCCTGCTTCTTTCATCTGCCGACGTGCGAGCTCGTATTGCGGGTGGCTCGGCAGGCCGGGATAGAGTACGCGGGTAATTTTTGGGTGGCTCTCCAGATAGCGGGCGACCGTGGCGGCGGTGCGGCACTGCCTTTCGACGCGCAATTCGAGGGTCTCGAGCCCTTTCAACAGCAGCCAGGCGTTGAACGGGCTCAAGGATGGTCCGGTGTGCCGGTAAAACGGACCGAGATCGTCCTTGACGAATTTCTCCGAAGCGAGGATCGCGCCGCCGAGGCAGCGCCCCTGGCCATCGATGTGCTTGGTCGCCGAATAGACGACGACATCCGCGCCCAATGCCAATGGCTTCTGCAGGAGCGGCGTCGCGAACACATTGTCGACGACGAGGATGCCGCCGGCGCGGTGGGTCAGGCGCGCCACCTCGGCGAGATCGATGATTTCCATCGCCGGGTTTGACGGGCTCTCGCAAAAAGCCAACGCCGCGCCGCCGGCGAGCGCCGCCTCCCAGGCGCCGAGGTCGCGCCCGTCCACCAAGACCGTCTCGATCCCCCAGCGCGGCAATAGATCGGAGACGATGTAATGGCACGACCCGAACAGCGCGCGGCTCGACACGACCCGCTGACCGGCGCGCAGCTGGCACAACAATGCCGCGAACACCGCCGCCATCCCGCTCGCGGTGGCGCGGCAGGCCTCGGCGCCTTCGAGCAGCCGCAGCCGCTCCTCGAACATCGCGACCGTCGGGTTGCGGTAGCGCGAATAGACGAAACGCGAACCCTCCTCGGCGAAAGCCTGTTCCGCCGCCGCGGCCGTGTCGTAGACAAAGCCCGAGGTCATGAACAATGCCTCGCAGGTCTCGTCATAGGCGCTGCGGGTGGCGCCGCCGCGCACCAGGATCGTCGCGGGATCCAGGGTTTCGGCGAGGTCGGGGGGCAGGACGGGCTTGGTCATCGGCGGGTCACTCCAATGTGCGCCCGCGCCGATCCGGGCATGAAAAAGCCCCGGTCCCGCGCGGGCCAGGGCTCCTTTCAGAACTCCCGACCTTTTAGCGCTTGTTTAACGTGGCCGCAAGCCGGTCGGCTCAAATCCACCACGATGCCGCTCTCGTAACGACAGGAGCGGCGCCTGTCAAGCCCCCACGTAGACCATCCACGACACGCCGAAGCGGTCGGCGACCATGCCGAAGCTCGGCGAGAAGAATGTCTTGGCCAACGGCATCTGCACCTGCCCGCCATCGCTCAGGGCACGGAAGAGTCGCTCGGCCTCGGCCTCGTTAGCTGCCGTCAGCGACAGCGCAAAGCCTTGAAAGCTCGGCTGCCCGACACATTGGCCGTCGGAAGCCAAGATCTCCGTATCGCCGATGCGGAAGCGCATATGCATCACTTTGTTCTCACTGCCCGGCGGGACCATGCCCGGTTGGGGCTCAGGGTGGTCCTTCCACCGCATGAGCATTGTCCCCTCGGCCCCGAGCGCGCGTCGATAGAACTCGGCAGCCTCCTCGCAGCGGCCGTTGAAGAATAGGTAAGGTTGGACCTGCATCGCTTCTCCTCCTTCAGGTTGGGTAACGGCCTTGTGTACGGCGTCCACAATGCTATAGCAACCAAAATGGACGGCGTCCACATATAACTATCGTGACCGACGCGACAACGACTCCACCGGAACGCAGCACGTATCGCCACGGCGACCTGCGACGCGCGCTGCTCGAAGCGGGGATCCAACTGGCGCGCGCCGGCGGGCCCGACGCGGTCGTATTGCGTGAAGCCACCAGGCGCGCGGGCGTCGTCCCCAATGCAGCGTACCGGCATTTCGCCAGCCGTTGGGAGCTCTTGCAAGCGGTCCGCTCGGCCGCCTTGTCGGCGCTGGCCGTCGCGATGGAGGCCGAGCTGGCACAGTTGCCGCGTGGAACCAGTCCCGCCGATTCCGCTCGTGCGAGCCTGCGAGCGATCGGCACCGCCTATCTGCGGTTTGCCCAAGAAGAAACGGGGCTGTTCCACACGGCCTTCGCGATCCCCGATGAAACGCGCGGCGAACCGGTCCCGGCCAAGGCGGGGAATAGCGGCCTCAATCCCTTTCAACTGCTGGGCGCCGCACTCGACAGGCTCGTCGATGCCGGTGTGCTGGCCGCCGAGCGTCGCCCGGGCGCGGAATACCTGGCGTGGTCCGCGGTGCGCGGGCTGGCCATGCTGCTCACTGAGGGGCCGCTCCGCAGACTCACTTCCACGGAACGGGATGCGATCGGGCAACGCTTGCTGGATATGGTCGAAAAGGGGCTGTAGCAGCCCTAGCGTTCTGATCCATTCAGACGATTTATTGGTCGACGGAGAGGCGGCATTGAATTATCCGAATGCCTTCGACCCCTAGTCCGGCGTGCCGCTTTCGGCGACTGCTGTCGTCGACTATCATTAATTGATGTCGATCGATAAGACGCCGCGATTTCACTATCGCCTCGGCCTCAACCAGCCTGCCGCCAGCCCCACCGTCAGGCGGCTCACCGAGATGGCGGAGACAATCATCCGGGAGACGGACGGGGAATTCCTAGTCGAGGTGTTTCCCGAGAGCCGGCTCGGACCCGACCCCAAGATGTTCGCCGATATGCGCAGCGGCGCGCTCGAATTCTTTATGGCCGGCGCGACGCTCGGCGAAGTTGCGCCGACCAGCGCATTGCCCTTGCTGCCTTTCGCATTCAGTGATTCGAAAGCAGTGTTCGCGGCGCTCGACGGTGCGCTCGGCGATCAGATCCGTGGCGAGTTGGCGCAAAACAGGATCCATGCCTTCCGTCATTGCCTGCAGAACGGGTTTCATCATCTGACGACCAGCGTGCGGCCGATCCACACCGCGGCCGATCTCGCCGGGTTGAAAATCCGCAGCCCCGGCGGTGCGATCGCGCGCGATTTCTTCGAGGCGTTGGGCGCAGAGGCGGGCTATGTGCCGTTCAGCCAAATGTACGATGCGCTGAAGGCGCGCAATTTCGACGGGCAGAGCGACCCGCTCGGCGTCGTACTGTCGCTGCGGCTTTACGATGTGCAGAAATATCTGAGCCTCACTGCGCATTGGTGGTCGGGTTTTACCCTGATGGCCAATGCGACGGCCTGGCGGGCTCTGCCGAGCGCAATGCAGGAGGTCGTCGAGCGCAATGCCGACAAATACGCGCTGCTGCAGCGCGACGACATTGAGCAGGTGAACGCAGCCGGGGCCGAGGAGCTGGCGCGCCGGGGAATGCAAGTCAACACCGCCGACACGGACAGCTTCCGCGTGAGGCTCGGAGAGTTTTACGCCAGCTGGCAAGAAAAAGCGGGACCCGCGGCCTGGCGCTTGCTGGAATCCTACGCCGGTGAAATCCGCCGATAGGGCATTTCGCGTCGACGGCAAGACCGCGCTGGTAACCGGCGCCGGGCGCGGCATCGGCCGTCTCGCCGCTGATTTTCGGCTTCGGCGCAGAGCTCTGCGGGCTCAGTCTCACTCATAAGCTTTTCGGCGATCGGCCAATTCGGTGAGATGGCCGAGGCGCGCTGCCTGGTGAGCCACGGGCGAGGGCTGTCAGGGTGTCCCCGGGATTTTGTTCAGCAGATGCAGGAACAGCCCGGCGGCGAGGGGCGCGCACGGCCCGTCCTCGATTGCGATCTGCCCCGCGCGAGCGACCTCGAACTTACTGAGAAGACCAGCCGGCGCCGTCCCCACCACCGGCTCCAGAGCCTTGAAGCAAGCGGCTCCGGTGGTGTCGCCGGAATTGGCGGCGATCGTCGCCGCCGTCGAAGCATCCATCTCGACCTTCGGCTGGATGACCGAGCACCCGCCCAGGGCGCAGAGAATGGTGAATATTTTGATTAGGTTGCACATCATTTGAGCCCTCTAATAACGTGGGATGGCCGCCTTGACAAAACTGCATCCGTTGAGCATGGATTTTCAATTTGTAAATTCTCGAAAATACTCGCTTTCGACTTGGTTCCGCGAACAAGTGGGATTATCACCGGAAATTATGAATGCGATGCAATAGCACGCAATGCCATGTTTGTCAATATAAATACACTATCTGATAATTAAAAATTTACGTCGAGCAGAATTGGTTTAGGCCGTCTCCCCCAGTGGGGAGAGGGTGCCGAGCGCAGTAAGGCGGTGAGGGTTTGCCCCGCCAGCAACTGAGGAGATTACCGATGACTAATGTTCTGGAAGAGAGGATGCCGGAAAGACGACGCTCGCGATGACCGTTCTCCATCCCTCTGGTGCAGCCCGCGACGCCGTTCTGAAAACCCCGATGGAGCAGGGCATGGCGGAAAGCTATAACCGGCTCGACGAACTTCTGAGAGCAACTCGCAAGGAGGGCTGAAGCGATGAGCGATCTGGTGGTTATTGCTTTCCCGACGGAAGCGGCGGCCGAAGAGGTCCGCAAGAAGCTGCTCGACATGCAGCAGGAATACCTGATCGAGCTGGGCGACGCCGTCATTGCGGTGAAACAACCGAATGGCGGGGTCAAGCTCAACCAGCTGTTCCATCCGACGGCGGCCGGAGCCGTAACCGGTGCATTCTGGGGCACATTGATCGGCATGATCTTCCTGATGCCCCTGGTCGGCACTGCGCTCGGCGCCGCCGGCGGGGCGCTCGGCGGCGCCCTCACCGATGTCGGGATCGACGACAATTTTATGAAAGAGGCGGCGCAGACCTTGCAGTCGGGCAACGCCGCGTTGTTCCTGCTGATCCGCAAGATGACGACCGACAAGGTGCTGGCGGCGTTGCAGGGGGTCGGCGGCACGGTATTGCGCACCTCGTTCGATCACACGAAGGAGGAGGCGCTGAGGCAGGCTTTGGCGGCTCACGCCGCGGCCAACCCCGCCGCCTAGAGGGCCGCCCTGCCGCTAACGGAACATCCTTCCCTCGGGCGGCAGGCCCAGCAGGATCTGGCCGACGGTTTCGAAATGGACGGGGCGGCCTTGGCCTTGCTGGGTCCCGGCGTGGATGTCGCGCAGGCGGCGCTCGAACGGGTTCTCGTTGAAGACCGCTGTGGCGCCGGCGGCGTTGTAGACGCTAGCGACGACGTCGCGCGCCTGCTGGATCGCCCAGGTCGCGGCGAGGCGCAACTGCCAGTGCCGCTCAGGCAAGAACTCGCCGCTGCGTTCGGCGTCCTCCCACATGTCCTCGAGGGTCGCGTGGATCGCGGCGCGCGACGAGCGCAATTTCGCCTCGCACTGCGCCACCTCGGATTGGATGACGTTGTTCTCGCGCAACGTCTTGCGGGCGCCGCGCGGGATCTTGTCGCGCGCCAGTTCGATGAAGGCTTCGAGCGCGCCGCGCGCGATGCCGAGCGACACGTTCGAAAACCCCATCGCATAGATCATGCCGCTGGTGAACCGGTAGAGGAGGCCGGGCTCGCGCCGCTCGGCCGGGTTGTCGCGCGAGAAGGTGTATTTCTCCGGCACGAACAAATCTTCGACCCGGTAGCTGTCGCTGCCGGTGCCGCGCAATCCGATGACTTGCCAGTTGTCGATGATCTCGGCGCTCGGTTTGGGGAAGAGGACGGTGCGGACATGCTGCCGCCCGTTCGGGTTCATGCGCGGCGTGCCGTCCGGCTCGAACACCGGCACATGCGCGCCGAGCCAGGTGGCGTGCCGACTGCCGGTCGCGAACCCCCACCGCCCGGTGACCCGAATGCCGCCCTCCACCGCGACACTGCGACCGGCGCCCGGCAGCTCCGGGCCCCAGGCGAGGATGCCGCGCGGCCGACCGAAGACCTCGCGCGCCACCGCCGGGTCGAGATAGGGCGCCGACATCGAGCAGCCGGAATTCTGTCCGAGGCACCAGGCGGTCGAGGGCTCGGCCTTGGCGATCTCCTCCAACACCTGCACGTAGGTCAGCGGGTGGAGCTCGGCGCCATCCAGGGAGCGCGGGATCAGTAATTTGAAGAAGCCGCCCTCGATCAATGCTTCGACCACCCGCTCCGGCAACTCGCGTCGCTCCTCGATTTCGTCTGCGGCTTCTTTCAGCATCGGCGCGAGGCGGCGGGCACGTTCCACGTAGTCGATGTCGCGTGTCTCGACGCGGGGCAGGTCCAGCAAGTTCGACGACATTTTCTTCTCCAAGAATTCGCCGTCAAAATACATCGGGCGCGATGGATTTAGCGACGATTTCCGTGCAACCCTCCTTCGCTTACGCGGCGATGGCGCGCCACCAGCGCCGGGTCAAGAGCATCGCCGCAATGCCCTCGGCGCCGATCATCGCCGTGGCCCAGGATGCGCCGACGAGACCGGCCAGCAGCCCGAGATGAATAAAGCCGATCATGCCGACCCCGATGCAGACGGATAGCACGCCGTAGATGCGGCTGCGCATCTCGGGCGGCGCCGCGAGATAGACGAGCGTCGCCTGCATGATGCTGAAACCGGCATTGGCGAGACCCGTCACCAGAAGCACCGTGCCGGCGAGCAGCGGAGCGGGCGCCGATGCGAAAACCGGCAGCATCAGAAGGTAAGCGAAGACGCCCCCGACATAGAGGCGGGCGAACATCGCCGGCTTGGCGAAGAGGGCGATCGCGACGGCGCCGCAGAACGCGCCGACCCCGTCCATGCTGGCGAGGAGGCCGATGCCGGCGGCGCCGAGACCCAGATGGTCCTGGCCGATCACCGGGATCATGCTGGTGAACGGCCAGCCGAAGGTGTTGTAGATGACGGTGACGACCAGGGTTCCGATCAGGCGCCGGTCGCGCCGGACGAGCATGAAGCCTTCGAGCATGCGCTCGAGAATGCTCGCGACGCCGCTGGGCCGCACGCTGTTGCGATGATGGATCCGCATCGCAGCGGCGAGCGCGACGAGGTAGCAGGCGACGCTGACCGCAAACGCGCCGCCGATCCCGAACGTCGCGAGCAGCACGCCGCCGAGGGTCGGGCCGAGCATGCGGCTCGCATTGTTGGCGCCGACATCGAGGGACATCGCCGCGCTCATGCGGTCCGGTCCGGCGACCTCGCCGATCATCGTGCGGCGGACCGGGTTGTCGGTCGTCCAGGCAATGCCGTTGACAAAGCTGGCGAGCGCGACATGCCACACTTCGAGCGTGTCGCTCCACGCGAGGCAGGCTAGGACCAGTGAGGTCAGCAGCATCGAAATGACGACGACGATCAGCGCGGTGCGCCGCTCGAGCCGCTCGGCCATGGCGCCGACGACCGCGCCAAACAGCGCCATCGGCAGCATGCGCAACATCGTCAGCAACGCGACGATCAACGGCGAGCCGGTGCGCTGATAGGCGAAGACGGCGACCGCCAGCATCTCCAGCCAGCGCACCGCAAAGACGACGACGCCGACGAGCCACAGCCGGCGAAAATCGGCTTCCCCGAAAAGCCACGCCCTGGGTGCAGCGTGGGCCGCGGTTACCGTCATCGCGCGCCGATCACCCAGGCGCAGCGACAAATGCGCCGAGCGCACCGTTGCGTCTCCTACCCACGTTCCCTCCGATCCGTATCTTACCGCCCACGCCGAGCAACGCAGGACGCAATCCAAATCATCCCGCAATCAGCTGCGCCAAATCTTGCGGCGCCGGAGGGGCGTCGGGGAGGACCGCATCGAGCTGGCGGTCGGCGAGGCGCATATGGCGTCCCAGGATAACCGCCAGCACGGTGCGAAAGTCGGTGGTGACGGCGAGGTCGCGCCGCTGGTAGAGCTGCGCCTGGGCGAGACCGGGCCAATCACCGTAAACCCGGCCGCCATTGACGGTGCCGCCCATCACCCAGATGACGTTGCCGTGGCCATGATCGGTGCCCCGGTTGCCGTTCTCCCGAAAGGTACGGCCGAATTCGGACAGGACGACGACGACGGTGTCGCGCCAGAACTCGCCCGATCCGCGCGCAAGGGCGGCGAGACCCTCGCCGAGCGGGCGCAAATGATCGGCCAATTGACCGTTGTGGTTGCCCTGGTTGATGTGCGTGTCCCAACCTCCCAGCCCGATAGCCGCAACCCGGACGCCGGGGTGACGGCGGATCAGCAGCGCGAGCCGGGCCGCCTGCCCAGGGAAACCGGTCGGCGGCGGTGCGCCGTTATCGGCGATTTGGCGCTCCTGGCTCAACGCGCTAACCAATTCCGCGCGCGCGGTCCGGCCTTCACGATACGATCTGGCGATATCGTCATTGCCGGAATAAAGCCGATCGAAGGCTTTGGCGATTTCCGGCTGGTCGATCGGCAATGGCCGGGCTCCGTTGGGGCCGAGCGGCAGCGTGGCGACGGGTGCTTTGCCCGCGAGGATGCGCGGCACCGTGGGGCCGATGCTGACCGCGTCCGTCGCGCCGCGCGGGCCGGGCAGAGCCAATAACAGGCGGTTCATCCAGCCGTCGCGGGTGGTGTCCTGCCCCGGAGTGCCGTTTTCGAGATAGAGCTGCGCGTCGAAATGCGATCGCGTCGGGTCGGGCGAACCCGCGGCGTGGACAAAGGCGAGCCTGCGCTCGGTCCATAGTGGCATCAGGCTCGCGAGCGCGGGGTGCAACCCGAAATGCCCGTCGAGCGCCAATGCTCCGTCCGGCTTGCCCGGCGATGCGATCGCGATCGATTGACGCCCTTGGTAATAGGCCGCGTCGGCGTAGGGGATCACGACATTGAGGCCGTCGACTGCGCCGCGCAGCAGAATTACGATCAGGCGTCTCGGGCCTTGATCGGATATTGCCGCCCAGGCATCGGGCCCGAAGCAGAAGGGAGCCGCAGCCGCTCCCTTGATGAAATCACGCCGGTGCACCCGGTCCGCCTATCGACGCATAAAGTCGGGACTGCCGAGGATCAGCGCCGCGCGCAGCCCTTTGGGCGATTCATTGATGACTGCGCGGGTGCCCTCGCTCAATGTCGAGCCGAAGACCGCTTCGAGATGCGCATCATCGAGCGCGCCTGGGCTGCCTCGGACCAATGCGGTCGCGAAGCTGATGCGGCGGGTCGTTGCGTCGGGGCTCAGCCAGGCGTCTTCGGTGTTTTTGTACCCGTCCGGCGTCAGGCAGCCGAAGAGGGGCATCCCGAGCTGGTCCATGGCTCCAAGCAGCGGCCGCACATTTGCAGGTGATACTCCCGCGGCGCGCACTGCCGATATCACGAATTGGTAGGGCGTCTTATATTTGGCTCCCTTGCTGTCCCAAAATTCGTTGCTGGCGAAAAGTGTCCGCAGCACCTCCTTTATATTGCCGTCGGTCTCGACGAACCGAGCCGCGAGCCGCTCGACCAACCCCGTAGGCGGCTCGTCGGCGACAAAATACTGCGCCAGCTCGAACGCGATGTGATGGGCCGTTGCCGGGCTGCGCGCCAGGATGTCGAGCGCCTCCTCACCCTCCGCCTTGCCCCGCGATTTCAGCGGATGGCTGAGGAAAACCTTTGGACTGTAATCGTGGCGCGCGCCCTCGAAGACCGCAGCGTATCCGGGGAACACGCGGGCATCCGGAGAATTGACGCCCCACCCGGTCAAGACCCGCGCCAATGTGACGACGTCCTCCTGGGTGTACCCGCCATTGGCGCCGAGCGTGTGCAACTCCATGACCTCGCGCGCGAAATTTTCGTTCAGTCCCTTTTGTCTGCCGCGGGCGCCGGGGCTACCCGGGGCGGTGCTGAGTGCGTTGTCGAGATAAACCAGCATCGCCGGGTGCTTTGTCGTGGCAAACAGCAAATCCCGGAAGCGGCCGAGCACAAAGGGGCGGATCGCCTGCTCCTCGTAATTGCCGATCCAGATGTCATCCAGCCCCTTGCCGGAGTACACGTTGAAATGGTTGAACCAGAAATCGACCATGACTTCGTGCAGCTGCCGCGGGCTCAGCAGGGCTCTCAGAATGCGCGCCTCGCCGGCGTCCCGCAGGATGATTTGCACCCGTTCGCGCTGAGCCTTCTCCAGCTCCGGGTTGGGCTTGAAGCCGCGCAGGCTGCGCAACGGCCCATAAAGCTGGCGCAGCTGGACCGGGTCGAGCTTCAAGGTGTCGAGCTGGGCAAGGCGCCACCGCAGCTCGATAGGCTCCGGGATCGCCCCAGGGGTCGAGTCCGGATCGAGCTGCTCGGCAATATAAGGCTCCACCCCGATTGTCTTGACGTGGCGAACCTCTTCGAGGGTCGGGCCGAAGGCGAGACGGTTCAGGAGATGGACGACCGTTTGATCCGAGACGGGCTGGGCCGCGAGCGCCAATAACGACGGCAGGGCAATCAGCAGCCCCGCCGCAGCAAAGCACCAGTGAAAGCGCGATCGCCCACGCGCTTCGTTACTCATCGGGTCCCGCCCCATCCCCCGATTGGAGGCGGCTGCAGGATAATCAAACTCGGCCCCGGTGCAAGCCGACGAGTGGGTTCCGTCACGCTGGCCTGTCCGATTTACGGCGGTGCGCGCACCGGGACTTGATCCCGGTTTGATTTCGGCATGTCGGAAACGCTGACGGAGGCACGTCGCGCCAGACGCACGAAATTGAGCAGTCGGGAGAGGCTGGCGAGCGCGGCAAGCCCGGAAAAGCCGGCGGCGATCAGGATAGCCGTGGTCGGGCTGGTGCCGCCGCCGGGTCCGGCGTAGCCGAAGACCAGAGCCACCAGAGCGGCGCCAATCGTCTGGCCGAGCAGCCTGGCGGTCGCTTGAATGGCGCCGGCACCGCCGCTGCGTTCGCGCGGCGCGTTGCTGACGATGGCACGGTTGTTCGGCGATTGGAAGAACCCGAACCCGAATCCGCAGACCACGATTTGCCAGATGATGCTCGCATCGCTTGGTTGAGCCGGGAGCAACGCCAGCAGAAGAAAACCGAGGCTCAGCACGCCGAGCCCGATGCCGCCGAGAATTCCGGCGGGATAGCGGTCCGCGAGCCGGCCGGCGATCGGCGCGATCATCGCCACCGTTACGGGCCAGGGAGTGATCAAGAGCCCGGTTTCGACCTGCGAGCGGCCGATCACGTCCTGGAAGTAAAAAGGCAACGCGACAAATACGATGCCTTGCGCGACAAACGCGCAAACCGACGTCGCGACCGACAGAGCGAACACCGGCCGCTTGAACAGATCGACTGGCAGCAGCGGCATGGCCAAGGAGTTTTGCCGGCGCACCAGGGCATAGCCGACGAGGAAGGCGCCGGCCAGTTCGCTGATAACCAGAAGGGCGGGGTGGTGGTGACCGATGCCGTTGATCCCGCTGATCAGAAAAGCAAAGGCAATTGCGCTCAACGCCGCGCTCGCCAGGTCGAAGCGATGATCGGAGGCCGACGTCGACGGCAACAGGCGCCACGACATCGCGAACGCGACGAGACCGATCGGGACGTTTATCGCGAAGAGCCACGGCCACGAGGCGACCGCGAGGATCGCCGCGGCGACGCTCGGGCCCGCGGCCGACGATATCGAGACGACGACCGAAACCATTGCGATGCCGCGGCCCAGCTGCCGCCGCGGATAGGTGAAGCGCACGAGAGCCGTATTGACGCTCATCATGCCGGCGGCGCCGAGCCCCTGCAGCGCGCGGCCCAGGGTCAGCATCGGCAACGAGTGCGACAAAGCACTGACGAGCGCAGCGCCGGTAAACACTGCGAGGCCGATCATGTAGATGCGGCGATACCCGAAAATGTCGCCAAGCGAGGCGAACGGCAGCAGCGAGATGACCACCGCCAGCTGGTAGGCGTTGATGACCCAGATCGAATTGGCGGCGCTGGCGTGGATTTCCTTCGCGATCGCCGGCAACGCAATATTCGCGATTGCGCTGTCGAGCACCGAGAGCGCCATCCCGACTGCGAGGTTCAGGATCGCCCAATATCTCAGTGGGAGCGGGAGCCCGTCTTCCGCCGTGTTCATTATGTCGCGGTCCCGACATGGGCCTGAGTGAATGAAGTGCGGCTGACTTATGCCGCCGCACCCGCTCGCGCCAGCCCCGACAATGGAGCCATGCGATTAGCGGCCGGATTTGAGTCGGGTCCAGGCGCGGGTGCGGGCCCGGTCGTAGGCGGCAGATGCCGGGAGATCGACGTAGAGCCGGCGACAGATTTCGTCCGGCGGGTAGACCGCCGGGTCGTTGTGGATCTCCGGCGTGACCAATGCCGTCGCGGGCAGGTTCGGATTTGGGTACCAGACGGCATTGGTGACATCGGCGATGACTGCCGGGCGCAGCAGATAGTCGATAAAGCGCAGCGCGTTTTCCGGGTGCGGTGCGTCGGCCGGGATCCCCAGCATGTCGACCGACATCATCGAGCCCTCCTTCGGCACGCGGAAGGCGATCTTCACCTTGTCGCCGGCCTCGCGCGCGCGATTGCGGGCCTGGATCACGTCGCCCGAATAGCCCAGCGCGATGCACAGGTCGCCACCCGCGAGGTCGTTGATGTATTGCGAAGAATGGAATTTGCGGATGTAGGGGCGGACCTTTTCGAGGACGGCAAAGGCCTTGTCGAGGTCGCCGAGATCGCGGCTCTTCGGGTCGAGCCCCAGATAGGCGAGCGCCGCAGGAAACACCTCCTGCGGCGTGTCGAGCAGCGAGATCCCGCAGGAGGCGAGCTTGTCGGCGACGCTTGGATCGAAGATCAGAGCAAGGCTGTCCACCGGCACGGTCTCGCCCAATGCGGCGTGCACTTGCGTTTCGTTGTAGCCGATCCCGGTGTCGCTCCATAAATAGGGCGAGCCGTGCTCGTTGCCGGGATCGGCGGCGCTGACCAGTTCGAGGATATGGGGATCGAGGTTCTGCCAGCCGGGGAGCTTGGATTTGTCGAGCGTCCGGTAGACCCCGGCTGCGATCTGGCGCGCCATGAACGGGCTCGCCGACGGCACCACCACATCGTAACCCGACCGGCCCGACAGCAGCTTCGCCTCGAGCACCTCGTTCCCGTCATAGACGTCGTAGGTGACCCTGATCCCGGTCTCAGCCTCGAATCTCGGGATCGTGTCCGGCGCGATGTAATCCGACCAGTTGTAGACATTGAGCCGCGGCTCTTCGCCAGCGGCCGCTGACGCTACAGCCGCCGCGGCCAGAAGCCAGAGCCCGAACCACCGCACCATCATGAGCCGGCATACAGCAGCGGAGCCGCGGCTTGTCAACGCCCGGGCGGGAACCCCGGCCGCTCAGCGTTCGAGGACGGCGCGATCCCAATGGCGAAATCTGCGACGGCCGCGTAGGAGCGGCCGGCAACTGCGGATAATCGACCGGCGGAGGCTATTCCTCCGGCAGCGGAATGAACTC
Source organism: uncultured Alphaproteobacteria bacterium (assembly GCA_963812675.1). Lineage (GTDB taxonomy): Bacteria > Pseudomonadota > Alphaproteobacteria > ATCC43930 > CGMCC-115725 > AP-15. The sequence goes on along the minus strand of CAWEWR010000021.1, from coordinate 75,199 downwards.
TGTCTCGTCGCTCGGCACCTTCCCGAAGCGTCCGGCCTTCCAGTCGGCCTTGGCCTGTTCGAGCGCGCCGCCGAGCTCGACACGAAATTCCACCAGAGATGCCGCGCGTCCATTGCTTCGCCCCCGAACAGAATCAACCGCGCGGGATCCAGAGCCTTGATCGCGACCGCCTCGCCGGGCCGAAAAACCAGCATCCGGCCGGCATCGAACACGTCGCCGCCGACCTCGATGCGGCCCTCGGCGACCCAGGCAGCCCGCTCTTCATGCTCCGCCGGAAGGTCGAGCCGCGCCGCGCCCGAAAGGGTCGCGTCGGCATAGAACATCTGCGAGAAGACCTCGACGGGCGCTCGCTCGCCGTAAAGCGATCCGGCGATCAGGCGCAGTCGCTTGCCTTCGCCTTCGATCACCGGCAGCGCATCGGCGCCATGGTGGGCGAAGCCGGGCTCCATCTCCTCGCGGCCCTTTGGCAGGGCTACCCAGGTCTGAATGCCGAAAAGAGACGACTGGCCGGCGCGCAGCTCGGGCGGGGTGCGTTCCGAATGAACAATGCCGCGGCCGGCGGTCATCCAGTTCACCGCCCCGGGCCGGATCGGCTGCGCATTGCCCAAGCTGTCACGGTGCAGGATTTCTCCGTCGAACAGATAGGTGACCGTAGCGAGGCCGATATGCGGGTGCGGCCGCACGTCGAGCCCCCTGCCGGCAGGCAACATTACGGCACCCATCTGATCAAAGAACACGAAAGGCCCCACCATTCGGCGTTGCGCCGACGGCAGCGCGCGGCGCACTTCGAAACCGTCGCCAAGATCTCGGGTGCGCGGCGTGATCACGTTTTCGAGCACGGCATTCCGAGGGTCACCTGTCATTTCCGATCCTCTCCAGCTCTGCGAATTTATCCTCAGGTCACATCGACAAGGACGAGTTCGGCGTCCTCGATCGCCGTCACGCGCAATACGCGCTCGTCATCGATGGCCGCGCCGTCACGCGCCGCGAGGCGAACGCCGTTGACCTCGACCGCGCCGAGAGCCGAGACGAGATAGGCGCGACGGCCTTCCGCCAGCCGGTATTCCGCGGTCTCGCCGGCCTTCAAGGTGGCCCCGAGCACCCGGGCGTCGGCCCGGATCGGCAGCGCATCACCGTCTCTCTCCATTCCGCTCGCCAGGGTTATGAACCGGCCCGAGCGATCGTCCTTCGGGAACGGCTGGGCACCCCAACTTGGCTTCTCACCCCGGCTCGTCGGCTGGATCCAGATTTGGAAGATCTTTGTGGTCTCGGGCTCGAAATTATACTCCGAGTGACGAATCCCGGTGCCGGTGCTCATCACCTGCACGTCACCGGCTTCGGTGCGCCCTTTATTCCCGAGGCTGTCCTGATGGGTGATCGCGCCCTGCCGCACATAGGTGATGATCTCCATATCGGCATGCGGATGGGGCGGGAACCCCGTCTCCGGCGCGATCTCATCGTCGTTCCAGACCCGCAAAGACCCCCAGCCCATACGCTGAGGGTCGAAATAATCAGCGAAGGAGAAATGGTGCTTGGTCTTCAGCCAGTCGTACCGCGCTCCGCCCAACTTCTCAAACGGTCTGCGTTCGATCATGTGATTACCTCCAAGTGAGCAATTTCGCTCGTTCTGATGGACAAGGTGGGGTGTGAAGCCGATAGAAAAATAGAACCGCTCGAAACACATCGTTTCCAGAATTGATGCCTCAGCTCCCGGATCTAGAAGCCTGGGCCATCTTCGCCAAAGTTGCAGAAACCGGCGCCTTTGCCCGCGCCGCCACTGAGCTTGGCCTCTCCAAGGCGACCGTGTCGAAGGCCATCTCGCGTCTGGAGGGCCGCCTCGGCGAGCGCCTCTTCCACCGCACGTCGCGCCGATTGTCGCTGACCGAAACCGGCCGCGTCCTGTCGGTGCGCGCGGCGCAGATCCTGGCCGATGCGGAGGCGGTCGAGGCGGAGGCACTGGCGCAATCGGCCTCGCCGCGCGGCCGAAATGGCGGCGCCGATGTCGTTCGGGGTCGAGCACGTGGCGCCGGCGTTTCCCGATTTCTTGCACGCCTATCCGGAGATCTCGATCGACCTTCATCTGAGCGATCAGACGATCGACTTGATCGGCGGCGGCTTCGATCTGGCATTGCGCATCGCGGCGCTCTCGGATTCGAGCATGGTGGCCCGCCGTCTCTGTCAGGTGCGGCGCCTGCTGGTCGGCGCACCTGATTATTTCGCGAGCCGCGGGCGGCCCTCGCATCCGCGAGACCTCGCCGGACACGCCTGTCTCGGCTATTCCTACCTGCCCTCCGGCGACAATTGGCGATTCATCGGTCCGGCAGGCGAAGAACACGAAATTGCGGTGACCGGGCCACTGCGCGCCAACAATGCCGATGTATTGATGCCGGCTCTTCGCGCCGGTCTGGGCGTAGCCGTTCAACCGGAATTCGTCGTTTGGCGCGACCTTCGGGCGGGCCGTCTCGAAGCGGTCATGAGCGACTGGTCCGCGCCCCCGATCGCGCTCAATATCGTAATGCCACCCGGTGGACCCAGACCGCCAAAAGTGACCGCGCTGATCGAGTTTCTGGTCCGCCGGTTCTCCGAACGCGCCGCCCCCTGGGCGCAGCCCTGACGTCAAGGGATAGGGTTGCTCGCCGCCCACAACGCGCCGTTCATAACGATTTGGAGCGGGGTCTTAGCAATTGCTTAAAGTCTTTTTTACAACTTTGGCGAGCATCAAAACCAAACGGAAGGCAGGCTTCTAATGCGCGCGGTTTTTCGAAATCTTATGAACGACAGGGCGGGTGTTACGGCTATCGAATATTCGCTAATCGGGGCATTGATCGCGATTGCGGCGATCGCCGCCTTTACGTTAGTGGGGACCAATCTCAGCACTACTTTCAGTACCATCGCGGGCCAGCTGTAGCAGCAGCCGGGGGTAGGAACGGAAGCTTCAGGCACTGGCACGCGTCCCGGCGTTGACCGGAGCCCCCACGCCTTCCTACAAAAGCAACGGGGGACCCGCTACGGAAGGATTTGCGTGCGGTGACGGTTTTTCATCTGCTGCGGCACGGCGAACATGTGCTGCGAGGCCGCGTGCTCGCCGGGCGCACGCTCGGGGTCGGGCTTTCGGAGCGCGGCCGCGCCGAGATCGCTGCGGTCGCCGACCGCCTCGCCGAAGAACAGATCGCCGCGCTCTATTCGAGCCCGCTGCAGCGCGCCCGCGAGTTGGCGGAAATCCTCGCCGAAAGGCTCGATCTGCCGATCGCCTACCGCGAAGACGTGCTCGAGCTCGATTTCGGCGAGTGGACCGGCCTGACCTTTGATGCCGTCAGGTCGGACGAGCGCTGGCAATTGTGGAGCACCTGCCGCAGCATCGCGTGCGTCCCCGGCGGCGAGAGTATGCGCCAGGTCCAGGAGCGGGCCGTGAAGGCCTTGTTCGAGCTGCGCGAGACGCATCGCGACGGGACGCTGGTCGTCGTCAGCCACGGCGACGTGATCCGCGCCGCATTGCTCTTCGCGCTCGGAATGCCGCTCGATTTCTACTCCCGGATCGAGGTCGGCCTCGCTTCGATCAGCACGATCCAGATCGACGATTTCGGGATTCGCGTGCTGGCCGTCAATGAACGGCCCCGGCTGCCTCGTTGATTTCATCAAACGCTTGATGTTCTTCACCCGACTGCCGCGTCGAGTTCTGTGCGGCGTCGTCGTGCTCGCAGCGGCGCTCGGGGGTATGGCGGCGGCCGCGGATACCCGAGCTGCCGGCTGCGGCACCAGTCGGATCGGGGAGATCACCGTTGCGACCCTGCGCAACGCCCCGATCGTCACCCTCGTCGCCAATGGGGCGCCGGTCACCCTGCTGCTCGATACCGGAGCCGAATGGACGATCCTGACCCCTGCCGCCGCCAAGCGCGTCGGCGCGCAAACCCCGCGCATCGAATTTCAGCGGCAGATACGCGGCCTTTCCGGCAGCCTGGCGACCAACGAGGTCGAATTGCGCAGCTTCACTGCCGGCGAGACGGCGATACCGTGGCGCCGGGTGCGCGTCGCGTCGCTCAATATGCCGAGCGTGTTCTCCGGTCCGCTCGACGGCGTCCTCGGTGCTGACACATTGAGCAGTTTCGACGTCGATATCGATCTCCCGCATCACCGAATGGTGTTCTACGGCAAGCAATCCTGCCCGAGCGCGGCACCGGCCTGGGCCGAGCCCTACGCGACGATCCCGGCACGCAAAACTTTCAGCAATCACCTTTCCTTTCCGGCGCAGCTCGACGGTCGCCAGATCGACACGTTTATCGATACCGGCGCGCAACTGAGCGTGCTCTCCAGCAAAGCGGCTCTGGTTCTCGGCGTGACCGACGCGGCCCTGGCGCGCGACCGTGCGACCGTGACGCTCGGTGCGGCGGCAGAGCGGCTGAACTCCCACCTTCACCGCTTTTCACATATGGAAATCGGGGGAGAGGTCGTCCGCAATCCTGCACTTATCGTTGCGGATGTCAGCCTGAGAGATGCCGACCTCGTTCTCGGCATCGATTTCCTCGGCTCGCGGCGGATTTGGCTGTCCTACGGATCGCAACAGATTTTCCTGTCGCGCCGGACCTAGGCCGCCTGGCGCCGCTGCGATCGGCACGACCCTGTTATTTGCTGCCGCGATCCCAATATACCACTTTTGATCCCCAAAGGCAGAGTAGCGATGACTCCGGACGAACTAGCCGACGCCGCCCGCAATCTTGCGCATGCGCTCGGCATCACCGTCTATATTCGGGAGGGGCGGATCTACCAGCACGGGCCGGGGGTCGAGATCTTGCCGCCGCCGGGCGCCTGCCCAACCGCGCCGGGCGCGCCCTATTCCCACGAAGAGGCGCCTGTCGAGTAAACGGATCGAGCGTAAGGGCTCGGTAGGACCGGATACCGCCCATGCCAAAGACACACCCCCACGCCGAGGCGATATACCGGGTGATCCCTCTCGATGACGGGTCGTTCGGCGTCGAGGTCAGCATCCCGGAGAATTATCCGACCACGGTCAAACCGTTCGCCACCGAAGCCGATGCCGAGGCATGGATCACCGAGCATCGCGAACGGGTGCAGTCCGAGAACCAGGCGGGCCGCTGGTTCACCAGGCCTTCCGGCAACCGTCGCCGCTAGGAGCGATGTCGAGGGGCGACGGCGCGATCCGGCTGGCATTTCATCGCCCTCTACCGCGGTGACGGGCGACCGCCGCGGAACCCTTCGAGGTGACGGAAGAAATAGCGCCGATCCGCAGTTATTGCCGATCGCGGCGGGCCGGCGTCGTCAGGAAGGCGTGCACCGTGTGCCAGAGCTGGTGCCGGTTGTGGCCAAAGACGAGCGCATGCGCCGCCCCCGGGAGGACGACGAACTGGCGGTCGGGGTTGGGCAATTGCCGGAAGAAATCGAGCAGATCCTCCTCGCTCGCGATCCCATCGTGCTCGCCGCGCACGATCATGACCGGCGCCTGCACCTCGCGCGGATCGACGACCGGCAGGTTTGCGGTCATGTCGAGGTAGGTTCCGGTCGGCACTTGATCGCCGAAGATCAGCTCGGCATCGGCCAGCGCCTCGGCGACGGCGGGGTCGCTCGTCCCCGGATGATCGCGGGTAAAGATGCTGCGGATCATCGCCCGATCGCGCAGCCGGGTGTTGTGGGTGCGGAAATAGTCGAGCTGCTCGGCACGCTTGGCGAGGGTCGGCGAGTTCCTGCCGGTATAGGTGAACGCGTTCAGCACGAGCCGGTCGACCCGCTCGGGCCGCACCATCGCAAAGGCGGCCGCGCGCAGCGCGCCCGAGGATTCGCCCATGAAATGCATTCGTTTCTGGCCGGTCTCGCGGATCACCAGCTCGGTCGCGGCGATCAGGTCTTCGACGCCGCTGGCGATGTCGGAATTGCCGGAGGTTCGCGACGAGCGCCCGTAATTCTCGTGATCCATCGTCCACACGTCGAAACCGAGTCCGGCGAACACGTTCATCGTCGAGTATTCGCCGGCGCCGGGAACCGTCAAGTCGAACGACGACAGCGCCGAATTGGACGAGCCGTGAACAAAGAACAGAACCGGGCGGGGCGGCCCTCCCGGCGCCGGCTCGATGCGCTTGCGGTAAACGGCTAGCGAAACCTCGCCCTTGTTGACGGTATAATCGGTGCGTGACGGGGTTGCGTGCTGATCGTCGGCCATCGGGACCCCTTGACTTGATTTCGCGACAGTCTGCGCCAACTCCAGCATCGGCCCACGGCACGGGCTTGTCCACCACCCGAGGAGCAGCAGCGATGACCGGGTCACGCCGATTGCATTTGGGGGCCTTCATGCGCCCGGTCGGCATCCATACCGCCTGGTGGCGCTATCCCGGCGCCTACCCCGACGCCAATTTCAATCTCGAGCACCTGATCCGGTTTGCGCAGAAGCTGGAGCATGGCCGGTTTGACGCGTGGTTCATGGCCGACCACCTGGCCGTCCTCAACATGCCGATGGCGGCATTGAAGCGCAGCGCCACGGTGACTTCGTTCGATCCGCTGACCTTATTGCCGGCATTGGCGATGGTGACCGAGCATCTCGGGCTGATCGCCACCGCGTCGTCCACCTTCGAGCCGGCCTACATGATCGCGCGGCGTTTCGCCTCGCTCGACCATATCAGCGGCGGCCGCGCCGGCTGGAACCTGGTCACCACCTCGAACCCCGACGCGGCGCTCAATTTCGGATTGACCGAGCATATGGAGCATGGCGAGCGCTACCGCCGCGCCCGCGAGTTCTTCGACGTCGTGACCGGGCTTTGGGACAGCTGGGCGGAGGACGCCTTCATCCGCGACGTTGAGAACGGCATCTATTTCGACCCGGACCGGATGCATGTCCTCGACCACAAGGGCGAGTTCCTGTCGGTGCGCGGGCCCTTGAACATCGCCCGGCCGATCCAGGGCTGGCCGGTCATCGTCCAGGCCGGCGCCTCCGACGCCGGGCGCCAGCTCGCCGCCGAGACCGCCGAGATGATCTTCGCCAGCGGCGGCAAGCTCGCCGACGCACAGAACTACTATGCCGATGTCAGGGAGCGGGCGACAAAGGCCGGGCGCGACCCGGACCACATCAAGATCCTGCCCGGCTGCCTCGTCGTCGTCGGCGATAGCGCGGAGGAGGCGCGGCAAAAGCGGGCCTTGCTCGACAGCCTCGTGCACCCGGACAGCGGCATCGCCTCATTGTCGATCGCGCTCGGCCACGACGCCTCGGTCTTCGATCTCGACCGCCCGCTGCCCGAGATCCCGGAGAGCAACGCCAGCAAGAGCGGCCGCGAGCGGGTCATCGAGCGCGCCCGCCGCGACAATCTGACGGTCCGCCAACTGGCCCAGATCGCCGGCAGCTACGGCGGCCTCGCGCTGGTCGGCACCCCCAAAATGATCGCCGACCAGATGGAGGAGTGGCTCTTGAGCGACGCCTGCGACGGCTTCAACATCATGTTTCCGTGGGTCCCGGGCGGTCTCGACGATTTCGTCGACCGCGTCGTCCCCGAACTGCAGCGCCGCAACCTCTTCCGCCGCGAATACGAAGGCCGGACCCTGCGCGAAAACCTCGGCCTCCCCCGCCCCGAAAACCGCTTCTTCGAGAAGCGGGGCTTCTAACCCGGAGCACCGCAGGTGCTGTCTGAAATAGCAACGCTGCCTTTTGCGTGCCGACAGCCGCTTGATTTCAAGTCCCGCTGCGGCTTACATCCGCGCCGTGCGAGATGAGCGGCGAGCAGACCTTGTGCTGCTGCGAGTCGGAAGGCCGCATTTAACTGGCCAATAGCCCGTCAGCAATAACAAGGCGCAAGACCGATCTGACCAGCCCTTACCCAGATTACCGGCGCTAGCAATTGGCTCGCGGCCGAGCCATATCCAGCCGTGCTGCGAGCTTAACGATCCGGTAAACCGGAGCCGCCGATTATTCCAGGTGAGCATCCCCGGGTCTCGCGCTGCACGTGCTGGCCTATGCCAATATCCTACAAGAGGCGAGCCTAGTCGGGCTGAATCGGGCCGTGCCGAGGAGTTTCAGAGGACAGGGATACGTTGCCAGAGCTTGTTGAGATCACGAATTTGCCGCGTGGGGCAAAATTCTATCGCGCCGACATGCATATCCACTCGTACCGGGCCTCTCACGATGTCCGGGACGCGGGAATGACGGCCGAGGCGATCGTCAAGACAGCTTCGGCGCAAGGTCTGGGCGTGATCGCGATCACCGATCACAACGAAATCTCGAATGTCGGTGCCGCGCTAAAGGCGGCGGACGGAACGGGTTTGTTGGTGGTCCCCGGTGTCGAGCTGTCAACGCCCCAGGGACATCTGCTCGCCTATTTACCGACCCTAGACACGCTGCAGCGGTTTTATAGCCGGCTCGACATCGCTGACCGCGGCGGACCTAACTCGCGGTGCCAAAACAGCATTCTCGACTGTTTGACCCAGATGCACGCGCTAGGAGGTTTTGGCATCCTTGCCCATGTCGATGCCGAGAAGGGGTTTGAGACCGAGAATCCGGGCGCGTCGCCGCACAAGGTTGACGTGATCTGCCATTCGGCGCTTCTCGGAATTGAGCTTAGAAGCTCCGCATCCACTATCAGTTATGCCGATATCGACCCCGACGCCGAAAGAGCGCGCGCGGGAAGCGCCCGCATCAAGCGCCTCGGGCTCGGGGCAAAGCAGTTTCTCGCGAGGATGCTTTTTTCGGATTCGCACGCCCTGAGTGCGCTCGGCCGCAATGCGGAGGGCGACAAGAAGGTAACGCGCGTCAAAATGGACAAGCCGTCGTTCGAGGCGTTGCACATCGCTCTACAAGACGCCGATGCTCGGGTGCGCATCGAAGAGTTGATCCCGCCCGCCGTCCCCCATGCTCTGGGCGTCGGCTTCAGCGGCGGGTTTCTGAACGGTCAAGCGATCCACCTAAGCCCGAATCTCAACTGCATCATCGGCGGTCGCGGTACGGGCAAATCCACCACATTTGAGGCGCTGAGGTGCTTGCAGGGCCAGCCCAGCGATAGCAGTGTGGTGGATTCAGAGGTGTGGCCGGCGGAGCTGTCGCTGTTCTGGCAGGATGCGGCTGGGGAACAGCACTCGTTGCTAAAGCGGGTTGGCGAAGATCTGGCCAACGTTGACGACCCGGACTGGGGGCCCGTTGCGTTCGCGATCGACAGCTACGGGCAAGGCGAAACCGCCCGGATTAGCCGGCGGGCGCAAACGGACCCGCTGGCGCTGCTCGACTACCTGGACAAGTTCGTCGATCTTGCCGAGGCGAAGGCGGCGGAGCATGCGGCGCGCGATGAGTTGTTGGGATTGCAGGGCAAGATTGAGGAGGCCGAAGAGAAAGTTGCGCGCATCCCGCAATACGAGAGAAACCTTGCAACCACTCAGCAGCAGCTGAAGGCGTCGGAAAAAGCGAACGCCGCGGAGGTGATCCAACTGCAACGCCGGCTCGCGGAGGAACGTGAGATCCGGCGCCGGATCGTAGAGGATGGGCAAGCGGTGCAGACCGCTCTCACTGTCGGCGAGGTCGAAAAGAAGATTCAGGCCATAAAAGACCTGGCGGGGCCTGGCGAGGTGGTTGTCGGCGCCGCCGAGCTGAAGATAATCATCGCTGGCGTAACGAAATTGGAAACCCACGTAGCCGATGCCGGCAAGCTGCTCCAGCGCGAGGCATCGGTGTTCAACGGCGTCGTAACCGAACAGATTCGGTTGTGGCGCTCGAAGGAAAATGAGGCACTGCGCGTCATCGAAACAAAGCGCAAGGAGCTTGAGGCGCAGGGGGTGCGCCTCGACATGGGGTTTATCAGCAAGCTGGCAAAGGACGAAGCGTCCTATAAGAAATCTCTCGAAGCGCTCGGCGCCTGGAAGCCGCATCTAGCGGGGCTAAAGCGGCAGCGCGCCGCGGTCCTGCAAAGACGCTGGACGGTACGTGATCGTGTCGCGGGCCTCCGTGACGCATATGGGCGGCGCGCGTCGGAAACCCTGCGGACAACCCTCTCGGATCTGGCGGTCAGCTTGAAATTCGTTCGCAATGGGTGCGCGCCAGAAGCCGCAGATCAGATTCAGCAGGTCATGGGTTGGCGGACGAGCCAGGTGCCACGAGCCGCCCTGCTAACCGAGAAACTTACGCTCCCGGCGCTCCTGGAGGCGATCGAGAAACGTGATAGGGGTGCCATCACGGCTCTGTCGTTCGAGGATGGCACTCGACCTTTCAATATCCAGGACGCGACTGAAATCCTCCAGCGGCTGAGTGAGCCGAAGATCAAGTTTGCGCTGGAGCGTTGCGAGGTTCATGACCTCCCCCGCCTCCGGGTCACGAAGAACATCGATGGCCGCTATATTACGCGTGAATTTTCAAAGCTGTCGCTCGGGCAACAGCAGTCGATCTTGTTGGCGCTGGTGTTGTCATCTGACAGCAGCGACCCACTGATTATCGATCAGCCGAAGGACAATCTGGATGGGGAGTTCATTTACAGTTCGCTCGTCCCGGTGCTTCGGCGCGCCAAAGAGCGGCGGCAGATCGTGATCGTAACCCACAACGCGAACATTGCCGTGCTCGGCGACGCAGAACAGATCATCGTCCTCAAGAGTCAGAGTGACAGGGGCGTCATCACGGCACGCGGTTCTATCGACGATTCCGAAACCCGTGATGCGGCGTGCAATATTCTTGAGGGTGCACGCGAAGCTTTCCTCCGTCGGGCCAAGATCTACGGACTGGCCTGACGGCATCCGCAACGGGAGAAGGCCGGTCCCGTGGATCTAGAGTTAAGGATATAACCCGCCGTTGCCGTCGATTAAGGTGAGCGCCGATATTGGTCCAAAGCGGCCGACAGGCTCTGAAAGGATCTTCGTATCCAGCGAGTTGGGCGCGTTAAAGACGCCCGAGTTGAGCTGTCGTTTTGCGGCTCAGCTCCGTCGCGGCGTTCGCGCCTCTTTGCAGCTTGCAGAGATTTCGCAATGCCGATTGGATAGGGCGCGTAACCACCACGACGCACCCTGCTAGCAACCAAAACAAGGTGCATTCTCGCCCGCCCGATGGAACACGGCGTGTCGGCCTACCCGAACGCTGCCAGCAATCCAGCAATTTCTACGTAACAATCCCGCAATTGCCACAGTCTCGTCGTACCGTCGTGGGCGTCAGTAGCTGTGAGCGGTGAGGAATTTTCGATGAAGGAATTTGGCGATGCCTGATCTCGACCTGATAAAACTGGCGGAATCAGGGGTGCGGGTGGTTCGGCGACGCCGACCCGTCGATCTCGAGCGGGTCGACGAAGGCTGCAACCAACGCGGGCGATTTTGCTGCTGATTTGCTGCAGGAGCAGCAAACGGCTAGGCGTCGCTTCAATAAATGGTTGTAGCCCGCCACGCCTGCTCGGCGTTCGCCCGACCACCATCCAAAGCCTGCCAGGCTGCCTCGTGGTTGTCGGCGAGACCGCGGCCGAGGCGCGCGACAAGCGGGCACTGCTCGACAAAACCGCTTGTCAGCAAGCCAGAAGGCTAGTCGAGGCGCTTGTTTTCGATCTCCTTTTTCGCGCGCTCGCGTTCACGCAGCTCGGCGGTGCGCTCTTCTTTGCTGCGCCCGAAACGAACCCGATTTTCCTTTGCTTGGGTCTCGGCCTCGGCGCGCCGGCGCTTCTTGCGGTGTTGGTTAAGGTTGACGATCATCGTCTCTGAAGCCCCCGTCGCAGAATTGCTGGTGCAGTTTAATCGGCTGCTGCCGCGGGGCAATCCCGCTTTCCGCTAACGCGTCGTTGAGGCATTCGCGGCAAGATGTCATTTTAGGGGCGATCCGATAGCCCGGACGCTCGTTTGACGAGGGCGGCAGTTAGGATTTCTCGCCTCTTAGGGTTCGCGCTGCGATGTTTGGAAGAATGCTGGGCTTGTTTTCGGCCGATATGGCGATCGATCTCGGCACGGCAAACACGCTCGTCTATGTCAAGGGGCGCGGCATCGTGCTGAACGAGCCCTCGGTCGTGGCGCTCGCCAGCGTCAAGGGCCGCAAACAGGTCCTCGCGGTCGGCGAGGAAGCGAAGCTCATGCTCGGCCGCACTCCCGGCAACATCCAGGCGATCCGGCCGCTGCGCGACGGGGTCATCGCGGATTTCGAGGTGACGGAGGAAATGATCAAACATTTCATCCGCAAGGTGCACAATCGCCGCGGCTTTGCTACCCCGCAGATCGTCGTGTGCGTTCCCTCGGGGTCGACCCCGGTAGAGCGCCGGGCGATCCAGGAATTGGCGGAAAGCGCCGGTGCCAGGCGGGTATTCCTGATCGAGGAGCCGATGGCGGCAGCGATCGGCGCCGGCCTGCCCGTGACCGAGCCGACCGGCTCGATGGTCGTCGATATCGGCGGCGGTACCACGGAAGTCGCGGTGCTCTCGCTCGGCGGCATCGTCTACTGCCGGTCGGTCCGGATGGGCGGCGACAAGATGGACGAGGCGGTCATCGCCTATATCCGCCGTAACCACAACCTCCTGGTCGGCGAGAGCAGCGCCGAGCGCATCAAGAAGGAAATAGGTTCAGCCTGCATGCCGGAGGACGGGGAGGGTAGGGTCATGGAGATCAAGGGGCGCGACCTGATGAACGGCGTGCCGAAGGAAATCGTCATCAGCGAGCGGCAAATCTCCGAAAGCCTCGCCGAACCGGTGAGCGCGATCATCGAGGCAGTAAAGGTTGCGCTCGAGCATACCGCACCCGAACTCGCCGCCGACATCGTCGACAAGGGGATTGTGCTGACCGGCGGGGGGGCCCTGCTGACCAACCTCGACCTGGTCTTACGGCATGCCACCGGTCTCCCGGTCTCGATCGCCGACGACCCGCTCAGCTGCTGCGCGCTCGGCACCGGCCGCGCTCTCGAAGAGATGAGAACCCTCAGAAATGTGTTGATCAACACGTGGTAGCGACCCAGTTCCAGGGGTGATTTCGATGACGGTCCGGCCCGAGGCAGTATGATGCGGATCTCGCCAGCCCGCGGTGCCGCGATAGAGCGGATGTCCTTCACTCTGCTGGTCGTGATCTCGGCGGTGATGATCATCGTCGGCAAGGCCGATCAGGTCGCGTTCCAGTCCCTGCGGAGCTCGGTGATGGATGCCGCCGCTCCGGCGCTGGACATGCTCTCGCGCCCGGCCGCAGCTCTCGACGCCGCCGCCGATCGCCTCCGCGGCTTCATCACCGTCTATCGTGATAACCTCCGGCTCGCCGAGGACAATGAGAGGTTGCTGGGCTGGCAACAGGTCGCGCTGAGGCTTTCGGCCGAGAACGCCGAGTTGCGCGACCTGTCGAAACTGGTATCCGAACCGGCAATTTCCTTTGTCACGGCACGGGTGATTGCGGATTCGGGCGGCGCCTATGCTCGCAGTGTGATGGTCAATGCCGGTCGCGACAACGGCGTGGCACGCGGTCAGGCGGCCATGACCGGAGAGGGTCTGGTCGGTCGCGTCGCAGAGGTCGGAAGCCGGGCGGCGCGAATTCTGCTGATCACCGATTTGAACTCGCGTGTGCCGGTCGTCGTCGACGGCACCCGCCAGCGGGCGATCCTCGCTGGCGACAACACCGCTCGCCCGAGCCTGCGCTATGCGGACGCGGGCGGAACGATACGGATCGGCGACAGGATCGTCACCTCGGGCCAAGGCGGTGTGTTCCCGCCTGGGCTTCCGGTGGGTGTCGTTGCCGGCGTCGACAGCGAAGGAGCGAGGGTCGAGCCCTACGCAGTTTTATCGCGGGTCGATTACCTTCGGCTCGTCGATTATGGTCTCGCCGATGCCCTGCCCAATCCGCTGTCTATCTCCGCGCGAAGCGGTAAGCGCGCGGAATCCGGGATCGGCGGCCCGCCGACGGTGCGACGCTGAGTGGGGCGCCCCGCGCGGTAGTCTCGTTTGGACGGCGGGACAAAGGCATGATCAACGTGCTGCCCATTGCAACAACAATACTAGCGGCACTCTTGTCGATCGAGCCGCTGCACCTCGACGGCTACGCGGCGCTGACACCCGCCTTCGCGTTGATGGCGACCTACCACTGGACGATCCACCGGCCGGATCTGTTGCCGGCTCCATTGCTGTTCGTGATCGGCACGATCCAAGACCTGCTCTCGGGCGAACTGCCGGGGGTGACCGCGGTCACGCTGTTGCTAACCCGGGCGATCGTATTACCCCATCGGCATTATTCTATTGACCGGCTGTTCCCGTTCATCTGGGCCGGCTTCACCCTGGTGACCTTTGGGGCGATGCTGTTCTCGTGGGCGTTGCACTCGCTGCTTGCCGCCGAATTGCTGGATGTTCGAGGGCCGGTCCTCCGCGCGGTGCTGACCATATCGGTCTTCCCGATCGCCAGTTTTCTGCTGGGCCGCAGTCAACGTGCGCTGATCGGTGCGGACTGACCGCAATGCGGCGGGATGCGCTTCGCCAAAAGCTGTTCACCAGGCGCGCGGGGATCCTCGCCGGCGGTCAGGCACTGCTTCTGGCCGCCATTGGCGGGCGGATGTACCAGCTGCAGATTTTGGACTCGGAGCGTTACACGGTTCTAGCGGATGAGAACCGCATCAGCCTGCGGCTGATGGCGCCCGTGCGCGGGAGAATTCTCGATCGCTTCGGGACCGCGCTCGCCGAAAACCAGCAGAATTATCATCTCGTCGTCGTCCCCGAGCAGGCCGGCGCTGTCGCGGCGACGCTCGACGCGCTCGGTGCGCTGATCGAGGTGAGCGAAACCGACCGCCGCCGCGTCTTGCGCGAGATCCAGCGCAAACATTCCTTCGTGCCCATCATCGTCCGCGCCAATCTTGGTTGGGACGAAATGGCGCGCGTCGAGGTCGCAATTCCGGAGCTGCCCGGCCTATCGATCGACCAGGGCGTGACCCGCCAATACCCGTTCGGTGAGCTCACGGCGCACGTCGTCGGCTATGTCGCCGCAGTATCCGAGCAGGAGCTCGACGGCGATCCGTTACTTGAACTGCCGGATTTCCGCATCGGCAAGAGCGGAGTCGAGAAGTCGCAAGATCTGGAGCTGCGCGGCACTGCAGGGACGAGCCAGGTCGAAGTCAATGCCCTCGGCCGGGTCGTCCGCGAGCTCACCCGCGTCGCCGGAAAGCCTGGACAGGACGCAGTCACCAGTCTCGACATGGCGATGCAGGAGTTCGTCACTCGCCGCTGCAGCGCCGAGCAGAGCGTCGCGTGCGTGCTGCTCGATGCGCTCACCGGCGATGTCCTGGCTCTCGTCTCGAGCCCGAGTTTTGATCCGGTGCCGTTCTCGACCGGGCTCACCTCGGCGATGTGGCAGGAGCTGTCCAATGATCCCCGCAAGCCGCTGTCCAACAAGGTGATCGCCGGCGTCTACCCGCCGGGCTCGACGTTCAAGCCGGTGGTCGCGTCAGCCGCGTTGACCGCCGGAGTTCTGACGCCCCAGACCTCGTTTACCTGCCCCGGATATCTCCAATTGGGCAACGCGACGTTTCACTGCTGGCGGCACGGCGGCCACGGCACCTTGCGCCTGCGCGATGCCATCAAGAAATCCTGCGACGTTTTCTTTTACGAGACGGCGCGGCGGGTCGGGATCGATCGTCTCGCCGCGATGGCGCGTCGGTTCGGCTTTGGCGATCTCGTCGGCATCGACATCCCGGGCGAGCGGCCGGGCTTGATCCCGAGCCGCGAGTGGAAGTTCGCGACCAGCGGTAGCGCGTGGACTCAAGGAGAGACACTGATCGCCGGCATCGGCCAAGGCTCCGTGTTGGCAACGCCGCTGCAGCTTGCCACCATGGTCGCGCGGCTCGTCACCGGCCGGGCGGTAACACCTCGGCTCGTTCGCCCTGAAGGGTTGATGTTGCCTGGCGGCAGCCCGGCGCCGGGCGACTTCCCCTCTCTCGGCCTTCACCCACGCACCATTGCCCTGGTGCTCGACGGAATGAACGCGGTCGTCAACGAGCAGGGCGGCACCGCATATGCGGCGCGGATCCGCGAGCCGGGTTTTGCGATGGGCGGCAAGTCGGGCACCTCGCAAGTCCGCCATATCACCGACTACGAGCGGACGCGCGGCGTCCGCAAGGCCCGGCAGATCCCGTGGAAGCAGCGCGATCACGCGCTGTTCCTCGCCTTTGCCCCGGTTGGCGCACCGCGGTATGTATGCGCGACGGTAGTCGAACACGGCGGCAACAGCGGCGGGGGCGGCTCGGCCGTCGCGGCGCCGATCTGCCACGATGTCTTGCTGGAGGTGCAACGGCGCGATCCCGCCCGGCGGGTTCCCGGTGCGGGGGCGGTGGCCCAGGCGAACGCGCCCGGCGGCTGAGCTGTGGCTGGTTTGACCTCCGATCTCGGGAACGAGCTCAATCTCTTTGGCAAGCTGTGCGGCATCAGTTGGGGGCTGGTGCTGCTGGTCTTCCTCGCCGCGGGTTGCGGTATCGCGGAGCTGTACTCGGCCGCGAACGGCGATATGCAGCCTTGGGCAACGACCCAAATGGTTCGCTTTGGCATAGCCCTGGTCCCGATGACCGGCGCGGCGCTCCTGGGCATTCGGCATTGGTACCGTTTGGCGTATTGGGTGTACGCAGTTGCGCTGGCGCTGGTCGTGGCGGTCGATTTGCGGGGGTTTGTCGGGATGGGGGCACGACGCTGGATCGACCTCGGGCTCATCCAGCTTCAGCCGTCATCTTTGATGAATATCGTCCTAGTGCTGGCTCTGGCGCGCTATTTTCATGCCCGCTCCGATGAGGACATCGCCCGTCTCCGATACCTGATCCCGTCCGCGCTGATGGTTCTGGTACCGGCAGCTTTGGTACTCAAACAGCCCGACCTCGGCACTGCGATGATGTTGCTGATAACCGGGGCTGCACTGTTCTTCATAGCGGGCGTGCGGCTGCGGTTCTTCGCCTTGATGGCGCTCGGCGCCGCCGCCGCCGTTCCGGCCGGATGGCATTTCCTTCGCGACTACCAGAAAAACCGGATCTACACCTTTCTCGACCCGGAGAGCGATCCGCTGGGCGCCGGTTATCACATTCTGCAATCGAAAATCGCGCTCGGTTCGGGCGGCTTCTTCGGCAGAGGTTTTCTCAACGGCAGCCAGAGCCATCTGAGCTTCTTGCCGGAAAAACAGACCGATTTCATCTTCACGACCCTGGCCGAGGAGTTCGGCTTTATCGGCGGCATCGGCCTGCTCGCGCTCTATACGCTGATGATCGCCTATGGGTTTGTCATCGCCCTGCGCTGCCGCAACCATTTCGGCCGCCTGCTCGGGCTCGGCATCGTGATCAATTTCTCGCTCTATGTATTTATCAACACGGCAATGGTCATGGGGCTGATCCCGGTGGTCGGCGTGCCGTTGCCGCTGATCTCCTACGGCGGCACTGCGATGCTCGCTGTCATGTTCGGCTTCGGCCTGCTGCTGAACGTCGGCGTCCACCGCGAAGCCCGCCTCGGCCCCAAGGGCGAGAGCCAGCCCGGCTAGTCCGAAATTAGGTGCTGGCGTATTGGGCTCAAAATTCCACGATCTGCTGCCGCATCCCTTTGGCGACGGCTTCGGCGCGTGACGCAGCGCGGAGCTTTCGGAACAGCGATTCGATGTGGAACTTGACGGTATGCGGCGAAATTCCGAGCAGCCGCGCTACCTCCTTGTTGGTCATGCCGTTGCCGAGAGCGCCAAGCACCTCGATTTCGCGCGGCGTCAACAGGACCGGCGGCACCTCCGGCAGCGCATCGAAATTTTGAGTTTGGGGAGTCGCTCGTACCGCCAGTCCCGCCGCGACGGCGCGCAGCGCGGCATCCACTTGAGCCACGCCGGCGTCGGACGGGAGCCAGCCGGCGAACTCTCCGCCAACGACGCCGAGCGCGACGGCTGCAGCCGGCAGAGTGGCATCGGTGGCGCCGTCGGTCAGGACTGCATCGGGAGATGCGGCCATCTCTACGAGCTGATGCCCGCACTGTGCAATGAGCGAGGCGAGCCGGTCTTGCGCCGCCGCGTCCGACGCCAGTACGGCAACGCGAAGCCGGTCGGGGACCCCGGACGCCGGGACGCTCATCGATCTGGGCGAGTGCCGACAGTTACCGCAATCGAGAAGGGCTTGTCCGCCCGGATCAGATGCAGTTCGACCTGCCTCCCGACCGAATCCGGCCCGAGATATTGGGCAACCGCCGAGGGGCTCGTGACGCCTTCGCCTGCGATCTTCACGAGAATGTCGCCGGCGTGCAAGTTTGCTCGGGCTGCAGGGCCATCCTTCGAGACGCTCATCACCATGAGGCCCTGCGATTGTCCGGCTTCGGCCTGCAGCGCTTCCGGCACGAGGACGGGTTGCAGCGCCAAGCCGAGCCAGCCGCGTTCGACCCGTCCCTTCGAGAGCAGCGGGTCGAGTACCGCCTCGACCGTGGAGGCCGGGATGACCAGAACGGGCTCGCGGGCTCCCAAGGTCGAGATGCCGAGGAGACCGCTGCCGGCGTCGAGCACGGGCCCTCCCTCCTCCCTCGGAGTGAGGCCAATGTCCAGGGTGATGCGCCGATCGATCCGGCCGCCCCTGCGGCTGTGCCAGGAGGGGCCGACCGAATGGATGACGCCCAACCTAACTGCGACGCCGCCGTCATCGGCGCCAAGGGCGAGAACGAGCGCCCCGGGCTGCGGCTCGCCCGCTGGGAGCGGCACCGAATTGGGGGCGCCGTCGAGCTGTAAGGCAACAACGTTGGTGCCGGGATCGCGGCCGGCAACGCGGGCTGTAAAGGCGCTTCCGTCGGCCAACATAACCTTCGCATCCTTGGCCTCGGGGAACCTCTGTTCGGAGGCCACGACGACGTCTTTGCGCCAGAGCGTTCCGGAACGCATCCGGTGTCCGGGCACGGCGATGCCGGCAACCAGAGGCCGGGCGAGCCTCGCCCGCTCAGCCAGCGCCTCGGACAAGTTCACCAGAGGGTTTTCGGCGATATCGGCCATGATCTTATCTCCTACTCGACTTCTTGAGGAGAATGGTCCTGGTCGAGACCCGGCACTACCGGACGGATGGGGGGGCCGGTGGTGCAACCCGCTAGCCGGCTGCGCGGATCGCAACTAAGCTGTACCCAGGCTTGAGAGTTCAGTCAGCACTGCGAGGGCGGGAAAGATGGAATTCGGCGCTTTGATGTTTTTCACCGATCACGCGATCCCGGCGACGGAATTCGCCCAGGCGCTCGAGGCGCGGGGGTTCGAGTTGGTCTGGGCGCCCGAACATTCGCACATCCCGACCTCGCGCAAATCGCCGTGGCCGGGCGGTGGGGAATTGCCCAAAGTATACTATGAGGCGATGGATCCCTTCGTGTCGCTGACCGCCGCCGCTATCGTCACAAAGACGCTCAAGGTCGCGACCGGCGTGTGTCTGGTGCAGCAGCGCGACCCGATCCAGACGGCAAAACTCGTTGCCTCGATCGATCAGGTCTCCGGCGGGCGGTTCTTGTTCGGCGTCGGAGGCGGCTGGAACGCGGAGGAAATGGCCGATCACGGGACGGAGTTCCGCACGCGGTTCAAGCTGATGCGCGAGCGCATCGAGGCGATGAAGGAGATCTGGACCAAGACCAAGGGCGAGTACCACGGTGAAATGGTCGATTTCCCGGAGATGATGGCGTGGCCAAAGCCGGTCCAGAAGCCGCACCCGCCGATCCTCGTCGGCGGCGCCTTCCCGCATGCGGCGCGGCGCGCAGTCCGCTACGGCGACGGCTGGGCTCCGATTGCCGGACGTGGGCCGGATGGCGATGTCGATGAGCTCCTGCCGCGGTTTCACCAGATGCTGTCCGAAGCCGGACGCGACCCTCAATCGGTGCCGGTCACCCTCTTTGGCGCCACCGAGGATGCCGACCGGCTGGCCCGCTACCGCGACAAGGGGATCGCGCGGGTGGTCGTGATGCTGCCTTCGGCGAAACGAGACACGATACTGCCGACCTTAGACCGTTGGGCCGAGCTCATCCGTCGCGCTCGGTAGCTCCGTTGCGGTGCTGCCTCCGTGGAGCAGGGTGCACCCCCGCTCCACGGAATGGCGGTGCCCCGCTGTTTTGTGCGCGTGGCCGGTGTGCTCGGCGGGCGAGAGCCCTCAGCCGTCAATTAGTCGTCCATCGTATCGATCAGCGATACCGGGACCGGCATGGACGAGGCGACGCTCACGCAGGCCTTCGAGCCGTTCTTCACCACGAAGGAAATCGGCAGTGGTTCTGGCCTCGGGTTGCCGATGGTCCAAGGTTTTGCCGCTCAATCCGGAGACGATGTGCGGATCCAAAGCAAAGTCGGCGAGGGAACCACGGTCGAGTTCTGGCTGCCCCAGGCTGACGAGCCGCCGTCTCAAGCCCCCAATCCGTCCGAAACGGCAGCGCCGAAAGGCGAGGACGCCCGAGAGATCTGAAAAAAAAGAAAACTGCAGCGTTGCAGACAGCAAAACGATATCGGTGGTGCGCCGTCATGAATCGTGACAGGTATTGCAAATTAGTTGTCGGGCGGCTCTCGTGTGATGGGCTATTTCTGTCGAGGTCCATGCGGTGGTGATTTGATCGATCAAGATTGGGATTGTTGCCGTTGGGCTGACCGCGGGCTCCTGCGGCGCATACTGGGGCGCGATCCAATACCAGGGCAATTTCCACACGGTGCAGGAAGGAACCTTTTACCGATCCGCTCAGTTGGGCAAAGATGAGCTGCGCAGCGCGATCCGGGAACATAAAATCCGATCGGTCCTCAATCTGCGGGGCGCTCATCCTGGCCAAGCTTGGTATGATGAAGAGGTCGCGGTGTCGCAGAAGCTCGGTGTCGCGCATTATGACTACGGTCTTTCCGCTCACCGCTTCGTGACGAGACAGCAGATCGGCGAGGTGCTCGGCATTGTCCGAGATGCGCCGAAGCCGCTTCTGGTGCACTGCAAGGCAGGGGCCGATCGGGCCGGACTCGTCTCGGCGCTTTACCGTTTTGCTGGGGAGGGGGCGAGCGCGCGCCAAGCCGACCGAGAGCTTTCCGTGGTCTATGGCCATTTTCCGTATTTCACGAGCCGCTCGAGAGCTATGGACGACAGTTTCTGGGCGTTTGTCGGCACGCAAGCCTCCGCCGCCCAGGGCGAGCATTGAAATCCGGCGAACCGGCGGTTCCGCTAACGTATCCACGGTTAGGGTGTGGTCTTGATGATCAGCTGGGCCGTGTTGCCGGTCGGGGTTAGGATTTGCCCATAGACCGGGCCTGTGATCCGACGCAGACGCAGTTCTGGAGTGTACCGTCGCAATCGGTCTTTGGTGTGGACGGTCCGAAGACGCCTATCCCGAGTGTGAAGATCATTCGGACGGACTGCGCCGAACACCCGGCCATTAGTGATTCGGTCTATTAGCTAACCGACGCGACTACCGATACGAGACTCAAGATCAGTTGTCCGAAAGGCTGTGAGAGTTCACGTCTCCCCGCCCGCACCAGTGAGACCAGGCTTCGAAGGCAACGGGGACCGGAACCTCCGGCCTCAGAGCCGGGTCTCGTCGGCCCGGGCCAATTCGGGCGTCTCTCGGGCAGTTCTGCCATCCACCGGAAGACGCAGCGGAGAGGGTGTCCCCTCCGCCGCCGCTTTCGCCCGGCTCGCGCTCCCGACTGGCTCGCCCGGCAGACGCGATCGCGATCATCGATCGGCCCTCGATTTGCCCGCCGATACGAGTCCGCGAACGCAGACGGCGTAGAAAGCGCCTCAGCAAGGATTGTTTCGGCAGGGGACGCACCGCCAAGAGCCTCTCGACGCACTCAAGCCGCAGGCGCGCATCGCGCGACCGCTGGTCGAGTTCGACCCTCGTCGTGCTCTGGTCCAGTATATCGGGTTTCGGCATGATCGTCCTCCACGTCAAAGACACCTTGGCGTCGCCAGATGCCCGATAGATGACGCAGGCAGATCGAAAAGGGTGTGAGGTACCTCACATTGCGAAAAGTTTTTAACGACCTGGTCATCGATGGCCGTATCGCACGCGATACCAGGCGAGCCCGATCAGTTCGTGAAGAGCATAGTAGCTCTCCAGCAATGCTGGGACTTGCGGAAGGAATGCCGCTACCGAGAGCGATGGACTCGCACCCTCGGGGACCGGTGATGGGACGACCGGGTAGCCGACCGCCCGGAAGGACCACAGCGCGCGCGCCAGGTCCCAAGGGTGAGCTACCACCAGCGCGGCGTGGATACCTGCATCGCGGAGGATTTCAGCCGAGTATAAAGCGTTCTCGAAGGTGTTGTGCGAGCGCTCCTCCCGCCATTGCACCGGGACGCCAAAATCCTGCTGCAGCACTCTGCTCATCAGCGCGGCGAGGGGGGCGTCGGGCGGTCCGCCGCTGACCAGGATCGGCAGGCCAAGACGACGCCGCTGTCTCGCCGCCTCGGCGAGGCGCTCGAGGGTCAGCTGTCCGACGTTGTCGGGCATCCCGGGGACGCCGCTGCGCCGCGCATCGGCGGAGAGCACGACAATCGCGCCGGGCGGCCTGTCCGATGGCAGCGTCGGTTCGTCAAATGCGATCGCCTCGACCGATCGGATCAGGAGACCGGCGGTGACCGGCATCGCGACGAGATAGAGCAGGCCGATCGCAACGGTCGCCACCGCCAGCCCAAACGGCTTGCGCAGCCAGGCAATCAAGACGCCGATCATCGTCAGCAAGATGAAGAGATTTGGCGGGATCAGGGAAGAATAGGAAAGCCAAGCCACGTTCGTCAGTGCTGGGGCGGTCTCAGCCTGCCGGGGCGAGCCGCTCGGGACGTAGCCGCCGATAGATCACGGCGGCTTGGCGCTTCAGCCCGAAGCGCAGACCGCGCCACGTCCGCGGGTTGGCCGCAACGATGCCCCATCTCTCACGGCGCCGTGGCAGCCACAGCTTCTTATACGGATCGTCGCCGCGGCCAAGACTGATTTCGTGCGGGCGGTCGTCGGTCAGCACGCGCTCGAACATCTCCATGGTGAGGAGCGTGCCGAGGGAAAGGTCGTCGAAGCGCTTGTCGTGCGCCAGTTTGCAAATGACGGCGCGGCCGTTCCACACGATCCAGAACTGCGCCGCCGCCGGTATTCCATCCAAATGATATATGCCGAGCCGCAGCGCGCGGAGTTTTCCGGCGAGCCGAATCAGCGCGGGGACAAAATCAGGAAACAGCTCGGAGGGTTTCCAGCTCGCAGCGTAGACTGTTTCATAATCGGCGACAGCTTGATCTAGACCTTTGTCGTCATCGACGAAGGATCTCATCAGGCGGCTGCTGCGCTCGAGTTTGCGGCGCTTGCGGTGCCAAGTATTGCGCAACTCGGAAGGGCGGGCTGAAACATAATCGGGAAAGCTCAGGCCCGCCGTCTCTTCATACCAGGTGCCGGAGCTGAAGCGACGGTCGACCAGCAGCCCGACGCGGCGCAGCGCGCGCCCCAAGGCGACGTAGCTCGGCTCGCGCGGATCGAGCTCGGACAGGGAGAGGCAATCCCATTGCGGCCGGTCCTCCAGTATCTCCGAGAGGATCGCGGCGAGGCTAGTTTCGAGATCGGCGCCCGGCGCATGGACGACGCCGTGCTCCAGGCTATGGGCGTTCGTCAGGCTGGTCAGACACCGCCCGTCATCCCCAGCCATGGTCTGAGCCAGGAGGGCGACTGCCGCCGCCGGCAACTCGGCGGTATAAACACGGATTTCGGTTCCTTGCGGCGCACCATACCGAGCCATCAGATCATACCAGGCCGGAAGCGCAAAGAAGCTGTCCGCGGGGCTTCTATCAAAAACGCGAGCGAGACCGCTCGGCAGTCGCCGAAAATCCGGATTTCTGTAAAGTGGCATCAGGCGAGGCCAGCCTCGTCGGATCTTTTCGGGCGCTGCCGGGTGCGAATCCTCACCTTCACGACCTTATATCCAAACCTGTCGCAGCCCCAACACGGGATTTTTGTCGAGACGCGTCTGAGGAAACTTGTTGCGAGCGGCGTCGTCACGGCCCGTGTTGTCGCACCCTGCCCTTGGTTCCCGTTCGCCTCTGCGCGGTTCGGACGATACGCCGCGTTTGCGCGAATGCCGAGCGAGGAGACCCGCCACGGACTGCATGTCGACCATCCGCGCTATCCCGTAATTCCCAGGGTCGGAATGAGCGCAGCGCCGCTCGCCCTTTGCGCCGCAGTCCTGCCGTTTCTGCGCCGGCAAATTCGCGACGGTTGCGACTTCGACCTGATCGATGCGCACTATTTTTATCCGGACGGCGTCGCTGCCGTTCTGCTTGGGCGCGCCCTCGATCGCCCCGTCAGTGTCACCGCCCGCGGCAGCGATCTGAACATAATTGCGCAGCACGTGGTGCCGCGCAGATGGGTCCGCTGGGCAGCGCAAAACGCGGATGGTCTGGTTGCGGTATCCGGCGGGCTGAAGCGCCGGCTGGTCGAGCTCGGAATCGGCACCCATCGGGTTCGCGTTCTGCGCAACGGAGTAGATTTGGCGCTGTTCCGCCCGCACGACCGTGAGGCGCCGCGGGCTACTCTCGGCTTGACGCGCCTGAGCCTTCTCGCAGTCGGGAACCTGGTGGGGCTGAAGCGGCATTGGCTGATGGTCGAGGCGCTCACGCATTTGCCGGAGGTCGAACTCGTAATTGTCGGCGAGGGGCCCGAACGCGCCAATATCGAAAAGCTGGCCCGCGAGCGCAAAGTCGCCGATCGTATCCGCCTTCTCGGTCGGGTGCCGCAGGATCGGCTTCCTGAGATCTACAGCGCCGCCGACCTTCTGCTGCTCATCTCGACCCACGAAGGCTGGCCGAATGTTCTTCTGGAGAGCATGGCTTGCGGCACCCCGGTCGTGGTCTCCCCGATGGATGGCATCGCCGATATCGTCGGCGCGTCCGAGGCGGGACGCGTTTTGGCCGATGACACCCCGAGCGGGCTCGCCTCCGCGGTCCGCGAACTCCTCACCGCGCCGCCGCCCCGCGCCGCGACGCGCCTCTATGCCGAGCAATTCGATTGGCAAAGCACGACCGAGGGACAGATCGCGCTGTTCCACGAAATCCTGGAACGGCGCTCGAAAGCTCGGGCCGCTCCCCTCCAGGCAGGCTAATGCCGCACGATACGCTGGTAGACCTCGTCATACCGGGCGACGCTGTGCGCCCACGAGCGCTCGCTGTCGATGAACCCGCTCGCCTGCGCCCGGATGCGCGGCCAGGAATCTTGGTCCGCCAGCGCCGCGAGCACCCCATCGGCAAGGCGCTGCGGGTCGCCCGGCGGAAACAGGTAGCCTGTCTCTCGGTCGCGGATTAGCTCGCGATGACCGCCGACGCTCGAAGCGACGACAATGCGCTCCTGCGCCATGGCCTCGAGCGGCTTGAGCGGTGTTACGAGTTCGGTCAGACGCATCGAAACCCGCGGGAAGACGAGCAGGTCGACCAAGTCGTAATAACGCTGCATCTCCTCATACGGGACGCGTCCGGCGAAAACGACGCTTTCGCCAAGACCGAGCTCGCCGGCCAGAGCACGCAGCCGGTCTTCTTCCGGCCCGCCCCCGACCAGCAGTATTGCGATATCTCCTCGCCGACGTCCCATGATGGGGACTGCCCGCAGCAGCAGGTCCAGACCCTCATAGGCATAGAACGAGCCGAAGAAGCCGAGAACGATCTTCCCGGAGAGCCCCAGGCGGCCTGCGAGAATGCCGTCGGGAATTCCCGGCCCGGCGAATTTATTGCGGTCGACGGCGTTGGGAATGACCGTGACCTTGTCGGCGGGGACACCGCGGGCGATCGCGTCCGCCCGCAAGCCTTCAGAGATCGTCGTCACCGCGTCCGCGCGATGAAGCGCGCGGGTCTCGACGACCCGGGTCACCAAATACCGGAGGCTGGCCTGACCATGAGTGCCGTGACTTGCCGCCGCGTCCTCCCAAAGGGCGCGCATTTCGTAAACGGTCGGAATCGCATGCCGCCGGCCGGCACGAATTGCCGACAACGCGTTGAGGACTGGCGAGTGGGCGTGCAGGATTTGCGGGCGAACTTCCCCGATCACCTCGTCGAGCCGCCGGTCGAGGTCGCGCACGATTGTCAGCTCGCGAACCCACGGCAGTCGGGCGGAGAGTCCGGTCGGCATCCGGGTCCGCAGAAACTCCCATTCACCGATGCGCTCTCGCGCCGGTCCCGGCGCGTAATGCTTGCCGCTGGTCAGCAGCACCGGCTCCCACCCAAGCGCCCTTTGTTGGTCGACAATGCCGAGCGTGCGATAGACATAGCCGCTCTGTAGCGGCAATGAATGGTCGAGGATGTGTAGTATCCGCATTGGTTAGAGCTGTACGGTTCAGGCTTATTGGAAACCGCCGATCGGTCAAGGATCTTAGGCTTTGGTGCGGGCTGCGTAGGCATAGTAGGTACGCTTTGCGAGACGGAACATTGCTGAATCCTCCGGGATCACCCTTCGCAAAACCATTTCGCTGCCATCGGCCAAAGCTTTCAAACTGTGGGCGATAGGATCACGCATATAGTAATGGCCAAAATAGGTTGCCAATTCCCTTTTGGTCTTGGCACGACCATTATCCGCATATTTGGCGACATACGGCGTAAAGTGCGGATATAGATCATGGACATTGTGCAATGTGGTGCGCATGAAATTTCCGATTAGCAGATCGTCGAACAGCTGGTTTTCGATGCAGGTCATCAGCGAGGCGCGGGGACACTCGAAGGAGATGCCGACCTCGCGGATGTCGGCATTGAGGTCGACTGTCACGCTCGACCCTCCCGCAGACACTTGAATAAAGCCAAAATGATCCCGCAGCGACTCACGAGCCGTAAAGTAGCGATGGATCTTGGTTTTATCTTCGGCGGTCAACGGATCGGACCAGCTATCGCCAAACTCTTCCGGCTTTTTTTTGACTCGGGAAGCGCGGCGCGGGTAGAGCGGCGTCACCTCATCGGTCTCGCAATCGACTCTGACAAAGGCGGGTAATATCTCCGGCCAGTTCGGCATCGCCGCAGTAAGGTAATCGGCGAGCTCCGGAACGAGATCATTGGCCCAGACGCTGTCTTCCCGCTGGTAACATTGGAATGACGAGAACGGGATGACCTTGCTTGCGCCCATTGCCCTCGCGCTCTTTTGCGACCGCGGCGCAATCGGCCGGCGCTTTTGCGCGACGTCGACAAGCTTGCGGCCGGAGGGATCGAAGAGGTTGAGCATATCCGCGCCGCCCCAGCCGTGGAGCTGCAGCATGTACACCTCCTTAAAGTGTTTCGCGATGCGCTGTACGCGAAATGACTCGCCGTAGTCGCTGGAGTTGTTGAGGTTGATAACGAGCCGCCCGTTTACATCGATCAGCAACATCGAATCCTGATTTCGGTTGGCAACGGAGTAAACCCGGATCCCCTTCGATAGCCGAACCCATTCTCGATCGGGCAGCACACGCACGCTGTACCCGGCTGCGGCTAGATCCCGCTGAATACGGCTGCCGTAATGGTCCGACAGCAGGAACTGACCGCTGGTCAGCGCGGGGAGCGACGCGATATTCAAATGGTCGGGGTGGCCGTGGGAAAACCAGTGGTATTCCGCATCCCGGATCGCCGCCATCTGAGCAGGTGGAATCTCGTAGTCGTGCGCCCAGCTGCCAAAATAGGCGTCTTCATTGATCCAAGGATCGGTCGTGAGTATCGGCTTATCGTCGTAGGCAATCACGATGGCATTGCCAGCAGTCTCGAAGAACCGCATTATTCTCCGCCATTTCCAACGGTGGCCAAACTGTATTCATTCAGTATGGAGCTACGACCCAAAAGCTTACCAAAATTATAATGCGGCGGTCGCCTGCCGTCCACAGAGGAGAAGCGATGCGAAGCCTGCTCAGAATACCGATAAAATCCTTCACTCTGCGCTTTTATCGGTCCAAACCAATTTTACATTGGCCGAGGTGGGCCAGCGACCTGCTCGAAATCAACACACCTGCAAACCTGACGCGAAAGGACGCGCTCTCCGCCGCTGGTGGGTCGGACATCAATATCATCTTGGCTCTGCTCGACCGGACTCGGGACGTACCGGGGGATGTGGCCGAGTGCGGCGTTTTCAAGGGCAGCAGCCTGGCGACCATCGCACTCTATCTGAGAGACAACCGGCTGGATCTGAGAGACAACCGGCTGGCTAAGCACGTCTTTGGGCTTGATTCATTTCAGGGGTTCGACGAAAGCGTGGAGAAGGATATTGCCCTGGGCGGGGCGGCGGACACGGAAAAACGCGTTGGTGGTTTCGAAGCAACCTCCTTGGCTCGCGTTCGAGCGAAGCTCGCCGGGCTCGGCCTCGTCGACGCGGTGACGCTGATTCCGGGTTACTTTGTCGAAACCCTTGAAAAACTGCCGGAGAAAAAGTATAGCTTTGTTCACCTCGACTGTGACATCTACGATTCCTACCGTCAGACATTGGGATACTTTTATTATCGCATGTCGCCTAGCGGCATCATCTTATTCGACGAGTACGATGACCCGCCTTGGCCGGGGTGTAACCTCGCCGTAGACGAATTCTTGGCCGACAAACCAGAAAAACCGGTTGTCATACAAATGGACAACTACGAAAAATTTTATATTCAGAAGGATGCCTAGTGGAGAGCCCGGTATCCGCCGAGAAGCGGCGAAGGCGGCCCGCCAACTCGTATTTCGGCGTGAGCCGCTGCCTGCCGTATCCGAGCTCGAGCGCGAATGGCGCTCGCTTGAAGCTGTGGGGCACCCGTCATTCTTTATCTCGTGGCATTGGATCGGAACCCTCTTGACGGCAGCGGCGCCAGCGAACCGGCTAAAGTTGCTGCGCGCTACCGTTCATGGCGAAACCGTCGCCCTGGCTTTGCTCGGCGCCAGAAAGCACCGCCGCCGGAGCGGGTTGGTTCGATCGCGTTGCCTCTACCTCAACGAGACCGGCGATGCGCGCTTCGACTCGTTGACGATCGAGCACAACGGCATCCTTGCAACGGCGGAGTGGGAGCCTGTCATCTGGGATGCACTGATCGGCTGGTTCGCCCGGCTTCGCGGCGAGGCCGACGAGCTTCATGTGAGCGGTTCACAGCGGCGCCTGCCCGAAGCAGCGCTTGGCACGTGGGGGCTTGGATGCCACGAAACATCCCTTCCTTCCTACTCGGTCGATCTCTGCCGGCTGGAGGACAGCGACGGGGAGCTTTATCCGGTGCTCAGCGCCAATGCGCGCCAGCAGCTCCGACGCGCGCTGCGGCATTTCGAACGGTTCGGTGCGTTGCGTCTGGTCGAGGCGGCAACCATAGCGGAGGCCTTGACTTTTTTCGATGCGATGAAGGAGTTGCATTGCGCGTCTTGGGAGCGGCGCGGCAAGCCGCATTCGTTCTCCGGCGAATTCTTCGAACCGTTCCATCGGCTGCTGATCGGGCGCAGCTTTGCCGAAGGCGGAACCCAGCTTCTCAAAGCCTGCGCCGGCGAGCGCGTCCTCGGCTACCTCTATAACTTTCGGTTAGGCAATCGAGTCTATGCTTACCAGAGCGGGTTCGATGATGGCGACCGCCGCGAGCGGCCGGGGATCGTCACGCACTTCCTAGCGATCCGGCACGCCTTCCGATCGGGCGCGCTGGTGTATGATTTCATGGCCGGCCGCAACCGGTTGAAGGAGAGTTTTGCGACCCGGTGCGAGCCGATGCTGTGGCAGACGGTCCAGCAGCCGCGCCTCGCGTTTCGTTTGGAAGACTTCGCCCGGCAGTTCAAACGGGCCTTGACGATGCGTCCTGCAAGAGGAGCGTGATGTCGATCCTTGTCACCGGCGCTGCCGGGTTCATCGGCTTTCATGTCGCCAAGGCGCTGCTCGAGCGGGGCGAGCGGGTAGTCGGCATCGACAATCTCAATGAATATTACGATGTGCGTCTCAAGGAGGCGCGGCTCGCCCGGCTGCGCGCTTTTCCCGGCTTTGAATTTGCGAAGCTCGACGTCGCCGACCGCGACGGGGTGTTCACCATGGTCGAGCGGCACAAGGACCTGCGCAGCATAATCCATCTCGCGGCGCAAGCGGGTGTGCGGTATTCGCTGGAAAACCCCTTCGCCTATGTCGATGCCAATGTGACCGGCACGCTGGTGATGTTCGAAGCGGCGCGGCGCATCGAACATCTGACCGCGATCACCTATGCCTCCTCCTCCTCAGTCTATGGCGGCAACCGCAAACAGCCTTTCAGCGTCGATGATCGGGTGGATCAGCCGGTTTCCCTCTATGCCGCGACAAAGCGCAGCTGCGAACTAATCGCGCACACCTACGGGCACCTGTACGGGCTACCGGCGACGGGGCTGCGGTTTTTTACCGTTTATGGCCCGTGGGGCCGTCCGGATATGGCCGCATTTCTGTTCACCCGGGCGATACTGGCAGGGAAACCGATAAAAGTGTTCAACGAGGGCAGGATGGCCCGCGATTTCACGTATGTCGACGACATCGTCGCAGGTACGATAGCAGCGCATGACCGCCCGCCGACAGCCGCCGAGGGAGTTCCTCACCGGATTTACAATCTCGGGAACCATCGCCCCGAAAAACTCCTCGACTTTATCGCTGTCCTCGAGCGGGAACTCGGCCGCACCGCGGAGAAACAGTACTTGCCGCTGCAACCCGGCGATGTCCCGGAAAGCTTCGCTGATATCGAGGCCTCCCGCCGCGATCTCGGCTTTGAGCCTAAGATAACCATCGAAGTCGGGCTCGCGCAATTTGTGCAATGGTACAAGCAGTACTACCAGGTGAATTAAATCGGTCTCTTTCATGGAACGCGGATTTGCTGTCATCGGCCTCGGCTATGTCGGTCTGCCCGTCGCCCTCGCTTTGGCGAAAAAGTTCGAGCCGGTCGTCGGTTTTGACATTTCGCCGCAGCGGATCGCCGTCCTGTGCAATGGCGAGGATACGACCGGCGAGGTCACCGGGGCGGCACTGCGCGAGACGAGGCTTCGCTTTACCGATGATGCCGATGCGCTTGACGAGGCCAGCTTTTTCATCGTTACGGTGCCGACGCCGATCGATGCCGAACGGCGCCCCGACCTATCGCCGCTCGAAGCTGCTTGCGCCCTGATCGGACCGCGTTTAAAGGCGGGCTCCGTCGTGGTTTTCGAATCCACCGTCTATCCCGGCCTGACCCGCGAATTCTGCGGGCCGCGTCTCGCTACGGCCTCGGGTCTCAAGCAAGGGATCGATTTCAAGCTCGGCTACTCGCCCGAGCGGATCAACCCCGGCGACAAGCAGCACCGGCTCGAAACGATCGTCAAGATCGTCGCCGGCGAAGACCCGGAGACTTTGGAGCGCGTCGCCGGGGTCTATGCGCGCATTGTCGATGCCGGGGTCTACCGTGCATCTTCGCTCGAAATCGCCGAGGCGGCAAAGGTCATCGAGAACACCCAACGCGACCTCAACATCGCGCTGATGAACGAGCTGGCGATCATCTTCGACCGCCTCGGCATTTCGACCAAGGAGGTGTTGGAAGCGGCGGGCACGAAGTGGAATTTTCTGCCGTTCACGCCCGGGCTGGTCGGCGGGCACTGCATCGGGGTCGATCCCTACTACCTGACCGCGCGAGCCGAGGCCGCAGGGTATTATCCGCAGGTGATCCTTTCCGGCCGCCGGATCAATGACGGCATGGGCGGCTTTATCGCGCAGCGCCTCGTCAAGCTGCTGATCGCAGCAGAGCGGCCGGTAAAGGGTGCCCGGATCGGGATACTCGGGATCACTTTCAAGGAGGATGTACCCGATCTGCGCAACAGCAGGGTTCCCGATATCGTCGCCGAATTGCGCGAATTCGGGATTGCGGCATCGGTGGCCGATCCGCTCGCTGATCCCGCCGAGGCGAAGCGCGAATACGGTGTCGAACTGGTGCCCCTCGGGGCTTTGACGAAGCTCGACGGGCTGGTCCTGGCAGTGCCGCACCGGGTCTTCGGCGAGGGTGGTTGGCCTAGGCTATTCGTTTCACTGGTCCCGGGCGGGGTCTTTGTCGACGTCAAGTCGGTCGTCGCTCGCGGGAGGGTTCCCTCGGGTATCCATTACTGGAGCCTCTGAGGGCTTCATGCTAATTGGCGGATGTGTCAGCCCATAACGGCGCGGAGGGCTACCCTGCCGAGCAGAGCCGGATTGCTGGTGTGCACGGCGGCGTTGGGCACCCCCGCTATGCCCGCCGGCGCCGAGACCAAGATCCTGACGGTCGGCCCGTCCGACAATTTTCAGTACCGAACAATCAGTGCCGCTGTGGCCGCTGCCGACGCCGACAGCAACCCCACCAGCTATTACGATATCCAGGTCGCACCCGGGACTTACGCCAACGATTTTTCGGTGGTGACCCGCCCGATGACGATCGAGGTCGATCCGCGCAGGACAGGAAGTCCCGTGCTGCTCGAGGCGACCGTATCGTTGTCGAACCAAAAAGGGATCGTCCTGACCTTCGCCAGCCTGACGGTCGATGGTCTGACATTTATGGGAGCAATGATCGATAATTCATTGGTTGGGAACGGCGCCGGGATCCGGGACCAAAATACCGCCGGGGGCGCCACACTGATGGTGCGCAACAGCGTCTTTATCAATAATCAGGAGGGGATTCTGACCGGTGAGGACACCGGCGAGACGACTGCCGTCAGCAACTCGAAATTCGAAAACAACGGGAACCCCGACCCCAATCACTTTCAGCACGCATTGTATGTAAATCATGCCGGCCGCTTGACCGTGACCGACAGCTTATTCTGCGGGCAATTGATCGGGCACGAGATCAAGAGCCGCGCGCTGGTCACCGGGATCGAGAACAACCAGATCTACGATGGGGAAGGCTACGCCGCAGTGGGCTGCCGCGCCGGTTCGAGCAGCTTTGCGATCGATATACCCGAGGGCGGGGCCGCCACGATCTCGAGGAACCGCATCTTCCAGGGCCCGGCGACCCAAAACAACAAGATGGTCGCGTACGGCGAAGAGGGCCTGTCCTTGGGTAACAACCGCATATCGCTGTCGAATAACCTCTTTATCAACAGTGACCCGAACGCGACCGGTATCTACGACCCCAAATGCGTACCCGTGCGTATGACGAACAACACCTTCCAAGGTGTCGCGACACCGGTCAACCCAATCCGGCTGCGCCGAATACAAATAGCGGTGTTGCTGCGTGAACCGCCAGGTGGTGTTCTCGATTCTCGCCGTTTTGGTCGGCGGCGCGGCAGCTGCCGACGAGCTTGTTGTGCCGAAATCAATGGAACGATATCAGCCTGCCGACTTTGCCTACCGGTTTGATGCCGCTTTAACCGGATTTGGCTCTCTCGATATCGAATGGAGTGATGTCGTTGACCGGGTGGTCGAGCGGCGACGGACCCCCCTCGATCTTGCTCATGTCTCGGAGGTGGTCTTCTCTCTCGATCTCAGAAGAGCCGCCGCAACGCGGAACCAACTCGTCGCCCGTCTGTCGTTCGACAACCTCGAACGAAATGGCGGGGATCGCCACCTAGAGAACGAAATATCGACATCGTTCATCGTGCCGCCCGCCGCCAACCCGTGGTCGGATTACCAAATCATAATGTGGCAAGGACAGACGCCGGCCGGGTACGCGACCTTAAAAAAGCTCGGTGTCAGCGCCGGAATGGTGCAAGCCGACCACCGCGATGAAGCGAGCACCTCCATGCCTAGCCTTGCCCGTCTGGTCGACGCAGATCTGCGCTGCTATCTCGAAAACATCTCGACCGATTTCTATTCTCCCTACCATAAATGGTACGATGGTCGTTCGGTAGACTGGCGGTTCCTGGAGGCCAAACAACGGTATCGGGCGAACACCCGTGATCGCGCTGCGTTTATACGTGAGCCGAGCCTTTCCGACCCCGAATGGGTGAATAAAATCCGCGACCGCCTGATCCGCAGCGTGCGGGCGCTGCATCCCTATCGGCCGCTGTACTACAGCCTTGGCGACGAAACCGGGATTGGCGACCTGGCGGCGTTCTGGGATTTCGACCTTTCCGGTCTCTCTCTGGCGGCCATGCGCGAATGGCTAAAAGATGACTATGACAGTCTGGCCGCACTCAATCAGCAATGGGGCACCACGTTCAGAAGCTGGGACGAGGTCGTGCCGATGACGACCGACGAAGCGATGAGCCGGTCCGACGAGAATTTTTCGGCATGGGCGGATTTCAAAGAATGGATGGACGTCACTTTCGCGCGCGCCCTAAAGAGCGGCACGAACGCGGTTCACGCCGCCGATCCCAGTACGGTGTCGGCGATCGAGGGTGCCCAGATCCCCGGCTGGGGCGGCTACGATTATTCTCGCCTGGCGACCAGCGTCGACGCGATGGAGCTATATGCTTACGGCGAGAATATCCCGATCGCGCGCTCGCTAAACCCGGAACTGATTTTGCTGACGACCTCATTCCAAAATGGCCCGCGGGAGTCACATCGGGTGTGGCGCGAGTTGCTTCGCGGAACGCGGGGGCTCATCTTGTGGGACGACAAGAGTGAGTTTGTCGGCGGCGACGGCAGCCTCGGCGACAGGGGACGCGAAGCTGCCCCCTATTTCGGCGAGATGCGAAACGGCCTCGGCGCGTTCCTGATCAACAGCCGACGACACACCGACCCGATCGGCATCCTCTATTCGCTGGCGAGTTGGCGCATCCAATGGCTGCTCGATCGACGAGCGTCGGTCGAGGAATGGAGCCGCCGCGGAGCGAGCACAGAATATCAGGATAACGCGATCCGAGCGAGCACGCGGCAGTTCGCCCATGGGCTCGAGCACATGGGCCTGCAATATCGGTTTGTATCATCCGATCAACTCCGGCGAGGCGCGCTCCGTGGCGATTACCGGATCCTGGTATTGCCGCATACGATCGCGCTCGGTGCGAGCGAGACCGCCGAGATCCGCGGCTTTGTCGAGCGTGGCGGGGTGGTCATTGCCGACAGCGAGCCGGGTCGGTTCGACGAGCATGGCCGACGGCTCACGAAACCCGCTCTCTCGGATATCTTCGCCGGTCCAGTTAACCGCTCTGCCGCCCGCTTTGCCTTCGGTAAAGGGAAAGCGATTTATCTCGCCTCGGCCAATGGCCGCGACCGGCAGAACTTCCGGCGCCTGTCGCGAATTCTCGACGACGCGGGCGTGAAGCCGCCCTTCCCTGTGCTGCGCACCGACGGTCGACCGGCCGACGATGTCGAGACCAGTATTTTCCACAATGGAGAGCTGACGATCGTGGCTCTCCAGCGGGACTATCTGCCTGCGTCGCCCCCGGACACTCTCGAGACCGTGGTTCTGGACTTGCCGCGAACGTTCAGCGTCTATGACCTTCGGGCCCGTCAGTTCCTTGGTAGTACCGACCGGCTGGAGTTTGAACTGGGTCCGGTTGAACCTGTTCTCTTGAGTTTATCGGGGAAACCGATTGCTCCCCCGTCGATCGCCGGGCCGCATCGGGCACATCTGGGCGAAATTGCCGGATTCCAGATTCGATCGAACTCACCAGTGGAACATCGTGTCATTCGCCTCGATGTCACCGACCCCGAGGGCGGCACGATCGCACATTATTCCGAAAACCTGGTCGTCGACGGGGCACAGACCACGAAACTCCTGCCCCTGGCCCTCAATGATAAAACCGGGGTTTGGGGGCTACGGGCCACGGATCTGCCGAGCGGCGGAATCGCAATGGCGGAGCTGCAGGTCGATCCCTGAGCCGCCCGATGATGGGCTAGACCTACATGCGGATTTTTTATATATGCCGGCGCGTCCCGTTTCCACCGGACCGCGGCGACAAGATAGCCGCGTTCAACCAAATCCGGCATCTTGCTGCGCGGCACGAAGTGCATGTGTTTTGCCTCGGCGATGGCGTGCAGGACCTCGCGAATATTTCCGGACTGCAAGGCTGCGCAAAGAGTGTCACTGCCGCTCCGGTCGACGAATTAACGATAAAGCTGCGCGCTTTCGGGGCGCTCTTCACGGGACAGCCGCTTTCAGTGGCGGCTCTGAACGAGACGAAGCTGCATGACTCTATCAGGAAAAAATTCGCTGAGCTGCAGCCCGACCTGATCATCGTCTACAGCTGCAACATGGCGCAGTTCGCCGAGCACTTCACCGATGTGCCGCGGATAATGCATTTCGGCGACCTCGACTCGCTCAAATGGCGACAATACGCAGAACAGCCGAACATACCATTGAACTGGATCTACGCGATCGAGGCGCAGCGGCTTCTTGGCTATGAGCGGCATATTGCGAAGATTTTCTCGCATGCGCTGGTTCATACCGAAATCGAGAAGCATGATTTCGAAAGGCTGATCCCCGGCATTCCGGTGACTGTCGTCGGCAATGGCGTCGACCTCG
Source organism: uncultured Alphaproteobacteria bacterium (assembly GCA_963812675.1). Lineage (GTDB taxonomy): Bacteria > Pseudomonadota > Alphaproteobacteria > ATCC43930 > CGMCC-115725 > AP-15. The sequence goes on along the minus strand of CAWEWR010000021.1, from coordinate 39,061 downwards.
ACTATTTCCGGTCGGCAGGCGAGGCCAAGGAACCGGCATCGATGGTTTTTACCGGGGTCATGGATTACCGCCCGAACATCGATGCCGTCGTCTGGTTCTGCAACGAGATCCTGCCGATTGTTCAGACGGAAATCCCGGCGGCGAATTTCACGATTTGCGGCAGCAGACCCGCCTCGGCGGTGCGCCGCTTGGCCAAACGTCGGGGGATAACGGTGACCGGTTGGGTTCCGCACGCACGCTCCTGTCTCGATCGGGCCGAAATCTTCGTCGCGCCGTTGCGAATTGCGCGCGGCGTGCAGAACAAGCTGCTCGAGGCGCTCGCCATGGGCCTGCCTTGTGTCGCTTCGACCGCCGCGCGCAGAGGCACGGTAGTGGCCGACGGTGAGGGCATCCTGACGACGGACGAGCCGATGCAATTTGCCCGGCATATCGTCGCTCTGCTCCAGGACAGCAAACGGCGTGCGGAAATGTCGCGAAAAGCCCGGGCCGCAGCAGAGGCGTACTACCGCTGGGAGGTGCAACTGGCGCGCCTCGATCAGGCAATTGTGACCGCGGTTCGCCGCCACTATGGCGGACGGCATCAGCCCTAATTATTAACACAAAAAATTCATTGATCCGGCGAGCACCATAAGTTACGGTAGAATTGTCGGGGTTAGATTAACCAACGGGGGATGTTGGGCAATGGAGAGCAGGGGAAACATAGAAAAAATGGCGGCCGACATTGCAAGGTGTCGTGTTTCAGAGCAAGAGTATTCGGCGAGTAGGCGGCAATTCTTTAGGCGATTACCGTGCGTTGCCGCCGTAACGTTAGCGTCGGCTGTCGTTCCTGTGATTTCAACTGCGGAGGCATCGTTCCCCAAAAGCTCCCCCGGCACCGGGAATCAACGAGCTGCTGACTCCTTCCAAATCCGTCTCGATGCTGCGCAAGAGGAAGCCAAGGTCGCCCCTCCGCCGCAAGTCGCCAATGGCGACGAGCAGAAATATCCGAACTTTATTGGAAACTATCACAAGGGCTTGCCGCACAACGCGATTGGCGAGGTCGTCCCAGCCGCCTATCAAGCGTTGTTGAATGCGGTCCACCAGGGCACATCGAATGCCTTCGAAAACGTTCCGCTCGGTGGCGGGAAGAACCCGGTTAAGCTCGTCAACCCTCTGGCGGGACAAGCTTTCGATCTGGAGGGAACCGACTCCCATAAATTGGCGATTGATCCGTTCCCCTCGGTTGGGAGCCAGGACCTGGCTGATCAGGCTGTCGAGCTCTATTGGATGGCGCTCTGCCGCGACGTGAATTTCCTAGATTATGGATCCGATAAGCTGGGGCTGACGAAAGCCGCAGCTGCCGAGTTGTCTTCGCTGAAGGGCTTTGAGGGACCGCGGGTCAGTCGCGCGGTCACGCCGCAGACCTTGTTCCGGGGCTTCACCGCCGGGGACGCGATCGGGCCGTATGTGTCGCAGTTCCTCCTCAAGCCGTTCGCTTATGGCCCCTATGCCATGACCGGGACAATGAGCATGTATACACCCCAACTCGATTACATGACGAATATAGCGTCTTGGTTGGCTGTTCAGAATGGGCAAGGTCCATTTGGGGAGAACGTGTTCGGTGCCACGCGCTATACATGCACCGGTCGCGATCTCTGCGTCTATGTTCACAGCGACCCAAACGCCGGTTTACTGATTTCGTTTTACAATGCGGGCATCTGGCTTTTTGAGCAAAACGCGCCGCTGAATCCGGGCAATCCATACACCAAATACACCAAGCAGGCAGGTTTCGCTACCTTCGGGGTGCCTCACTTCTTGTGCTTGCTTGGAGAGGCCAAACAACGCGCCTGCAAGGCTGCCTGGTACTCAAAGTGGTTCGTGCACCGCTCGTTGAGGCCCGAAGCATATGGCGGCCTGGTGCATATGACCGCGACCAAAAAGGCGCAGTACCCCATCCATGACGACATCCTGAAGTCTACGGCATTGGCCGCGACCGCATCTTCAAATAACGGTATATTTCTGCTGCCCCAAGCTTTTCCCGAAGGATGCCCGCAGCATCCGTCCTACCCACAGGGTCATGCAACGATGGCGGGGGCGTGCGCCACAATCCTCAAGGCCGCCTTTGACGGAAGTGTTGCTTTCAACACCCTCGGCGACAAAAGAATTGTGACGGCGAGCGCGGATGGGCTGTCGCTGGTCGATTATACCGGTTCGGATGCCAGCCAAATCACGGTCAACGGCGAAATCGAAAAACTCGCCTCGAACATCGGTCAGGCGCGCGACTTCGCAGGTATCCACTGGCGATCGGATTACGAATGGGGCTTGAGGCTGGGGGAGGCAGCGGCGCTTAGCGTCCTGCGCGACCAGAGCAACATTTACGCCGGGGAGAATTTCGAAGGGTTCGAAATCACCACCTTCGATGGCGAAAACATCATCGTCTGACGTCCCCTCCATCGACCGGCCAGCGGCGTCAGGGCCGGTCTCAATCAAATACGGAAACTCCGCGCGAACCGGCTTGACGCGGATGCCCTCAGGACTACGCTGCATATAATGCGTTGAAAGCCGAGGGGACGCCGGGAGGCTGTGGCAGATTCCAGAGTAGAGCATAGGTTTGCCGTTATTTTGTGCGCCGATGTCGTCGGCTATTCCCGGCTTATGGGGCTCGACGAGGAGGGCACACTGGCGGCGCTCAGAGCGGTGCGCCACGATCTCGTGGATCCGAAGATCGCCGAGCACGGAGGCCGCATCGTCCGTACGATGGGCGACGGCCTGCTCGTCGAGTTCAACAGCGTCGTCGATGCCGTGCGCAGCGCGATCGCGATCCAACGAGCAATGCCGGAGCGGAGCGCCGATACGCCGGCCGACCGGCGTCTCCAGTTTCGCTTCGCGATCGCAATGGGCGACGTGGTCACGGATGGCGACCTGATCTACGGTCAGGGTGTCGACACCGCCTCACGCATGGAAGCATTGGCCGAACCGGGCGGGATCAATGTCAGCCGCGCGGTGCGTGACCAAGTTCGCGATCGCCTGCCGATCACCTTCGAGGATTGTGGCGAGCACGAGGTCAAGAACATCGCGCGCCCGGTGCGCGTTTTCCGCGTCGTGCTGGAAGAAAGACCTGCCAGCCCGACGAGCACCGGCCGCCGAAGAGCAGCCGCGCCAGTCGACAGGCCGGCGCTCGCGGTATTGCCGTTTCAAAACCTCGCCGGCGATGCCGAGACCGAGTTCTTTCTCGACAGCGTGGCCGAGGACCTGATCACCGAGCTGGCACGCGCACGGTGGTTCTCGATCGTGGCCCGCAACACCAGCTTCAGCTACAAGGGGAAGGGCGCCGATTCGAAGCAGGTCGCGCGCGAGCTGGGCGTGCGATATGTCGTCGAGGGCAGCCTGCGCAAGGCGGGTAACCGGGTCCGCATTTCTTGCCAACTCGTCGAGGCGGCAAGCGGCCAGCACTTGTGGGCCGACCGCTTCGACGGCACCCTCGAGGACACGTTCGACCTGCAGGACAGGATCACCGAAAGCTTGATCGGCTCGGTCGGGCCGGTGCTTCGGGAGGCCGAGATCGAGCGCGCGCGGCGCAAGCCCGAGGCAAACCAGGACGCCTACGACCTCACGTTGCGGGCCTTTCCTCCGACCTTCGCCGAAACTGCGGAAGACAATGCGGAGGCGCTGCGGTTGTTGACCGAGGCGCTGGAGGCGGATCCTGCTTTCGCGATGACCAACGCCCTGGCTGCGTGGTGCTACCAGCAGCGCCATCTGATGGATTGGCCGGGCGCGCAGCCCGATGACCGCGAGACTGCAAGACGGTTGGCGCGCGTCGCAATCGACGAAGGGGCCGACGCACCGCTCGCCCTCGCGCTGGGCGGCTCGGTGCACGCCAGCCTGACCCGCGATCATGATTTTGCGCTCGCGGCTGTCGACCGCGCCACGATGATCAATACCAACGCTGCCGCGGTTCTTGGCTTCGATGCCCTGACGAGATGTGTTTGCGGTTCCTATGACGCCGCCATCGAGCATGCCGAGAAAGCGCTGCAGCTGAGCCCGTTGGAGCCGCTCGTCTATCACGCGGAGTTGGCGCTGGCGCTGGCTTGTCTCCTGTCCGGCCGTGCCGAGGAAGCCGTCGCGCATGCCCGGAAGACGATCGAAGGCAACCGCAACTTCGGCTTTCCTTATTGTGTCCTCGCATTGGCCTCCGCCAGGCTTGGCCGTCCCGACGAGGCGGCCGAGGCCGTGCGTCAGCTGGCCCGGGTTGCACCGCAATTTCGCTTTGGGTCGTTGCGCAGGATCCGCTTGGCGGACTCGACACGCCTCCAATCCGACCTCGAATTGCTCGGCGAAGCGCAAATGCCCGACTGAGCCCGGCGCGGTTCGCGGCGAGCCCATCGATCCCACCTGATAATCCTGATAAATCAGGGCGAGAACAGGTCGGATTTCAGTTCTGTGGCGGAAATCTTCGCCTTTTTCCGGACATCGGCGAAATAAGAGGAAGAAGCCGCCGCACCCCCCGCCAGCCCTTTACTCTTTCCCCCCGCGGGCCGCGGGGTGAGGGGGCATAGAGACGACTGCATCGCGTGCTCCATCATTTAACGGGGACGCTACCAGACCATTGGGGCAATTTTCGGGTCGGCGACCACTCTTTAATTTGCGGGCAAATTCGCACCGAGGCCAAAAAAATTACGCAAGTGTGAGCTGGTTCACACTATACTCGGTGCAAAGTGGGGAAATTTCACCCAATCTTGCAAAAGGTGTAATGGCTGTCGTGCTGGACGAAGCGACAGAGGGCGTCACGCGCCGGCTGGCGGCGATCCTGGTCGCCGGCTACAGCCGCTTGCTCCCCGGCGACGAGAAGGAGAACTTCGCCGAGCTGAGGGCCCTTCTGACCGGGGTCGTCGAGCCCCAAATCGGCGAATTCGGCGGAAACATCTTCAAGGAGACCGCCGAAATAGTCCTCGCCGATTTCGACGACGTCGTCGAGGCAGCGCGCTGTGCGGCCGCCCTGCGCGATGCGGTCGCACAAACGAACCAGACGCTGCCTGAGGAACAGCGCATCGCAATGCGGATCGGGATCAATTTCGGCGACATCATCGCCGAGGGAGGCGACATCTTCGGCGACGGGGTCAACATTGCGGCGCGGGTCGAGGCGCTGGCCAAGCCCGGTAGTGTCTATGTATCGGATATCGTACACCAACAGGTCGCCGGCAAAGTCGATTTCGAATTCGAGGATCTCGGCCCCCAGAGCCTGAAGAACATTACAAGACCCATCAGGGTCTACCGGATGGCCGGCGAGATGGCCGAGCTGTCGCAAAAGCTTGTCGCCGCCGCCATGCTCGCGGCGAGCGCACCGGATTTCGACGATCGGCGTGCCATCGCCGTATTGCCGTTCGCCAATTTCAGCGGCGATCCCGAGCAGGAGTTTTTCGCCGACGGCATTACCGAGGACATCATTTCGATGCTCGCCGGCTGGCGCGCCTTTCCGGTGATCGCCCGCAACTCGACCTTCACCTACAAGGGCAAGGCAGTCGACATCAAGAAGGTCGGCGAGGAATTGGGCGTGCGCTATGTCCTCGAGGGCAGCGTGCGCAAATCGGGCCGCCGGGTCCGCGTCACGATGCAGTTGATCCGGGCCGACACGAACCATCACATCATGGCCGAGAGGTACGATCGCGACCTCACCGATTTGTTCGAGTTGCAGGACGAGATCGCCCACACGATCGCCGGCGCTATCGAGCCCGAACTCCTCAAATTCGAGCGCGAGCGCATTGCCGAGCGGCCGCCGCGGAGCGAAGACGCCTACGAACTCTACCAGCGCGGCGTGTGGTACCATTACCGGCACAGCAAGGCGGACAACATTGAGGCGCAGGCCTATTTCCGTCGAGCCTTGGCGACCGAGCCGCAATATCCGCAAGCGCTGGCGGGGCTGTCGCTCGCAGTCTGCAATGCAGGTTATTTGGGCTGGGCCGAAAATCCCGAGAAGAACTACGGAGAAGCCTTCGAACTGGCACAGCGCGCGATCACTCTCGATCCACGCTACCCGAACGCCCGCTATGCTCTCGCAACGGCCTGCATGTACACGCATCGCCGCGAGCGCGCCATTGCCGAATTAGAGGAAGCGATCAAGCTGAACCCGAGCTTTGCGGCGGCGTACGCCCTGCTGGGACACTTGTTGACCTATGTGGGTCGGGCCGGAGAGACGATCCCGCTTGTCGAAAAGGGGATTCGCCTCAGCCCCAACGACCCGCGTCTCTTCATCTGGCTCCCGGGCTTGGCCGCCGCGCACTACCAGCTACATCACTACGAGCAGGCAGTCGAGAGCGGCCGGCGGTCGTGGACGCTCAATCGCAATTGGCCGGTAGGTCTGCGCTATGTCGTCGCCGGGCTCGCCCAACTGGGGCAGCTCGAGCAGGCACGGACAGCCCTCGCCGATCTCAAGCACCTCGACTCCGACCTTGCCTCCTTTGAGCGCCTCGCAAGGCGCCTGTTCACCGATGCTACAGCGGTCGATCACCTGGTGGAGGGATTGCGCAAGGCCGGCTTCGAGTAGGCTGGCACTTTCGCCGCGAGCTACTGGCGCTCTATTCGGAAAGCGCGAGTGGCATTAACCTTTTGTTTCGCTTGTACCCGGTAACGGCTCCGGGTAATTTGACTCATCTTTTATCAAAATCCGCAAAAGAGGAGGACGGGGGGATGGTTATGGCGCAAAGCCGTCGCAATCTGTTTCCACTGCGCTTTTTGCCGCTGGCTTTGGGGCTCGCGGCACCCTTTGCCTCGCCCGCCCATGCGACTGTCCACGCGACCATCTACCACGAGCAGACGCTGCACAGCTTTTGCTCGCAGCCCAGTTGCGCCGACGGCGTCCTGCCGAGCGCCGGGCTGATCAGGGACAGCAGCGGCAATCTGTACGGCACTGCGAGCAGTGGCGGCGCCAATAATGCGGGCGCGGTGTTCCGGCTGAAGCCCGACGGCACCGGCTACACGCTCCTCTATAGCTTCTGCTCGCTGGCCAATTGCGCCGATGGAGCTACCCCGCTCGGCGGGCTGATCATGGACGGCAGCGGCAACCTCTATGGCACGACCTCCGACGGCGGCACCCCGGGATGCAGCAATTCCACGTACATGGGCTGCGGCACGGTTTACCGGGTGAAAACTGACGGCAGCGGCTTTACGCTCCTTTATACTTTCGCCGGCTATCCGGATGCAAGCAGCCCAGCCGCCAGCCTGATAATGGACAACGCCGGCAACCTGTACGGCACCGCGAGCAGCGGCGGCGCCCTCAATACCGGCGCGGTGTTCCGGCTGAACTCCAGCGGCGCGGGCTATTCGCTCCTCTATAGCTTCTGCTCGCAGCCCGGCTGCGCCGATGGCGCCTACCCCCTCGATCTCGCCGGGGCGCTGATCATAGACGGCAGCGGCAACCTCTACGGCACGGCGGCCAACGGAGGGGGCGCCGCCAATGCCGGCACGGCGTTTAAGCTGACAAGCGGGACGCTGACGGTGCTCTACACCTTCTGCTCGCAGAGCAATGCGACGACGTTTTGCACCGATGGCGCCACTCCCTTTGCGGGCCTGATCTTGGATGGATCTGGGAACCTTTACGGCACTACCGTCTCCGGCGGCGCTACCGGCAGCGGCACCGTCTTCCGGCTGTCCTCCACCGCCGCCACCACCGGCAGTCCGGTCTTGTACAGCTTCTGCTCCCAGATCAATTGCAGCGACGGCTACTTTCCAGCCGCTGGTCTGACCATTGACAGCAGCGGAAACCTCTACGGCACGACCGAATTCGGCGGCACAATAGCTGGCGCCGGCTCGACCCCTTCCGGCACGTTGTTCCAGCTGACGTCCGGAAGCACTACCACCCCCTGGCCGGAGACGGTCCTCTACACGTTCACGGGCGGCGGCGATGGCGCGCAGCCTGTCGCCGGCGTGGCCAGGGATGCGTCGACCGGGATTTTTTATGGAACGGCGCCTTACGGCGGCGTCTCGAGCGCCAGTGCCCCGTCCGGGGGCGGCACGGTTTTCGCCATAGGCCCCGGGTCTGCGGTTGTGCTAACTCCAGGGGCGACGTGCAATGGTGTTTTCACTGGCACCTTCAAGGGCAACATCACGGTGGCGGCCGGGCAGAGCTGCGTCTTCACCAATCCGTGCGAGATCAAGGGGAATGTGACCGTGAACGGCGGCACCTTCCAGATGCTCGGGCTGGGCTGCATTCTCGACGGAAATCTGATCGAAAATGCAGGCAGGCTCGTGACCCTCGGCCAGTTTTCGGCCGTTGGCGGCAATGTCCAGATTTCCGGGGCAAGCGGCTTCAACCTCGGCCTCAGCGGGATCGGCGGCAATTTGCAGATCAGTCACGTTTCCGCAGGCTCACCGGAAACGGTATGCGCGATGGGGGTCCTGGGCAATCTGCAATTGCAGAACAATGCCAACCCGATCGTCATCGGTGCGCAGGGCTGTGTCGGCAGCGCGGTCGGCGGCAATCTGACGGCCAGCAACAACAGTGCCGGGTTGTCGATCGACTCGAACTTGGTCGGCGGGAACCTCCAAGCCAACAACAACACGCCCGCTGCGATCGATGTATCCGCCAACAAGATAGGCGGCAATCTGCAATGCCAGGGCAACGCCACGGTCACCGATATGCGAGGAACCAATCAAGAGCACGGAAATGTCCAGGGCCAATGTGTCGGCAAACACTTTTGAGGGCAGCGCTTTCCCGGTCGTTTCCTGACATACGCTTGCGGTTTGTCAGTCCAGCGATGGTTGCCGGGCGAGCACGATAAAGCGCAGCGGCTTCGCGGGATCGAGCCGGATTACGGTCACCCGCGTGACCTCGGCGTTGTCCGGGCCGTGCGCCGTCGCAATGATGCGCGCCGTGATGAACCCGCCGCGGCGTGACGCGACTGCAGCGGCCTGCAGCGAGCCCCCACGCTGTCCACTGACAAACCCGAGTGCCGCGGCGACGACCGGATCCGCGATATCCGGATCGGGGACCGGGGGACCATAGATCGTCAAATGCGGCCGCAGCGCGGCGAGCAAATTCGGGGTCATGCCGACCACGCGGGTGAGCTCATCGAGGCTCTCGATCGGCTGGCGTGGCGCGGCGTATTGGGCCGCCGCCGCCGCCTGCGCGCGGCCGGCGGGAATGCCTACCCATTCGGTAATGGCGACTGCCAATCGTTTTGCCGTTACCGCATCGTTTCCCGTCGCGCGCAATAGCCCTTCGAGCAGCGCCGGAGAGGCGAAGTTCGGGTTGATCCGCGCCGCTTCATCGGCGATCTGCAGCACGATCCGGGAACCGCCTATCGTCAGCTCGTGCCGGCTGCCGTCGAGCTGCCAGGCCTGGTTCGGGTCGGGATCGGTCAGCCGGAAGACAGCTTCGCTGATCGCGCCTCCGATCGCGGCCTCGGCGGCGGCGTTAGTGTAGAGATTGCGCGCGATGCGTACTTCGGTTCGCCCGGTCGCAGTCATATGGGCGACGAGAAATCCGACCAGCACCAGCACCCACAGCACGACGACCAGGGCGAAGCCGCCGTTGCGCTGCGGCGTCGGCGCAGACAGGAAGGATGCGCCTGGGTAGGGAGCTCGCGTTTCGCCCCGCCGCGATCAACCGCCGCCGTTGCCGGTGGGGACGTATCTCACGATGGGGTTGGCTGCATTGGGATAGGTCGTGAGGTTGATGCATTGGCTGCAGTTTCCCGGGCCGAGTTCGGCCTGATCGACATTGTTTGGTCCGGACGTGGTGGCGATGCGCGGGGCGTTGAGCAACGCCGCCATGTCGATCACCGCGAGATAGGTCGGCGGCGGAGAGTTGGTCATCAAAGCGTAGGCGTTGCCGTTGTTGGGACTGACATAGGCGGTGACGGTGTGCGGGTCCAACCCTTCACTCCAGCTACCGGCCGGAGTGTTCGGGAGATAGGCCGCCACATAGTCCGTGATGTCGGGCGTACCGCTGCCGGAGGTGGACGGCAATAGCAACACGCCGAACTGGTTGCCGCCGAATTCGCCGGTTACGACCGCCAGATGCGAGCCCGGAGCGACGGCCAAACCCGATGTTCCGGCAGAGTAGGTGACGAGGTTGGAAAACTCGGGGAGCGACCGGAATTTCTGCGCCGTCCCCGGGGTCCACGTGCCGGGCGACCCGGCGGCGAAGGTCGCTTGCGTCAAATCCGCTAGGTATATGTTATTCGTGAATTCGTCGGAGGCCAGTGCGATCCCCGTCTTACAATCCTCGGCGGCTGAATCCAGTTCGTAACCGCCTCCTCCCGATAACCCAGTTAGCAGATTGCCGAATTCCGGCAAGGACACCGTCTGCCCTGTGCTGCTTATCGACGATGGAATCGCGGAAGTTTTGAACAGATCGTAAACCCCACGTTCATTTGGCGACAGTATCAGGTCGCGGCCAGGATCCCATAGAACGTCCTCGGAAATGTAATTGGCCGCCGGTACCGTCCCAGAAAGGATGCCGGTCGCGAGGTCGAGTATCTGGATTCCGGTGCCGCCGTTGAGGCCGAGCGCGATCACGGCCTTGTTAGTGAACTGGTTCATCGCAACGCCGCAGTTCTGACAAGAGCCGCCGGTAAACGAGGCGGATGAATTGGCGCCGCTGGTCAGCGTGTTCGTCAAAGTCGTACCCGACATGAGATAGACATCGGTATTGTTGGCCGTGCACACGGTTTGTCCGGTGTACGAGTTGGACGCACATGAGTTGACGGAGTGAGGCGTCCCAACCGAGGCCACCAGCCCGCCCGGGGCTGGTTCGATCTGCACGACCTGCACGCCTTTGTAAGTGTCGTTAACGTCGTCCCAGTATCCGTTCGGCACATAGGCGGTGACGTTCGGCTGCTGGAGCAACGCCGACAGCGAACTGGACGGCACGCACGAATTGGTCTTCGCGATCTGCCCGCCTTCCGTGAACGCGTCGGCGTCGGCGGGGCCGTTTTTCTTCGCGTCGGAGCAGCCGTTGGGGAGCGTGTAGGTGTTTCCGGGTTGGGTGAAGTCGGTCGCCAGGTTGCACGCCGGCCCCGGCGGGTTCCCAGAGGCCTGCCAGTTCTGCACGAATGTTTGAAACGCGACGGGGTCGTTCTGCGGCGGCACCGCCGGGGTCGGCGATTGCGAATTCGCGGCGCCGGTGGTCGAGCCGGTTTGGGTCACCTGGCTGGTGCTGGTAGTTCCGTCGCTAAGAGTATAGGAGATGAAGGTGCCGGCGCTGGCCATCTGGCCGAGCAAGGTTGTGCCGGGCGGCGCCAGCGGCGATTTGATGACGCCCTGGGTGAAGATCAGATCGCCGACGCCGCTTGGCAGGCCGGGACCATTGGGAGCGAGGTTGTTGAGCGTGATCACCAGGCATTGCGTGCCGCCTTGCGGGCAAGCGTGATCGTTGGCGTTGCCCGTGTGGACGACGGGCTTGCCGGTCACGTATTTGCCGTTCTGCGTGAAGTTGGCCGGGTGCGCCCCGTCGAACTGATCGCCCGGATTTAAAGTGACCGTCAACCCGGTCAGCGTCACTTTCGGTCGCGTTGTGGAGACGCTATAGGCCGGACCGGTGGTGTCGAAGGTGACCAAGTCCGAGTTCGGCGGGTCCGTCAGCGTCGTCCCCGAAGCAGCGGCGGCCTGCAGGAAGCCATTCTTGGTCGAATTGACCGCGCCTTGCTGCAAGGTGGCCACCTGGTCGGCGCTCATATTCCCAAGGTCGTGGAACAAGCCCGATGCCATCGCTGTTGAGCCAGACGCGTTGGTCGCACTCGCCGGTTCGGTGCGCAGATCTTGATTGGTACCCGAAACGCAGCATCCGGCGGTCATCACGTCGGAGGGCGGCGCAGTGGAGTTGTACGCGTCCGAGTGATTGAGGCCGAGATTATGGCCGATTTCGTGCGCCAGCGTATCAAGGCGCTGCTCGGTACCGAGTGTCGTAGGGAATGTATTTTTCGAGATCGCGATGCCGTTGATGCCAATCCAGGATAACCCATAGAGCGTACCGCCGGGAGCATTCGGCGGCGGAATCAATGTGTTGATAAACAGCATGTTCAGGGTTTGCGAGCTCGAACTGAGGGGTGGCGCCGGTTTATACGTTGACAGCGCATTTTCCGTCTGCTGCGTCAGCGTCAGCAGTTGATTGGTGTGGTAGGTGCCGGTCGAATCTTGGGTGATATCGCTTATCGTTTGCCAGTACGTATTATTGTAATACCGGATCGGCGCCCAGGCGAGGGCGAGGCCGGCCTGGTTCCAGATGTCCTGCGTGACGTCATGCCCGTAATCGGCGTCGCCGGTCGTCCTGTCCCAATAGCCGATCGGGTTGTTGATGCTGGGAGGGGTGCCCGAAGCTCGCGAAACATTGTTGAACGGCGCGCAGCTTATGCCGGGAGTTGCGGTAATGGTATTCGGGTCGGTGATCGTGGTGCTGGAGACGGTCTGGTTAATATTGACCGTATAGATGTTCGAGCCGGTGCCGCCGAGGGTGCCGCTGATGAAGGTGTTGGAGGCGATGCCGCTGCCCGAGATACCAGCGTTGAGTGCCAGCGTAGGGGGGGACGCCCCGGTGACGGTCAGGACATTGCCCGAGATATAGCCGCTGGCGGCCACCCCCCCGGCGGTGATCGCGATGGGCGAGGAGGAGGAGCCGACGGTCTGCGGTGCGGCGACCGTGTAGGTCCCCGCCGTGCTGCCGAGAGCGCTGATGTAGGTACCGGCCAGGATGCCGGTGCCGGTGATCAAATCGCCGATGTTCAGACTGCCGCCATTGGTCGGGCCCGCCGTGACGTTCAGCGTCGTACCCGAAATGGAGCCGGTGAACTTCGTCCCGGCCGTGATCGTGGTGCTGGCGACGGTCTGCGAGATGTTGACCGTGAAGGTGCCGGAGCTGCCGCCGGTGACATAGGTGCCGGGCTTGATGCTGGTGCCGCTGATCAAAGCGCCGACGAGACTGCCGGAGCCGAGGCTGCTGGATGTGACGCTCAAGGTGGTGCCCGAGATCGACCCCGTGAGGGTGCCGGTTGCGGGCGTCGCGCAGACGTTGATCGGTTGAATGTTCACGTAATACTGGATTGTCGCCGCCTCTCCGCCGCTGGGCGCCGCCAGACAAGCCGACGCGATCATCAGCGCCGGCCAAACCCGACGCGAAAGTTGCCGAAGATGGCAAAAGTGAGGCGTTACTTTAACCATGTTTAGCGTCCCCTGCCGCGGCGCTCAGCGTAGTCTTGCGCGATATCGGCGTTTTGGTTCGGTAACTGCGGAAACGGATGACATCTAAAACTTGACACAAATACGGCACCCGCGCAACATGCGATGTCATTTTTTTGGATTCAGGGTCCCGCCGCGGACGGTAGCCCGTATCCGCGTGTGACTCAGGGAAGAAAGCTATGCGCACATCGGCACGCCTCGCGAAAAGCCTGTTTCTGTTCAACGCAGCCGCGGTGTTGCTGCTCGGCGCGGCGCAGCCGGCAAAAGCGAGTCCCGGCGGGGCGGATTTGGGAGGCCTGCAGTCGGCGATCGACGGTGTCTGCGGCACGCTGGGGGTCAATCCCTGCCCGACGATGCCGACGATCACCCAGGCGGTGTTGGAGCTCGCCGCACTGTTGAACGCTTCGCCCGAGATTGTTCGCGCTCAGCCCTTTGCCAATGTGCCTATGGGCGGCACAATCGATGCCGGCAACCCGTCCCGACCGCCGGCGCTGAACCCGGGCAGCGCCGGAGACCAGATTGCCTTCCCGGTCGCGGCCGGCAATTTGCCGAGCTTATTGTCGAGCTTGCAGCCGCTCGCGTTCATCAGCGCGAGCCACGGCGGAACGGCGATGCCGGCGCGGCTTTACGACAACGACGCCGACACGTTCCTCTACGCGGTTGCGAGTACGCAGACAGGAGGTCAGGGGTATCCTGATACGCTGCTCCTATTCTATGAAGATACCAACCGCACCAACCAGAATCTGCAATCGGGTAAGGTCGTCGCCGAGTTCTCGCTGCCGCTGGTGAAACTGAGCGGCGGGACCGAGACATCCCTCCCCTACATCCTCAACTACAAGGTTCCCAGCAAGCAGCCGCTGGACTGCTCGGCCAGCACGCTGACGCGCGTCCCCAGCACTGCTACTGCTGCAAGCGTCACTGCTGCTGCGAGTCCTGCAAGCGTCGGGATCAATTGCGCGGTGGTTTTCGCCGCGACGGCGACATCGTCCCAGCCGCATGCGGTCTTCGAGATTTCGGTGCCGCTGTTCCTCATCGGATTCGATTTGAGCGAGCCGCAGTATGACTCCGCATATTTTTACAGCCCCAACCCCTTTTCTCCAAGATTGGCGGGGTTGTTCACTGCCGATGTCGGCGGGCCGATCGGCCTCCCCCCGAGCGCGACGCCGCTCGGCAATCCGACATGTACCATCGCTTCGAATGGCGGCATCACGTGCACGAGTTAGCCGAATTATGCCTTGTGCGCCAGTCTGCCGACCAACGGCAACGGCCAGGGACCCGTTCCCGCTGTCGCGGCGTTTTATACGGTGGCAACCGACGGCGAGACATGGCTCTCCGCTCCGATTCCTCCCCCTCTTCAGACGACTGGCAAGCCCGTCTTCGCGTGCCCGTCCGGAATGTAGAGGGTTGGTATATCAGCGGGGCTTGATCTGACGACCCACAGCGAGGGGGCCCAGTGGCGGGTTTCGCCGTCGTTTTCGGCAGCCTTTTCCTCGTAGCGCTCTGGGAGCTGTGCCGGGCGCGGCGGCGGCGGCAATTCCCGGCGCTGCGCCGGCGCTTCGGCAATATCGGCATCTGGCTGCTCAACCTTTTCCTCGCGGCGTTCTTCCTGCCGCCGCCGCAGACGCTGCGGCCGCAGCTCGAGACGTTGTTGGGGATCGGTTTTCCGGACTGGCCGATCGCCGACACCGTGCTGACGTTTATCGCCGGCTTTGTGCTGCTCGACTTCTTGCACTACGCCGTGCATCGCTGCGAGCATGCGGTGCCGTTCTTCTGGCGCTTTCACGCACTGCATCACTCGGACCCCGACATCGATGTGACGACCTCGGTGCGGCACCACCCCGTCGAGTATGTATTGGCCTCGGCCGTCCTCTGGTTCGCGGTGCTGGTGCTGAACATCCCGCCGGTGGTCGCGGTGAGCGAAGCCATAGCGGTGTTCGTCGCCGACGCGATCATCCACGGCAACATCCGCCTGCCCGACTGGCTGGAGCGGGTGCTGCAGCCGGTGGTGGTCACCGTGGACATGCACCACGTCCACCACTCGGTCGTTTACGAGGAAGCGAATGCCAATTTCGGCGCCATCCTGTCGATCTGGGACCGGCTCTTCGGCACCTATATCCGACTCCCCCGTGCCCGGCAGGAGCAGCTCGTGTTCGGGGTCAGTGAGCTGCCGCCGCGCGAATGCCTGAAACCCTCCGCGATGCTCATGACCCCCTGGCGGCTTCCCCGCGCTCTAGTTATGGATTGACCGCCGAAGCCGAGTTAGAGATCTGCATGGCGCTGCAGGAGCAACAATGACGCCAAGCGCCCTCGCGCCGGATACGTTTCCGAAATTGCTGCTCGAGCATGCGCGGGTGCGGCCGGGGCGGCCGGCCAATCGCGAAAAGGATTACGGGATCTGGCAGAGCTGGAGCTGGGCCGAGGTCGCCGGTGAGGTCGAGGCGCTCGCCTGCGGTCTGGCCGCCAGCGGCTTCCGGCGCAGCGACAAGCTCGCGATCATCGGCGACAACCGGCCGCGGCTCTATTGGGCGATCGCCGCGACGCAGGCGCTGGGCGGCGTACCGGTCCCGATCTATCAGGATTCGATCGCCGAGGAGATGGCCTTTGTGCTGGGCCACGCCGAGGTGCGGTTCGCCGTCGCCGAAGACCAGGAGCAGGTCGACAAATTGGCCGAGATAAAGGAGCGCTGCCCGCTCCTCGAAAGGGTGATCTTCTCCGACCCGCGCGGCATGCGGCATTACGATCAGGCCTGGCTCGACGACTACGCGAAGGTGCAGGAGCGCGGCCGCGAACTCGCACGCCGCGAGCCGGGATTTTTCCGCGGTGAAATCGCCAAAGGGCGGGGCAGCGACACCGCGATCATCCTTTACACCTCGGGGACGACGGGGCAGCCCAAGGGGGTCGTGCTCAGCTTCGACAACATCATCACGACCGCTGGAAACGCGATCGCCTTCGAAGGCTTGACCGATCGCGAGGAGGTGCTGGCCTATCTGCCGATGGCGTGGATCGGCGAGCACATTTTCTCCTACGCGCAGGCCTATTGCGCCGGGTTTTGCGCCTCCTGCCCGGAATCGCAGGCGACGGTGATGCTCGATCTGCGCGAGCTCGGGCCGACCTATTTCTTCGCGCCGCCGCGGATTTTCGAGAGCATCCTGACGCAGGTCATGATCCGCATGGAGGATGCCGGCTGGGCGAAGCGCCGGCTCTTTCAATTTTTCTTGGACTTCGCCAAGGGAGTCGGGCCGGCAATACTCGACCGGCATCGCGTGCCTTTGGCCCGACGGATGCTCTATCGGCTGGGTGAAGCGCTGATATACGGGCCGCTCAAAAATACTTTGGGTTTCAGCCGCATCCGCCTCGCCTATACAGCGGGCGAAGCGATCGGACCGGACCTCTTCACTTTTTATCGCTCTGTCGGGATCAACCTGAAGCAGCTCTACGGCATGACCGAGAGCTCGGTATTTCTGTGCATCCAGCGGGATGGGGCGGTAAAGCCTGACACCGCCGGCGAGCCGATCGCGGGTGTCGAAATCCGCATCGCCGAGGATGGCGAGGTGTTGTTCAAGAGCCCGGGCGCGTTCCAATGCTATTACAAGAACCCCGAGGCGACGGCCGCCGCAAGGCGCCCGGACGGCTGGGTCCATACCGGCGATTCCGGGTTCTTCGACGCGGACGGGCAGCTCAAGATCCTCGACCGTGCTCGGGATGTCGGACGGCTGCGGGGCGGCGCCCTGTTCGCCCCGAAATTCATCGAGAACAAGCTCAAATTTTTTCCCTGGATCAAGGAGGCGGTGGTGTTCGGCGACGGCCGGCCGTTTGTCGCCGCGTTTCTCAACATCGACCTCGAGGCGGTCGGCGACTGGGCGGAGCGGCGCAATCTCGCCTACGCCTCCTACCAGGAATTGGCCGCCAACGAGGCGGTGTATGATCTGGTTCAGGGCTGCATCGAGCGCACCAACCGCGACCTCGCGGCCGAGCCTGCCTTGGCGCCTTCGCAGATCCGCCGTTTCCTGATCCTGCATAAGGAGCTCGACGCCGATGACGGCGAGCTGACCCGTACCCGCAAGGTGCGCCGGCGGATCATCGCCGAGCGATACGAGCCGCTGGTCGAGGCGCTCTATTCCGGCAATGCGACGGGCCGCATCGCGACCGAGATCACGTTCGAGGACGGGCGCAAGAGCCAGATGCGCGCCGAACTCGCCATCCGCGACGTTGCGGCAAGGCTGCAAGCGGAGACTGCGGGTTTGAAGCAGGCCAGCTGAGAGCCGGTGAAATGTTTCCGCATCATGCGCATACCGTGGTTACCCCTCCGGGGCACCGCAAATGACGCGTGATTATGGACGAGAAGCCAGCCCCTCTCCGGGAAAAGGACGGGTCGCG
Organism: uncultured Alphaproteobacteria bacterium; assembly: GCA_963812675.1. GTDB lineage: Bacteria > Pseudomonadota > Alphaproteobacteria > ATCC43930 > CGMCC-115725 > AP-15. The sequence continues at coordinate 21,535 of CAWEWR010000021.1, read as the reverse complement.
AAAAGGCCTGCAAGATGACGAGGGCGAAGGAGGTCGGCGAGCCGATCCTGACGGCCGACCGCATTTCCCTCGCCTTTGGCGGCGTCACCGCCCTCAACGCGATCAGCTTCGAGATCCGGCGCCACGAGATCCTAGCGATGATCGGGCCGAACGGCGCCGGCAAGACCTCGATGCTCAACGTGATCAACGGCTTCTACCACCCGCAAGCCGGCACCATCACGTGGAAGGGCAAGACCCGGCCCCGCATGCGTCCCTATCACGCCGCGGCGCAAGGGATCGCCCGCACCTTCCAGAACGTGGCGCTGTTCAAGGGGATGACGACGCTCGACAACATCATGACCGGGCGCCTTTTACAGATGCACCGCAATTTTCTGTGGCAGGCGATCCATTTCGGCCCGGCCGAGCAGGAAGAGCTGGCGCACCGCGCGCGGGTCGAGCGGATCATCGACTTTCTCGAAATCCAAGCGATCCGCAAGACGCCGGTCGGGCGGCTGCCCTACGGGCTGCAGAAGCGCGTCGAGCTCGGCCGCGCATTGGCGATGGAGCCCGAACTCTTATTGCTGGACGAGCCGATGGCCGGGATGAATGTCGAGGAGAAGGAGGACATGTGCCGCTTCATCCTCGACATCAACGACGAATTCGGCACGACGATCGCATTGATTGAGCACGACATGGGCGTCGTGATGGACATCTCCGACCGCGTCGTCGTGCTCGATTACGGCCGCAAGATCGCCGACGGCCCGCCCGACGAGGTCCGCACCGACCCCGCCGTCATCGACGCCTATCTCGGCCTGGAACGGTGAGGCCATTTCGCTGTCATTGCGAGGAGCTCAGCGACGAAGCAATCTTGTCTGTGTTTGGAGTGAGTGGTGCAACCTGATTGGAATTTGCTCTAACCCGCCAGGATTCGCGGCCTCTCGCTGTCTCCCTCGCCCTCGAGATGCCGCGCCCGGGCGCCGAGGAGGCGCGCTTCGAGGATGGCGACGAGATCTTGATGCATTTGAAAATACTGCGGGCCGGGCGCCCCGGCAGGCGCCAGAGGCTCGGGCATTCTGCCGCCGACGATCGATGCGACGACATCGCCGAGCAGCGCCAGCTGAGCACGGTCGACGGCGCCGCGAAGTGCTGCAACCGAGCCGCACCCCGCGATGTCCACCTCCCGCGTAGCCAGGATCGGGCCGGTATCGATGCCGCTGTCGATCAGATGCACCGTACAACCGACCGGCGCTCCTTCGAGCGCCGCCCATTCGGCAACATTCATCCCGCGATAGGTCGGCAGCACGCCCATATGGGCATTGAGGACGCCGAGCCGAAAGGCATCGATCAACGGCCGGCGCAACATGCCGGCGCCCGAATGAATACCGAGGTCTGGGTCGAGAGCTTTGATCTGCGCGATGGCATCGGCGCTGTCCAACGGGCCAGTTTCAAGAACCGCGATGCCGTGCGACCGGCAATAGGTCGGCACGTGGACCGGCTGGATATCCTGCGCCGCGGCGTCCGCTGCGCTGTCCTTCGCTGCGCCGAGCCGCGCAGCGACCCAGCTCAGCCCTTCGTTCCGTAAACGGCGGCGCAGCCTCGCCGCTGCCGGTTCTGCTGCCGGATGCTCGACGACCACGGTCAGGTTGCCGATGTCGCGCTCGCGCCACGCGCTCAGCATCTGCGGGACCTTTTGCGAGCGGACGGTCGTCAGCATCACGGTGTTGATGCGACGCGTCGGAACTGATGCAGATCCCGACAGAATCGGGCCTCTTGAGTTTCCCGCAGCGGCAGGCCTCGCCGTTTCGATCTGCGATTCTGCCAATACGCGCCGCTTTTCGAGCAATGCGTCGATGAAGTATTTCGCCGCCCAGTTCGGCACGGCGCCCTCGATATAGGACCCGTGGACCGGATCGGAACCGGGTATGCCGCCGAACAGGCCGGGATTTGGGTTGCGCATGGGCTGGGCGAGTTTGACCAGGTCGATCGCCTTCAACGCCGCATTGACCAGCCGCATATTGCGCGAGAGGCCATGCAGGCGAAACCAGATCAGCGCCATCTGGCAATTGCCGGTGAGGCATGCATAGCGGCTGCGCCCGCGCCAGTCGCCGCCGACCAGTCCGGGCAGAAACCGCGACAGCTCCAAGCGGCGCGCCAGCCGCTCGGCCGCTGCAGCCACCGCGGCGATACCGTCGCTGCGGCCCAAGGTTTGGGCAGTCGATAAAATACCCGCGAGCGTGTAGGCAATCGTGTGCGTAAATGCCTCATCGGCCTGGTGCTGTTCTTCGTCGAAGCCGGCGAGAGCGATCCAGTCGTTGGGCCTGCGGTGGGCGAGAGTCCAGTCGAGATGCCGGCTGGCGGCCGCCAATGCCCCGCGATCGGCGGCGTAATCGCCCCACTCGGCGAGCCGGCATGCCAGATACGCCGAATAAGTGCTGACGCGATCCTCGTAAGCATAACGGCGGAACGCCCCGTCCGGGTCCTGCAGGCCCAATAGCCACTGCACCGCGCGCTCGGCGGCAATCCGCACCTCCTCGTCGCCCGTCTCGCGATGCCACGCCGTCAGTCCATGCAATATCTGAGCGGTGTTGAAGACCGACGGGGTCGCCCGGTTGTCGGCGATTTCGAGCCCCGGAAAACCGCCTTCCGGCAATTGCACAGACAATAGGAATTGCAATGCCCGTTCGGCGCGTTGCCGGAAGCAGGCTTGCGGCAGAGCTCGGCTCAAGGCGAGAAAGGTCGGTACGATGTAGCCGGTGGTTTCCGGATATGAGGAGGTCCATCCGCGGCCCAGCTGATAGCGGCCGGCGACGCCGCCGTCTGGTTGTGAATCCTGTGCCGCCGCCAACCACTGCGACGCCGCGCGCAGGTGATCTTCGTCGGTAAGCCCGCGCCGCACATTGCGCTCGTGATCGAACGACTGGCTCAGCAGAAATGTCGGATGCCCGCTAACCCAAGCGCGGTAACGCACGGCACGTTTCAGTTCCACCAGCATGGGCCAGCCGATTGCAACAACAGACGGTACGCGATAGGAACAGATCCGGCCATCGCTTGTCGAGCACGGCTTACCATGACTAGAGTCAACGGACCGTTAGCACGGCTCGGCAAAGTGAGGAGGAGGACAGCGCCCTGACCACCACTGCCATCCGCAACGCCAGTTGGGCGATCGCCTGGGATGAGGCAGCCGGGCACCACGCCTATCGCCGGGATGTCGACATCGTCTTTGCCGACAACCGGATCACCTTTGTCGGACACAATTACGCCGGGCCGGCGGACCGGGTTATCGACGGCAGGAACCGGCTCGTATTGCCCGGGCTCATCGACATCCATTCGCACCCGGAGCACGAGCCGCTCTATCGCGGGGTGCGCGAGGAGCACGGAGTGCGCAACATGCACATGACCGGTCTCTACGAGCGCTCGCGGGCGTTTTCGGCGCCGGACGACGAGGCCCGCGCAGCGAGCGCGGAATTCGCCTATTGCGAGTTGCTGCTGAGCGGCGTCACCTCGCTCGTCGACATTTCACCCCTTGGGACGGCTGGATCGAGCTGTTCGCGAGGAGCGGCATGCGTGGCTTTGTCGCCCCCGGCTTCGCCTCGGCGCGCTGGCGGCTCGACAATGATTTCGAGCTGAAATTCGCCTGGGACGAAGCGCGCGGCCGCGCTGGCCTCGCAACGGCGCTGGAGATGATCGAGCGCGCCACTCGGCATCCGAGCGGCCGGCTCTCCGGCGTCGTCTCGCCGATGCAGATCGAAAATTGCACTGCGGAACTGCTGCGCGACAGCCGCGATGCGGCCGGCGAACGCGGCACTCCGTTCACGGTGCATATCGCGCAGAGCGTTCTCGAGGTGCAGGAGATGATCCGGCGCCACGGCAAGACCCCGGTCCAGTGGGCGCACGACATCGGGATCCTTGGTCCCGACACCATTCTCGGCCACGCATTGTTTCTCGACACGCATTCGTGGATCCGCTGGTGGACGAAGACCGACCTGGCGCTGATCGCCGACACCGGCTGCTCGGTCGCCCATTGCCCGACGCCGTTCGCCCGCTATGGCCAAGTCATGGAGAATTTCGGCGACTATCTCAGGGCGGGCGTCAATATGGGTCTGGGGACCGATACGACGCCGCACAATTTGGTCGAGGAGATGCGCAAGGCGGCTGTGCTCGCCCGCATCGCCGCGCGCGACATCATGACGGTGACGACATCCGACCTGCTGAATGCAGCGACAATCGGCGGCGCCAGGGCGTTGATGCGCGACGATCTCGGCCGGATCGCACCCAACGCCAAGGCGGACCTCGTCCTCGTCGATTTGACGGTGCCGCAGATGCGGCCGGTGCGCGACCCGCTGCGCTCGTTCATTTACCATGCGGCGGACCGCGCCGTGTGCGATGTCTTTGTCGACGGGCAGCAGGTCGTGGCCGACCGAAAGGTGCTGACCATGAACCAGGACGACGCAGCCGACCGCCTCGCCGGAGCGCAGCGCCGCATGTTGGATGCGGCGGCGCGGCGGGATTATCGCGGCCGCAGCGCCGAGCAGATTTCTCCGCTCAGCCTGCCTATGGCCGATTGAAGATCGCCCGACCCCCGTTATTCCTGCGGGTACCGCCAAATATTTGCCGGCTGCGGCGCTGTCTCGTCGATCGTCCATTGGGGCAGGGCGAGACCGGAGGTGACATCGCTGAACACCATGCGTACACGGGTCCCGATGCCGACCTGGCGCACGTGGTCGGCCGGCGCCAGCTGCCCGTCGGGCGTGCACAGGTTGCCCGCGACGCGCAACGCTTCGTCGGGGGTCGGCTCGCCCTTCTGCGTGTCGAGATCGACGAGCAGGATCAGATATGGCGTGTGCCCGCGGAACGCAGGCTGAATGGCGTGGTGCACTTCGCTGTAGGAATGCACCGCCCCTTTCCCCTCGACCCTCTTCCACGTCGATTCCAGCGCAGCGCACCACGGGCAGGCCGTGGTCGGCGGGTAGCGCAACCGGCCGCACTGCGCGCAGGCCTGCAGATGGAAATCGTGCTCCGCGCAATGGCGGAAATATTCGAGGTTCTCGATATCGAGATCGTCGAGGGTGAGGGTCATGCCCAGATATTCGCCGCGAATTGCCATGTTGTCTCTCCTGCTCAGCCGCGGCGCATGACCATCGACGAGGCGGTCGACGGGTTGGCCCAGCCGAGATTGGCGCTGACCTCTACATTCCTCACCTGGCGGCAGCCACCCTCGCGGTAATCGTAGGTATGCTGGCGTTTGCCGTCGGCGCCGACCGGGCAGGAATTGTCGGCGTCGTGGCGCAATTGGCGGGTGTTCTCGATGACCATATTCATGCCGTGGGTGTAGCCCTCGCACAAATGTCCGCCGCTGGTGTTGTTGGGCCGGCGCCCACCGAGCTGGATCGCGCCGCTGCTGACGTACTCCCCGCCTTCGCCCTTTTTGCAGAAGCCGTAATCCTCGAGCTGCAGCATGGTCGTGAAGGTGAAGGCGTCGTAGGAACCGGTGATGTCGATGTCCTCCGGCCCAACCCCGGCATTCGGCCACAGGATCTGCCGGGCGTAATAGCCGGCAACGGTCGAGATCGGCCCGTGCTGGTAATGCATGTCGAGCCGCGGCTTGTTGCAGCGGCCGACGACGCCGCGGATCAGCACCAACGGGTGCTTGCAGTCGCGGGCGCGCTCGGCCGAGGTCACGATGATCGCCGTCGCATTGTCGGTTTCGACGCAGCAGTCCAGCAAATGCAGCGGCTTGCAAATGATGCGGCTGTTGAGCACGTCCTCGATCGTGAAGCGTTTTTTGTAATAGGCCTTGGGGTTATTTGACGCGTGGTGGCTGTGAGCCACCTTGACCGCAGCGACCTGCTCGGGTTTGGTGCCGTAATCGTACATATGGCGCATGAAGGTCGGTGCGAAATTCTGCCCGGCGCTCTGCCAGCCATAGGCGCGGTTGTGCAGCATATCGCCGACCACCGGTGCGGCGGACCGCGCGCCAGTGCCGCCGATCCGCACCTGCGAATAGCCATTCATCGACCGGAAGATCGCCACGACCTTGCAGCATCCCGCCTCGATCAGGCCGATCGCGATACCGACCAGCGCCTCGGTCGACGACCCGCCGCCGAACACGTCCATGTAGAAGTTGAGCCGCATGCCGAGGTCGCCGGAAATGAAGGTCCCCGATGTCGAGTTGCCGCCCTGGTAGGACAGCATGCCGTCGATGTCGCCCGGCTTCAGCCCAGCATCGAGCATCGCATTCCTAACGGCCCAACTCCCCAAGGCCCGCGTCGTCCTTCCCGAGCCGCGCGTGTAGGTCGTCTCGCCGACGCCGACGATCGCGTATTTGTCGCGCAGGTATTTGGGTGTAGTGGCATCCACCTCTGATCGTGGCAGTGGCATTATTTCCCCCTATGGGTCGAGTTCGTGGGGACAGAATAGTCCATGACCTTGCCCAATCGGCGATGGCACAAACGCAACGCTGTCACTGGTCGTCCTTGTTTGCGACCAGCGCCCGCAACCTTGGCAGGAGACGCGGCAACTCTTCGGTAGCCGTCCGCCAGACGACTTCATGATCGACATCAAAATAAGCGTGGACCAACCGATTGCGCATCGAGACGATCAATGACCAGGGAATGTCGGAAGCGGCTTGCCGCGTCGGCGCGCTCACTTTGCTGCCGGCCTCTCCGACAATCTCGATCGCCCGCACCAGCGCAAAGACCAGCATACGGTCGGCATTTAAGTCGCCCCGGGCTTTGCCCGAGACGAAGCCACACGCCGTTTCTGCCGCCTCGATCATGTGGAGGAGGCGGATTCGATCGTCAGGCGGCAAACTGGACCTCGGCCGCGCGTTCGACGGCTTGGCGGAAATGCGGACTGAGTTCGTTTGCGGTCCGCAAGTCCACCGGCCGGCCTAGAAGCGCTGACAACTCGGCCTCGATCTCGGCCATCCCGAGAAGGCCCGGGACGGCGTCCCGCTCGAACTCCACCAAGAAATCAACGTCGCTGTCGGGCCGGTCGCTGCCTTTGAGCACCGAGCCGAACAGCGCGAGACGGCGAATACGGTGGCCGCGGCATAGACGCGCTAAGGCCTCCGTGTCATAGGAGAGAATACTCATCGGGCCCGGTCCTGTCGGCCGCCTAGGTTTTCCTCGACTGCAGGTGTCGTCACAGCGGCAAGTGATAGGCCTTCTTTGCGGCGCCGCTGAACAGCGCAGTCTTTTCGTCGGCGGAGCAGCCGGCGGCGAGGCGCTTGAAGGCGTTCCACATCACCGGGTAGCTGCACATCCCCTTATCGACGGGGAAATTGCTTTCGAACATCGAGCGCTGCGGGCCGAAGGCGCTGATGCAGATCTCGATATAGGGACGCCATGCCTTCTCCAAATCCTCCGAAGAGGGCGGCATTTCATTCTCGAAGAAGGTGAAGCCGGTCAGCTTCATACCCAGCCCGCCGAGCTTCACGTAAGTATTGGGGAAGCTGGCGACCTGGCGGACGCCGTCGCGCCATTCGGCAAACGCCTCTTCGCCCTTGCCCGCGTAGGGGCCGATTGCGAGTGCGCCGCCCACATGGTTGAGCACGATTGTTGCCTGGGGGAAGGCGCGCGCCAAATCCGCTACATCGCCGAGCTGCGTGTGAAACAGCCACGCGTCGAAGGCGAGGCCGAGCGAGGCGAGCCCGGCAAACCCTTCGCGGAAATTACGGTCGCGGTAGAGGCCCTGAGGGGCGCCGGAACAGTAGATCGAAAAACTCGGATCCTCGTGCCAGGTCGCGCCGTTGCGGATGCCTTTGAACCGGCCGCCCGAGATCGCGACGTGCTGCTCGAGGATGCCTTTGGCGCGTGAGCCGATGCGCAGATCGACATTGCCGATGATGCCGGCACAGCAGCGCGCCGGACCATATTTACCCGAAGCGCTCATCGCCGCGACGCCGTTGACGAACTCGGTCTCGCCGAGCGACTTCTGCTCCTGCGGCCCGTCGGCCCGGTACATCTCGCGGCATTCCTCAAAACAGGTCGCAACGATGTTGTGTCCGCTGCCGACATCTTCGAGCAGGTCCTGGAACAAGTAGCGGTTACCAGGCCGGTCCCACAAATGATGGTGCGGGTCGACGATCGGCAGATCGGGTTCGAGGATCTCTTCGCGGCGCTTGTTCAGCCACTCCGGCCGAACCGGCGCGTGACGTCCCGGCGGTATCGCGGATTGTGGCATAGTTTGGCTCCTCCCAAATTCGCCTTCACTGATCAACTCTGCCTCGGCGCGCCGCGTAATGCCACCATTTAACATTAGAGGTGACGACCATCATCTTCCCTAACTTTCCCAACTGCTCCGCGCAGCTGACCACCGCAATCACCTCTCAAACGGTTCGCGAAAAACGTAATGAGGATAAAGTTGCTCAGAATTGAGACCGTCTCGCTTGATCAGGATATCTTCAACCGCTTCCGCAGCTCCGATGCAATCGGCAGTAAACGGATCGTCAAACACCCAATAGCCGCCGGGCACCATGTAAGGCCTCGTCACGTCGTATGCGTACTCGACGGCAGAGCGGATATCACAATCAATATGGCAAAAAGCTACATTCCGCCGTTGCTGCAGAACCGCTAGTGCGGTTTCTTCGAAATAACCCTGAACGAAGGTGAGGTTTTGTAGGCCGAGCGATTGCACATATTCGCGCAGTTCGGTTATATCCACGTCGGAAAAGCCGCCAGGCTGATGAGCGTCGACGGCCCGATCAGTGGCCGGCATCCCTCTGAACGTGTCAAATCCGATCACTTCGACGCCGGGCAACAATCTTTCGGCCAATACCGCCATGAAAATGGCCGAGCCACCCCTGTAAGAACCGAACTCAACAATGTTACCGACCGGGAGGCGCGGCAGAAAAAACTTCAAAAGCAGAAAAATGTTCCAGAGACTTGCATCTCCAATGATCGTGCGGCCCGCTGCCAGCGCGCGGGCACGGTAAAAATCTGGATCAACCGCTATCCGCGCCCCAAGATCGCACAACTGAAGCCCTATCCCGCGCTGGTAACCTTCGTACAAATTCCGGCCTTTGCGAATAGATTGTTCTACCCTCGGGTCGGGCAGGTCGCAGAGGCGTAGGCTCTGGAACTCAGCTGTGGAATTGTCGATTTCGCCGTTAATCTCGACAGCCGTTATGCCAGCGCTGAATGTACCATCGCCAAACAGGCGAACTTCTACGCTGCGCGAGGGTCGGGGGCACGAAAACTCCAGCCTTGCGCTCATGCCGGCGGAGAGGATCTGACGGGCAGTAATGAACTGGCTCGTCAATCTCTGCGCGCCCACAGTTGCACACACGTCCATTATCGCGCGCCCGCCACAAGGGGTGTCCGGATCGAAACGAATCACCGCTTCATAGCGGCCGGGGAGCAGGTCGATATAAGGCCCATATAAGGCCACTCCGGTTGCCTTTGGAATGCGTATAACAGTTGGCTCACGAATACCTATCGCAGTTTTGAGATTTAGATTGTCAGGGGAAAACCGATAACATATCCTGCTCATATCTTTTTTGCTGCTCCACCGTGCCTTATTCTATCGAGTATGCTGGTGCGGACTCAGTTTATCGGGTTCTCGAATTAGGATCACTTCAGGTACCCCTCTTTAGTCAAACTTGGGCAGGCACCGCAAGGATAAAATGAAATCCGGCGCCGAACGGGCCCGTCCACTCAAAACAGAGAAGTAACGTCGTTGGAGGCGTTCACGCCCTCGATCGCCGACGGCGTAAACACTGGGTCCTCTCTAATAAGATACGTGAAGCCGCGATTGGAGCTTGATTAGGCCATCGTGATCCAGAAACGCCGCGTTTCATCGCTCCTGAACGCCACGGCAGCAAGTGCTTGACTTTGGTCAAATCGTGGGAGACCCGTTGCGGTTAAAGAAGCGTCATAACCGAGTCAAACACCTCCTCTGGTGAAATCTTGACAATACAGGCGAAATCCTTGCCGCATTCATCGGTGTCATAATGGATCCCGCAACCGGCGCACGGAACTTTGCGGCTGATGATGAGACCCGAGAGCTCCTGCCCCATTTCATTCCAGTTTATTCGCGCGGAATGGATGCTGATGACCTTAGCCCCACGCAGCGCCGCTAGATGCTTAGGGCCGGAATCATTGCCGACGAACACTGTGCTGAACGAAAGGAGAGCGTCGAGATCATCGAATGGCAAACGTCCTTCGAGCAATCGAAAGCGTTTGGAAGCCGCGAGGTCCGGCCCCAACCTGTTCTTCATCGACGCGTCGTCAGTCAGGAGGACGATTTTGAGGTCGGTCCTCGCGAGCAGCAGAGACGCGAATTCGGGGTAATAAGGCCAACGGCTGAAAGCTAGGCGGGCGCCGTCGTGGAGAACGGCAAACCGGTCGTCTTTCGCCAGTCCGTAAGGCTCTAGCATTTCGCGGTTGAGATCGACCCGCCGCACAACCTCGGCGCGGCTTTCGAGCATCGCGCCCAGCCGCTCGATTAGGGCAAGAACCCTCGTTGAGGTCGGCACACACTCCTGATCATTTACCGGGTCATGGGTGTTGGCTTCGAACCCCGCCGTCAGCCACGGCCATTCTCCAGTTTGGAAGCCGTAGAGGATGCGAGCACCGGAAAGCAGCAGAAGAGGCCTGGACATCGTATTTATCGAAAGGTCTATCGCCAGATCAAAGCAATATGGCTCCAGCCGCCGGCGCAAGGCCTCCTGTTTGTCGAGCGGCATGACCCTGCGCCGCTCGACCGGATCCTCCGGGAAGTCAACGACGACGATCTCATCGAACAGCCCGAGCGTTCGCGCAAGCTCGGCATTTGCCGGCGTCAGCAATCCGACGATGTGGGCGCGCGACAGCAGTTCTCGCAAACGGCGCATGGCCGGAATTGAATTGACCATGTCGCCCAATTGGTCGGTTCGCTGCACCAGAACATTGCGAAAAGGCTCGTCAGAGAGCCTGCGCTTCGTCGACCGGACGACGCTTGGGCGCGAATTGATTTGTTCGTCGGCAGGCCGCGGATCATTGCCGCCGAGCGAGACAAGGCCGTCACACTCCGGGTACTGAGCTTCGGCAGACGCAGCTGCGATGACGACCCGCTCGCGCCGAAAATGCGCTCTGTTATTCTTGTTCACAAACCGCAGTTCAACCGTGTAACGCCCAAATGGGAAACACGAGAAATCGTGCCAAACGTTAAAGACATACTTGCGCTGATTTGCCGGACCGCCCTCGACGGGACGGCCCTCCAGAGAGCCCTTGTGGATGATCTGGCCATCGACAGCGATTTGGAAACCGGCGATCGGGACGGATGAAATGCAAAAACCCCGGATCGCTTGCACGCCGCGCAGCGTCGGCAGGACGCCCCAAGGGCTCCGCTCCCGCCGCGACGCCAGCCGCCGAATGTGGATGGATTCGTCCCGCCGCGATTCCTGTCGCCGGATCCGGATGGAGTCGACAAAAATGCGGCGGAGCCCGTCGGGCTTCCGCGGCGCAAGTTCAGGGGCAAGCTGCACAGTTGTCCCAGTGTGCGGACTTACTGGCGGATACGCACCTACCTCCGGGATAATCTCCGCGCTTCCTGTGAGCTGCGCCAACTCCCGCGCGGGCTCCTCCCAGTGCGGGTTGAGTTCAAGCGCGCGTCGATAAGCTTCCGCGGAGCGGCTCAGCTGTCCGGCGATCTTGTAAAAATGACCGAACTGAAGAGCCAGATCCGCGTCGTTGGGCATCAGCCGGTGAGCCTCGAGGTAGTGATGCTCTGCTTCAGCGAGATCGCCCGCCTCCTTGAACATATGCCCGCATTGGATGTGGATCGGCGCATCGTCCGGCTTGATCCGCAACGCTTCCTCGTACAGCACAGCGGCTTTTCCATAATCGCCGGCATCGCGGGCGCGGTTGGCCCGAGCGATCATGTCGCGCGCAATTCGGCCTGCGGTTTTGCGCCGATAGAGAAAATTTCTCCAATTGCCAGGAGCGCACCCCGCTCGGGCGAGTCCACTGCTCGTGCTTCCAACCATCGACCCGCTCGGGTCTCGACGACTCGATCTGTTCATGATAACGCCGAACAATGCTCTATGTCCCGGCTTCGGAGCAGAAGTACGAAACGGTCAATGTCGCCGAGCCTCACAGATGTTGCAAACTTGTAATGCCAAATCGACTCTCGAAGAGATTGCCGCAGCGATGATGCAGGACCGCGCGCGAACAGTACCATTAACGATCTCCGCCAGATCTGAGGGGGAAAACCATCGAGCGGTCTGCTCGCTATCCCAGCAGTGCTGCGTAGGAACGGTGTTGGAAAGGTAGACGCGCGCGACGATTGCTTTCTGACAAAATCTTCGACATAGGCGTGATCTCGTCAAACCGTCTATTATAGGGCGCGCCAGTATAGGTCGTGCCGGCAACCCGATCAGGAAGTCGCCGTAATGGTCGAGCTTCAAGACGAGCAGCCGTCGGCCGCCCCGCCGCTCGAATGCGAATTGGTAGACCGCGACGGGCCCCCGAGGCCGGGGACGATTTCGGCTGAATAATTGCCTGCCCGCAGCGGCGGCACCGTGAAGTCGGGAGGGCTTGCGGCTTGTGACATGATTGCGACCGGCGGACGGAGTTATGGCCGATCTCTGCGGAGCGGGCAAATGGGGCGCCCGCAATTCCCGCATGCGCTCGGCGTCTCACTGTGGCTAAATACCCGAACCACTGCCGGGCGGGGTGCCTTTATGCCGAAAGTCGAGCCACATCGTCTTTCCGCCACCAGCTTGGTTCGCCTCATCGAAGGCGGCGAGTTGACGGCCGAGGCTGTCGTCAGCAGCTGCCTCGGGCGGATCGCCGAACGCGAGCCGGTGGTGCGCGCGTGGAGCCACCTGGCCGCGGAAGCGGCGTTGGCTAAGGCGCGCGAGGCAGACAAGGCGCGGCAAAATACGCTGCTCAGGGGCGTGCCGTTTGGCATAAAGGATATTTTCGATACGGCCGACATGCCGACGACTTACGGCTCGCCGATTTATGTCGGCTGCCGGCCCGCGAGCGATGCCAGCGCCGCGGCTTTGCCGCGCGCCGCCGGGGGCATACTGCTCGGCAAGACGGTCACGACCGAATTCGCCAATCGTCATCCCGGCCCGACAACAAACCCGCACGATGCCGATTTCACCCCGGGCGGTTCGTCGAGCGGCTCGGCGGCGGCGGTTGCCGATTTCATGGTGCCGCTCGCGATCGGCACGCAGACCGGCGGCTCGGTGATCCGGCCGGCCGCCTATTGCGGGGTCGTCGGGTTCAAGCCGAGCTTTGGCCTGTTTCCGCCGGCCGGCATGCGGATCAACACCGAGGCCCTCGATACGGTCGGCATCATGGCGCGCTCGGTGGACGATATTGCGCTGTTCCGCGCCGCGATGATGGCGATCCCCTATACGGTTCCGGCGATCCGGCAGACCGCACCACGGCTCGGCCTGTGCCGGGGCCCGCACTGGGACGACGCGCAGCCGGAAGGCAGGGCCGTGCTCGAGAGCGCGGCCGAACGCCTCGCAGCCGCGGGCGCCGCCGTCGGCGAGACCGAGCTGCCGGCGGAATGCGCCCAAGCGGACGAGTGGCAGAGGGTCCTCGGGTCATTCGAGGGCTTGCGCAACCACATGCCCGAACTTTACCGGCACGAGGCCCTGCTGAGCCCGGAGCTGCGCAACGAAAAAATCGCTGTCGGCCGCGAGCTGACGCTCGACGCTTTCCGTGCGGCCTGCCGCGGTGCCGAGAAGGCGCGGAGGGCCGCGCAAAACTGGGCCTCCGGCTTCGATGCGATCCTCACACTGCCGGCGCCTGGCCAAGCTCCGCGCGGGCTCGGCGATACCGGCTCGGCGGTTTTCAACGCCGCGTGGACGCAACTCTACATGCCATGCCTGACGTTGCCTGCCGGAAGCGGTCCGGACGGTTTGCCGGTCGGCGTTCAGCTGGTCGCTCGCCGCCATGCGGACGAGCCTCTACTCCAGGTCGCGCTCTGGGTCGAACAGCAGCTCGGCGAGGGAGAACGCCGATGAATGGCCCCGAGCATCTGACCGCCACCGAGGCGGTCGCCCAGCTGACGGCGGGGACACTGACTGCCGAGGTGCTGACCCGCGCCTGCCTGGAGCAGGCCCGCGCCGGCGCCGAGATCAAGGCCTGGGCGTGGCTCGATCCGGAGCAGGCGATCGCCCAGGCGCGGGCGGTCGACCGCGCCGGGCGCAAAGGGCGGCTGGCCGGTGTTCCGGTCGGGATCAAGGACATCATCGACACGGTCGACATGCCGACCGTGCACGGCTCGCCGATCTACCCCCGCCATCGGCCCTTTGCCGACGCGGCCTGCGTCGCGCTGATCCGCGCCGCCTCGGGCCTCATCCTCGGCAAGACGGTGACGACCGAGTTCGCCAACCGCCACCCGGGACCGACCGTGCACCCACACAACGCCGAGCACACCCCCGGCGGCTCATCGAGCGGTTCGGCCGCGGCAGTTGCCGATTTTCAGGTGCCGCTGGCGCTCGGTACCCAGACCGGCGGGTCGGTGATCCGCCCGGCGGCGTTCTGCGGCGTCATCGGGTACAAGCCGAGCTTTGGCGAGTTCAGCCGCGTCGGCGTCAAGATGCAGTGCCATAATCTCGACACCCTGGGGATCATCTGCCGCAGCCTCGAGGACGTCGCATTGCTCCGTGGCGCGCTGCTGGCACAGCAGTCGCACCGGGTCGACCGCCGGTCCGCTGCCCCGCGGATCGGTTTTTGCCGCACCCCTGCCTGGGAGCATGCCGACCGCGATACCCATGCGCTGCTGCAGCGAACCGCCGAAGTGCTGGCGGCCGCCGGTGCCAAGGTGCGAGAGATCGCGCTGACCCCCGCGGACATCCTCGACCACCATCGCCGCATCTTCGAGTTCGAGGCGGCGCGCAACTACGCCTACGAGTATGAAATGCATCGCGAGAAATTGAGCCCGGCCTTGCGCGACGGGCTGCTCGCGCCCGGCCGCGCCCTGCCGCTCGCCGCCTATATCGAGGCAATCGAGACGGCGGAGGCGTTTCGCCGCCAGCTCGACGATCTGTTCACCGAGGTTGACGTGCTGCTCGCGCCGAGCGCCGCCGGCGAGGCACCCAAAGGCCAAGGCTCGACCGGCGACCCGCGCTTCAACGCGATCTGGACCTTAGCCTGGACGCCCTGCGTGACCCTGCCGGCGGGGAACGGCCGCAGCGGTTTGCCGCTCGGCATCCAGCTCGTCGCCCCGCGCTTCCGCGATGAGGCGCTGCTCGACGCGGCGGCGTGGGTCGAAGCCCGACTACACTGAAGTTTTCCCACCACCACCGAAGGAGAGGAGACGAACATGCTTTACGAACTTCGCGTCTACCACTGCATCCCCGGCCGCCTGCCGGACCTGTTGAAGCGGTTCGACACGATTACAACCAGGATTTGGCAACGGCACGGTATTGAGCAGGCCGGGTTCTGGACCGTCGCGATCGGCGATTCCAATCAGACGCTATATTATTTCCTCAAATGGGACTCGTTGGCCGACCGCGAGAAGAAATGGGCCGCCTTCCAGGCCGATCCGGAATGGATCAGCGCGCGGGCGGAGACCGAGAAGAACGGCGCCATCGTCGCCCGCGTCGAAAACCAGATCCTGCAACCGACCAGCTTTTCGGCGGTGAAGTGACGTTTTCACCAGGGAGGCACGGAGAGCGCGGAGGTGAAGCAATCTCCATGTCCTCCGTGTCTCCGTGGTGATTATCCCTTGAACAGCTTCTCAAACCCGGCCCAGCACGCGTCGTAATCGCGCTGCAGAGCCTCGGTCTCGAGCGCGAAGCGGGTCGGGCGGATCACGAGGCGCGTCTCGAACATGAAGGCGAGCGTGTCCTCGACTTTCTGCGGCGCGAGATCGGCTGCGGTGGCTTTTTCGAAGGTGGCGCGGTCGGGGCCGTGGGCGGACATGCAATTGTGTAGCGAGGCGCCGCCCGGGGGGAAACCCTCGGCCTTGGCGTCGTAGACGCCGTGCACCAGACCCATGAACTCGTTCATGTAGTTGCGGTGAAACCAGGGCGGGCGGAAGGTGTGCTCCGCCACCAGCCAGCGCGGCGGAAAGATCACAAAATCGCAATTGGCGGTGCCCGGCGCCTCGCTCGGAGAGGTAAGGACGGTGAAGATCGACGGGTCCGGATGGTCGAAGCTGACCGTCCCGATCGTGTTGAAGCGCGCCAGATCGTAGACATAGGGCGCGTAACTGCCGTGCCAGGCGACGACGTCGAGCGGCGAATGGTCGAGCTCGGTCACCCAGAAATTGCCTTCGAATTTGGCGACCACCTCGCAGGGCTCGTCGCAATCCTCGAAGGCCGCGACCGGCGAGCGGAAATCGCGCGGGTTGGCGAGGCCGTTGGCGCCGATCGGACCCAATTCGGGCAGCCGGAAGAGGGCGCCGTAATTTTCGCAGACATAGCCTCGTGCGCGCCCATCCGGCAAATCGACGCGGAATTTGATGCCGCGCGGAACGACCGCGATCTCACCAGGTCGTACTGCGATCACGCCGAGCTCGGTGGCAAGCCGTAGCCCTCCCAGCTGTGGGACGATCAGCAACTCGCCGTCGGCGTCGTAAAAAACGCGGTGCTGCATCGGCTTGGTTGCGCGGTAGATGTGGATCGCAACCCCGTATCGCCCGCTCGCATCGCCGTTGCCGCCCATCGTGACGAGCCCCTCGATGAAATCCGCCGGTTCCTCCGGGAAAGGTAGCGGGTTCCACCGCAGCCGGTTGGGCGGTGGCGGCGCGTCGTCGATCGGCACGCTGCGGATGAGACCGTTATCGATCCGGCGAAACGGCGGGTGCATCGCCGAAGGCCGGATGCGATAGAGCCACGATCGCCGGTTTTCGGCGCGTGGCGCGGTGAACGGCGTGCCCGAGATCTGCTCGGTATAAAGACCAAGGGGCGGCCGTTGCGGCGCATTCTGACCCTCGGGGAGCGCACCCGGCAGGGCCTCTGTCGCGTGCTCGTTGCCAAAGCCAGTCAGGTAGGGGAGGTCTTTTTCAGTCATTGTCATTCTCGCGAGAGTGGCCCTCAAGGTAAAATCAACCAGATAGAGTGGCAACCCGGCGAATTTCGGGTCAAAGAAATGACTACCGCCTACTCAGATGTACTGTGATCAAAGGGCAGGCAGGCAGAGAAACGGCGACCCGCAAGAGAAGGCCGATCGCAATCAGACGGCGAGAGGTTATCGGCAAGAATAGAAAGCGATGCTAGCGCACACATTCATTCATTTGATACAGCTCGAAATCCCCTCCGTGCTTTCCCGGCGAAGGTGGGTGTAACCCAATTGGCATTCATCTTACCGCCTACTCAGATGTACTGTAATCAAGGGGCAGGGAGGCAAGACAGGCTGATCGCAATTAGACGGCGAGAGGTTATCGGCTTAAAGCCACCCCGCATGTGCCCCTCGAGGCCGCGGCGTAACCTATCCCGCCGGCGGCAGATCGAGCGCGGCCAACTCCTGACCTCACCGTGCGCAACGGCGGCAAATCGATCTGCACCGCATCCCATACATGCTGCGCGGCCACGTCTTCGTAGTCGTGACGGTAGATATTGCCGGCTCCGGCCATGTCCTTCCATGCAATCGACGGGTGCCGCGCCTTCAAATCGTCAGGCAAGCGGCGCGACGCCTCGGAGATGATCTCGAGGCAGCGCGTCACGGCATAGACCGTGCGCGGGTCGGCCCCGAACGCCTCGTAGTCGAAGCCGGCGGTGAACTGAAGGGCAAGACCGATGTGGTGCGCGATGTTGCGAAGCGCGGCGAGTGCGGCCTCAGAACGCATAAATGGCTTCGGTCGTCGCGGCGGGGCGAACGTAGGGTTTCAATCCCTCTCGGCTGACAACATCGACCGGCCCATCGAACAGGCCTGCGATGTATTCCTTCAAGCCGGCGTAGCTAAAAACCGTGACATGGGCCGCCGGATCAAATTCGACGATAATATCGATGTCACTGTCGGGCCGGTTGTCGCCGCGCGCGCGGGAGCCGAACACCGCTGCGTGACTGAGGCCGCGCGTGCGCAAGGCGGTTTCGTTTTCCCGCAGCTTGGCAAAGATTTCCTGACTGTTCATTCTTCTACTATAGCAGGAAAACGCTGTGTTTGTCAGTCGCCGCTTATAGGCGGAAAACCGTGCTTGGCTCACGTCGTAGCTGCGCGCCGGTTCGGCAAGAGTAGCGCCTGCGCCCGCCGCCGCCGTGCTTCGGCCTTCTGCGCCGGCGTCAATTTCGGCGGCCAGCCCATATGCTGCCCGCGCTTCTGCGCCCGGCTGCGGCCCTCGGCGGTGCGGGTGCAGATCAGATCGCGCTCCACGCTGGCGAGGCCGCCGAGAACAGCAATCATTAAGCGCTCGGTGCTGATGGCGGTGTCCGCCCACGGCACGGCAAGCGAACGGAATTGCGCCGTATCTTCGGCCGACGAAATCACGCTCGTAACGCCCTGGTGCACAGATTCATTCAGTTGATGCAGCTCGACGACCCCTCCGCGCTTTCCCGACGAAGGCCGGGATCCACTTTGCCGTGGGCCCGGCTTTCGCCGGTATAGCGGGATTGGATATGAGCGATGGTGCATCATTGCCTGATGAAACGTGCGAATGACTCGCAGCACTAGCTCGGTCGCATCGAATTCGTGTCCCCGTCGGGTCATCGCTCATGTCGTCCTCAGGTGGCGATCGGCTGATTGTATAACCGGCGCAGGCTGAATTCCTGCATTGCCTATCCGGCCTCGCCAGAATTGGTTAAAGCCTCATCTCCGCGGCATGAGGTGCGACCTTACCGATGAAGAAGACGCCGCTCGCGCGCGTTGCTGAGCGACACCATCAGTCCCCTTTTAGCCCGGATTAGGCTTTTGAAGAGGATCCTCGGCAGGATCCAGCCGGAGCGGTCACCTGCACCGCTGCCGCGCGATCCACCACAGGGAAATCCATAGGGCCTACAAAAAGGGGCCGCGTAACCGAATGTTATGGAAAGATGACGCTATTGCAGAGTGCACGTAAGGGTGGTGAAAGTTCCGCCTCGTCGCGAGACTTAATTAGTTTTGGTGGGCGGCGTCGGTTGGCGGATTGGACCGGGAATAAAATTCACCAAGGTCTAGGATCGCTCGGCGGATAGCTCGAAAGTCATCTTCCGGTACTATTACCGTCCAATCTTCATCTGCTTCGAGCCCTTCGAATAAAAAACCCGTCGGAGCTCTGGATGTGTTGATTAGATCAACATAACAGCCATAATCGAGTTTCCAGACCGTATAACGGCTACCCGCTTCCTGCTTTGTCGAATATGATTTTTTTGCGATGTGTAGTATTCTTTCGTCGAAGAGCCGATCCAAAATCTCGTCTCGGGTGTCGCTTCGTACCATGAAAGCCTTGGCCTTGCGCTCACCTATCACATTGTTAATAATCCAGTGTAGCAGAGCGTTGGCTTCAGTATTGTTGTTAACATAAGTCGCCTTATCTCGGTCATACCAATCCTTGGCCGCATCTCTGATGTGGGGAATAGATATTTTCTCGTCCTGAGCGCGTGTAGCAGCGATCTGAATGATGTTAATGGCATCGCGAGGGACCCCCTCGCACGCGCGGACAAGTTCGCGAAACGTCGATGCCTGTGTAAAAGCCGTCCGAACGAAATCATCAGCGTCTCGCACAGGCCCGGCATCATCGGATACTGCTAGGAGATGGCGATACAACATGTCCTTAAAGAACGTGATCGCCCGCTGAGGGCCATTTTCAAAAACCAGATGATCGTCAAGGTTTATGTCGGCGAATGCATCGGATCCGAGCTCGATACCAGTTATCTCCGCGCCCTGCCCCTCTCGAAAGTTCGCTCTTTGTTCGATGGCTGCAATTTGGACAGAATAGTTCCTAATAGGAAATAAAGTTCGTTTAATAAAATCGGCCAGATATGGTTGAAGAATTTCAGGTAAAGTGCTCCATTCGTCGATGAGCACCCAAATGCGTTCATTGACTTTACTCGATATCTCTGCCAGAGCGCGATTTACCTCCCCGATATTTACCGAAAGCCGGGGATGACCTTTTTCTACAATCTCTGTCGAGGTCCCGCCCGTCCGCTTGTGCTCGCCTTTTCCCTTAAATTCAAGCGATCCCAACACGAGAGCGGACGTCTTTGCGGTCCCCTCTGCACCAACAGTTGACTCTGAAGAACCTTGGTCACCGTGCGTGCGCTCTATCGTTTCGCGGACTACAACCTCCTTCACGGCGTTTCCGAGTTGGTCGATTAAGGGCGAGAGCCGATTGATGTCATGGCGGCTTCGGGGTGCTGTGATCTCATCTAAAAGCGCGTCGTGAAGCGCTGAGAGAAAATCTCGTAGGAGACGAGTTGCCCGTTCCGAAAATGAAAGCGACTCATCTGCGTAGATGTAGCTATTGGAACCAATTGTACGCAGATCTAGCAGAAGCGCCATCTGGCCCTTTTTTCTGGCGGCGTCGGCTACAAAGGCCATGACGTGCGTTTTTCCAGTGCCGCGTCGGCCAAAAATGATCCGATTATCGTGATTTAATACCGTACGCTCTATGCCGCCGAGCGACACAAACGTCTCAGCCTGTTGGTTGGCGTCAAGACGCTCTGCCCGCTTCGATATCATCTGCAACAGAGTGTTGATGCCTGGCGGCGGTGATGCCCGTCCGAGTCCAAGCCTCTGCAAAAGCGTCATCCTTCTCGTTGCTCCGCGGTCAACAGGCTACCTTCGGTTCGTGGCCCGACCGGCAAACTCCCAAAATATGGGCGATAATCGAAGGTCGACAACGACTGAACCGACAGTTCGACCCACCAAGACATTGCCGGCCAGATTGGTTAGACCGTCAACCGGGAAATCGTGCTGTGGCTGACGCTTCGTGCAGCAACAACAAAATGGCCATAATCACATGGTATTCGCCTCCAGAGGGCATCCGGAAGCGGGCGTCAAGATGACCGATCGAGGTGGAGCGATGACTTGGTATTTCGCTGCAAAAACAGCACCGACAGCTAAAAGGATTCGAGGTCGACCGTTTGCGAAGGGGCAGTCCGGAAATCCTGGCGGTCGGCCTCGCGGCTCGATCAACCGGTCTACCGGGCGGCGCAGCTGTTGCTCGATGGCGAAGCAACGGCGCTGAGCCGCAAGGCGGTCGAACTCGCCCTCGCCGGCGATCCGACGGCGTTGCGGCTCTGCCCCGACCGCACCGTCGCGCCGCGCCGCGCCCGCTCGGTCGAGTTCACTCTGCCGCCGATCGACAGCGCGGCGGACATCCTTGGCGCGATAAAAGTGGTCGCCGACGCGGTCGGGCGCGGCGGCATCACCCCCGGCGAGGGATTCGCGCTGTCGCAGATGATCGAAAGCTTTCTGCGGGCAATCGACGCGAGCGATTTCGATCATCGCTTGCGGCAGTTGGAGGACGCGCAGTCGGCACGCCGTCCAGATCCTTATGGGTATACGCCCCGCTGAGGACCTGAGCTTGAGCCACACTCGCGATACAGTGGAAGACAGCAAACCGACCGCGGAATTGCCGCTGTTGCTGCGCCCGGTCGCGGCACTCCGACCCAGGATTTCCGCGGCGGAGCGAAGCCGATCGCTCTATTTTCGCTGCAAAAAACAGCAGAAACAGCTAGTGCACAGA
>CAWEWR010000020.1:0-157832 GCA_963812675.1 uncultured Alphaproteobacteria bacterium | reverse complement strand
GGGGGAACCTGCCGCTCTCCTTGATTCATTTGAACTCCAGTGAACCAGGCGATCGAATGCGCACTGCTTGATCTAAATCAAGGTTCGACGGACGACTTTGGGATTTCCTGGCGCTTCCATTGATCCCATTCTGGAGAGAAAGAGGGATGTCGCTGTATCGCAAAGGGCTGATTCCAACGATCGCTGGATTGATGCTGGCAGGAGCCGCCCAGGCGCAACTGCTCCCCACCTGGGAGAGCCACATTACCTTGACGCAGCAAGATATGGAAATGATCCACAATGCCGTGACCAATCAGATCCACGGCAAGCCGGTGGGGACCGCCGCGTCATGGACCAATCCCGTTTCGCCAAATTCGGGATCGATCAGGCTCGTCAAGAAACTGGTCCGCAAAGGCCAGCCGTGCGAGGACATCGACTACACGGTACGGTCGGGGGCGCCGGTTTATACCGAGCACTACCATATCACCAGCTGTCTGCAGCCGGATGGGACCTGGAAGCTCGCCTAGGCCCCGGTTCTTAAGGGAGGTTTTTGCAATGGACCCGAGGCTGAAACAGGAAATCCTCTCGATCCTCGATGAAGCGAACGACATGACGATCGCGACCGTGCGCAAAGACGGCTATCCGCAAGCTACGACGGTCAGTTATGTCAACGATGGCGTCAAAATCTACTTCGGTTGCGCGGCGAACTCTCAGAAGGCTAAAAACCTCGCCTGTGACACCAAGATCTCACTGACGGTCAATCTACCTTACACAAGCTGGAACGACATTCGTGGTCTGTCGATCGGAGGCCGGGCGGAGCGGGTCACCGACCAAGAGGTGGGTCAAGCCAGCCAGCTGATGTTCGAGAAATTTCCTCAAATCGCAGGCTACGCACCGGCTGAGCTGGAAGATATCGTGCTGTTTCGGGTAACCCCCGAGGTCATCTCAGTTCTCGACTATCGCAAGGGCTTCGGCCACACCGATCTCGTCAAACTACGGTCTTGAAGAGACCCGGCAGCGCTGCGCACTCGACGGCATTTCGATGTCCGAGCAGCAGAACACGCAAAGCGTCGATCCTGCCTCCGAACTGAGGCTGCCGCCCCGCGAGCCGCGTGGCGGTTTGCCGGCCGTTATTGAGCACGCGCCGCAGCCACAGCGGCGCGCGAGACCGCGTGTCGCGGTCTTGGCTTTGGTATTGCTCATCAGCGGCGCGGTGGGCATCGGTTGGTCATGGTGGCGGCACCATCAAATGCAGCTGCCGCCCGGCATCGCGTATGGCAATGGTCGGCTCGAAGCCGACGCGATTGACATCGACACAAAGTTCACCGGCCGCATCGCGAAGCTCTTCGTCGACGAAGGCGACATCGTGAGGGCGGGCCAGGTGGTCGCGGTGATGGATACCCGCGACCTCGAGGCATCGCTGAAGAAATCGCAGGCGTTGGTGAGCCAAGCGGAACGGGCGCTCGAAGAGGCGCGGGCGAATCTCGCGGTACAGCAGACGCAAGTTACACTCGCGCGCCAGGAGCTCGACCGTACCAGCGCTCTCGTTCCCAAAGGCTTTGCCACAATTGAAACTCTCGACCAGCGACGGCAGCAGATGAATGGCGCTGTCGCCGCGGAAAATGCCGCAACCCAAAGAATTGCGGAAGCGCAGCACGCGCTCGACGCGGCGACGCACGATGTCGAGCTCTATCGGGTCAATATCCTCGACAATACTCTTGTCGCTTCGCGCAATGGGCCGATCGAATATCGGGTCGCCAATGTCGGCGAGGTGCTGCCAGCCGGAGGCAAGGTCTTTACGATGCTCGATGCCTCCGATGTCTACATGGACATCTACATGCCGACAGCGGAAGCAGGCCGGGTAAGAATCGGGTCCGAGGCCCGGATCGTGCTCGACGCCTACCCCGACCACGTCATCCCGGCCAAGGTCGTATTCATTGCCAGCCAGGCCCAGTTCACGCCAAAGACCGTCGAGACCAAGGCGGAGCGTGACAAGTTGATGTTTCGCATCAGGGTGCGTATCGATCCCGAGCGGCTCAAAGGGCGCGAGGGGATCGTCCGGAGCGGGCTGCCGGGGGTAGCCTACGTGCGCACCGAACCCTCGGCCGTCTGGCCCCACAGCCTGCAAGCGAGCCCGCC
The DNA here is from genome assembly GCA_963812675.1 of uncultured Alphaproteobacteria bacterium. Classification (GTDB taxonomy): domain Bacteria; phylum Pseudomonadota; class Alphaproteobacteria; order ATCC43930; family CGMCC-115725; genus AP-15. The sequence goes on along the minus strand of CAWEWR010000020.1, from coordinate 155,714 downwards.
GCTATGATCGCGGGCGGCGAGGCGGCCGCGCAACTCGACGGTATCACGCATCGGTACGGCAAGCTAACTGCGCTCGACTCGGTCACGCTCACGCTCCCGGCTGGCTGCATGGTCGGGCTGATCGGTCCCGACGGCGTCGGCAAATCGTCATTGCTCGCGATCATTGCCGGCGTCCGGCAGATCCAATCCGGAAAGGTCGACGTCCTCGGCGGGGATATGACGCAATCGGCCCATCGCGCGGCGGTCTGCCCGCGCATCGCCTATATGCCGCAAGGCTTGGGCAAGAACCTCTATCCCGATCTCAGTATCCGCGAAAACATCGAGTTCTTTAGCCGTTTATTCGGACAATCGGCTGCCGAACGGGAACGGCGTATTGCTGAGCTTCTTGTCAGTACCGGGCTCGCGCCTTTCGGCAATCGCGCGGCCAAAAAATTGTCGGGCGGTATGAAACAAAAGCTGGGGCTCTGCTGCGCGCTGATCCACGATCCCGACTTGCTCGTCCTCGACGAGCCGACGACCGGCGTCGACCCGCTATCACGGCGGCAATTTTGGGATCTGATCGGCCGAATCCGCGCGCGACGCCGCACAATCACGGTCGTGGTCGCAACCGCGTACATGGAGGAGGCCGCGCGGTTCGACTGGCTGGTTGCAATGAATGCCGGATCGGTCCTCGCCGCCGGCACTCCGGCTGAGCTCCAAGCCGCGACGGCGGCGCGGAGCCTGGAGGATGCGTTCATTGCGCTCCTTCCGGAGCAGCAGCGCGCGGCTCATCACGCTCTCCACATTCCGCCGCGCTGCATTGTCGATAGCGAGCCTGTCGTCTCGGCGCGCGGCCTCACGCGCCAGTTCGGCGCCTTCACCGCGGTCGACCATGTCAGCTTTACGATCGAGCGAGGCGAGATCTTCGGCTTCGTCGGCTCCAATGGCAGCGGCAAGACGACCACCATGAAGATGCTCACTGGGCTCTTGCCGGCCAGCGAAGGCGACGCGCGGCTGTTCGGACGACCCTTCGACACGGCAGACCTCAACGCGCGCAGACGCGTCGGCTATATGTCGCAGTCCTTCTCGCTCTACACCGAGCTGACCGTCCGCCAGAACCTTTCTTTGCACGCGCGCTTGTTCCATCTGCCGGTGCGCAAGGCCAAAACACGCATCGCCGAGCTGGTCAGCCGCTTTGGCCTCACCGAGTATGTCGACCAGCGCGCCCAAGACCTGCCGCTCGGTATCCGCCAGCGACTGTCGCTCGCGGTAGCGATCGTCCACGAGCCCGAGATGTTGATCCTCGACGAGCCTACCTCGGGCGTCGACCCGCTGGCGCGCGACCGGTTCTGGGAATTGCTGATCGAGCTGTCGCGCAATGAGGGTGTGACGATCTTCGTCTCGACCCATTTCATGAATGAGGCCGAGCGCTGCGACCGCATTTCGCTGATGGATTCGGGCCGCGTACTGGCAACTGATACGCCGTCGGGCCTCATAGCTGCGCGCGGAGCCGCCACTCTTGAAGACGCATTCGTCAGCTATCTCGAAGAGGCGGCGGCGGTGCGCGGTCCTGTCGTCGCGGCCGATCCTGTTCCGGCAGACCAGCAGGCCGCGAGCCCCACAGGCGTACGGCGCCAACCGAGCAGCGGGGTATCCTCCAGCTTGCGGCGGCTTTTTGCCTGTGCGATCCGTGAAACACTGGAACTGGTCCGCGACCCGATCCGGCTCGGCTTCGCGGTGTTCGGCACGACATTCCTGATGCTGGTCTTCGGATTCGGCATATCGACCGATGTCAACTCCCTCACCTTTGCCGTCCTCGACCACGACCGGAGCCACGAAAGCCGGGCCTATCTCGAAGAGCTGCGGGGCTCATCCTACTTTGTCGAAAAACACCCGCTTACTGATTACGCTGACCTTGAGCACCGGCTCGCAAGCGGCGCCATCGCGGCCGGTATCGAGATCCCGCCTGGCTTTGGCCGCGACATCGCGCGCGGGCGACCGGTTTGGGCGGCTGCCTGGATCGACGGCGCAAGACCGTTCACGGCGCAGACGATGCGGGGCTATCTCGAGGCAATCCATGAACTCTATCTGTCCGACCCGATCATAAGAACAACAAAACCGGCGCCGCTTCCGCCCGCGAACATAGAGGTCAGGTTCAAATACAATCAGGATTTCGAAAGCATTTATGCCATGGTGCCGGCACAGTTGGCGCTGCAGCTGGCGCTGTTTCCTGCAATCCTGATGGCGCTCGCCATTGTGCGCGAAAAGGAGCTCGGTTCGATCACCAATCTGTACGTTACTCCGGTCAGCCGCCTCGAATTTCTGCTCGGAAAGCAGGTGCCCTATGTCGGATTGGCGATGATCAATTTTGCGCTGATGGTGGCAATGGCGCTCCTCGTCTTCGGAGTACCACTTAAGGGCAGCTTTCCGACGCTGCTCGCCGCGGCGCTGATCTATGTCTTCACGACGACCGCCTATGGAATGCTGGTTTCGGCTTTTGCGCGCACGCAGATCGCGGCGCTTTTCGGCACCGCGATCCTAACGGTGCTGCCGGCCACAATGTTTGCTGGCATGCTGGTTCCGGTGTCCTCGCTCTCCGGCATCGCGCGGATTATGGGCCGCCTGTTTCCGATGACCTATTTCCTGCCGGTGAGCGTCGGCACCTTCACAAAAGGCCTCGGCTTCTCCGATCTCGCGAACCAACTCGCCGCGCTCACGGTCTTCATCCCGGTACTGACCCTCTTGAGCCTTCTGCTGCTGCGGAAGCAGGAACGCTAGGCCGATCCGCGTGCGGCACGCCCTCGTTAACATCTATTGGCTCGGTACCAAGGAACTGCGCAGCTTTATGCGCGATTTCGTGCTGTTGGGGCTGGTCGTTTATGCGTTCTCGCTGGCCATTATCGCGCAAGCGCAGAGCCATTCGCAGGAAGTGAACAACGCGTCGATCGCGATCGTCGACGAAGACCACTCGGAACTGTCGCGGCGGATCGCGCATGCCTTCCTGCCGCCCTATTTCCAGACGCCGCAACCGGTCGCCGAACCGGACATCGTACCGCTGATGAATGCCGGACAATATACGTTCGTCGTCGACATCCCACCCAATTTCGCCCGCGATGTCCTCGCCGGACGCCGGCCCGCGGTGCAGCTCAACGTCGACGCCACGGCGATGGTGCAGGCCGGCCTCGGAGCCGGTTACGCACAGCAGATCATCACGACCGAGGTCGCCAATTACCTGTCGCGGTCGGAGAGCGCCCCATTGGTGCCGGTCAATTTGGTCGTCCGCATCGCCTTCAACCCGAATGTCGAGAGCGCCTGGTTTACGAGTGTCATGGGCATCATCAACAGCATTACGATGCTGGCGATCATCCTCGCCGGCGCCGCGGTCGTCCGTGAACGCGAGCACGGCACGATGGACCATCTCCTGGTGATGCCGCTCTCGCCTTTCGAGATCGCGATGTCCAAGATTTGGGCGAACGGTCGTGGTCATCATCGTCGCGGTCGGCCTGTCGCTTTATTTGGTCGTGCGCGGGCTTCTCGGTATCCCGATCGCCGGATCGATCCCATTGTTCCTTTTCGGCGCCGCAGTCTATCTGTTCTTCGCCACTGCGATTGGCCTCTTCCTCGGCACCGTCGCGCGGTCGATGCCGCAGCTCGGGCTTCTCTATCTGTTGGTCTATCTGCCATTGGCGATGCTGTCCGGCAGCAATACGCCGCTCGAGAGCATGCCGCCTTGGCTCGCGACAATCCTCCAAGCGTCGCCGACAGTGCACTTCGTATCGTTGTCGCAGGCGATCCTCTATCGCGGCGCCGGTTTCGCGGTGGTCTGGCGGCAATTCGTAATCGTCGCGCTGATCGGGGGATTATTTTTGGGTCTTGCTCTCCTGCGCTTCCGCAATGTCACCACCGCCGCGACGTGATACGAACCCGCCCACGAACGATGTCAGCGTAACTCGGTGCCGTACGCCGCCATTGATGTGCATCGATGCGGCAGGCAGCCTGACTGACGCATAGAGACCACTTCTAACACCAGCTGCAGAAGGGCACCGCGATGAATGAGGCTTAGCAGTAGCCCCTGCTCACCCACCGAGCAGGCCGGCTCGGAAACGCAGAAAATTGATCCAGATCATCGAGGGCCGTATTCGTTGCATCATAAAGTTTCGTTTACTAAAATCAGGAGCGGGACAGATGCCGAGTTATCGCGTGTCTTTCATGTATGATATTCCCAGGGGCGGGAAGCTGTTCCACTGCTGCCAGCGCTCGATAGTCATCCGCACTGCGACCAGCCCGGAAAGAGCGGTCGAAGTGGCGAAAAAACGCTTCGCACGGCGTGAGGGCATCTGCAACTGGAAGATTCATGCCGGCAGTATCGAGCAGGAAGTGATCGATTTGCCAGCAATACCGCACGGCGCGCTTGGCCCAGCGGCAGCCACACGCAAAAGACGGTATGACAATGAGGAAAATTTCGGAGATCGTGAGAAACCAGGATCCACTCACGCTGCCGCCGGACGCGACAGTCAGCGACGCCTGCCGGTGGATGCGCGATCGCCGCGTCGGTGCCGTACTGGTGACCGCGGATGACGGCCGCCTTGTCGGCATTTTCACCGGGCGCGACGCCGTCCACCGAGTCTTGGCAGAAGGCAAAAGCGCGGGCGATACAAATTGGCTGAGGTGATGACGCACGATCCGAAGGCGATGCCGCCGGGCAAGGTTGCGATCGAAGTATTGCGGCTAATGGAAGACGGCCGCTACCGCCACGTGCCGATCGTCGATGACGGCAAAGTAGTCGGGATTGTCTCGCGGTATGATTTCAGCGGCCTCGAACTCGATCGGCTCGACGAGGAGACGGGTCTTTGGGAGCGAATTTGAATTATCGAACCCTAAGAAGATCAGTATTGGCGATTGATCTGGCTCAATGCGCGAGGCGCAGATTCGATTATTACCAACGATGGAAAGTACCGAGGAGACCTTGTGATGCGGGCGATGGACGTTATGACGAGTGAGGTGATCACCGTTGGTGAGAACGCAACCGTGCCTGAAGCCGCCAAGTTGATGGCAACGCACGGAATCAGCGCGGTCCCAGTCGCTGATAAAGACAACCGGGTGATCGGCATGGTCAGCGAAGGTGACCTGTTGCATCGCGCCGAAACCGGTACCGAGCGCCGCCGCTCATGGTGGCTCGACATGGTATCGTCGACCAACAAACTCGCCGGTGAATACATCAAGTCGCACAGCGGCAGGGTGAAGGACGTCATGACGCGCGACGTGCTGTCGGTCACCGAGGAAACCCCGGTTGCCGATATCGCCATTCTGCTAGAGACCAATCGGATCAAGAGGGTGCCGGTCTTACGCGACGGCAAGCTCGTTGGCATCGTCAGTAGGGCAAACCTCGTGCGAGCGCTCGCGATGACGGTCACCGAGGTGGTGGGTCGCACCGAGGCCGATGACCGCTCGATACGCGACAAACTGCTGGCCGAGCTGAAAGCGCAGAAATGGGCCGAAGTCTCACCGGCCAATGTCACCATAAAGGACGGTGTCGCCCATCTGTGGTCTTCTTATCTGTCCGAACAGGAGAAGCGGGCGCTCGTTGTTGCCGCCGAAAGCATCCCCGGAGTGAAGCGCGTCGAGGACCACATGCGGCCGGTCGCGGCCTACTTGCTGAGCTAGGGAGCCGAGAGATGTCGTTGCATCCCATCGCCGACAAGGCCGAAGTCTCTGTCGATTTCCCGGACAAGGCTTACATGGGCAGCTTTGGCCGGCACTCGCAATTCGATGCCTATGCCGATGTTGACAGCGTCGCCGTCAAACTCGTGCGGCCGGGCGAGGATCGGCGTGAGGCGGTGGTCCATCTGCATTATGGACTTTTGGCGGAAATCCTTGCCGAGGTCGCCAGATCGTTGGCCGCGCGCGACCCGCTCGACGAACAGCAACGCTTGGAACTGAGCGACGCGGCAAAGCTGCTCGCCGCCTCGCTCGAACCACGCGTCGCGAGCTGAACGCCGGCGCCGGGCAACATGTTTCAGAAACCTTCTTGCTCGCTGCTCGCTTTGTCGATGCTTGCCTGCCTCGCCATTCGATCCGCCCATGCCGACGCCGTCAAGGGAGCGCAGATCGCGCGGCAGTGGTGCGCCAATTGCCACGTTATTGGGGGTAATCCCACCGGTCCCGTCCCACAGGGCCCGCCAAGCTTCCAGATGGTTGCGCGCAGCGGCATGTCTGCGGATCAATTGCGGGGGTTCCTGTCGCACCCGCATGGAGCGATGCCGAACCTCGCGCTCACGCGCGCCGAAATTGACGATCTGATCGGTTATATCGAGACGCTGCGCTGAGGGCGGGTTTCATGACTGATGGCCTCCTGGGCCTAGCCCGGTTCCGGTGGCTCGCCTTTCGCCATTCGCCGCTATCACAGCATCGCGACCCCGCGATCGCCCGACTGCTGCTCGACGCGGCGATCGCAGAACCGGAATCGCTGCTGAGCCGGATGGGTACGACGCCCCAGGGCCTGACTGCGGAGGAGGCCGCGGTAAGGCTACGCATCGTCGGTTCCAACCTCGTCGCCCATGAGCGCCGACAGAGCCTGTTCGCGGAGCTGGTCGGCCGCGCCAGGAACCCGCTCAATTTCCTGCTGCTGAGCCTGGCGGCCGTTTCCTTCTCCCTGGGCGACCGGCGGGCTGCCGCGGTGATTACCGTCATGGTGGTGCTGAGCGTCAGTCTCGCTTTCGTCCAGGAGCACCGATCGAACAACGCAGCGGCGCGGCTACGCGCCATGGTGCGCACGACCGCTACCGTGCTGCGGCGTGGTGCTGACACGGGGACCGAATCTCACGGCCTCGAAATCCCAATTGAAGAGCTCGTGCCCGGAGATGTCGTCCGGCTTGCGGCCGGCGACATGATCCCGGCCGATCTGCGCGTGTTCACAGCAAAGGACCTGTTTCTCAACGAAGCGGCGCTAACCGGTGAGGCGATGCCCGTCGAAAAATCGGCAGCGCCGTTTGAGAGCCGCAACGGCGCGTCGACCGATTCGCCGAATATCTGCTTCATGGGCAGCAACGTCCTGAGCGGCGCCGGCACCGCGGTCATCATCCAAACCGGCACGCGTACTTATTTCGGCGAATTAGCTGGGATGCTGATCCGGCAGCGCGCGCCGACCAGCTTCGATAAGGGGGTGACCCGGTTCACCTGGCTGATGATTCGCTTCATGGCGGTCATGGTGCCGAGCGTTTTTGTCATCAATGGCCTGACCAAGGGCGATTGGCTGGAGGCGCTGATGTTCGCGCTCGCGGTCGCGGTGGGATTGACGCCTGAGATGCTGCCAATGATCGTGACGGTCAATCTCGCCAAGGGCGCCCTCGCGATGTCGCGCAAGCGGGTCATCGTCAAGCGCCTCAATGCAATCCAGAACTTCGGCGCGATGGATGTCCTGTGCACCGACAAAACCGGCACGCTCACCCAGGACAAGATTATCCTGATGCATCATTTCGATTTGCACGAATGCGAATTGTCCCGGGTGCTCGAATACGCTTACCTCAACAGCCATTTTCAATCCGGCCTCAAGAACCTGCTCGATGTTGCCGTGCTCGATCACGTGGCGATGAAGGAACATGTGCAGCTCGAGCATCGCTTCGACAAAATCGACGAGCTGCCATTCGACTTCTCCCGGCGCCGCATGTCGGTGGTCCTGGCGACCGAGGAAAACAAGCACATTTTGATCTGCAAAGGGGCGGTGGAGGAGGTTTTTGCCGCCTGCACACACTTCGCGAGGGATGGGGCCGTGGCCCCGCTCGATGCGAGCCATCTCCTCCAGATGCAGCAGCAAACCGGCCACCTCAACGCCGATGGGTTTCGGGTGATCTCCGTCGCTTACAAGGAGATTGCCGAGCCGCGGTCGAGTTACCGAAATGAGGATGAGAGCGACCTCACGCTCCTGGGCTATATCGCCTTTCTCGACCCGCCCAAGGAAAGCGCCGGCATCGCGATCGCGGCCCTGGAGCGCTCGGGCGTCCAGGTAAAGATCCTGACCGGCGACAACGAAATCATCGCGCGTAAGATCTGCCGCGAGGTCGGGGTGGTGACAGATGACGTGCTGATCGGCGGCGATCTCGACAAGATGACCGACGAGGAACTCGCAGAGCGTCTCGAAAGCGCCACCTGCGCAAAGGTATCGCCGGCGCAAAAGGCCCGGATCATCGGAGCGCTGCACCTGCGCCACCACGTGGTCGGTTTTCTCGGCGACGGCATCAACGACGGCCCCGCCTTGAAGAGTGCTGATGTCGGCATTTCCGTCGATACCGCGGTCGACATCGCGAAAGAATCCGCTGACATCATCCTGCTCGAGAAGAGCCTGACTGTGCTGTCCGAAGGCGTGCTCGAAGGCCGGAAGATTTTCGGCAACATAGTGAAATACATAAAGATGGGGGCGAGCTCCAATTTCGGGAACATGTTCAGCGTGCTGGGCGCCAGCATCTTCCTGCCGTTTCTGCCGATGGCGCCGATTCAGGTGCTTACGAACAATCTGCTGTATGATTTTTCACAGACTACCATCCCGACCGACAATGTGGACGACGAGTACATCGCCTCGCCGCGGCGCTGGGACATCGGAAACATCACCAAATTTATGCTGTGTCTCGGGCCGATAAGCTCGATTTTCGACTACGTCACTTATTGCATATTACTGTCGCTGTTTGCCGCCTGGAGCAACCCGCCATTGTTCCAGACCGGGTGGTTCGTCGAATCGCTGCTGACGCAGACCTTGATCATCCACATCATCCGCACCGCAAAGATCCCGTTTTTGCAGAGCCGTGCGAGCAACGCGCTGATCGTAACGACGATTCTCGTGGCCGGCGCCGGGGCAGTCCTACCCTATTCCCCGTTGGGCCCCATACTCGGTTTCGTGCCGCTGCCGGGAAGCTATTGGGTGGCCGTGTTTATTATTATTCTCGGCTATTGCGTGCTGGCGCATTTGGTCAAGAGCTGGTTCGTGCGCCGCTGGGGGCTTTAAGGCGGCGTGCGCTGCGTGCCTGCCGGAATCTATTGGCTGCCAGATCTGCCAACTCTCCGTGCTGGCGTCGACGGCAGCCACGGCCTGATTCTGTAGGTTCGCGTAAGTAGTTTCACGTACGTATTTTCCCTAAGGAGCATTCCTAATTTCGCTCGAGAGCGAGGGTTGCGATGCTCTCTCCGGCGACAGGGCTGGAGGAAAACCATGTACAGGCAATTTGGGAATTCCGCTTACCGTAGCGGGCCCGCGGGACAGGCGCACGACCATCCCAGTGTTGCGAAGTCCGGCCAGCTCGATGCGCTGGTCGCGCTCGAGCGGATCGGCACGCGGCTCAGCTTCGGGCGTAATGACGAAATATATAGCGAAGGCGATGAGGCGAAATGCTGGTACAAGGTGATCTCCGGAACGGTTCGGATCTGCAAGCTGCTAGCCGATGGGCGGCGTCATATTGCGGAGTTCTGTTTTAGCGGCAACTGCTTCGGCATCGACAACGCGCACGAGCGCATCTACGCGGCCGAAGCGGTCGATAACGTCATCGCCATGCGCTTTCGGCGCGGACCGACCGAGCAGCTGATTGATCAGAACCCGATGGTGGCGCGCCTATTGCGCAACACCATGGTGCGTGACCTCACCAGCGCGCATGGCCGCACGTTATTGCTCGGCCGCATGACCGCACCCGAACGAGTTGCCGCGTTCCTTCTCGAAATGTTCGAGCGGCGTGAACGGACAAAGGTACTCGATCTGCCGATGTCGCGCATCGACATCGCCGATTACCTCGGGCTGACGGTCGAAACCGTGTGCCGCACTTTGTCGAGGTTCAGGCGCGACGGCATGATTTCGGTGCCGAACCCGCACCGGATCGAACTGCTCGATCGGGGTGCTCTCGAAGAGATCGGTGAAGCGCAATAACACTTGAATCCGGTTGATCCAAGTCAGTGCTCGTTGCCGCTAAATCCTGCTTTTAGGGGCATTCTCAATAAGAGGTCGGCGTGCCCCTCCTTTGCAAGCGCTCTCCGCCGAGCGAAATTCAAAAGCCGATCTGCATAGTTGATGACGATGAGGCGGTCGCCGACTCGCTGCAGGCATTGCTCGAAACCTTTGGCTTCAACGTGCAGTCCTACGGTTCCGGAAGCGAATTCTTAGCTGATGAGGGGCATCGCGCGGCAGGCTGTCTGCTGATCGACCAGCACATGCCCGGTACCAGCGGCCTCGACGTCGTCGACAATCTGCGAAAGAGGGGCATACGACTTCCCACTATACTGATTTCCGGACGGCTGGATGCCAGCACCAGGCAGCGCGCCACCCGCCTGGGCATTCGCGAGCTGCTTGACAAGCCTGTTGCCGCCGACCGTCTGATCCAGGCTATCCGGAAAACGCTGGCAGACGTCGGATGATGCGGTCTCTGCCGGGTCGGTTGCCGACCAATCTCTTTCGCTATGTCTTCGCGGTCAGCTGGCGGCACCAAATTGCGTTGGTCGGTTTGACGGTCATCGCTTTTCTGCTTGAAATCGTTCCGCTGGAAATACAGCGCCGCGTCGTCAACAACCTGGTCAAAGAACGGCCATTTCAGCTCGTGATAGTATTGTGCGCGGCCTATGCCGGCGCCGTTCTGATTCAGGGTGCGACCAAGCTGGGCCTCAACATCTACCGCGGCTGGGTTGGCGAGAATGCGACGCGGGATCTGCGCCGGCACGTGATCAGATATTCGAGGACGGCACCGGCGATTGCGCTGGGAGCGGAGGACCGCGGGATCGGGGCTGCAATGATCGTGGCGGAAGTAGAGCCGATCGGAGGCTTCGTCGGCAGCAGTCTTTCCGAGCCGCTGCTTCAGGCCGGCATTTTGCTCTCCGTCCTTGCCTATATCCTGCACCTCGATCGCTGGATGGCGGCGGCTGCGCTCGCGCTCTTTTTGCCGCAGCTGGTTTTCGTGCCGTTCATGCAAGGGGCGATAAACCGCCGCGCCGGAGCCCGGGTTTGGGTGTTGCGGCAACTCGGGATCAGCGCGGTCGAGAGCCGCGTCGCGTCGGCTGATCGAGATAGGTCGGACGCGAGGCGGATCGACCGCGTGCTGCAGCTCAATATGGCGATATTCAAGCTGAAGTTTTCAATGAATTTCCTGATGAACTTCTGTAGCCATCTGCAGGTCGTGGCAGCACTGTTGATCGGAGGCTGGATGGTGCACACCGATCAGCTGCAGTTGGGCGGCGTCGTCGCGTTTATCTCGGCGGTCGGGCGTCTCAACGATCCCTGGGGCGATCTGGTCAACTATTTCAGGGATCTGAATGTGACTCAGGTGAAGTTCGGCCTCCTCGCCGACAGGATCAACCATCAGCGCGCCGACGCGTTTTTCGGCATGCAGGGACCGCAAGACGCTAGCGCGCTGTTGTGAGCGGTCGCCGAGCAGAGCTGGCACCGATCACGGCCGCGGGATCACGATCCCCGATACTAAATCGATCCAAACCAGGCGATCGTGGACGGCCTTCACGCCAGAAATATTCTCTGCAGCTACGCACAGGGCAGCGCGTTCCCGTTCGTCGGGGATTGCACCCTTGAGCACGACAATCCCGTTGGCAACGATAACGTCGACACTACCGCGGGGTCCCCACGGCTGTCGATCGATCTCGGCCAGGATCTGGTTGCGGATCTCCGTGTCGGTTGCGGCGCCAGCGGGCTTCTCCGAGAGCAGACCCACGAGCGCGGCCATCACATCGGCTCGGCTGACAATACCGACAAGGCGTTCCTGATCGACGACGGGAGCCCGCTTCACGTGCCGAGTTTCCATCAACGCGACGATGTCGGAAAGGGGCGTCTGCGGCGTCACGGTCAGGACCCGCTCTGTCATCACCTCGCCGACTTTGCGACCATGCGTACGAACGTACTCCTGCGCCAGCCGACCCGGGCCGATAAGGAGCGAGACCCATCGAGCGTGATGCTTATCGGTACCAGTCTCGGCGCGGCGGAGCAGATCCCCTTCGGTGACAATGCCAAGAACGGCGCCGTCGCTGTCCATCACGGGCAGGCCGCTGATGCGGTGTTGCAGCATCAAGTGGGCCGCGTACTCGATCGTGGCCTCTGGCGTCACGGTAACGACAAAAGACGTCATCAGATCAGCTGCTTTCATGGCCGTGCTCCTTGTCTGCTGGAAAAATTATCCGGCAATGGCAGGCTGGCATTGATCCGGATCAATTCGGCATCCGCGCAATTGCCGAAGCATGCCCGCAGAGACAGAGGTCAGAATGTCTGTTCGTAACCTCGATAAGCTATTCAAGCCGCAATCGGTCGCGCTGATCGGCGCGACCCCGCGGCCGGGCGCGGTCGGCGCGCTGGTCGCGCGCAACCTGCGGCGCGCCGGCTTTGCCGGTGAACTGATGTTCGTCAACCCGCATCACCATGCGATCGAAGGGATGCGCGTCTGTCCGACGGTTGCGGACCTACGGCATGCCCCGGACCTCGCAATTATCGTTACGCCGCCCGAAAGCGTGCCGCCTCTCATCGGTGAGCTCGCGGAGCGCGGGACGCGTGCCGCTGTGGTAATCACTGCAGGGTTCGGCGAACTCGGCAATCACGGTCGTGCCTTGCAGCAGGCCGCGCTCGATGCCGCGAAGCCGCATCTGCTGCGGATCGTGGGTCCGAATTGCGTCGGCGTCATGGTGCCCGGCATCGGGCTCGACGCGACATTTTCGCATCTGGCGGCACCGGCCGGAGATCTTGCTTTCGTCAGCCAGTCGGGCGCATTGATCACCGCGATGCTCGATTGGGCAGCGCCGCGCGGCATCGGCTTTTCGCATGTGGTGTCGCTCGGCGATATGGCTGACGTTGATTTCGGCGACATGCTCGACTATCTCGCCGCCGACCAGCAGACCCGGGCCATCCTGCTTTACGTCGAGGGGATCACGCATGGCCGCAAATTCATGTCCGCGGCGCGGGCCGCCTCGCGTCTCAAACCCGCACTGGTGCTGAAGGCGGGTCGGTCAAATGCCGGCGCGCGGGCCGCAGGCTCTCATACCGGCGTTCTGGCGGGTGCCGATGCCGTTTACGATGCCGCGTTCCGCCGCGCCGGCATGTTGCGCGTCGCGACGATGGCCGAACTGTTCGACGCGGCGGAAACTTTGGCGCTGACCCGCGAGCAGGTCGGCGAGCGCCTCGCCATCCTGACCAACGGCGGCGGTGCGGGCGTATTAGCGACCGATGCTTTGGTCGACGCCGGCGGCCAATTGACGTCCTTGTCGGAAGAAACCATCGCCGAGTTGAACCGCGTCTTGCCAGCGACGTGGAGCCACGGAAACCCGGCTGACATTATCGGCGACGCATCCGGAAAGCGCTACGCCGAGGCCGTGACCGCGTTGATCCGCGACCGCAACGTAGACGCGATCCTGGTGCTCAACTGCCCGACCGCGCTCGCCGAGCCGGAGGAAACTGCCGCTGCGGTAATCGATGCGGTTGCTTCTGCGGAACCCGGGGCCCTGCGGGGACGCAACCTGATCACCGCTTGGCTCGGCGGGCATTCCGCAGGGGCGGCACGGCAACGCTTTGCCGAGGCCCGGATCGCCTCTTATGAGACCCCCGACAGCGCGATCGCGGGGTTCATGCATCGAGTCTGCCACCGGCGCAATCAAGAGTTGCTGATGGAAACGCCCCCGGCCGAACCAGATGCGCCTCGCCCCGATCTCGCGGCGGCGCGGTCCGTGATCGAAAGCGCTCTAGCGGTGGGAAAGTCGTGGCTCGATCCCGCAGAGGCCGGCATCATCCTCCGCGCCTACGGCATCCCGATCATCGCCGATCAGGCTGCGCAGGGTCCAGACGATGCCGCTGCCATTGCCGCGTCGATCGGATTTCCGGTCGCGCTGAAGATCCGCTCGCCCGATATCACGCATAAGACCGATGTCGGCGGTATCGCCCTTGGTCTCGGTGACGCCGAACGGGTCCGGCGCGAGGCAAGTACAATGCTTAAGCGCGCCAGGGCCGTACGACCCGAAGCTCGGCTCGACGGTCTTCTCCTGCAGCCAATGATTTCCCGCCCGGGAGCCGTGGAACTCCTCGTCGGGCTCATCGACGATCCGGTATTCGGGCCGGTTGTTGCGTTCGGTCAGGGCGGCACCGCCGTCGAGATCATCCGTGACAGTTCGCTCGAGTTCCCGCCGCTGAACGTCTTGCTGGCCCGCCGCCTGATGGCGCGGACGCGGGTATGGCAGCTCCTGCAAGGCTACCGTGGCAAAGCCCCGGCCAATATCGATGCGATCGTGGAGGTGCTGAGCCGGGTCGCGCAGCTCGCCACAGACCACCCAGAGATCCGCGAGCTCGACATCAACCCGTTGCTCGCAGACGCCTCTGGCGCGATAGCGCTCGATGCCCGGGTGCGAATTTCGCCCGCTCAAGACCCGGGTATAGCAAGGTTGGCCATAGCGCCTTATCCGCAAGATCTCGAAATCACTGACCAGTTGCGAGATGGGACGATCCTTCGCCTGCGACCGTTGCGTCCGGAGGACGAGCCGCTCCTGCACGATCTCGCTGCGCATATGAGCGCCGAGGATCTGCGGTTGCGTTTCTTTACGCCGGTGCGCGGCCTTACCCATACGGTGGCTGCTCGGTTATCCCAGCTCGACTATGACCGGGAAATGGCGTTGCTTGCCGAACGCGACGGGACGGCGCTGGGTGTCGTCCATTTCTTTGCCGACCCGGACAGATTGCGGGCGGAATACGCGATCGCGGTCCGTAGTGACTGGAAAGGCCGCGGCCTCGGCTTTCTTCTGATGACCCATCTCATCGCGATCGCCAGACAATGGGGCATTGGCGAACTAGTCGGTGAGGTTATGCGCGAGAACGAACCGATGCTGCAGATGTGCCGTGAGTTCGGTTTTGTAATTACGCCGGACCTCAGCAATCCCCCTCTCGTCCTTGTCAGGAAGAGCTTAGAAATGCCTCAGGCGAATGGAGCATGACTTAATGAAAGCACACGAGATAATGAACTCTGGCGTAGTGGCGGTGAGACCCGACACGCCGACTAGCGATGTCGCAAAGACCCTGCGTGAGCACAGGATCAGCGCGGTGCCGGTCATTGACGAGGCCGGCTCACCCCTTGGTATGGTCAGCGAGGGCGACCTGATCGGCCGCGACCAGGCCGATCGGAAGGCCCGGCTCGACTGGTGGCTCACCTTGCTGGCGGAAGGGGAGGCGCTTAACCCCGAGTTTATGGCCAGTATTCACTCCCCAGACCGGCGAGCACGCGATGTCATGACGGCACCGTTGGTCACGATCGGCGAGGAGGCCGAGATTGACGAAGTTGCGCGACTGCTGACCGCCCACCGCATAAAGCGCGTCCCGGTTCTGCATGACGGCCGGATTGTCGGCATCGTCAGCCGCGCCGATCTCGTCCGAGCTCTCGCGGAGAGCAAGATGCAACTGACCGGCGACAGTGGCCGCAAAGGCAGAACTCTCCCCGATGCCGTAGGCGGGCTCGAGCAGCGTCTCCTCCATCGCCAAAATCGAGCGGATCGGGTCCGGCCGGCCGAGCCGCCGCCAGAACCGGGCGAAACGGCACCGATGGCGGCAGATTTTCGGCAGTTGATGGCGGATCATGAACACCAAGAAGCGTTGCGTCGAGAGGAGCATCGCCGTGCTGCTGCGGAGCAGCGGCGTCTTAAGGTGACGCAACTGATCGACCATCACATTTCGGATGAAAACTGGCGCGGTTTGCTGCACGAGGCACGCCAGGCGGCGGAGCGCGGCGAAAAGGAGTTGTTAGTGCTCCGCTTTCCGAGCAAGTTGTGCGCCGATGCCGGTCGCGCAGTCAATGCGGGCGAACCCAATTGGCCAGCGTCATTACGAGGCGAATCATCGGAAATCTATGTTCGCTGGGAACGGGACCTGAGGCCGCATGGTTTCCGGCTAGGCGCCCGGGTTCTCGAGTTTCCGGGCGGCATGCCGGGCGACATCGGACTTTTCCTGAGCTGGGCTCAGTAAGGGCGCGGGTACTTTGCAGTCAGCTCTACGAAGCGCAGCTTTCCTGCGCCGCTGCGCTGCTACTAGCCCGGTGAAGTAATGGATACTCGTGAAATCCGTCGCCGGCCCGATTTCCTTACCTCGCGGGCGAGCTCGCTGAGGGAAGCGGCGGAGGCAGAGGCTTTCAGTCAGTCTGAATTGAGCCAAATGAGGGTGCGGCGGGGTGTCAGGTTTCTGCCTGCCCTTGGCGCAGCAAGTCTCACGCTGGCGCACCTCCTGGCGGCGGCAGCATTCCGCACGAAGACTCGCGAAATCTTCGCTCGGCTCGAAAATATGGCCGCGGCCGAAGTGCAAGCAGCTCCGGTCCCCGCGATCATCCAATCTTCGCGAGCCGCGCGGTCGGCCGAAATCCAGTTCCGAGGGCCGTGTGGCTACGTCAAACTGGCGAGATGCGCGGCATGCCCAATGCTCAGTGGCGACCGTTCACCACTGAGCAGGTAATCAGCGTTCACAGACCGGGTTTTGCCTGGCTCGCCCGCATGCAGGCGATGCCGCTGCTCGCGGCTCATATCCTCGACTGCCATGTCGATGGCGAGGGTTCGCTCGAAGCGCGACTCTGCGGCTCATTACCGCTGGCGCACGCAGCGGGACAAGAGGTCAGCAGGGGCGAGTTGATGCGGTATCTCGCCGAACTGATATGGGCACCGCACGCGATGCAGCACAATTCCGCAGCTGTCCTGGCGCGAAGTCGATGCGTCCACGGTTGAGGTGTCGGTGGCCAGCGCAGGCGGCCCTGCGCGGGTACGACTTATCTTCGAGGATGGCGATATCGCTCGCATCGAAGCGGACGGCCGCCCGCGTACGGCAGGACGTTGCATTGTGCCGACGCAGTGGGAAGGATGCTGCGGCGACTACCGCGAGATGGAAGGCTGCCGCGTTCCGACCCGGGCGAGGGTGAGCTGGCTTGCGGATGATGGCGCGTTCGAGTACTGGCGCGGCAGGGTAACCGCATACAGCCTGAGATGACTCTAGGATTACGCCGCGAGAAAGCTGCCGCTTGACCTGGATCAGTGCTGTCGTGGCCCGAGGGCACAAAATTCTCAGATGGATTGGCAGGTGCATTACCGGAGCGGTGATCGAGAATTCAGCGCTCCGGCGACGGATCGGAGCACTGCGATCGCCATAGCCTGCATTCTCCTCCGCGATGGCCATCACGTCGTAAAGCTCGAGTCCACAACAGGCGAAAGGATCGAGACGGATCACCTTAAGCGCCTGTGCGACCCGTGAGGCTTCTCCGCTGGCGGGTTTCGCCGAAGGCCGATCCGTGGTATTTGAGACACGAGATGAGAAGTTCGAGGGGTGACCGCCCACGCGAACTTCCATAGAGGAGACATGTGAAGGGTCTTTGATCTGAATTTGACAGCGCCGAACCCGAGGCGAGGAGATTGTTCGGGTCTCACTGACTCGCTCTATCGCGCTATCGTTGATACCGCCGTCGATGGCATCGTCGTGATCGACCGAAGGGGTGCGATCCGCTCGGTCAACAGCGCGACCGAGCGGCTGTTTGGCTATGCCGCGGGCGAGCTCGTTGGGCGCAACGTGAAGACTCTGATGCCCGAGCCCTATGCCAGCGAGCACGACACGTATCTCGCGAACTACTTGCACACTGGTCTTAAAAAGATCATCGGCATCGGCCGTGAGGTCGTTGGCCGCCGCAAGGACGGCTCGGTGTTTCCGATGGACCTCTCCGTCGGCGAGGCGCGTGACGGCGACGAGCCGATCTTTGTCGGGATTATTCGCGACATCACGGATCGCAAGGCCGCCGAATTGGCGCAGCGGGAAGGCGAGCTGCGGCTGCACTCGATCCTCGACACCGTCCCCGACGCGATCGTGGTCATCGACGCACAGGGGATCATCCAGTCCTTCAGCCCGGCGGCGCAGCGGTTGTTCGGATATGCCAGCGTGGAGGTGGTCGGCCATAACGTCAAAGTTCTGATGCCGGCACCCTACCAAGAGGCGCATGATGGTTACATCGAGCGCTATCTGCGCACCGGTGAGCGCCGAATCATCGGCATCGGGCGCGTCGTGACGGGGCGCCGAAAAGATGGCGAGACCTTCCCGATGGAGTTGCAGGTCGGCGAGTTCACCTTTGCCGGCGCCCACTACTTTACCGGTTTCGTGCGTGATTTAACCGAACGGCAGGAAGCCGAACGCCGCATCCACGATCTTCAAGCCGAGCTGCTGCATGCGTCCCGGCTCAGCGTCATGGGCCAGATGGCCTCGACGATGGCGCACGAGCTCAACCAGCCATTGACCGCGGTGACGAATTATCTGGAGACTGGCCGTCAGCTACTGGTCACCGGAACGGGTAGTCCCGAACGTCTCAATGAGATGATGGAGAAGGCGATCGCCCAGGCGAAGCGCGCCGGCAACGTCATCCGTCGATTGCGAGGGTTCGTTAGCAAGGGGGAGACGGAGCGCCGCCTTTATAATCTCAACCAATTGGTCGAGGAAGCTCTGGCCCTCGCCCTTGTCGGAGCGCGGCAGCGCGGCGTGCGCCCATCGCTCGAGCTCGATCATGCGCTGCCGCCGGTACTCGTAGACCATGTGCAAATTCAACAGGTCGTGCTGAACCTGGTCCGCAACGCCGTCGAGGCGATGGAGCAGGTCGAGCGGCGCGAGCTGATGGTCGGCACCCGGGCCGTTCCCGAACAAGGGATGGCGGAAGTGATCGTTTCCGACACCGGCCCGGGCATCGCGCCGGAGTTGGCAGATCGCCTGTTTCAGCCATTTGTGACAACCAAGGCGACCGGCATGGGCCTGGGCCTGTCGATCTGCCGGGAGATCGTCGAAGCGCATCAGGGTCGGTTGACGACGGCTCCGGTGTCATCAGGGGGCACAGTGTTTCGGGTAATCTTGCCGATAGCGAGCCGTGAGGCCGATGCCTCGTGACCAGTGCGTCTATATCGTCGATGACGACGAGGCAGTTCGTGATTCGCTTTCCGCATTGCTGGAGTCCAAAGGATATGCGGTGACGAGCTTCGGGTCGGCGCCAGAATTTCTGGAGACGGCCCGGTCGCTTCCTGCTGGTTGCCTGGTTGTCGACATCCGGATGCCGGAGATGGACGGGCTTGAGCTGCAACAGCGGTTAATCGTGCGCAGCCTCGGCTTCCCGCTGATCGTAATCACCGGGCATGGCGATGTCCCGCTCGCGGTAAGGGCGATGAAGGCCGGCGCAATCGATTTCATCGAGAAGCCGTTCGCCTCGGAGGCTATTCTCGACAGCCTCGCAGCGGCGTTTGCGCCGCTGGCAACGCCAACGGGACAAGACCCGGCCGCAGGCGCGGCCGCGAGCAAGCTGAACCTCCTCTCGCCGCGTGAGCGCGAGGTGCTCGAAGGGCTGTTGGCAGGGCTGCCCAACAAGTCGATCGCGTACGACCTAGGGATCAGCCCGCGCACGGTTGAGATCCACCGTGCGCGGGTCATGGACAAGATGGGAGCGCGCAGCCTTTCCGAGCTGATCCGTCTCGCTCTGGCTGGTGGAGTGCAGCCGACCCCTCAATGATGCGCGGCGATCGTTCGCCTTCCTATTTCGTTGATGGGGCCGCGAAGCCCGTCGTTATCGAAAGTACTTCTGGAAAGCGAAAAGTAAGCTATCGTTACTGCCAATTTTCATCTTTCCAAGCCCTGCGCTATGCAATCCCATGCAGCGGATCATTCCTGATGTCACTCAATGGCTCATCAGCAACGGGACTGGAGCGTGAGCCAGCAGGTGTTTCGTCACACCGCCGAGAAAGCTCTGCCGCAGGCGACTGTGCGTGTAGGCGCCCATTACGATCATTGTCGCTCGCTGCTCGACCGCAGCCGATACCAGCGCTGCTCCCATAGAGCCCTCGTCACGAGGACCGGGGATCAGGTGAGCCCGAATTCCATGCCACTGAAGCGACTCGGCTAGATCGGCCGGGTCGCCGCCTTCACTCTCGTATTGCGGCGCGGAGAAGATCGACACGCGGTCAGCGTGATGCAGGAGTGGGATCGCGCCCAGCACAGCCCGGCTTGCCTCCAGGCTGCCGTTCCAAGCAACCATGACGCGATCGGTGAGGGCGAAAGGCAACTTCTCGCCGATGACGAGCGTCGGGCGGCCGCCCTCGAACACCGCCGCGTCAAAGCAACGCTGCCCTTGGACCGAGCCCGAGGAGGGCCGTGGCACCACGATCAAATCGCTGACCCGCCCGAAACGGGCCACGACCGTTTCGATATCGCCGAGCCGCTCCGACCAACTCGCAAAGCAGCTATCTAATCGCACACCCGCGGCTTCGGGAACGCCATTGCGCTTTCGCCAGTCAGTGAAAAGGTCCTTCGCCGCGGCTGTAGCTTCCAGGGTCTCACGCTCGATCACTTCGCGCGTCACTCCCGCCGCAAGGATGACGTTGGGCAGGTAGCTAAAGGCCGCATCTGGATTCGGCTGGATGAACAGCGCGCGAATATGGCCATTGAGCTGCTTCGCCACCGATAGAGCAGCGTCTAAAAGGACCTCGCTCGACATCTCCGGGATCAGCGGAACCAGAATAGTTCGGATCATGTCACTGTGCCTTTCCTTCACCTCACCAGAGAGCAGGCTTACGCGCCACCTCCAAGCCGCGCATTGATCCAGGTCAACCAATCCCAAAGCGTAATCGATCTATATCAAGAATCCGGCACACCGGTTTCGATTGGTTGTTGCCCAACATAGAACACGGCGTGATGTCGTTTGAAGCCTGTGCCCATGTTCCGCGTAGATGCATTCGAGATCGAGTAAAGGGATCAGTTTTTGTGCCACAGTACTGCGGCACTACAAGCGCGGGCGCTTCTGCAGCGGGATCAGAAGCGGCAATGCGGCGGCCAGTCCGTCTGGGGTTGGAGTGAATATTTCGGTTGGTGCAGCTTCAGCTACCGTTGGTGTGGCGTTTTCGTCAGTCGCGATGCCCATCGGGACCACGTTCATTTATAAAACAGCGAAGCTGTCTAAGCCCAGTGGGCGCTCGCCTGAGGTGGGCGGTCTGCCTCACGACGCGTCTTCGAGAGGCGCCCTGTCGTCGGCGATGAAGCCCTGCACGGCGAGAGGTCGGGAAATCTTTCCGAATTTCTCGAGCAGGTGCGGTGGCACACCCCGCTGATCGATTCAGCCATTATAGCCGGTCATCGACGACGCCAAAGCCTGTCCCCGGCAGTTAGAGTAGCGGCTAAACATTCTATCCGCTCGCTTTCCTCAGACAGGGCACTCGAGCACGACGCTGGCTGGCGGATCTAGGTCCGCTTGTGGCACGAAGAGGTAATCGGTCGCGCGCGCGGAATTGTCTTACTGTGTTGAAGCTGACGCTCAGGCTCAAGTGCACGACCGCCACCGTTGGCGCGTTGCGTCGTTTGCGGGATCACGAAATTATAGCAGTTGTTGACGGAAGGGCGGCTACAGACAGCCGCAGCCCGGACATCGCCGGACCCGTGCGGTCGATCCATAGCGTCGATCCACAACACTTGATTTGGCAGCAGCGGGGTTAGGATGCTGACTCAAGCCTCACACGTTCAGTCGATGCATCTGTTCGATCGGATAGCGAGTGCCGGACGCGGCACCGGGCGGTACGATGCGGTAGATTTCCGCTAGATCGTCCGCGGTAAGCACAATGACCGTAGCGCGCACATTCTCCTCAAGGTGCCTGAGCGATTTCGCGCCGGGTATCGGTACAATGAAGGCTCCCGTGCACGAGCCCTGGGCTATCGGCCAAGCGATGGAGAGCTGAATCAGCGTGGCGTTCTTCCTCCGCGCAACGGCCTCTAGCGTAGAGCGCAGCCTGAGGTTCTTCTCGATATTGACACTCTGAAAGCGAGGTAATCTCTGGCGAACGTCGTGCGCTGCCAAGTCGAGACCGATGACCGAACCGTAAGATCAGAATTGCCGAGTATGTAGCGTTTCATGAACGAGCTCTGCGCTTGCCGGAATTTGTTTCAGATCTGCCCCAAACTAAAGGCCAGTTCGAGAGGCAAGCCATTGTTACACGCGATCGTTGACCCGATGTGAGCGGGCGGAGTTGGGTCCGGCACGTGGGCTCGCCTTTATGTATGTTTTCGGACGCCGGCAGTGACGAGCCCTCCACTCGCTTGGGCGGCCGGCGTCCGAAAAGTACCAAGAGGCCTGTCAGTCTCGCCGGCGGAGGGTCTGCTTACTGAGGGAGTGTTGAAGCATGCCCGCGTTGTGCCGAACCACCGCCCATGACCCCAAAGCGGACTTACGGCGGTTTGCGTCGCTCCTGGGAGACATGACGGCGCGGTGATTGGCAGCGGGCTTGTCGCCGCGGCGTTCGCTCTGGTGAGCGTAACCGTCGCTTCACCAGGGGCCGTGAATACGGGGCGGCACTGGCTGGGTTGACGGTCCAGGCGGCCGAGAACGCGCGGCGGTCAGGAGGACGAACGTTCGTGTAGGCTGAGGATATAAGCGATAACATCCGCCGTCTCTTCCGGCGTGAGGATCAGATTCGGCATCTTCGGGTGCGACGTTGTCAGGAACACGCGGAGAGCGGTCGCCGTGATACCGCGGGTATTGGCGATATCGCGAAAGGCCGGTCCGATGACGATGAGTTTAGGCGCACGCTGTTTGGCCTCCACCACATGGCAGGCGTTGCAAGATTCGCGTGCGAAGGCATGGCCGGCTGCTACATCGCCATCCTGCGCTTGCGCGCTCAAAGCGGCTGTGGCCAGAACCGCGGCGAGCGTCATCCTGCGCGTGATTAGTGGCGGATCGCCTCTCAAGCGGCTTCGGCGAGAATGTGGTAGATCTCGTCCTCCTGAGCGAAGTGTAATCTCAGTATCGCGTCAAGACCGTAAAGGATTTGCTGTATCTCCGCTAGGGTTCCTGCGTCCGGTCCTGCCGGGGGCAGGTCTTTCGCCATTCGGCTCAGCAGGCGGGCGAGATGATGGATTTCCCGGTGCATCCGGCTCATGGCGGCCAGCGGGTCGTCGCCGCCAATGAGGCGCGCCATCGCAGGATAGATCTGGGTGTCGTCCTGGCGTTCGTGCGGCAGTAGCTGTTCCCGCAACAAGTCATTGAGATCCGACAATTCTGCCGCAACCTGCTCACCCGGAACGATCGCCAGTCGATCGGCGGTGGAACGAACCCGCTCCAGTATAGGGCCCAGGTCGTCATGTTTCTTTTTGAGAGCATCGAACTCGGCCTGCGCGAGCACCTCTCGACCCTCACGAGGTCCCTGGACGCGAAGGGCCCGCAAGGCGTTCAGGATGACCGCGACATCGATTGCCTCCTGAAGCACGGCCCCGGCGAGCGGAGGTAGATAACCGAGCGCCGCGGCGCCCATCGCTGCGATCGACAGGCCCATGCCCGCGACGACGCTCTCAACCGCAATGGAGAGCGCACGGTGGGAGATGCGCAGCGCTTCGGCAAGCCGATCCAGCCGGTCGACCAGCAGAACCACGCCGGCGGCCTCGGCCGAGGCCGCCGTCCCGCGGGCGCCCATCGCCACGCCGACATCGGCGGCGGCCAGAGCTGGCGCATCGTTGACCCCGTCGCCGACCATAATTTTCGAGCCGGCCGAGTGCGACGCCCTGATGGCGGCCAGTTTGTCCTCGGGCTTCTGTTCGGCGAGCACTTCGTCGACACCGAGGAGCGCGCCAATGGTCTCGGCCACATCACGGCGATCGCCGGTCAGCATGACGACGCGTTCAACACCCGCCTTGCGCAGGAGCCGAAGGGCCCGTGGCGTCTCGGCGCGGATCTCGTCATGGAGCAACAGCGCCCCGGCCATGACACCGTCAATGGCGACAAAGACGCCAGTCGCTCCGTCGTATCCCATGCGCTGAAGAAATCGGTGGCTCCACTCGGCCGGGGCGGCGGATGCGCACACGAAGGCATAGCTGCCAACCGCAACCCGCCGGTTGTCGACGAGGCCCGTCAGCCCAGCGCCGGGCTGTTCCTCGACCCCGGAAGGCATCGACAACGCCAGACCGCGGTCGCGCGCGGCAGTGGTAATGGCCTGGGCGATCACGTGCTGCGAGACCTGGTCAAGAGATGCGGCAATTCGCAAAAGCTCGGCCGCGCCGAGTTCCGGAGCCGCCTCGGTGGCGACGAGACGGGCGCGACCGCCGGTCAAAGTGCCGGTTTTGTCGAAGAACAGTGTCTTCGCCTGCGCGAGCTTCTCGAGCATGCCACCGCCCTTGATCAACACGCCGCGCTTGGCGCAGCGGGACATGCCGGCGACGATGGCCACGGGAACGGCCAGGATCAGCGGACACGGGGTCGCGACGACCACAACGGCCAACGCCCGTAACGGGTCCCCGGTCGCGATCCATGCCCCACCGGCGACCGCGAGGGACAGCGGCACGAAGAGGAGCGCATAGCGGTCGGCGAGCCTCGCCGAGGGAGCCTTGGCGCGCTGTGCCGCTTCGACGAGTTTGACGATTCCGGCAAAAGTGCTGTCGGCTGCGGCGATCGTGGCGATCATGTCGAACGGGGTTGCCGCGTTGACGGCGCCACTGCGCACGACCTCGCCCGATACGCGCTGGACCGGCAGCGCTTCCCCGGTGAGCGCCGATTCATCGAGCACCGCGGTTGCGTCAGATACCGCTCCGTCCGTCGGGACGGCCTCGCCGGCGCGGACGAGCAGCCGGTCCCCCGGCCTGATCATGTCGAGCGGGATCTGGACCAGATTATTTTCGCCTTCGTAGCGGTTTGCCGCCCGGGGGGCCCGGCTGAGCAGAGCCGACATTTCGCGGCGGGCGCGCGCCTCGGCGAAGTCTTCGAGGCTGCGGCCGCTGGCCAGCATCAGGCCGATCACCGCGCCCGTCAGATACTCGCCCAGAGCCATGGCCCCGGCCATCGACAGCAGAGCGATCAGGTCCAGGCCCGCTTCGCGATGGAGGACAGCGCGGCCGATGCCGACCAGAACGGCGAGGAGCACCGGCGCCGAGCCAAACACCCACATCCATGCAGCCCATTTCGGCTCTCCGTGCAACCAAACGGCTATTCCGGCGATCAACCCGCCGCCCGAAACGGCCAGCAGCAGCAAGTTGGTGGGGCGGCGCAGCTTCATTCGTCAGCTCTGCCACAGGCGCGCGGCATTGAGGAGGCCGGCCGAAGCGATGACGACGATTGCCAGTCCGAGAACTGCGGTGACTATCCCGAGAGCGATCGCGACACCGTCGCGTTCAATGAGCCCGAGCGCGAG
Organism: uncultured Alphaproteobacteria bacterium; assembly: GCA_963812675.1. GTDB lineage: Bacteria > Pseudomonadota > Alphaproteobacteria > ATCC43930 > CGMCC-115725 > AP-15. Next base: position 130,589 of record CAWEWR010000020.1, on the reverse strand, counting down.
CACCGAGATGGAGGTTCCCGGCACCACATGACCCAAGGGCACAGGTAGCGTAATGATGATTGCCAGCACCAGACAAATCATGCCAACCGGCGCCTTCGTCCAGGCGCCGGCCAGCCACTCGGCACACGGCCGCACAATGTGCTCGAGCCCCCGCAACGGCGGCAGCATACGGTCGATGATTGCCAAAAAGGCAGCCCGCGACACGGAGCGCTGCGCGAGACGGGCGGGCAACCAGGCCCGGCGGTATCCTAGCGCGAGCTGCGCCGAAATATTTAGAGAGACAAGCCGGGAAAACGCCTTGCGTTTCCCCCACCTTGCCCACAGGTCGGCGGCTGCCCACAAGCTTCACAGCACCCCGCAACAAGACAGGATGAATTTGATTTCGGGGAATCTTGGAACCAGCAGCCGGCTACCGGTCTTTAGCTTATTCCTCCCCCGAAGCTGTCCAATTAGGAAATAGCGATCATTCTCGATGATTGCGGTAAGCTCTCTTTCCAGAAGGACGGCTTGTTCGTCGGATAGGTCAAGCTTCATGACCCTGAGATAAGGTCGACTCGCGAGCTTCACGACACCATAGAGAGAACGATCGGTACCCGTTCTCGCCCGCATTCGGAGTTTACGAGAGATTCTCAACAAACTTCGGCCCGGGCACTTCTTAGCAGTTATCGGCATTCTGCAATGAAGCATTGTCGCGGTCCTGGCTGTCAGGCCACTCGGCTCATAAAATCGCACATCATACCAAGGGCGTTTGGGAGAATGCTCAAGGCAGGAAGCAGCAAACATAACCTTGAGCTATCGCTGTCGCGGGTAAAACCGGCTCAGTTGGGCGTCTTCGACAAGAATATCCTGTGCCAGAGTTGCGATGGGGTATTGGGAAAACTGGATGATTACATCTATGGGGTGATCCGTAATTTCCACTGCCCGTGCGTGGGGATATTTTTGTAGATCCGGCGATAGATTGCGAACGGTTCTGCAAAGGCATCCTCGCCTCCCCGCCGATAGCCGTTGCGATACCCGGCGCCCGGTTGGCCGCCGCGAGCGTAGTAATCGCACCCCAGCGCGTCTCTTGCCTCGCCTTCCAGTGCTTCCTCGATGATCAGCCGCGCCGCCAGCCGCACGAGCTCCGAACGCTCATCCTCGACCTCGTTTCGGCCATCCATCAGCGCTCTCAGCTTCTCGCGTGTCCGCTCGGATCCCGGTATCCTCTCCATCGGGGTGCTCCTTCGTCGAGGCCGGTCCCCAAACCGGTCCTCGTTGCTTTCGCCTATCAGGCGAAGGTGCACCCCAACCCTTTTTCCAGCAAGCTTACGACTTCACCCTCGGCCTGCCGCGCTATAGGAGGTTTTTTTTGCCTTGGGGACAAAACCGGGGACAAAACCCTTTTACCTACTCGCCGAGAATGGCGGAATCCCTCAAGTTTTTGAGTACTTCGAAAGAGGCGAAAGATGGATTCGAACCTTCGGGCCCCCGTAGAGGGAAACTTGATCGAGAAATTCGGTGGAACCGAGTAAACGTCCTGTCCCTTTGCGAGATGCAGTCATCCCAGGAGAACGCGGCGGCCTTGAAGAAACACGGCCAAGTCAGTGCGCAATGGGCTATATTCCAAGACGAGAAGAAGATCGTGCGGAAGCCTTTTGCAGGAGCCCCGTTGTAATGTGGATTCGCACTCTTGTAGCCGCTGGCATTATAAGCACCGCACCCGCGCTGGCTCAGACCCAAAACACAAACTGGCCCAACTACCGGGAAGACAACTTCATCATCACAGATTACAAATTTGCCAGCGGTGAGACCATCCCTCAGCTGAAACTGCACTACCGCACTCTTGGTTCTGCAGAGCGCAATGCCGCAGGCGAGATCATCAATGGCGTACTGCTGTTGCAGGGCAATACCGGCACAGGCGCAAACTGGCTGCGGCCAACCTTGGCCGATGAATTATTCAAGGATGGCGAGCCGCTGGATGCCAGCCGACACTTCATAATTATCCCCGACGCGCTTGGCCGCGGTGGCTCCAGCAAGCCTTCCGACGGGCTCAAAGGCAATTTCCCACATTACCGTTACCACGACATGGTGGACAGCGTGCACCGAATGGTCACAGAGGGGCTCGAGGTCGCGCATTTGCGCCTCGTCGTCGGCAGTTCGCTGGGTTGCATGCACAGTTTTTTGTGGGCCGAGATGTATCCCGACCTGATGGACGGGATCGTCGGCCTCTCCTGTCAGCCGGTCGAGATCAGCGGACGCAATTGGATCACGCGCCGCGCCGCCGCCGAGGCGATCCGCCATGACCCCGATTGGAACGGTGGTAATTATGATAAAAACCCAACTCACTACATCTACAGCGCCGCGGCGGGATCGTTCATGCCGGAGAGCGCCGCGCGCATTCAGGAATTGGCACCGACCCGCGCTGCCGCCGACGGGCTGTATGATGAGCGAATGGCGCGGATCGCAAAGGGCGACGCCAACGATTCTTTGTGGGCGATCGAGTTGATCGAGGACTACAGCCCCGAGGGTGATCTCCCCAAGATCAAAGCCAAGGTGCTGCTGATCAACACCGTGGAGGACGTTGCCAACCCGCCCGAGCTAGGCACGGTCGAGCGCGCGATGAAGAAGATTCATGAAGGCCGCTATGTCCTGATCCCATACAACGACAAGACGCACGGGCATTTCACCCACTATTACGCCGCGGTGTGGAAGCCTTTTCTGACCAGCTTCATGGGAACGCTCCCCCCGACGGCACCAGTTCGGTGATCTTCCAATTGCGTCCGCATAGCCCAGATCGTCAGCCCGGAAGAAGACGACGTTTGGGAGTTTTGCTGTTTTTCGAGTAGGCGACCGGGCCACTGCTGCCATGCCGACCAGCGGCAAGGCAGCTGCCGAAGTAAGTAAACTCCGACGCGTATAGATGTCATGCTTTTCCTCCATAAGCGGGGGCGGTGCGAAATCTTTGAAGGGATCCGAAATGAGACAGAAGCGACAGCTGTTGTGCGTCGACTTCGCGGTTTGGTTTCTGGCTGCCTGGTTTTCAAGCAGCATCAGTTTTGCCGAGGAGGCCTTGGACCTCAGCCGCGGCCAGGTAGTGTATGTCCCAATTTATTCGCAGATCTGGTACCGGAACCTGGATTTACAGGGCAAGCCCTCGATCCTACTCCTGTCTTCCATGGTATCGATCCGGAACACCGACCCCAACCACAGCATCACAGTGCGTTCGGCGCGGTATTATGGCGGTGATGGGAAGCTGCTGCGAGATGATAGCGACGCGGCGCGGAACCTCGGTCCGCTCGCGTCGACGGAGATCTTCATAGAATTTAAGGACACGACTGGCGACACCGGGGCGAATTTTCTGGTTGCCTGGGACGCCGATACGCCGGTGAACCCGCCAATAATCGAGAGCGTGAACGTCAACTACACCGGAACTGCACTTACCGCGTTCACCAGCCGCGGACGGCCGCTTCTTACCTCGAGCCAGCCTCCACATTGATTCGGGCATCCAGTGCAGGTTCCCCGAGATGCTGCTAGCGCTCGCCGAAGAAGTCATCGAGTGACGCCGTCGAGACCCAGCTCGGCGTCATCCCCGGCATGTCGCAGAACCAACCGCATGCCGATGCGGGCTTAAGCGCTCCGACCCCTCGTTGTTCTGCTCGAGCAGTAGCGCGCCGCCAACTGCAACAAGATTTGCCCCCAGAACGTACGGGCGCGCCGTGACCGGCGCGATCTGCTCAAAATGATTAAGGGTCTCGCCCCGACCATCACCCTGTGCCCGCCTCTGGTGATCACCTCGGGCCGAATGTGACTGCATTGGGACGACGCCGGGAGGTTTCGGTTTAAAGTGCCCAACCCCACCAGCTCGGATTGCCCGGAAAGAAGCAGCTGGTACCCCGAGGGGCCCGATTGAGGTTCGTTCACTTCTCCACCAGCGACCAGACGCCATTCCACTCGGCACACGGGGCGGTGACGCGGAACTGGGCGATACGTTCGAGGAACAGCTTGCTCGGCGCATCGCAAGGGACAATCGCGAGGCAAGCCTCGAACCCGGCAAGCGCCCGATCCCAATCCCTGCGTCTGTAAGCGCCGATCGCCTCGACATAGGCGTCACGCAGCGTCAGGAGCTCGCGCGCAACCTCACCCTTGCGGCCGAGCAGTTCGAAAATGCGCTGCGGCTCGGTTTTGCCGACAACCACCACCGAATCGATCTCCCGCGTCTCCAGCATCTCGCAGCGAGATGGTTGGTCGCCTCGCTGATAAGCACCCGCGTGCCGTAGGTTTTGTTGGCTCCTTCGAGACGCGACGCCAAATTCACGGTATCGCCGATGACCGTATAGTTGCGGGTCTGCTCCGAGCCAATGCTGCCCACCACAACATCACCGGTGGCGATGCCGATGCGTATGTCGATCTCCGGGAAACCCCGTTTGAGGCCGATGAGGTCGGGCAGCTCGGCACGAAACGTTGCAAAGCCGGCAAGTTGATCGAGCGCAGCAAGGCAGGCGAGACGGGCCTGTTCGTCGGCGCCAGTGAAGGGCGGACCCCAAAAAGCCATTATGGCATCACCGATATACTTGTCGATGATGCCGCTATGGCGTCGGACCGGCTCCGACATCACCGTCATATAGCGCTTGAGTACAGTGACCAGTGCGGCCGGTGTCATGCCTTCGCTGAAAGTGGTGAAACCCTTCATATCGCAGAAAAAGATCGTCATCTCGCGGCGCGAGCCTTTGGCATGGGTCAGCTCGGGGCGGTCGATCAGCCCGGCGACAATCCGGGGATCGACATATTTACCGAACGTCTCGCGAATTTGTGCTTTGATCCGCAGTTCGCCAACCATGCTGTTGAAGGACTGCGTCAGCCGGCCAATCTCGTCCCGCGAGGTAATCGCACCACGGTGTCGAGCGCGCCACCCTCAACCGCAGCGGTCCCAGCCAGCAGCCGACGCACCGGACGCACCAGGCCGAGGGTGACGGCGGCGGCGACAATGATGCCGAGCAACGCGGCAATAGCCAGAAGCGCCAAGCCGATCTGGACAACGTGCCGCTGATAGGCGCGGGTCCCGGCGATGGCGGCACCGGCGAGCCGACGCATCTCGCTCCGCGCCGCATCGATCTTGCGGTCGAAGTCGTCACGCCAATCGTCCAGTTCGGCGAGCAGTTCGGTCGCGAGCACCGTGTTGTCTGCCTCGGCTGCGGCCAGGAGCTTAATGAGCACGGCCTCATAACGTTGTCTTTCCTCCTGCAGCGCCTCGATCCTGACATCAAGCCGCGCCAGAGCAATATTGTCGTCAAAATCGAGGGGATCAGCGATCTGTTCGTTGATGTGCTGACGCGCAGCGGTGATCTGTTCATCGCTCGCCTTGCCGGCATTCGCGATCTGCTGCCGCAGATCGTCAATTTTCGCCGTATTCTCCGGGCGCTCGGCGGTGACCAGGAGAAGACGGTGGGTATGAGCCGACTCTTCGACAGAACTGATATTGGCCTGAGCGAGGGCGACGTAGGCGGGAAAATAGTTGTGGTCGAGGATGACGAGTTGGTCATCAACAGTACGGGTCATGCGCATGCTCAGGAGGGCGACAACGGCCATCAGGATCAGCAGCCCGACGGCGATGCCGAATATCTTGATCCCGATGGTTACGCGCATGGCTGGCTCCAATCGTTTTAGGCGCGGCCGATCACTTTCCGCCGGCCGAACCGAAATAAACCCCGATTATATTTATGCGATGTGATCGCGCGAAAATCGTATCAAGCCTATGTCGATAGCTGACATGGCTTGGTGACTGCTCGATGCCGGGTGTCTACGCCTTTGAGCGCCCTCTCCTGCAACGCGAGAGAGGGTGCCGAGCGCCGCGAGTTGGGTGAGGGTTCCCGTCACCAAATCTTAGGTTGATACACTAGATTAGCCCAAGGTCGCGCAGGCTGGTATGGCCGTTGCGTCCGATGATCACGTGGTCGTGCAATACCACGCCGAGCGGGGCGGCGGCTTTTTTGATGTCCTGGGTGACGGCGATGTCGGCCTTGGACGGGGTCGGGTCGCCCGAGGGGTGGTTGTGCACCAGGATAAGTGCCGCGGCGCCGAGATCGAGCGCGCGCTTGACGACCTCGCGCGGATAGACCGGCGTATGGTCGACCGTGCCGCGCTGCTGGCGCTCATGCTTGATCAGCACGTTCCTGCGGTCGAGGAACAGGATGTGGAATTCCTCGACCTTGTTGTGCGCGACCTGCGCATTGCAATAGTCGATCAGCTTGTCCCAGGAATTGACCACCGGCTGTTCCTGCAATTCGAAGCGCATCAGCCGCAGGGCCGCCTCCCGCACCGATTTGATGGCGGCGATGCCGGCAAGGCCGAGCCCGGCTTCCGACAGCGCCTCGGGGTCGGCGCTCATCACTTTGCCAAAACCGCCGAAATGCGCTAGCAGCGACTTTGCCGCCGGCTTCACATCGCCTTGCGGGTTGGCGGCGAACAGCAGCATTTCTAAGAGTTCGTAATCGGGCAGGTTTTCGGCCCCGGCGGCAATCAGCCGCTCGCGGAGCCTGCGGCGATGGCCGTAATAGTGCGGCACAGCCGTTACCGCTTCGGCGAACTCGTTCCTGCCGTGGGACACCGCGTTCGGGAACGGCGCCCCCACCCTTCCCTCCTCCGCAAGCGGAGGAGCGTTAGGGAGGGGGCTACCGTGTTCCTGACCGTCGGTGCCGTATATCTCACGGCACAGCGACCGGACGCGATCATGATCTGCGGCGTCGAAGACCCACACGCGCCGCGCGCCGTTCCATATTCCGCCGAGGCTGCGGGCTCTGGCGGGGAAATTAGGGTGGTAAGGACTGCTTACCGCGATGCGGCCGTCCTCCTCTTCGATGATCGACAGAGGCATTCAAACGTACCGAAGCAATTAACTCGGCAGCATCAGTGCACTCTCGAGGAATCGGGTTAACGTCTCGTTAAGCATCCGCCCGCAGCCTTACTGCTGCTGGGCAAATCGCAGCAGCAGCTCGCCGACCCTCTCCGGTTGTTCCTGTTGCACCCAATGCCCGGCGCCGTCGATCAAATGGCAACCAAGCATACGGGTGCAGGCGCTCTGCTGCATGCGCTCGAAATTGCCGGGACGCTGATAGGTGCCCCAGTCGCTCCTGCCGGCGATGAAGATCGACGGCACGTCGATCGAGCGGCCGGAGAATAGCTCCAGCTCAGCGTCATAGAGGTCTTGCGTGCGGGCGCGATACCACTGCAATCCGCCCTGGAACCCGGTGCGTTCGTATTCGGTGCTGTAGACGCGGAGTTCGCCCTCGGAAAGCCATTGGCAGGAGGCAATTTCGGCGGCGGACGGCATCTCCGGCGCCACGGTCTCGGCCATGTTCTTGTCCAGGTCCATTATGTAATAGGTCGGCATCTTCGCGAGTTCGCCGGCGGTCCAGGATTTCAGCGGGAAGGGCTTATTCCCTGTCCAATCCGCACTCTTGTAGTGGAAATAGCCTCGCAGAAAGGCGTGGACGCCTTGCGGGCAACGCCACATATCGGCGTTGGCCGACCGAGTTGAGTAATACCATTGATAATGTTTGCGGGGGCGGTCCAGCTTGGCCAATTCATCATGAATGCGGATTCCGGGCGGTTTCGGCTGCGACGGGGTGTCGGCCGTGTCGAAGGGCAGTGCCGGTGGGCCTGCAAAGGGTGCGCTCATCAGAGCGACCGAGCGGAACACGTCGGGGCGCACGAGGGCGCACCAGGCCGCGACCGAAGCCCCGAAATCGTGCCCCGCGACTAGTGCGACGTTGCGATAGCCGAACGCCGAGACCAACCCCAGCGCATCCCTGACCGCGTTCAGGATGCGAAACGAGCCCAAGTCCCCGTCATATTCCGGGTCCCACCCGGTCGTGCGGCCATAGCCCCGCTGGTCGGGTGCCACGACCCTAAAGCCGGCAGCGGCGGGCGGCAGCATCACCTTCCGCCAGGAATAGGCGAGTTCCGGGAACCCGTGCAGCAGCAGGACCAGCGGCCGGCCGCGGGTCTCGAAGCCGGCCTCCAGCACATGCATTCTCAGCCCGTTGATGTCGCGCACAGACCGGGATCGTATGCCGGACAGAAGAACGTCATTCTGCAGTGGCGGCAGCTCGGTCATTTTTACCTCTCGTGACTCGGTGGATCGATCCTCGCCTCCACCCTCTAAGCTATCGCGACTTTCGTCGACCCATCCAGTGAAATGCCGGCAGGGTGGTCTTCTGGCTACCGTGCCGCCACGAGCCAGCAACGCAGCGAGGGCCGCCCATTGGTACGGCGGCGCGTACCGGCCCCCTTTATGTCGCCTGGTTCCGGATCAAGGAGCCGGGAAGGGAAGCGGGACGCGGGATTTTCGGAGCCTTCATGAAGCCCGTCTCACTTCTTCAGCGTGTGGAGATAGGCAATGACGTTCTGCCGATCGGGCTCATTGGGGAGATTGACGAACATTTTGGTGCCGTGGACGAAACTGGCCGGGTTCCCGAGGAATTTGTCGAGATCGGCGTCGTCCCAGGTGACGTTGGCATCCTTCATGCGGCCGAGAAATCGAACCCCGGAACCGTGCCGCTCTTGCTCCCGACAATACCGGGGAGAGATGGTCCGACCTTGTTCTCACCGGGCGTCGTCGCATGGCACACTGCGCAGTGGGACGAAAAGACCTTTTTTGCCGGCCGTCGGATCGCCGGCTGCCAACGCGGAAGATGACGTCAAGAGGACGTTGATCAGCAGCAGACCTGCCGTGGTGGGAGATAATCTCATTTGCCTCGCCCAGTCGACCCGCATGATGGCCGGCCATTCACCAGCGGGGCGCGCAATGCGCCGGCCTAAACTTGCCGTGCGGGGCATAGGCGTCCGGCTCCCAATAATAATGGGGAGGGCAAGCGTATGTAGCCGACGCGGCCGGCCGAGCGCTGGTGCTCGCCTCCTGATCCGCTGCAAAGGACACCGCTCCCGCGGAGAGCGGGATTGCCATCGCGATAACGGCACCAGTCAAAAATAAGGCCTGTAATCTCATTCTACTTCTCCTACTACATCCGTGCGCGACCCTTGCAGGCAAGAGCCCAGCTTCGCACCAAAGCAATTAGGTCGCTGACGCTCCAAGCCGAGTTAAGGCGGGTAAATTTGGGTGAAAATTCAGCAGCGCCCGGCGACAGCGGGGGTTCAGGGCCTGCCCCGGACCCACCCGGCGGTTAATCGAGCGCAAGAACCAGGGCGATGATTAACGCCCAACTGCCCAGCGAGAGAATGCCGATCCAAAAAATCGCTGCACGTAGAGAGAGCCTCTCGCTCCGTTTCCTCTCGGGTAACGGAGTAGCCAGTTGCGGCGAAAACCGCAGGTGGGGTTCTCTCGCCATCATCCCGTCGGTTCCTGCCAGTGCAGCGTAATGCGGCGGGTCCTGATGCAAGGACCCGGCGCCGTACGACCCGGTGCGGGGAACATCACCCGGTAGGTCGGCCATGGATACGTCGTCAGGCTGCTGCACGGGACAGACTTAATCAGCAGCATTCTCGCTCAGGACGGGTTGAATTCTATCCTTGTCAATGCGGCAACGCGCTCGGTTCACCACGACGATCTCACGCGCGTAGCCACGCTCGGCCAGAGCGGTCAAACACGCGGAACCGACTGCGCCTGCCCCGAAACCAAACTCGCGCCATTCCTGGCACCGTCGCCAGGGTCTGTGCTTCCGCGGATGCCGCTGCGGCGTGAGCTCGGCGAGCACTCCCAGGGACATGCCAAACAACGCGGACATTATCAAATGGTATCTGCGCATGGTCGCTCGCTGACCGCAGGTGATGCTCCGTTCAGGCTCTCTCTGGTGATTTGTTGCTAATCCCGCGCCCTTGCGAGTAAAGCAGGGTTAAGCTCGGTAAATTATCGTGAACCGCGCTCGTAGCAGCTGACCAGGGTTTCATGAGGGGCGACGCTAGTCACCCGATCCCATTGCGAAAGCGAGCAGGGCAAGCGTAGTCGGCAGAGTCAAGGACCACAAGCCGGCGGCAGCTTCAAATCCCGCGCCGAGCACGCACCCGATGGCAAAGCCGACGATCACCGGCAAGGTGCGCATCGCGCGCGCACGCGCCCGGGCGACCCTGGCATCATCGCGGCCAACCAGCGCCGCACCCAGGTCCAGCATGAAATGAGTGACATTCGTCGTCATTACGGCAGTGGTTGGCGTGTTCGTCAGCGAAATCTGCACGAGGGCGTTCTGCACCGCCATCGCCGCGACGCCGAACATGCCCGCGATGACCGCGAGAATAGTGTTGGCGTCGCGCCACGGACCCGCCACAACGCAAATCGAGAGGAACGCAATGAGGAAAAACAGCTGCAGCAGCAGCAGCGGCCGCAGGGTCGGAATCCCAATTTGCTCGAGGCCGCCGGCGAGCACACGCGTTAGAAACAGCACCAGCATGAAGACCGGAACCGATAAAATGTAAGAGAATATCGTCGGGTCGCCAGCGACAATATGCGCGGCCAGAACGACCAGATTGCCGGTGATGTGGGCAGTAAACAGGCCGTTGAGGCCGAGAAACCCGATGATGTCGGTGGATCCGGCAATCACGCTCAAAACGAACGGAAGGGACCGACCGGCGAGATCAGCTGCCGCGGATGCTATGTTCGGCAGACGCGAGCTGGTGGCCGAGCGAATGCTCATTCCGGGGCGCCGCTGGCTGCTGGCGCTTCATCCATACCGCTGCACTTAGGCCGGTAGTGGACTGAATCCGAGTAAGATCCCGTAAAAGTTAGTGAGACCGACCCGTTTCGCGCCAAACTTCGATGGCACGACAATCTGATGCGGAACGGCATCGTGGCACTCTTCTCAAAAGGCGGCCTCTGGCGACGCGGCCCCATTTGCCAGCCTGGCAGTTAGCATATTTTTACGACAATTTACTCGGATTCACTGGCCCCCGATACCCTGCATCGTAAGTAATCGCCAGCCCCATGATGTTGGGCAGGGGCATGAAAGCGCCGCACGGATTTATCTCTGCACAGGGTCTCCTATTCGAACCCGCCAGACCGTGAGAGGGGCAGACGGATATCGGATCGGCCCACCGACGAAGATCGATTTGCTCAATGGCGAGTTTTGCCGGGCAAGGGTTTCTCAGGAGGAAGCAATGACGTTGGTGCCTGTACACGCAATCGACGTGATGCCCAAGCCAGTCCCAGGCGTCGCCATTCCCGACAGCAGTCTGGCGCGTGAAGTGACCGAATTGGTCAGGGATACCGAGCCACCGCTGCTGTTCCACCACTCGAGCCGCGTCTATTACTGGGCGGCCCTCACCGGTAAGCGCCGCGAGCTCCGTTTCGATCCCGAGCTCCTATATGCCGGCGCCATGTTCCACGACATGGGCCTTACGCCTGCATACGCTAGCGCGAATGAGCGCTTCGAGGTGGACGGAGCCAACGCCGCCCGCGACTTTCTGCGGAGCCATGGCATCGCAGAGCGCGACATCGAGACGGTCTGGACCGCGATCGCACTGCACACGACACCCGGCATCCCGCAGCACATGCATCCGGTCATTGCGCTGGTCACCGCGGGCGTCGAGATGGACGTGCTTGGTATTGCCTTTTCCAAGTTCACCGACACCGAGCGAGACGCCGTAGTTCGCGTGCACCCACGTCCCGCTCGCTTCAAGGAAGAGATCATCCAGGCCTTCTACGACGGCATCCACCGCAAGCCCGAGACGACCTTCGGCAATGTCAAGGCCGACGTGCTCGCCGACAAGGATCCCTCCTTCCGGCCCGAGAATTTCTGCCGCGTGATCCGCGCCTCTGCCTGGCCCGGCTAGGCACATCCGCGCCGCACCTTTTTTCCGTACGACCCAAGGAGTTTCCTATGTCTAAAACCAAGCGCTTCACCAACGCCACCGGCGCACCGGTCGCCGACAACACCAACATCATGACCGCCGGTCCACGCGGCCCCGCACTGCTGCAGGACATTTGGCTGCTGGAAAAGCTGGCGCATTTCGACCGCGAAGTGATCCCCGAGCGGCGTATGCATGCTAAGGGCTGGGGCGCACACGGCACCTTCATCGTGACACACGACATCACGCACTTTACGAAGGCGAAGATCTTTTCCGAAATCGGCAAGCAGACGCCGATGTTTGCGCGCTTCTCGACGGTCGCCGGCGAGCGCGGCGCTGCGGATGCGGAGCGCGACATCCGCGGCACCGCGCTCAAGTTCTACACCGAGGAAGGCAACTGGGACATCGTCGGCAACAACACGCCGGTGTTCTTCTTCCGCGACCCGCTTCGCTTCCCCGACCTCAACCACGCGATCAAGCGCGACCCGCGCACCGGGATGCGCAGCGCCGACAATAACTGGGATTTCTGGACCTTGCTGCCCGAAGCGCTGCACCAAGTCACAGTCGTCATGTCCGACCGCGGCATCCCGAAGAGCTTCCGGAATATGCACCTCTTCGGCAGCCACACCTTTTCGATGATCAATGCGGCGAACGAGCGCGTCTGGGTCAAATTCCATTTCCGCACGCAACAGGGAATCCAGAACCTCACCGACGCCGAAGCCGCAGCTGTGGTCGCCGAGGATCGCGAAAGCCATGGCCGCGACCTGCTGACCGCGATCGATGGCAGCGATTTCCCGCGCTGGACGCTCTTCATCCAGGTGATGACGGAGGCGCAGGCGAAGACGCACCGGCACAACCCGTTCGACCTGACCAAGGTCTGGCCAAAGACCGAGTACCCGCTGATCGAGGTCGGCGTGATGGAGCTCAACCGCTGGCCGGACAACTATTTCGCCGAAGTCGAGCAGGCGGCGTTCGGGCCGTCGAACGTCGTCCCCGGCATCAGCTTCTCCCCCGACAAGATGCTGCAGGCGCGCCTGTTCTCGTACAACGACACGGTTCGTTACCGCCTCGGCGTCAACTTCTACCAGATCCCGGTCAACGCACCGAAATGCCCGGTCATGAGCTACCACCGCGACGGAGCAATGCGGGTTGACGGCAATCTTGGCGGCACCACCAGCTTTAACCCTAACAGCGCCGGGCTGTGGGACAACCAGCCCGACTTCGCCGAGCCGCCTCTGCCCATTGAAGGCGAAGCGGCCCACTACGACCATTACGCCGATGACGATCACTGGGAGCAGCCGGGTAATCTTTTCCGTCTGATGACCCCCGCGCAGCAGCAAGCGCTGTTCGACAACACCGCCCGCGCGATGGGCGATGCGCGGCGGCACATCAAGGAGCGGCATGTTGCCAATTGCCTGCGCGCCGATCCGGCCTATGGCGAAGGGGTCGCGCGGGCACTCGGTCTTGAACTCAAGCAAGCGGCGGAGTGACTGGCCGCAATCACTGCAATCCAGCCCAAGGAGTAAAAGCAATGTATAGAACCGCCAATACCTTACCGGATCAGATCCGCTCGAGATCAGTCGCTCTGCTCAATCGTCACCTCGCCGCCGCCATCGACCTGCACGCGCAGGTCAAGCAGGCGCATTGGAACGTCCGCGGTCCCAGTTTTATTGCGATTCACGAGCTGTTCGACAAGGTCGCCGACGTGGTGGAGGAGTACTCGGACAAGATCGCCGAACGGGCGGGCACCCTCGGCGGCACCGCCGAGGGGACAGTCCAGACAGCGGCGGATCAGTCCTTCCTCGAGCCGTACCGGCTGGGGGTCGCCGACGCCGCGGCGCATATCGCAGCAGTAACGGAGGCGCTCGCGAGCTTCGGCGAATCGGCGCGTAACGCGATCGACGAGAGCGACGAGTTCGGCGACATCGACACCTCCGACCTCTTCACCGAGGTCTCGCGCGGCATCGACTACCAGCTCTGGCTGGTCGAGTTGCACAGACAGCTTTAGGCCCTTTCCCACCCTCTCCCCCGCCGGCCGGGGGAGAGGGCGGGGTGAGGGGTGGCTGGGGAAAAAACGAGCAGACCATCTTCTGAGGAACGGGAGGATCATGGATTACGAGGCTTTTTTCCAACGGCAGCTGGGTGAGTTGCGGCGCGAGGGACGCTATCGCGTTTTTGCCGATCTCGAACGCCGAGCCGGTCATTTCCCGAGGGCGATGCACTATCGCGGCAACGGTTGTCGCGAGGTTACGGTGTGGTGCGCCAACGACTATCTCGGCATGGGCCAGCACCCGGAAGTGCTGGCGGCGATGCACGCGGCGATCGACCGCTGCGGCGCCGGCGCCGGCGGTACCCGCAACATTTCCGGCACCAACCACTACCACGTCATGCTGGAGCGCGAGCTGGCCGATCTGCACGGCACCGAGGCCGCGCTGCTGTTCAACTCCGGCTATATGTCGAACTGGGCGACGCTCTCCACGCTCGCTGCGCGGCTGCCGGGATGCGTCGTGCTGTCCGACGAATTGAATCACGCCTCGATGATCGAGGGCATCCGGCACAGCCGGGCGGCAAAGCGGACTTTCGCCCATAACGACCCCGCCGACCTCGACCGCAAGCTCGCCGCGCTCGATCCCCTCGTGCCGAAGCTGGTCGCGTTCGAATCGGTCTATTCGATGGACGGCGACATCGCGCCCATCGCCGAAATGTGCGACATCGCCGAGGCGCACGGGGCGATGACGTATTGCGACGAGGTGCATGGCGTCGGGCTCTACGGGCCGCGCGGCGGCGGCATTGCCGAGCGCGACGGCGTGGCCCATCGGCTGACGGTCATCGAGGGCACCTTGGCGAAAGCCTTCGGCGTCATTGGCGGCTACATCGCCGGCTCGGCGGCGCTGTGCGATTTCGTGCGCAGCTTCGCCTCCGGCTTCATCTTCACGACGGCGCTGCCGCCGGCTGTGGCGGCGGCCGCGCTGGCCAGCATCCGCCACCTGAAGAACAGCTCCGCCGAACGCCGACAGTTGCACGAGCATGTCAGGCTGTTGCGCCGCCGGCTCGATGCCGCCCAAATCCCGCACCGGGACAATCCGAGCCATATCGTGCCGGTCATGGTCGGAGACCCGGTATTGTGCCGACACATCACCGATCGGCTGCTTGACGAGTTCGCCATCTATGTGCAGCCGATCAACTACCCGACCGTGCCGCGCGGCACCGAGCGGCTGCGCCTGACCCCCTCGCCATTGCACAGCGAGGCCCACATTGACGATCTGGTCCGGGCGCTCGCGGTCATCTGGTCGGAACGCGATCTGCAGCGGGCCGCGTAATCTGGAGGACAACCGCGCGAGGCGTGCGACCGGCATCGTCCATTCTTCATGAAGGCTTGATGGAAATGCTATGATGCGGCCTATTGTGGAGCTCGCCCATCGGCGTTTCGCTGCCTCTCGCCTCACTGGACGAGGAACTGCGCGCTGCTGGCCGCGCTCTCGGCATTCCGTTGCTCGGGGCCGCGGCGTGAACTCGGCCGCCGCCGGTGGTCTTTGCGGAGTGAAGATTGCGGCGGTTCCAATCGCCTGGCGGGCGCGCGATCTGCTGCGGTCCGCCAGAGCGCTATGTCACGCGCCGCTTCCTCGGCTCGCGGCAACGAGAGGCTCCCGCGGTAGCTGAGGGAGGAGCCGATGCGCCGACACATATCTGCATTCGTAGCGGCGGGCTTAACAGCTGTGCTCGGCATCTTGAGCGTACGCCACGCTGCGGCTGCCGACGACGGTAGGACCAAACCCGTTCCGACGTCAGCCCCGACATATAACCCCTATCCGCCTGGCATTCTGCCGTCCGATTTGGATTCCGAAATCGCACGGGTTCAGCGCGAAGTTCAATTCATCTTCAATGAAGCGCTCAAGGAATGGAGAGCACTGCCGGCTCCGCCTCTGGCAGGGAATCCACCGACACTGAAGGGCAGCGGATATGAGGCCGTCGACATACTCGGCAAGTTGCTCAATTTCGACCAAGATATGTCGCCCTTCCGGAATGAGGCCTGCGGTTTCTGCCATATGCCGTATGTCGGCTTCAGCGGACCGATACCGTCCGTCAACCTGACGATGATCGCCTATCCCGGAACGTTGCACTATCGGGCCGGCAAACGGACTGCGCAGCGATACACGTATTCACCGGATTTCCCGGTGCTCGAATACAACACAACGCAGGGCGCGTTCTTTGGCGGAAACTTCTGGGATGGGCGCTCGACCGGCTACAAACTGCAGAGTGCCGATGCCGAGCAGGCTCAGCATCCTCCAGTCGATACCCAGGAAATGGGGTTTCCTGACACGGCTTGCGTCCCGTTTCGGCTATCGAAGGTGGTGTACCGTCCGCTCTTTGAGTTGGTTTGGGGTGCGGATTTCCACATTCGTTGGCCGGGCGACACCGAACAGATCTGCGCCACTCCGGGAGGGGCGGCAAAATTCGGCGGCAGCGCCACGCCAGTTCGGCTGAGCCCGGAGGACCGTACTAAGGCAGATAATATTTATGACCATTGGGGACAGTCCATTTCCAAATACGAACGTTCAAACCGTCTCAGCCCGTTCACGTCGAAATTCGACGCCTTCCTGGTTGGGAAATACACCTTAACGCCGGACGAGATGGCCGGTTACAACCTGTTCAACGGTAAAGCCAACTGCAATTCATGCCATCTCGACGGAAGATCGACGACGCTGACGACGGGCCAGAGCGACACCGGCGCCACGGCCAATACGAGGCCTCTGTTTACCTGCTTCGGCTATGCCAATGAAGGGCTGCCGCTCAACCCCAGGGTTGCGCTCTATTATCAGACCGCGCCGGACCGCTTCGGGTTCACGCCCAATCCCTATGGCTTTGGCTACAGAGATTTGGGATTGGGCGCCTTTCTCAGAAGCGCCCCCAACCCGAACTCGCAATGGGTACAATTTGCCCCGATCAGCGACGGGCAAATGCAAACCTCGACAGCGCGCAATGTGGCGATGACACCGCCGCAGTGTCCTACCACCGAGGCGCCCGGACCCTATTTCCAGAAAGAGTTCTTCCACAATGGCTACGCCAAGAGCCTAAAACAGCTCGTCCATTTCTACAATACACGCGATGTCTATCCGTTCAACGTCACCTCGGGACACTGTCCGGAAGGAAAGACCGAAAAAGTGGATTGCTGGCCGATGCCCGAGGTTCCGAACAACATCGACATGACGGTCGGCAACCTCGGCTTGACGGATCAGGAGGAAAACCAGATCGTGAGCTTCCTGCAAACGCTGACGGATGGATTCACAACACCCTACCCGGACATCAACAGCTTTACCGGTCAGTGCATGACCGGCGGTAATGCATCGACGCAGGGTAACGAGTTCCTCATCCCGACCCCGCCGCTTCCGCCTTGCGCACCGGCGATCTGCGGTGAGCAACCTCTGCCCGCGCCGCACCCTATTCCTTAGGGCGAGGCGTTCGATCCGGCGACTCTCTTCTCAGTCGCAGCGCCCGACCCGTGGTGCCGATAGCTACAGTGGGGCGCCCTTCGTAACTGCAACCGCGCGCGAGACAGGAACCGCTGCCTTTGCCGGAAGGTCCGAGGCATCAACCCGGTATGCCTCCAGCGGTCCGTCGCACACCAGCGGGTTCTGCGAGTGCCGCACGAGGCAGCCATTATACGCGCGGGCGTCATGGTCGGAGCCGATGCCGCACGCGGTCGCGACGAGAGGAAGAGCTGATGCGATGAGCAGTCGTCGCACTTGAACAAGTCCCGATGTGCTGACGCCCGGGCGCATGGTTCCTCACTTTGCTAAAATTCGATTGGACCTGCAGCGAACGGCTCGGCTGCTCGAGCCCGGTCAGGCGGCGGCGAGCGTCTCGCAGCCGGTGGATTTCACGATGAACTCGTCGAGGGTTTGGCAGACGATCGCGGCCGGAACGCGACTCTGTGCAGACGCCCTGATCTCGGCCCTCCACGCGTAATATGCGTCTTCGATGCGGCGATAGGCATAACCGCGAGTCAGCCCCTTGGCCGCCGTCCAGAGGTCGAAGCCATATCCGCCGGGACGCTTGAGAACCGGTCCGATAACGATATCCATGTCAAGCCCTCCAACCGACGATGCGCCGAAATTATCCGCCGCCGAGAAGGAGCAGCGCTGGGATCAGGCCGGACGTCCCGAACGCGATAAACACTGCGGCGATCTTTTCGGCCCGAGTCCATCTCCGCCAATCAGCCTTCAGATCCTTCATGACGTCCTCGCGAAGCTCTCGGTATTACGAAAACTGGAGTGCTCTGCGATCGGGACCTAATTAAGCCGAGTGAATACGGGTAAATGATAGTAAAATGGGCGACATCGCCACCAGGATTGCGGCAGCGCCGATGATGTCGCGTGCGTACGGGGCACCGCGTACGAGAACTATCGGACGGACGCTCGCGTCAGGAAATTCGGCTGGTACTGTGGGCCCATCCTGGCGTAGCATTGCGGCCGGCGCGCTGAGGCCGTATCCGTCGCCACTTCTTAACAAATAACGATAAATCAATGACTTAGTATTTGCTCTCGGAAGCCCTTGGCGGTTGCGGATGTTGAATTTGGACTGGCATTTCTTTCCCGTCTTCGACCGGCTCGACCCAGCGACTGCCTATCCGGGCACGTACAATTTGGGATTGGTTGTCACGTCGCTGGCGATTGCGATCCTGGCGGCATTCGTCGCTCTTTCAATTTCCGGCCGCATCACCGCCGCCACGACGCGATGGGCCCGCTACGCCTGGGCCAGCGCAGGCGCTATCAGCATGGGCGGCGGCATCTGGTCGATGCATTTCGTCGGCATGCTGGCGTTTTCGCTGCCCTGCGGGATCACCTATGACCCGGTCGGCACGGTCTTGTCGATGATCCCAGGGATGCTGGCCAGCGGTATCGCCTTGGGCGCGATCAGCAAGCTGGACAGGCCGGGTTTGAGCCGGCGAGCAGTCAGCGCGGTCCTCATGGGGGCCGGGATCGCCGCGATGCACTATTCGGGAATGGCCGCGATGCGGCCCGAGGCGTTGCTGCGGTATGACCCGGGACTGGTCGCCGTTTCGGTCGTCGTCGCGGTGGTTTTGGCCTTCGTCTCGCTCAGCATCCGTTTCCGATTCCGTCGTTCGCAATCAGCCCGACTGGCGGAAAACATCATCGCGGCTTCGGTCATGGGCTGTGCCGTCGCCGGCATGCATTACACCGCGATGCAAGCCTCAATCTTCTTTCCGCTTCCCGACGCGCCGACCCACAGCGCGATCCTCTCGCCGACGCTGCTTGCCTTCCTGATCACGGTTTTTACCGTTCTGATCGCCGTGAGCACCTTGGTCGCGACGTTCGCGGGGCGGCAGAACGAGCTGGCGCTGAGCCTGAGCGCCGAAATCTCCCGACGCAAGCGCACCGAAGCAGACCTGCGGCGGAGCGAGGCATATTTGGCGGAAGCGCAGAGGCTGAGCCACACGGGCAGCTGGGCGTTCAACGTTGCGACCCGACAGTTCATCCACTCGTCCGAGGAACACGATCGCTTGTTAGGGCGTGATCCGGGAAGGGGTATGCTGGTTTGGGGAGACTGGGTTCGACGCCTCCATCCCGAGGACAGACAAAGGACAGTGGAGACTATTGAGCAGAGAATCTGCGAACGGACGGATTTCGAGCTGGATTATCGGACCGCTCATCCGGACGGCGCAATCAAGTATATTCACACATTAGGCCATCCTGTTTTGAACCCATTTGGCGATCTCGTCGAATTCGTGGGCACGTCCATTGACATGACCGAGCGCAAGGTGACCGAAGAGGCGCGGCTGGACGCACAAAACAAGCTCGCGCATGTTAATCGCGTTACGACGATGGGGCAGCTCGCCGCCTCGATCGCCCATGAGGTGAACCAGCCCATCGCCGCGACCGTCACCAACGCCGGGGCGGCGCTGCGCTGGCTGGATCGTCGACCGCCGGATCTGGACGAGGTGCGGCAGGCCCTCGCTCGCATCCTCAAGGACGGCGGTCGGGCGGCTGAGGTCATCGACGAAATCCGTGCCCTCATCAAGAAGACCCCGCCACGGAGGGATTGCTTGGAGATCAATGGAGCGATCCGCGAGGTGATCGGGCTCACTCGCGAGGAAGCGATCAAGAATGGCGTCTCGGTGCAGTCGCAACTCGTGGACGGCTTACCGTTCGTTCGAGGGGATCGTGTCCAACTGCAACAAGTGATCCTCAACTTGATCATCAATGCCGTCGAGGCAATGAGCGGGGTCAACGAGGGGTTGCGAGAATTGCTGATCAGCACTCGGAAAACCGACTCGGACGGCGTGCTCGTCGCGGTGCGCGATTCGGGGCCGGGACTGACGCCGGCGACTCTCGACCGCCTCTTCGAGTCCTTCTACACGACCAAGCCCGGCGGTTTGGGGCTGGGGCTCTCGATCTGCCGTTCGATCGTCGAAGCGCACGGGGGACGATTATGGGCGTGCGCGAACGTTCCCTGCGGCGCCGTCTTTCAATTCACAGTGCCTGTCCACCCAGATACTGGGTCGTAATTGCGAGACTGTCGCCAATTCCCAGACCGCTCCGTTGTGAACGGCGCCCTCGCACTAAGTCAGACCAAGAAGAGGATTGAACATTTGTGCTATATTGACAAAGCTGAGGCAGACCGAAACTGTAAGCGCAGCGATATTCACCCTGCTGCGGAGCGACGCCCGTAAATCGTCGAGCAGCAGTTTTGCTGCTATGAGATCGCTCGTCCCAAACCCCTCGGTGAACCGATCGTAGACCGCGGCCAAGATGTCACGCGCCGCTTTGGTGCGGTTCCGGTCGCGCCACAGTCGAGCCAGGCTCGTGGCGGCACGCAGCTCCCAGGACAAGGCGCCTTGCCGGCGCGCCCAGTCGAGGGCTTGCGCGAAGTGATCCTCGGCCGCCTCGGCGGCGTCGGGTCCGCCCTCCGACAGAACAAGTTCGCCCTTGATGCGCAGCAGCTCGGCCACGCACCAGCGCCCCTCATCGCGCTCGGATAGCGCGAGCGCCTCGTCGATCGCTACAAGACCCTCGGACCCTCGCCCGGCACGGGCGAGGCCTTCCGCCAAAGTGCCGAGAAATGCCGGACAGCGCTGGACGAACCCGATCTTGCGAAGCTCGTCAAGAGCGCAGCGCAGATACTGCAACCCAATAACGACATCCCCGCGCTGGATGAATAATGCCCCCTTGAAACAATGTCCCTCGGCGTGCCAGGAGGCCAGCGCATGCCTTGCTGAATGATCGAGCAGCATCGCCACGAAGCGTTCGGCTGCCGCCAGATCGCCGATGAAAAACGCGATCGGGCACGCGGCTTGGGCCAATGTGTTACACATCGAAAGCGCGTTATCGGCCACGCGAGCCTCCCCAACACTGCTTTGAGCAGTGCGCATTGCCTGATCGGGAAATCCCTGAAGCCAGAGGATCAGCGCCAGAGTGCAACGTGCCCTCACCCGCTGGTCAAATTGAAAGCGGATGATATGCGACCGGTGAACGGGGGTGACACAGGAAGCAAGCATGCGCTCGATGTGGCGCCGCGCACTGGCCTGGTTTCCCAGATAATGTAGTGGGGTCGCTGTCATTCGATCGCCAACGAGCAGATCGACCGGGTCGGGCTGGTTTGCAGCAAGTCCGCAGAACCTTTGGGCGAGCGCCAGCGCGGTCCGGTACTCGCCGCCGGTGAGAGCGCACATCCACAGCCCCCAGAGCGCCCGCAACTGATACTCGGTGTCGTCGAGGCCTCCCGCAAGTTCGAGCGCCTTTGTCCAGGCCGGACCGGCACACGCCGGACCCTTCGTCTCCATCAGCGAGAGGCCAAGTGCGGCATAGAGCTTCATCTTGTGGCGCAGGTCTCCACCCGATCCTGGATCGACGCTGGCGAGTGCGCGTTCGACGCGGCCGCGACACTCCTCCATCAGTGACAATTGGAGCCACAGGGGCACCGAGGCGACAGTGAGCGCGACGCCGATCGATGTGTCGCCGTGCGGCGAAAAGGACCAGTCCAGCGCCGCCCGCAAATCGTCGATGCGGCGGCTATGATGTGCCAGCCACTCGACAGTGGGCCGCGTCTCCCATTCTGTCTCGGCCCGCTCAAAGAGATGCCGTAATAGTTCGGCCTGGGCTCGTGCGACTTGTTCGAACTCGCCACTTTCGGCGAGTTTCTCACGCGCGTAGGCACGCGTTGTCTCGAGCAGCCGATAACGCACCTTAGCGCCGGAGGCATCGATCACGACGAGCGACTTCGCGACCAGGTTTGCGACACAATCGATGACATCCGAAGCGGCGATCTCGGAGCATGCAGCAACCGCAGTCGCGGCCTTCAGCGCAAATCCGTTGGCGAAGATTGACAGGCGCCGCAAGACCACGCGCTCGGTCTCAGAGAGCAGCTGATAACTCCAGTCGAGCGTCGCCCGCAGCGTCTGGTGCCGCGGGAGCGCAGTGCGGCGACCGCCGGTGAGCAGGTGGAAACGATCGTCGAGGTGGGTTGCTACCCCTTCCACTCCGAGCGCAGCGGCGCGGGCGGCCGCGAGCTCGATGGCTAGCGCGATGCCGTCCAGGCGCCGGCAGATTGCCGCGATGGCCGGTGCAATGGGCTGGTCCGGCGCGAAGTGCGGGTCCGTTGCGCGGACCCGCGCGACGAAGAGCTGAACCGCGCCATATCTCAGCAAATCCTCGATATCCTCGGTACCCTCGGCCGGCACAGCGAGCGGCGGCACCCGGAAAAGGCACTCATCCACTGCTCGCAGCGGCTCGCGGCTCGTCGCCATCACATGTGCTGTCGGGTTGGCCCGCAACAGGGCTTCGGCCATGCTTGCCGCGGCGTCGATCACATGCTCGCAATTATCGAACACAAGCATGAGCCGCTTCGCGCCGAGCGCACTCGCGACCCGTTCTGGTGTTACCGCACCGCCGGCGATTTCGAGCGCGAGAGCAGCGGCGACGGTGACTGGGACAAGGGCAGGATCGGACAGTGGTCCGAGCTCGGCGATCCACACCCCGTTGGTAAAGGTGGGGCGCAGGCGACGCGCGACCTCGAGGCCCAGTCGCGTCTTCCCGATGCCGCCAGCTCCGACCAAGGTGACGAGCCGATGAGCCGTCACCAGACCGGCCGCCTCGGAGAGCTCGACCTCGCGGCCGATCAGCTCCGAGGTCGGCGCCGGCAGGTTCGTTAGACGTTCTGCATCGGGGAGGGGCGGCGACACGCCTCGGCCGGGAAGCGCCTCGTGTTGACTGGCGGTAGTGGAGATATCGGCGACGAACCGATAGCCGCGGCCAGAGATAGTCTTGATGAAGCCACGATCCTCTCCCAAGACCTTGCGCAGCGTCGAAATGTGGAACTGAAGGCTGTGCTCCTCGACCACCATCCCCGGCCAGACGCGGCTCAGGATTTCGTCCTTCGTAACGAGCTCGCCGCCGGCCTCTATCAGCACCATCAGAACATCGAAAGCCCGGCTGCCAAGGGGGACCGGCACCCCCTCGGAAAAAAGTTCGCGGCGGTGCGGCAGCACCTGAAAGCGGCCGAATTTTAAGGTCATTCAGGCTGTCGTGGTTCGGTGCAAACCTGCTTCTTAGATATCGTTAATTTTTCCAAGGTGCGTCCCCGTCGGCAAGGCTGTCAAGGCAAGGCGAGTTCAGCCACGAGGGTTAACGCCTTCTCAGGCGGACAATTCCCCGGCCATTTGGGGCCCAGAGCGATTTTTTTTGTGTAATTTTACTGTCATTCACCCGGGGATGACGGCTTTTGGGCCAACGGTGGCGCGCGAAGTCGCGCAAATACCGAAGAATGTTTGGGAATATTGGTTAATTCTCTTGAATATCGGTTGCGGTCGCGCGCAACAAGGCCTTTTCCGCCACGCAAATCAGCCGCCTTCGGCCCGGTTCGTTAATCTTAGTTAATCTTAAAAAATCTCAGGCAGGGGCCAAAGACCGCGGCGTTCCCCCGGGACTAACCTGCGGTTGCTCGGCCTCACCTATGGATCGATCAACAGCCGGGCCAGAGGGCGCGTCAACCAGCACGACCCGTGCATTGAGCGGAGGAGGGAACACCGATGCGTCGAGACAAACAGACACTCGTAAAAGCAGCCTTCGCAACGGTGCTCGGGATCCTGAGCGTTCCGCACCCCGCGTCCGCTCAGGCCCAGTTCGAGCCGGACATACCCGTCCTACCCTACAACCCGTATCCGGCGCTGCCCGGTTTCATTCCGCCCAGCATTCTGCCGCCCGATATACAGCCGGAGATATATAGGGTTCGATTTGAAGTCGAATCGATCTTCAGTCGCTATTTCGAAGAGTATCAGGCATTGACGCCGTTGCCGACTTTTGTCGGCAACCCGCCAATACTTGCTCCAAACGGTTATGACGCGCAACGGATACTAGGGGGCCTGTTGAATTTCGACGAAACCATATCGCCGTTCAATAACACGGCCTGTGCTTTCTGCCACATGCCGTACGTCGCCTTTAGCGGACCAATCCAGTCGGTCAATCTGACGATGATCGCGTATCCCGGATCCTATCGCTATCACGCCAACAAGCGAACAGCGCAGCGATACACGTATTCACACACGTTCCCCGTACTCAACTACAATACGACACAGGGCTTGTTCTTCGGCGGAAACTTCTGGGATGGGCGGGCGACCGGAATGTTGCTGCAGAGTCCCGACGCCGAGCAGGCGCAGGGTCCTCCGGTCGATCCCGGCGAAATGGGCAATCCCGACATCGCCTGCATCGCGTATAAGATATCCCAGGCGCCGTATCGACCGCTGTTTGAGCTGGTTTGGGGCGCCGACTTCAACATCACCTGGCCCGGCAACGTTGCGGAGGTCTGCGCCACTCCTAGTGGGGCGTTCGGCACCAACGCCACGCCGGTCACGCTCAGTCCGGAAGACCGAACGAAGGCAACCAATATTTATGATCACTGGGGGCAGTCTCTTTCATTCCTCGA
This sequence comes from uncultured Alphaproteobacteria bacterium, assembly GCA_963812675.1. Taxonomy (GTDB): domain Bacteria; phylum Pseudomonadota; class Alphaproteobacteria; order ATCC43930; family CGMCC-115725; genus AP-15. The sequence goes on along the minus strand of CAWEWR010000020.1, from coordinate 105,878 downwards.
ACGCTCAAAAGATATCAGTCCGTTCAACTCGAAATTCGACTTTTTCCTGGCAAGTGCCGGTAAACGCGGCGTAGTGGGAGCACCGACAGTCACTCTAACGGCGGACGAGATGGCCGGCATGATGCTGTTCAACGGCAAAGGCAACTGCAATTCTTGCCACGTCGACGGACGATCCACCACCCTGACGCCGGGCCAGACTGATACCGGCACTACGGCCGATGTACAGCCTCTGTTTACCTGCCACGGCTTTGCCAATGAAGGCTTGCCGCTCAATCCCAGAATTGCGCTACTCTATGAGAGCACGCCGGATGGTTTCGGGTTTACCCCCAATCCCGACGGCTTCGGCTGGCGAGATTTGGGGCTCGGCAATTTCCTCAGGAGCGGCCCGCAAACCTTTGCCGATCCCAACCAGCCGGAATGGCTATCGGAGGCGCCGACGGCGGACGGTCAAATGCAGGTGATGACGGCCCGCGATGTGGCGCTGACCCCGCCGCAGTGCCCGACCACCGAGGCCGGGACCGGGAAGCCCTACTTCCAGAAGGAGTTCTTCCACAACGGCTACATCAAGAGCCTGAAGCAACTGGTGCACTTCTATAATACGCGCGATTTCCAAACGACCCCGGTGGGGGTGAGTTATGCGTTCCCCGTCACGTCGGGGCACTGCCCGCCCGGAACGGTGGAAAAGGTGACCTGCTGGCCGCAACCCGAGGTCCCAAACAACCTCGACATGACGACGGGTGCCCTCGGCTTGACGGATACGGAGGAGAACCAGATCGTAGCCTTCCTGCAAACGCTGACGGACGGTTACAACCCGGCCAACCCGACCGTCAGCACCTACAAGAACATCAATACCTTTACCGGTACGTGCTCGACGACCTTGCCGGGTGAGACGGCATCGAACCAGGGTAACGAGACCCTGATCCCCACCTTCAATCTTGCGGCATTCCCTTGTGCGAAGGATATCTGCGGTGTCGCGCCGCTGCCGGGCCCGAAGCCGATCCCGTAGCGCCTGGAGGATGGTATGGGGGCCGCGCGCGACCCCCATACTCGTCTCCAAGGGAACAGCAACGGGGTTTGTTCAATGAACCGACTGCTCGTAAAACTGGCGATCACCGCCGCTGCCGGCAGCCTGCTCTGCTCCGACCCAATCGGCGCTCAGAACCCTCCGCCAGCGTCGAAAACCGCGCACGTCGAGATCACCAAGGGGCCAGGGCTCGAAGTTGCCCATGACGACCTCGCCATCATCAGATGGACCAGCACCAACCCTGGCGGCGATGACGATCATTGGGCGGTCGCACACTACGGTACGGATCCCAGCGATTTGAGCCAGACGGCGAAAAATCACATCCGGCTCAACCAGTCCCATCCGGAGACGATTTTTCGGGTGCGCCTGCAAGGTCTGAAACCGGACACCACCTATTACTACAAGGTGACGTCGATGGGGTACGATGGTGTAAGCGATGGGGTGGAGAGCTCTGTCAACCACTTCATCACAGCCGCCCCGGGTCAGCAAACCAGCGCGCACCCGCCGCCCGAGTAACGGCAACCAGCAGGGGCCGGCATGGATTACGAGGGCTTCTTCAGAAAGCGTCTCGGTGCGCTGCACGCCGAGGGGTGGTATCGCGTGTTCGCCGATCTCGAACGGCGCTGCGGCCGCTTCCCGCGCGCCTTCGACCACCGCATCGGCGCCGAGGTCACGGTGTGGTGCTCGAACGACTATCTCGGCATGGGGCAACACCCGGCGGTCCTGCGAGCGATGGGGGAGACGTTGCGAGCGGTCGGCGCCGGCGCCGGCGGCACGCGCAACATCTCCGGCAACAGCCATGTGCATCTGCTGCTCGAACGTGAGCTCGCCGACCTGCACGAGCGCGAGGCGGCGCTGATCTTCACCTCCGGCTATGTCGCCAACGATGCCGCACTGTCGACCCTGGCGCGCGAATTGCCGGGCATAGTGGTGTTTTCCGACGCTCACAACCACGCCTCGATGATCGCCGGCATCCGCAACAGCCGCGCCGAGAAGCACGTCTTCGGCCACAATGATCCCGAAGATCTCGCGCGGTTGCTGGAGCAGGTGGCGCCCGAGCGGCCCAAGCTCGTCTGCTTCGAGTTGGTCTATTCGATGGATGGCGACATCGCGCCGATCGGCGAACTGTGCGACGTCGCCGACCACTTTGGCGCGATGACCTATCTCGACGAGGTGCATGCGGTCGGGCTCTACGGACCGCGCGGCGGCGGCATCGCCGAGCGCGACGGCGTCATGCACCGCCCGACCGTCATTCAGGGCACCCTCGGCAAGGCCTTTGGCACGATCGGCGGCTATGTCGCGGGCTCCTCGGCGCTCGTCGATTTCCTGCGCAGCCACGCGCCGGGCTTCATCTTCACGACCTCATTGCCGCCGGCGCTTGCGGCCGGCGCCCTTGCCGCGATCCGCCATCTGAAGGCAAGCTCGGCCGAGCGCGACCTCCACCAGGAGCGCGCGGCGACCTTGAAGCGCCGCCTCGCCGAGGCCGGCTTGCCGGTGATGCCGAGCCCGAGCCATATCGTCCCGGTGCTGGTCGGCGATCCCGTTCGGTGCAAGGCCGTCTGCGACGAGCTGTTGCAGCGCCACCGGATTTATATCCAGCCGATCAACTACCCGACCGTGCCGCGCGGCACGGAGCGGCTGCGCCTGACGCCCTCGCCGCTGCACAGCGAGGCCGACATCGACGATCTGGTCCGGGCGCTCGCGATCATCTGGTCGAAATGCGATCTGCGGCGGGCCGCCTGAGTAGGGCGGATCGGCTCAGCGCACTCCGCCGTCGCACGTCGGGTTGGCGGGTTACGCCCTCGCCTGTCGACAAAGCGCCGCATTGCCGACGAATTGTAAAAGCGCCTCCTCCACCGCCGGGTCCGACAGATCGGCCGAAGGGCACGATCTGGGCCATCGGCACCCAAATTGTCCGGGGCGCGCGCTGACCAATGAAATTTACCCCCACTTACCCGAATTTACTCATCTCTGAGCCCCACACAGCCCAACTGCTGGGAATGCGGACAACGCCGTGAGCGATTGGGTTCGCAGGAACTGTGGTAGGAGGTTCAACATGCGGTTTCGAACAGTTTATTTGATTGGGGCGCTCGCAGCTACGGCGATCCCGCTTTCGGCTGGAGCGCAATCATTGGCAGCGAATCACCAGTGGACCACCAATGTTCAGGCAGACCGCCAGGCCGTTCAGCAGTGCCCGCCGGGCTATGATTGGGAACCCGCTGGGTATCTCGGGGGCGGCACTTGGCGCCCTGCCCGCTGCGCGTCGCGCAGTCAAACGATAGATTTTTGAAGCGATAGCTGGGGTATGCGGGCCGCAGGGCAAACGCCCCGCCACCCGCTTCGGCAGGCTCCGTCCGCCGCTCCGGCCTGCATGTTGGAGACATGACTGTGACAACGAACCTGAACGTGGAATTGGCAATTATCGCAGGCACAAGCCTGACCGTGTCGCGCATTGGCCTCGGCACCTGGGCCATCGGGGGCTGGATGTGGGGCGGGACGGACGAAGACGAGTTGATCCGGACGATCCATGCCGCCGTCGAACACGGCATCAACTTGATCGACACGGCGCCGGCCTATGGGTTTGGCCGCTCCGAGGAGATCGTCGGCCGCGCCATTGCCGACCGCAGCATGCGTTCGCGCGTCGTCATCGCCACCAAAACCGGGCTCGAGTGGAAGGATGGGAACGTCTTCCGCAATGCCAGCCGAGACCGGATTCTGCGCGAGGCGACCGACTTGCTGCGGCGGCTGCACACCGATTACATCGACGTCTATCAGGTGCATTGGCCCGACCCGCTCGTGCCGATCGAAGAGACGGCCGAAGCGATGCAGACGCTCCTCGATGAAGGGAAGATCCGGGCCATTGGCGTGAGCAATTTCTCTGTTCCGCAGATCGAGCGATTTCGCCGCGTCGCGAAACTCCACGTCGTGCAGCCGCCCTATAATCTGTTCGAGCGCGATGTCGAGGACGAGCTTCTGCCTTATTGCCGCAGATCGGATCTCACGACCTTGACCTACGGCGCGCTGTGCCGCGGGCTGTTGTCCGGTAAGTTGCATGCGGACGCGCATTTCCAGGGCGACGATCTGCGACTGACCGACCCGAAATTCCACCGGCCACGCTACGCCCAATATCTCACTGCGGTCCGCCGGCTTGACGAGTTCGCCCAGGATCGTTACGGCAAGCGGGTCATCCATTTAGCGGTCCGCTGGCTCCTCGACCAGGGCGCGACTGCGGCACTCTGGGGAGCGCGTCATCCCGGCCAGCTGCAACCGATCGACGAGGTATTCGGATGGTCGCTCGATGCCGCCGCAAAGACCGAAATCGATGGCATCCTGCGAGAGTTGATCACTCATCCGGTCGGCCCCGAGTTCATGGCGCCGCCGCCGCGCACCAAGCCCGCGGTCTTGGAACCGGCGCAGTGATCGCGCAGAAGGAGACAAAATGACGCTCGGGCATGTCGTCCATGCCGTGTGCCCGGGCAAAAAATGGGTGAAAAGCCCTTGGGTGCATTGAAGATGACGGATCGAATTTTCGCGGAAGACACTCTGCTATTGCCCGGCCGGCGGCAGCTGCTGCTCGCCTCGTTCCTTGCCGCGTTGCCGCTCGGATTGTCCGCGCGGCGAGCGGCAGCGATCAACCCCGCCGAAACGCAGGTGACTCTGCCCGACCAGATCAAATGGACGGCGTGGAGCGCCGGGCCGCCGCACAGCGCCGAAATGGCGACACTGTTCGGCGGGCTGGACAAGCCGGGCGAATATGTCGTGCTGATGAAATGGTACCCGGGCTTTATGAGCGCGCCGCACAGCTACGCTAGCGACCGATTGTGCCTGGTGCTGTCCGGCACGTGGTGGGTGAACAGCGGCACCGATTTCGACCCGAATGCTACGGTTCCGGTACCGGCCGGCGGCTTTGTCAGACGCGTCGCCCACACGCCGCATTACGACGGCGTCAGAAAAGGCGCCACCGAACCCGTCGTCATTGGGATCTTCGGCCTCGCTCCGGTCGATCTAAAACTGGTGGATCCGGGCAAACCGGCCTGACGCTACGCATAGCGCGTTTCCTTGTAGGGTGGCGTCTCGCAGTAATTGGTACGCCGGGCCTTGACGTATCCCTTCAGAGGTCGGGGGGCCGAAAGGCCGGCCTTTACGGAACTTTACCTGATTTCACTCGGGTCGGGGCACTGCTGCCCTTAATCTACCAGCTTTAGCGCGATGGTAATCCGAGACAAGGAGCTAGAGGATGGCGACCGTAGCAGACCAATTCGCGGAGACGCTCGCGGCGGTCGGCGTCAAGCGGATTTACGGCATCGTTGGCGATAGCCTGAACGGTCTAACCGACGCGCTGCGCCGCCAGGGCAAAATTGAGTGGGTGCATGTCAGGCACGAGGAGGTTGCCGCGTTCGCGGCAGGCGCCGAGGCGCATTTGACGGGTGATCTCGCGGTCTGCGCCGGGAGTTGCGGGCCGGGCAACCTTCACCTGATCAACGGCCTGTTCGATTGTCACCGATCGCGCGTGCCGGTGCTCGCCATTGCCGCGCAGATCCCGTCGGCCGAGATCGGCGCCGGGTACTTTCAGGAAACGCACCCACAGGACCTGTTCCGCGAGTGCAGCCATTACTGCGAGCTGATCTCCGGCGCAAACCAGATGCCGCGCGTGCTCGAAATGGCGATCCGCGAGGCGGTCGGCGGGCGCGGCGTCTCGGTGGTGGTGATCCCCGGCGACGTTGCATTGCAGCCCGCCGCCAATGCGCCGCCGCCAAAAGCCGCGGGTCTATTGCCGACGAGACCGATCGTGATGCCCGAAAAGAGCGATCTCGACCGGCTCGCCGCGCTGCTGAACCGTGAGGGCTCTGTCACGATCCTGTGCGGCTCTGGCTGTGCCGGTGCGCATAACGAGCTCCTTGCGCTCGGCGAGCGTCTCAAAGCGCCAATGGTGCATGCGCTGCGCGGCAAAGAACATGTCGAGTGGGAGAACCCCTACGATGTCGGCATGACCGGGTTGATCGGCTTCTCGTCGGGCTATTACGCGATGCTCGACTGCGATGTCCTCTTGATGCTGGGGAGCGATTTTCCGTATCGGCAATTCTATCCTCAGGGAGCGGGTGTCCGCATTGCCCAAGTCGATATCAGGGCGGAGAACATCGGACGCCGCGCCCCGGTCGATCTTGGCGTCGTCGGCGATGTAACGGCAATGCTCACGGCTTTGCTGCCGCTGCTGCAGCAGAAACGCGACGGTACGCATCTCGCGCAGGCGCGCGAGCATTACGGCAAAGCGCGCAAGGCCCTCGACGACCTGGCTGCGCCCGGCAAGGGGCTGATCCACCCGCAGCAGATCGCCAAGGCGATCAGCGATCACGCCGCAGCGGACGCCGTCTTCACCTGCGATGTCGGTCTACCGACGGTGTGGGCCGCGCGCTATCTGGCGATGAATGGCAAGCGCCGGCTTATCGGGTCGTTCTGGCACGGCTCGATGGCCAATGCGATGGCCCAGGCAATCGGCGCGCAGGCGGCATTCCCCGGCCGGCAGGTGGTTTCGCTCTCCGGCGACGGCGGTTTCCAGATGCTGATGGGTGACTTCCTCAGCCTCGTGCAGCTCGGCCTGCCGGTGAAGGTCGTCGTGTTCAACAATGGCGCGCTCGGCTTTATCGAGCTGGAGCAGAAATCCACCGGATTTCTCCCATTCGGTACCGAGTTTAACAACCCGAATTTCGCGGCAATGGCCGAAGCCGTTGGCATTCGTGGGATCAGGCTCGAAGACCCAGCCGATGTCGATGCCGGGATCCGTGCCGCCCTAGCGCATGACGGGCCGGTGCTGGTGGATGCGGTCGTCAACCGAACCGAGCTCGCCATGCCCCCGTCCATAACGATGGAAATGGCGAAGGGCTTTACGCTCTACATGGTGAGGGCCGTGATGAGCGGCCGCGGCGACGAGCTGATCGACCTCGCCCGAACCAATCTCTGGCGTTAGTCTCCCCGAAGCCGATGCCGTCGGCGCGGCGGACACCGGTGCAATCCGCATTTCTCAAACGATAGTTTTACCAGGATTTATTATTTTTGTCGCGAAAACTCCGGCACTGGATCGTTTGCGCCAGCACAGAGGCTTGCGCCCGACAGTTCGGCAATCTACCGATCTGACCGCCTGACCGCGCGCCCTCTTCTGCGATCACGGTTTCAGTGGAGATAATTATGGTCAATGTGTCAAGACGGGGCCTACTGGGGGCCGGCGCCGGCGGGCTCGCCGCAGCGTCGGTTCTCTCGACGGCACGGGCGCAAGGGTTCGGCAACCCGGACACGCCGCCGCAGGGGGCCGTCAATGCGACCAACCCCGCCAGTGTGACGGACCCGGGCCCGCAGAGTCCGGCAATCGCTAGCCAGTTCCCGGCGGCCGTATCGCCGCCGGCCACCTCTACCAACAACCTGCAGCAGTTCTGGGCATCGTTCAACAACGCGGCAAAGCGGATCCAGAACGGCGGCTGGGCGCGGCAGGTGACCCAGTTCGACTTCCAGATTTCGGAGACGATCGCCGGCGTGAACATGCGGCTGACGAGGGGCGGCATACGCGAACTGCACTGGCACGAATTTGCCGAATGGGCGTTTGTAACCTACGGTACGTGCCGCATCACCGTCCTCGACCCGGCGGGGCAAGCTTATGCGGCCGATGTCAACGAGGGCGAGCTGTGGATTTTCCCGCCCGGCTATCCGCATTCGTTGCAGGGCATCGGCGAGGACGGCACCGAATTTATCCTCGCCTTCGATGAAGGAAGGGCATCGGAGTTCAATACGCTGCTGGTGACCGATTTTGTCGCGCACACCCCGCCCGATATCCTGGCCCAGAATTTCCAAGTCCCAGCCGACACCTTCTCGAGAATACCACTCTGGGATCGCTACATTTTTCAGGGCGAGCTGCCGGGACCGCTCGCTGCCGACCAGGCGGCCGTATTAAGCCCCGAAGGCCCCCCGAAAAACCCGTTCAGCTTCTCCCTGAAAGGCGTCAAAGATAAGCCGTTCTTTCGGCAGGGGCCCGGCGGTACGGTGCAGACCGCCGACAGCCGGAACTTCCTCGCCAACACATTCGTCGCCGCCTCGCTCGTGACTTTGGTCCCCGGCGGCCTGCGCGAGCTGCATTGGCACCCCAATGCCGATGAATGGCAATACTACATCAAAGGCAGTGCGGAGGTCGGGGTGTTCGTTGCCGGTCCCTCGGCGCAGACCACGAACTTCCACCCGGGCGACATCGGCTACGTCAAGCGCAACAATGGTCATTGGGTCAAGAACACCGGCAACACCGAGTTGCAGTTCCTCGAGGTATTCAAAAGCCCCATTTTTCAGGACGTCTCCTTGTCCGACTGGTTGACGCACACGCCGCCCGCGATGGTCGCCGCAACCTTCAATATCGACCCGGCGGTGATCGCGAGGTGGCCCAAAGATAAGCCGGAAACCTTGCCGCTCTATCGGGGATGACCACGGGGCGGGCCCCACGCTTTGGGCATTGGATCGAAAGGATCGACGGCTCAGCGCCACGCCCGCCCCGGCTACCGCTCGGTTGCCTGCATGGAGATGGACAATGATCAGCAATACCGATCTGAATGGATCGGCTGTGGCTGCGCCCATCGTCTTTGACGCCAGGGATCGGCTGCCCGCGTTGGAAATTGATGTCGCTCATTACCTGCCGGGGAGGCTGCGCCTTCGATTAGCCCGGCTGAAAGGCAATGCTCGCGCCGGCGAAGAAGCTCGATTTCACCTCGCTCAACTCGCAGGGGTGTCGTCGGCCAAGGCGAACGCCTGCACGGGGAGCTTGCTGGTCGAGTACGATCGCGCCGTCACATCGCCCGGCAAAGTCATCGATGTGCTCGAAAACCATGGATACATCTCCGCAGCCGCCGAGGAGGAAATCCAACCGGGACCGGGGTGGGCCGATCAACTCGCAACGTCCGTGAAGGATGGAGTAATTAATGCGCTCGCAGAGCAGCTCGCGTCGGCTATGATCGGCGCATTGGTGAAGAGCTGGTTCTGAGCAGCGGGAGCTTTCAAGGCATCAACCGTTCGCGGTAGGTCGGCAACCATCTCACGGGGGGCCCCAAATGACCGGTTCACTTAGCCAAGCGACGCTGACCGACCGTGCCATACTCGCCGGAAGCGAGGTGTTGGCCGGCCGGCGGCGCGGGCTGCGCTCGCTGCTGCCCTTTGCCGGTCCCGCCGTCATCGCCTCGGTCGCATACATGGACCCCGGCAACTTCGCGACCAACATCCAGGCCGGCGCCAAATACAATTACAATCTGCTCTGGGTCGTCGTCGTCGCCAATGTCATCGCGATGCTGTTCCAGGCGCTGTCGGCAAAGCTCGGCATCGTCACCGGTCGCAACCTCGCCGAACTGTGCCGCGAGCAGTTTCTGCAACCACTGGTCTGGGCCATGTGGGTCGTCAGCGAGATCGGCGCGATGGCAACCGATCTCGCCGAGTTCCTCGGCGGCGCCATCGGCCTTGCCCTGCTGTTCGGCATTCCGCTGCTCGCAGGCATGGTGATCACCGGCATCGCGACATACGTGATCCTGACCCTGCAGCGCGGCGGCTTCCGGCCGATCGAGCTGCTGATCGGCGGCCTGGTGGGCGTGATCGGCGCGAGCTATCTCATCGAGCTGCTGATCGCCCCGCCCGACTGGTCGGCAGTCATGTTCCATTCGGTCGTGCCGCGCCTCGACGACGGCGAGGCGGTCCTGCTCGCGGTCGGCATCATCGGCGCCACGGTCATGCCGCACGCGATCTATCTGCATTCCGGCCTCACCCAGGATCGTGTTCTCCCGCGAACCGATGACGAGCGACGGCGGCTGCTCCGGTTCTCGAACCGCGAGGTCGTATTGGCGCTCGGCCTCGCGGGTCTCGTCAACATGGCGATGGTCGCAATGGCCGCTTCCGTCTTCCATGATGGCGTGCACGATGATGTGGCAGAGATCGGCACCGCCTACCGCACGCTGATACCGATCCTTGGGTCCGGCGCCGCAGGTGTGTTTCTGGTTTCACTGCTTGCTTCCGGACTGTCGAGCTCGGCAGTCGGCACGATGGCGGGGCAGGTCATCATGCAGGGCTTTGTCGGGTTTCGCATCCCGCTCTGGCTTCGCCGGTTGGTCACGATGGTGCCGTCTTTTGTCGTCGTCGCCCTTGGGATCGACGCCACCCAGGCGCTGATCCTCAGCCAGGTCGCGCTCAGCCTGATCCTGCCTGTTCCGATGATCGCTCTGCTGATCCTGACGCGACGCCGCGACGTCATGGGTTCGTACGCGAACGGCCGCCTCACGATGGCCGCAGCGACGGCGGCGGCCGCCATCGTGCTCGCGCTCAATCTGCTGCTGGTCTTGCAGATCGCCGGGATTCCGCTACCCGGCTTTGCCGCCGCCGGATAGCGCTCGAGTCTCCGGCGTCAGATCCTGCAAGCCAACCCGGAGATCGACCTTTCGCCGTCTGGCGCAATCCTCGGAGCCGTGTCGAGGCGCCGAGAGGTCATCATGGCATGCTCCGACTTCCGCCGGCGCAGCATTCCCGCATAGTCGATGCTCTGGTCAGCTGCTGGGGGCGCCGTTCACGATCATCACGATCATTTACCGAGCTTAACAGCGCTTTACTCGCAGTGGCGCGTGTTCGGCAATAAATTTTCGTGAGACACCATGGCGGTGTACCACAGGCGATCGGGGAGTGACCATGCGCAAATATCGTTTCGTAATGCCTGCATTACTTGGGCTGTGCCTCGTAGTATCCGCAAGTCTCGCGCCGCAGCGCGTTGCAGCGGCAGCAGAGCCGCAGGTCGCGGCTCTGGCGCCGGGAATGGCGCGGGTTTGGTTTCTACGGCCGGCGCGGCGGGTTCGCTCAATGGCAATGTGTGGGCAGCATCGCCGGAGATCTACGCGAATGGCGCTCGCATCGGCGAGATCCCGGCGGGAGCCGAATTTTATCGTGATTTCCGGCCGGGTACTTATCGCTTTGCGGTGCAGCCTTACGGCCTGCCGACCGGTGCCGCCGATAACGTCCAGCTGGCGCCTGGGATGGAGACCTATCTCGAAATCCAGTGGGTGGGCAGCTGGGAGGAGGGCCATCCGGAGGCAGGTTGGGGGTTCTCACCCAACACTTTCGGTATCCTGACGATGTCGCCCCAACTTGCCCAGGCGTATCTCCCGACATTGACTTACCGACCCCAGTAAGCGGAGGCGCACGGGAAGATAGTGAATGGCGTTCCTTTGCCGGCCGCCTTGACCATAGCGGGATAGCTCTTGCCTATGGAGCAATCATGACCGAGGTACCTCCTGCGCCCCCGCAGTCGGGCAGCTTTGGCTGCACCGGTGGCGTATGGCGTGATCTGTGGCATCGAATGAGCCTAGTGCTGGCGGATCGGATTGCTCCCCCGAGCTTTAATACGCTCGCGACACTGGGCGGGTTTCGCCTTAGCGCCGGGTCACGCCAGGCGATTGCGGCGCTTGGCGTCGTCTATGGCGATATCGGCACTTCGCCGCTTTATGCCTTCCGCCAGTCGCTTGTCAATTTCGGCGGCGTGAGCGAGCACGCCATTCTCGGCACCCTCTCGCTCATCGTCTGGGCATTGATGCTCGTCGTGACCGTGAAATACGTTCTCGTCATCATGCGGGCCGACAACCGCGGCGAGGGCGGACTGCTCGCGCTCACGGGCCTTGTGCTGCGAAACACGAACAGCCGAGCAAGACAGTATTTTTGGATCATGGCGGCCGGCCTGGTCGGCGCCGCGTTGTTCTATGGCGACGGCGTCATCACCCCGGCGATCTCGGTGTTGAGCGCGGTCGAAGGGCTGAAAATGGCGACGCCGCTGTTTGATCCCTACATCGTTCCGATCTCGCTCGTTCTGCTGATCGGTCTCTTTCTCGTGCAGCGTCGCGGTACGGCGGCAGTCGGCGGTCCCTTTGGACCGGTGATGCTGGTCTGGTTTGCCGTGCTCGGCATGCTCGGCGCCTGGGGGATCGTGCAGCACCCGCGTATTCTTCTCGCGCTCGACCCGACCCGCGGGATCACTCTGCTGTTTGATGCACCTTGGCGCGGTTTCGTCATGCTCGGGTCGGTTTTTCTCGCGGTGACCGGCGCCGAGGCCCTTTATGCCGATATGGGACATTTTGGCCGCACGGCAATACGGACAACATGGCTCAGGCTTGTCTTTCCCGCGCTCATCCTAAACTATTTCGGACAAGGGGCTTTGCTGCTCGGCAATCCCGGCGCGCTCGATCACCCTTTCTATCGTCTCGCGCCCGGATGGGGCCTTTACCCATTGGTGGCGTTGGCGACGGTTGCGACCGTCATCGCTTCGCAGGCAGTGATATCGGGCGCGTTTTCGATGACCCGTCACGCGATCCAGCTCGGCTGTCTGCCACGGCTCGAGGTCCGCCACACCTCCAAGGAAGAGATGGGGCAGGTCTATGCGCCGCGCATCAACGGCTTGTTCCTCGTCGTCATCATTATTCTCGTGCTCGGCTTCCGGTCGTCGGATAACCTCGGCGCCGCTTACGGCATTGCAGTGAGCGGCATGATGGCCATTACCACCGGGCTGGCGTTCCTGTATATGCGCAGCTGCGGCTGGAGCCTGGCTGTTGCCGTGCCGGTTTTTGCCGCCTTTGGTCTCATCGACCTCACGTTTCTCGGCTCGAACCTATTGAAAATCTTCGATGGCGGTTGGTTTCCCATCGTCGTCGCCGCGCTCGTTTTCACCATGATGGCAACATGGTGGCACGGTCGGAGACTGCTAGCCGAGCGGCGCGCCGGCGATGCGATGGAGCTGAGCCAATTCCTTGCGGCGCTCAATCCGGGGCGACCAGCTCGCATACCGGGAACGGCTATCTTCTTGACCAGCGACTTGACGCGGGTCCCCGCGGCGCTGCTCCGGGCACTAGAGTACTACAAGGTCCTACACCAGCGCATCTTCATGATGCAGGTCGACACCGAGGACGTGGCGAATGTATCGGACGAGCAACGACTCGAGATCGCTGATCTCGATAAAGGCTTCTACACGATCCGCCTCCGCTACGGCTTTATGGACGAGCCAAATATATTGCGTGCCCTCGCGCAATGCCGGGCCAGGGGATTTCACTTCAACCTGATGGAGACTTCCTTCATTATCAGACGCGAGAGGCTGCGTATGCGGCCACGCGCTCGCCGCACAGGTTGGTGGCGCTGGCGCAACGCGCTCTTCATTTTCATGTTAAACAATACGCCCGACGCGACCGAGTTTTTCCGACTCCCGCCGAACCGGGTCGTCGAACTGGGGGGCTAGTCGAGATCTGAGCGAAATGGTCAATGTGGCCTTCTAGCCGGGATAGGTCAGATACAGGAATGATCGTTCGGGGTCACGACGTGGAACGGGGGAATTGCACGGTCGGCGGGCGCCGACCATGAACATGGCCGATCTGCGGCTGTCACGGGCGTTCGTGACTGCTGCAACGGTTAGTCTGGTCGTCTTGGCAACGCAGTGGCTTTCCGTCTCTGCCAATGGCGGAGATCCCCTGATCGATACCCTTGGCAGCGTCCGTTCTGCCCTGGACAAATATGGCATCTCGCTGGGCCTCCAGAGTACGGATGAGGTGTTCGGCAACCCGAATGGCGGCCGGGCACAAGGCGCCACCTTTTTCGGGCAAACCGCTCTGGGGCTGGGCATTGATCTTGATAAAGCGATCGATCTTGAAGGTGGGATTTTCAACGTCAGCGGATACCAAACTTACGGGCACGGCATCTCGGCAAGCAAGATCGACAATCTGAGCCTGGTCAGCAACATCGAGGCTACGAGGTCGGCTCGGCTGTTCGAGCTTTGGTATCAGCAGAGCCTCTTTGGCGGCGCCGCTGATATGCGATTGGGACAGCTTGCCGCCGACCAAGAATTCATAATAACTCGTTATGGCGCCTGGTTTATCAATTCGGCGTTCGGCTGGCCGACGCTGCCCTCGATCGATCTGCCCGCAGGTGGTGGTCCACAATACCCGCTCGCAACGCCGGGGATACGACTGCGCGTGAAACCGGCTGAGCCACTCACGCTCTTCTTCGCCGCCTTCAACGGTAACCCAGCCGGTTCGGGCCTCGGCAACCCGCAACTGCGCGATTCCTCAGGCACCTTATTCGTACTGGGCGATGGTGTCTTCACGATCGCCGAGGCGCAGTGGGCCATTGACAGTGGCAAGAACGTCGGCGGGCTGCCGATTACGTTAAAGGTAGGAGGCTGGTACCATGACAGGGCAACGCCAAACCAATTCTTTGCCACCGATGGGCTCACCGGTGTGTCGCCAGCGAGCGCCGGATCCCCCATCGCACGCGAGGACTGGAGCGGCTATGCCGTTGCTGACGTCATGCTGCTTCCGGGGCCCAACGGCAAGGGAGGTTTAGCCGTTTTTGCACGTGTCGAAGGGGCGCAGCTCAGCGCAGCAAGGTCAGCGCCGAGCTCGCTACCGGCATTGTCTACCAAGGCCCCTTCGGCCGCGACGGCGACAATTTCGGTTTTGCCGTCGATTTAACCCGTATAGGCGATCCTCTGCGCAGCATCGGCGAACTCGCGTCGCAGTACACGTTCCACGGTTATGAGACTGTAATCGAGCTGAGCTACCAGGCCCAGGCTCTACCGTGGTTGCAGGTGCAGCCGGACATACAATATGTCATCACCCCTGCAGGCGGCATACCCAATCCGAACCGACCGGGCCAGCTAGTCGGCAGCGCTGCGGTGTTTGGCTTGCGCATCGTTGCCACATTCTAATCCTGTGCGCGAAATGACATTGCTGCGGCACGCGTCTCACACTCGAGAGGTCACCCGTGCAACACCCAACAATCGAAACTAGCAGCCGCCTTGCGCCCCGGTCGCCTCCTGCCACGCGCTATACGCTTACAGCTCAGGCGCTGCATTGGCTCACCGTGTTGTTGATACTCGCGATCCTACCCGTTGCATGGGTGATGATGTCCCTACCGAAGGGCCCGCAGCAAAACTGGATGCTTGTTTTGCACCGCTCGCTCGGGGTCACGATCTTCGCCGTGGTTGTCGTTCGGTTGGCATGGCGCTCGACCCATCCCGCACCGCCCTCGCCCAGCGGCGCACCAAGAAGCATGGAGTTGATCAGCCAGGTTACCCACGGGTTGCTTTATGCTCTTCTGCTTCTCATGCCGGTTACCGGTTACCTGCAGTCGGCCGATGGTAGGCCGGTGTCGTATCTCGGGTTGTTCAACCTTCCGCAATTGCCCAAGGACAAGGCGCTGGGTGATGTTGCCAACGTTTTTCATCATCTTGGGCAGTGGGGTTTATACACGCTGGTCGGCCTCCACCTGGGCGCGACCGTCTGGCACGTCGCTATACGACGCGATGGACTGCTCAGTCGCATGCTTCCGCCGCAGGATCAAAGCGGAAG
This sequence comes from uncultured Alphaproteobacteria bacterium, assembly GCA_963812675.1. Classification (GTDB taxonomy): domain Bacteria; phylum Pseudomonadota; class Alphaproteobacteria; order ATCC43930; family CGMCC-115725; genus AP-15. Next base: position 90,473 of record CAWEWR010000020.1, on the reverse strand, counting down.
TTTTAGCAGTGTGAATTGATGTCGGTCTTCGCTTCTAGACAGGTTGGTGGCCCTGGCGCAAACGCGCTCTTCATTTGTCGAACATTGAGGCGAATAATCCCTGTCGTTCGGCCGTCATCGTGCTCGTGATCAGTGCTGAGCACAATGACTGATGGGCTCGTCTGCTCGCCTTTACCAGGATTTACAGGAAATAACTGGGCGGGGTTGGCGAGCAGCAACAAATAGCGGGGCATCGCGTGAGGCGCAACGCTGCGTCGGGCCTGTCTCAGACGCCCAAAGCGCGATCGGTCCAAAAGGAGGAGTCGTCCATGCAACATCTAAGCGAAAATAGAGCCCGGCCCAGGACAGGAAGGGCTCTGGGAAGAGCCGCAGCCGCTCTGCTGTGCGGTGTTGTGCTGTGCCAGCCGAACCTCGCCTTTGCCCGGGGACACGGTGGGGGCGGCCATGGCGGCGGGTTCCACGGCGGGGGGTTCCATGGTGGATTCCATGGCGGCGGGTTTCACGCCAGCGCGTTCCATGGCGGATTTCATGGCGGCGGATTCCACCATGTATCGCACGGCACCGTCGCCAACGTGCACACCCGTACCGTGGCCAACGTGCACAACCGTACCGTCGCCGAAGTGCACAATCGTTTCGGTGATGCGCGCGGCGGCCATTGGTACCACGGCTGGCACAACGGACGCTACGGCTGGTGGTTGTGGGGACCCGGGCTGGCATGGACTTACTATAATAGCCAACCGTACTGCTCCGATCCGGCCGGCTATTACCCCAATGTGACGCAGTGCTATGCTGGCTGGTCCGGTTAGCAGAAGGCCTTTGACCTTAGGAGCAACGAACCACCTGACGCTACGCCTCCCTGCAAGCGCAATGGCAAATGGACCTGCAAGTCGCGGGCATTCCACTACCCGGCTATGCCGCGGGCGGGTGGCGTTCGTCGGCTCGCGAACATTTAACCGGATTTTACCTGGTTTCACTCGCCACGGCGCGGTGTCTGTCGTTGGCTGTTTCGGGAATGCGTTAATCCGGCGAGTTCCTGCTGCTGAACCCTGGTAAGAACGAAACGGATGGTTTCGGTGGGTGGGCCTTCAATCGCGAGATTGCTTCGTCGCTCCGCTCCTCGCAATGACAGCCGCTTAGGGCGTCATTGCGAGCGGAGCGAAGCAATCTCGGTGGAAGGCGCCTCAGTACCAAGCTTCGCATTCGTATCACCAGCCGCATCAGCCTGATGCCGGATGTTCCATACCGCGCAACTTAGCCCGATCTCACGGAACAGACATGAGCGAGCAACCTCCAGCCGATATTCCTGATCACGAGTTGGCCGAAAGGCCCGTGTTCGCGCCGTACAATGCGCCCGCCGGCGGCTGGGGAGCGCTGCACGCCACTGCGCGAGCGCTGCGCGAGCAGAGCGTCGAGCTCAAACGCTCCCGTGCGCTGTTGTCGATGAACCAGCCGGATGGCTTTGACTGCCCCGGTTGCGCCTGGCCCGATCCCCGCCATACGAGCTCATTCGAGTTCTGCGAAAATGGCGCCAAGGCCGTCACCTGGGAGTTGACCAAGCGCCGCGTGACGCGCGAGTTCTTCGCGACCCACACTGTCCGTCAGTTAGAACAGGAAAGTGACTATTGGCTGGAGGAGCAGGGACGCCTGACCGAGCCGATGCGCTACGATCCAGCGACCGACCATTATGTGCCGGTCAGTTGGGAGGAGGCCTTCGCACTGGTCGGCCGCGAGCTCAATGCCCTCAATGACCGGAACGAGGCCGAGTTTTACACGTCAGGGCGCACCTCGAACGAGGCAGCGTTCATGTATCAGCTGTTCGCGCGCCGCTTCGGCACGAACAACTTTCCCGATTGCTCGAACATGTGCCACGAGCCGACCAGCGTCGGCCTTCCCGAAAGTATCGGCATCGGCAAGGGGACGGTGATCCTCGACGACTTCGCCGATGCCGACGCGATCTTCATCATCGGCCAGAACCCGGGCACCAACAGCCCGCGAATGCTGACGGAGCTGCACCGGGCGTCACGCCGCAACGTGCCGATCGTCGTGTTCAACCCGCTGCGCGAGCGGGCACTCGAGCGTTTTGCCGCACCCCAGGATCCGGTCGAGATGGCGACGTTTGGCGAGACGCGGATCGCCAGCGAGTTTTGCCAGGTCCGCATCGCCGGCGATGTCGCGGCCCTCAAGGGGGTGATGAAGCTGGTGCTGGAGGCGCATGACGAGGCGCTTCGCAACGGCAAGGAGCCAGTGCTCGATCTCGATTTTATCGCGAACCACACACACGGCTTCGAGGCGTTCGCGGACAATCTGCGCGAGACACAATGGGAAGACATATTGCACGCCTGCGGACTGCCGCGCGAACAGCTGGCGCGCGTGGCGGCCGTCTACATGCGGGCGCGTGCCGTCATCGTCGTCTACGGCATGGGGATCACCCAACACCGGCTCGGCACTGCGAACGTGCAGCAGATTGTGAATTTGCTGCTGCTGCGCGGCAATTTCGGCAAGCCCGGAGCGGGGATCTGCCCAGTGCGCGGCCATTCCAACGTGCAAGGCGACCGCACGATGGGCGTCGACGAAAAGCCCAAGCCAGAATTGCTCGACCAGCTCAAGAAAGTGTTCGGCTTCGAGCCGCCGCGGGCTCGCGGGCACCACGTCGTCCACGCTATACAGGCAATGGTGGAGGGGCGCGCCAAGGTCTTTATCGGGCTCGGCGGCAATTTCGTCCGAGCCGTGCCGGATTGGACCGTGGCCGAGGCGGCGATGCGCGGCTTGCGGCTGACCGTCGCCGTCAGCACCAAGCTCAACCGCGGCCATCTGGTCCATGGCCAGCAGGCGCTGATCCTGCCCGCGCTGGCGCGTAGCGATATCGACATGCAGGCCGGCGGTCGGCAGGCGGTCACCGTCGAAGACAGCATGTCGATGGTACATGCGTCATCCGGTCTAGTTACACCGCCGAGCGAGCATTTGAAATCGGAGGTCGCCATCGTCTGCGGCATGGCCAAAGCGACCTTGCCCGACTGCGGCATCGACTGGGATTCCTACGTCGCAGACTACAACCGGATCCGCGACAAGATCGAAGAGGTCTTCCCGGACCTGTTTGCCGATTTCAACAAACGGATCCGTCAGCCGGGCGGCTTTCACCTGACCACTCCACCACGCCAGCGCGTTTGGAACACGGCCACAGGCCGCGCCAATTTTCTGGTCTTTCCCGGGGTCGACGAAGACCCTCCAGTCTCTGATCCGGCAATGCTTCGGCTCGCGACGCTGCGAAGCCACGACCAGTACAATACAACGATCTACAGTCTCGACGACCGATATCGCGGCGTGTTCGGTGGCCGCATGGTGGTCTTCATGAATGAAATCGACATGCAGGCACGGGGTATCGCGGAGGGCGACGAGGTCGAAATCGAATCGCTTGCCGAGGACGGAAAACGGCGAGTCGTGGGTGGGTTCTGGGTAAAACCTCACAGCATCCCGGTAGGCTCGATCGGCGCCTACTATCCCGAGACCAATCCACTGCTGCCGCTCGCCTATCACGATCTGAAGAGTGGGACCCCCGCGGCAAAGTCGATCCCCGTCCTGGTTCGCCCTCAGCCGCCACAGCTTAACCCCGATAAGTAAGAATGTTTGCGTCGGAGGAGGCCTCGCGTGCCGTACCGCTGCCGGTGCAACGCGTCCTCAGGCAAGCGTGGCGCAATGGCTCGACGCTGACGGGAGAACGCACCTTGGCCGAAGAGGTGCCGGTCGCGTTCAGCTATGACGGCGCGACACATGCAGTCTTGATGGCGACACCCGATAACCTAGAGGATTTTGCGCTCGGTTTTAGCTACACCGAAGGAATTATCACTGCAGCGGCGGAAATAGCGGAACTGGCCGTCGTCGGCGTGGCCAACGGGATCGTGCTGCGAATGTGGTTGACCGGCGACCGTTCCGACGCGTTCGCAGCACGGCGGCGCCGTTTTGTCGGGCCGGCCGGATGCGGCATGTGCGGATTGGAGAGTTTGGCCGAGGCCAATCGCGCAATACCGATGGCGCCTTATGACCTGAAGGTGAGCCGCCAGGACATCGCAGAGGCGGTGGCAGCACTGCCGGCGAGACAGCAGTTAAATATGCAGACCCGAGCGGTCCACGCCGCAGCGTTTTGGCAACCGCATCGAAGCCTGGTTCTGCGCGAAGACGTGGGACGGCACAATGCGCTCGACAAATTGGCCGGCGCATTGCTGCGCAGCGACTGCGCGCCTGCCGCGGGCATCATCGTGCTGTCGAGCCGGATTTCCATCGAACTGGTGCAAAAAGCGGGGATGATGGGAGTGCCGATCATAATCGGGGTGTCCGCGCCGACGGCGTTGGCGGTGCGCACTGCCGAGACGACCGGCCTCACGCTCGTCGGCATCGCCCGCGACGACGGGTTCGAGGTGTTCACTCATCCCGAACGGATCACACGCTATTGGTGAGGAGATAACAATGGACCTCACGGCGCTTCTGCTCTCCCGGATCCAGTTCGGATCAACCATCGCGTTCCACATCATCTTCCCGTCGTTCACGATCGGACTGGCGGCGTGGCTCACTGTGCTCGAGGCCATGCATCTGTGGACCGGCCGGCCGGTGTATCGGCTGGTCTTCGAGTTCTGGCTCAAGATCTTCGGTGTGGCATTCGGGCTCGGTGTCGTCTCCGGCATCGTCATGGGGTTCCAGTTCGGCACGAATTGGAGCGTGCATGCGCGCATGACCGGGCCGATCCAGGGCGTGCTGCTGTCCTACGAGACCTTCACCGCCTTTTTCCTCGAAGCCAGCTTTTTTGGGATCCTGCTGTTTGGCCGATCGCGCGTTCCCCCGTGGTTTTACCTGTTTTCAACAGGGATGGTGTCACTGGGAACCAGTCTATCGGCCTTCTGGATCCTGGCCAACAACAGCTGGATGCAGGTGCCGACTGGGTATGTGATGGAAAATGGAGTGTTCGCCCCGAACGACTGGTTCAAAATCACATTGAGCCCGGTGCTGTGGGTGCGGTTCCCCCACATGCTCTTTGCTTCGTATCTCGTCGGCGCTTTTTGCGTTGCCGCGACCGGGGCCTGGTATCTGCTGCGCCGGGAATTTGCCGCCGAGGCGCGCGTCATGCTCCGGATGGGCCTCTATCTCGCCGCCGTGCTGGTTCCGGTCCAGCTGATCTTCGGGCACCTCAACGGTGAATACGTTGTTCACCACCAGCCCTCGAAGATGGCGGCGATCGAGGCCCGGTGGCACGACGAGAAGCCGGCTTCCGAGGTGCTGCTGGCTTGGCCGGATGTCGAGAACCGGCGCAACCTGTTCGCGATCACGCTGCCCCCGCCCTTCGGCAGCCTAATCGATTCCGATAGCTTAACCGCGGCAGAGGTAGGACTCGACAGCATTCCGCCGGAGAATTGGCCACCGGTGGCGATCCCATTCTTCAGCTTCCGGATCATGGTCGGCTGCGGGGTCATCATGCTGCTGATCGCCTGGGTCGGCTCGTATTTGATCCACAAGGGGCGCATCGAGCAGAACCGATTGCTGCTGTGGGCAACGTTCTTCAGCTTTCCTCTCCCTCATATTGCGATATTGAGCGGCTGGGTCACCGCCGAGGTCGGGCGCCAGCCTTGGGTGGTCTACGGCGTTTTGCGGACCGCCGACGCGATGACGCCGTTCCTGACCGCCCGTACGGCGGCAATCTCGCTGGCTGTTTACTGCGTCGTCTACAGCTTCGTCTTCGCGTTCGGAACCTACTACATCTATCGGCTGCTGCGCGCCGGACCGGAAGGCCGCTTGGTTCTGCCCCCAGCCGCAGCAGTCCCCAACCGCCCGATGTCGGTTGTCGATGAGCACCGGCTCACGACGGCGCGTCACCACGTCCCTGCAGGAGAATAGCCGTGGTCATGTTTTGGGTGGCCATACTGGCCGTCAGCGTCCTCCTTTATGTGCTGCTCGACGGGTTCGATCTCGGGGTCGGCATGCTTTTCGGCCTGACCGGAAAGGAAGAGAGGCGGCGCGCGATGATGAGCGCGGTTGCGCCGGTCTGGGACGGCAACGAGACCTGGCTCGTCGTGGCGGCGGTGGTGCTTTGGGGCGCCTTTCCGGTCGTCTATGCAACGCTTCTCTCCGCTTTTTATCTGCCGCTGCTCTTGATGCTGGCGGCCCTCATTCTGCGCGGCGTCGCGTTCGAATATCGCAACAAGACGGAGCGTCTGCGGTGGATCTGGGACGCCAGTTTTGCCGGAGGGTCGCTCGTCGCCGCCTTCATCCAAGGTCTGACCGTCGGCGCCCTCGTGGAGCAGCTTCCATTTGCCAACGGCCACTATGCCGGCGGCGAATTCGGCTGGTTCAGTCCCTTTGCGGTTCTGTGCGGCATTGGCCTTGGTCTAGGTTATGCCCTGCTCGGCGCTTGCTGGCTGGTGAGGAAATGCGAAGGCGACGTCCGGGAGGAGGCCTATCGATTGATCCCGTACCTTGCAGTTGCCCTGCTCGTCTTTCTTGTCATCGTCTTCGCCTATGCGATGGCCGAGAACCTTCGCGTCATCCACCGATGGCTCGAGCGGCCATACCTATTCGTCTTCCCAGCGATCGGTGTCATCGCGGCGCTCGTGGCGGCAGTGAGCGTCCGGCAGCGCCGGGACGGAGTGCCGTATTACATGGTCGCGCTCATCTTCGCGGCGGCGTTCGGCACTCTGGCAATCTCGTTCTGGCCTTACATGATCCCGTTCTCGATCACGATCGAGGAAGCTGCGGCACCACACTCCAGTCTCGCCTTCATGTTCTGGGGCGAGGGGCTATTCGTCTTCCCGCTGATGCTGCTCTACACCGTGATCAGCTACACCGTCTTCAGAGGCAAGGTTCGGCCGACGGCAGGACATTATTAAAACAGAGGAGGGAACAATGGAGGATGGCTATCTTGGCCCTCGGCTCACCAGGCGGTTCTTGCTTGGCCAGGCCGGCATGGCGCTCGCGACTGCGCCGGCCTGGGCGCAAGCGACGATTGATCTTGGTCTGCCCGGTGGGCCCAGTGCGCGGCAGGTTACGACGGCCTTTCCGCAAAAGGCGGCGATGATTTTGCAGCGGTCGCGACCGCCGTTGCTCGAGACGCCGTTCGAGGTTTTCGACAAGGGCGTCTTCACGCCGAGCAACCAGTTCTATGTGCGCTGGCACTGGGCGGTTATTCCGACCGAGGTCGACGTCGACAAATTTCGCCTGGCGGTGCGCGGGCATGTCAATGAGGTTCTATCCCTGTCGCTCCAGCAAATCATGTCTCTGCCTCGGGTCGAGATGGCGGCCGTCAATCAATGTTCGGGCAATTCGCGTGGCTTCTTCGAACCTCGTGTCGCCGGCGGCGAATGGGCGAACGGCGCCATGGGTAACGCTCGTTGGATCGGCGTCCGGCTCAAGGATGTGCTGGACCGCGCGGGTGTGAAGGCCGGCGCTGTACAGGTGCGGTTCAATGGCATGGACGAGCCGGTCGTGTCCGACGGGCCGGATTTCATGAAGTCGCTCGATATCGATCACGCCCGCGACGGCGAGGTGATGATCGCGTATGGGATGAACGGGGAGCAATTGCCCCTGCTGAATGGCTTTCCATTGCGATTGGTCGTGCCGGGCTGGTACGCGACTTACTGGGTCAAGATGCTGAATGACATCGAGGTGCTGGATCGACCCGACGATAATTTCTGGACGAAAACCGCGTACACCATTCCGGATACGCCTCATGCCGACATCAAGCCAGGCGAGACCGGCGTCAAGATGGTGCCGATCAACCGAATGGTTCCCCGTTCTTTCATCACCAACATCAAGTCCGGCGAGACTGTGCAGGCGGGTGCGCCGACGCTCGTGCGGGGCATCGCCTTCGGCGGTGACACCGGCGTCGGGCGGGTGGATCTATCAATCGATGACGGCAAGACCTGGCAGGCTGCCCAACTCGGTAAAGACGAGGGAAAATACAGTTTCCGGCAATGGGAGGCCCGTTTGACGTTACCCGCAAAGGGCAATTATACGCTGATGGTTCGCTGCACCAACAGCAATGACGTTGCGCAACCCGCCCAAGCCAATTGGAACCCCTCCGGGTTCATGCGCAACGTCATAGAAGCGACCCCTGTTGTAGCGGCCTGAGGAAGACCAGCCATGTCCCGCAAGATGCTGCCACTCGGGCTCCTGATGGTTGCCGTACTCGCACCGTTATCCGGTCGAACGCAACCGCTTATTACGCTGAAGTCGGTGACAGTCGATCTTCCGGACAGCGGGAGGATGTTTCCCGGCCCAGGATCCGATGCAATCAACAACAACTGCCTGGCCTGTCACTCCGCAGGCATGGTGCTGAACCAGCCGGCGCTGGGGAAATCGGTATGGCAGGCGGAGGTCACCAAGATGATCCAAAACTACAAGGCACCCGTGTCCGAGGAAGATGTCGCGGCGATCGTCGACTATCTGGCGCGCACGAAAGCCGCCGAATAGTGCTGGGTGTCTTCGTCTTCCGCTGATGCTGATCTACACGGTCATCAGCAGTAGTGTCTTGCGAGGCGAAGTCCGGCCAACCGCCGACCTCTACTGAGACAAAGGAGCAACGACCACGGCAACCAGGGCAGTCGATTTCGACACTCCGCGCCAAGATATGGCTCGCGACAATGCCTGCTTCCTCGACCAGTTGAGAGCGACTGTCGGGCGTCGCCATGTGCTGAGGGAGGCGGAGAGCACGCGCCATTACCGTGCCGCCGAGCGGGCCCGCCGCGGACGGTTCGACCCTCAGAGAGGCCGCGCAGAGGTCGGGAAAAGTCAGCGAGGAGGAGTATGACAAAGCGATCGTTCCCAAAGACATGATCGAGGAAGGGTCCGCGCAGCCTGACGTGGCTTAGCCTTCCCGCCGCCTGGCGACAGCCTTTGCTGGACCAAAACAAGGAGCCTCTCAATGATACGCTGTATCCGGCTTTGGACCGGGGACGACAACAACTCCTATTTCGAGGAAGGCGTAATTGACCTTTCCAGGGGCGAACGCGGTGACATTCTCAGCGGCACCGTCGGCGTCGCTAGCATCTCGTTCCGCGAGACGAGAGCCGGTGGAGCCTTCGAATGGCACGACGCGCCGGCCCGCCAGTTCGTCATCACGTTAAGCGGCACGCTCGACTTCCAGACGCGCACGGGCGAGCATTTCATACTGCACCCGGGCGACATCCTCCTTGCTGAGGACACCGCGGGAACCGGACACAGCTGGAAGCTCGTCGACGAGAATCCCTGGCGCCGGGCCTACGTGATTCTTGGCCCAGGCGTCGAGGTTCCGTTCGTCGCCAATTTGCCCAGTTCGCCGCCAAGCTGACCAATAGGGAGGCCCTTGATGATCCAGACTCAAAACCCTGGCGCACTCGAAGTCGTGTTGATCGGCGCCGGTATCATGAGTGCCACCTTGGGCGCCGTGCTCAAGGAGCTCGAGCCCTCGCTCAGTATCACGATATTCGAGACGCTCGAGGATTGCGGGCAGGAGAGTTCGCAGGCCTGGAACAACGCGGGTACCGGTCACGCGGCCAATTGCGAGCTCAACTACACGCCTCAGCGCAAAGACGGGAGCGTCGATATCTCCGAGGCGCTCAAGGTCAACACAGAGTTCGATTTGTCACGCCAGCTGTGGTCTTATCTGGTCCGCAAAGGCGCGATCCCGGACCCGCGCGCTTTCATCCATCCCGTTCCGCACATGAGCTTCGTCTGGGGGAGGGACAATGTCGCCTTCCTGCGCAAGCGCTTCGAGGCGATGTCCGCGAGCCATTGCTACCACGGAATGGAATACAGCGAGAATCTTGCCAAAATCGCCGAATGGGCGCCGCTGATCATGGACGGCCGCGGCGAGGAGGAGCCGTTTGCGGCGACTCGCATCATCACCGGTACGGACGTCGACTACGGCGCACTGACGCACTTGCTGGTAAAGCATCTCGCCGCTCAGCCCGGCGTATCAGTACATTACAAGCACCGCGTCGTGTCTTTGGATCGTGAGCCCAGCGGCGCTTGGCGGGTGGGTATCGAAGACGACGACACGCACGAGCGCCAAGCAGTATCCTCCAAATTCGTCTTCATCGGCGCCGGTGGGGGCGCGATCGAGCTGCTGCAGCAGTCGCGCATCCCCGAAGGCCGTGGGTATGGCGGCTTCCCGGTCAGCGGCATCTGGATGCGGTGCGATGAGAGCGCAGTAAGCGACCGCCATCACGCCAAAGTCTACGGCAAGGCCGCAACCGGATCGCCGCCGATGTCGGTGCCGCACCTCGACACCCGCATCATCGAAGGCAAGAAGTCGTTGTTATTCGGACCCTATGCCGGCTTCTCCAGCAAATTCCTGAAGCACGGCTCTCCGACCGACCTTTTCGAATCAATCACGCCCGGCAACATCGTGCCGCTGCTGGCAGTGGCCCGAGACAACATCGCGTTGACTGAATATCTGATTGGTCAGGTCTTCCAAAGCTCGGCACACCAGTTCGCGGCCCTTCGCCAATTCTTTCCCAAGGCGACTCGCGCCGACTGGCGCGAAGCGGTCGCCGGACAGCGCGTCCAGATCATCAAACCCGACCAGAAGAGGCACGGCGTATTGGAGTTCGGCACCGAACTGGTCGCTGCTGAGGACAAATCCCTCGTCGCCCTGCTCGGCGCCTCGCCAGGCGCATCCACCGCCGCGTTCATCGCCGTCGGCGTGCTCGAAAAATGTTTCGCGAGCGAACTCACCAACAGCGGCTGGCTCCCCAAGCTAAAGGAGATCATACCGACATACGGGATCGATCTCGCTCAGGATGCAGAAGCCTGCCGCAAGACCCGCGCAGATACTGCGGCTATCTTAAAGGTAGAGAATATATGAGTCGGACCCATCGACCAGCCCGCCGCCCAAGCGGAGACAGACACGGCCACGACGGGGCCTATCTCATCAACGAGGTGCTGCACGCGGCCGGTATCCGTCGAAGCGACACTAAGACACGTTCACTGGCGGATTCCGCCGAGGGTCAGCCTGAGACTTTGCCGACCTGCTTGCCGTAGGCTGATGGGACCACGTGATCATCTCTCCCCCTCGAGGCGTATGCGGGCGAACCGCGCCAACGGCGCGCTACTCACTAGGGGGTGGAGCATGGCGCGACCGGTCACGGCGCGCTTCACGCCGGCTGTCCGGAATTTGCGATACCGACAACCACACAATTGCCATAGTCGCATTGTATTCTCGGGCATCGGCGCCCCCGAGCGGGTGCGAAATTGCCTTTAAGGAGTTGGCGATGCCTGATCTCGACCAGATAAAACAGGCGGAACAGGTCCGAGCCCACAAGACTTACGGCGGGAAGGTTGTCGGTGAGCGATACCGCCCGCCCGGAATGGCTGTGCCGCTCCCCATCAAGGACCTACGGCTCGCGCTCGCCGAAGCCGAACGCACGGCCGTGCCCATGCCTGCCGCGAGCCACGTCGTGGTGACCTCGCTGCCCGATGACGATGCCACTGGCGGCGGTAGCGCTCGGCCCGAGGGTTTGGCGGCCCCGCTCGGTTCACGAGGAGCGAGCGATGCGCTGGTCCACGACTGCCGCGTGTGCAGTCGATCATCCCCGTTTTCGGGCAGGAGCCCTTCGAGGATCCGACCGGCTCTGTGTTATATCGAGCCGCCAACAGCCTCCGGAAGCGATCGGGATTTGCCATTACCACCAGTGGCAGCATGGCCGTTGAGTTGAGCCATGGCTGTGTTGCCGATTGCCCATCGGCCCCCTGCGTTCCGAAGCACTTGGCCGCTTTCTTCCATGCGCTGGAGCGCCGTTTCGGTTCGGTCGGGAAGGTAATCGATGGCCTTGGCAATCTGGGTTGCTGTCATTGCCTGGCCGGAAAACGACAATTCACGCAAGATCAATTCGCGTATCTGCCGACGGCCACGTCGCCCGCCAGGCTCCCTGGGAGCCGATGCGGCAGAGCCGGATGCGGCAACATCGGATGCGGCAGCGCCGGCCGGAATTGCCGTGCCGAGCATTTCCACGGCTGCTCGAAAACCTTCCTGGCGGGCTTTAATCAGCCTAGCTTCCTCGGCTTTCTGTTCGCTCAGCGCGAGCGCCGCCCGCCGGTCAGCCTCCAACGTGTCCAGGTACGCCCGAACTCTCTCAATTGAAGTCGACATCGAAGCTCACCCTCATCCGCTATGGCACCCTTTTAAGAGATTAGCCGAAAAAACGCTCGTCTAATCGTAAGGTTCCAACTGTGGCTCCATGTCGCGGCCAAGACGACTGCCTTGTTGGTTGTACGCGGAATACCTGAATATACGGCACGCGCCTGGCCGTTCAGCGCGATTCAATACCTCCTCGGACACTTTTTTGACAGAATAGTTAATTTATGCGGTCTTTGGCCTTCCGCCAACTTGACTCAGAGAGTGATCGGCGTGCCATATCGGCTCTACGTTGCTTTGGTTATTATTCCGGAATGCCGGAAGCCGCGATTGGCATTTTCGGCGCCTAAACTCGGCTCGGAACGGGGCCTTGCTGTCATCTCGTCGGTGCCGGTTCCACCGCAGCTACAGGCCGATCAGACTAGAACCGAGGAGTCTGAGCAGCGCGGTCGAGTCCGCGACGGTACCAAAGACCCCGCCTTGCATCTTGACCATCTTGATCGCGTGCTCATGGTTCGACCGGTCGGTCGCGCCGCAGCAATCTTCCAGCAGCAGACATTCGAACCCCCGATCATTCGCCTCGCGCATCGTCGTGTGAACACACACATCGGTGGTGATGCCGGTCAGAACGAGATTGGCGATGCCGCGCAGCCGTAGGATGAGTTCAAGATCGGTGGCACAGAACGAACCCTTGCCCGGCTTGTCGATGATCGGCTCGCCCGGAAGCGGCGCCAGCTCGGGAATAATCTCCCATCCGGGCTCGCCGCGCACCAGAATGCGGCCGCACGGGCCGGAATCGCCGATCCCAGCGCCAATCCGCCGCGAACGCCAGCGTTTGTTCTCCGGAAGGTCAGAAAGGTCCGGCCGGTGGCCCTCGCGGGTGTGCAGGATATAAAAGCCGTGGCGCCGCATCGTTGCCAACACCGTTGCGATCGGCGCGATCGGCGCGCGGGTCAGCGACAGATCGTACCCCATCCGGTCGACGTAGCCGCCGATGCCACAGAAATCGATTTGCATATCAATTACGATGAGAGCCGTATTCTCGGGCCGCAGATCCCCGTTGAAAGGCCAGGGATACGGGTCGGCCGCGACGTATCGTTCGGCCATAGCGCTATCCTCTTGTTGACGCTCGATCCCGACTATTTCAAATGCTGTGCCAATGATTGTGGCGTTTAGTTGATGGTTGAAGAGCCCTTGCAAATCGGGCGGCTGCGGACGGCCTTTCTCGGCGCTCAGCTTTCGGCAACCGAACTGCTCGATGGGGTGCTGACGCGCATCGCAAATTGGGATGATCCGGCGCTGTGGATCGCCCGAACCTGCGACGCCTCACTGAGGCAGCAGGCAGCTAAACTCGACGCCGCTGCAGGCGCAGATTCCGATTTGATCAAGCGCTTGCCGCTCTTCGGCATCCCGTTCGCCGTTAAAGACAACATCGATGTCGCCGGCCTGCCGACCACCGCCGCTTGTCCGGCATTCGCCTATACCCCATCGGAAACCGCTCCGGTTGTGCGGCAACTGGTTTCGGCCGGCGCCGTGCTCGTCGGCAAAACCAACCTCGACCAGTTTGCCGCCGGGTTGGTCGGCACGCGCTCGCCCTACGGGGTGCCGCGAAATCCCTTCGATGCGCGCTACATACCCGGCGGCTCGAGCTCCGGCTCGGCGGTGGCGGTGGCCACCGGGCTCGTAAGCTTTGCGCTCGGCACCGATACGGCGGGCTCGGGACGCGTTCCGGCAGCTTTCAACAATATCGTCGGGCTGAAGCCGACACGGGGCTTGCTCAGCACCCGCGGTGTGGTCCCGGCCTGCCGGTCGCTCGACTGCGTCTCGGTATTTGCGCTTTCGGCGCAGGATGCCAGCGCGGTGCTCGATGTTGCAGCGTGTTTTGATTCGCACGATCCGCTCGCCCGCGAAGCTTCGCCTGCGGAACTGCGGAGCTTTGGTCCAAAGCCCCGATTTGGCGTGCCGCCAGCGGGCGATCTCGACTTTTTTGGTGATCGGGAAGCCGCATCCCTCTTTGCGGCGGTGATAGCCAAGCTCGAGCAGGTCGGCGGAAACCGGGTGAAGACGGGCTTCGCGCCGTTTCGCGATGCCGGCCGCCTCCTTTACAGTGGCCCCTGGTTGGCCGAGCGCCTCCACGCAACCGAATCCCTTCTCGATGATAACCCGGATGCGATTCTCCCGGTGACCCGTTCGATCATCGAGAGGGGCCGGCATTACAGCGCTCTCGACGCCTATCGCGCCCGATACGAGCTGGCGCGGCTGAAGCGCGAGGCCGATTTCGTATTCGGGTCGATCGACGTGCTGCTGCTGCCGACCACCGGCACGATCTATGAGACAGCCGCCGTTGAGGCCCACCCGTTTCGCCTCAACGACAATCTCGGTCTTTATACAAATTTCGTGAACCTGCTCGATCTGACGGCAGTCTCGGTTCCTGCGGGCTTTCGCAAAAACGGGCTCCCCTTCGGGATTTCGTTGATCGCCCCCGCCTTTGCCGAGCGCGCGTTGCTCGATTTGACAGCACGTCTCTACACATAGCGCCGGTCGCCGTCTTGAGCTCGGGTGAGCATGCGACGCGCATTGACGCACAGCTGGTTATTTCGAGCTTGACAACATCAGCCCGGTACAAGTCTGTGTCTCGTCGGGAACGGACATACCGGGATGGGGGAACCGCGGCTGTCCAGCGTGTCGTCGAGGCCTGGCGCGAGGAGGCCAGGCGGAAGTGATAGAGCCGGTCATCGAGGGCCGAAGCACATCCGCCACGCCGCCGATCGCGCATCCTTGCTGTGCACACCGCCGACCATTCCCCCAAGCCGCCGCTCCCGTCGCGCCTCAGCTTTAGTCTCCAATCTCCACCGGGCTGACGGACTTGATGTTTATTCATGCGTTGAGTTTGATCACCGGGGAGTTTCGATCCGACCCCTACGTAAAACCGCAGGGTGCCATAGCGTCTAACCCCTAAGAAAGCGCACGGATAACCAAGGGAGCATGAGGCTGCATGCCTACAGAAAGTAACGACGTGGAACCAACTTTTCCCGTCGCCCTGGTCGGGTTGGCGTGTCGATTCCCAGGCGCTGCCGACTTGGAGGAATTCTGGTCCCTGCTCAAAGCGGGGAAGGACGCTGTCGGCGAGATACCCGATGACCGCTGGGACGTCGAGGAGTACTTCCATCCTGACCCGGCCAAGCCCGGTAAGATGTATACGCGCGCGGGCGGATTTATCGCGGATATCGACAAGTTCGATGCCGGGTTTTTCGGGATTTCCCCGCGCGAAGCGCGGCGAATCGACCCACAGCAACGCCTTCTTTTGGAGCTGACCTGGGAAGCGCTGGAGAGCGGGGGCATCGCTCCGGAGCGACTCGGCGGATCGCAGACCGGTGTTTTTGTCGGGATCTCGCTGTCCGATTACGCCGCAATGCAGCGCGACGAGCCGAACCAGGTCGACCCCTACGTCATGTCCGGCAGCGCGATCAGCAATGCGGCGAATCGAATATCATATGTGTTCGACCTGCACGGTCCGAGCTTTGCTGTCGACACCGCCTGCTCATCATCGCTGGTCGCGGTGCACGAAGCTTGTGTCAGTTTGTGGCGGGGCGAATCGAGCCTGGCGATCGCGGCCGGGGTCAACGCGCTGTTGTCGCCGTCGGCGGGCGTCGGTTTCTCAAAGGCCCGCATGCTGTCGCCAACCGGCCGATGCCGCCCCTTCGACGCAGCAGGCGACGGTTATGTTCGGTCGGAAGGCGGAGCGGTCGTCATCCTGCAACCGCTCGCCCAGGCGATTGCCGAGAACAATCCGGTACACGCCGTCATCGTCGGTTCGGGCGTCAATTCTGATGGCCGCACCAACGGGTTGGCGATGCCGAACCAAGCGGCGCAGGAGGCGTTGCTGCGCCGAGTGTACCGCGACGCCGCGATCGACCCGGGCGAGATCACCTACATCGAGGCCCACGGGACCGGGACGAGTGTCGGCGACCCGATCGAATGTGCTGCGATAGGAGGCGTGCTCGGCATTTCGCGGGCACCCGGCGATCGCTGCCGAATCGGCTCGGTCAAGAGCAATATCGGCCACCTCGAACCTGCCTCGGGGATGGCCGGGCTGTTCAAGGTCGTTCTGGCGCTCCGTCACCATGCGATCCCGCGCACGTTGCATTTTACGATTCCCAATCCACAGATCCCGTTCGAGGAACTCAATCTCTCCGTCGTTTCGGAGTACACGGACCTGCCGCCAGGTCGCCTGACGATGGGTGTCAACTCGTTCGGGTTCGGGGGCACCAATGCCCATGTCGTCCTTCGCAACCCGGAGCCCCCTGCTTTCACCGCGGCGCATCGAAGCGCGGCGACAGAAAACCGGGAGATCCGGCCGCTGCTGGTCTCGGCGCATGATGCGGACGCCCTCAAGAGCCTGGCGCTGCGCTACATCGAACTGCTGCGATCGCCGACGCCGCCGCCGTTACCGGCCTTGTGTCACAGCGCCGCCACCCGGCGGAGCCATCACCAGCATCGGCTCGCCGCCTTTGGCCAGACCCATGAAGAGCTCACTGCCCGGCTCGAGGCGTATGCTGCCGGCGATTCGCCTCCGTTACTGGCCCACGGGCATGCTCGCACCGCGCCGGTTCGATTGGCGCTGGTGTTTTCGGGAAACGGCGCGCAATGGCGCGGAATGGGGCGGGACCTGCTCGCCGATCCGTTCATTGGCGAGCGTATCGGGCGGATCGATGCCGCACTCCGCCCGCTGGTCGGATGGTCGGTAACAAGCGCGCTTCAATCGGCGGAACCGCCAAACCTCTTCGATCGAACGGAGATTGCGCAACCGGCGCTCTTCGCGGTGCAGGTAGCCATGCTCGAATGGCTGGCGGCGCACGGGATCGAAGGCGATGCCGTGCTCGGCCACAGTGTCGGGGAAGTGTCGGCGGCTTACGCGGCGGGCATTCTGTCGCTCGGCGAAGCTTGCCGGGTCATCGCCGAGCGCAGCAGCGCGCAAGGGCGAACCGCCGGGACCGGTCGGATGGCCGCCCTCGGGCTATCGCCCGAAAAGGCCGCCCTAGCCATTGCCCCTTACGGCGAGCGATTGACGATTGCCGCGATCAACAGCCCCAACTCGGTGACGGTTTCGGGTGATGCCGCCGCGATCGACGCGCTCGGGGCCGAGCTCGAGCCGAACCAGGTCTTCTATCGTCCCCTCAACCTCGATTATGCCTTCCACAGCCGCTGCATGGACCCGATCCGCGAGCGCCTGTTGGATCGGCTCGATGGGCTGGCACCGCGAGACGGCCGGCTGCGCTTCGTCTCTACAGTTACCGGTACGACGCTCGAGGGGCGTCAGCTCGATGCGGCATACTGGTGGGACAATATCCGCAAACCTGTTCAGTTTGCGCCCGCGATCGCGTCCTTGGAGGCCGAGGACTTCAATGTCTTTCTCGAAATCGGCCCGCATCCCATACTCGACAGGTATCTCCGCGAATGTCTGAAGGCTGCCGGCGGTCAGGGAATTTCGATCCCGACGCTGCGACGGCACGAGCCCGAGCGCGATGCGCTGTGGCTGGCGCTCGGGCGCTGTTATGCCGCCGGTGTCGCGATTGACTACAATGCTCTCGATCTGGGCGATGGGGCCTTCGTGCCGCTTCCTGCCTACCCCTGGCAGCGGGAGCACTACTGGTTTTCCGAGAATGACAGTGAAGTCGGAGTGCCGCTGAGCACGCTCAAACACCCGCTATTGGGGAAGCGTCTGGCTACCACGGACGGGACCTGGAAGAACCGTCTCGATCCGGCCCTGCTTTCCTGGCTCGCCGATCACGTCGTTCAAGACAGCATGATCCTGCCGGGGACAGCCTATATCGAGATGGCGATCTCGGCCGTTTTATTAACTAATGATTGTGCTGGGGCCGAGATCGAAGCCTTCGAGATCAGGCGTCCGGTCTTGATGACTGCCGGCGTGATGCCCTTGGTCGAGGTGGGACTGGCGATCGAGGACGGCAGCTTTCGTTTGCGGAGCGGCGAGACACCGGGAACCATGCTGCCTCCTGTCGCGGTCGCCCGTGCGGTGCCTCTGGCGAGCGGCCCATCGCAACGGACCGTCTCCGTCGAGGCGCTCCAGCAGCGAATGGGAAAGTGGGTCGATGGCGCTGAGCTCTATCGTCGCTTCGCTGCCCACGGCCTGATCTACGGGCCTGCCTTCCAGGGGGTCGCGGAGGTCTGGACCGCTGAGAATGAGGCGCTCGGACGCATCGTCGCGCCCGCGCCGATCGTGACCGAACTCGGCGAGTATCGTATTCACCCGGCTTTGCTCGATGCCTGCCTCCAGGTGACCCTTGCGACTATTCCCGATCAGCTGGATGAGGAGGCCCGGGTCGTCTTTGTCCCGAGCAAGGCGGAGCGGATCCGTTTCTATGGCGGGGGTGAGCGGATCGCCTGGTGCCATATGAGGCTGGTTCAGTCCGCGGCTCGCTCGATCGTCGGCCATTTTCTGGTGCTTGGCCCCAATGGGGAAACGATAGCCGAGATCGAGGGCTTGCGCCTGCGCCGTGTCGATCTGGGCGGTCCGAGTGAAATCCCAGCCTATCAGTGGCGCTATCAACTGCGGTCTTCGGCGCTCGACGATGATGGTGCCACGGACCTGCCGCCGCCGCAGACGCTGGCGTCGCCTCTTGCGGCGACAAGCGGTGAGTGCGAGCGCGACAGAGAGACTCAGGTCTTCCTCGATCGCGTCGCTGCAGCCTATGGCGCAGAGGCGTTGACGAGCGCTCTCGGCCGGCGTCGGTTCATTGTTTCGCAGCTCGTCGCAGAGCGACGAATCGCGCCCGAACAAGAGCCTTACCTTGGCAAGGTTCTCGCCCTCGCCCATCAGGCGGGATTGGCCGAACGCGATCAGGCCGAATGGCGCCTCGCCGAGATTGGTTCTACAGCATCGGCGGAAGCCCTCTGGCGCCAGGCGATCGCCCGCTATCCCGCTCACCTTGCGAGCTTGCAGCTGATCGCGCGATACGGTGCGGCGCTCCCTGGGATCCTGCGGTCGGAGATCGATCCGGGCGATTTGGTTTCTGGCGAGCGCGGCTTTGACGCGGTCGAGCAGCTCTATGATTCCGACCCGCTGTTCCGTAGGGCGAACAATATAGCAGCCGAGGTGGTGCGACGGCTGTACCAGATGATCCCGCGCATCCGCCCGCTGAGTATTCTCGAGGTCGGTGGTGGGACCGGCGGGCTCACGGCGGCGTTGCTCGCGGCGGTGCCTTCCGATCGCGTCGAGTACGCCTTTACCGATCCGAGCGAGGCGGCGGTCGCGCGGGCGGAAGCCCGTTTCGCAGCCCTGTCTTGTCTTCGTTGTGCGGTGCTGGATCTCGGCAGGGATATTGCCGAACAAGGTTTCACCGACCAGCAATACGATCTGATCGTCGCCGGGATGGCGCCCGCCGCCCGGCCGGATCATGACCGGGATCTCGCCGCCATTCGCATGTTGCTCAAACCACGCGGGCTTCTCCTGCTGATGGTCCCGAAGGAGCGCGGTTTTCTGGATCTCGTCTTGGGGATGCCCTCCGATCACCTGGGCGAGAGCGACTGGGAGAGGACCGTCCTCGACGCCCGCTTTGAGGAGGTGCTTTCGCTCGGCTATGACGACCCAATCGCCGCCCGGACCGTGCTGATCGGACGCAAGCCGTCGGCGACGCCGCGCTTGCCGATGCGTCGCGAAATCGACTCGGCCACCTGGCTGTTACTCGCCGATGACATTGCCGCCGATCCCGCGGGCACAGTGATCCGCGAGCTCGATCGGCTGGGACAGCGCGTCGTGATCGCCCAGGCCGGTCATTCCTTTGATCGTCTCGGCCTCGACCGGTTCGACGTTCCGTGCGGGGACTCGGACGCCTATGCGCGGCTCTTCCACATCCTCGCGGCAGACGGCGTCGGCCCGCTTCACGTTCTGCACCTGCGGGGAACTGCTGAAGCAGTGCCGTCAGACCCGCTGGCGGCGCAGCGGCACGGCAGTTTCGACCTGCTGGTCGCTGTACAGGCGATGATCGCAGCGGGGCTGGCGGCGTCCGCGCGACTGACAGTCGTCACGTCGGGCGCGATGCCGATGCCGGACCAGTCGGACGGATGCATACGCCCTTGGCAAGCTCCGCTTTGGGGCCTCACACGCACGATGATCAACGAGCGGGTCGATATCTCCTGCCGGCTGATCGACCTCGATCCCGAGGCGACCGCGGCAAGGGCGGGTGAGGCGCTGGTCGAAGAGCTGCTCCACCGCGACGACGAGGACGAAGTCCTCTTGCGCGGTCGGGCACGCTATGTGCCGCGCTTGATGCGGAGAATGGCCGAGCCCGCCTCTCATGACGCCGACGGCGAAATCGGGTTTAGATTGACCTTCGCGCAAGGCGAAGCGCAGGAAGGCGTCGTCCTGCAGGGGATCGCGATCCCGCGGCCCGCTGCCGGAGAGGTCACCGCGCACGTCAGGGCGGCCGGTCTCAACTTCCGGGACGTCCTGCAGCGGATCGGGTTGCTGCCGGAGGAAGCGTTCGAGGGTGGGTTCGCGGGTGCGACGCTTGGGATGGAGTTCGCGGGCGAAGTCACTGCGGTAGGCGACGGCGTCGATCACTTTCGCCCTGGAGACGCAGTGTTCGGCATCGCCAGTAATGCGTTCTCGTCCCATCTCGTTGCGCCCGCCAACGGCCTGTTCAAAAAACCGGCGTCGATGAGCTTCGAGGAGGCGGCGACGCTCCCGGTCGCCGCCTTGACGGTCTATTACTCGCTGCACCACCTCGCCCGATTGCGGAAGGGAGAGCGGATCCTGATTCACGGGGCCGCGGGCGGCGTCGGCTTGGCCGCCGTCCAATATGCCCACTGGGTCGGCGCCGAAATTTTCGCTTCCGCCGGGTCGGTCGAGAAACGCGAGTTTCTCCGCCGGATTGGCGCGCATCATGTCGTCGATTCTCGCTCGCTCGCCTTCGCGGACGACATTCGCGAAATTACTCACGGCGAGGGTGTCGACGTAGTTCTGAATTCGGTGGCAGGGGAAGCCATCCACAAAGGCCTTTCCATCCTCAGGCCCTACGGGCGCTTTGTGGAGCTCGGCAAGCGCGACTTCTACGCCAATAGCAAACTCGGGCTGCAGCCTTTCTGCAACAACATCCAGTTTTTCGGGGTGGATCTCGATCGGCTGCTGGTCGACCGTCCCGCTCTCTTCAAACAGCTTTTTGCGGAGCTTGCGCCGCTTCTCGATCAGCGTGTTTTTGTCCCGCTGCCGCACCGGGTCTTTCCGGTCGCGCGAGCCGTCGAAGCGTTCCGCTGCATGCAGCACTCGCGCCATATCGGCAAGATTGTTCTCTCGATGAGTGGGGTCGATCATTCCGCGATCGCCCCGCGCCGACCTGAAACCGGGCTGCAACTGTCGCCCGCAGTCAGCTATCTCGTCACCGGCGGGCGCGGCGGGTTCGGTCTTGCAACCGCTGAGTGGCTCGTCCGGAAGGGTGCCCGTCATCTCGCCGTCATCGGGCGCAGCGAGACCACCCCACCCGATGCAGCCGCGGCACTCGAACGGTTGCGGCAAGACGGCGCCGCGGTTCGCGAATTTGCCGTCGATGTTGCTGATGCGAACCAGGTTGCCGAGCTGCTGCTTCACATGCAGCGCGAAATGCCGCCACTGCGCGGCATCATACACTGCGCGGCAGCTATCCAGGATTCGAGCCTGGTCAAGATGACCGAACGGGACTTCTGCGACGTCTTGCGACCGAAAATCGCCGGGGCTTGGAACTTGCATCACCACACGCTCGATCGGCAGCTGGATTTTTTCATTATGTACTCGTCGGCGACGACCCTGTTCGGCAATGAGGGACAAGCCAACTACGTCGCGGCTAATTTGTATCTGGAAGCTCTGGCCGGCTATCGGCGCGGGGTGGGCCTGCCGGCCTTGGCGGTTGCCTGGGGGGCGATCGGGGATGTTGGGCACCTGGCGCGTAACGCTGTCGTGGCGCGGATGCTCGTCGAACGGCTCGGTGTGAAGCTGCTCGCACCGGCGCATGCGCTCGACCGGATGGAGCAAGCGATTCGCTCCGGAGCGCCGCAGGTCGCGTTGGCCGAGATGAGCTGGTCACGGCTCGCGATTTTGCCAGGAGTAGCGAAAGCTCCGAAATTCGCCTTGGTGCGAGAGTTCTTGAACGACCCGGCGAGTGAAGGCGCCGGCGGAAATATCGAGGAATTCCGCGCGCACCTTGCCGGGCTCCCGCGCGGTGAGGCAGTTTCTGTTGCCGAGCAGCTCCTGATCAAGCATGTCGCCGGTATCGTCGGGATGGCCCCGGCAAAGCTAACGGCCGACAGGTCGCTCCTGGATCTCGGTATGGACTCATTGATGCTGGTGGAGTTGCAGCTGGGGTTGGAAAAGCAGTTCGGGATC
The DNA here is from genome assembly GCA_963812675.1 of uncultured Alphaproteobacteria bacterium. Classification (GTDB taxonomy): domain Bacteria; phylum Pseudomonadota; class Alphaproteobacteria; order ATCC43930; family CGMCC-115725; genus AP-15. The sequence continues at coordinate 68,001 of CAWEWR010000020.1, read as the reverse complement.
GTCATCCCGACGCTGGAGCTGATGGACGCGACGACTGTCGCGAAGCTCGCACAGCGCATTATCGATCACTCAGGAATCGGGCCGGCAAGCGGCCCGCCCCCACCGGCGGCCCATCTCGTCGCCGATCGGGACCAACTCAAACCGTCAACCGAGCCTGAACTCGTCGCTTCGTTGGGGCGGCTCTTGGAAGATGATCTCGATCGAGCAAAGGAACGCACCCTTTGACCAAAGCTGCAACGGCACTGCTCAAATACTCTTCCTCCGACCAAAAGCGCGAGCTGGCCAATCGCATGATGCGCCAGCGCGTCGCCCGTGCGCCTCTTGCGTCCATATCAGACGCGACCGCCCTAGACGACACTGCGATTCCCGAATCGCATTACCGCCTCGATCTGCATCCGGCTTATCTGAACCTGCTGGCGCGCATGGCCGAGCTCGAGCCGCCCGACATCGGCGGAGTTCCCTATTTCCGCTTTCACCAGGGCCTCGTGCGAGACACCACCCGGATCGGCGACCGCGAGTATATCAGCTTCTCCAACTACAATTACCTGGGGCTCTCCGGCCATCCTGCCCTGAAGGCGGCTGTCGCCGACGCGCTCGACCGTTACGGCACGTCGGTGTCGGCGAGCCGCATCGTCGGCGGCGAACGACCCATCCACATCGAACTCGAAGGCGCACTCGCCGAGCTTCTCGACACAGAGGCCTGTCTCGCCTTTGTCAGCGGGCATGGGACCAACGTCACGACGATCGCGCACCTTTTCGGGCCGAAGGATCTGATCCTGCACGACAAGCTCGTCCACAACAGCATTCAAATGGGCGCGCTGCTCTCGGGTGCTCGACGCATCGCCTTTCGGCACAATGACTGGCAGATGCTCGACGATCTGCTGAAACGTCATCGTCGTCACTACGAGCGCGTGGTGGTGATCCTCGAAGGTGTCTACAGCATGGACGGAGACTTCCCCGACCTGCCGCGCTTCGTCGAGCTGCGTGAACGCCACAAAGTCTTTTTGATGATCGACGAGGCGCACTCGCTCGGAGTATTGGGGGCAAGGGGGCGCGGCATTCGCGAGCATTTCGGGCTTTCCGGCAGCGATGTCGACATCTGGATGGGCACGCTCAGCAAATCGCTCGCCAGTTGCGGCGGATATATAGCGGGCTCGCGCGCGCTGATTCTAAATCTCAAATTCAACGCCCCCGGCTTTGTCTTCAGCGTCGGCCTCTCGCCGGCCAATGCTGCGGCCGCGTTCGCGGCGCTCCAGGTGATGGCAGCCGAGCCCGAACGGGTAGCGGAGCTGCGCCGGCGCGCTGGGCTGTTCTTGGAACTGGCACGCGAAAGGCAGCTGCCGACCGGCTCCAGCAAGGGGGTCTCGGTCGTACCGCTGATCGTCGGCGATACGAAGCGGTGCGTCGGTTTGACCAACGCCCTTTTAAAACGGGGGATCGACGTGCAGCCGATCCTCTATCCGGGGGTGAGGGAGCGCGCGGTACGGTTGCGATTTTTCATCAACGGTACCCACAGCGAAGACCAGATCCGGTGGACCATCGCCATCGTCGATGAAGAGTGGCGGCGGTTTGGCGGCCGTCCCGGGTGAATGGCCGACTGTCGGATCTCGGTATTGAAAGGGTTAGGAGATGACGATCGACGCCTGCAAGGTGCTGATGATATTTCCGCGTTTCAATGCCGATTCGTTCTGGAATTACCGGGCGACATGCGAATTGACGGGGGCGCGTTATCCGGCGGCGCCGCTTGGCCTGATTACTGTTGCTGCGCTGCTCCCGCGATCCTGGGAGGTGCGGCTCGTCAATCGCAACACCGAGTCTCTCGCCGAGGCCGACCTCGAATGGGCCGATCTGGTAATGACAGGGGGAATGCTCTTTCAGCAGCCCGATACCCTCCGCATCATCGAGATGTGCCGCGCGCGGGGAAAGCCCGTCGTGGTCGGCGGCCCCGATGTTACCTCGACGCCGGCTATCTATAGCAGCGCGAACTTCCGGGTTCTCGGAGAAGCCGAGGAGATCATGGAGGATTTCGTCGCTGCGTGGCGGGGCGGAGCCGAGGAAGGCGTTTTTGAGGCGCCGATGGGGCAGACCGACGTCACGAGGAGCCCGACGCCGCGCTTTGATCTCTTAAAGCTAGAGCATTATCTCCACGTCGGCATCCAGTTCTCGCGCGGTTGCCCGTTCAATTGCGAGTTCTGCGACATCATCGAGCTATACGGCCGAGTGCCGCGAACCAAGACAAACCAGCAGATTTTGGCTGAGCTCGACACCTTGTACACACTTGGTTACCGCGGCCACGTCGATTTTGTCGACGACAATCTGATCGGCAACAAGAAGGCTCTCAAGAAATTTCTACCGGATTTACAGGTTTGGCAGAACAAGAAGAGCTTCCCGTTTGAGTTTTCGACCGAAGCGTCGATAAATCTGGCTGACGATGCCGAATTGCTCAGCGCCTTGGTAGCAGCGAATTTCTTTGGAATCTTCGTTGGGATCGAGAGTCCCGATACCGACACTCTGGTCTCGATGCGAAAGAAGCAGAACACCCGGCGCAGCCTGCAGGAGAGCATTCACAAAATCTACAATGCCGGCATTTTCGTATTCGCCGGCTTCATCGTGGGTTTTGACACCGAAAAGGGCAATACCGCCGAGGGGATGATCGAGTGCATCGAGGATACGGCGATCCCGGTGTGCACGGTCGGGTTGCTGTACGCACTGCCCACAACGCAATTGGGGCGTCGGCTGCTGCGCGAGGGGCGCCTCTTTCCGGGTTCTGATGCACCCGGCCCGCAGGATACGGGCGATCAATGCACGATCGGTCTCAACTTTGAAACAAAACGCCCGCGCCGTGACGTGCTCGCGGATTACCGGGCGGTGCTGGACGCAGTCTATGATCCGGCTGCCTATTTCGGCCGCGTGCGCCGTGTCGGCCGCATGCTCAGGTGCGGGAAGCCCAGGTTCAAGGCATCGCTCCCGCAAACGTTGCGCGACCTGCGCTTGCTGGGCCGGCTGGTTTGGCGCTTACCGGATGCGGGTCCCGGAACAGCGGGGCAATTCTGGAAGAGCGTCCTCGACACCGCCACCCACAACCCTCGGGCCTTGCGGTTTCTGGTGATGATGAGCGCCCTCTATTTGCATCACGGCCCCTTCTCGCGCCAGGTGATCGCCCAAATCGATCGGCAGATCGAGAATATCGACGTTGGTCTATGGAGCGCCCCTCAGCCGGCCAATACCAAAGCTCTTTCCGCCGCATAGGTCACGCATGGGTCGGCATGCGATGGGTCTACCTTACAGAGCCTTGGCGTAGATTCGATAGAGCTTATTGAGCTGCGCGCCAATCGCGTGGCAGCCTTCGAGGGAAGGTTTGTTATCTTCCAGAATCCATGAGAACTCGACCATCTCAATATTTGCCCGGCGCGCGGCGTCCAAGATTTCGCCCAGCATCAACGTGACGAGCGCCATGCTCAATGCCGATCTGCGATACCGTTGCCGCACCCCGGTCAGCATCACCCGCGCCGTTCTTGGTTTGCGAAAGCGCAACCGCCACAACAGTTTGAGCCAGTTGATCGGAAACAGCTTGCCGTCGAGATCGGCGACGATCTCGTTGAGGTTGGGGAGGGCGACCAGCATCGCCGCTGGCTCGCCATCGGCAAGCGCGAAGACCACACTTTGCGGCGGAAGAACCGGCGCCAGCTGATCGATGATCTGTTTGGCTTCGCGTTCGGTCACAGGCAGGAACCCCCAATTCTGGGTCCAGGCCTCGTTATAGATATCGAGAGCCAGCCGCATTTCCTCGGCGAAGCGGGCGGGATCGAGAGGGCGCACGGCGATCCGCCCTTCCGCACGGAGTCGCGCGGTAACGCGTTCGAGTTGGTGGAGGTGCCTTGTTACGATATCGGCAAGCGTGACCCGCAGCGCGTGCAGATCCTTGGCCTTGACGTACCCTTCTGCGACGAGGCGTTGGCCGTAGTAGGGAGGTGTGTAGGGCATGCCGACCATGGGCGGGGTTTCAAAACCGGAAACCAGAACGCCGATGTCGTCGTTCATCGATAAGCTGTACGGGCCCAGGATGCGACGCATTCCACGCTCCCGCAGCCAATTCTCGGCGGCGCGCTGCAAGGCAGCAAAAACGGCCTGGTCGTCTATCGCCTCGAGCAAGCCAAAATTGCCGGTCTCGTCGCGATGGGTTTCGAGATGGAGGTAATTGATCTGCGCACTGATGCGCCCGACCGGTACCCCGTCGCGCCATGCCAGCCAGAAACAGGCCTCGCCATGATCGAAGAACGGGTTCCGGCTCCGGTCGAGCACCCGATGCACGTCGCGACGCAGCGGCGGGATCCAGTTCGGATCATCGCGATGGAGGCGATAGGGCAGGTCGACAAAGCGGTTGCGATCGCGCCGGCCGCGGAGTGCGGTCACCTCGATAGGGCTACCTCTCGCCGGGGTCCGTTCGGGCGTGGGATTAGCGTAAGCGGTATCTGGTGCGCCGAGCGAGCGAGCGCTATTCATCAGCGTCTGAGCGAAGAAACAGCCAGCCTGAGATTAAGTCCGCCACCCAACAGCGGCCTCTTCGAGGTCGGACCGTATAGGAAAACCGAGATTCCAAGAAGTCGTTTGTGCCACTCGTCTTAGCCCGCCAATGAGGAGAGTTTGACGCGGTTACACTACTCAGTGACGAGGTCTGAGCGCCCGAAAGCTCGCGGCAACCTGGCTGCGTCTCAGGGTCAGCTCGAAGCCATCGAGGGCGAATTGCCGATAAGGCATCTCCGGCGCGCGCTTGACGACTTGTTGGTTCCGAGACCCGCTCTCTACTGGATCGATTTCCTCACCTCGATCACCTGCTTCTACGCCGGCTTTGCGGCCAGCGTGGCCCTGCCGTTGAACAACCCGCTCAAGCTTCTCGGTGCCGTGGTTGCAGTTCTCTCTCTGTATCGAGCAGTCGTGTTCATCCACGAACTGGCTCACCTGTCCCCGGGCCGCGTCCCGGGGTTCCGCATCGCGTGGAATCTGCTGTGCGGCATCCCCTTGCTGGTGCCCAGCTTTCTCTATGGCTCGCATCGCGATCACCACGCGCGACGCGCCTACGGCACCGCGAAGGACGGGGAATACATGCCCTGGGGGCACTCCGGCAATCGCATCGGTATAGTGATGTTTGCGTCGTCCAGCTTTCTCGGGCTCCCGGCGGGTGCGCTCCGATTCGGGATACTCGGGCCGCTCTCTTGGTTCAACCCGAGGATTTGGGAATGGGTCGCAGTTAACGTCTCTTCCCTGGTCGTCGATCCGCGTTATCGCCGTGACCCGCCATCTCGGCAGGAGGCACACGGCTGGCGCCTCCAGGAAGCCGGTGTCTTCGCTTACCTCCTCGCAATCGCCGCTGCCCTCGTTTCAGGGCTGATAAACACGGAGCTGTTGGTGCAACTATACCTGATCAGCGCGGCCGGCCTGCTCCTGAACAGCTTGCGCACCTTGGCGGCGCATCGCTACCGCTCGGTCGGTAATCCGATGACGACCACCCAACAATTGCTCGATTCACTGAACTATCCGCGGCGCTCCTGGTTGATCCCGCTATGGGCGCCGGTCGGGCTGCGGTTTCACGCCATGCATCATCTGTTTCCTGGCATCCCGTATCATAATTTGGCTGCGGCGCATGATCGGGTGATGGGGATGTTGCCGGAAGGCTCGCCGTATCACCGAACGGCCGGATACGGGTTGGCCGCCAGCCTCGGCGAGCTCTGGCGAAGCGCTCGCTAGAGGTTGTCGGCTCTGTGGGGGAGCAAATGTCAGCAGGGCTGCACGAGCCCGTCGCCGCGGATCGCCCGGCGAGCAATCGCGAGCGGCCTGAGGATCATCTCCCGGAGCAGAACAAGGCTCAGCGGCACAATCCGATAATCCTGTTGTCCGCGTGCCCCCGCAGCGGGTCGAATTACCTGGAAGCCTTGCTCTCGCTGCATCCGCGATGCCGAAAGTCTAGGTTTCCGGAAGATATGTTTCTTGCCAATAGTGAGACGTTGCTAAACTTTTGCCGATCGGTCGCCGAAAGCTGGGACGATTGGTGGAGCTCGCGCCTGCGCGGACCATCTGGCTTAGCGGCGCATATCGGCACTGCGTTATTGCGATTTGCCGACCCTGACCCGGATGAGGAGGGACCGGTCAGCGATCGCCGGCTGATGCTCCGCTCTCCCACGACCGAAGGAATCGCGGCTGCTACCACCTTGTTTCCGAATGCTCACGTGGTGGTCCTGGTGCGGGACGGGCCGGCGACGGTCGAATTGGGGCGCAGGAGTTTCGGCTGGCCGTATGAAGAGGCCATGCTCGCCTGGCGCCGTTCCGTCCGCCGCATCTTGTCCTTTTTGGCGGGTGTCGACGGCCATCGCTGCCTGCTAATCCGGTTCGAAGAACTCGCCGCGGATCCGGCCCGCGAGATTGCAAGGGTCATCGATTTCCTCGGGCTAGACCCGTTGCTTTACCCCTTCGATCGGATTGATGAGATCCCGGTGTTCGGGTCATCGAGCTTTGGCCGGGCGAACGGGGAGCGGGTCCATTGGCGCCCGATACCGAAGGATCCATCATTTGATCCCTTGACGAGAGCGCAGTCATGGCCGCCCCGCCGGCTCGCGCGGTTCGCCTGGCTCGCGGGGGCCGAGCAGCGCAGGCTCAGCTATCTCGTTCACCCCTTGTCGTCGATGGATCGCGTCTGGAATGTCGTGCTCGACGGCGTGCACGGGGTTTGTCGCGTGGCGATCCAAATTGCTTTGCTCCCGCTTAGGGAGCCGAGGGTGTTCAGTGACTGGCGGCGGCGGTATCTTTCCTGGCGCAAGATGAGCAGACCGGGCGATGCGGTGCAATGTGCCCTACGCAATTGGAGGCGGTCGCGCGGAGCATGACTAGGTGTCGGAACCTTGCGATTTACGAGGCCAATTACATCAATGGCCGTCGATATTGAGGTACCTCTGGGCGGCGAAATGTTCAAGCGTAGGGACCAATATCGACGGCAACGCGGCGAAGGATAGGATCGACCAACCCCGCCGGGAGCGCTCGCATCAGCTGCATGCCCAGATAGAGCGGATAGGGAAAGGCGATCTGGCGGCGTCCCTTAGCCAGGCCGCGGCGAATGATCCTAGCGGCACGTTCGGGCGGCAATATTAGCGGCTTGGGTCCGCTAACCGTATCGGACAGACGCGTTTCGACGAAACCCGGCAAGATGACCGATACGCCGATCCCCTCCGGCGCCAGCCAGCTCCTCAGTGCCTCACCGTAGATCCTTACTGCCGCCTTGCTCGCGCAATAGCCGGGCGAGTACGGTAATCCACGCAGGGCCGCCAGCGAGGAGATCAGCGCAACCTGGCCCCGCCCGCGCCGACGCATCGCCGGAAGCACCGGATGGACCGTGTTCGAGACGCCGCCGAAATTGACTTCCATGACGCGGCGCAACTCGCCGAGCGTTTCGCCGGCGCCATCCCGCCACAACCCACCCTGAACCCCGGCATTCGCGATCACCAGCTCGAGCGGCGAGGCGCGGTCGACATTGAGGACCCAGGCGGCGACGGCCGCCCCCTCGGTAACGTCGAGGCACGCCTCGATCACCTCGGCGCCGCGCTCGCGGCAAAGATTCGCCACGGCGGCGAGCCGGACAGCATCTCGGCCACAGATCGCGAGACGGGTTCGGGGCGCAGCGTAGGCCCAGGCCAAGGCGGCGCCGATACCGCTGCTCGCTCCGGTGATGAGAATGGAGCGCGGATCCCTCACCCGCGCATATGTACCGCTTACCGTCGCGAGAACATAGATATCGCGAGCCCCGGCATCGTGATTGCGGTGCAGGAAGGGCTTCTGGGTCGGCCCTCGCCGCGCCGACCTCGTGCGCCTGCGTCTTACAGGCTCGCGCCGACTGATCAGTCACACTAAGAAAACACCCCATCGACCGTTCGGATGTCTTCCCAAAGGGACCGCAAACGGTGGGCCAAGCTCACCGTCGCTGGTCGTGTGATCGGCAGATGGGGATTGAGCTCACGGCAGAGAAGCTCTAAAGAGATCTTCGAGCTGCTCTGAACGATCAAGAAAAGTCCCTCGGTATCCCAATCGAAGCAACACTTGGGGTCCCAGCCGGTAAATTGGGCTTTGGTCCACACGCTGGATCGGCAATGTAATCGCTCGGCGTTCTCCGACGATGGCAGAAAATGATAATCAAACAGTACGTTATCGTGCTCCGCAAGCAAATAGTACAAACTGTATTCGCTCCAGTTATCGCGCGCTCGCTTCAGCAACAAATTGTCCAGGGATCTCCGCAAAAGTAGATTTGCCCACGGTTGCTGGGAACGATCTTCCAAGTGTTGGAATAGTCGACGGCAGATGGTACGCGAAAGAATAGCAGGGGTGACTGCCATGCCGGGGGCAGACAAATCCACGGGTACACCCAGAATATCTCCTGATCCGGTCCACCAGCGTGAGTGAATGGCGCGGTCCCCCGGTTCGAGCAGCGCTTTCCCGTCGCGCACAATGTCGGCTACACGGATCGGCTTGGTCAGGATGACGTCCGAGTCGAAAGTAATGAAGAACTCGGTCTTGCTTATATTTGCTGCGCACAGCTTGATTATTTGCTGGCGGTACCAGCCGGCGTTTAGTGTCAGCAGGTGGTCGCGAAATGTAGGGAGAATCTGCTCTTCATCGATAACGACCAGCGGCAGCGATTGCCAGTCGCGGCGGAGCGCTTCTGCATGGACCCGCTCGCGGGCGGGGACAACCACGAAGATGTCTTCGAACATATCGTTCGGCGCAAACGTCGCCAGGGAGGTAAAGAGGATGTGACAGCGTCCCGGATCGTCGATATAACGGCGACCGTATGCTTTGAGCGGAAGAACGGCACTGATTGGGCTCATCTGACATTCCGCGTTCTCGGGTCTCGGAGCCCAAGCATTTGACACTTTGAACCGACATCCCTCCGAATCCCGAGGTTATGGCGCGATTTTCACCATCTTTGGGCGTCCGTGGCAACAAGGTTCGACTGGCGCTGCCCTGGGCAGTGGATATCATCGGTTACTTGCCTTGCGGAGCCGCCCAAGGCGCGCCGACTGTTCCTGCCGGCGCGCCCGTCGGCGAGCGGTCGGCCTCCTATAGGTCAAACCCACCGCGTCATCGAACCAATCTGACAATGCTGGCCGCGCTTGCCTTCGCCGGTGTGCTAGCGTCGGGTTGTCCGCAACACCAATCATCCAAACGAGAGCTCGCTAAAGCACCACAGGAGAGGATTGGTGCCAAACCTCCAAATTGTTCACAGTAAACAGTTCGCGCTGCCAAACGCCTTCACCCTTGTGACTATCCGAAACGTATTTCTGTTGGCAATCATACTTTCGGTGGCCACCACGCTGTATTCGGTGTCCGAAATGCGAGGCATGTTCGCCGACGGCTCCAACTACATCGTGCATGTCCTTGCTGCTGAAGATTTTTATCTCCTGGAGCCCGCGCGAAAGGTGGTTCAGCTCCTCCAGCAGTCGTTTCTTATCGTCGGAATACGATCCGGGGTCACAGACTTGCCGACACTTGCGCGGCTGTTCACTTTGGGCGCCTTGGGTTGGCCCATCATCCTTACTGCCAGCTGCTGGTTGATTCTCCCGCCTGGGGAAAAGGGATGGATCGTCGGTCCTCTGATCAATCTCGTAGGCCTATCGCCGATAACCAGCCTCGCGGCCATCGGCGAGGGCATGATTGCGTCGTGTTTGCTGTGGATAATCTTTTTCCTAGTGGTATTCCGGACCCAGAGCGTCTGGGGAGCGCTTCTCGCGATTTCTCTAACCGCATTGGGGGCAATAACCCACGAATCTGCAGCTGTATTCTTTGTCGGGATCGCCGCCATCGCGATGATGCGTATACGTGGTACATCGGGGGTCGAGCGGTCGACGCGATTCGTAATTTCCGGTGCCGCGGTGTGGTCGGCCTGTTACCTGATTTCAGTCATCCTGCATCCCCGGGACCCAGCAAATCGTGCTGATTTCCTGAATGGCATTTTCGCTCTCGCGTTTGTCAAGCAAAACGGGCGAATAAATCTCGCCGCGGGCGCCAGCATTATCTCTTGCGCCAGCATTTTTTGTATCACGCTCGTCCCACGCAAAGGTAAGGAATCCCAGGTTGTTGTATTAACCGCCACTATCGGCTGTTTCATCCTGGCCGCTGTACTATTGCTGTTTTGGCCGGAGTGGACCATTGCTCCCGCCGCCCAATTTAGCGGACGTGGGTTGCCGGTGCTCGGCACAACGATGCTTTCGTTTGGGCTGTGGGCGGGCTGGAAAAGTGGTATGAAACCGGAATTCCTGCTACCGAAGCCTGCTCTTTTGGTCTTGTGCGGATTGCTGCTCACACAGAGTGTTGTCCAAATCATGATGACCCGGCAGTGGGCCAATACGCTCGGCACCGTAACGGGAATCATCGAGCGACGGGAAGGGCGGGTTCCGTGGCAGAGCGCGCTCGAAATCGCTGCCCCGCGAAATCCTATTCTCTGGAAAGAGATGACCTGGTATTCGGAAATTCAGGCACTGTCTCTGCTGCTCGCGCCGCAAGGCCGCGTTCATGCTGTGATCGATGCGCCTACATCCGAGAGGTGGAAACCGTTCCAGCTCGACGCCCCGGCGGACCTGCCGAAATCGAGGTTCTGGGACGCCGTCCCCTACGCGGCTGCGGTGGAAAGCCGAAACCTCCACCAGGAGCTGATCATAAACGATCCATAGTGCTCGCAAATCAGCGATCTGGTTCATTCCGCCATCGAAACAGAGGCCAAAAATGCGCACTGGTAATTCCGAGGCTCGGCCCGTCGGCCGTTGGCCCGCGGACTTGACCCGCGGGTTGGGGCCGGGCACGATACTGGGGTCATGAGAGATGCGGTTCACTACGCAGTCCTGGTTTCGATTGCGGCCGCCTTCCCGGCATTGGCGCAGACTGCCGCCACACCGGGAGGCGTCACAAGCAACGGCATCGTGACGCTGGGCACCGGCACCTCCGCGTCGGCGGTGTTTCCGGCGACCTCCGTCGCCCCGACGGCGACCGCTCAGGCTACCTCGGGCACGACGACCGGCGGCTCCGCAACGGGTTCCGCCGGAGGCGTTTCATCCACCGGTCGGACCTCGGGTGGGACCTCGGGTGGGACCTTGGGTGGGGCCTCGGGCAGCCCATCGGGCACGCCAGGCGTCACCGGGTCGACATCGTCTTCTCGCGCTGGTTCCGGCGGGTCTTCGGGGGGTGCTGCGACGGCACTCTCGAGCAGCGTTCCGGCGTGGGTGTTGTGCCCGCCCTCCGGAGCCTCGGGAATGCAGCCTTTCCTCGCCGGGACCGATCTTTCCTGCGCGCCTTGACGGCGGTCGGCTCGGACCCGAGAGGGTCGAACCCTACAGTTCGGTTTCGTAGGTCTGACCGGGAAACATTGTAGCCCGGCTCCATCCCGACCAGGCGCCAGCGACGGGGTTGTTCGGATTGCTGTCGTGGCGCCAGCAGATGTTCTCGGCCTTTGGCGCCTCGATCCGTTGCGTGCGGTTCTTGGTCATCACAAATTCCTGAGTAGAGACATAGGCATCACGATTATCGCAATTGGGGCTCGTAGTGATCACTGCCTCGACATTGACGCGGTCCCACGTCGGATTATTCAAGATCAGGGTCGCCGATTGGCCCGCGCCGACCGAGCCGCAGGCCGCCAGCGACATCAACACGGCAAGCCACGCCACATAACGCATCGCATTCTTCCCTGAGGATCGGCATCGAAGCTTTGTCCTTTAGAAAGCTTGATCCTACAGTGCAAGGGGATTGATTGGGGGGATCATTTCAGCTCACGGCGGAAGCGGGCGCGATGGGCCGGCCGGGAGCCGGCTGGCCCATCGGCATTGGTCCTGGCTGACCTCTATCGGACCAGCACCCATTCCCCAACCCACCGGGGATGGTGGCCTGTGTAGTGGTACTGCAGCTCATAGTGCGGACTGGCCGTGGCGAGATTTGTTGCGGCCGGCCGGGAAATGCCGGGCCAACTACTCCCACCCGAAGCTCTTGGCCCTTGTGCCATTGCCGCTGACAGGTTTGCAAAAGTAACCAGCGCCAGAGTCGTGGCGCCCAAAGCTAAGATCTTCATGTCGGGACCTCAATGATTGGTTTAGCGTCGGTCGTTCCAGCACCTTTAAAGACCGACTGCCCTCTTGCTTTATTCCGGCCGGTTCGGGCGACGGCTTGTCGGAACCGCGAAATGTCCGCTCTCCGAAATACGGCGACTGAGGGGCGCAGAGCAGAATAATCCCATGTCCGGGAATAAACCTCACAGCACGGCAGTCTGGATCAGCGCACCACACAACGCCAATCGGAGAGAGACATGGCTGATCGTGAAATAATGGCCGGGGCGAAGATGAACCGCCGCGGCCTTTTGAAGTGCATGGCCTGGACAGGAACCGGGGTCGTTTGGACCTTGAGCGGCGGCATACCGCGCACCCTCGGCTTGATCGGTGGGGCTAACGCCGCCGAGGCGCCGCAAGGCGCGCTGACTTTTGTGCAGATTAGCGATAGCCATATCGGCTTTCACCTGCCGCCAAACCCCGACCCGAGCGCCACGCTCACCGAGGCGATTAACAAGATCAAGGCGATGCCGACGCAGCCCGCCTTTCTCGTCCATACCGGCGATATTAGCCACCTCTCCAAGGAGGAGCAGTGGGACGAGGCCGATCAGATCATCAAGTCGGCCAACAAGCAGGTGTTCTTCCTGCCCGGCGAGCACGATGTCGCCGACGCCGACAACGGCAAGGCCTATCTCGACCGCTACGGCAAGAACACCCACGGCAAAGGCTGGTACAGCTTCGACATGGCGGGCGTACACTTCATCGGCCTGATCAACGTGTTCGAATTTCAACCCGGCTTCAAATCCGCCGGCCTCGCCAAGATCGGCGACGAGCAGCTGGAATGGCTGGAGAAGGATGTTGCCGGCCGCTCGGCGAGCACCCCGATCGTGCTAATGGCCCACCTGCCGCTATGGACGATTTACGAGCAGTGGGGCTGGGGCACGGCAGATGCCGGGCGCGCGCTCGGCTATCTAAAGCGCTTCGGCTCGGTGACCGTGCTCAACGGCCACATCCACCAGATCATCCAGAAGGTCGAGGGAAATGTGACGTTCCATACCGCGGATTCGACGGCATTCCCGCAGCCGGCGCCGGGGACCGCTCCCGCTCCTGGGCCGATGAAGGACGTGCCCGCCGGGGAGTTGCACAAGTACCTCGGCATACGGACAGTCAACTATGTCCGCGGCAAGGGCGCTCCCGCCCTGATCGACAGCACTCTCGTGGCTTGAGAGGTAGAGTCATGTCGATGATTTTGGGCCGGGCGCCGCGGCCCCCGCGTGGCGCAGTGTTGCTCGGTGCGGTCGCGCTGGGTTTGCTGTTGCTTGCCGGTCTCGCCCAGGTGCTTGCCGGCGAGACGCTGGTCAAGGCCGCGGCACGCGCGGCCACCGTCCAGATCGACAACTTCGCCTTCACCCCGGCGACCCTGACCGTCACCGCCGGCACGACGGTGACCTGGAAGAACGAGGACGACAGCCCGCACCGCATAGCCGACAAGGACGGAACCTTTAAATCGGCAGCGCTCGATGCCGACGATACCTTCTCCCACACCTTCGCAGCGCCGGGCGAGTATCCGTATATCTGCACGATCCATCCCTATATGACCGGGAAGATCGTCGTCAAACCCGCCGGTTCTTAACCCTCACTGACCCAGCGCTGTAGGCTGGGTCGCCCCGCTCCTGCATTTGCATTTCGAGAGAGACAACCAGCGCACCACAACGGAAGGAAACTGGGTCCGGACCCTCACCCGCCTCGCTGCGCTCGGCACCCTCTCCCGCACTGCCGGTCGGGACCAAGCCTGAAGGGCTTTGTGGGTGAGGGTCGCTTTTCAACGATTGACCGGCCCCATGAGTTCAGTAGACGACGACGCTGCGGATGGATTCGCCCGCATGCATTAGATCAAACCCCTTGTTGATCTCCTCGAGCGAGAGCTTATGGGTGATCAGATCGTCGATGTTGATTTTGCCTTCCATGTACCAGTCGACGATTTTCGGTACGTCCGTGCGGCCCCGCGCACCGCCGAAGGCGGTTCCTTTCCAGACGCGGCCGGTGACCAGCTGGAAGGGCCGCGTCGAGATTTCCTGGCCAGCGCCTGCGACGCCGATGATCACGCTGACCCCCCAGCCGCGGTGGGCGCATTCGAGCGCCTGGCGCATGACATTGACATTGCCGATGCACTCGAAGGTGTAATCGGCGCCGCCTTTGGTCAGGTTCACGAGATAGGGGACGAGGTCACCCTGAACCTCCTTCGGGTTGACGAAGTGGGTCATCCCGAAATTCTCGGCCATCTCCCGCCGCTTCGGGTTGAGGTCGACGCCGACGATCATGTCGGCCCCGGCCATCCGGCAGCCCTGGATGACGTTGAGCCCGATGCCGCCCAGACCGAAAACGACGACATTGGAGCCAGGCTCGACCTTGGCCGTGTTGATCACCGCCCCAATGCCGGTGGTGACCCCGCAGCCGATGTAGCAGACCTTGTCGAACGGCGCGTCCTCGCGGATCTTTGCGATCGCGATCTCGGGCAGCACGGTGAAGTTCGAGAAGGTCGAGGTGCCCATATAGTGATGGATCTTGCTGCCCCCGAGCGAGAAGCGGCTGGTACCGTCGGGCATCACGCCTTGGCCTTGCGTGGCGCGGATCGCGACACAGAGATTTGTCTTGCCCGACAAGCAATACTCGCACTGGCGGCATTCCGGGGTGTAGAGCGGGATCACATGGTCGCCTTTGGCGACGCTCGTCACGCCCCGTCCGACATCGACGACGATTCCCGCACCCTCATGGCCGAGGATCGCCGGGAAGAGTCCCTCCGGATCGCCTCCGGACAATGTGAACTCGTCGGTATGGCAGATTCCGGTCGCCTTGATCTCGACCAGCACCTCTCCGTCTTTGGGGCCGTCGAGCTGAATCGTCTCGATCTTGAGCGGCTCACCGGCCTTGAAAGCGACAGCAGCGCGTGTCTCCACGACCTCCTCCCTGGCTTCAGGTTGACGCGAAGCGATATCAACGCAGCGGGGCTTATCGCATTTGCCGGCTGCCAACGACAAGAGTGGCGACGACAAGAGCTGGGGTGCTATCTCGATTGCGAAAACCACGACCAAAAAATTGCCTTAATGACATGCATACTCTTGGTGGGCCTCGCTCGAGGACGGAGAACGCGGCGAAGGATCTCCAACAACAACCAGAACGCGACCGTTTGCTGCAGATTTGCTGCAGGTACAGCGAGACCGAAACCAGAGACAACGATAGATTGTGGCACATCTGAGTGCGGCCGGTCCGAGCGCCGGCGTACCCATTGAATACTTGTTTGCGCCGGGCCCCGCTATGAGGATAAAGCAAACGACCTATCGTGAAACTGGCGCCCCGGGAGGAATGATGCGGTTGCCGATCTTATACCTCGGCTTGGGTATTTTGCTGATGTTCTTCACGGTTTGCCCCGCTCCGGCTGCCGATGCCGAGGCTGGCAAGGCTGATTTCAAAAAATGCGCGCTCTGCCATACCACCGAGGCGGGGAAGAATAAGATCGGCCCCAGCCTGTTCGGCATTGTCGGCCGCAAATCTGCAAGCCTCGATAATTTTAATTACTCGGAAGCGATGAAAAAGTTCGACCACACCTGGGACGCGCAGACCCTCGACACCTATCTGGCCAATCCGCGCGCGACGGTGCCTGAAACGAAGATGATCTTTCCCGGCATAAAGGACGAGAAGGAACGGCAAGACATCATCGCCTACCTCGAGACTCTCAAGTGAGCACAATAAACTCGGTAGCGGCCTCTTCTTCTCATTCCTGCGAAAGCGGGGGTCACGATTACACTCGAAAGGCAAAACAGCGCCGATGAGTGCTTGGCACCATGTCAGGCTGTGGTTGGTGATTCTCATCGTAGCGGCGGCATTTACGCCGGCGGCTAGCCCTGCCGGTGAGCAAGTGGTGCAGATCGGCTGGTTGTCTCGTGCGGTCAAGCGGACTTTGCCGCTCTCCTACCTCGACCAGCCAGCACAGGATGAGGGCGTCCAGGGCGCACAGCTGGGCATTGCCGATAACGAGACGACCGGCCATTTTACCGGCCAGTCTTTCACCTTGACCGAGACGATCGTGCCGGAAGATGGCGATGTCGCCGTGGGCCTGCGCGAACTCGCGGCAATGGGCATCCGGCTTGTCGTGACCGATTTGGCGGCATCGGAGCTGCTGTCGGTGGCGGGGATGCCGGAGGCCGCAGGGATCACGTTCTTCGATGCCGGTACTGCCGACGATCGCCTGCGCGGGGAGGATTGCCGCGCAAACATCCTGCATTTGCTGCCGAGCCGGGCGATGCTCGCCGATGCACTGGTTCAGTACCTGGTCGCAAAGCGGTGGCAAGACCTTTTGGTAGTCGTGGGGCATGGTGACGGCGATCGCGAATTCGCGGACGACATTCGCCATGCCGCGCTGAAATTCCAGGCACGCATCGTCCAGGAGAAGCCCTGGACGTTTGTGCCGGGGGCGCGGCGGACCGATACCGGCCATTTCGCGATCCAGGCCGAAGTCGCGCGTTTCACTCAAGGCATCAGTTACGACGTGCTCGTAGTCGCCGACCAGGAGGACGAATTCGGCGACGAGCTGCCCTACCGCACCTTCGACCCGCGCTCGGTGGCCGGGACCCAAGGCCTTATCCCGACAGCTTGGGCCCGACCGCACGAGCAATGGGGCGCGACCCAGCTGCAGGACCGATTCCTGCATCAGGCCAAACGCTGGATGACCGACCGCGATTACGCCGCTTGGATGTCGGTGCGGGCCATCGGCGAAGCAGCGACGCGCTCGAAATCGGTCGACCCTGCCGTCATCGTCGCGTTTATGCGCAGCGACCGGTTCGAGCTCGCCGCCTACAAAGGCGCCCGGCTGAGCTTCCGCCCCTGGGATGGCCAGCTGCGCCAGCCGGTGCTGCTCGCCGATGCGCGCTCGCTCGTATCGGTGTCGCCGCAGCCTGGTTTTCTGCACCAATTCTCCGAGCTCGATACGCTCGGAATCGATAAACCGGAGACGAAATGCCGAATGGGCTGATCGCGGCTCTAGCGATCGGGCTCTGCGGCGCTGCCGGAATGGCGGCGGCCGACACGATTTATGTCTCGAACGAGAAGGACAACACGATCACGGTCGTCGACGGCAAGGCTCTGGAGCCAGTCGACACGATCCCGGTCGGCCAGCGCCCGCGTGGCATTGTTCTGTCCAAGAGCGCAAAATCCCTCTACATCTGCGCCAGCGACAGCGACCATATCGAGGTGCTCGACCTGGCCAGCAATAAGATCGAGCATATCTTGCCGAGCGGACCCGATCCGGAGTTTTTTGCGCTCGATCCTGCCGGCAAGCTGCTCTATGTCGCCAACGAGGACAGCAACCTCGTCACCCTCATCGACGTTGATCGCGGCGAGATCGTCACCGAGATCCCGGTTGGCGTAGAGCCGGAAGGAATGGGCATCAGCCCCGACGGAAAATACCTCGTCAACACTTCCGAGACGACGAACATGGCGCATGTCATCGACACCGCCACCTATAAGGTCGTCGCCAATGTGCTGGTGGACAGCCGCCCGCGCCGCGCCGAATGGACCGCCGACGGCGCGCAGTTCTGGGTCTCGGCCGAAATCGGCGGGACGGTCAGCGTCATAGACGCGGCAAAACGCGAAATCGTCAAGCGCATCACCTTTTCCGTACCAGGGGTGCCGGCCGAGGCGATCCAGCCGGTCGGGATCGCGATTACCCGCGACCGTAAGCTGGCGTTTGTCGCGCTCGGCCCGGCCAACCGCGTTGCCGTGATCGACGCGCAGAGCTATGAGGTGATGCGCTACCTGCTGGTCGGGCAACGCGTATGGAGCCTCGCTTTCAACCCGGACCAGAGCCGGGTCTACACGACAAACGGGGTCAGCAACGACATCTCGGTGATCGATGTCGCATCGCTGAAGGTGATCAAATCCGTCCCGGTCGGCCAGGCTCCGTGGGGTGTTGCGTCCCGCCCGTGAGGCTTTCATGAACATGGCACCGGCATTGGCGGTCGAGAGACTCGGACACCGTTTCGGACCGCGTCGGGTATTGAAAGACGTCTCGTTTTCCATTGCACCCGGCGACTATACGGTGCTGCTCGGGCTGAACGGCGCCGGGAAGACGACATTGTTCTCACTCGCCACCCGACTCTACGCCCAGGGCGAAGGGACGATCCGGATCTTTGGCATGGACATTCGCGAACGGATGTTGGAGTGCCTGCGGCAAATGGGGATCGTGTTCCAGCAGCCAACCCTCGATCTCGATCTCACCGTCGAACAGAACCTGTTCTATCATTGTGCTCTGCACGGCCTACCTCATCGCGAAGCGGCTCGCCGGATTGCGGCAGAGATCGACCGCGTCGGGCTTTCCGAGCAGCGTCGCGACAAGGCGCGCCGCCTGAGCGGCGGGCAACGCCGGCGGGTTGAGATCGCGCGGGCTCTGCTGCACCAACCGCGACTCTTGCTGCTCGACGAGCCAACGGTCGGGCTCGATATCGCCAGCCGCCAATTCATGCTCGACCATGTGCGCCGGCTCTGCCGCGAGGAGGGTCTGGCCGCGCTGTGGGCGACGCATCTGATAGATGAAGTCGGCGAAGGGGCGCGGGTTGTCGTATTGCACAAAGGAGAGGTGCTGGCGGACGCCGCCGCCGCCCAGCTGATCGGCGAGATGCGGGCGCCGTCGATGCGCGCCGCCTTCGAGACACTGGTCCAGGAACGCGAAGCAGCATGAGGGCGATCCATTACCTGCGCTGTTTCATCGGCATCGCGAACCGTGAATGGCTGCGCTTTTTGAACCAGCGCGGCCGCTTTTTTTCGGCGCTGGTGCGACCGCTTGTGTGGTTGGCGATCTTCGCCACCGGGTTCCATTTCGTGCTCGGCGTCTCGATCATCCCACCCTACGAAACTTATGTCCCATACTCGGTCTACATCGCCCCGGGGCTGATCGCGATGATCCTGATGTTCAACGGCATGCTGAGCTCGTTGTCGATGGTGTATGACCGAGAGATGGGTAGCATGCGGATCTTGATGGTGAGCCCGCTGCCGCGCTGGTTTCTTTTGACCTCCAAGCTCCTCGCCGGGGTCATCGTCTCGATATTGCAGGCCTATGCCTTCCTGGCGATCGCGTTGATCTGGGAAATTGAGCCGCCTTGGTACGGCTACATCGCGGTGCTGCCTGCGCTCGTTTTATCGGGACTGATGCTTGGAGCGCTCGGTTTGCTGCTGTCTTCGGCGATCCGCCAACTGGAAAACTTCGCCAGCGTGATGAACTTCGTGATTTTTCCGATGTTTTTCGCCTCTTCCGCGCTTTATCCGCTTTGGCACGTCAAAGAGGCGAGCCTCCTTCTCTACGATATTTGTGAGATGAACCCGTTCACTCACGCCGTCGAGCTGATCCGCTTTGCGCTCTACGGCCGGCTCGAGCCTGTCTCGGCAGTCGTTCTCGTCGCCACTACCGCGGTCTTCCTGACCTTGGCCGTCTATGGCTACGACCCGGCAAAAGGACTGATGGCGCGTCGCGCCGCCGAGTGACGGGTGTGTCCTAAATTCGCCTGCTGGGTGGTGACTTTGGGTCTGGCTCTTGCCGCCGCCGTAAATGCTCGCTCTGCGCCACCGCGGCAAGATCCCGATTGGCCCTGCCAGCAGCGCCTGGTTCCGAAGCTGACCGCAGCGGCATATTGGACCAGGCCGGCACTGGAAGGCCTCGGCGACTGGCGCACCGACCCCGAGGTTGTCGATCTGGTCCGGCGCCTCGCGCCGCGGCGGGTCTCGACGCAAGAGGGGCTGTTGGAGATTTCCGCTTTTGTGCGGAGCGTGACGACTGATCGACCTCGTCGCCTTGGTCTCGTGTTTCGCGGGCTGCTGGAAGAAACCGACCGGGAACGCGCCGGCCTAATCGAGGAGCTGAAGGAGATCGGCCGGCGGCAGCGGGACTTGGCGGATCTGGTCGCCCGCCTCGCAACCGAGCTCAACGCGATCCCGTCCGACGGCCGAGACGAAGCCGCCGCCAAACGCATCGACCTGCAGCAGCGTCATGACTTCACGGCGCGCAATTTCGAAGAGATCCAGCGCACGGTCCGTTATGCCTGCGAGACCCCGGTCGAGCTGGATGCCCGCCTCGGGGCGTGGGCGCGGGCACTGCAGGACGCAGCCTCCGAATGAGCGCTACGATCGCTTTGGCGGACTAAGTCCCTTCACCGTCTCGAGGCCTCGAACATTTTTTAGGACCGCACCGCCGAGATCGGCTTCGGTGGCATCCGCACCGGTCAAATCGGCGCCGGTCAGGTCGGCCCCTGACAGATCGGCTCCCGTCAAATTAGCGCCGCTCAAATTGGCTCCGGTCAAGTCGGCAAATCGCATCAGCGCGCGACCGAGATCCGCCCCGGAAAAGTTTGCTGCCGACAAATTGGAGCCCGACAGGTCGGCCCTCATCAATCCCATCGACTGGTTTTTCATATCGGCGCCCATCTTCGCATTCGCGAAATTGGCGCCGCTCAAATCGAACCGGCTCAGCCGAGCGATGATGTGAGCGCCCGAGAAATTGGCGCCCCTGAAGACCGGTGCCTCGGCAGGCGAGACGTCGAGACCCGAGGACACGACGAGGCCGAGAAGGCTCGCATTTGACAAGTCGGCGTTCGTGAAATTCGCCCGCATGATCCAGGCGAGGTCGAGCTTCGCACCGGAAAGGTTGGCGCCGGAGAGGTCCGCCCCAACCAATTTTGCGCCAAAGAGGTTCGCACCGGACAGGTTCGCCCGCTTGAATTCGAGATTGCTCAGATCGAGGCTTTCGAAAGATTTCCGCGAAAGATCGGCAGGCTTGTCGGGGGCTGCCGAAGCCAGGATCTCACGAACCTGGTCGGCAATGAGATCGGCGCCTCGGCAAGGCGAGGCCGCGAGCACCAGCAATACCCAGAAGCAGCTAAACGCCCCTTTCATGCCCGTCACGGCACCGCCGGTTCCGCGCTCTGCATCGGCAATTTTGCCGCTTCCCATCCGTCAGTGCCGTCGCGGTACCAATAAACTCGCGTATAGCCCCAGCTCGCTGCGCGTTTCGCCGCATTCCAGCTCATCCAGCAATCGGCCAGGCAATAAAACACAACCGGGGTGTCGCGGCTTCGGCTCGTTGCCGTTTCGAGGTGATTTCGAAAATAGCTTTCGAGCTCGGGGCTGAGTGCGCCGCGGCCGATATCGGGCAGCCACAGGCTGCCTGGAATGTTGCGATGCGGCAGCGGCATCCACAGCGCCGAAGCCGGCAGGTTTTCAGGCCGCCGTGGGGCAGGAAGCACGTCGATCCAAACAGCCGCTCCACTCTCCCACAGTTGGTGGGCGGCCTCGGTGTCGAGCACGACCCCGCCGGTAACCGTCGCCGGGGTCGGCGCGCGATAGTCGTCCATCCGATAGCCTTCGGGCTCGGGCGGCTGAGCGTGCGCGGCGAGATTTGCAATAAAGACGAATCCAAGCAAGAGACAGCGCACAGCCCTCACGGGCCGGCGAGCTCCCCCTGCTCGTTGAGCAATGGCACGCCGTAATCGCGCAGGATGGCGGTCATTTCCCCCTGCCGCTTGAGGATCGCAGCGTTGATGCGCCGCCGCCACTCGGGCTCGTTTGCTCGAACCCCCATTGCGATGTGGTATTCCATGCGTGCGGCGCCCGGCTCGTCCTTGAGCGGAACCAAGGTGAGCGGCAGATCATCATGTTTGCGATAATAGCCGGCGATCGGTCCCCACAGAAAGCCGACGTCTATCGTACCGTCGATCACGTCCTGGACCATCTGGTGGGTCGGCGATTCGGCGCGCGTGTCGACAGTCAAAGCGTAGGGTTTCGTATGGGACATCAGCTCGTGGCGCACCAGAAGGTCCGCCGGAGGGGTTCCGGCGACGACACCAAGCCGCAGGCCCATCAAGCGGGCATCTTGCGCCCCTTTGATCGCAAGAGCTTTATCGGAACGGTAGAACATCACATAGGTGGTGAAATAGTAAGGATTGGTTGTCTGCATGATCTCGTCGCCGGCGACCGTCCCCATTACCAAATCGCAAAGATGCGCGCGCAGCGTATTGCGCACGAACCCGATGACCTGCGGGAACCACGCGTAATCGACCTTGAGGCCGAGTTCGCCGCCCAGCAGCTCGGCAATCTTGTTCTCGAACCCTGCTTTCTTTTCATCTGAGTACGGCAGGTTGTTCGGATCGGCGCAGACCTTGAGCTCGCTGCGGTCGACGAGCTCCCCGGTCTGCGCGACGCACGATCCGCCCGCGAGAAGGAGCCCGCCGAGCAATATGGCCGGATGGAAAACGGGGCCCGTTCTCATTTAATCCCCGATCCGCTATTCCCCGACCCGGGGGGGCCGGCCGCGGCCGAGCACGCCGTCGGCGCGCGCTTTCAGATAGGCCCAGATGTCATCGAGGTAGGCTACGACGTCCTCGACCTCGCCAAAGGGCGGCATCACATTTTCGCTGGCGGCATTAACGTTGGTGCGGCCGTTGACGACGATTTCGTTGAATTCATCTTGCGTCATGTGCTTGGCCGAATTGACCAGCGATGGCGCATAGGAGCTGCCGGCCCCGTCCGGCCCATGGCAGCGCAGACATGACTCCGTGTAGCGACGCCACCCGTTGAAGGTCTTCTTGTCGACCTTGCCATCTGTGACCGTATAGGGCTTTTCGGCGGATTGATCGGCTCCTGCCGCAAGCGCGAGGCTAGTTCCCAGAACCAAAGCCGCGGCAGAGCCATATAGCGGCGCCCATACTCTCACCAAGCACCTCCCGAAGAAAGACCGGCATCCACTCGCGGATGCCGGCCCAAGATCTTCGTAAGTTTAACCGACGGTCATTCGGGAAGGCCGAATACTGTCAGTACACCGCCGAGCTGAGTGTAATTGGCCAACGCCTTGTAGGCCCCGACCGCGCCGAGCCCGTCGGTGTCCTTCGTCAGACCCGCCGCCATGCCAATCCCGGCCCAGCCGCCGACCCCCGACAGCACGGCAATATATTGCTTGCCGCCATGGCTATAGGTGTTGACGTTTCCGATGATCCCCGAGGGGGTCTTGAACCGGTAGAGCTCCTTGCCGGATTCTATGTCGACCGCCTTCAAATAACCCTCGAGGGTACCGTAGAAGACGACATCGCCGGCTGTAGCGAGCGCGCCCGACCACACCGAGAACGGCTCTGGATCGGACCACACGATCTTGCCGGCGCTCGGATCCCAAGCGATGAAGTTGCCGAGATTATTGTCGCCCTGCGGCGGATACATCGACAACGTAGCACCGACATAGGGTTGACCGGCGGTGTACGAGACCTTGAACGGCTCGTAATCCATGCAGACGTGGTTTGTCGGCACGTAGAAGAGCCCAGTCTTCGGCGAGAAAGCGGCCGGCTGCTGGTCCTTCGAGCCGAGCGCGGCGGGGCAAACCCCCTTCGTATTCTTATCCTCGCCTTGAGCTTGTGTACTGTACTGCTTGACGACCTCGGGCCTGCCGGTCTGCATAACGACATGCGTGGCCCAATTGACCTTTGGGTCGAACTTCTCCGCGACCAGCAACGCACCCGTTTCGCGATTGAGAGTGTACGCAAAGCCGTTGCGGTCGAAATGGACGAGCGCCTTGGTCGGTTGGCCTTTCACGTTGATATCGGCCAGGATCATCTCGTTGACGCCGTCGTAATCCCATTCGTCGTGCGGCGTCATCTGGAAGACCCATTTGGCGACGCCGGTGTCGGGATTGCGGGCAAAAATAGTCATCGACCATTTGTTGTCTCCCGGCCGCTGCGCCGGGTTCCAGGTGCTGGGGTTGCCCGAGCCGTAGTAGATCAAGTTCAGCTGCGGGTCATAGGAGTACCAGCCCCAGGTGTCGCCGCCGCCGATCTTCCACTGGTCCCCTTGCCAGGTCTTCAGGGACGAATCCTTGCCGACCGGCTTTCCGAGTTCGGTCGTGTTGGCGTCGAACAGGATCTGGTCGTCGGGGCCGACCGAATAGGCGCGCCACGCTTTCGACCCGTCCTTCAGGTTGTAGGCAGTGACGTGTCCCGGCACGCCGAACTCGCCGCCGCTGATCCCGACGATGACCTTATCCTTGACCACCATCGGGGCGTTGGTCATCGTTTCGCCCTTCTTCGGATCGCCGTTCTTGACGCTCCAGACGACCTGGCCGGTCTTGGCATCGAGCGCCACGACGGTCGTGTCCGCCTGTTCGATGATGATCTTGCCGTCGCCATAAGCGACACCCCGGTTGACAGTGTCGCAGCACATCACGGGGATGACGGTCGGATCCTGCTTTGGTTCATATTTCCACAGGATTTGGCCGTTCTTGTTGAGGTCGAGCGCGAAGATGTTGTTCGGGAATGGGGTGTTTATATACATAATGTCACCGATAACGAGGGGGCCTCCCTCGTGACCGCGCAACACTCCCGTCGAGAACGTCCACAACGGACGAAGATTCTTTGCGTTGTCCTTGTTGATCTGGTTGAGCTGGCTGTAACGCCAGTTCGCATAGTTGCCGGTGGGCATGGCCCATTGATTGGGATCTTTCGAGAGCTTGATCAGCTCATCATTGGCACTGGCAGCGCCTGCGAAGAGCGCGAACACCGGCGCTGCCAGCCACAAGCGTGATGACTTCATCGCCTTCATCCTCCCCTCGTTGATTGCTCGTTAGGTTAAGACGGCGATGCTATTTCACTTCCCCTTAATGCACAAGCGGAACGGCACGGGGCGCCGCCCCGCCGACCACCCGACGCCTAGGCCGGCTTTTGCCGCGGTATGTTGTGCTCGCACCGCCAGCGCGACAGCATCCATTTCGGATGATCGGCGAGCCACTCCGCGGCATAGTGTTGGCCCCGCATCAGGCATGCTTCAGGCGACAGATCCTCGATTGGACGCTGCTCGGTGCAGGAAGCGGGCGCACTCTGCAGACAAAAGACGAGCACAAGCGCAGTCAATGGATATCCCTTTCGCTGGATGGCGGCAAAACGAATCTCACCGGTCTTACGATCCCTCTTATTTGGCGATCAGCCTCCTCGTACTCTTGCTCGCGGCGGGATCCGCCCACGCCGAAGCCAACGATTATCCGACTTCTGCCCGGGCCGATTACGTGATCGGATGTATGGCGGCCAACGGCAATACGCGCGAGGCGTTGTCGAAATGCTCCTGCGCGATCGACACGATCGCCTCGCTGATGCCCTATTCCCATTACGAGCAGGCCGAAACCGCGCTAAGTCTGCAAGCCGGCGGCGGGGTCGGCGGGCGGGTCGGCCTGTTCCGCGATCCGCCGCAGATCAAGGCGGTCATCGAGGAGCTGCACCGGGCCCAGGCGGAGGCCAACCTGCAGTGCCGGTGATCGCCACCTCTGCCGCGCTTACATCTGCGCTGCCGCTGGAACCGGCCAGCTTTGACTGAAGCGCCGCTGGCTGCTGTCGAGGATCTCCGCTTTGATCACTCCCGCTGCCCCGCGGTTGGAAGAGCGGAAGAGGAAATTGAAACTCGGATCCTCGCTGATGGCTATGTCGGACTCGAGGCGAAATACCTGCTCGCCGTTATAGGTGACGTTGAGCGTCTGCATGAAATCGGCCGGGATATAGTTGCGGGTGACCTGATCCATCTGCAGCCCCGAGCTGTTGGGATGACTGATCAACAGCTTCGCTCTTATCGGTTCATCCGGCCTCGATCGGTCGGCGAGGCTCAATTTCATTTTGCCGAGGCGTTCGAGGGCGAGGGCCTGGTCCTTGCCCGCGGGCGCTGAGCAGCCGCCGGCCGCCTTGATGAATCGCGCCGCGGCGTAGAGCCGGCCGTCTGAGGTTTCGGCGACAGCATGAAGATAGGTGTAGTCGTCGATGCGAACCCGGGTCGCAATTTCCTTTGCGTCGGCGATAGGCCCGAGGATGAAATGCGCCGCAAGCGGCGACGGATTGTTGTCGATGACCAGATAAAGGCCACGGATTTCGGGGGCGAGCGTGTCCGCGACGTGGATCGCAACCGGCACAATTGCGGCGTCCTCGGCGCGTACGGGGGCGTCGATCGCGACGAGGTCTCCGGCATCCTCGACCACGCGTTCGCCAAAGATCGCGTGCCGGAGGTCGGCCCAGCGTGCCACGCGCTCCGCCTCGGTCGGTTCGGCGAGGGCTGGTCGCAGCAGCGCGGAACCCAGCAGCAAGAAAATTAAGGCAGCTCGACCAAGCATAGATGGGGTCACTCCCATTCGAGTTCCTTGTAGCTCGCCGTTACGTTGCGCGGGTGATACTCGTCAAACAGCAGCCAGTTCCCGCGTTCCGAGTTTGCGACTTGCCGATAGGCGTTGGCAATGCCGATCCCGGACTTGATCGCTGCGCGCGTATCGTGCGCGACGGCTTCGAGATAGCGCCGCTCCGGTTCTGCTGCTGCCGGCCACGGGACGGATACCGGACCATGCCCGGGAACGGCCCGATCCGCCGATATGGTTGTCAATTCGTCAAGTTGCTTCAGCCAGCCGACGAGGCTGCCATCGATGACCGGGATGCGATCGACGAACAGCAGATCCGCGAGCCAAAAAGTACGGGTCTTCTGATCAAAGACCGTCAGATCGTTGTCGGTATGAGCCGGGCCGTGCGCCCGCAGAGTGAGAAGCCGGCTTCCCAGATCGAGATCGAGCCTGTCGGAAACGAGAACCGTCGGCGGCACGATCTCGGTGCCGGTCGCCTCGTCGCCCAGGGTCTCATGCAACCTGCGGACGTAATAATCGCCGCGCTGGGCAAGAGCGCCCGGCAGTTTGGCATGCCCGACGAAATCGGGGTGATCGTCACGGAAGGCGGCGGCCCCGAAGATATGGTCGGGATGGACGTGTGTCAGGATCACATATCGGATCGGCCGGTCCGTGTGGGCGCGGACCGCTGCGCGCAACGCGCTTCCCTCTGCGAAGCTGCCGCCGGGGTCGATGACCGCCACGGCCTTATCGCCAATGATGAAGCCGATATTGGCGATCGCGTCCTCGTTCGCGGCAGACGCCTCCTCGTGAACTCCATTGTGGACAAAGATGCCGGACGCGATTTCCGTCACCGGCAGCGCGGCGGTCTCCGCATGACTCGCGGTCGTCCCGAGCACGACAGCGGCCACGAGAGCGAGCGACCTCCTGTTAATACCGGCGAAAAACAGGAGAAGCCCGGCCCGGGTCAGCGACTCCGTTTGGCGCTCTATTGGCGCTCCGAGGTGAGAGTAGAAAGCCATCCGGCTCGGCATCCCATCTCAATACCACGCCATTGCGGCTATTTTTGGAGCCTGGGGAGCGAGGCCCATCAATCGCGTAACCGAGGGTGCGGACCCGATATGGCGGATCCCTTCACCTGTCTAATGCATCATCCCTTGGCGCGGCGGGGCCGACCCCGGGGCCGGCTGCGCTTGCGGCCGAGCCCCAACTCTTTCGCCATTGTCGAGCGCTGCTCGGAGTAGGCCGGCGCAGTCAGCGGATGATCGCTCGCCAGATCCCAGCGCCGCAAGTATTCGGCGGTCTGCAATCCGTGCCGGGTTCCGAGATGTCGCCGCAATGTCTTGCCTCGGAAGCCGCATTCGAGGCAGACCACGTGATCATGTTGGACGGATCGCCGAATTGGCACCGCCGGCGTGCGCGGCACCGGCACCGGCACCGGCTTTCCGAGATCGCGCAAAGCCTGCTGCACCGAGATGATCAGGGCGGGCAGCTGCTCGGGTGACAGTGTATGATTGCCGACATAGCTTGCGATGATCTTGGTTACCGGCCGCAGATCGATATCCTTTTCGGTATTTTCGGTATTCATGACTGCGTCTCTTCCTGCTCTCAATCTTCGAGTCACCCTGCATACAGCATACCGCAAGCGATTGAAACGGTTTTTACTGCCAAATTTCAAAGTCGGGAAAAATTGCGGCGCCGCCGGCAAGTCTAGTCTCGCGGCAACGCGCGACCGGACGGAACTAAACGGCGCTGATGATCCTGTTTCGGAAAATCGCTCGATGCGGCATGATTGGCCGCCGCAATCGCTGATCAGAGGGCGCAATGAATCTGTTCGATTTGTCGGGGAAGGTTGCGATCGTGACCGGGTCGAGCCGCGGCATCGGCCGGGCGATCGCCGAGGCGATCGCCGAGGCCGGCGGCCGGGTCGTTATCTCCGCGCGCAACCTCGCGCCATGCGAGGAGGCTGCGGCAGCGATCCGGTCGAAAGGGGGTGAGGCGATTGCGGTGACGGCGCGCATCTCGGACAAGGCGCAGCTGGAAAACCTGGTCGCCAAGACACGCGAAGCCTGGGGCCGGCTCGATATTCTCGTCTGCAATGCGGCGGTCAACCCGCATTACGGTTCGCTCGAAAAGCTGACCGACGAAGTATTCGAGCGCATGATGATCAACAATGTGCTGAGCAATCTTTGGCTGTCGCGTATGGTGGCGCCCGAAATGCGCGAGCGGCGTGACGGCTCGATCATCTATATCATTTCTGTCGCCGCTGTCCGCGCAACGACGGTGCTCGGGATGTACGGGGTCACCAAGGCGGCCGACTATGCTTTGTGCCGCAACCTCGCCGCCGAATGGGGCCCCGACAATGTGCGGGTCAACTGCATCGCCCCGGGGCTCGTCAAAACCGAGTTCGCGCGCGTACTCTATGAAGACCCGCAGCGCCGCGCCGCCCGCGAAGCGGCGACGCCGTTGCGGCGGCTCGGCGAGCCTGAGGACATCGCCGGCGTCGCCGTGATGCTGGCCTCGCGCGCCGGCGCCTTCATCACCGGCCAGACGATCATTGTCGACGGCGGCACGACGATCGCGCCGTGAGGTGACTACTCACTGAGGAGGAAGCACGATGTGGCGGATTGTGATGATCATCGGCTGCTTGAGCCTCGGCGCGCCGGCGCTCGCCCAGAACAAGGCGACGATCGAGAAGCTCAACGACGTCTGGACGGCGGCTTTCAATAAGGGCGACGCCGCCGCGGTCGCGGCGCTCTACACCGAGGAGGCGTATGTCCTCCCGCCCGGCTCGGCAATGGTCAAGGGCCGGCCCGCGATCGAGGCGTTCTGGCACCAGGCGGCGCAGCAAATGACTGACGCCAAACTGACGACTGTCGATGTCCTGCCACTGGGCCGCTCGGCGGCGCGTGAAATCGGCACGGTCACCCTGAAGACGAAGTCGCAGCCGCCGCAGGAAATCGTCGGGAAATACGTCGTCCTATGGCGCAAGGTCGGCCGCGACTGGAAGCTGGCGACCGACATCTGGAACACCGATAAATAAATCTCCGAAGTCGAAGTGCTCGCGAAAGATGTCCCATTCCAGGAGGGAAACGATGGATGATCCGTCTGCAAGACCGAGCGAGACTGGCGGCAACGAGATCGACCGGCCGTTGCCGAGCCAGCCCTCGGGGCAGGTCTGGGGCAGCGATGCGATCGCGGCGATGCTGCGCGAGCTGGATATTCCCTATGTCGCGCTCAATCCCGGGTCGAGCTATCGCGGCCTGCACGACAGCATCGTCAATTATCTCGGCAATACGCGGCCGCGCATGCTGCTGTGTCTGCACGAGGAGAGCGCGGTGGCGTTGGCGCACGGCTACGCCAAGGTGACCGGACGCCCGCTCGCGGTGATCGCGCACGCCAATGTCGGGCTGATGCATGCGACGATGGCGATCTTCAATGCCTGGTGCGACCGCATGCCGATGATCGTCCTCGGCGCCACCGGAGCGGTCGATGCAGTACGGCGCCGGCCGTGGATCGAATGGATCCACACCGTGCGCGACCAGGGTGCGTTGATCCGGAACTACACGAAATGGGACGACCAGCCTTCCTCGATCGGGGCGGCTCAGGAGGCGATCCTGCGGGCAAATATGATCGCGCAGACCGCGCCATGCGGCCCCGTCTACATCAATCTGAACCTTGAATTGCAGGAAGACGAGATTACCGCGGCGCCGCCGCTGCCGGAAACCACCCGCTTTGCGCCACCCCTGCCCGTGGAACCGGCCGGCCCGTCATTGCGCGAGGCCGCCCAATTGCTTGCCCGCGCCGAGCGTCCGGTGATCCTCGCCGGGCGCTGTTCACGTGACCCCGAGGCATGGCAGCGCCGCATCGCCCTGGCCGAGTCAGTCGGCGCGCGGGTGATGACCGACCGCAAGGCCGGCGCCGCCTTCCCAACCGACCACCCACTGCACGCGGCGGGTCCCGCGACCGCGCTCTCGCCAGCCGGCGCCGAGCTGGTCGCCGCGGCGGACGTGATCCTGAGCCTCGACTGGATCGATCTGGCCGGAACCTTGAAGGGCGCCTGCCGCGGCACAGCTCCGGCCGGCAAGGTGATCCAGGTCTCGGTCGACCAATATGTCCACAATGGCTGGAGCATGGACTATCAGGGCCTGCCGCCCGCCGACGTATACTTGCTCGCAGAGCCTGACGCGGCGGTGCCGGCCCTTTTGGCCGAGGTCAAGCAGATGCGCCCGAATGCGCCGCCCTTGCCGCCGGTGCGTGAGAGGCGAGGCCTGCCGCCACTGTCGGCGCTCTACGCAGCTTCGATCATCGAGGTGCCGTTGCTGGCGACGGCGCTGAAGGAGGCACTGGCCGGCGCGCCCGTCTCGATGATCCGGCTGCCGCTCAGCTGGGGCGAGCATCTGTGGGATTTCCGGCACCCGCTGGATTTTCTCGGCGCCGATGGCGGCGGCGGCATCGGATCGGGGCCAGGGATGGCAGTCGGGGCGGCATTGGCCTTGCGCGACGGCGAGCGCCTGCCGGTCGCGGTGCTCGGCGACGGCGATTTCCTGATGGGGGTCACCGCTCTGTGGACCGCGGTGCGCAACGGCATCCCGCTGCTGATTGTGCTCGCCAACAACCGCTCGTTCTTCAATGACGAGCTGCATCAGGAACGGGTCGCCCGCGAGCGCAGCCGGCCAGTCGAGAACCGCTGGATCGGCCAGGCGATCCGCGACCCGGACATCGACCTCGCCGCGATGGCCCGCGCTCAGGGCTGCGTCGGCATCGGCCCGGTCGACGATCCGCGCCGCCTTCTGCCGGCCCTTAATGAAGCCATCGCCGCGGTCCGCGCCGGCAAAGTGTGTGTCGTCGACGTCCACGTCGCCGCCGGCTACGACCCCGGCGCCGCCAGCGGGATCATGCAGCACTCCGCCGGGGGTAAGGGCTAATTTCGACCAGCTCGGACTGGTGTCATTGCGAGGAGCGCCTCGCGCGACGAAGCAATCTCAGGCCGAGGAGCCTCGGGGGGCACCGAGATTGCTTCGCTGCGCTCGCAATGACAGTTGTTCTTTTGATGAAAGGGTCTTCGACGACCTCGCCAAAATGCCGCGCAAAGCCGAGAAACTGCTCCGGTGCCAGGTGCTGCTCGCGAAAGAAAATCACGAGGTGGTCGAGCCAAGAGCACCGGATCGCCGAGATGGTTTCGCCGTCGAGCTCTTCGGTGAGATCGATCCCGCCAATCTCAGCCCCGAGCGCTCCAGCAATTGGGCGGATTTCGAGCGGTTTACGGATCATCGGGGTCAAACTTCCCGTGCGACTTACGCCCTACGCGGCGCGGGCTTTATCGTAACTACGTTCGACCCCTGGCAGGTCACCTCGCGGCGCAGTGCTTCGGCGACGTTTTCGGCCAGCCGCTCCAGAGGATATGGCTTTTGTAGAACGAGATCACACTCAGCTGGCGCGAAGGCTGCAACATCGGCGTAACCGGTGACCAGTATTGCTCTCAGATCGCCCCGGCGCTCGCGCGCCCGTCTGATCAGCTCGACCCCGTTCATCCCCGGCATCGCCATATCCACGATCAGCAAGTCGACCGGCCCGCTTCGCGCCAACAAATCGAGCGCCGCCGGTCCGTTCTCGGCGGCCAGCATATGGTAGCCGCGGCTCTCGAGGCTGCTGACCGCCACTTCCCGCACATCCGGATCGTCATCGACGACCATGATTGTCGCCCGTTCGTGGACTGCTGCCGATAGGGGTTCTCGCTTCCGCGCTGCTGCCGAGACAGGGCGGGCACGCGGCAGATAGACGTTGACCGTCGTCCCGCGGCCGAGGCGGCTGTCGATATGCAAGCCGCCGCCCGACTGCGTCGCGACGCCGTGCACCATGCTGAGTCCGAGACCGCTGCCTTTGCCGGGCTCCTTCGTCGTGAAAAAGGGCTCGACCGCCCTCCTCAGCACCTCCTCGGACATGCCCTCGCCGCTGTCCGAGACCGAAATCAGCACGTAGTCACCCGGAGCGAGATCGGAAGGTGCTTCTCTGCGGCTCACATTGGCTGTACGGATCGTCAGCCGGCCGCCTTCGGGCATCGCGTCGCGAGCGTTGATCGCCAAATTCAGCAATACCAGTTCGATCTGCGTGGGATCGACTAAAGCCGGCCACAGCCCGTCGGTCAGCACCGTCTCGATGCGCACGGGGGCGCCAATCGTGCGGAACAGCATATCGGTGGCTTCGCCGACCAGCCGGTTCAGATCGAGCGGGGTCGGGGCGAGGCGCTGCTTGCGCGAGAAGGCGAGCAGCTGGTGGGTCAATCGCGCGCCCCGTTCGGCTGCCAGCCGCGCCGCGCGCAATCGACGGAGTGATTTGTCGCTTTTCAACCGGCGCTCCAGCAACTCCAGATTGCCGAGAACACCGGTCAGCAGGTTGTTGAAATCGTGCGCAACGCCGGAAGTGATCTGCCCCACGGCCTCGAGCTTCTGCGCTTGCAGCAGCGCCTCCTCGGTTCGCTGCCGCTCGGCAATTTCGGCAGTCAATCGGTCGTTCGCGGCGGCGAGACTGCGGGTCCGTTCGCCGACCAGCCGTTCCAGCTCCTGCCGGCTGCGCCTCAAGGTCTCCCGCGCCTCGACAATGTCGGTGATATCGGTGCAGGTGCCGAACCATCTGACGGTCCGGCCTTGGTCCCGAACCGGGGTCGCGCGCGCCTTAAACCACCGATACTGGCCGTCGGCACGACGGATCCGGAGTTCCAGATCGTATTCGTCCCGGCCTTGCACGGCCGCCATCCAGCGCTCCCGAACGCGCTCTCGATCCTGCGAATGAACGACCTTGTCGAGCCACGCGAAGCCCAACTGATCTTTCTCCGGTATGCCGGTGTACTCGACCCATTGGCGGCTGAAATAATCACGCTGGCCATCCGGCCGGCTGGTCCAGACCAGTTGCGGCAATGCTTCGGCCAGAGTGCGATAGCGACGCTCGCTGGCGGTCAAGGCCTCCAGAGCGTCGTGTACCTCGTATTGGCGCCCCCGCGCCCGCAAGGCGGCGCGGACTGCGCTCACCAGGGTCGCGGTGCCGACCGGGCGCTCCAGCAAAGTCAGGTTACCCGATTGCTGCAGAGCGTCACGTTCCTGCCCGCATGCCTCAGCCGAAGCTCCGGGTTCCAGCAGGACGATAAAGGGGAAATCCGACCAGGCGGGCTGGTGTGCGACCCATTCGACGAGACCGCTTGGATCCTGCCCAATCAGCGCCTCTTCGGTGATGACGGCGGCACCGGCGCCGTCATCAAGGTTCTGCTGCAGTTCGTGCAGGTCGGAGCAGACGAGGCTCTTTACACCGCCACGGTCGAGAAGCGACCCGGTCAACGCGGCATCGCGGCCCACCGGGGCCAGGATCAGCACACGCGAGCGGAGCGCCGCCTCACCCACGTGTGTCACCAGCGGCCGCTTGGATCAAAGGCTGCGATCCAACATAGGTTGGAATTCCCGACATGCATGCGTCGTCTTTCCGGTGCCCGGCCTGCCTTCGACAAGGTGAAGGGGGCCCAGGACAAAGCCGCCGCCAAGGATTTCGTCCAGACCCGCTAGCCCGGACGACGCTCGATCGCTCCCGCTCAAAGTTCTCACTCCTGTGACTCGGCCCAAAGGCAAGCGGGCGCACCAACGCACCCGCCGGCACTACACTGAGGCTTCTCTCGTATCAGCAGAACAGCCCTCCGGGGTTTTTGTTCAACGGAACGCATCCACCGGCTTGGGAGCCGACGACACCGCACGTCATCCTTGTCAGATTTCTTCGAAGGCGTAACCTCTCGCCACGCGCCCAACACTGCACGAGCTCGCTCCGTGACGAGACGACCATGACCGATCCCTATGCGCGCTATACGCGGCTCAAATTCGATCGCCCGCACCCCAAGGTTCTCCGCATCACCATGGGGAACGGCCGGATGAACACGACGGACGCGGCACTGCACGCCGAGCTCGGCGACATCTGGCGCGATGTCGACCGGGATGCGAGCGTCAATGCCGCGATCCTGACCGGCGCCGGAAAGGTATTTTCGGCCGGTGGCGATTTCGCGATCATTCAAGAGAATATCGATGACTTTGCGTCGCGCGCGCGGCAATGGAAGGAGGCGCGCGACATCGTTTACAATGTGATCAACTGCAGCAAGCCGGTGGTCAGCGCGATGCGCGGGGTTGCAGTTGGGGCCGGGCTCGTTTGCGGCCTACTCGCCGATGTATCGATTGCAGCCAAGGATTGCCGCATCATCGACGGTCATACGCGTCTCGGGGTCGCGGCGGGCGACCATGCGGCGATAATCTGGCCGCTACTGTGCGGGCTCGCCAAGGCCAAATATTATCTGCTGCTGTGCGACCAGGTGATCGGCGAGGAAGCCGAGCGCATCGGACTCATTTCGCTTGCGGTCGAGGATACCGAGCTCGACGCAAAAGCAGTGGAGATTGCTATCCGGTTGGCTGAAGGCGCGCAGAGCGCGATCCGCTGGACAAAATACGCCTTGAACAATTGGCTACGGGCAATGGGGCCGACCTTCGATACGTCGCTGGCGCTCGAATTTCTCGGCTTTACGGGGCCCGAGGTGAAGGAGGGGCTCGCCTCGCATCGTGAGAAGCGCCGCCCCGACTTCCCCCCCAGCACCCCGCTGTGACCGGTCAGTCGGCGAGGCGCACCGGCAGCGATTTGATCGAGCGCAGGAAGTTCGAGTAGGCGTAAACCGGCTTACCCAGCACCTCGATCTTCAGATCGCGGTTCAGGATCTCCTCCCAGAGGATGCGCAACTGCAGTTCGGCCAACCGGTTGCCGAGGCAGCGGTGAATGCCGAAGCCGAAGGAGAGGTGCTCGCGCGGACGGGGGCGGTCGGCGATCAGCGCGTTCGGGTTCTCGATCGCCTCCTCGTCACGGTTGCCCGAGATGTACCAGATCACGACCTTGTCGCCCTTCTTGACGGGCTTGCCGCCAATCTCGGCATCGTCGAGCGCGGTGCGCCGCATATGGATCACCGGTGTTTGCCAGCGGATGATCTCGGATATGAGCCCTGGGATCAGCCCGGGGTTTTCCCGCACTTTGCGCAGCTCGTCCGGGTATTGGCTCACCCCCCAGACGCCGCCCGACATCGAGTTCCGGGTCGTGTCGTTCCCGCCGACGAGAAAGAGGATCAGGATGCCCATGCGCTCGCGCAGGCTCATCTTGTTCGTCAGGTCGCTGTGCGCGAGGATCGAGATGATGTCGAATTCGGGCGACCGCTTGGCGCGCTCCTCCCAGAGCACATTCATGTGCTCGGTGAATTTGAGCAGCTCCGCAAAGCGCTCTTCCTCGGAGCGAACGAGCGCGTCAGGCGCATTGATGTCGCAGATCGCGACCTCCGACCAGCGGATCAACTCGCGCCGACCGTCGAGGGGATAGTCGAAAAGCGTTGCCAGCATGCGGGAGGTGAGCTCGATCGAGACCCGGTCCACCCAGTTGAATTCCTCGTTGCGCGGCAGCTCCTCAAGCACACTGCAAGTACGCTCGCGAATCAGGCTTTCCATCTTCGCGAGGTTCATCGGGTTCACGGTCGGACCCACGACCTTGCGCTGCTCGTCGTGCTCCGGCGGATCCATGCGGATAAAGTTCGGCCGCTCCATGCCTTTTGGCGGATCGTCGATCCTGATGCCGCCGACATCATCGGATGACGAGAAGACGCGGTGGTTCACCTCCACCTTCATGATGTCTTTATACTTGGTGACTGCCCAGTACGGCCCATACGGACTCTCCGGCGTATAGTGCACCGGATCCTCCCGGCGCAGCCGTTCGAAGTAAGGATACCAAGTGTCCGTGAAATAGAGCTGTGGGTCGCTGACATCGAATGTGTCGAGCGGCCTCGAATACGCATCCGCGCGGAGGGCGTAATTGACGTGAGTATCCATCAAATTGCCTCCCAATACCCGGCCCTAGCCGGTGTCAGTGCTGTCCGTCCGGGAGCCGAACGACTAGACCGTCGAGTTCCTCATGCATCTTGATCTGGCACGAAAGACGAGAATTGGGCTCGGCCGCCGCCGCGAAGCCCAGCATGCTGGCCTCTTGCGAATCCTGCTGTGGCAATCCGGTGCGGTCGAGCCATTGAGGATCTACGTAGACGTGACAGGTCGCGCAGGCGCACTCGCCGCCGCAATCGGCGTCGATGCCCGGCACGGAATTGTTGACCGCGCCGCGCATCACCGATAGGCCAACCGGCACCTCCACCTGATGCTCGGTTCCGTTATATTCGATATACGTGACCTTGGGCATGATGCCTACGGGAACAATTGTTCCCCGGTTTCTGCGTCCTCGACGAAGATCGCGCTGACGGGGCAATTCTCCGCCGCCTCGAGGATCTTTTCGACCGTGTCGCCGGCAGGATCGACGGCTTCCGACTGGCGGTTCTCATTGAGGCGAAACACCTTGGGGGCGATCGTCTCGCACATGGCATTCCCGACGCAGACGTCGTGGTCCACCCGGACGCGGAGCATGCGAGCCATGGGCCGCCTCCTATTGCCAGGTGACGGGCAAGGATTTCAGCGACCGGAACGTGATGCTCGGCTGATAATCCAGCTCCTCCGACTCGAGCTGGAGGTTGGGGAACCGCTCTGCCAACGCCTTGAAAACTTCCTGACCCTCGACACGAGCCAGGGTCGCCCCTAGGCAGTGGTGAACCCCATTTCCGAAGGCCACGTGTGGGTTCGGCTGCCGGGTGATGTCGAACTTGTCGGGCTCGGCGAACACATTGGGATCGCGATTGGCGGAAGAGATAAACCAGCGGATGCGGTCGTTCTTTTCCATCACTTTGCCGCGCACCTCGATATCCTGCGAGGCGAGCCGCTGGATCGATTTGACCGGCGCGTCATAGCGCAGGCACTCCTCGGTCGCCCATTTGGCCCGGCCGACCGGGTCTTGCTTGTATAGCGCCCATTGGTCAGGATGCTGGATGAACGCCAAAGTGCCGTTGCAGATCAGGTTGATCGTCGTCTCGTGGCCCGCCAACAGCAATAGCGAGGTGTTGACCAGCACTTGATGCCGCGTGAAGACGCCCTTCTTCTCGCCGCTCGCCAGCACCGAGATGAAATCGTCGCCCGGCCTCACGATGCGCTCGTCGACCAGCGGCGAGACGTATTCCACCATCCCCTTCATGCCGTCGGTCAGGATCGGCATACGGTCGTATTCACCGCGGCCGATGTAGAGGAGCTTCTCCGCCAGCTGTCGGACATAGGGCCGATCCTCGGCGGGGACGCCCATCATCTGCGCGATCACGAGCACCGGCAGCGGGGTCGCCAGATCCCGCATCACATCCATGCTTCCCTTTTCCTCGGCCGCGTCGAGGAGTTCCTTCACCGCGTTGACGACAAATGGCCGCCACGATTCCATCGCTTTCGGCGTGAAGTAGCCGTGCACGATCTTGCGCATGTCCAAATGCTCGGGGCGATCATGCTGGATAAACTGGTCGGCTTGGTAGTTCCTGACACATTCGTAGAGCCCGAGATCGGACTCGTCGATCGCCGGATAGGCGGGCCTGGGGTCGTTCCTGAATACGGCGGACGAGAACAGCTCGTTATGCCGGGTCATCCAAGTCACGTCGTCATGACGCGTGATGACCCATAACGCATAAGTGTCGTTCCAATGTACCGGATCCTCGTCACGCAGCCGACCGTAATAAGTGTAGGGATCGGTGAGGACATCCGGGGTGAACATGTCATCTCGAATAGCGGTAGTCATTTTCCTCCTCCCTCCTCGAATTACCGTCACCCCCGCTTTCGCGGGGGTGAAGAAGACCAGATTGTCGAAACCAGGGCTGTTCTTTTTATTAGTTCAGCCCGTATAGCCCCATCGCGCCGCCGGCCATGACCTGGTGCTTGGTCTCGGGGGACAGCCCTTCCATGCGGTCCATGATCATCTTTGGCGCGCCCGGGAAGAAGCCGTCCGGGTGCGGGTAGTCGGTCGCCCATAGGATCTTGTGCGGGCCGATATAGTCGGCCAGCGCCTTGATGCTGCCCTCGACCGGCTCGAACGAGATCCAGCAATTGCGCTGGAAGAGCTCGCTCGGGCGTGTCGTGAGGCCGGAATCGTTGAAGCCCTGGTCGTCGAAGTGGCGATCCATACGGTCCAGCCAGGGCGCGATCCAGCCACCGCCCGATTCGAGAAAGGCGATGCGGATCTTCGGGTGCCGCTCGCACACCCCGCCCCAGATGACGCTCATGCAAGCCAGCATCATCTCCATCGTGTGCGAGATGATGTGCCGCGCACCGCGGCCCTCGAAGCGGTCGACGCCGACCGTCGGCATGCCGCTCGAAGCGCCCTCGTGGAAGCCGATCGAGAAGTCGAGATCCTCGGCCGCGGCCCAGAACGGCTCGTAATCCGGGTGGTGGATCATCTTGTTGTTGTACGGATTCGGCCGGATGAAGCCGCCGCGGAAGCCCAGCTCCTTCTTGGCAAAGCGCATCTCGGCGATTGCCAGGTCGACCGACTGCAGCGGCAACATCGCCACGCCAAACAGGCGGTCGGGATAGGGCTTGCAGTAATCGGCGAGCCAGCGGTTATAGGCGCGGCAGGTCGCGGCGGCGAGCGGCGGGTCTTGGATCGCGCCCGAGAACAGGCCGAGGCTCGGATAAAGAAAGGCCGCATCGATGCCGTCGGCATCCATATCGGGGATCCGCTTGTGCGGATCGAACCCGCCCGGCTTGCCGTCCTTGTACTCCATCGTGTCGTCGACAATACCCTGCCGCGCGCCGACCGCTCCGATCCGGCCGATGCCGCGCTGTCCGTCGCCGACCGCGTGCTCCTCCATAATGAGCCGCTCTTTGCCGTTCTCTTGCTTGACGATCCGAGGGGCCCGGTCGCGGAATGCCGGGTCGATGTATTTGTCCCAGAGGTCCAGCGGCTCGAGGATGTGACCGTCGGCATCGATGACATTGTAAACGCGACCCATTACCCAGCTCCTTTCGGCTAGATGGCGAAGCCCGGAAACCAAACGCTCGTTTGGTTTTGCCGACGCTAAGCCTTGGAGGTGGAGGCTGTCAACCCCGAGCGGCGTCAGTGACCCGGTTTGGTACGATGGCTTTCGGCATCGAGCGACGGGCGCCTCGAATAGGGCGCGGCTTATCGGCGGCGAGACCGGCAAGCGCCAGTGATGTGAACTCTTCGGCGACTTCCTGCACGCTGAGGCGCCCCTGCGGGTCGTACCATTTGTAGAGCCAGTTGAGCATTCCCAAGAGGCCGTAGGAGGCGACCTGAATGTCGAGCTCGGCGCGGAACTCGCCGGTTTCGACGCCTTCGCGAATGATCTGCTGCCAGCAGCGCTCGTATTCTTTCGGTGAAAAGCCGATCATTTCGCGAAACCGGCGCTTTACCGACTCGCGCTCGCGCAGGTAGACGAAGAGGTGCGGGTAGTGGCGGTCGAAGGCTTCGAGATGGGCCGAGATTGCCCGCCGCAGCTTTTCCGTGGCTGTCCCGTCGGCGGCGGCGATCTCGCTGATCGTGCGGTACATTTGCGCGATCGGCTCTTTGACGACGAGGTAGAGCAAGTCCTCCTTGCTGTCGAAATGGTGGTAGAGGCTGCCCTTGAGAATGCCGACCTCCTCGGCAATGTCGCGGACCGTGGCGGCATGATAGCCTTTGGTCCGAAACACCTTCGCCGCTGCGGAAACGATGTCGTCGAGGTTGGCCATTAATTAGTCAGGTGGCCTACCTCCGCTTCCAATGCAAGCGGATATTCGCCCTGAGAAGCAACGTCGGATGCTCGCGTCGGTTCCTTTGATTTTTGCTTGCCCGAGCCTCGCCCATGCGCCAGCATGGGCCCAAGCTTTCCTTAATTAAGCGACATGAGCCTCGGCGAGGCTCGGCCAAATTTGAGGAGGAGACGTGACCAGACCCCGCGCTGCCGACGACTTTGCGACGATCCGTGCGCGTATGGAGGAGCTCCGCCGCGAGCGCGCGCCAGCCCCCAAGAAAGATCCCGACGCCGCCGCTTCCGGCGGCCGAAGCCTGCTTAAGGCCGGCGACAGCCGACAACCGCTTGAAAACGAGCGCTGGTCGACCGGCGCATCGAGCCGGCGCTACGGTTCGGGACGTTAACTACTCCGCTTCGGCCTCGGCCCAGCCTTCGGCGCTGGCGCCGGCCAGTGCGCGGACGCGATCCTCGTCCTTGGCGAATTCGCCGGCCGCGCCGGAAAACACGACACGGCCGTCGTCCAGCACATAGGCGCGGTCGGCAATCTCGGTCGCCGCGCGCACGTTCTGCTCGACCAGCAGGATCGATATGCCCTCTTCGCGCGCCGAGGTGACGACTTTGAAGACCTCCCGCACGATCAGCGGAGCGAGGCCCTGCGACGGCTCGTCGAGGATCAGTAGCTTCGGATTGAGGATCAGCGCGCGGGCGATCGCCAGCATCTCCTGCTCGCCGCCCGAGAGCTGGCGGCCCTTGTTGCCGCGGCGCTCTGCGAGGCGCGGAAAGAGCGCATGGATGCGCGCGATCGTCCACGGACCCGGCCGCTCGAGCGGCACCTTGAGGTTTTCCTCGACCGTCAGGTTCGGAAAAATGTGACGCCCCTCCGGCACATAACCGACGCCGAGCGCGGCGATCCGATAGGGCGGCCATGCCGTCGTGGGGTGGCCGAAGATCTGCACCATGCCATTCCGCGGCGGCGTGAGCCCGACCAGGCTCCGCAAGGTCGTGGTCTTGCCGGCGCCGTTGCGCCCCAACAGGGTCACGATCTCGCCTTCGCGTACTTCCAGGCCGACCCCGTGCAGGATATGGCTTTTGCCGTAGAAGGCATGGAGGTCCTCGGCAACCAGCACCGGGCTGCTCATGCAGCTTCCCCCAGATAGGCGGCCTGCACGGCTTCGTTCGCGGCGATTTCCTGCGGCGTGCCCTCGGCCAGCATCGCTCCCTCGGCCAGGACCATGATGCGGTCGGCGAGGTGAAAAACGACCCGCATATCGTGCTCGATCAGCACGATCGAGAGCTTGTGATCCTGATGCAGTTGGCGAATGAGCCGGGTGATGTTGTAGGTCTCCTGATCGCCCATCCCCGCGGTCGGCTCGTCGAGCAGCAGAAGCCGCGGGTTCAGCGCCAGCGCCATCATGATC
Organism: uncultured Alphaproteobacteria bacterium; assembly: GCA_963812675.1. Taxonomy (GTDB): domain Bacteria; phylum Pseudomonadota; class Alphaproteobacteria; order ATCC43930; family CGMCC-115725; genus AP-15. Next base: position 26,691 of record CAWEWR010000020.1, on the reverse strand, counting down.
TCGGTCGCCCGCTGATCGCCGTGGCTCAACTCGCCGACCGGGCGGTCCTCCTTATCGGCGAGCCCCCCTTTGTCGGAAAGATCTGTGATGCGTGCGCTGATCTCGGCGTCAGCGCTGCGAGAGATCCACGGTCGCAGCCGATAACCTGCCGCCACCTCGACGGCGATGCGCAGATTATCTCGCACCGTCAGCTCCGGAAAGACCTCGGTGACCTGAAAGGTACGCGCAATTCCGCGCCAGACGCGCCGCGCCGGCAACAAATTCGTGATGTCCTGCTGGTCGAACAGGATACGGCCGGAGGTCGGGGCCAGGAATCCGCTGATTAAATTGAAAAAGGTCGTCTTGCCCGCGCCATTGGGCCCGATGACCGCCCGCAGTTCGCCGTCCGCGACGGACATCGACACGTCGCGCACGGCAACCAGGCTGCCGAAGTAACGCGAAACGTTCTCCACCTCGAGCAGGCTCACGGCGCGGCCCTACGCCCGATTATGCCGAGCACGCCGCGCGGGAAGAACAGCACGACGAGCACAAAGAACAACCCGATGAACGACATCCAGTTCGCCGTCTCGCTCGAGAGATAATCCTGCAGCACGACAAATATCGCCGCGCCGATGAGAGGCCCCCAGAAGGCGCGCATGCCGCCCAGGACCGCCATGATCACAAAATCCCCCGACTGGTCCCAGCGCAGATCGTGCGGATCGGCGAAATTGTTCAGCAATGCGTAGAGGGTGCCGGCCAGGCTGACGAAGAGGCACGAGATGACCCACGACACCCAGATGTGGCGGTCCACGGGAATACCGAGAAAGCGCGCCCGCCGCTCGTTCTCGCGGATCGCGAGCAAGGTGCGGCCAAAGGGCGATCTCAGCAGCGCCGCCATAATAACGACCGCCACCGCGAAAGAGACCAGAACCAGATAGTAGAAGGCCTTGTCATTGCCGAGGATGTCGACGGTGGCAAAACCGAAATCGATCGGCATGCGGTGCCAGCCGGAGAGCCCGTCATCGCCGCCGGTGACCGAATTCCAGCGATAAGCAATAAAGTAAAAGACTTGGCCAAAGGCGATCGTCACCATCGCGAAGTAAATACCCCTGAGGCGCACGATCAAAAGGCCGATGAATGCTGCAGCGATGGCGCCGGCGATCACCCCGACTGCCATGCCGATCAATGTGCTCGGCACCAGATATTTGATCGTGAGGCCGACGCCATAGACACCGAGGCCGAAATAGGCGGCGTGACCGAACGACAGAACGCCGGTGAAGCCCAATAGAAAATTGAGCGACATCGCCGCGAGACCCAATACCAAGACGCGGCTTCCCAGTGAGGTGTAGCCGCCCACCCAGTTGAGCCAGTATGGCAACGCGAGCAGCAGCAGCCAGACTGCGATATCGGGGCCCCGCCTGCCGAGCACGCGCATTAGAATCGTCCTTCCTCACCCAACAGGCCCCGCGGCCGAACGAGGAGGACAACTCCCATCAAGACATAGATCACCGCTTCGCTGGCCGACGGGAAGAACACCGTCGTGATCCCGGACGCGACCCCGATCAGCAACCCGCCCAAGAGGGTGCCCGGCAGGCTGCCGAGACCGCCGATGATGATCGCGACAAAGCTCGGCATGATCAGCGTGCTGCCGATCGTCGGCTGCAGCCCGAGCATGCCGGCGGCGAGAACCCCGGCCAGGCCAGCGAGATAGATGCCGAGCCCGAAATTGAGGTTGCGCAGGATGCGGGTATTGACCCCGAGGACGGACACTGTCTCGAGGTCCAGAGTCCCGGCGCGGATACGGATGCCGAGCCGGGTGCGGTTGAGGATCAGAAACAGCCCGACCACCGCTACCACCACCAGCCCGACCATGAACACGCGATAGCCGGTCAGAAAAAAGAGGGTGCTGCTGAGCGGGCTGGATAGCCAGCCGGGGATCGAGAAAGGCAAGGTGGCCGGACCCCAGATATAGCGGGTTCCGTCTTCCAGGATGAAGGCGAGGCCAAAGGTGAGCAGCAGACTGTACAAAGGATCGCGGCCGTAGAGCGGGCGGATCAACACGCGCTCTACGACGAGGCCGAGGGCTGCCGTCAGGACCGGCGCGACCGCCAATGCGCCCCAGAAGCCGATATGGGGGATCAGCATGTAAGCGAGATACCCGCCGATCGCCAAAAACCCGCCATGCGCGAAGTTGATCACGCCGGAAAGGTTGAGGATCAGCGACAGACCGAGCGCCATCAACGCGTAGAAGGCGCCAATGATCAGCCCGTTGAACAGGTTGAAGAGGAGGAGCTGTGTCATCCGTTATTGCGCGGAACCCTCACCCGCCTCGCTGCGCTCGGCACCCTCTCCCGCAATGCGGGAGAGGGGCTAAAAAGTGCACAGGCTCAAGCCCCTCTCCCGCATTGCGGGAGAGGGGGGACCCAGCCCGGCAGGGCTGGGTGGGTGAGGGTATCACGGTCTCAGGCCGGCCAGCTCAGATGGCAGCCGGTCTCGGCCACCGGCAAGGCGGCGTCGACGCCCTTGACCAGCTCGTCCACCTTGAAGAGATCCTCGGGGTCCGAGCCCTTTTCGACCGCGTTCCCGACATAGAGGGTCGGCATCAGCTGGTGATCGCCGGCGCGATAGAACGTGTCGTACGGCATCAGCGCGATCTCCGGCGGCAATTTGAAATTTTCGAGCGCCTTCGCCAGCTTGACCGGGTCGAGGGTCTTTTGCTCGTTGGCAACGAGCGCACAGGTCCAGGCCGCGACATAGCCGAACCAGTGGCGCGCCGTCGGCACCTTGCCGCCATTGACCTTTCGGATATCGGCGACGAATTCCTTCACGTGCGGCACGTCGGGCTGCACCCAATACCATTCGAATACCCAGGTGCCGATGCGCGCATCGGGCGGCAGACCTTCGAGCACCTCCAATTCTTGCTGCGCGCCGGCGATATGGAAGCGCTTGTCGAGACCGAACTGCACCGCCTGCTTCAGCCCGTTGACCATGTCCTGGCCGGCGAGCAGAAAGACGATAACGTCTGGAGCCGCCGCCTGTGCCTGGATCAGATAGGACGAGAAATCGGTGGCGCCGAGCGGCGTCAGAGAGGCGCCGACCTCGGTGCCGCCGAACTGCTTGAGGCTCGCCTCGAAGCCTTGCTGCAAGGTGTGGCCGAACGCGTAATCGGGCGTGATGAAGTACCACTTCTTGCCGTATTTGGTGAACAAGGTTTTGGACACCGAGTTGGTCTCCATGCGCGTCGTGTTGCAAACCCGAAAGACGTTCCAATGACAATCGCTACCGGTGACCGAGTTGGTATGGCCGCCAGTTACGATGTGCAATTTCTTGAGTTCGTTGGACACCTGGCCGAGCGCGATCGCCATCGCCGAGTTGACATTGCCGAGCAGGAAATCGACTTTGTCGCGCTCGATCAGCTTGCGGGCTTTCTGGACCGCAATGCCGGTATCGGCGCTTGTCGAATCCTCGACGAGCAACTGGGCTTGGCGGCCGAGAATCCCGCCTTTGGCATTGATCTGCTCGATCGCCAATTGGCAGCCGATCTGCTCGTTCTTGCCGAGCTCCGCGTAGGTGCCGGTCAGCGGATCGTTGAGCCCGAACTTGACCTCGTCGGCGGCGCGAGCGGTAATCGCGAAGGGCGCTGCCAGTTGCGCGATACCGGCGCCCGCAGCCGCCTTGATGATAGTTCGACGGTCGAGCTTTCCCGATTGAACTCCGCTAATCATAATCATCTCCTCCCAGGCATGGCTGTTGTGGTTGCTCTGTTTGCACTCACGCCAAGCGGCACCCCTTATGGCCACAGAGCGCCCCGAAAAGAAAGCGGATTCCCCTGACGGATCAGATGCCTGACGAAAAGTTGAAGGAGCGCCCGATGACGCCACGGCAGAGAATGAGAGCCCTGATTGCTCGGCACGGCTACACGATGGCGCCGGGGGCCTATGACACCTTGACGGCGCGGCTCGTCGAGCAGGCCGGGTTCGAGGCAGTCTATCTGACCGGCGGCGGCTATTCGCGGGCGAACGGCTATCCCGATCTCGGCCTGCTCACCTTATCTGAGAATGTCCGCTTTATCGGGCTAACGGTCGAGGCGGTCGGCGTCCCGGTCATCGCCGATGCCGACACCGGCTACGGCAATGCGATCAACGTGATCCGCACGGTCCGCGAGTACGAGAAGTCGGGGGTCGCCGCGTTCCACATCGAGGATCAGGTCTCCCCCAAGAAATGCGGCCATTACGAGGGCAAGGAGGTCATCGGCCTCGACGAGATGGTCGGCAAGATCCGCGCCGCCGTCGATACCCGGCAGGACCCCGATTTGGTCATCATCGCCCGCTCGGATGCGCGCGCCATCGAGGGTCTGCAGGCCTCGATCGACCGCGTCAACGCGTATCTCGAAGCCGGCGCCGATGTCGGCTTTGTCGAGGCGCCGCAGAATATCGACGAATTGCGCATCGTCGCGCGCCAAGTTGCCGGCCCTGCCCTGGTCAACGTATTCGAGGGCGGCAAGACGCCGATGGTGCCGGCGAGCGAATTGGAGGCGATGGGCTTCCGCCTCGGCATCTACCCCTCGCAGACCCATCGCGCCGCGATCCGCGCAGCGCAAAAGGTGCTGGCGGCATTGAAGGCGGACGGCGACACCAGCCGCATCGAACGCGACCTCGCCACCTTCCAGGAGCGCGAAGACGCCGTCGGCACCGCCCGCTGGCGCGCACTCGAAGAGAAGTATATGCGGGCCGGTTAGAGTCCCTCGCCCGCTTCGCACCGCTGTTTTTGCTGTTTTTTGCAGCGAAAATAGAGCGATCGGCTTCGCTCCGTCGCGGAAATCCTGGGTTGGAGCGCCGCGGCGGGGCGCAGTAACAGCGGCAATTCCGCGGTCGGTTTGCTGTCTTCCGCTGTATCGGGAGCGTGGCCATCGAGCAACAGCTGCGCCGCCCGAGTAGACCGGTTGATCGAGCCCCGAGGCCGGCCGCCGGGGTTTCCGGACCGCCCCTTCGCAAAAGGTCGACCTCGAACCCTTTTAGCTGTCGTTGCTGTTTTCTGCAGAGAAATATTAGTCATCGCTCCACCTCGATCGGTCATCGTGACGCCCGCCGCCGGATGCCCTCTGGAGACGGATACCATGTGATTATGGCAATTTTGTCGTCGCTGCATGAGGCTCCGGAGGACGAGCCGGCGCATCAGCATGACGCAGCAAACGGTTTCTCGAACCGCTCGGATGGGCGACCCGTGAGAGGGGTACAGCCCAATCGTTTTCGCCGTCGGTGCCGGGCAGTCGAAAAACTCTCCATCGTTAGCGCAAGGACTTGTCTTTTACTTGATAAAATTTGTCATAATGGACAGTTCCGCGGCCCTTTTTAAAACCTAATCCGGGCTAAAAGGAGATGGACATTATCGTTGATGCTGAAGACAGGGCGCAACGGGTCGCGGTCGTGACTGGGGCGAGTTCCGGGATCGGATTGCACACCGCGCTGGGTCTTGCCCGCAGCGGGATGCGGGTCGTGATGGCCGGCCGCGACCGCGCGCGGACCGAGCAGGCGCGCCGGCGGGTCGGCGAGCGCTCGGGCTCGGACCGGGTCGATATGGCGCTCGCCGATTTTTCGCGTCTCGCGGAAGTGCGGCGGCTGGCGGACGAGATTCTGGCCGGGCACGACCGGCTCGACGTGCTGGTCAACAATGCCGGCCTCTTTTCGCCGCAATACCGACTTTCGGCGGACGGTTTCGAGCTGACCTTTGCGGTCAATCACCTCGCACCGTTCCTGTTGACCAATCTGTTGCTGGACCGCCTCAGGGCCTCGGCGCCGGCGCGCATCGTCACCGTCGCGTCGGAAGCACATCGCCGCAACCGCCTCGATGTCGCCCATATCACACGCCCGGCCGACTGGACGATGATGCGGGCCTACGGCCGCTCCAAACTTTGCAACATCCTGTTCACCCGGGAGCTGGCGTCGCGGCTCGATCCGAACCAGATCGTCGCCACCTGCCTGCATCCCGGTTTCGTCGCCACGGGGATCGGCCAGCGCGGCGGCCTCCTCGAGCTGGGATGGCGCGTGGCGAAGCCGTTTATGCTCAGCCCCGAGAAGGGTGCCGAGACACCGGTATTTCTCGCTACGGTGCCGGATCCCAAACCGTTCCACGGCGGCTATGTCATCCGCAAAGTCCTAACACAGCCCGACCCGGCGGCACTCGACAACGACCTCGCTCGCCGGTTATGGGAGGAAAGCGCGCGGCTGGTCGGCTTATGAGGTGCAAGGATGCTCCATTCCAGGCGTGAATTTGTCTGCACAGCGCTGACATCGGCTGTGGCAGCCGGGGTCTCGGGGCTCATCCCGAGAACCGCCATTCGGGCGCAAACCGCATTGAGCCCCGAGGCGGCATTGCAACAGCTGATCGACGGCAACCAGCGATTTGCCGAAGGCCGCCTGACCTCGTTCACCGAGGACCTCGACATGCTGAAAGCGAAAACCGTCGAAAAACAGGAGCCGTTTGCCGCCGTGCTGTCCTGCGCCGATTTGCGGGTGCCGGTCGAGCTGATCTTCGACCAGAGCATCGGGCACGTGTTCGTGACGCGGGTCGCCGGCAATATCGCCACCTCGGCGATCATCGCCAGCCTCGAATACGGTGTCGCGGTGCTCGGCACCAAGGCGATCGTCGTGCTGGGCCACGCCGATTGCGGTGCGGTGAAGGCCTCGATCGAAGCAAAGGCGGTTCCCGGCCAGATCAGCGCCCTTTACCGCTACATCCGACCCGCCGTCGATCAAGCCGGCTCCGATCTCGTTGCGGCAATCAAGGCCAATGCGAGAATCCAAGCGGCTTTATTGCGACAGTCCTCCCCCGTGCTCGCCGGGCAGATCAAGCAGAATCAACTCAAAATAGCCGCCGGATATTACGACCTCGCAAGCGGCGCGGTTTCGCTGCTCGATTGAGGTCTACCTGTAATTCTTTTTCTATATTGTCACACCGGCGAAGGCCGGTGCCCATTTCCGACATGGGTCCCGGCTTTCGCCGGGAAAGCAAGGTAATGGTGGCAGGTATTATGAGGTTGACGCAATTCCTTTCGATTTTCGCGACAGAGCTTGCGGCGCTGGCCGGTTTGCCGGCGAGTGCGCAGCAGGCCGGACCACCGCCGGCGGTTCTGGTCCAGCCGGCCGAATTGCGGTCGATGGCCAAACAGGCCGAGTTTGTCGGACGCGCGGAGGCGCTCGAAAAGGTCGATCTGCGGGCGCGGGTGCAGGGGTTTCTGGGGTCCCGCCTGTTCAAGGAAGGCGACGCGGTCAAAGAGGGCCAAGTCGTCTTCACGATCGAGAAGGAACCGTTCGAAGCTGCGGTCGACCAGCGCAAGGCGCAGCTTGCCGCCGCCCAGGCGAAACTCGCCAACGCCGATCAGCAATTGGCACGCACCGCCGAACTCACCCGCAAGGGCAACGCGCCGGTCGCCCAGCTCGACCAGCGCACCGCCGAGCAAGGCCAGGCCAAAGCAGCCGTCATGGAAGCCGAGGCGAACCTCCGCGACGCGCAAATCCAGCTCTCCTACACCGACATCAAGACCCCGATCAGCGGGAGGATCGGACGCGCCGCCGTCTCACCGGGCAATCTCGTCGGGCCGGACACCGGCGTGCTGGCGACAGTGGTCGAAGACGACCCGATGCAGGTCCTCTTCCCCGTAACGCAACGCGAGATGCTCGAAGCCCGCGACTTCGAGGTGACTGGAAAGGTGCGGGCCCATGTCCGGCTGGCCAACGGCTCGATCTACAGCGAGCCGGGCCGCATCGATTTTCTCGATGTTCAGGTCAACCCGCGCACCGACGGTCAGACCGTCCGGGCGATGTTCCCCAATCCCGACGATATTCTGACGACCGGCCAGACGGTTCGAGTGATCATCGAAGAGAAGGGCGGCGACAAGGTGGTCGTGATCCCGGAATCCGCCATCGCTATCGATCAAACCGGCCCTTACGTGTTCGTAGTCGGGGACGACAACAAGGTCGATCAGCGCCGCGTAACCCTGGGAACCGGGCGCAATGGGCTGGCGGTCGTCGATGACGGACTGAAGCCCGGTGAACGCGTCATCGTCCAGGGGCAGCAGCGCATCCGCTCCGGGATGACCGTAGCGCCGCAAACGGCGCCGTCACCGGCCGGTTGAGAAGCGGGGACCCGCGATGATTTCGTCCGTCTTCATTCACCGGCCGCGGCTCGCCATCGTCATCTCGATCGTCATTTCGATTGCCGGAGTGATCGCGCTAGGGGCGCTTCCGATCGCGCAGTTCCCCGACATCGTCCCGCCGCAGGTGCAGGTCAGCGCTCTATATCCCGGGGCATCGGCAGAGGCGGTCGAGGAAAGCGTCGCGCAGGTCATCGAAGCGCAGGTCAATGGCGTCGACCGGATGATCTACATGAAGTCGACCTCCGGCGGCGACGGTACCTACAATCTCACCGTCACGTTCGAGGTCGGCAGCGACCCCGACCTCAACACCGTGAACGTGACCAACCGGGTCAACCAGGCGCTCGCGCTATTGCCGCCCGAGGTGCAGCGCAACGGCCTCACAACGCAGAAGCAATCGACCTCACTGCTGCAGGTCGTCGCGATCTATTCGCCGAAGGGCAGCCGCGATGCGTTGTTTCTGTCGAATTACGCGAAGATAAATCTCGTCGATACCTTGAAGCGGGTGAAGGGTGTCGGCGACGCGAAGCAATTGGGCGATCTCGAATACTCGATGCGGATCTGGCTGAACCTCGACCGGATGGCGAGCCTCGACATCACGCCGCAAGACGTCATCAATGCGATCAACTCGCAGAATACGCAAGCCGCAGTCGGCCGGGTTGGGGCAGCGCCGCTCGTGCCCGATGTCGAGTTTCAATTGAACATCACCACGCAGGGCCGGCTGACCACGGTGGAGGAGTTCAACAACATCATCGTTCGGGCCAATCCGGATGGCGGCGTGGTCCGCATCAAAGACATTGCCCGCGCCGAGCTCGGCTCGAAATCGGCCGACAGCCTCGCTCGCTATAATGGCAAGCCGGCCGAGGCGATCACGATCTACCAATCCCCCGGCGCCAACGCGATCGCTGTCGCCGCGGGCGTCAAGAAGGCGCTGAAGGAGATCGAGCCGCGCCTGCCGGAAGACGTCGCCTACGACGTGATGTACGACACGACCGTCTTTGTCGATGCGATGATCCACAAGGTGCAAAAGACGCTGCTCGAAGCCTTTGTGCTCGTCGGCATCGTGGTCTTCATTTTTCTCGGGAATTTGCGTGCGACCCTGATCCCGATCATCGCCGTGCCGGTCGCGCTGGTCGGCACGTTTGCGGTGATGCTGGCGCTGGGTTTCTCGGCCAATACGATCTCTCTGCTCGCCCTGGTACTGGCGATCGGTATCGTTGTCGACGATGCCATAGTCGTCGTCGAGGCGGTCGAGCATATTCTCGAGACGGAGCCTCAGCTGACCCCGGCGGAGGCCACAGAAAAGGCGATGGGACTGGTGACCGCGCCGATAATCGCGATCACCCTCGTCCTGCTCTCCGTCTTCGTGCCGACCGCCTTCATCCCCGGCATCACTGGCCAGCTTTATCAGCAATTTGCGGTCGCCGTATCGGTCTCGATGCTGATCTCGGCAATCAACGCTCTGAGCCTCTCGCCGGCGTTGTGCGCGGTATTGCTGCGGCACCGCGGTCATCCGCGAGGGCTGATCGCCTGGCTCCAACGCGGCATCGACAAGAGCCGGGACGGGTATGTGGGGCTGGTTCGACCGCTGGCGCGCCGGGCGCTGATCACCGCTGCGCTAGTAGTCGCTTTTGCGCTGGGGACCGGCTGGCTCGCCAAAATCGTCCCGACGGGTTTCCTGCCCGACGAGGATCAGGGCGCGTTCTTCGCCGAAGTGCAGTTGCCGGACGCGGCCTCCTTGAACCGCACGAACAAGGTTGTGGCGCAGGTCGAGGATCTGATCCAAAACCGGCCGTGGACGCAGAGCGTTCTCAGCATTGCAGGCTATAGCCTCATAGACGGCCTCGCGCTGCCCAATAAAGGACTCTTCATTGTCGGGCTTAAGCCGTTCGACGAAAGGACAAATTCGTCGCTATCGGTCTTCTCCGCATTGGCCGAGCTGCGCCCCGTATTCCGCCAGATCGCGGCTGCGAATGTCATAGCATTCAATCCGCCGCCGATCTCCGGTCTCGGCAATGCCGCAGGTTTCGAATTGCAATTGCAGAGCCTGGCCGGAGCGACACCGAAGGATATCGCAGCCGTCGCCGAGGGATTGGTCATCGCGGCGAACCAAGACCCTGCACTCGCGGGCGTCTACACGACCTACGGGGCCTCGACGCCGCAGGTTTATTTGAAACTCGACCGTCAGCGTGCCGAGACCCTCGGCGTCTCTATCGGCGACATCTTCAGCGCTTTACAGACGACGATGGGCGGCACCTACGTCAACGACTTCAACCGCTTTGGCCGCACTTGGCAAGTCAAGGTTCAGGCGGACGCAGCCGATCGCAAGGGAGTAGAAGATATTTTCAAGGTGCGCGTGCGAACCGCGCAGGGCGATCTGGTACCGCTGCGAGCGGTTGCGGATGTCGAGCTGATCACCGCGCCCGCATCGATCATTCGCTACAACAATTTACGCTCGGTCACGATCAATGGCGGTCCGGCGCCCGGATACTCGTCGGGCCAGGCGCTCGCGGCGATGCAGGCTGTTGCTGCCACTACCCTGCCCAATGGGTACTCCTACGAATGGACCGGGACGGCGCTGCAGGAAAAGGCGGCGGCAGGGCAGACCGGCTCGATCCTCGATCTGGCAATAGTGTTTGCCTACTTGTTTCTCGTCGGCCTCTACGAGAGCTGGACGATACCGGTGGCGGCATTGCTGTCGGTCGTCGTCGGCCTGTTTGGCGCGATGGCCGCTCTGAAGCTGTTCGGGCTGGACAACAACATTTACGCGCAGATCGGGATTGTGGTGCTGATAGCGCTCGCCGCCAAGAACGCGATTCTGATCATCGAATTTGCGATGGAGCAGCGGCGCGAAGGGCAGGAGATCGTCGCTGCCGCGATCGAAGCCGCCCGGCTGCGGTTCCGCGCGGTCATGATGACCTCCTTCGCATTCATCGCCGGTCTGGTACCGCTCGTCATCGCCACTGGCGCCGGCCGGGCGACGATCCGCGCCGTCGGCACCGCGGTGTTCGGCGGAATGGTGGCCGCGAGCTTTCTCGGGATCTTTGTGATCCCAGGCCTCTACGTGCTGTTCCAAACCCTGCGGGAGCGGGTCAAGAGCCTGTCAAAATCCGGGAAACCCGTGATACCTGAGCGCCCGATACCCGAGAAGGCCGCTGAATAAGGCGGCCTGCCGGATATTTAAGCCCGGGGTATTCGCGTTTGGTGTCAGATGATCAGTCGCTTCCGTACTTTTCTGGCCGGGTTCTTCGTCCTGTTGCCGCTCGCCGTGACGATTACCGTCATCCTATGGGTCGGCACGTTTATTTACGCCTACGTCGGTCCGGACGGCGCGATAGGGCGCATCTTGCTCTCGATCGGGTTTCGCTTGTCGGACTCGCCGATTGTAGCTTATGCGCTTGGTGCGATCGTTGTGATCGGGCTGATTTATCTTCTTGGAGTCACCGTCGAATCCCGCCTGGAAAGTCGGGTTCGTCTGCTGATCGATTCCTTGATGCAGCGCATCCCTTTGGTCCGCAACCTGTACGATGTCACCCAGCGATTTGTCGCGATCATGGACAGAAGGGAGGAGGACGGGCTGAAAAGCATGAGCCCGGTCTGGTGTTTCTTTGGCGGCGACGGCGGCGCCGGGGTTCTGGGGCTATTGCCGATGCCCAGACCGATCCTGATCGGCGGCCAGCCTTACCATGTGGTCCTCGTCCCTTCCGCGCCGGTGCCGGTCGGAGGCGCGTTGATTTATGTCCCGGCCGCCTGGGTCAAGCCCGCAAATATCGGGGTGGAAACCCTGATGAGCATCTATGTATCGATGGGCGTAACCTCGCCGCAAATCGTCGAGAGTGACGCGGAGCGTGCGCCATCGCGAGACTCGGCGTCTCAATAGGGCGTGCCGTCCCGATGCACGAAGACGCGCTCGCCGCTTGGGGTGAGCGCTCTGCCGATGTCGTCGTCCGGGTAGATCACCGTATCTCCGGGATTGCGGTCGCCGATCTCCAAATAGACCACGTCGCGGCTGCTCCGGTTGATCAGGTGGTGGGCGTCGCCCGAGCCGGCTTTGAAGCCGGCGCACATGCCGGGACGAAGAGGCGTCTCGCCGGCATTGGTCACGAGCACGGGTTCGCCCTCGACGATGTAGATAAACTCATCCTCACGCATATGCGTGTGGCGCAGCGCCGACATGCCGCCGGGCGGCAACCGCGTTAGGTTCACCCCGAAACTGGTCAACCCGAACACATCGCCGAGCACCCGCCGTTCTCTCCCGGCGACCCGTGCGGCGAACGGCTCGGGGTAGCCGCGGCTGGCGCGGGCGGGCGGCACGGCTGCGGCTTCGATTGCCGCCGGCTTGGTCGCATCCGACATGGTCTCCTCCACATCTGAGTTTCCAGAAGCATTATGTGCTAGGCTGATGCATGACTGAAAGAACGCGGATCGCCTGGGGTGGCAAGACGCTGTACGGCGCAAGGGTAGGCATTCTGATGCTGGAGACGCGGTTCCCGCGCATTCCCGGCGATATGGGTAATGCCGAGACTTGGCCGTTTCCAGTCCTTTACAGGGTTGTGCCAGGCGCCTCGCCGCGCCGGGTCGTGTGCGAACGTTCCGAGGGCCTGCTGGATGAATTCCTCGCCGCCGCCGACGAGCTCGTTCGTCTCGGCGCCGACGGCATCACGACGACCTGCGGGTTCCTGTCGCTTTATCAGCGGGAGATCGCGGCGCATGTCGGCGTGCCGGTCGCGACCTCGAGCCTCATGCAGATCCCGTTCATCGAACGCGTGCTGCCGCCCGGCAAGCGGGTCGGCGTTCTCACGGTAAGCGCGGCAAACCTCACCGAAGAGCATTTACGCGCTGCCGGCGCGGATCCCGGGACACCGGTCGTCGGCACCGATGACGGCAGCGAGTTCACCCGCGTCATGCTCAACGACGAGGAGCGGCTCGATGTCGCCGCGGCCGAGCGCGACATACTTGCGGCCGGCGACCGGCTCGTCGCAAGCCACGACGGCATTGGCGCGGTGCTTCTCGAATGCACCAACATGGTGCCCTATGCTCGTGCCCTGTCGCAGCGCTTGCGCCTCCCGGTATTCAGCATCTACACCTTTGTGACCTGGTTCCACTCCGGTCTGATCCCGCGTGAATTCGGCCATCCTTCAGGATGAGGAGTTGCCGATGATCATTCGTAGCCGCCGCCCCCTGCCCGCCGCCGGCGCCGCGCTCGGCTGCTTTCTGCTGACGGTGTGCGCCGGGCAGACCCCGACAGCGACAAATTGGGTTAAGACGGGCGCAGACGATCAGACCATTGCCCGCGAGCTCGCCGACTGCAATGCCCAGGCCAATGCCGCGCTCGCAAACGAACAAGGCATCAACGCCGATATCAATGCGACGCTCGGCCGAAACTGGCAACTCGGCGGGACCCAGAATATCGAAGCGCAGTCGATGCGCCGGCAGGCCGGCGGCTATGCCGATCAGGTCCTCGACAACTGCATGCGCGCCAAGGGGTTCACCAAGGAAGGCTGATCAGGGCCAGCCCCAGGGTCCCCATTCCCACGCGCTCTCGTTCATCATCGCGGTCATCTGGGCCTCGTCCGCCAGTTGCTTGGCGAAGACTTCCTGCCGATACGCCGCCCAGTTCTGCTGCGTGCCGAAATAGACGCATCTGCAGACCAGGGGGTCGGCATACAGGTACACCGGCTGACCGTTCACGATTCGGGTGACGAATTTGTTTGGCGGCAGGCTGCGCATCGCCGTGAGGCGCTGCGGGCTATCGGCGGTCCTGATCTGGAACCCTGCCGCGGCGAGAAGATCCTCCTTTTGTCCGACCAGCTGCTGCTGGCTGGCGCAGCCGGCGACAGCCAGCAAACCGGTCAAGGCACAGAAGGCAATCAGCTTTGTCACGGCGATGCTCCCCTAGAAGGCGTGCGGACCTTAGCCGACCCAAACCGCGCCGCGCAACCGATCGAGCCTACAGATTTAGCCCATAGATCGCGCGGGGCTCGCGAACCCCACGCAGCCGATGCTGCCCGAGGGGCTGGAGGTCGTTGCAGTTGGGGGCCGCGGCGGCAAACTCGGCGGAGACCAGCACCTTGCGTCCCAACGGCTCGCACAGTGTTTCAATACGCGCCGCCTCGTTGACGGCCGGCCCGATTACCGTGAAATCGAGGCGATCGGCGGCGCCGACATTGCCGTACAATACTTCCCCGATATGGAGCGCGAGGTCGACTTCGGCGACCGGTTTGCACGCCTCGACCCGTGCGCGATTGATGCGGTCCAGGGTGTGCATTGCCTCTCTTGCGGCGTCGATTGCATCGCGGCAGCTCTCGGCTTGTGTCTCCGCCAGCAGCGGAAAGATCGCAAGCATGCCGTCGCCCATGAACTTCAACACCTGCCCGCCACGCGAACGCAATGGGGCGGTCAATGTCTCGAACACCTCGTCGAGCAACTCGATGACATCCAGACCCGGGTTGCTGTCGGCGAGCGTCGTGAAACCTCGAATGTCGGCGAACCACAGCACGGCGCGGATGCTCTCGACCGAGCCGCGCTCCACCGCTCCGGCATGGACCCGCCGCCCGGCGTCGCTGCCGAGATAAGCTTCGAGGAGGCCCGAAGCGATCGTGTGGCCGGCATGCGCCATCATCGCCAGCGACAGCGCCGGCAGTACGGCCCGCAACAGGGTGAGGTCGTCCTCACCAAAACCCTCTTGGCGGTCGGTCGTAAAAGAATAGGCGATGCCGGTTCCGCGCGAGGCGTCGCCTTCCGGCCCGAAACGGACGATTTGGGCGAAATAGTCGGTGCCGCCCTCCCTGGCGAGCTCTTCGAGCAGCGGAAAATCGAGGAGCGCCTCCGGCCCCGCCAGCCGTCGACGCATATGCAGCCAAGGATCGCCGCCGGCTTCTGCTTGACCCACCAGATAGGCGAACGGGCTCGTCAACCAACCCTGAGTATTCTCGTTGTCGCGTCCGAACTGTGAGGGCTCGATCGCATTGAGATCGCGACGCCAGAGATAGCTGTACCCACCCCATTGCGGATGCAAGGTCCGCATCGCCGCCGAGGCGCGCCACAGCGGCAGCCCGCCGAGCACCAGACGCCGACAGAAGCCGTCGAACAGCTCTGCAGCGCCCGTGCCGAACAACCCCTGTCGCACCGCCCAGACGTGCAGCTCGATGATGCGCTGCCCGAGCGGGGCGTCAAAGCTGATCGGCCGCGGCTCGGACATCAGCTAGGCGCGGCGCGGCGCGCCGGCTTTCTCCATCAGCTGCTCCAGCGCCTCATAGGGTTGCGCGCCGACGACCCCATAGCGGGCCGCGACGAAAGTCGGCACGCCGGTCACCCCCCATTGGCGCGATTTCGCCCAATCGGCGTCGACTGCGTCCTTGAACCGGCGCTCCGCCAGCATTTGGCGCGCCTCTTCCCCCGGAAGCCCGACCGATTGCGCGATTTCAACAAGGATCTCGGGATCACCGATGTTGCGGGTATCGACAAAATAGGCCTTGTAGAGGGCCTCGTGGATTGCCTCGCCGCCCGGTTGGGTGTCGGCCCATTTCCCGAGCTCTTGAGCGAGCCGGCTGTTGTAGGTGTGGGTGCGCCGGCCATAAGGAAGCCCCTCGGCATCCATCAGCCCTTTCATGCGAGCATACATGGCTTCCGGGTCCACGTTTCGCCCGGCATAGAGCTCCGCCATCGAGCGGCCTTCCGCCGGCGTCTCCGGGTGCAACGGGAAATGCACCAGGACGGTGTGCACGTCGAACGTCTGCTTCAGCTTTTCAATACGCACGGTACTGAGATAGCACCAGGGTCAGACGTAGTCGGTGAAGATCTCCAGTGTGATCGGCTCGTCCATTTGCATGCTCCTCCTAGCTAGGTGGTCGCCTTAGATATCCTCCCTCTCCGCCCCTGGGGGCGGAGAGGGTTGGGGTGAGGTGGGGGGTTCCAATTCCGAACTACTGCGCCGCCCACCTCACCCTCCCCGTCGCTACCGCGCCGGGGCCCCTCCCTCTCCCCCAAGGCGGAGAGGGGCCACGCTCCGGATGAAGAGGTGCGCCTCAAAGGGTTAGGCCGCCGTCGACGATGATCGTCTGGCCGGTGATCATGGCGCCGCCGGCGCACAGGAAAAAGATCGTCTCGGCGATGTCCTCGGGCTTGCAGGCGCGTTTGAGCGGCGTCCGCTCGATCGAGGCGGCCTTGCGGTCCGCCGGCCAGTCCTTGTTCCATGGGCTGTCGACAAAGCCCGGCGCCACGGCGTTGACGCGGATTTCGGGCGCCAGAGTGCGCGCCAGGCTGCGGGTCAGATTGATGAGGCCCGCCTTGCTCGTCGCATAGGGGATGCTGCTGCCCGAGCCCTGAACGCCGGCGATTGAGGCGGTGTTGCAGATCGCGCCATGCGCTGCCTTCAGCGCCGGGACCGCGGCGTGGGCGCAACGGAACGGCCCGATCAGGTTGGTCGTCAGAATTCGCGACCAGAATTCCTCGGTCAGAGCGTCGAGGTCGGAGAACGGGATCGGCGTCGGGGTGGCAGGCGTCCCGGCGTTGTTGACGAGAAAGTCGAGCCGGCCGAGCGCTTCGATCGCATTCCTGACCATCCGCTCGGCCTCACCCGGCCGCGACACGTCCCCGGGGGCGGCGACGATCCGTCGGCCCTCCGCCTTGAGCCGTTCCACCGCCGCGGGCCCACGCGGATCGTCGGGCAAATGGTTGAGCGCCACCGTCGCGCCGCAGCGTGAAAAGATATCGGCGGCGGCGAGCCCGATGCCGGAGGCCGCCCCGGTCACCAGCACCGCCTTGCCGGCCAGATCCGCACTGATCATCTCGTGCCTCGGCTCAGATCGAAACCTGGAGCAAGCATGCGCCGGCTGTTCCCGGTGTCAAGCCACCCAGCTGCGGACCTCTTGCAGCTCATCGAGGACGCTGTGATGCGAGACCAGCAGGACTTCCTCAAACCCCAACTGCTCCATCCGCGTCAACCGGCGGCGCGCCTCGTCCGGGGGGCAGACGAGCGCCACGTTGGTGGCCGCGGCGAGGTCGGCGGATCCGGGCCGATTGGCGAGGTCGACGGCGACGTTGGCGAGGACGGCGTTGGTGCCGCCTGCTTCGCGGTAGATGCGCATGCCGGCTTCGAGATCCTCCCAGCTGCTGTAACGGCCGGACGGGGTCCAGCCCTGGCATTCCTCCGCGGCATAGGTGATCCACCGCGGGCTGCGCCAGGCGCCCATCAATATCGGCGGCCCGCCTTCGCAGCCGGGCCAGATCGACAAGCTGCCGCCGTTGACCGGCTCGCCGCGCCACACCCGATGCATCGTCTCGAGCGAATTCCGCAAGGTACGGAAACGGTGGTCGTAATCGCCGCCGAGCAATTCGAAATCCGCCCGCGTCGAGCCGCTGCCGACGCCGAGGCGCAGCCGGCCGCCAGACAAGGCCTGCACCGACTGCACGCGATGGGCGAGCTCGATCGGATGGCGCAACGACACCTGCAGCACGCCAATGCCGAGTTCGACGCGCTCGGTCACCGCAGCGAGCGCCGCCAGCGCGGTGAGCGGATCGAGCGTCGGCCGGCCCCGGCCCATCGAATCCCCGACCCAGATCCCGGGAAACCCGCTGGCCTCGATGCGGCGGGCGTAATCGGCGATGCGGCTCAGCAATCGGGTGTGCGGCTCGGCGCCGGGGCTGAGCCGGATCATTGCGCTGACTTTCACGATATTCCCCTAGCTGCGAGCGGAAGGTTCGCGCGAGCATGCATCATTTTGTGATATCGTCGCTGAAAATTCGTGTCGGTAAACCACCGGAGGGATGAAATGGATACGATCGAAGCCGCCCGCGCGACAGAAGGCCGACGACTGTTGTCGAAGCTGCCGTCGCGCCTGCATCACAATGCCTTTGTGGTGAAGGACCATGAGGTCAACCGGCGGTTTTTTGAGGATCTGCTCGGGATTCCTCTGGTCGCGACCTGGTGCGAGAAGAACTTCAGTGCGGAACTGCAGCGCGAGGTCGAATTTTGCCATACCTTCTTCGCGATGGCCGACGGCGGCGCGCTCGCCTTCTTCCAATTCGCCGATCCCGAGCTCTACGAGATGACCCAGGCCAAGCAGCCGGCCAAAATCGGCCGCTACGACCACATCGCGTTCAAGGCCGAGCGCGAGACCTACGAGGAATTGAAGCAGCGTCTCGAGCGCGCCGGCGAGAAATACCGCGAGACGAACCACGGCTACTGCAAATCGATCTACGTCGCCTCGCCCGACGGGCTGATCGTCGAATTCACCCAGGATCCGGAAGACGTCGCCGAGATCGACGCGATCCGCCGCGCCGACGCGCACAGCGAACTCGCGCGCTGGCTCGGCGGCGACCGCCGCACCAACAACGAGCTGCGCGGCCGCGCGATCTAGGGCGCCGATCCTCCTCTTGTGCGAACGGCCCTCTTGTGCAAACGGCACGGAGGGGCCTCGGCGAGGGCGCTACCGGCTGCCGAATTTGGCAGTGATGATGGCCTGCTTGCAGGTGTCGGAATATTCGGCGAAATGGTCCTTCATGCAGGCCTGGATGCGGCCCCCACCGGGTTGAATATCCGGACACGTCCGCTGGACATCGGCCTTGCAGGCCCGGACCACCGCCACGCTGCTCAGCATGGCTCGCTTGCACGGTTCCGAGAAGGCGGCGAAATTCTCCTTGATGCAGGCCCGCAACCGCCCCTCGCCGGGTTGAACCCCGGCGCAATGCTGCTGGATCTCCGCTCCGCAGGCCTGGCGCACCGCCGTCCCTTGCGCCATGGCACCGACCGGCGCCATCAGCAAGAGGGACGCGATCGTAAGCCTTCGTATCCTATGCATGACGTCACTCTTCCGGTATGCCGGCCTGCCGCAGACCAGGGAAATAGGTGGCTTCGGCCAAGGCACGCATCTTGGGATTGTCGTACCAATTCGACTTTTCGACGCTCGCCAAGCTAAAATAGGCGTTGCTCAGCCCCTGCGCCTCGCGGAGCTCTGTGCGAGCTCGTTCGGGATCGCCTTTGAGCGCGTAACCGGCTGCGAGATAGGCGTGGACGAACGCGAGCCGCGCATTTTCGCTGTTCGCCTTTTCCAGCCAGCCGATTGCCTCGTCGATACGTGACTGGAGCAGATAGATGACCCCCATCCGCCCGTACCACGCGGCGATGGCCGGCTCATGCGGGCTCAGATGGATCGCCTGCTCGAAATACGGGATCGCGTCCTCGACGGAGCCGGTGAGAAACTTGCAAAAGCCGAGCCGCGCATACGCCGGAGCTCGGCTGCGATCCAGCGAAATTGCTCTTTCGTATTCGGGAATGGCCTCCTTACAGCGCGATTGTGCGAACAGCACCTGGCCTTTGACATAATGCGCGAGCGCGCTGTTGGGCGACATCGCCAAGGCCTGCGCCGCCAGGCGCTCGGCGCGATGCAGATCTTCGTTGGGTAGATCGCTGAGGTCGTCGACTACCCGTGCGGCGAGAGCGGCCGCCAGCCAGGCCGCCGCATCGGTGGCCTGAGGGTCGAGCGCCAACGCGGTTTCGAATAGGCTTGCCGCCTCGTCGTACCTCTCCCTCGAAATCGGTTTCGTCAGCACGGCACGGCCGCGCAGGATATAATCGAGCGCATCGGGGCGGGCCGTCGGGCGGCGAGATTCGGCGATCGCCAGCTGTGATTGCAGCGCGCGGGCGATCCGCGCGGTGATCTCGTTCTGCAGGGCGAACAAATCGCCGGCATCCCGATCGAAGCGCTCGGCCCACAGATGCGCGCCGGTTTCGGCATCGACCAGCTGGGTGTTGATCCGGACCTGATTGCCGGACCGCTGGATGCTCCCCTCGAGAACATAGCGGACGCCCAATTCGCGGCCGATCCGCTTGGCGTCGGCCGATTTGCCCTTGTAGGTGAATGAGGTGTTTCGGGCGATGACCTGGCTTCCCTCGATGCGCGCGAGGTCGGTCGTCAAATCTTCGGTTATGCCGTCGACGAAATACTCTTGTTGCGGGTCGTCACTGAGATTGGCGAAGGGCAAGACGACAATCGACAATCGCGGCGCGGGATAGGGCTGAACCGGAGCGCTCGCCGACTCCGCCTGGAGCTGTTGCGGTTCGGAATGCCGGCCGGGCCAGAACCACCATGCGGCACCCGCTGCCGCGATCAGCGCCAGGACCGCGAGAACGGCCCTGACGGCACGAATCGTCGCGGGTCGGCGGCGCCCGGAAGACGATGACCCGCGGCCGGGCCCTCCGCCGACCCGGAAGACACGCACCGGCTCGGCGATGTTCTTGACCTGCCGCTCGCCGAGAGAAGTCAACCCGACAGGCAGGCGAGAGCCGATCTGGTCGCGCACGGCGCCGGAGAGGCAAATACCGCCCGGTTCGGCGAGCGCCTCCAGCCGGGCGGCGATATTGACGCCGTCGCCGAACAGGTTTGGTCCCTCGACGATCACGTCTCCGAGATGGACGCCGATGCGGAACCGCATCTGCTCGCCGGCCGGGCGACCCTCGTTTTCTTTTTCAATGGCGTCCTGGACCGCGACGGCGCATTCGACGGCATCGACCGGGCTTGCAAAATCGGCGACAAAACTGTCGCCGGCGGTATTGAAGATCCGGCCGCGATGGGCGGCGATCAATCGATCGAGGATGGCCCGGTAGGCTTGCAGCCGGCGCAACGTGCCGACCTCGTCCAGCCCCATCAGCCGGCTGTACTCGGCAATATCGGCCGCAAAGATCACGGCAAGCTTTCGTTCGACTACCTGGACTTCTGCCACCGGCCTTCCTCGCGGGGGCGTTGCTGCCGCAACCGAAATCGTTCCACAGACGAATATAGCAATTATTCCCGCTTTGTTCGATGGCGGCGTTGTGGTTCCCGTTCACTCGGCCGAAATTTGGGCCTCGGCCGGACCCTCACCCGTCTCGCTCCGCTCGCCACCCTCTCCCGCAGTGCGGGGGAGGGGCTACACAACGGACTCAGCTCTAATAATTTTAGCTCCTCTCCCGCAGTGCGGGAGAGGGGGGACCAAGCCCGACGGGCTTGGTGGGTGAGGGTAGCGCCACCTCGAGCAATTGCGACCATCGCGCCCTTTGTTGCGATCCTTTCTCCGTGGTCTCCGCACGCTCCGTGGTGATATCGATAAATAATGGCGCGAGAAGATGACGGTTACGCGGCCGACATCCCGTATTTGCGGGACTTCAAACCGATGCTGGCGCCGGCCTGGCTCGATCATGTGGCGCTCGTCGCCGGCATCGAGCCCCCTACCAGGACAAGTGGGTTCGCGTGGTGTGATCTCGGCTGTGGCCAGGGCGTCACCGCCGCAATCCTCGCCGCAACCCATCCTTCGGGCATGTTCCACGGCATCGATGCGATGCCGGCGCACATCGATCATGCCCGCCGGCTGGCGGCGGCCGCGGCGATCCCGAACCTGCAATTGCATGCCGTCGATTTTGCTGCAGCGGTCGGTCTCGAGTTGCCGCAGTTCGATTACATCGTCGCGCACGGCGTCTACACCTGGATCGGCCCCGAGGCGCAGTGCGCCGTGCGCCGGTTTATCGACCGTCGGCTCAAGCCGGGCGGTCTCGTCTACCTCAGCTATAACGCGATGCCGGGCTGGGCGCGCGATCTGCCGTTCCAAGGTCTGCTGAGAGAGATTGGCCGTACATTCCCCGGCAACGATTCCGGGCGCCTTAGCGCCGCCGCCGAGGTCGCCCGTACTCTGGCCGGCGCCGGCATCGCGTCACTAACGGCAAGCTTCATCGTCAAAGAGTTGCAGGAGCGGCCGGAAGATTATCCGCCGGCCTATCTCGTCCACGAATTCATGCCCCCCGCATGGCAGCCGCTCTACGTCACCGAGGTCAGGAGAGACATGGTGACGATCGGACTCGAGCCGGTCGGCTCCGCGACACTGAGCGAAAATTTCGACTGGATGGTGCTCGACGAAAGGGCCCGCCAGATGCTTGGGGCCATAACCGATCCTGACGCCCGCGAGCTGGTGCGCGACTATTGCCTCGACCAACGGTTCCGCTGTGACGTCTTCGCCCGCGGCAACCGGCGCCTCGGCCCCGGCGAGCGGGCCGGCCGCCTGCATTCGAGCACCTTCGCGCTGGCCCGCCCGGTGCCGGCGATCCGCTATAGGACGACGACACCTGCCGGATCCTTCGCCTATGACAGGCCGGCGGCTAGGGCCATCATAGCGGCATTGGCTGCGGGTCGGCCAGCGAGGACCGGCGATCTGAAGACGCTTCTGACATTATGCGCTGCCGGGGACATTATGCCTGCCGAGCCCGGACGCGTTTCTGTAGCCGATCTCAACCGCGCCCTGTGTGGCCGGGTCGACGGACCGGAAGAGATCCGCTGGCTCGCGCTACCGTGCGGCACCGCAGTCGAAGTGCATACCGGCTTGCTCAGGGCTTTGCGCGACGGTCAACCGATCGAGGACGGCTGGCGCCACTTCTTCGCCTCCCATGGCGTTTAGGCCTGGGTGCGCGGATCCATCGCGTCGCGCAATCCGTCGCCGATGAAGTTGATCGAGAGCACCGCGAGAAAAATCGCCCCGCCGGCGAACAACGCCCAATGCGGGGCGATGTCGAGATAGTCCTTGGCATCATACAGAATGCGTCCCCAAGTGGGAATATCGGGCGGGAAGCCGAGGCCGAGAAAGGACAGGGTCGATTCGGCAATGATCGCGGCGGCAACGTCGATCGTACCGGCGACGATGATGGGCCCCAACGAGTTCGGCAGGATGTGCCGTATCACCAGTCGTAAGCCCGTCATGCCCAACGCGCGCGCCGCCTCGACGAACTCCTTCTCGCGCAGCGTGAGAAACTGAGCGCGCACCAGCCGCGCCACCTGCATCCACCGGAAGCCGCCGATGACCACGACGATCAGGATAAAGGTGCCAAGCTCGAGCCCGACCAGCTTCGTCAACGGTTCGCGAAACAGGTAGATGACCAGCAACAGCAACGGCAATGGCGGCAGCGACAGGAACAGGTCGGTGAGCCACATCAGCGCCGCGTCGATACTGCCGCGGGACATGCCGGCAATCGCCCCAATTGCGGTGCCGACAGTGACCGCCACCAGCATGGCGGCCAGTCCGACGGCAAGCGATATGCGCCCGCCATAAAGCATCCGGGCGAGCAGATCCTGGCCGAGATCGTCGGTGCCGAACGGATGATTCCACGACGGGCCTTCGAGATGCGAGCTGAAATCGATGTCGTTGATCGGCACTCGCCACAGCAGCGGTCCGAATGCCACCGCCAGCGCCATCAATGCCAGAATGACGGCGCTCGCGACCGCCAGCTTGTGCCGGCGAAAGCGGCGCCAAATCTCGCCGGCGGGCGATCCCCGCTCGCCCAATGCGAGACCCTCCAGAATCGGGCTAGCGGTAGGCGATGCGAGGGTCGAGCCAGCCATAGAGGACGTCGGCAAGCAGGTTGAACAGGATCACCAGGCAGGCGAACACAAACGTCACCGCCATAATAACCGGCGTGTCGTTGGCGAGGATCGAGCTGATCAGCAGCGATCCGATGCCCGGGATGCGAAATATCTGCTCGGTGACGATGGCGCCCCCGAACAGTGCCGGCATCTGGAGCGCGACCAGGGTTACTACAGGGATCAACGCATTGCGCACGACATGCTTGATCAAGACCGTGCGCTCGGGGAGCCCCTTCGCGCGGGCGGTGGTGACATAGTCGAGCCGACTCACTTCGAGCACCGAGGAGCGTACATAACGGGTCCAGGAGGCCGCCTGCAACAGGGCGAGCACCGCCACCGGCATTGCCGACTGTTTGAACTGCTCCCAATACCAATGCCAGCCGGAGCCGCCAATGTCGGTGCGGTAAACGAATGGCAGCCAGTCGAGGTAGATGCTGAACAGCAGGATGAACAGAAGACCGGTGAAGAATGTCGGCAATGAAAAGCCGATGAAGGCCAGCAGATTGGCGATGTGGTCGAAGATCGAATAGGGCCGCACTGCCGAATAGACGCCGACCGGCAGCGCGATCAGCAGCGCCAGAACCTGTGACGACCCGATGATGAACAAGGTCGCCGGCAGCCGCTGGAGGATCAGGGTGTCGACATCCATCCGGCTGACGAAAGAAAAACCCCAGTCGCCATGCAGCATCGCGGAGAGCCAGCGCAGGTAGCGCAGTGCGATCGGATCGTCGAGCCCGAATTTCGCGCGCAATGCGGCCCCCACCTCGGGTGGCACATTCGGGTTGCTCGCGAGTTCGCCGAACGGGTCGCCAGGCGCCAGCGCCAGCACCGCAAACAGCACGACGCTGATCCCGAGCAGGCTCGGGACCGCAATCAGCAACCGGCGGAGGAGATAGCGGCCCACAATTTCATCCGGCGTCGCGATCTTTTGCCCCTCTCCGCCCGCTAGAGGGCGGAGAGGGGGTATGTTTCGTCGTCCCCGGGGTCATGTCTCGCGGTACCAGTCTTTCAGGTTCCAGAAATCGTTGTCCCAGCCACTCAACGTTGCTTTGAGTTTGTTTGACATCACGGCCACCCAGCGGCGGTTCACGACCGGGATGACGGCTATCTCGTTCACGACCATGTCGTTCATCTTGATAAACAACGCGGCGCGCTTCACCGGATCGAGCTCGACCTGGGCCGCGAGAAACGCCTTGTCGTACTCCTCGTTGCGCCAGCGTGTCGCGTTGGTTCCCTGCCATTTGTTGTCCTTCGAAGCGATCTCCCAAGAGACAAACTGCAGCATGAAGCGTTCCGGATCGGGAACCGACGGCGTGCCCGTTGTGAACATTTGGATATCCGCGTAAAATTTCCTGGCGGTATCGGGATTCGCCACATCGGAAGAAAAGTAGACCGAGGCCGTGACCGATTTCAGTTCAACATCGATACCCGCCTTTTGGCAGGCTTGCTTCACAATGGCCTGAGTCTTCTGGCGCGGCGCATTGATCGAGGTCTGAAATACGAATTTGAGTTTCTTGCCGTCCTTTCCCCGTATGCCGTCGGAACCACGCTTCCAGCCCGCCTCTTCGAGCAGCCGGTTCGCCTTTTCGATGTTGAATTCCCACGTCGTGTTTTTCGATACAAAGCGTTCCGGGTTGTTGAGGAAATTTCCGGTCGCGACCCCGGTGCGTCCATATATGTACTTCTCGACCGACGCACGATCGACGAGTAGGCGGAGCGCCTGCTTGACGGCCGGGTCGCTCAACAGTGGGTGCGTCGACTTGGGGCTCGAGCGCTCGCCATCGACCTCCGTCCACGGATCGGTGTTGTTGAGCTGGATGTGCTCGATCGCTCGGCTCAGGACGATCTCGGCGCGGCCTTTGGCGCTGCCGGCGTTTTCGAGCCTGACGAGGATCTCGTCCTCGACCTGCATGTTCCACGCATAGTCGTATTCGCCGGTCTGGATCACGGCGCGTGCCGCCGAGACAGCGTCGCCGCCCCCCTTCATCTCGATCGCATCGAAATATGGCCGGTTCGGCACGTGGTATGCGGGGTTACGCTCGCCCCTGACGACATCACCCGGCTTGAACTCGACATATCGGTAGGGACCGGTTCCGACTGGTTTCAGGTTTCCCGGAGCATCGCGCGAACCAGCACCCTTGTAATTGTCGAACAGATGCTTCGGAACGATCATGCCGGTGCTGCCGACGAACATACGGGTCCAGAATGGCGTCGGCTTCTCGAAACGAACCCGCACGGTCAGCGGATCAACCTTTTCGACCTTGGCATCCCGGTAGTCGCCGATCGTCGTAGCCGCGGTCGCCGGATCGGAAGCGTATTCCCAATTGAACAGGACATCGTCGGCGGTAAATGGCCGGCCATCATGCCATTCCACGCCTTTTTTGAGCTTCCAGGTCACCGACATGCCGTCGGCGGCGATGCCGCCGTTTTCGATGTCGGGTGTTTCGGCGGCCAGCACCGGGATCAAATTGCCCTCGGGGTCCCAGGCGGCAAGCGGTTCGTAAAATATCCGGGCCCCTTCCTGGTCTTTGGTGCCGACGGCGAAGTGTGGATTGAGCAAGGTGGCGCCTTGCCAGAACAACAGCTTGAGCGTACCGCCGCCGCCGGCCTTGGTCGGCTTGTAGTCGGTTGGAGGCGCTGTTTGCGCCAGCCCGGCGTGGGCCAGCAGCTGGGCCGCAAAAGGCGCCGTAAGGCCGAGGCCGACCATCTTGCGCACGAAGGCGCGGCGCGACACGCGCCCCGCCTTTACTGCGGAAATGAGCTCTCGTAGCTCCCGCTCATCCATGAAACGCTCCCTGACCGGCATCTCTTCTGAGCGCCCTCATGTCTGGCGGTACCAGTTCTTCAGATCCCACAAAACGTTATCCCAACCACTCAAAGTCGCCCGGAGCTGACGCGACATCGCCGAAACGCTCGGGCGGTACACGACCGGGATGACCGCAGGATCTCCCACGACCATATCGTTCATCGCGATAAACAACGCCGCCCGCTTGACCGGGTCGAGCTCGCCCTCGGCCGCATGAAAAGCCTTTTCGTAATCATCATTGTGCCAGCGCGTGATATTGCGGCCCTGCCATTTGTTGTCCTTGGACGCAATTTCGGAGGAGAGGAACTGCCGCATGAAGAAGCCGGGGTCCGGCTCGCTCATATTCGTCGTGAACATCTGCATATCGGCGT
>CAWEWR010000019.1:0-70642 GCA_963812675.1 uncultured Alphaproteobacteria bacterium | reverse complement strand
CCACGCCGGCAGACGACGGCTGCGGTCGCGTAGCCCGCACTGGCGGGCGGCCCCGCGCCCGTACAGTCGGGGAGCCTGACTACTAGAGCAAATTCCGATCAGATTGGTGCTGTCATTGCGAGCGCGCTCTGCGCGACGAAGCAATCTCGACCCAACCAGCGCTCAGCGGCCCGAGATTGCTTCGCCGCCGCTCGCAATGACGATTGGAGTGAGTGGTGCAATCAGCACGGTTTTCCGCGGTCGGGCCCCTAAGAAAATCTCAACCATTTTCCTGGAAGCTCTCCCCATGGGTTTGGGGGCGTGGGTGGCTCATTGCTGACGAGGGGGTTGGATGGCACGAACTCCGCCGCAAGCGAAACGACAGACCAAGACGCCGGCTGCGGCGGACGACGGCCTCGCAGTAACGGAACCAGCTGCATTATCCGTGCAAGAAGCCCTGGCCACCGAGACCGCATCGGCATTGGCGGCGATGGACGAAAATACCGGGCTGCGCCCGGTGCTCGACAACGGCCACGACGTCCGCAGCAACGGCCGCGAAAATCCTCTTGAGCCATTCCAGACAAATCGCCGGCTTCAAGGTCAAATCGACACAGTGGACTGGGCTGCGGTCAACGGCTGGGTCTGGGACCCAAAGACCCCCGGAGAGCGGATCCGGCTCGAGTTGGTCGATGGCGAAACCCCGCTGGTCACGACGATCGCGAGCGATCATCGGCCGGAGCTCCTGAAGCGCGGCATTGGCGATGGCGGATACGGGTTCAGTATCGAATTTCCAGATCAAGTGCTGACGGAGGGCCGCCATACCCTGCACCTGCGCTGCGCCGACAGCGGCGCGGCCGTGCCGGGCTCGCCCATCAATCTCGACTACGACAGGCTCGCCAAGATCCCTGAGGTGATCACCGACCTGTCGGCATCGCCTGCGCCGAGGGCCCTCCCGCGTACACTACCCACTGCCGGACCCATTGCCGGCACACGGATACTGTTCGACATTTCGGACCTCATATATTACCTCGGCGAGCACGCCAATCTCACCGGTATCCAGCGGGTCCAGTCGAGCATCGTCCTATCGGTACTGAGCCACGGGGTACTGCCGCAATCGGCTCTCATCTTCCTGAGCTTTAACGCCAGGAGCAGGAGCTGGGTGTCGATCCCCACGGGATTCTTGTTTGCCCTGCTCCAAGACCTTTTCCTGCCGGTGGCGCAACGCACGGTCAGCTTTCCTGCCGAAGACGCCCGTTACGGAATATTGCCCGGGGCAAAGGAATTCACCGGCTTCGGCGTGCTAGACGGTGGCGGGCCCTCGGTCCTCTGCCTCTTGGGCGCGGCATGGGTTCACCAGGACTACATCCATCGCGTTCTCGCGTTGAAGCGGCAGTTCGGTACCCGGTTCGTCATGACCGTGCACGATCTGATCCCGATCTATGCGCGCGAGACCTGCGACCAGGACACCGCGGTCGTGTTCGAGGAGTTCATGCGCCGCGCGCTGAAGCACACCGACCACATCCTCGCCGTGTCGGAAAATACGGCAACCGATGTCAGGCGGTATTCCGCGTCACTGCAGATCCCGGAACCGCCGATCACCGTGACCAAGAACGGTTCGTCCTTCACCGAATTCCTGCCGCGGGGTGAGTCCCCGGGCGAGATCGCAGTGGGAGAGCTGCCGGAGCGCTTTGTTCTGTTCGTCGCCACGATCGAAGGCCGGAAGAACCATCAGCTGATCCTCGACATCTGGCGCCGCATGATCGACGAGGGCGACGATCCGCCCCATCTCGTCTGCGTCGGCCGGCTGGGCTGGAAATCTACCGGGTTCATCAGCACCGTCGTCGAGAGCGGCTATCTCGGCGGCAGGATTCTTCTATTGCGCGAGATCTGCGATGCGGATCTGAGGATGCTGTACAGCCGCTCTCTATTCACCCTTTGCCCGTCGTTCTACGAGGGATGGGGCCTGCCGGTCGGCGAGGCGCTGGCAATGGGCAAAATCTGCGTCTGCAGCGACCGCGCTTCGCTGCCCGAGGTTGCCGGCGAATTTGGCGTGTACATCGACATTGCCGACCTCGACGGCTCGTTGGCGGTGATCCGTGGGTTGCTGAGCGACGATGCGGCGCGCGGCCGATTGGAAGAGAAAATACGACGCGGCTACGAGCCGATTACATGGCATTCGGTCGCGAAGAGAGTGGTCGCTGCCTGCCAGAGCGCAGCCGGGGCCGTTTGGCAGGAGCCCTACCCTTACACGTCCATACCTTATTCCAGTGAAGTAAACTTCGGCAAGTTGGACCGCGACGTTGACGGCACCGGCGAGGCTGTCTTGGCCCGGATCGAACGCACCAGGCGCGGTGTGTTTTTGGGCGGATTGCTGCAAGAGCAGAATTTTCTATGGGGGGAGGAGATCCGCTCGCACGGGTACTGGGCCTACCCGGAAGATTGGGGCACCTGGGCTTGCCACGCCGGCGGCGACATCGCCGTCGCGCTGGCGCCGAGCGACAGCCTGCTCTTCGATGTGTTTCTGCGGGTCCGGGTCAGCGGGCTCCTCACCGACCAGCCAATAAAGCTGTCGGCCAACGGCAGGCCGGTGTGGAATGCAGCCATCGGCGAAGGCCCGCGCAACATCCATTTCCGCGTCCGAAAACAAACCCTCGGGACCGGCAATTGGCGGCTGCGCATCCGCGCCGAGCTGGCTCTCTCCGCCGAGCTCCGCAGCCAGATCGCCGCGCTCGACGCCCGCGTGCCGACGATCGGCTTCGAACGGCTGGTGGTGGTGCCGGAAAACGACCTGAAGACGCGCGTGGATATCCTCTACACGCTCCTTGTGTGAGATACGCGCTACGCATCCGCTACGGCCTGACTATGAACAGAGATGCGCGAACAGCACTCCGACTGCCGGATCTACGTGCGCCCGGCGACATGAATAAAGAGTCCTATATACGCGCCCTCTATCGAGTCGCCTTGCAGCGTGACCCAGATCCGAATGGCTTGACGAGATTCCTGGCCCGCGATGACATCGACAAGTTCTTTCTGGAGTTCCTCTCCAGCGCAGAATTTCGAAGACTCGCACGGTCGCCGGCTTATGCGGCGGGGCGGGCACTCGCATCACCAAACCATCCGCGGGTCCTTCTCTTCGGGGCTTATGGAAATGGAAACCTGGGTGATGCAATTCAGGCATCCTCATTATCCCGAGCAATAAAGTTTCTCCGGCCCGAGATTGAAGTCTGGGCATGCTCGGCCTTACCCGCTCCGTATCCGTTCGCGCATCAATTGACGTTACAACCCGATGCCATCTTCACGCCGGGTATCGTCAATTCGTTCGACCTGCTTATCATCGGGGGCGGAGGCCTCCTGTCGCATCCTCATGACCCGTTAACCGACGCTAAATGGCAGACGATGCTGCAGGTCCCGGTCGCGCTTATCGGCGTGGGTGCTGCGGAACCCGTGGCGAGCAAAGCTGAAAACTTGATCCGTAAGGCGGTCTATGTTTCCGGTCGGGACGATGACTCGATCGCTACGTTCCGCAACTTTGAGAGAGAACCCGCCTTCGTCCCTGATCCTGTACTGTGTGATGCGTCATACCTTAATCAGCACGATGAGTGTTCTTCCTCACGACAGTCAAGTGATCGAAGATTGTGGGTGTTGAAATATGTAAACTCGGCAGATTTTTTTGCTCTATGCAGTAATATCTCCCAAACGGATGACATTGCTTGCTTCATAGAGCCGCATATGGATTTCCCAATTATTGAACACCTTCCAAGTGCTCTACCAATTTATTTTGTCAGCGATTTAATTACCATGATTGATGAGGCAGATCTGGTGCTTTCAATGCGATATCACGGTTGCATTCTAGCGATGCTCCGCGGAAAACGTGTCTTCGGGTTACGCGAACAAAAGTGCTCTGACTTGTTGGCACGCTACGGTAACAATCTATCTTTTTCAACCTCAGTAGCAAACGCGGTGGGTGCTAGCATAAAATATTCTCCGCCGAACATTCATTTGGACAAAGATCGAAAGATATTTCTAGATGGGTTAAGCAAAGCGCTTGCTTTCATTCCCGGAACCACGGGAATGGCTTAGGGCGGATCCCGCCTACCGAAGAGTCCGCCAAGTTGATTGATCGAACGTCAACCCGGAGGAAGGAAAAGCCAAATGGACCGAGTGCGTGATATTCGCTTTCAAAAATCTCCGCGCGAGAGCATCGCGTCCGAGCAGGATGTGATCATGGCTTACAGACTGATCCTCGGACGTGAGCCGGAGAATTCGGCCGTGGTTGAAAATATAATAAGCAAACGAATGCAATTCAAAGAAATGAGAGACACTTTCATCAGATCTGCGGAGTTCCGTCACAACTTGATCAAAAGCGTTGGAGGTATGCTGAAGCCCCTTGACTGGGACGTTGACTGCATCGAAACCAAAGTTGATGATGATACGCTCGCGTTGTTATACGCACACGTTGAACGCGTCTGGTCAGACCTGGGAACCACAGAGCCACATTATTCGGTGTTAACCAATGAGAAGTTCAAGTCGGGTAAATTTAACCAATATGCCGCAGAATTCTTCGCTTCTGGCTCCAGCAGCTTGAAAGTCTTTCAAAAAACATTACGACGAAATTCGATCGATATAACCCAATTTCAAGATTGTTTTGAGCTTGGCTGCGGAGTCGGTCGTGTTACGGTAAAGCTTGCAGAGATTTTTCCCAAAATTATTGCAGTCGACGTCTCAGCGCCGCATCTTGAGCTTGCGCGCAATGCTTTGACTTCGTCGGCTCGGAAAGTGGTGGAATTTCGTAAACTCGAATCCATCAAATCTTTTGACTTGTTACCAAATTTTGACGTGTTCTACTCCGTGATTGTTTTGCAACACAACCCTCCCCCGGTCATCGGTATCCTGCTCAAAAAAATATTATCAAAATTGAGAGATGGCGGAATTGCATACTTTCAAGTCCCAACCTCTGCTTTAGGCTATCGATTCAATTCAAAGACGTATTTGAAAGAGTTTATGGATAACACCAAGATGGAAATGCACGTATTTCCGCAACGCGAGCTTTTTGAGATTATCAAGGAGCAAGGTTGTCGAGTGATGGAAGTGCGGGAGGACAATTTAGTCGGAAGTCGTAACATGATTTCCAATAGTATCCTTGTCAAAAAATAGGTGGGAGACAAGATCGTCTTGCAGTGCGTGCCGGGTTCATTATCCAAGTTGCGCGTGGACTGGCGAGCCGGTGCGCTACCTAAGGTGGCTTCCGCAATGCACGTGTCGCTTCGCCCGCAAAACGCAGGTACATGTCGCTGCCGGCGGCACGGCACCCGTCGGCGTTCAGCGCGAAGAGATCAGTACCGGTCGGCTCCTGGTCGGCGTCTGCTGCGAGTTTGAATATTGCCGTGCCTTCGTTGATCTCGTCGAACATCGCCGTGTAGAGCATCTGGGCGCCTGCCTTTATCGCATTGTCGATTTGGCGCTGATAGAACGCTCCGCATCGCCGGGGCATGACGTTGAGTGGTGACTTGCGCTCCCGCCCGGCACCATGGGCCCAGGAGAAACCGGGAAACACCACGGGCATGTATTCGATGCCGATCCGCTGGGTCTCGGCAATATCTGGGAAAACGCGCAGCCGCGCGAAGTTATCCGCTCCCTTATTGTCGCCAAACCTGCCGACCGACCACGGGCTGATAATGTCGAGCGAGCGGTATACCGCGGCCCATTGCGGCTCGGTGCGCGAGTTGCCGTAGTGGCCATCGCCGTCGAGGTTGCGCCAAGAGGCGGGAACCCCGCCGAGGACGGTAGCCGGTACGCTCGCCGTACGGAAATAGCGGATGATTGCCTCCGCCTGATCGGCACTTATGTTGCGGTCTTTGAACCCCAGCCCCCAAACGCCGACGATTGGTTTGCCGCGGTCAAAGATGTAGGCCAGGCTGTCGGTCAGGTGAAGGTCAACTGTCAGGTGCGGCCAATCTTGCTCGATGGCATGCAGCGCAGCGTCGCCGTTCGTGCCCGAAAGATCGTACATTACGAAGAAGCCGCGGCGGTTCGCCTCGGCGGCTGCCCTCGCGTTTTCTAGAACGGTGTCGAAATTCCCCTTGAGATCCGCTCGGGCGAGTCCCGTCACGAACCGCTGCATCGCGGCGCCGTCGATGCCGTACTCTTTCATCCAGGCGAAATGGCGCGCGACGGTTTTCGGGTTCTGGTCCGAGAACAGAAAGGCGGGCGCGCCGGAGGGCAGGCGGAAGGCGGTCGGGCAGCGTTCGTCCTCGTCGAGTTCGGAGGTGTCGGGCCACAGGTCGATCGCCAGCGAGTTCGGGTCCTGCGGATCGCTGCCGCCGCGAAACCAATGGCCCCATCCCACTCCTTTGGCGCCGTCGCCGGGGCAGGCGAACCAGCCCTGATAGCCGGCAACGTGGATGCCCCGCAATGTCGTGTAGAAATGGGCTGCACCGCCCGGTGCCTGGGCCCACACCAGGCCCGAGGGGATGAGCATCAGCGCGTGCAAAAGTAAGGCGACGAATCCCTGCGCGTGACGCAGCATAAACCTTCCCTCAAAGCCCATGTGGCGACGGTACCGCAGCACCCGGTCAAAGCGAGACCGAACTGCTCCGGGACGGTTACGATCTGCGGAACGGAGAATATAGCGCGGCACCGGTGGCAGGGCAGTGTACCTCGATCGTGAAACCGCCGGCATAACGCATGGAAATTTTTCGCGATTTCGCCTTCTCATCGATTGCATCAATCGCTGTGACCAATTTTCGATATTGACAATATCACTCGACTTATGCTATAATCGCACTGTTTTTAAATAAGGAGCAGCTTATGTCCATGAGCCTAAGCAATCTGGTAATTTCGACTAAGGCACCAGCGAATACCATCATCGGCCAGTTGGCGTTATACGACCAATCGGGCAATAACATGGCTACCAAATTTCAGTTGACTCAAAATTCTGCTGGTTACTTCGTGAATTCAGGAAATAGCCTCATGACCACCCGCGCGTCGATCGCACCCGGATTTTATTCTGTGCGGGTGCACGGGGTCGCACAAATGGAGCGCTGGAAAGAGACCGGTACTTTCGTAATTCAGGTGACATCTACTTAATAACCTGTTCCGCCATCCGAGTCACCCAACGTCTGATACGCACCCGGGAGTGTGCCCAGCAATGGGCCACTCCTCTTTTCGATCGAGGCGCCCAAACCTAAAGGATCGCTAGCAGGCCAGCTCTATTGGATATGAGGATGTAAACATCTGATCATCGTTCCATATACAATACAACTCAAAATCTTTTGTTGAGACATAGGTCGCGATTGAGCCAGGCAAAGGTGCGCTTCGACAAGGGAACGCGAGCCGACATCAGAGCGCTTGACCTCGATCGCCCGCCTGCCGATTTTTTCGAGCGCCGTTTCGACTTCGTCCGTCAAAAACTCGTCCCGAAAGCACAGGTATTGGTTTCTAATTTTGCGAACAGCGGCATGAAACAACGTGCCGAATAGGTGATTGAATTTTATTTTAGACTTTCGTACTTCACCATTCACCCGATTTCTGTTACTCCATAATCCTCGTAAGTAAATCACAGGTTTGTGGTCCCTTGATTCATGAATACTGGCGAGAAACCCGTAGGGCCAAAACCCGGTCAAGATCTAGGGCGCCTTACCTCGTTAATAGGCAGTATTCGCCCAACATTTGAACGGAGACGGCGACTGCGCCAGTGTTTAATAAGAGCGGGAGCGGAAAACCTTCCCGATTACGAACTGCTCCAGGTGATGCTGTTCACCAGCAATCCGCATGCTGACGTTGAATCCCTTGTTGGAGAGTTGCTAGACCGTTTTGGCAGCCTTGCCGAAGTCATGAGTGCCGAAACCGATGCGCTCGCAGCTGCCGGACTGAGCTTGCCCGCAATAGCAGGGGTGAAATTTGTCCGTGAGGTCGCGCTGCGATTCATGAGGGCGGAGTTGCATGCGCGTCCTGTGGTCGGTTCATGGGACAAATTGATCGAGTATTGCAACGCGCAAATCGCTTACAGCAGTGTTGAGCAGTTTCATATACTATTTCTC
This sequence comes from uncultured Alphaproteobacteria bacterium, assembly GCA_963812675.1. Lineage (GTDB taxonomy): Bacteria > Pseudomonadota > Alphaproteobacteria > ATCC43930 > CGMCC-115725 > AP-15. The sequence continues at coordinate 62,624 of CAWEWR010000019.1, read as the reverse complement.
GACCGAAAGAATGCATTGATTAAAGACGAGCGGCAACAGCGAGGCACGGTCAACCATACCCCGGTTTACACCCGCGAAGTGATCAAACGCGCCCTTGAGTTAGGAGCCTCTGCTCTAATCCTCGTACACAATCATCCCTCCGGTGACCCAAGTCCTTCCGCTGCGGACATTACCGTGACTCAGGACATCATCAAGGCGGCCGCGTCGCTTCAAATACTTGTGCATGACCATCTGATCATCGGTCGGGGTGGGCACGTCAGCCTACGCGACCGTGGACTGATTTTATCTGAGGTAAAGGATGCAGGCTCAAGCACAAGCGCGTCATCGCGTCATACTACCCGCAACGAGCACACTTCAATTGATTAAGACTGCGATTGCCAGTCCTGGGAAGTGGGCTTCCAATACAGTATTTTGTTCATCCTCTCTGCGCAACGATGGGTATGCCTTATGCGGGATCGAATTGTTAGAATGTTCTGGAAAACTGTTGACTACTTCTGTTACGCGATAACCTCGATACACCTGAGGTTTATTGATCCGATCGACGGTTCTGAACCGTCTTCGATAGTTGATTGACGGCCCCGAGCAGGTCGCCTCTTCGGGATGTCCCGGTCCCAGAACCGCAAACCCCCAACCCGACACGGCGTCGCCGGGGCACGCGAACGAGCCCCGATAGCCGGCAACGTGGATGCCGCGCAATGTCGTGTAGAAATGGGCCGCGCCGCCCGGGGCCTGGGCCCACGCCAGGCCCGAGGGAATGACCACCAGCGCTTGCAAAAACAAGGCGACTAATCCACGCCTATGGCGCAGCATCAAGCGCAAACCCTCCGGCGCATCTATTCCGCAGTTCCGATACAGCGCCCCACAAAAGGCCAACTTCCGCGTTAGGATTATCCCCTTTATCGGATTTTGAAAGGCGGAGAGATGGGTCTGTTTCTCGTTCCCTTGTGGTGGCCGGCCGCGGCGGGGCAAGGCATTGTCGGCAATTCCCTGCCAATTCCCTGCCGGAGCCCGCGGCAGGGAACCAAATTTCCCTGCCGTGATACGAAGATTCGCCCGCAAGCTGTTGGTTTTGCAGGACATAGTACCGCAGACGGAAAAATCTTCCCGTGGTTTCCCGGTCGGCAGGGAAATTCCGGCGGTCGTCGGAGCCGGGCCGGCGATCGCCCCCTACCCTACAGCACGAGCTTGCCGGCGACGAGGAGCAGGGTCGCCGCCAATGTGAAGCGCAAGACCGCGTCGGGAACTCGCACCGACACATAGCTGCCGATGAATATGCCCGGGAGCGAGCCCGCGAGCAATGAGCCGAGCAGATGCCAATCGATCGAGCCCAGCATCCAATGGCCGATGCCGGCGGCGAGGGTCAGCGGCACGGCATGAGCGATGTCGGAGCCGACGATGCGCGCCGTCGGCAATCGCGGATAGAGCAGGATGATGGCGGTCACGCCGAGGGCGCCGGCGCCGACCGAGGAGATCGACACCAATACTCCCAGCGCCGCGCCGAGGAGCACGGTCAGCGCTGCAGTGCGGCGCGGGCTCAATTCGCCGACATGGGCGGCGAAGAACGCCTGTATTCTCTTGCGGAAGATCAGCACCGCAGCCGTCGCAGCCAGGGAGCCGCTGAGCGCCGCCGTGATCAGTCCCCGGGCCGCGCCGCTGTAGAGGCCGAAGCCCGACAACGCCAATAAGGTCAAGGCGGTCATCGGAACGCTGCCGGCGGCGAGCCGGCCGACGACGCGCCAATCTATATTCCGGTTCAGGCCGTGGACCAGCGTGCCGCCGCTCTTCGTTGCCGCCGCATAGAGGAGGTCGGTGCCGACCGCGGTCGCCGGGTGAATGCCGAAGAGGAGGATCAACAGCGGGGTCATCAGAGCGCCGCCGCCGACCCCGGTCATGCCGACGAGCAGCCCGACGCAAAAGCCGGAGATCGCATAGAGCAGGTTGACCGAGTGGATCATTTGGAGCCGGTTCCCTCATGCACGAAGCGGCTGCTTCGGTCAGATGATCTCGCGCCGGCGCAGCTCCTCGAGAATGTGTTCGGCGGCGGCTTCGGGTGTCGCACCGACCGTCGCAATGCGGATTTCCGGAGAGTCGGGTGGCTCGTAAGCGGAGTCGAGACCGGTGAAGTTCTCGATCCTGCCGTCCTTCGCTTTGGCGTAGAGGCCTTTGGGATCGCGCCGGATGCACTCGTCGAGCGGGGTGTCGACGAAGATCTCGAAGAAGGCGATGGGGGCGGTCAGCTCCCGCACCATCCGGCGTTCGGCGCGGAACGGCGAGATGAACGAGCAGATCACGATCAGCCCCGCCTCGGTCATCAGCCGCGCGACCTCGCCGACGCGCCGGATGTTCTCGACCCGGTCGGCATCGGTGAAGCCGAGGTCGCGGTTGAGCCCGTGCCGCACATTGTCGCCGTCGAGCAGCATCGTGTGCCGGCCCGCGGCCAGCAGCTTCTTTTCGATGCTGTCGGCGATCGTCGATTTGCCGGCGCCCGAAAGCCCGGTCAGCCACAGCAATGCGGGGGTCTGCTCCTTCAGGACGGCCCGCTGCTCGCGACCGACGGTCAGCGCCTGCCACTGGATGTTGCTGGCCCGGCGCAGGCCGAAGGCGACCATTCCGGCGCCGGCCGTCTCGTTCGTCAAGCGATCGATCAGGATAAAGGCGCCGGTATCGCGATTGGCGGTGTAGGGGTCGAACGCCACCGGTACTGCGGTAGACAGATTGCAGAACCCGATCTCGTTGAGGCCGAGGGTTTTGTCCGCCAGCTGCGCCAGAGTATCGGTATCGATCCGGTGCTTCAGGGTGGTGATCGTGGCCGGCACCGTGCGCGTGCCGATCTTCAACAGGTAGGATCGGCCGGGCACCATCGGCTGCTCGCTCAGCCAGATCACATGCGCGGCGAACTGGTCGACGCATTCCGGCGGATCATGCGGGTCGGCGAGGAGATCGCCGCGGGCGATGTCGATCTCGCTGTCGAGGGTGAGGGTGACCGCGTCCCCCTCCGCCGCGCGAGCGAGCGTGCCATCGAAGGTGACAATCTCCTTAACCCGCGCGGACTGGCCCGAGCCCGCGACCAGCACCGCATCGCCCGGGGCGATCGAGCCGGAGACGACGGTGCCGGAAAAACCGCGGAATTCGCCGTTCGGACGGTTGACCCATTGGACCGGGAAACGGAACGGCCGCCCGCCATCGGCGCCGGTCACCTCGACCGAATGAAGGTGCTCGAGCAAGGTCGGTCCGTGGTACCACGGCATCCGCAACGACCGCTCGGTGACATTGTCGCCAGATCGCGCCGCGATAGGGATGACGCGGACCGACGGGTTGCCGAGGCCTGCTGCGAAGGCCGAAAAATGGGTGGCGATCTCGTCAAAGCAGTGCTCGTCAAATCCAACGAGGTCCATCTTGTTGACGGCCAGCACGATGTGGTGGATGCCGAGCAGCGAGCTGATAAAAGCGTGTCGCTTGGTCTGCGGCAGCACGCCCTTGCGCGCATCGACCAGGATCACGGCGAGCTCGCAGGTCGAGGCGCCGGTCGCCATGTTGCGCGTGTACTGCTCGTGGCCGGGCGTATCGGCCACCGCAAAGGCGCGCTCTCGGGTAGCAAAGAACCGGTAGGCGACATCGATCGTGATCCGCTGCTGGCGCTCGTCCTCGAGCCCGTCCAGCAGCAGCGAGAAATCGACATCGCAGCCATTGGTGCCGAACCGCCGCGAGTCCCGCTCCAATGCCGCTATCTGGTCGTCGAGGACCAGGGAGCAATCATAGAGCAGGCGCCCGATCAGGGTCGACTTGCCGTCGTCGACCGATCCGCAGGTCAGAAACCGCAGGAGATCCTTTTCCCGCCGCGTCGCGAGCGGCCCGCCGTCAGCAGCCATTAGAAATAGCCCTCGCGCTTCTTGCGTTCCATTGCGGCTTCTTCGTCATTGTCGATCAGCCGCCCTTGCCGCTCCGAGTGGCGCGACTGGCGCAATTCCTCGACGATGTCCCGCGGTGTGGTCGCCGCCAACTCGATAGCGCCCGTCAAGGGATAGCATCCCAAAGTGCGGAAGCGGACGAGGCGCATTTCGGGGCGCTCGCCAGGCTCGAGCGGCAAACGGTCGTCGTCGACCATGATCAGAACGCCATCGCGTCTAACCACCGGCCGGAGATTGGCGAAATAGAGCGGCACGACGGGAATCTGTTCCGCCGCGACATACTCCCAGACGTTGAGCTCGGTCCAATTCGACAGTGGAAAGACCCGCATAGACTCGCCTTGACGCAGCCGCGTGTTGTAGAGGCGCCAGAGCTCGGGCCGCTGGTTCTTCGGGTTCCAGCCATGCTCGGCGTTGCGCAGCGAGAAGATGCGCTCCTTGGCGCGGCTCTTCTCCTCGTCGCGCCGCGCGCCGCCGAACGCCGCATCGAAGGCGTGGCGGTCGAGCGCCTGCTTCAGGGCCTCGGTCTTCATGACCGCGGTATGCAACGCCGAGCCCGAGGTGATCGGGTTGATGCCGCGCGCCCTCCCTTCCTCGTTGGTGTGGACGAGGAGATCGAGACCCAGCTCGCGCGCGGTCTCGTCGCGGAACGCGATCATCTCGCGAAACTTCCATCCGGTATCGATGTGAAGCAGCGGGAACGGCGGCTTGCCGGGAAAGAATGCTTTGCGCGCCAAGTGCAGCATCACGCTCGAATCCTTGCCGATCGAGTAGAGCATTACGGGGTTGCGGAACTCCGCCGCAACCTCGCGCATGATGCCGATCGACTCTGCTTCGAGCCGCTTCAGATGATTGGCCCGGAGGCGCGCCGGCGCCGTGGGGTCGGCAATGATGGACAAAGGACCTCCGTTGCTTTGGGCAAATGTGCTTACCGGAGAAAAGCTGACGAAACGTCAACCTCACGGCCGCGATGGCATGCCCATGCAAGGGTTTACAATTCCTCTCGCGGGGAACCCAAGGGTGCCGCGGCAAGCAACATCTCAAAATTGCCTTTTTGTCATTGCATATTCATGCGAGGACAGTTCCGGGGATGACCGGCGCCGCCGGCGCTTGGGGACCCCTCGGCCTTGCAACTCTGAGGAGAAGGTTCGCTGCAGACTTGCTGCAGGTGCAGCAGCAACGCTTTAGCGATGCAATTCTGGGTTGCGTTGCCGTGGCGGCGGCGAAAACGGATGGGGTGGGATTCGAACCCACGGTACCCTTGCGGGCACGCCGGTTTTCAAGACCGGTGCCTTAAACCGCTCGGCCACCCATCCGCAAGCGGGATCGCTCAAGATCATGTGGGCCGGCAGCGCGGTCAAGGGGTCGCCGGGATCGCGACAACCCTGTTCGAGCGACCGTCCGCATTCCGTCGGAGCGGCGGAACGCGGGCCGGCTCGTTCTTGTTTCAAGATTGCGGGCTTGTTTCAAGATTGCCGGCTTGTTTCAAGATTGCCGGCGTTGCTGCGGGAAGAGGGCAGGGGTTCGGGCTGGAAAAGCGCAAGCGGCCTTGCCAGAGGTTTTGATGAAACTTCGGCGAAAGCGACAAGATCGAAAAGCGGTGGGCAGAATGCCCCCGGCGAAGGGCCCGCGGGTTCGCGAAGCGGCGCTGGCGGCGCGCGTCGCCGATCTGGAAGCCGAGCTGCGGGCGCGCGACGATTTCCTACTGATCGCTGCCCACGAGCTGCGCAACCCGATGACGCCGATCAGTGCGCGGCTGGAGCTGCTGTTGGCGAGGGCGCGTCAGATGTCGGGAGGTGTGCCGGCCGGGCTGTTGCACGGCCTCGAACTGCTCGAAGGGCTGGTCAATGCATATCTGCGGCGGGCGACGAGCCTCCTCGAGGTCGCCCGCGTCAGTTCCGGAAAACTGAACCTGCAAACCGCCGAGGTCGACCTCTCGGCGCTGATCCGTCAGGTCACCGAGAACATGCTGCCGTTGGCCGAGAGTGCCGGCTGCCAGGTTCGAATTACCGTCGAGGACGGGGTGAGCGCATTATGCGACCCAATGGCGGTCGAGCAGATCTTGGAAAATCTGCTCTCCAATGCCATTCGATTCGGACCGGGGCGGCCCGTCGAGGTCTCGTTGGCGAGCGATGGCGGGGTGGCCCGGCTGTCGGTTCGCGACGAGGGCGTCGGCATCTCGGATTGCGACCAGGCGCTGATTTTCGAGCGCTTTGCCCGCTCCCGTCGAGCGAACCCCAATGGGGGGTTTGGCGTTGGCCTGTGGGTCACGCGCCAGCTGGTGCGCGCTATGCGGGGAGAGATCAGCGTTGCGAGCCGCCGGGGTGCCGGTTCGGCGTTCAGCGTCAGATTGCCGCTGCGGGCATAGTCATCGAGCCGGATTCGACCGCGGCAGAGGAAATTCTGGCGCAGGTGGTGCGGCAAGACGGGTATCAGGGCCCGGTGTATCAAGGCCCGGTCAGGGCGCCAGGCCACCGGGCATGGCAGTGAGGATTAGGGTGGCGCTCATCTTGGTGGTCGACGACGAATTCAGGGTTGCCGAGGTCCTCCAATCCGTATTGGCCGACGCCGGGCACGAAGTGATGACGGCAGTCAACGGCCGGCAAGGGTTGGAGCTCCTCGGCAAAAGGCGGCCCGACCTCGTCCTCGTCGACTTCATGATGCCGATAATGGACGGGCCCGCCCTACTCAAGGCCATGAAGGAAGATCCGGCCTACCGCAACGTCCCCGCGGTGTTCATGAGTTCGCTCCCCGAAAGCGCCGTCGCCGAAGCCGCGCGCGGCATGTATACCGCTTTCTTGCGCAAACCATTCAAGCTGGCGACGGTCACCAATACTGTAAAAACCGTGCTCGCCCGGCAAAACTAGGTCGGCAAAACTAGTGCTCAGAGTCATTCACACAATTCATCAGGCATTGACGCACCATCGCGCATGCCAAATCCCGCTACACCGGCGAAAGCCGGTGCTTATGGCAAAAGTGGATCCCGGCCCTCGCCGGGAAAGCCGGGGCGTCGAGCTGAAATCAACTGGGCCGACCGTATCAGCCATCCGCGCGCCGCGCATCCCGAGCGGCTTGGGCTGGCCGGCGGTCGTTTCGCGCGCGGTCTGATCCTCCATCTCGGCGTCGATTTTTGCGCCGACCAAAACAACGATGATCGAGATCCAGATCCACGTCATGAAACCAATGATCGCGCCGAGCGACCCATAGGTCTTGTTGTAGCTGCCGAAATTCGCCACGTACCACGAGAAAAGCACTGAAGCGGCAATCCACATCACCGTGGCAAACGCACTGCCCCAAGTGATCCAACGCCAGCGTGCCTTGGCGCGGCTCGGGCCGTACCGGTAGAGCGCAGCCAGCGCCAACGCGGCGAGCACGAAAAGTATTGGCCACCGTGCGATCTTTACGAGCAGGTCCGTTCCGCCCGGCAGCGGAATGAAGTTCAACACTACCGGCAAAAGCACAACTACTGCAATTGCCAAAAGGATAAAAGCAACAGAGGCTAACGTAAAGGTGAGCGTGGTGAAATAAAATCCGATCAATCCGCGCTTCTCTTTTTCTTCGCAGACAATATTCAAAGCATCGAAAATTGCGCTAACCCCGGAATTGGTGCTCCACAACGAGACGGCAAGGCTCACCAGAAAACCGATGCCGAGCGTCGTCCCCCCGTTTGAGGCGAGCCGGGTCATGTCCTCACGCAGCAAGTCGATGGCACCACCCGGCGCGACATTGGCCAGCCCGTCGAGGTGACCCGCAATATCTGCCGGATCGGCGAAGAGTCCGTAGATGGAGTATAGAGCCGCGATCCCGGGGAAAATGGACAGCAGAAGATAAAAGGTCACACCGGCTGCGACCAACAGAATGCGGTCTTCCGAAATACCGTGATAGACCCGCAGAAGAATATCCTTCCACCCGTGGACTGGAATCTCCGAGGGTGTGTCGGCGGATCGCCCACGGCCGGTTTCCAACGCTGCACGATCCCCGGTCCGGGCCGTCTCCTTGCCGACCCGGCGCTGGCCGAAACTGACGGCGAGCAGCAGAGCGGCAAACGCGACGGCCCACCAGGGGGTGTGCTCCGCCCGGCCAAAGGGGACATCTGTACGCAAATCCGTGGTGGTCATGCGCGCGGTCCTCATGAGAAGCGGCTCGCCCAAGATCGGCTTGTCGCTCGATCAGCTCGCTTCACTATTTGTTGTCCGAGCGGGTCATCCTCCCGACTGCAAGTAGAACCATGAGTCTTGCCGCTGAGTTCCGCTACGGGCGGGCTGCGGGCGTCACGGCACGCGAGGAATTGCCGAGGTCTGGGTGCCGGGCCAATTCATGATGGGGACGCTGCTGATGCTGTTTTTTTAGGCTGCCCTCGATGACGCGGTCGCTATAGGCCACGTATACCAGCACGTTGCGCTGGCGATCGAAAAACCGGACGACTTGCAGCGTCTTGAAGATGAGACTGCGGCGTTCATCGAAAACCCGTCTTTCAGTTCGCCGGTGATTTTGATCGGCCCGACCTGGCGGCACGCGATGCCGGCATCACTGGTGTCCTCCGCGACGCCCAACCCACCCTTTAGGCCGCCGGTTTGGGCCCGGCTGATGTGGCAGGCGACCCCCTCGACCTTCGGGTCGTCAAAACCGTCGACGACGATTTTGTCATTTGGCCCGAGCAGGTGGAAGCGGGTGCTGACCGAGCCGGTCATGCCGCGCTCGGGCCGGCTGAGAACCCATAACCCGAACAGAAGAACAATTGCCAGCGCGCCGGCTCCGACGATCAGACCGAATCTTCTCATGATGCCCTCGTGCTTCCCTCTGAGAGAACATGCGCCTGGCCGCTTTATATCGTCGAACAACCCGCAGCTGTGCCCTGACGTAACCGGTTCTTAGCCTAGAACCAAATGAACTAATCGGCGCGCAGTTCGTTAGGGTGCATAGTGCGAGGAGGGCTATGAACAAGGCCGTCGAACACGTCGAACGGATATTCGGCCCCCCAATCTCCAGGTCATCTGAAACCGGCTTCACGGCTACCATGACGCCGCAGAGCATTCGTCGGTATGCCCCGTGATCGGGACTGGCCGGTCCATGGATCGCTTACGCGCGAGCAGCGGGGCATTGCAAAAAATGTCATGCGACGCAACGGACGAAGCAATGATGGCGCGTTGCATCGAACTGTCGCGGATCGCGGTGAGCAAAGGCGAATATCCGTTTGGCACGGTGATCGCGTTGGACGGGCAAATCGTGGCGGAAGGGATCAACAGCTGCATTCGAGACGGCGACGTGAGCCGTCACGCGGAGATCATCGCCCTTTCGCAGGCGCAGAGGGCGGTCGGTCGGGAGCGGCTTCGCCGTTACACGCTTTATAGCAATATCGAGCCTTGCGCGATGTGCGCTTATTGCATTCGCGAGGCCTGGGTCAGCCGAGTGGTCTATGCCCTCGACTCTCCGGTCATGGGCGGCCTCTCGAAGTGGAATGTTTTGCGTGATGATGGTCTGTCGGATCGAATACCCGAGATTTTCGGCGCGGCGCCCGAGGTCGTCAGCGGGGTCCTGCTGCGTGAGGCCCAACAAGCTTGGCGCGATTGGAGCCCCTTCGCATGGGAGATGATTAAATTACGAGGGCTGCTGACCGCGCCGTGCGCACAGGACGGCCATATCCATGTGCGACCTGCCCATAGCCGCTCGCTATGGCATTACTTGCACATCCTCTTCATGCGAAGCGCCCAATCTCGCAGACGAATTGGGCGTGTTCTAGAAGAAGAGCGTACCGATTTATGACCTAGTGTTCAGAGTCATTCACACGATTCACCCGGAGATGAAGCACCTCGCTCAATACCGCTTCACCGGTGAAAGCCGGTGCCCACGGCAGAAGTGGATCCCGGCTTTCGCCGGGAAAGCGAGAAGGGGGATCTGCTGAATCATCTGAATGGTTCTGAGCACTAGCCGACTTGCTGCGGGAGCATTTATTTATGGATCCGGTTGCTCGTGGATGACGTCCTCAAAGTCACCGACGCAAGGAGGGCTGTGGGCGTCCTTGGCCGCCGAGGTACCCCGCACGGTCCCTTCCGCCGCTGCCTGCGTCGTCTGATTCACTTCTTTGCCTATCACCTAATTCTAGCCCGGCAGCGAACCCGGATCACACGGGCCGGCGGCTTTCGTCTCGTCGTGCACCCCACAGTATTTCATCCGCGCTTTTTTCTCAGCAGCGAATACTTTGCCGAATTCATCAGTCACCTCGACCTGAGGGGCAAGCGCGTTGCCGATGTCGGAACCGGATCAGGCATCCTCGCGCTCGCGGCGGCACGCGCCGGCGCCGAAATCGTGATCGCCGCCGATATCAATCCGAACGCCACATTGACGGCCGCTGAAAACGCGCGCGCCAATGGTGTCGATGATCGCGTCAGCGCTCTGTGCTCCGACCTGCTCTCGGCACTCGCACCGCGGCCGCTATTCGATGTGATTCTGTCGAGTCCCCCAAACATGCGGGTAATCCGCGTGATCTCGCCGATCGCGGCTGGCACGCCGGCCCACACTATTGCGACATAGCAGCTCTATTCGACCAGTCTCGCGAGCGCCTAAAACCAGGAGGTCGGCTGTATGTAATGGTGTCGTCGGATTCCGACCTCGAACTTTTCAGCGCCTTTATTAGGAAAGCAGGTTTCCATGCGCAGCTTGTCACCGAGCGTTCGATCTTTATCGAGTTTTTTCTTCTATATTTACTGCAGGCCTGTGAAGGGCAACGGGGCCGCGCTGAACTCAACCGATGGGCTGAGTAGCCACAAGACCCAGGTAGCGAGGGCGAGGAAGGGGCCGAAGGGCAACGCCGAGTGGATGCCCAGCCGAATGCCGGCGAGCCGCAGGAAGCCGGCGGCTGCGAGCGCCGACAGCGCCGCGAGCAGAACCACCTGCGGCAGGGCGGCGGCGCCGAGCCAAGCACCCGAGACGGCCAGCAGTTTGGTGTCGCCCCCGCCCAACCCCTCGCGGCCGCGCAATGCCCGGTATAGGGCGGCGATCGTCACCAGGCTAACATAGCCGAGCGCCGCACCCAAAGCGCGGTTCACCAGCTGATCGGGATCGAATATGAAACTGGCCGCAAGACCGGCGATGATCAGCGGTAGGGTCAAGAGGTCGGGCAACAGCCAGCTGCGCAGGTCGATCCATCCGAGGGAGAGAAGCCACCAGCCGAGGAGACAATCGAGCCAGGCGCGCTGCCCGCGATCGATCAGCACAGCGGCAAGCGCGACGGCCAACGCAGCCAGCTCCACCCCCGGGTAGAACCACCCGAGAGGCTGCTGGCAATAACGGCATCGTCCACCGGCAGCGAGCCAGCTGAGGATCGGCACGAGGTCGCGCACACGCAGCGTGGTACCGCAACTGTCGCACCGTGACCGGTCCCGAGCGATCGGCGAGCCGTCCGGCAGACGCCGAATGAGCAGTCCGAGAAAGCTGCCGATGACGGGCGCAATCAGCACGAGGCTCCATTCCGCCGTGCCGGCTTCGGTAACTCGATAGAGCAACTCCGACCCGTACGCTTGCACTCGCCCGCAACCCCCGTTCGAGCTATTCTGTCCGGCGGTCAGTGGTGCCGTTCGTGATATAATGCCGTCATGACTTTCGAGCCTATCGCTTCTCCAAGCAATCAGGACGCCGGAGAATTGGTCGCCAAGCTCGGCGCGAGCCTTGTCGACAGCGGTGCCATTGACCGGCGCACCCTGGACCGCGCACGCCGCGTCGCAGCCGAGACCGGGGCCCGGCTCGACCAGGTACTGACCCAACTCGGCCTGGTCAGCGACCGCGGGCTCGCCGAAGCCTTGGCGCAGCTGATTGCGGCGCCGCTGGTCGGGACCGCAGACTATCCGGACGCACCGCTGTTTCACGATCGGTTAAAGCCGAAATTCCTGCGCCGAGTTCGCGCATTGCCGATCGCGGCGAGCGATGATCGGGCGACGCTCGCCATGGCCGATCCGCTCGACGTCTTTACCCGTAACGCCATCGGGGCGGCGCTCGGCCGGTCGGTCGCGGTCGCGGTCGCCGTGCCGATCGAGCTTGAAGCCGCGCTCGAGCGGCTCTATGCCGAGCTCGGCGAGGGAAGCGACCCCGAGGAGGTGCTCAACGACATGGCCGCCGGCGCCGAGCCGGCGGAAGAGGATGCGGAGCGGCTCAAGGACCTGGCCAGCGAGGCGCCGGTCATCCGCCTCGTCAATCAGTTGATCGCGCGGGCGGTCGAGACGCACGCCTCGGACGTTCATCTCGAGCCGTTTCCGGATCGGTTGCGGATACGCTATCGCTACGACGGCGTGCTGCACGAGGTCGAGCCGCCGCCGGCACGCCTTCAGGCCGCCGTCATCTCGCGCATAAAGATCATGGCGCGGCTCGACATTGCCGAACGCCGGCTGCCGCAGGACGGCCGAATCAAGCTGACGGTGCGCGGCCACGAGATCGACTTCCGGGTTTCGACAATCCCCTCCCTGCACGGCGAAAAGGTCGTATTGCGAATCCTCGACCGCACCGCCGTCGAGTTCGACTACGCCAAGCTCGGTCTGCCTGCCGACATCCGGCAGGGAATTGAACGCGCGCTCGATCTGCCGAATGGCATGGTGCTGGTAACGGGACCGACGGGCAGCGGCAAGACGACGACGCTCTACACCGGCCTCCTCAAGCTGAACACGGTGGCGCGCAATGTCGTAACGGTCGAAGATCCGATCGAGTATCAGCTGACCGGCATCAACCAGATCCAGGTAAAGCCGCAGATCGGGCTCAATTTCGCGAACCTGTTGCGCTCGATCCTGCGGCAGGATCCCGACGTCATCATGATCGGCGAGATCCGCGATCTCGAAACCGTGCAGATCGCGGTGCAGGCGGCGTTGACCGGCCATCTCGTGCTGTCGACCATCCATACGAATTCGGCCGCGGCGACGATGACGCGGCTGCGCGACATGGGGCTCGAAGATTACCTGATGACGGCAACGCTTAAGGCAGTCCTCGCCCAGCGGCTCGTCCGCCGGCTGTGTCCAGTGTGCAGGACTCCCGATCCGGCGCCGTCAGCTCTGATCGAACGGCTCGGCCTCGAACGCCTCGCTCCAGCCGAGGCGATCACCCTTTTTCATCCGAAGGGCTGCCCCGCATGCCGCGGCACCGGGTATCGCGGCCGGCGGGCCATCGCCGAGCTCCTGGTGCCGAACAGGGCGATCGACCGCCTGATCTTCGAGGGAGCCGACGACTCGGCGATCGAGCGCACGGCAATCGAACAAGGCATGCGCCCGATCTTCGACAACGGCCTGATCGCGGTGATCGAAGGCGATACCACGATCGAGGAGGTCGTGCGCTGCATCCGGAGCGAGGCTTAGGATGCCGTCCTTTCGCTGGTCGGCGGTAAATCCCGGCGGTGATGTCGCCCGCGGCGTGATGGAGGCGCCGGATCGAGCGGCAGTCGTCGAGCGGCTGCAGCGCCAAGGGCAGATCGTGTTGCGTGCCGATTTGGCCGCGGGGCGCGGCGGCTGGGCCGACTTATTGCAGATCGAGCTCGGCCGCAGCCGCGGCCTCGACAAGAACTCGCTCAGCGAGGTCACCCGCGAGCTGTCGATCATGCTGGGGGCGGGGCAGGACCTCGATCGCGCGCTGCGTTTCGTCGTGGAAAACACCCGCAATGCCCGGGCCCGGGGAATTCTCGGCAATGTGCGCGACAAGGTGCGTTCCGGCAGCTCGCTCGCAGCCGCCCTCGCCGCCGAACCGCGAAGCTTCTCCAAACTCTATGTCGGCCTGGTGCGGGCCGGAGAGGCAGGCGGCACCCTGCCGGCGACGCTCGACCGGCTGGCGACGCTCCTCGAGCGCGAGCGCAGCCTCAGCGCCAATCTGCGTTCGGCGCTGATCTATCCGGCGCTGCTGATCGTCGCAGCGATCGGCTCGATTGTGCTGCTCCTCGATTACGTGCTGCCGCAGTTCACGCCGATTTTCGAGCAGGCCGGTGCCGAGTTGCCTGCTGCGACACGCGTGCTGATGACCGTCGGGACGGTCGTCGGCGCCTTGGCGCCCTGGCTGTTCCTGGCGCTTTTAGCGGGCGGGCTGATCGCCCGGCAGCTGTTGGCGCGGCCCGCCTACCGCCTGAAGTTCGATCGCGTGCTGCTGCGTCTGCCGGTTGCCGGCGGGTTATTGCGCGAGACTCTCGCGGCGCGGCTCACCCGCACGCTCGGCAGTCTGTTGCAGAATGGCGTCCCGTTGATTTCGGCACTCGGCATCGCCAAGGATGCGCTCGGCAATCTCGCCGCCGCGGCCGCGGTCGAAGCGGCAGCACTCGGCGCAAAGGGCGGCGGCGGCCTCGCCCGGCCGCTCGCCGCCGCCGGCGTGTTCCCGGCGCGGACCATCCACCTGCTGCAGCTCGGCGAGGAGGCCGCGCAGCTCTCGTCGATGGCGCTCAAAGCCGCCGATATCCACGACGAGCAAGCCCGCTTGATGATGCAGCGGCTCGTCGCGCTCGCGGTGCCGATGATCACGATTGCGATGGGTCTCGCCGTCGCCGGGATTGTCAGCGCGCTGCTGACGGCAATGCTGAGCCTCAATGATCTCGCGGTGTAGAGCCTCCCGGCTCGATCAGCAGCACTATGCCGGTTTTACTCTGATCGAGGTCGTCGTCACCCTTGCTATTCTCGGTTTAGCGTTGGTTCTCGTTGCCGGTTACAAGCCTCCGTGGAGCAGCGGGCTCGGGCTCAAGGGGACGGCCTCCGAGCTCGCCTCGGGACTGCGCCTGGCGCGGTCGGAGGCGATAGCGAGCAATCGGCCGGTGCGCTTCGATCTCGATGTGAGCGGCCACGTCTATCGTGTCGGCGCGGGGGCGGAGCGCCGCCTGCCAGCTGATCTCTCGATCGAGCTTCTGACCATCACCGGTGAAAACCGCCGAGCCAAGGTGGGCGATATCCGCTTTAACCCCGACGGCAGTTCCACCGGGGGCAGGATCATTCTCGCCGAGGGCACGCGGCGCACGGCGGTCGGTGTCGATTGGCTGACCGGGAGAGTGAGCGTCGCCGATGTCCGCTGATCACGGCACCCGGGAAAACGGTTTCACACTGCTCGAAGTCGTCGTCGCATTGGCAATTGCCGGGTTGGCCTTGGTGGGCCTCTTCCGTGCGGGAAGCGGCGGGCTCTTTGCCGTGGACACCGCGGCGCGGGCCGAGGAGGCCGTTCAGCGCGCCCAGTCGCATTTGGCGGCGGTCGGGCGCGACGCCGCGTTGGTCGAGGGCGAATTGACCGGGGATGACGGCGGCGGCTACCGCTGGGCGCTTCGCGTCTCGCCGCTGACCTCGCGGCAGTCGTTGGCGCAAGACGGCGTATCATCGGCGACCACCACCTTGTTCAATGTCGAGGTCGCGATCTCCTGGCCTGGGCATGAGGGCCCCCGGTCGGTGGTGCTGAGAACATTGCGTCTCGGCACCGCAGGGACGGCCCGATGAGTCCGCCGGCGGACGGGCGCACCTTCGCTCGGCAGGGCGGGTTCACTCTGCTCGAAATTCTCGTCGTCGTGACGGTGCTCGGCTTCCTGATAATCGGCCTAACACAGGGCGTACGCACCGGGCTCACACTCTGGGAGGCGCAATCTCGGCGGGTGGGGGAAACCGCCGAGCTCGATGCGGCCGCGCGCATTCTGCGCGCTCTGCTGAGCGGGATCGCTCCCTCACCGTCTTTCGGCCCGGGGGTCAGCGCGGCGGGTGGCGCGGAGCTGAAGGGTAGCGCTGCGAGCCTGGCCTTCGTCGGCGATCTGCCGACCGGGCTCGGAACCACCCAGCGAGCCGACATCACGCTCGAGCTGAGCCACGGTCGGCTCGTGTTGCGCTGGACCCCGCATCGCCACGAACTTTCCACCGCCGCGACCCCGCCGACCGAAACCGAATTGGTGGGAAATGTCGAGCGCCTCGATCTCGCTTATTGGGGTACGTCTTCACCAGGGCAGGAAACCGCGTGGCAAGCACAGTGGGACGGCCCGGCGATTCCGGAGCTCATTCGCGTCCGGCTCGTCTTCGGCGAGAACGATCGACGCCGCTTTCCGGATTTGATTGCCGCTCCTCAGTCGTGAGATCCCCGAGCGATTCGCGTTATGGCGCCCAGCGCGCGGCGTCGTTGCCACGCCGCGTCCCTTATTTACCGCGGCACAGCCACCATCCTCCCGGCGAGCTTGCCTTGATCGAGCCATATTCGGCAAATCTCCTGTCGGGCAGCAAGCTGAAGGGTGGAGGGGCCTTTCTGGACCGCTGCCGCCTTTAAGGGGCAGCGGCGGCGGTGCAGGCTGGATTTTTATCGGCTTCGTCTCGGATCATGTTACGCGAGTTCTTTGCCTGGTGGTGCGCGCAGCTTGCGGACTTGCTGCCGCAGGAACTGCGACGGTCTGCGCTGGGCACCGGCGATGCGCTGGTGATTACTCCGATCGGTTCCCTAGGGCAGGGGGTCGAAGCTGTTGCCGTCGACCAACGCCATAACGGCAAGGATAGCCCGCTCGGCCATTTTGCGCTCGGAGCGATCGGTATGGCCGGCCTGCCCCGCATGGCGGGTAAGACTACGGTGCTTCGCCTCGGCGAGGCCGACGTGCTGGGAAAAACGGTGAGCCTGCCACTTGCTGCCGAACGGGAGCTCGATCAGGCGCTCGCCTTCGAAATGGACCGCGAGACCCCGTTCACAGCTGAGGAACTCTACTGGAATCATCGAGTCATTGCGGCCGACCGGCAAAACGGGCGGCTATCGGTGCGCCTCTCTCTGGTCCCAAAAGCGAACCTCGACCCGCTGCTCACCGATCTCGCTGCGGTCGGAATTCGGCCGAGGCGGGTGGAGATTGCCGACGGTCAGGACGAGGGGACTTACCTGCCGCTCAACGGGGACGGAACTCGCAAGCATCACGCCT
This sequence comes from uncultured Alphaproteobacteria bacterium, assembly GCA_963812675.1. Lineage (GTDB taxonomy): Bacteria > Pseudomonadota > Alphaproteobacteria > ATCC43930 > CGMCC-115725 > AP-15. Next base: position 45,851 of record CAWEWR010000019.1, on the reverse strand, counting down.
CGCACCGCCTGCTCTGGCCGGCCACCGCATGCTGCGCCGCTCTCGCAATCGCCGCTGTAGTGACGCCCTTCGTACGCCAGGAGCTGGCCTTGGCTTCTCTCAACGGTCAAGTCGCGAGTGCTCGAGCCGCCGCCGCAGAGGCCGACAAACTGCGCCAGGATATCGATCGCCTGTCGGGCAATGCCGGCTTTATCGAAAGCGAGCGCGACAAGGCCGGGCGGCCGCTAGTCGTATTGGCGGCCGCGACCCGCGTCTTGCCAGACGACACCTACCTGACCGAGATGGAGCTGCGGCAGCGTAAACTGACGCTGAGCGGCCGCTCTGCCGCAGCCGCGCGGTTGATTGGGGCGCTGGCCGCCGATCCCGAGTTCCGGAATCCCGGTTTTTCGGCACCCGTCACCCGGCTCGAGGCCCTCCGGGCCGAGCTTTTCACGATCAACGCGGAGGTCAGGCCGTAGCCTCGTTTACCGCCCTACCGACTGGCCGGCGAGGCCGGCTTTTGGCGCTGAGCTTGCTGCTCGTCGCGCTGGGAAGCGTCTATCTCCTGGTCGTCTCGCCTTTGCTCGGGCTCTACGCCGAGCGGGCTGCCGTGCTGGAGGATCGGCGCATGCTGGTGCCGCGGCTGCGCGCCGCTGCGGACGAGCTGCCGGCTCTGCGCGCCCGCGTCGAGCAGCTGCGTGCGGCTGCTGGCACACGCAAGATCACTTTGGAGGGTGCCAGCGATCCGATAGCTGCGGCCACGCTGCAAAGCCGCATAGAGGAACTCGCTGCCTCCGCCGGCGCGACGATCGGCAGCACCGAAAGTCTTCCGGCCGAGGCGCGCTCGGGGTATCGCCGCATCGGACTGCGCTACGTCCTCAGCGGGTCCTACGAGACGCTGGTCAAATTCCTCGCCAAGCTCGAGTCTGCCACACCGCCTCTGGTGATCGACAATCTGCACATCCACGGGGTGTTGAGGCGGCCTGGCACGCCGGCGGCTGCGGGGCTCGATGCCGGTCTCGATGTTTATGGTTACCGTGATGGCGAGAAATCGGTGGCGGTCAAGCAATGATCGATCGCCTCGTGCTGTTGCTGCTGGGCGGGGGATGTCTGCTGTTCGCCGCGATCCTCATCATTGAGCTCGCGCCCGCCGGGACGGAGGACGCGGTGGTTGCCCAAGCGGCGCGGTCCGAAGCGGCGAGCCCAATGACTCGGCCGCAGAACCCGAGACCCGAGGAGCTGGTTGCCGCTGCCCTCGCTCGACCGCTCTTCAGCAGCACGCGGCGGCCTGCGCAAGACGCTCCCAGCGGAGCTGCAGCTGACGATCTGACCGATGCGAGGCTGACCGGGATCGTTACGACGCCCGGCCACCGTCTCGCAATTTTCGCGGTCAGCGGCGACAAGCCGTTGAAGGTCGCGGAAGGCGACGCCGTAAGCGGCTGGCGGATCGAGAGCATCACGCCCCGCGAAGTCTCGTTGAGCGGCCCGAGCGGAACCAAGACCTTGCAGCCAAAGCTCGATCCAAGTTTAGCCTCGCCGCCTGGGCAACCGCCAATTGGCCAACCCGGCGGGCGACCGCCAAACCCTCCGCCTCCGGGCAGGCCGCGCGTTCCCGTGCCTGGCGCCCCGGCGGTCACGCAACCGCTTCCGGGTGTGCCTGTTGTTCCTCCCGGCGCGCTGCCGAGGGCAGCGCGGCTGCGCCAACAGCGGTAATGTTGATCTCGCGGCACCCCCTTCGGCCTCTCGCCGTCGCCCTAGCGCTCGCCGTGCTGGCTGATTGTCAGCAGCTGCCGGCGCAGCCGGGTTTGGAGCCCTTGGAGCAGCCGAGCAGCTTGCAAGCTGCGGAGCCCCGAATAAACAGTGCGATCCCCACCGATCGCAGCCGGCAACGTCCCTTTGTCGCGTCCGGCGCCGAAGCAGCACCCGTGGTGCCACCACCGGGTCCGGGCGCGACCACCACTCAGACCGGCGACGTGACCTTAAATTTTGTCGACACCGACATCCGGGAGATCGTGCGCACCATTCTCGGCACCACCCTCAATCTGAACTACACGATCGACCCTAACGTGCATGGCACCGGTTCGATCGAGACCGGTACCCCGATGCAGCGTTCGGCGTTGATCCCGACGCTCGAGACTTTGCTCAACGCGAACGGTGCGACGTTGATCGAACGGAATGGGGTCTACGCCGTCGTCCCGATGCCCGCGGGTGCGACCCGCAATCTTGTCTCTGGCGCGAACGCAATAGGCGCCGGCACCCAGGTCGTGCCATTGCGCTACGCCTCGGCCAAGGATCTTGCCAAGGTGCTCGAACCCTATGTTGCAGAGGGCGGGAAAATTGCCGCCGACCCGGCGCCCAACGCGCTGATTGTGTCCGGGGACGCCGCGGTCCGCCAGACCCTGGTCGGTCTCATCCGGGCTTTCGACATCGATATCCTAGCCGGTCAGTCCTATGCCCTCTTTCCCGTGGGCGACAGCGATCCGGCAAAGCGGGCCAGCGAGTTCGAGCGGGTCTTGCAGGCTCAGGCCGAAGGTGCTCTCGGCGGCATCGTGCGCGTCGTCCCGATGGATCGGGTCAATGCCGTTCTGGTCGTGTCGTCGCAGGCCCGCTACATCGATGCGGCAAGACGATTTTTCAGGCTGACAAACCAGCTCGAGGACGCGACGGCGCGGGCCTGGCACGTCTATTATGTGCAGAACGGCCAAAGCGCCGATCTCGAGAACCTGCTCCAGCGAGCGTTTACGCCGCGCAATGTCTCCCCGACGCCTGGCCCCCCGGGGAGCACTGCGCCCGGCGCTGAACAGCTGACGATTGGTGGGGGGCGCGGGCCAGGAGCCGGCACGACGGGTTTCGGCGGCCAAGGTTCCACCGCAGGTCTCGGGGGGGCGGGTGGTGGGGCCGGCGTCACTACGGGCCTGCCGGGCGCGGCCGGAGGTGCCGGGGCCGCAGGTGCCGGAGGTGGCCTAGGCGCCGGGATTCCCCAGCCGGGGGCAGCCGAGGGCGGGCCGCCGCCCGCCACCGAGCCGTTGTCGGCCGAGACCGGGCCCGGGGGTGCGGCGCCCGAGAACCGCATGCGCATCATCGCCAACCGGCGCAACAATGCGCTGTTGATCTATGCGACGCCGAGCGAATACGCGGTAGTCGAGGGGATGCTGCGCAAGATCGATATCATCCCGCTCCAGGTGCTGATCGAGGCGACGATCGCCGAGGTCGACCTCAATGATACGCTGCAATACGGCACCCAATTCTTCTTCAAGGCCGACCACGTCGCCTTCACCCTTGGGCCGCAGTCGGGCCTTCCTGCTCTCGGCAACCTGCCCTTTCCCTCGACCAATCCCTTTTTCACACTGAGCAAATCTCCGAATTTCGCGCTCTCGTTGCTCGCCACGGTGACCAAGGTGAAGGTGCTCTCGGCTCCTCAGGTCATGGTCCTCGACAACGAGCCGGCACGTCTTCAGGTCGGCCAGCAGGTGCCGGTGCTGACCGGAACCGCGACGAGCACGCTCGCCGCCAACGCGCCGGTCGTCAACAGCGTCGACTATCATTCGACCGGCGTCATCATGCAGGTGACGCCGCGCGTCAATTCCGGCGGGCTCGTCTCCCTCGACATCGCCCAGGAAGTCAGCGATGTCGCGGCCGCCGCGACGAACACGGTCCAAGGCTCGCCGACCTTCAACGATCAGATATTCCGCACGCGGGTGGCCGTGCAGGATGGCCAGACGGTCGGGATGGCCGGTCTGATCCGCGACAATGCCTCGAATGATAACGGCGGCATACCCTTCCTCAAGGATATCCCGCTCCTCGGCACCCTGGCTTCGACCCAAAGCAACTCGCGCATGCGTACGGAACTGTTGGTGCTGATCACGCCGCACGTCGTGCACGATCAGCGCGATGCCCGGGCGCTGACCGAGGATTTGCGCAATCAGCTGATCAATGCGGGCCTCGTCCCGCAGCAAGTGCAACGCCAGGGCTCGCCCGGGCTGGCGAACCCGAACAAGCTGTAGGCGATGCCGCGCCGGTTTCCGCCAGGATCGGCGGAATGCCGTCGCAACGGCGGGTTTGCGCTGATCATCGTGCTGTGGACGTTGGTACTGATCGGCTTTATCGTCGCGCATCTGACGGCGAGCGGGCGGACGGAGATTCGCATTGCCGGTAACCTCGTGGCCAACTCAGCCTCGCAAGCCGCCGCCGACGGCGCCATCTTCGAGGCCATCTTCAACCTTTCGGATCCGCAGCCGGAACGGCGCTGGCCGGCCGACGGCACGCCGCGTCAAGTCGCGGTCGGCAGCAGCCGCGTCATCTTGCGGGTCGAGGACGAGGCGTCCTGGATAAACCCGAGCACGGCTTCACCCGTCCTCCTCGAAGCGTTGTTGCGGGTGACCGGCAGCGACCCCGAGACCGCTCGTCGCATCGCCACCGCGATAAGCGAGTGGGTTGGTTCCGCAGTGGCCCCGCGGCCGCAAGAAGCGCTCGCAGCGGACTACCGCGCCGCCGGGCTCGATTATGGTCCGCCAAGCGCACCGATCGAGACGCTCAGCGAACTCGGGCGGGTGCTCGGGATGACTCCCGCCGTACTGGTGGCAATCCGCCCGCATTTGACAATATTCGGGCCGCCCGAACCAAACCCCGCCACCACAGATCCGGTCGTGGCAGCCGCGCTTGCCCTGTCGTTGCCGGCTAGCCAGCCGGTCGTCCAACCGAGCCAAACGTCACCGGATGCTTTGACGGTGCGGATCACTGCGCTCGCTTCCGGACCAGGCAACGCACGTGTAATCCGGACTGCGGTGGTTCGCGCCGGAGAAACGCTGCCGCAGGGCTACGCTGTGCTCGCCTGGGGCACCAGCCTCAATTCGGATGCGCCTCTGGGCTCACCTCAGCCATCGGTCACTCGTTGACAATGGCCGCGGATTTGCCCGAGCCGCCGGGCTGGCCCGTCGGGCCGAGCGACAGCAGGTCATAATCGTGGCCGGGGCGCTGGCTCGGGCTGCGGTAGACGAATGGCCGGCCCCACGGGTCTTCGGGCAGCTTTTCGCCCTTCAGGTAAGGCCCGTTCCAGCGAGCGACTCCCGATGGCCGGGTAATCAACGCCTGCAGACCCTGGTCGGTCGAAGGATAGACGCCGACATCCAGCTTGTAGATGTCGAGCACTCCGGCGAGGCGCTCGATCGATTGGTGCGCGATCTTCTCCTTGGCGGAGCCGAGCTGTCGCAGCGCGGCGGGCGCGACAAGGCCGATCAGGAGCCCCAAGATGGCGAGCACGACCAGCAGCTCGAGCAGCGTAAAACCTCGCTGCCGCCTCCGAGGGTCGCTGGCGGGGCGGGCGGGGCCGAAAAGAACGATGTTCGAAGCGCGCACTGTGTCTGAACCAGGGTTTTTCTTGGAGCTTCGTCTAAGGCTGGATTTGGACATATTCATGATGTCGAGCCGCACCGCACACGGTGCGGCAGTTCGACGCGTCAAATTGAGAGAGGCGGAAGGCGACAAGCGCGGCCCAGCGGCGGCCAGCAGATTTGACGCTCTATTCTTCGCCTGGTCCCCGCGGCATGATTACAACTCACCTACTGGGGGAGGAGAGCCTTGCCTGTAACAGAGCTCGCGCTGGTCCTCGTCGCCGACAGCATCACCCGGGTCGGACCCAATGCGGCGGGAGCGGTTGTCGTCAACGGTTCCCATGGCGGCATTTATGCCGCTTATGCCGCGGCAAAGCTGCGGGTTGCAGCAGCTGTCTTCAACGATGCCGGGGTCGGACGGGACCAGGCGGGTATTGCCGGGCTCGATTATCTGGCCGGGCTCGGCATCCCCGCTGCCGCCGTCGGGCATGGTACCGCGCGTATCGGAGACGGGTCCGACATGATGGCGCGCGGCAGCATCACATATGCGAACACGCCGGCGGCCGCGCTCGGCTGCCACCCGGGCATGGCCTGCCGAGACGCCGCCGCTGCCTTGCAACGAGCGTCGCCCAGCGGTTGCGAGCCTCCCCCGGCGCTCGAAGCCGCCTTTCTGCTGATCCCCGAGCCCCCCGCCCTGTGGGCGCTGGACTCGGCCTCTCTGGTCGGGCCCCATCATGTCGGGGCGGTTGTCGTGACCGGCTCGCATGGCGGGCTCCTCGGCGGCCGGCCGGACACCGCGCTCAAGGCCCATGCGCTCGCCGCGCTCTTCAACGACGCGGGGATCGGGATCGGCGAGGCCGGCGTCACGAGGCTGCCGGCGCTCGACAGTCGCGGCATTGCCGCCGGCACGGTCGCCGCGTCGAGCGCCCGGATTGGCGACGCCCGATCGACCTACGACGACGGTATTCTGACCCGCGTCAACCGGCGCGCCGCCGTGCTGGGCATCGCACCGGGCATGACTGCCCGGGAATTTGTCGAAATCGTCCGCCGTGCCGCGGCGGGAACCGGGAGGACGACATGACGGAGCAAGGTGCCATCAGCAACCGGCCGTCAGGCCGTATGAACGGCGGCCGCGCGCTCGCCGAGATGCTGCGGCTCGCCGAGGTCGGGCCGATGTTCGGGATGGGCGGGTTTCAGCTCCTGCCGTTCTACGACGCGTTGGCACAACTCGGCATGCGGCATTTTCTGATCAATGACGAGCGTTGCGGCGCGTTCGCCGCGGACGCCTATGCTCGCGTCACCAACCGCCCCGGCGTGTGCGATGGGACGCTGGGGCCCGGGGCGACCAATCTCGTCACGGGCCTCATCGAGAGCCTCAACGCCGGCGTGCCGATCATTGCGCTGGCCGGCGATACCAACCGCACGCATTCCTGGAAGAACATGACGCAGGAATGCCGGCAGACGGAGATCTTGCGGCCGGCGGTCAAGGAGCTGATTCGGGTCGAGATGACGAGCCGCGTCCCCGAATTGCTCCGCCGCGCTTTTGCGGTGGCGACCTCCGGCCGGCCGGGCCCGGTGCTGCTCGACGTTCCGGAGGATGTCTGCCACGGCGAGCACGACTTTGCGCCCGAAGATTTTGCGATCGACCCGTCGACACTGAGCGTGCCGGCGCGGCGCATCCGGCCGGATCGGGTGGAGGTTGCCCGCGCCGCCGCGCTGATCGCGCGCGCCCAGCGGCCGCTCATCCTGGTCGGCGGCGGCATCCACCTCTCGGCGGGATACGAGGCGCTGTTCGGCTTTGCCGAAGCGCAGTCGATCCCGGTCGCGCATACGATGAGCGGCAAGGGCGGCATCGCCTGCACGCATCCGCTTTCGGTCGGGCTCTTCGGCCGTTATTCGCGCATCGCCAACGAATTGATCGAGGCGTCGGACTGTCTCGTCGTGGTCGGATGCAAGCTCGGCGAGATTGCAACGAAGCGCTATGTGTTGCCGCCGGAAACGATCCCGCTGATCCATCTCGACATTGTCGCTGAGGAGATCGGCCGTTGCCGAACGGCAGATGTGGCGCTGTGGGGCGACGCCAGGGCCGGGCTGGAGGATCTCGCCGAGGCGCTGGTCGGCGAGGCGAAGAGCGCGCGGGCGTCGCGGGCCGATTATGTCGCCGAGATTCCTTCCCGGATGGCGTCGTGGCGCGACGAGGCGGTTGCGCGCCTTCATTCGGAGGAGCGGCCGATCCACATGGCTCGGCTGTGCAGCGAGCTCAACAAGGCATTGCCGGCGGACAGCATCCTTGTCGCCGACGGCGGGTTTGCCGGCCATTGGACCGGGCTGCTCTACGATACGAAATCGCCGGGGCGGCATTTCATCCCGGATCGCGGCCTGGCGTCGATCGGCTACGGGCTGCCCGGTGGGATCGGGGCGGCGCTGGCGGCGCCGGCCACACCCGTACTCGCGATTACCGGCGACGGCGGGTTCAACATGATGCTCGGCGAATTGGAGACAGCCCGCCGTGCCGGCATCGGGCTGACGATCGTCGTCGTCAACAATGCCGCCTCGGGCTACGTCAAGGCATTGCAGCACGCCATCTTTCGCGGGCGCTATCAATCCTCCGACCTCGTCGAGATGGATTATGCAGCGATCGCGCTTGCAATGGGCTGCAACGGCATCCGCATCGAGGATCCGAACCGGCTCGGCGAGGCGCTGCGGACCGGCCTTGCCGAGAGAACTCGCCCGACCGTGCTCGATGTCGTCGTGACCCGCGACCCCGCCCGCATGCTGCCCGCGGTCGACAACCGTACGGTCGAGATCAAGCAAGGCGACCGGGTGGCGTAATCCCAAAAGATCGCTCGAGCCTCCCGAGAAAATGATCGCACTTGCTGGGGCACTACCCTCACCCACCAAGCCCTCCGGACTTGGTCCCCCCTCTCCCGCGGTGCGGGAGAGGAGCTTCGAGTTGAATGCGTCCTAGCCCCTCTCCTGCACGGCGGGAGAGGGTGGCGAGCGCAGCGAGGCGGGTGAGGGTCTTGCCACGGCCAAAATTTTCTCCCAGCGCGGTGCGTGGGTTGTGTCTCCCGAAATCAGCGGGTCGCTGCGGTAATTGCCTCCCGTAGGATCTGCGGGATGCGGTCGAGCACCTCGGGCGCGGTCATCAGCGGTGGGGCGAGACAAATCGTGTCGCCGATCGGCGGGTCGGCGCTGCCGGCGCGAATGCGCGGGAGCAACCCGCGAGCCAGCGCCTCGCGCGTGAAGCGGGCGCCGAGACCGATTGCCGGGGCCTTGGTGCTGCGGTCGGACACGAGTTCGACTCCGCACATCATGCCGAGCCCGCGCACATCGCCGACGACGGGCAGGTCGCGCAACTCCTCGAGCCCGGCGAGCATCCTTCGGCCCATCACCGCCGCGCGCTCGACGAGCCCCTCGCTTTCGATGATCTCGACATTGCGCAGGCCCACCGCGCAACAGACCGGATGGCCGGAATAGGTCGCGGCGTGCATGAATTTGTGGTCGGCGGGCGCGCTCTCGATCGCCTCATGCACCCGCTTCGACGCAATCACGCCGCCTAACGGCAGATAGCCGCTGGTCACGCCCTTGGCGAATGAGACAAGGTCCGGCTCGACGCCCCAATGGCCGAGCGCGAACCATTTGCCGGTTCGGCCAAACCCGGTGATCACCTCATCGGCGATCAACAGCACATCGTGCCGGTCGCAGATTTCGCGCAGGCGCGGGAAATAGCTGGGGGGCGGCACGATAACGCCTCCCGCCCCCATCACCGGCTCGGCGATAACCGCCGCCACGGTGTCGGGGCCTTCGGCGAGGATCACCTTTTCTATGGCATCGGCGGCCCCAACCCCCGGCTCCTCGTTGCCGGTCCAGCGATAGGGATAAGGCGGCGCGGCCTGGATGAAACCGGGGACGAGCGGTCCGAACATCTTGTGGTAGGCCGCCATGCCGGTGGCGCTCATCGCCGCCATCGTCACGCCGTGGTAAGCGTGGAGGCGCGAGATGATCTTGGTTTTCTGCGGCTGGTCTTTGACCTTCCAGTAATACCGCGCGAATTTGAACGAGGATTCGTTCAACTCGGCGCCGGCGGTCGTGAAATAGACGGCGGCGGAACTCGGATAGGCGTGACCGACGATCTTCTCGGCGAGGCGCACCGCCGGCTCGTTGGTCGCACCGATATAAGCCGAGGCGAAAGCGATGCGCCGCATCTGGGCTGCCGCCGCATCGGCCAACTCGCCGCGCCCATGACCGACATTGACGTTCCACAGCCCGGACAGCCCGTCGATATATTCGCGGCCGTCCGCGGCGCGCAAAATCGCGCCCGTGCCCTCGACAACGACCAGAGGCTGTCGATGATCATCGGGATGGTGCAACGGGTGAACCAAATAGCGCCGGTCTGCTTCGAGCAGCGGGGTGGTGCCGTCCATGTGTTGCTCCTTTTGATGGTTACTACCCTAGTTGCGCGAGCCCGGTCCGACAACGGCGCGCTTTCCTCGATCCGGTTGCCCCTCTCCTCCCGCGCCAGCGGCGCGGGCCCCTCCCTCTCCCCGCAAGCGGGGCGAGGGGATTCCGCTGCCTGACTCCCTCGCCCCGCGTGCGGGGAGAGGGTCGGGGTGAGGGGCGCTCAGCGGTTCGGCAGGTCGAGGGGGTACATTGGACGACGGACCTTGTTGAATTGCAGCTGGCCGTAATCGGAAGTGCACACCCCGACGCCGGCGCATTCGACGACCGCTTTCGCCAGCTTGCCGAGCCCGGCGCGCCAATGGATGCGGCTCTTCAGCATGACATAGCGTTTCTGCATCGGGTCGATGCCGAGGCTCACCAGGCAGTTGAGATCGGAGGGCTCGACATGGCGCGAGATCAGCACGATCTCGACCGGCCCGGTGTCGAGCACCACCGACGGGCCCATATCCATCTGCACGCCGCGTGCCATCGGGCCCCGGTTGAGGTAGCGGCCGTTTGAGATCGTCTTGACAGTGCCGGTCACGATCAAGGGCGGGCTCTCGGCGGGGATCGCCGGCATCTCGATCTTGCCGCCGATCGACAAGCTGACCTCGGAGCCAATCCCGGCGTCGATCGCCTGCTGTACGGCTTCGGGATCGTAGATTGCGAACGCAGCGACATCCTCGAGACCCTGCCGCAGGATCTCCGCCAGCACGACCGTCGTATCCATCGTGCCGCCCGAGGCGCAATTGTCGTAATGGTCGAGCAACACCACTGGGCCGTCGCCCGGCGGCATCGCTTTGGCGCGTGCAACCGATTGCTGCAATGGCTCGATCTGATAGACAAAAGCGTCGCGCTCGACCCAAGCCCGGTCCAGCAGCTCGTCGCGGAGGTCTTCCGCCAGTTTGCGATCACCGTCGGTGACCACAACCGCGCTCAGCCCGGCATTGGCGATGTCGGCATGAGGAAAGCCGGTGAACAGGCTTGCCGCGAGCGCGCCGTCGGCGGTCATCGCCGCGCAGCGGTGCTGCAATTCTTTGTTCGGATGGTCGTCGGTGCCCTGACGCATGACATGCGGCAGCATCGGCACATTACCCCACGCCATGACCGGGCTCACCTCCCCACGGATCGTGCGCAACAGGATCTCGCCGGCAAGTCTGGCGGTGTCGTAGGTATCGATGTGCGGGTAGGTGTGATAGCCGGTCACAACGGTCGCATTGGCGACAATCTCGTCATAGAGGTTGGCGTGCATGTCGAGAGATATCGCGATCGGCGTCTTCGGGTCGATCGCGCGCAGCCGCTTCAGGAACTGGCCCTCGCCGTCCTCAAGGCTCTCGGTGACCATCGCGCCGTGCAGGTCGAGCATGATGCCGTCGAAACCGCCGCGCGCCACCGCCTCGCAGATCGTGTCGGTAATGTGCGCGTAGGCGGCGTCCTCGACAGGACGGCTCGGCGGCGCTCCGGCAGCAATCGGCAGAACGATTTCGGCCCGCTCCCGCTCGGCGAGGTCCAGATAGGCGCCGAGCCCCGTGCCGGTGCCGCGATAGGCGCGGATCGCCGCCTCGCCATAGAGCGGCCCCGGACCATTGCCGAACCGCGCCAGCGGGGTCGGCACCGGCGAGAAGGTGTTGGTCTCGTGCTTCATCATCGCGATCAGCAGCCGCATCTCAAACCCTCCGCGGTCCGGACAGGTTATGCCCGCTCTCGACGCACGCAGCAAATATGGCTATAGCCGTATTGCAAAGGGAGCCCGACGTGACCGCCTACAGTGTCGCCGAGGCCAAAAACACCCTGCGCAAGCTGATCGACCGCGCGCTGCAGGGTGAGGAGGTCGTGATAACCCGCCACGGCAAGCCAGTCGCCGAGTTGCGCGCGGTGCAGCGGCCGCCGGCACCGCCCCGAGGCACCTATGAGTGGATGCGATCGCGCCGCGATGCCCGTCCCAGCGTTGGCCTCACTTCGGTCGAGATTCTGGATCTGCTCGACGAGACCGACAATCTTTGAGCTGGTATCTCGACGCCGGCGTCATGATTCCGATCCCGGTCAAAGAGCCGGCTAGCGCCGCGGTTGACGCTTTCATATCGAGCGTCCAGCAGGAGCCGTGGGTCAGCGACTTTGCCGCCGCGGAGGCGAGTGTCGGTACGGCGTCTCTGTCCGATTTTGACGTATGGCGCGCGCGGCGATGACCCGACCCGCGAAAATGTACGCCGCAGATATGCGGTTGGCCGGAGTGTTTGTCCGCAGATTTGATCTCACGCTGCGTGTACCCGACGCGCTGCATCTCGCGATTGCTCGTCGGCTCGATGTCGCGCTGGTGACGCTCGATCGTCGCCTGACCACGGCCGCCGGAGAGTTGGGCATCGCCGCCGAAATGCCGAAAATGACCTGAGAGTGCGTGAAGGGCTGGGGATCCCATCTATGTGCGGATTTATTCGTCGCCGTCCCGGCGAATAGAGGCTGTCAGGAAATTAGCCGCATAGCGGCGGTGCGTGCTTCGAGACGCGCCCTGCGGGCGCCCTCAGCATGAGGTAATCCTTTGATGGCATTAGAGGCTTCCCCATCCTGAGGAAGCTGCGAAGCAGGTGCGCAGCCGAAGTCGGGTGCCGCCGCCTGACGGGGCGAGTTGAATTTCCAGAGGCCCGAAATAAAGACCCAGAAAATTGCCATATTTGCATGCTAAAAGAATCCGGGGTCAGCGGAGATGCGCAGCTACTGTCAGCGGCTGATAAGAACAGCCAACAAACAGCGAAGGAACAGCCAGCGATAACAGCGAACAGAATCTCTGGAACCGAGGATTTCTACGGGTGAGCGGACCCTTGCTGGCTGATCCTTCGCGTATGAACAACCAATAGAGCGGCAACAGGAGGCGTCATTGTCGGGAAATCCCGTCGAAACTCACTACACCCGTCAGGACCTCGGGGACGTCATCCTTACGGCGCTGAAGCAGGCCGGGAAGGATATCGACCATCTGACGCCTGACGATCTCGCTCCCGTCGACGAGTTTCATGGCGGGCAACGGCAGGCGACAATCAGGCTGGCCGATCTCGCCGGGTTGCGCGGCGGTGAACGGGTGCTCGACGTCGGCTCCGGGATCGGCGGCCCATCGCGATTTCTCGCCAGCCGCTACGGCTGCCAAGTCGAGGGCATCGACCTGACCGCAGAATTCTGCCGCGTGGCCGAGATGCTGACCCGGCTCACCGGATTGACCGGCAAGGTCGATTATCGCCAGGGCAATGCGCTCGATCTCCCATTTGATGACATGAGCTTCGACGTCGTGTGGTCGCAAAACGCCTCGATGAACATCGCCGATCGCGATCGGCTCTATTCCGAGATGCACCGCGTCCTCAAACCTGGAGGCCGGCTCGCGCTGCAGGAAGTGGCGGCGGGCCCAGGCGGCGAGCCGCACTATCCGGTGCCCTGGGCGCGGGAGGCGAGCATCAGCTTTCTGCTGACCGTGGAGGCCACGCGCGCGAAGCTCGAAGCCGCCGGCTTTCGCGTCGTCACCTGGCAGGACACCACGCAAACATCCTCCCAATCCTGGAGGCGCGCGGCCGAGGGCGCGCCTCCGCCACTCGGAATTCATTTGCTGGTCGGACCCGATTGGGCGGCGATCGCGCGCAACTCGGCGCGGAATTACCAGGAGGACAGGGTCCGCTTGTTCAACGCGGTGCTCCAACGAGCAAGCTGACTTGCCCCTATAAATCCAAAACGAGGATCGGGCTCTTTGACCGCGAGCAGCAGATCAGCACGTAATGTCGGCGCCCGCTTTCTTCGAGCACCTGGTCTCGGTGATCGGGCTCGCCGGCGAGGTAGAGCGTCAGGCACGTCCCGCAATAGCCGAGTTCGCAGGAGGTTCTCACCGGTACTCCGTGGCGCTGCAGCACCTCGGCGATCGTCTCGCCGGCGCGCACTTCGTAATCGCCGCCGGTTTTTGCCAATCGCACGCAAAACGGCTGGTCCGCCGCGGCAGCCGGCTCCGGGACCCCGGTGAAGTATTCGCAATGCACGGTGCCGGCTGGCCAATGCCGTGCTGCCGTCGCCGCGGCGGCCATCAGCGGCGCCGGTCCGCAGTAGTAGAGATGAGTTCCCGCCCGCGGTTCGCGCAGCGCCGCTCGGATATCGAAACGCCGCGCCGGATCGCCGCCGTCGTGGTGAAAGTAGAGCCGTCCTTCGGCGGCAAGCGGCGCCAGCTCGCGGCGGAATGCCGTTCGCTCGGGGGAGCGCGTGCAATAATGGAGTTCGAATTCGGCGCGGCGCCGGCACAACTCCGCGATCATCGACGCGATCGGCGCGATACCGATGCCGCCCGCGATCAGGAGATGCCGTTCCGCGGCCGGGTCGAGCGGGAAATCGTTGCGCGGCGTCGACACCTCCACAATGTCGCCGACCCTCACATCCTCGTGCAGATGGCGCGAGCCGCCGCGGCTCGGGTTTTCGCGCAAGACCGCAATGCAATAGCGCCGCCGCTCGGCGGCATCGTTCCACAATGAGAACTGCCGCAAGAACCCGGCCGCCCGCAGCTCGACATGCGCCCCCGGCGCAAAGCGCGGCAGGTCGCGGCCTCGCGGATCCACCAGCTCATAGCCGTTGATGCCTTCAGCGAGGTAGGCAATCGATCGGACGCGCAGCTTCATGGGCCAGGATTGTTGCAGATTTTGCCGGTCTTGGGGAAAGATCGTGCCGAGCGTAACGAGTTCAGCCGAGGAGGCCTTGATGGCTCTGCAGATCCGCCGGGTGGTTACCGGCCACAACGCATCCGGGCGCGCCGTCGTCAAGATCGACGAGGTTGCGAAAAACCTGGTCTCGTCCCGTCCGGGCGCCACCGCTTGCCTGGTATGGACGACCGAGGGTTTTCCGGTCGACAACACCGGTGAGGAAGACGCCGGCCTGCGCAAGACCGGGACGACGCTCGACAATGGCACCGTCTTTCGCATTCTCGAACTGGCGCCCGGGGTGACCCCGCGCAACCACCGGACGGATTCGATCGACTATGCCGTCGTGATGTCGGGGGAGGTGGACATGGAGCTCGACGATGCGACCGTCCACCTCAAGGCGGGCGACGCACTGGTACAGCGCGGCACGATCCACAATTGGGTCAACCGCGGCGGCGCGCCCTGCGTGATCGCTTTTGTGTTGATCGCGGCAAAGCCGGTCACCGTCGGTGATAAGGTGCTCCAAGCCCAGGGGTAGCGGTGAGCGATGATGTCGAGCTCCTGATCGCCGGCGGCGGTCTTACCGGGCTGTTGCTCGGGGTCACGTGCGCTGGCGCGGGGCTCACCGTCGCAATTGTCGATAAGCAGGATCCCGCGGCTTTGCTCGCCGATGATTTCGACGGGCGCGCCTCGGCGATAAGCTACGGTTCGCACAAGGTCCTCGAAGCGATCGGGTTGTGGCCGGACATCGCACCAGATGCCGAGCCGATCCTCGAGATCCGGGTCGCCGACGGTGATTCGCCTCTGTTCCTTCATTACGACCATCGCGAGCTCGGCACCGGCGTCCCGCTCGGCTACATCGTCGAGAACCGCATTCTGCGGCGCTCCCTGGCCGATCGCGTCAGGTCGATCCCGAACCTGCTTTTTCTGGCGCCGCTTGCCGTGGGGTCGGTCTCGACCACCGCATTCGGGGCGACCGCAACGCTTTCCGACGGGCGCCGGATGCGAGCCCGGCTCGTCGCGGCCGCCGATGGCCGACAATCTCCGTTACGGCGCACCGCGGGGATCCGAGCGGTCGAATGGCAATATCCCCAGACCGGCATAGTCACGACAGTGCGGCACCAGCACCCGCACAACGGTGTCGCCGTCGAGCATTTCATGCGGGCCGGCCCGTTCGCCATTCTGCCGATGACCGGCAACCGATCCTCGATCGTCTGGACGGAACGGGCGGAGCTCGCGCCGAGGATCGTCAGCCTGTCGGCTCCGGCTTTTTCGGCGGAACTGGCAGCGCGCTTCGGCGATTTCCTTGGGGCCGTCGAACCGATCGGGCCGCGTTGGACCTACCCTCTCACACTGCTGCTCGCCGAAAGCTACGCCGCACCCCGGCTGGCTCTCGTCGGGGAGGCGGCTCATACGATCCACCCGATTGCCGGCCAGGGGCTCAATCTCGGCATACGCAACGTCGCCGCGCTCGCCGAGCTGGTAATCGACGCGCGGCGCCTGGGTCTCGACATCGGAAACGAGTCGGTGGTGCGGCGTTACCAGCAATGGCGCCGCTTCGATGCGCTGGCGCTCGCCACGGTTACCGACGAACTCAACCGGCTGTTCTCGAATTCGCTTCCGCCGGTCCAGCTCGCTCGCGATATCGGCCTCGCCGCGGTGCATCGTTTGCCGCCGCTCAAACGCCTCTTGATGCGCGATGCGATGGGGATCGTCGGGGACCTGCCGCGCCTGGTTCGCGGCGAGCCGCTTTAGGCCGGGCCGGACGTCAGGGTTCCCGGCGAAGTCCGTTTGCGGCCAGAGCGTCGAGATACTCGCGCCAGCGCTTTTCGCGCTCGACGCCGAGCTGGTAGAGGTAATTCCAGGAATAAATGCCGGTGTCGTGCAGATCGTCGAAGGTGATCTTTACGGCGTAATTGCCGACCGGTTCGAGCCCCATGATGCCGACATGGGCGCGGCCGTGGACCAGCGTCCTTTGTCCCGCACCGTGGCCCTGAACCTCCGCGGACGGGCTCTCGACGCGCAAGTATTCAGCGGGAAGGGAAAAATGACTGCCGTCATCGAACGCGATATCGAGCAGCTTTTCCGCCCGTTTCAAGCGCAGCTCCACTGGCCAGCGCGCTGTTCCGCCCGCGCTCATGGCACACCCCTCAGGGTGACGGCAGGCGCTTGGTCGCGGTCTCGTCGTCGCGTAGCGGGCGCGCCTCATCGACGAGCATGATCGGAATCCCGTCGCGGATCGGGTAGGCGAGCCCCGCCTCCTCGCTGATCAGCTCCTGGGCTTCGCGATCGTACCGCAACGGCGCTTTGGTCAGCGGGCAGACGAGAATCTCCAACAGCTTCGGGTCGATTTCCGGTATTCCTTCCATCCGTCCCTCCGATATCAGCTCAATCCTGCCTAGTGGCGTGCGCCAGTGCCCTCGCTCGGGCGCTGCATTACCGCCATCTCGACAATTGCCGTCAGTAGGCGCGCGCGTTCACCGAGATCCGGCGCCTCTAGCAGTGCCTGCTTCTCGCTCGGATCGAAGGGGCAGATCATCGCAATCGAGCTGACGAGCCGCTCGCCCGCGACCGAGGTGATCGAATCCCAATCGGCCGAGATCTGGTGCTGCTGAAAATAGGCCCTCAGCCCGCGCATCAGCCGCTCGCGATCAAACTCGGGCGCCTCCTCTCCCTCGATATCTTGGGCAAACTCCTGCCAATCCGGGACGACGCGGCGATAGCCCTCTAATAGCGGCAGCTCCTCGCGGATCCGAAAACGAGAGATGCCCGTCAAGGTGATCAGAAAACGTCCATCCTCGGTCTCGGAAAACGAGGTGATGCGGCCGGCGCAGCCCGTCGGATAAACCGGCGGATTGCGGCCTGACGCGGCCGGATCGCTCGGCTGGACCATGCCGATCAGGCGCTCGCCGGCGAGGGCGTCGCGCGTCATCGCCAGATAGCGCGGCTCGAAGATGTTCAAGGGCAGCCGGCCGCGGGGGAGCAGCAGGACGCCGGTCAGCGGAAAAATCGGGAGAATAGCGGGGAGCGCCGCTCCGCCGCGCCGCTCGCTCATCGCACTCTCCCTTCAAGAAAACATTACAGAGGAAAGCCGGCGCCGGCCGCTCAGGGTCAGCGGGTCGGTCGGTCCCATCACCTCGAAGAATTTGAGCAGCTGCTTGCGAGCGGCCTGCTCATTCCATTCGCGGTCGCGTTTAAACAGGGTCAACAGCTCGTCTATCGCAGCTTCCCGGTCGCCGCTTCCGAACAGCCCGGTGGCGAGCTCCAGGCGCGCCTCATGGTCGTCCGGGTTCTGCGACAGCCGGGCGCGCAGCTTGCCGGCCGAAGCCATCGCCTTCTGCGCCTGCTCGGCGAGGTCGAGGGCGGAGCGCGCCGCGGTGATCTCGGCGTGCCCGGCGCTCTCCTTCGGAACGCGATCAAGGTGCTGTTTGGCTTTGGCGAACTCGCCGCGCGCGATCATCGCGCGCGCAAGGCCGGCTAGCGCCTCGATGTTGGTGGGCTCGCGCTGCAGGATCTGCGAGTAGAGGGCGGCGGCGCTAGCGTGATCGCCACCCTGCATCGCCTCTTTGGCCATGGCCAGCGCCTCCGCGACCGGCGAGGGGCCACCCTTCCCGCCGCCCAGCCGCTGGACGAACTGCTTGACCTGGCTCTCGGGCAAAGCGCCGACAAAGCCGTCGACCGGCCGCCCGTCCTTGAAGGCGTAAACCGCCGGGATCGATTGTATGCGCATCTGCTGCGCGATTTCGGGGTTCTCGTCGATATTGAGCTTGACCATTCGAACCGCGCCGTTGGTGGCGCGAACGGTCTTTTCGAGGATCGGCCCGAGCTGCTTGCAGGGACCGCACCACGGCGCCCAGAAATCGACGATGACCGGCGCGTCGAACGAGCCGTCGACGACTTCGGCCATGAAATTGGCGGTAGTGACGTCCTTTACAGGGGCGGCAGCCGCGCCGCCGATCAAAGGTTCACTCGGCATCACTCTTCTCTCCGGTTTTATCCGACAACATGGCGGCGCGATCGAAGTAAGACAAGCGGCAGCAATCCGATGCGCTCAGCTGTCCGCGACGTCCGGCTCCTGCTCGAGGCCGGCCAGATTGACGATCCGCGGCACGTGCCCCGAGACGTTGATCAACCGCAGCAGATCGGCGGCCGAGACGGCCGTCGTGCGATCGTTTACCAGCGGGTGATAATTCAGCGGGTCGTGTTGCAGCATCGCGGCATCGAGTACGGGACTGACGAGATGCTGGACATCGTTGAGGAGGGCGAAAGGCGTGACGCTCCCCGGCGGCACGCCCAGAAGCCGATGGAGGTCGTCGGCGCCGCCAAAGGAAAGGAAAAACGGGGCGCCGTCAGCTTCTTCAGATCGATCCGGCGTTCTTCGAGCATGACCGCAAGCCAAAACCCGCCCTTCTTGTCCTTGCAAAAAAGGCACTTGCAGTGCGCCCCAGGAAGGCTGCCGCGCAACACTGCCGAATCCGCGACGGTGAATACCGGAGGATGGGAATATGTCCGATGCGCGATCCCGAGCGCGTCGAAACGCGCAAACAGCTCTCCCGGGGTCATCAACGGCGGCGGCATCGTAGGCACGATGCGATCCGCCCGCCCGGAAAGCAAGGCTCGCCCCGAAGGCAAGGCTTGCAAACCGCGTGTCCTCCGCTATCATATGTCGGCGACCAAGACCGCAAACTCCTCCCGAGCGGTGCGGGTGTAGCTCAGGGGTAGAGCACAACCTTGCCAAGGTTGGGGTCGGGGGTTCGAATCCCCTCGCCCGCTCCATGTTTTGCAAAGGCTTATGCGATTCCACTTTCGGGTCGCATAAGCCTTAGCAACCACATAGCAACCTGAAGGGCATACGTATCTTTCGGAACACGTGGGACGCCGTCATGCGCGCGGGTCGGGACGGATCTCGGGGCGCCCGATGCTATTCGGTCGCGCTTCGTAGCATTCGTTGAACCTGCACGGCCTGCCAGCGACCGCCGCGCGTCGTCGGAATGCCGCGCTCGTTCAGTGCTTTGGCGATCCCCGTTGCGCTAGTGATCCCCTCCGCCCGGATAGCGTCGATCACCGGGAGCAGATCGGCGGTTCGGGATGCGGCCTTGCCTTGCCGTACTTCTGCCGCCTTCTGGCGCCCCAGTTTTGCGTTCTTGAGGTTCTCCACCCGGCCGCCAAACTTGACGCCCCGCGCCTTGGCCGCAGCGAGCGCTGCCTTGGTCCGGTCAGAGATAGCGCGCCGCTCCTCCTCGGCGACCATCGCCATGATGCCGACCGTCAGGCGGTTCGCATTCGGCATGTCCGCCGCCGTGAACGCGATGCCCGAACGCTGCAGGCCGAGCAGGAAGTGAGCATCGCGGGCAAGGCGATCGAGCTTCGCGATTACCAGCGTTGCCTTCCGGACGCGACATTCGGCGAGGGCTCGTGAGAGCTCGGGGCGATCATCGCGCTTGCCGCTCTCGACCTCGACGAGTTCCGCCATTGGTACTGCACCGAACCCGTCCAGGTAGGATGCGACCGCGGCGCGTTGTGCCTCGATGCCAAGCCCGGAGCGACCTTGCTTGTCGGTCGAAACGCGCAGATACGAAACAAAGCTGTCGCCCATGATCTTACCACCGACCTTAATTACAAACGGCCTAACGACCCTGTGGCCATTCTCGGTCTCGCTCCAATCGGCGGACGCATCATCCGCGATTTCGAGCAGCTCATCAGCACGCTTCTCGTAGCCGAGCCGTCGCGCGACTGCGTACTGATCGCCAAAGTCGCCGTGGTTTCGCGCCCACCGCCGAACGCTCCGCTCATCGGGCATCCCTTGATCGCGGCAGATTGCGGCCAAAGAATCGCCGTCAGCCAATCGTTCCAGGATCTCGTTCCCAACAACCGGATCATATTCGATAGAGCCGGGCCGCATTTCGTCACTCCGTCACGCGAGAGCGCTTTCTGACCTTTATACCACCATTTACACCTCTTCGGTTGTAGAATTACAGAGCGGCTTCAGGTCGACACCGGATTCCGTCACCTACGCGCGCGTAATTCGGCTTCAGATCCTCGGCAAAGGAGGCCGGTGACCGGCTGTACACCTTCACCCGGTTGCCCGTCAGCCAATGGAAGAGCGCGCGCACCACCAACGCGATCGAACGGCTCCACGAGGAATTCAAGCGCCGCATCAAGACCCAGACGGCGCTGCCCTCGGCCGAGACCGCAGCCATGTTGTTCTGGGCGTTGCTCGCCGCTGGTCAGATCACGATTGCGCAAAATCGACGGATGGCAGACCCTCACCCACGAGCTCGCTGACACGCTGATTGACCTCGCTGCCTGATCCAATATCCTCCGCCAGCCGGAGAACGGCCAATCAAATTCCAACACAGACCGCGACAGCACCGAGCGGCACTTTGGAGCCGACTGTCGCGTGCTCGAAGGCCCAACCTGTGGAGGAGCCCCCGGTCGATCGGGGTCGGCTCGTTGCGTTTCGGTAATATGGGGATGTGTCAGGCGACTGATTTGGTTCAATTTAATAGATACGATCGTCCGACCTTGTGCGCCTCCGAAATGGGGGACAATTGGGAACTGGGTGTCACCAACTCGTGAGAATTCCCCCTCCGAGCAGGGACCCCGCTCAGCAGTCAACCAGGTTCTGGGGCAGGCTGAATTCGGGCTCGCGTTCGGCCTCTTCCACCACGAGTGAAGACAAGGAGACACCGAGGAGCCGAACGCCTTTGGCGACCGGAAAGAGGGGTTCGAGCAGTGCGTTACCAAGCTGTTCGAGTTCGCCTCGCGTCCTGATCTGCATCTGACCGGTGCGGCTTCGCGTGATCTGCCGGAAGTTGGCGAACTTGACCTTCAGTGTGACTGTGCGGCCGCGAAGGCCGGATCCCTCACAATACCCCCACACTTTGTCGACGATCTCTTGAAGGGCATCGCGCGCAGCCTCGTAGGTGAAGAGATCGGCGGCAAACGTGTTCTCGGCGCCAACGGATTTTCGTATCCGATCGGCACGGACAGGCCGCTCATCAATACCACGCGCAGCCCAGTAATAGTAGGAGCCGGCTTTCCCGAAATGTTGCTGCAGGAAGGCCTGGGTCTGCGCCTTAAGGTCAAGCCCGGTTTCGATACCGAGCCGGGCCATTTTCTTGGCTGTCGCAGGCCCGACGCCGTGAAATTTCCTGACCAGCAGGGTCTCGACGAATGCCGGCCCCATTTTCGGAGTGATAACGAAGAGCCCGTCCGGCTTGCGGTGATCGGAGGCGAGTTTGGCGAGGAACTTGTTGTACGAGACGCCGGCGGAAGCCGTGAGGTCGGTTTCAGTTCGGATCCTCGCCCGGATTTCTGCAGCGATCTGTGTCGCCGAGAGGGTACCTTTGAGGTTTGCGGTGACATCGAGATACGCCTCGTCGAGTGACAATGGCTCGATGATCGGCGTATATTCGGCGAAGATCTCCCGTATCTGCAGAGAGATCGCCTTGTAGCCATCGAACCTCGGCTTAACAAAGATCAGATCCGGGCATTTCCGTTTGGCTGTGATCGACGGCATCGCGGAGTGCACGCCGAACTTCCGCGCTTCGTAGCTTGCGGCTGCTACAACACCGCGTTCTCGCGAGCCGCCGACGGCGACAGGTTTCCCGCGCAGGTCCGGATTGTCACGCTGTTCGACAGATGCGTAGAACGCATCCATGTCGATATGGATGATTTTGCGCGAGCGCCCCGCCTCGGCTGAGGATTCTTCCGCGCGCTCTTCCACCCCCATGTGAGCCCTCTCCCGATGATTCGCCAGGCGAGGATGCGGTTCGCGTGTCACCGCGTATCGGAGGGATAGGTAACCGATAGCGCCGGCCGGCGCCAGCAGCTAACCTCTGCCGCCGAGCCAGGACACAGCAAAGGGAGAGGGAGATGCATTTCGGCGGCGCGATGTTCTTTACCGATTATTCGATGTCGGCGCCGGAGCTTGCCCGCGCGCTTGAGGAGCGCGGTTTCGAGTCGGTCTGGGCGCCCGAGCACTCGCATATTCCGCTGTCGCGCAAGACGCCGTTTCCGGGAGGCGGCGATCTGCCCAAGCAGTACTACGACGCGATGGACCCGTTCGTGGTGCTGGCCGCGGCCAGTCAGGCGACCAGCAAAATCAAGCTCGGCACCGGCGTGGCGCTCATTCAGCAGCGCGACGCGATCCAGACCGCCAAGCTGGTCGCCTCGATCGACCAGGCGAGCCAGGGACGGTTCCTGTTTGGCGTCGGCGGCGGCTGGAACCAGGACGAAATGGAAGACCATGGCACCGTCTATGCGACCCGCTTCAAGCGGGTGCGCGAGTTGATCGAGGCGATGAAGGAAATCTGGACGAAGGAAAAGGCGGAATATCACGGCGAGTTCGTCAATTTCGATCCGATGATCGCCCGGCCCAAACCGGCCCAGAAGCCGCATCCGCCGATCCATGTCGGGGGCGCTTTCCCGTATGGCGCGCGGCGCGCCATCCGCTATGGCGATGGCTGGATTCCGACGGCCCGCGGCGACATCGCCGAAGTATTGCCGAAATTCCGCGACATGGCGAAGGAGGCCGGCCGCGATCCGGAGTCCATCGAGATCACCTCGTTCGGCCTCGGCGAGGATGTAGACCGGGTGAAGCGCCTGGCCGAGATGGGCGTCGCCCGCATTGTGCCGATGTTCCCGCCGGAGAAGGCGGATACGGTGCTGCCGATTGTGGACCGGTGGACGAATATCATGCGGCAGGTCAGCCGATAAACCTGACCAGGATCGATGCGTGGGTGCGGGTGAACCGGGCCAAGGCATGGCGCGACTGTTCGTGAGACGGCGGCACGCCGAGGCGATGCACGCTGGTGACTTGGTAAGCCACAATTCACCAGCGTGGTGATCAGCCGCCGCAAGGGCTGAAGTGGCTGCATCAGGTCAAATTCGCCGGTTACTATGTGTTTCAGCGACGACTTACGAGGCTTCACCCGTGTCTCTTGGCTCTCGTCCTACGAGAGGACGTCGGCAGCCCCGTCGGCTTCGAAGTCGCCTACGCCCAGTTCAACAGGACTAGCGATGGTTCCGCTTCGCAACTTCACAAATTTGGGCGTCGATCCAGGGCCAGTCGTGCTGATAACGGGAAGCCATGATTTCGATCCGTGAAGAAGTCCCGATCGCGATGCCACCCGCGGTGTTGTGGCCGATCCTCTCCGACCCGGCGATCGTCGCTTCGTGCATCCCCGGCGCCGTCCTCACCAAATCGAGCGAGGGCGGTACCTATCAAGGAACAATGCGCGTGAAGTTCGGCCCGACCGTGGCGGTATTTCGCGGCGAGGCCGAACTCGCTTATGACCATTCTGTCCGACGCCGCACGATCCAGGGGCGGGGGATCGACGGACGGGGTGCTTCGCGGGCAAACGCCTCGGGAAGTGTCGAGGCGACCGGCGACCGCACGACCTTGTTGAAAGTCGAAGGCCATTTCAACGTTACCGGCCCGCTCGAAACCTTTGCAAATGCGGGCGGGGTGCACCTCGCTCGTGCGATCCTCGCCGAGTTCGCCGAGAACGTCGCGAAATTGACACCTGACCAGGCGCGGGCGACCGCTCCACACCCCGCCTCTCTTATGGCAGGCGAGCACGGGGAGGGGGCTACGCCGTTGCCGGAGGACAAGAGGGCGGTAGCGCCGGCGGCCTCGGAGCTCAAGGGCGGCAAGATCTTGTGGCGCGCTTTCATTTCGTGGCTGCGGCAGGTCTTTTTCGGAATGAGAGAAGCACGATGAGCGATAACCAGGTTTCGGATATCTTGGCCCAGGCCTTCGCGACCGAGGGGGTCGACCCGCTTTTCACCCTGATGGGTGACGCCAACATGTATTGGTCGGCGTCGATGGCCGAAAATCAAAAGGTCCGGCTGATCCACGCTCGCCACGAGCATTGCTGCGTAGCAATGGCCGATGCTTACGCCCGCGCTACTGGCAGGGTTGGGGTCGGCTCGGTGACGTGCGGCCCGGGCTATACCCAGATCATGACAGCGCTTGCGATGGCGGCGCGCGGCAATGCGCCGGTGGTGGTGTTCGCCGGTGACGCCCCGGTCGGTGTCTCCTGGTACATTCAGTCGATCGGTCAGGCGCCGCTGGCATTGGCGACCGGTGCGCATTTTGTGCCGATCCGCACGATTGATCGGGCGCTCGATTGCGTGCGCGAGGCATTTTACGTTGCGCGCGCCGAGCGTAAGCCGGTGGTGCTCAGCGTGCCGCTCGACTTGGAAACGGAAGAATTTCCGTATCTGCCCGACTACACGCCGTCTACCGATTTGATGCCGCGCGCCCAGGTGCTTCGGCCCGACCTGGCGGTGGTCGACGAAATCGTCGCGATGGTTGCCGAGGCCGAATGGCCTATTGTTATCGGCGGCGGCGGCGCGATGTGGTCCGGCGCCAAGAGCGCCCTCGAATCCTTGGCGCAAGAGTTGGGTGCGCTGCTCGCAACGACGCTGCTCGGCAAGGGTTTGTTCGATGGCAACCCGTTCGCGCTCGATATTGCCGGCACCTTCGCTACCGATCTCGGCCGTGAGCTGTTTGCCGAAAGCGATCTGGTGATCGCCGCCGGAGCCGGGCTCGGCCACTACACAACCGAGGGCGGCTACCTTTTTCCCACCGCCAAGGTGGTCCGGATCGACACGCAGCCGCGCGAGTTATGGCAAGGGCTGCGGACGGCTGACCTTCATGTCCACGCCGACGCCAAGGCCGCCGCCGAGGCGATTGTGACCCGGCTCAAGGAAAGGGGTATCAGCCGTCGCGGCTGGCGCAGCAACGAGATCGCCACGAAGATTGCCACGACCGCCGAGAACCCAGACCCCAAGCCCTATACGCCGACCCCCGGCACGCTCGACCCGCGGCCAGTAGTCAAAGAGTTGGACGCGGCAGTGCCGAAAGATTGGGACATCATCGTCGCGGGCGGGCATTGCTTCAGCTTTGCGATGAAGCATCTGCGCGGCCGCCCGGCGGGCAAGTATCACATCCCGATCGATTTTGGCGCAATCGGCTCAGGTCTTCCGGCGGCGATCGGCGTCGCCGCCGCGCGCAACAACGGCAAGGTGATGCTGATCGACGGCGATGGCAGCCTCTATCAGCACATCCAGGAGCTGGAGACCGTGCGGCGCCACGGGATCAAGCTATTGATTTGCATCATCAACGATGGTGGCTATGGGGCCGAGACACACAAATTCCGGGCCCATGGTGTCGATCCCATGTACGCGACCCACGGCCGGGGCGATCTTGCCCAGGTGGCGGGCGGGTTCGGTCTCAACGGCACTAAAGTGACGAGCCGGGGTCAGTTCGAAGGACTGTTCCGCGAGCATCAAGCACAGGATGGCGCCTCTTTGTGGGACGTGCATGTCGACGACCTGATCCCGTCGCGCAACTTTCGCCGGGTCCATTACGGCGAAGCATAAGGGTTCGCGGCAAAAACATTCGGTTTCGTGGAGGACGTCATGCCGATGTTGGATTCCCAGGTTCACGCCTACGAACGCAATCACCCCGGCCGCCCGTGGATCGGCACTCTCTACGGACCGCCTGAGGTCACCGGCGACCAGATGGTGACGGCCATGGACGCCGTCGGCGTCGACGGCGCGATACTGGTATCGCCGTTCAGCATGTATCGCTACGACGCCAGCTACGCCCTTGAGGTGTTTGCGGCTCACCCCACCCGGTTCAGGCTGGTCAAGCCCGTCGATCCGACCGACCCCGCCGTGGTCGATACAATTGCCGACTGGGCTTCCATCGACGGCACCGTAGGCATCCGGATCTTCCTGAGAGACAATGCTTCAACTGATCCCGCCGACCCCGCGATTAACCGTGTTCTGGCCACCGCGGCGCAGCACTCACTGCCAGTCAATGTGGCGTGTACGGGTCGCCTGGACCAGGCAAGACAGTTGGCGGCGCGAAATTCCAACACGCAGCTGGTGATCGATCATCTCGGCCTGCCGCAACCACACGAGCCACCGGCGCCCGACGAGCCGTTCGCGGATCTGCCGAAGCATTACCGCCCGTAAGAGCATACGGCCGCTCGGGATTGGCGCGAAAGGGTGTCGGAGCCGCTAAGCTGCGCAAGCCCCTAGCGATGATTGCGACCGACTGCGCTCGAAGTCAGTCTCTCAGCAGTTGACGTAACGCGGCCTGCTGGTATCGTGCGCGCCGCCTAGCGTTCGTCGATGACCTTGCTGGCGGAATCCACGACGGCCGTCACCGGTTTGTCGCCTTTCATCGCTTTGGCGCTGGTGCCTCTAGGTGTGGGAGAGATATCTTTCACCTGAGTGTAGCCGAGGCCTTCGAGCCAGTTTTTGATTTCCTGGTTACTTAGCTTTCCGGGCGCGGTGCTGGTTTCAGGGGTGGCCGCAGGGTTGGTCTTCGCACTGCTCTGAGCGAAACCGACCAGCGGCGCGCCGGCCACGAGTAAAATGGCGGCGATCGCCAACAGTTTTGGCATAGGGAGCCGCCAGACCGGAGTGAACAGTGATGTAACCCGGATCACAGTTGTTGGTTCCTTAGGTTGCGGCGCGAGCGTCTAATCACCGTAGACCGACGATTACAAGGGCGTAGCGGTCTGGCTCCGGATCAGGGATGCGGTCGCCCAACTCACAACAAAACGCCGCCCGGGCCGGTGCACTGACCCGAAGGCGGCGAGAGGCCGTGGCAAAACGCTTTTGGAGAAGACGGCGGCCCGGCCAAAATAAACCATCCGGACTTGCTGTCACTACAGCGGTACGAAGGTCACAGCGCATTACGCTGCTGCACAGGCTTACCTTGGCGGAACATGTTTACGCCGACCAGAACGGCCGGCACGGCGCAGACCACCCAACCAGCACTATAGCCACCAGACAGCCCGAGCAGCAACGAGAAGACCGCGGGACTGGACAGCGCACCGACCTGGCCGAATGACAGCACCCCACCGGTAACCGCGCCCACTCGTCCCGGCGGCGCCAGACGCGCGGCTTCCGACAGCATGATGCCGTGCCAGGACAACGCCGTGGCGCTGACCACCATTGTCACCGCGCCGATCGCCAGCAACGGCCAATGAGGCGTAAACGCGCCAATCAGCCCAATGCTGACAGCCATGCCGAAGGCCAACCCGCCCAAGACTAAGTGTGGCGCGACAAAGAAGCCGCCCACCCAGGCCCATAAAATGCGGCCCGGCAACGCCACCGCAATGACGGTCGAATACAGCGCTCCAGCCGCGACCAGCGGATGGCCCTGTGAGGTCATGTAGGTGACGAAATAGGCAACAAAAACGGCCTGTGTGCCGTTGAACGCAAAGCAGGCGAATGACAAGGAGCGCAGCTCGCGGACCGCCAGCACTGCAGTGATCGTGGTGCGCAAATCCGACAGGCGGATCGGATGCCTGGCCGATGACTCAGTATCGAGCCGGCCACGTAGTGGCTGGAGCATCAGCGCGACGGCCCAGCACAGCGCCGCGCTCGCCAGCATCGTGTCACGCCAGCCAAACGACTGTGCCGTCAAGGGGCCAAGATAGCCGGTCAGCAGAATGCCTGCCGGGATCGCGCACTGGGCAATGGAGAAGGCAAATGGCGCGTAGCGCATGACGGACCAGCGCCCCAGCAACTGGGAACTGGCCGGGGTTGCAACCGAGGCAACGCCGTTGCCAATCAAGGCCGACAGAACGAAGCCGACGGCACCACCGCGGACTGCCACTGCCAAACCGGCGCCTGTAAACAGCAGGGCGATCTGGCTCATGCGAATGGCGCCGTGCCGGATGATGAAGCCGCCAGATCCCAACTGGCCGATCAGCCCGGCAAATGCAGTCAACGAGAAATAGATCCCGACCCAGGCGGCATTAGCATGTAGTTCTGCGATGATCAACGGCGCAAGCACCGCCGGCAGCGCCCGGGCGATCGAGCCGCAGGTTTGTTGCAGAAACATCGCCGTGACCGCGATCAGCATATGGGTCAAGTGAACGCTTCCTCCGGATGAGTTTGTTCCAAACCATCGGCGTGCCTACTACAAGCAATTTTCTTGTTCAAATACTCAATAGGCCCTCGCCCCCGCAGGATTAACGGGTGCCTGGGAATGCGCGCCTGCGGACCACGATGATCGAAGCGGCTTAGCAATGGCTTCGGCATCACCCGGGATCGGCGCTGAGCCGGTGGTTCCAAGAACGTGTCAGGACTGACCGCGGTCATCTCAGGTGTAAGTCGGCTTCAGGGCCAACTGCAGTCATTGCTCGTGACCGGCGATCTTGCTAGCAATAACGTCCTCTATCACGTGTAAGTGGATTCGGTTCTTTTTCATCGGAACGAATCGGACACAACGCCTTACCGTCGGCCTCAAACCATTTCTTTTAGTCTGGGTCACACGGCGGCAGGCGATAATCTAGTGGTCTGACGCGATCACTTGGTGCCCACGATTGACCTTTTCGATGATGCGGTCGGGATCGGCAGTCCAGAGGAAAGGTTTGGGTTTGCGGTTGTGCCTCGCCGAGATAGCGGTCAGCCTAGCCGGGAAACACTCGAGATTTCGGAGTTCTTCCGCAGCCTGTTAAGGTCGGACACCCAGGCCGGGCCAACAAGGCGGTGCCCGCCGGATAGATACGACGTATCGTGGACGCGCGTTTCGCAATGCAATGAAAGGCGGCAAACATGAGAAGGCTCGATGGCAAGGTTGCAGCGGTGACGGGCGGGGCATCGGGGATCGGCGAGGCGACGGTCAGGCGTTTTCTCGCCGAGGGCGCGAGCGTGGCATTCTGCGATCGGGACGGCGAGCGCGGCCAGCGCGTGGCGGCCGAGCTCGAGACCACCGGCGCCAAGGTCACCTTCACGCAGGCTGACGTTGGTACCGAGGCCGCATGCCTCGCCTTCGTCAACGGTGCCGCGCAGAAGTTCGGGCGCCTCGACATCCTCATCAACAATGCCGGCATCCGCAAATACGAGAAGGTCGACGAGGCGAGTGCGGCGAGCTGGAACGAGATCCTCAACGTCAACCTGATGAGCTACGCCTTCTGTGCCAAGGCGGCGGTTCCGCTGATGCGCCGCAACAAGGGCGGCGCCATCGTTAACGTCGCCTCCGTACGTTCCGTCGTCGCAGGCGGCGGCAACCTGCAGTACGACACCACCAAGGCTGCGGTCGCGGGCTTGACGCGGGCGCTCGCCGCCGACCACTCGCCGGAGGGCATTCGTGTGAACGCCGTCGGCCCCGGCCCGATCTTCACGCCGTTCCATCAGCGCCGCATCGCAGCGGCCGGCGAGACCGTCGAGCAGTATAACGCCAAGGCCGCACAAGGCACCATGCTGAAGCGCCCGGGCAGGGCAGACGAGGTCGCCGCCGCAGTCCTGTTTTTGGCCTCCGACGATGCCTCCTACGTCACCGGCGCCCTGCTGTTCGTGGACGGCGGTATGACGGCGCTGTGAGGAATATTCAGCCGGCGCTCACAGTCCATATCGCCCAGTTTGCTGCGCTGCTCCGCGATCGCCAGGTCGTGATCGCGTTCCATGAGCGGGCTCTGTTCGACTATCTGACGCTTCAATTGCATCGACGCCGTCGGCCAGCTCGCCAACACGACGCCGTCGGGCCGGCTCCACTGACCACCTGGAATCTTGTTCCGCAGCCGGATCGGCCGGACCGGCGGCCCCTTCCCCCTTGCGCTCCGGTTTATTATTGAAAACAGATTCGATCGAGAATAGAGCGGTAGGGCGACGCAGGGATCACGCGAGTGGGAAGACGCCGAGAGTGGCGGCGGCGGAGTGTAATCGGCGGAATTGCGCCCGAAACCGCTCAATAACCTGAAACGACAGCTTTCGGGCAGTGGGCCGTTCCCAGATCTTTCTCGTAATCCGGGCTGAGACCCCACCGGCACGCGCAGGACCGGTTCCCTTGACCGGGGCCAAAGGAAGTCCGCAATCTTCATTGAACTGAGCAGCGTGAGTCCCGAAGCGGCATGGAGGGGGAAACGGCCAACCGTTCACCGGCAGGAAGCAGGCTTATCGACCGGCTTACCGTGCTGCAGGTCGCGGCGGCGCTCGCCGCGGCTGGATCGGCGCTGATGCGCGAAGGGCATGCCGCCGCGCGGCCGCCAGTGGTCATCGATGCCCAGGTTCACGCCTATGCCGCGAACACGCCTGAGCGGCCGTGGCACAGCGTTCCGAACTGGCCCGCTCACGTCACCGGCGACGAGATGGTGGCGGCGATGGACAAGGTCGGCGTCGACGGCGCGATCTACATCTCGCCGTTCTCGATGTACCAGTACGACGGCAGCTATGCGGTCTCGGTGCAACGTGCCCACCCCGACAAGTTCGCCCTGGTCAAACCGGTCAAGCCGGATGATCCGGCGGTGGCCGATGTCATCGCCGACTGGAAGAAGACGCCGGGCACGGTCGGCATCCGCATCATCCTGACGAAAGAGTCAAAGCGCGCGCCGGACGATCCGGGGCTCGACCGCATCCTGCGCGCGGCCGTCAAAAACGATTTCCCGGTCAACGTCCTGTTCTGGGGCAACGTTGACGCGGGCACGGCGCTGATCGACCACCCCGACGCGCGGTTCATCGTCGACCATATGGGCATCCAGCAGCCGAGTGTACCACCGGCGCCGCCGCAGCCCTGGGCCGATCTTCCGAAAGTAGTGGAACTCGCCAAGCGCAAGAATGCGGTGATCAAGATCACCGGCGCCTGCACCCTATCGAAGGAGCCGTATCCGTTCCCGGACATCTGGGACCCGCTGGCCCGCATATTCGACGCCTTGGGTTTCGAGCGCTGCTTGTGGGGCACGGACTGGACGCGCGCATTTGCGGTCGTCAACTACGAGCAGGCCGTCGAGCCCTTCCTGAAGACTGACCGCCTCAGCGACACCGAGCGGGTGATGCTGATGGGCGGCTCCTGCGCCAAGGCGTATGGCTGGTCGCCGAAAAAAGCCTAGCAGGATGCTGAAAAAGAGCGAGCTTCAGCTCCAAACGGTCTCGCATTGAGTTTACAGGTGGTCGGAGGCAGCAATAAGAAGCCTTGCTTGCGATGGCAATGCAGCGAGAGAGACGATGGGAGGTGCGATTTTGCCTGCGAGGCCACCGTCACGCCACCGGTTGGGCGAGCAATTTGGGCAGGCGGACGAGATCGTAAGCGGCCATCGCCAGGGTGAATTGCCAATTGACCTTGGGCAGTCCGCGATGCCGCATCTTCTCTGATCCACACACAAAAATCCGCCACTCGGCATCGATGCGGCACAGCGGCCCGTCAGCCCGGCCTTGTCGCGCGGCGTCTCCATGCGCAAGGTCCAGGGTGTGCGGATGCGACCCGCCGAGTAAGGCCGGCGTCCTTCCGGATTGGTCCAGCCGGACCACGAGGGCAAACCAAACCCCAGCAATCCTGCGGCTTCCACGACTCCGGCGGGGTGCCAAGCGGACTCGACAATGGACTAATTTTGGACTCGGTGTCGAGGATGGTTCGCCGTCGTAACCCCGGACCGAATGACCTGAGGCGGCGAGCGCGCCAGCTGCCTGCACGAGGGTATGCAGGCCCTCAACGAGTTGATGGAGGTGGAGAGTTATTTCCGGGCGCGGTACCTGGTAGAGATCGTCGATAGCGCCAGGGGCGTCCTGTCTTGAGGATCGAGGTGTCGTCAACCTCATCCCCGACAGGAGTTTTCCATGAGTACGGCCGGCACCCCGCTGCGTGTTCGCGCCGATAAGTGCCAGATGGGACCGCCAGCGGGTCCAATATTCATGCGGCCCAGCTCTAAACGAGTCAAAACCAGCCTGAGTGAGCGATCGTTCGTTCTCTCTGCGGTTGCGGTTTCCGTCAGCCGAGCTTGATGTGCGATACGCCAGAACGATTGGATGCCTTCGTCAAGTCTCGCAGCCATTCGATCTCTGGTGCGGACAATAAGTTTTCGGGGCAACGCCAGCGCCAGTTGCCGTCGGCCCGGCCGGGCACGTTCATCCGAGCCTCCGCCCCGAGGTTGAGCACGTCCTGAAGCGGAGCGAGCGCGACCGCGGCTTTCGAAGACCACGCCAGCTCCATCAATGCCAATGACGCATCGCTACTCCGGCCCTCGGGCCGCTTCAGGTAGCTCCAAAAAATGTGCCGCTGGGCGTCGGGCAATTCCTCGTACCACTCGCGTGTCGTGGGATTGTCATGCGTGCCGGTATAGACCACGGTATTGGAAGGGTAGTTATTCGGCAGATGCGGGTTATCCGAATGTCCGTCGAAAGCGAACTGTAGAACTCTGGTCCCTGGCAACTGGAAGCGATCGCGTAAGGCGCCTACGTCCGCGGTGATCAACCCCAAATCCTCGGCAATGAACGGCAAACAACTCAGCTCCTTTTGCACCGCCTCGAAGAACTCCGCGCACGGGCCCGGCACCCATTGGCCGGATTGCGCCGTCGGTGCTCCGGCCGGGACGTGCCAAGCGGCCGCGAATCCGCGGAAATGGTCCAGGCGAACGACATCAACGTGTGCCAGGACAGCGCGCAGCCGATCGATACACCAGCGGTAGCCGGTACGACGAATAGTGTCCCAGTCGTAAACTGGATCGCCCCAGAGCTGCCCTGTGGCGCTGAAATAATCGGGAGGGACACCCGCGACGAAACGCGGCCGGTGCTGTTCATCCAGCAGGAACAGTTCCGGATTGGCCCATACATCGCTCGAATCGGAGGAGACAAAGAAAGGCAGATCGCCAATCAGGCGCAGGCCTCCGGCGTGGGCATGTTCCTTGAGGCGCTCGCCCTGGCGGAAAAGCACGAATTGTGCGAACCGCACGTGATCGATTTGGCTTGCCAACTCCTGGCGTGCACGCGCCAGAGCTTCGGGAACGCGTCTGACCAGCTCCGCCGGCCATTGGAGGTAATAAGCGTCGTTATACCTGGCTTTCAGCGCGCGGAACAGTGCGTAATCGTCCAGCCAATGCCGATGGGTGTTGCAGAACTGCTCATAAACCGCCTGTAAATCTTCGCGCTCCCCGGCGCGGAAGTTGCTCCAAGCCTTTTCGAGGATCCGGCGCTTGAACGGGATGACGGCGCCATAATCGATGGCGGCTGCCGGGAGCGAATTGCCATTGCAGTCGCCGGCTCGTAGGAGTCCATCCTCGATCAGGCCATCCGGGCTGATCAAGAGCTCGTTGCCGGCGAAGGATGACAACGACTGATATGGGGAGTTGCCGTACCCCGTCGGACCGAGCGGCAGCGCCTGCCACCAGCTCTGCCCTGACTCACGCAGACGGTTGACCCATGCCCGTGCAGCCGGCCCAAGATCCCCGATGCCATAGGGCGAGGGCAGCGATGCGATGTGCAATAGCACGCCCGAGGCGCGGTATTCCCGCGGAAACGGCGGCATACTCACTCGTCCGTCCTCGTCGGTCATGTCTCTTATCCGGAGGAGGCAAGCGCGGCGTTCACCATCGCCTGAGCCTCTCTGACGATCGCGTCGAGGTGAGCCTGGTCCTTGAAGCTTTCGGCGTAGATCTTGTAGACGGCCTCAGTGCCCGACGGCCGGGCTGCGAACCAGCCGCTGCGCGCGACGACCTTGAGACCACCGATCGGAGCATTGTTGCCTGGGGCGTGGCTCAACTTGGCAGTAATCGGCTCGCCGACCAGGGTCGACGCCTTGACGGCCGCGGGCGACAGTTTTTCAAGCCTCGCCTTCTGTTCTGGTGTCGCCGGCGCGTCGATGCGCGTGTAGTACGCCGTTCCGAACTCCGCCGTCAGCGCGCGGTAGTGCTCGCCCGGATCCTTGCCGGTGCGGGCTGTGATCTCGGCCGCGAGCAGGTCCATGATCGGGCCGTCCTTGTCGGTCGTCCACACGCTGCCGTCATGCCGCAGGAAACTCGCCCCGGCGCTCTCCTCGCCGCCAAAGCAGCACGAGCCGTCGAAAAAACTCGGCACAAACCATTTGAAGCCGACCGGCACTTCGCACAGGCGACGGCCGAGTTTATGCACCACACGGTCGATCATGCTGCTGCTGACTACGGTTTTGCCGATCGCCGCCTGTGCCGGCCAATGCGGCCGATGCGACAGCAGGTAAAGGATCGCCACCGACAGATAATGGTTCGGGTTCATCAGCCCGGCCGACGGCGTGACGATTCCGTGCCGATCGGCATCGGTATCGTTGGCGAAAGCAACCTGGTAGCGATCTTTTAGCCCGACGAGCCGAGCCATCGCGTATGGGCTCGAGCAGTCCATGCGGATCTCGCCGTCGTGGTCGACGGTCATGAACGCGAAGGTCGGATCGACGTTTCGGTTGACGACTGCAATGCTGAGCTTGTAGGCGGCGTTAATCGGCTCCCAGTAATGCACGGCCGCGCCGCCGAGCGGGTCGACGGCGAGCTTGAGGCCGGCAGCGCGGATTGCCTCCATGTCGACGACATTGCGCAGGTCATTGACATAAGGCACGGCGAAATCTTCCTGGTGCGTCGTGTCAGCATTAAATGCAGTGGTGAAGCCCACTCGCTTCACGCCGGCCTTGCCGTTCCGCAGAAGCTCGTTGGCCCGGTCCTCGACCCATTGCGTCACGTCGGTGTCAGCCGGGCCTCCGTTGGTCGGGTTGTACTTGAACCCGCCGTCCTGCGGCGGGTTGTGCGAGGGGGTGATGACAATCCCGTCGGCGAGATGCTCGGTGCGAGAGCGGTTGTAGACGAGGATCGCGCGCGAAATAACTGGGGTCGGTGTGAACCCGTCATCCCGCTGGATGATCGTCTCTACCTCATTGGCCGCCAGGACTTCGAGCGCCGTGCGCTGGGCCGGCCCGGAAACCGCATGGGTGTCCTTGCCCATATAGAGCGGGCCGTCGGTGCCTTGGGCGCGCCGGTAGTCACAGATGGCCTGGGTGATGGCAAGGATGTGGGCTTCGGTGAACGACCCGCGCATCGGCGAGCCGCGATGCCCGCTGGTGCCAAAGCTGACCAATTGACCGGGATCATCGAGATCGGGCTTGCGCTCGAAGTATTCGCGTTCGAGCCGGGCCGGATCGATCAGCATGTCCTTGGGCGCCGGCTTGCCTGCCAAGGGTGAAATGGTCATGCGTGCGGATCCCTCTCTATGTCACCGGGCAGGGCTTTGCGTCCCAAATCTCGGAAGCGTACTGGGCGATCGTGCGGTCGCTGGAGAATTTCCCGGAGCCGGCAACATTCAAGATCGCCTTGCGCGCCCACGCGCTGCGATCGGCATACAATGCGGTTAGCCGGTGGTCGGCCTCCAGATAGGATTGCAGGTCGGCAAGGTGCATGTAGTGGTCGCCTTCGGCCAACAGCGCGTTGTGCAATGGCGCAAAAATCCCCGGCTCGTAGCGGCTGAAATAGCCGGTCGCGATCTGGTCCAGCGCAGCCCGGGTCTCCGGGTCGTGGTCGTAATGCCAGTGCGGGTTGTACCACCCGCGGCTCCCCTCCACCTGGTCGGCGGTCAGGCCGAAGAGGAAGAAATTATCCTCGCCTGCTTCCTCCGCCATCTCGATCGTGGAGCCGTCGCGGGTGCCGATCGTCAATGCCCCGTTCATCATAAACTTCATATTGCTCGTGCCGCTGGCTTCGTAACCGGCGGTCGAAATCTGATTGGAGACATTGGCAGCCGGGATCAGCCGCTCGGCCAGCGACACGCAGTACTCGGGCAGAAAGACAACTTTTAGTCGGCCCTGCTTGATCGGGTCGCCGTCGATGGTGCCCGCGAGGTTGTTGATGAATTTTATGATTAGCTTCGCCAATCGATAGGCGGGTGCCGCTTTGCCGGCGAAGAAAAAGGTGCGCGGCATCACGTCGAGGTGCGGATTTTCCCGCAGCCGATTGTAAAGGACAACGATTCGGAGCGCATTCAACAGCTGCCGCTTGTATTCGTGAATGCGTTTGACCTGACAGTCGAAAATCGTGTCCGGGTCGACGATCTGGCCGCAGCTGGCTTTCACCCAATCGACAAAGCGCAGTTTGGCGGCTCGCTTAACCTCGAGGAACCTGTCGCGAAAGGCCGCATCATCCGCGAAAGGCCGCAGCTTTTCCAATTCGTCGAGATCAGTCACCCATCGCTCGCCTATCGCGTCGGTGATCGTGCGAGCAAGGCCCGGGTTCGTGAGCAAGAGCCAACGCCGTGGCGTGACGCCGTTGGTCTTATTGTTGAAGCGCTCGGGATACATCTCGGCGAAGTCTTTGACCGTCAGTTTGCGCAGCAGCTCCGAATGAATCGCAGCCACGCCATTGGTGCTGTGCGAGCCGACGATCGCCATATTTGCCATGCGGACTTTTTGCTCTGCGCCCTCTTCGACCAAGCTCATACGAGCGACACGCGCTTCGTCGCCGGGCCACCGCGTCCGGACAGTGTCGAGAAAGCGGCGATTGATCTCGAAGATGATCTCCAACTGCCGCGGCAACATTTTTTCGAAATAGCTGAGCGGCCACCTCTCGAGCGCTTCGGGCAGCAAGGTGTGGTTGGTGTAACCCAAAGTGTTTTGCGTGATGTCCCAGGCTTCGTCCCACCCGAGATGCGCTTCGTCGAGCAGAATGCGCATCAGTTCGGGAACCGCCAGGGTCGGATGCGTGTCGTTGAGCTGGATCGCGACCTTGTCGGGAACCAGACGCCAATTCCCATTCCGGCGGTGGAACCGGCGTACGAGGTCGGCCAGCGAGCAGGCCACGAGAAAGTATTCCTGCACAAAGCGCAGCGCCTGTCCGACCTCGGTGCTGTCGTCGGGATAGAGCACCCGCGTCAACGATTCCGCCGCGAGAGTTCCGGCAAGCGCACCGACAAAATCGCCGCTGCTGAACTCCTGAAAATCGAAATAATCGGGTGACGCAGCGGCCCATAACCGCATGGTGTTAATGGTTTTGCCGCCATAGCCGACCACTGGCCTGTCAAACGGGATGCCGATCAATGTCGAGGGATGGTCTGGAACGATCTCCAGGGTGCCGCGGTGCATTCTCACCGAGGAGCGAAGCTTGATTTCCACCGCTTCGTGTGGGCGGGCGACCTCCCACGGGTCGTGCTGGCGCAACCAGTTGTCCGGGTGCTCGCGCTGCCAGCCGTCCTCGATCGTCTGCCGGAACATGCCGTATTCGTAGCGCAGGCCGTAGCCCATCGCCGGCAATTCCATTGTCGCCATCGAATTGAGAAAGCACGCGGCGAGGCGCCCCAATCCGCCGTTCCCGAGCCCGGCATCGGGTTCTTGCTCAATGAGGCCGAACCAGTCGAGATCCCTTTCCTGCGCCGCGCGGCCCACATAGGGGTCGAGCAGCATATTGGTCACATTGTTGGTCAGCGACCGTCCGATCAGGAACTCCATCGACAAATAGTAGATCCGTTTGGGGTTCAGGCGGTTGTAGGTGCGCTCGGTTTTGACCCAGCGCTGCGAAAGCACGTCCCTGACAGAGCGGGCGGCGGCCTCGAAGCGTTCACGGCCGCCGGCCGCGAGCGGGTCGATGACATCGTCGAACAGCAGATGCCGTTCGAACAGCGCATCGTCGTGACCGGAAAACCGGATCGGACCGCAACCGTACTGGGTGAGAAGGTCGGGTGCGGCTTCTGCTCTGGGTGGCGGCGGGAGGGTAGCTTCACTCACTTCCTGCATTGGACGCTGTCCTTGCTGTCGGGCCCGATCGGCTCGCCTGTTTACCCCTGCGGCATGACCTCTACGTGACGGCTCTCGTTCCATAGCCGGATAGCCGGCTCCCACGCGACCAGGTCGGGCGCAAATATGCCCTCTCCGTCGCCAAGGGCGGAGAGGGAGTGTCGGTCGGCGCATGGGGATGCGTGGGTCATCTGATGAAGAGCCGCTTAGAACGGCCACTGCCAATTGCTGATTTCCGGCGCATCCACGCCGAACTCCCAGGCGTGATGCTTACATGCGATCTGCTGGTTGAGCAGGGCTTCGCGAGCGCTCGATCCGGTGACGTGGAAACGCGGCATGCGGTCGATCGCGTCGATGGCGAGGCTGAAGCGGTCGGCCTGGTTGCGAATGGCCAATTCCAGCGGCGTGTTGATATTGCCCTGCTCCTTATAGCCGCGCACGTGAATGTGGTGCTGGTGCGGCCGGTGGTAGGTTAGCCTGTGGATCAACCACGGATAGGCGTGGAAGTTGAAGACAACCGGCTTGTCGGGCGTGAAGAGGGCCTCGAACTCTCGGTCTGTCAGCCCGTGCGGATGCTCGGTGTGCGGGACCAGTTTGAACAGATCCACCACATTCACGAACCGGACCCTGACGCCCGGCAGGTGCTGGCGAAGCAGCGCAGTGGCGGCCAGAGATTCCATCGTGGGGCAGTCGCCGCAACTCGCCATGACGACATCCGGTTCGGCGCCCTGGTCATTGCTCGCCCAGTCCCAGATGCCGACACCCTTGGTGCAGTGCTCGATCGCGGCTTCCATGTCCAGGTACTGAAGATGCACCTGCTTGTCCGCGATGATGACATTGGCGTAATTGACGCTCCGCAGGCAGTGATCGCCCACCGACAGCAGGCAATTCGCGTCGGGCGGCAGGTAGATTCGTACTACATCGGGGCTCTTGTTGGCGACTACGTCGAGGAAGCCGGGGTCCTGGTGCGTGAAACCATTGTGGTCCTGGCGCCAGACCAATGCCGTGATCAGCAGGTTGAGCGACGCCACATCGGCGCGCCAGGGCAGCTCATTGCACTTCTCCAGCCACTTGGCATGCTGGTTGAACATCGAGTCGATGACGTGGATGAACGGCTCATAGCTGTTGATCAGACCATGTCGACCGCTCAGAAGGTAGCCTTCCAGCCACCCTTCGACGGTGTGCTCGCTGAGCATCTCCATGACGCGGCCTTCGGGAGAGAGATTGCCGCCGTCGGCATCCTCGGGGAAATACTCTGCCAGCCACACCTTTTTGGTGACATCGTAGAGCGCCTCCAGCCTGTTCGACTGCGTCTCATCCGGGCCGAAGACGCGGAAGTTCCCCATGTTCAGCCGCGTGACTTCGCGCAGGAAGTTGCCGAGGGTGGGAACATTGCCGGCCAAGGTCGCGCCGGGTTTCTCGACCTTCACGGCGGAGTCGCGGAAGTCGGGCATGTCGAGCGGCCTGCGCAGCAGACCGCCATTGGCGATCGGGTTGGCGCTCATGCGCCGGTTCCCCGTGGGGGCCAGGGCCTTCAGATCGGGGACCAAGCGCCCGTTGTCGTCGAAGACCTCCTCGGGCCGGTAACTGCGCAGCCACGTTTCCAGCAACTTCAAGTGGGTGGGGTTGGTGGCGACGTCCGCAATCGGGATCTGATGTGCTCTCCAGAAGCCTTCGAGGTAATGGCCATCCACCTCTCGCGGCGCCGTCCAGCCCTTGGGGCTGCGCAGGATCACGACAGGCCAGCGCGGCCGAAAGGCCTTGCCGCTGCGCCGTGTCTTTTCCTGGATCTCACGGATCTCGAGGACGCAGTCCTCCAGAGTGGCAGCCATTGCCTGGTGCATGGTTTCGTGGTCGCTGCCTTCCACGAAATACGGGGTGTATCCGTAACCGACGAATAGCGCCCTCAGCTCGTCATGGCTGATGCGGGCCAGAATGGTCGGGTTATTAATCTTGTAGCCGTTGAGGTGCAGGATCGGCAGTACTGCCCCGTCGCTGATCGGGTTGAGGAATTTGTTGCTGTGCCAGCTGGTGGCCAGGGGACCGGTTTCGGACTCGCCGTCGCCCACCATCACGAGCGCAATCAGGTCCGGGTTGTCGTAGACCGTGCCATAGGCGTGCGAAATGCTGTAGCCCAGCTCGCCGCCCTCGTGGATGCTGCCCGGCGTTTCGGGCGTGGCGTGGCTACCGATGCCGCCGGGAAAGGAGAACTGCTTGAAGAAGCGCTGCAGTCCCGCTATGTCTTCGCTCTTCTCGGGGTAGATCTCGGAATAGGTGCCTTCAAGATACGCCTGGGACAGCACTGCGGGCGCCCCGTGTCCGGGGCCGCTGATGTAGATCGCGTTGAGGTCGTATTTTTTAATCAACCTATTGAAGTGGATGTAGGTAAAGGCTTGACCGGCGTCCGAGCCCCAATGGCCCAGCAGCCGCGGCTTTGTGTGCTCCAGAGTCAGCGGCTCTCGCAGCAGCGGGTTGGCCTTGAGGTACAGCATTCCCAGGCAAAGGTAGAGGCTGGCCCGCCAATACGCGTCGATTTTATGCAGCTCGTCGGGGCTGAGGGGTGTCCCCTCCACCGTCGCACGAGCTGGGCCGTATGGAGAGATGGCCTCGTCAGAGCGAAGCAGCTCGTCAGTTCTCATCGTAGTCCTCATGATTTTCGTCCTCCTGACTCGGGTAACCCAAAAGTGCTGGTTCGTGAAAACAGTGCGACCACCGATCGAGGGGCCACGCGATATTGCATTCCGGGCACCGTTGGAGCCGCCGCCGCATCCATGATGTCCTCGGGAGATTTCAGGGATGTGTCGATCCACCGCTGCCAACCGGAGAGTGCTGCGTCAGGCGGCAGCGGCAGCTCGAAATCGAGCGCTTCCCAATAGGCGTTGAACATCACATGCAGCCAGAGCGGGATTTGCCGCTGGCGGGGTCGCACGGTCAAGGCAAGGCTATGAGAAAAGTCACTCCAGTCCGGCCTGCCGAGCCGGACGCCGTGCCAGTCGATTTCGGCGCGGCGCAGCAGCTGGTTGAGGCTCAGCCCGAAGCTCTCCTCATGACCCGCGCTCAACAAGCGGAGACGATGGGCAATGAGCTTCCGCACAAATTGATGGAGGTCGCGGTGCCGGTCGAGAAGCCTCCAATCGAGCCAGCTCACCTCGTTGTCTTGGCAATAGGCATTGCTGTTGCCCCACTGCGTGCGACGCATTTCGTCGCCCATCTGGAGCATCGGCGTGCCAATCGAGGTGAGCAGGATTACGATGAAATTCTTTGCTTGACGGCGGCGTAGCTGCTCGACGGCAGGGTCCTCGGTCAGCCCCTCGACCCCGCAGTTCCATGACAGGTTCGTTCCCGAGCCGTCCCGATTTCCTTCGCCATTCGCTTCGTTGTGCTTGTCGTTGTAGGAAACCAGATCGTTCAGCGTGAAGCCGTCATGGCAGGACACGAAATTGATGCTTTGTTCGGGTTCTCGTTCCTCGTGGCCAAAAATATCAGGGCTGCCGAGCGCCCGTTGCGCCAGCAACCGGACCGTCCCGCTGTCGCCCTTGACAAAACGCCGGATGTCGTCCCGGAACTGTCCGTTCCACTCCTTCCAGCTGTCGCCTATGAAGCTTCCCACCTGATATAGACCGGCAGCATCCCAAGCCTCAGCGATCAGTTTGGTGCCGGCAAGGACGGGATCCAACTCGATGTCCCAGAGAACCGGGGGATTTTCGAGAGGCCGACCCGTTTCGTCCCGAGCCAGGATCGAAGCGAGGTCGAAACGGAACCCATCGACGTGCATGTGCTCGACCCAGTACCGTAGGCTGTCGAGAATCATGCGACGCACAATCGGCTGATTGGCGTTCAGAGTATTTCCGGTGCCACTGTAATTCGCGTATTGCGCTCGATCTTGGTCGAGAATGTAGTACAGTTCGTTTGCTAGGCCCCGAAAGCAGAGGGTGGGTCCTTCGGCATTTCCCTCGGCGGTGTGGTTATAGACGACATCGAGAATTACCTCGATGCGGGCGCGGTGAAGCGCCTTGACGAGGTCGCGGAACTCGTCTACCGGGCCGAGCGGGTCCTTTCGAGAACTGTAACCGGCATGGGGAGCAAAGAACGCAACCGGCGAGTATCCCCAGTAGTTGACCAAGCCCGGGGGACAGTCTTGCCGGTCGAACTGGAACACGGGAAGCAGTTCTACGGCAGTGATCCCAAGGTCCTGCAGATATGGGATTTTCTCGATCATACCCGCATAGGTCCCCCGCCGCTCCGG
Organism: uncultured Alphaproteobacteria bacterium; assembly: GCA_963812675.1. Lineage (GTDB taxonomy): Bacteria > Pseudomonadota > Alphaproteobacteria > ATCC43930 > CGMCC-115725 > AP-15. Next base: position 3,719 of record CAWEWR010000019.1, on the reverse strand, counting down.
GGTAACTCCGGAGCTCGGATGCCGGGTGAAGGCGGCAACGTGCATCTCGTAGATCATGGTCGTGGCGAACGGCCGGCGCAATGGCGCATCACCCTCCCAGTCGTAGATATCGGGGTCGACCACCACGCTCTTCATGGCGAGCGCATTGTTCTCACCATATTGGCTCGCCGCGTGGCGAGAATATCCGTCGGGCACGACCACGGCGCGACCGTACGGATCGAGGAGCGCTTTGGTCGGTTCGAAGCGCAGACCACGCTCGCGATCGAAAGGGCCGTCGGCGCGATATGCATAAATCTGCCCGGGGCGGACGCCGGGCACAAAGACGTGCCAGTAATGGTAGGTGCGATGTATGCGAGGATCGAGTTCGACCACGCGCACCGGGTGCGTGGCGGCGGCATCATCGAACAGCAGGAGGTCCACCTGGCTCGCCTGCCTGGAGAACACACTGAAGTTGACGCCCTCGGCAAGGACGGTGGCGCCGAGCGGGAAACTGCGACCCCTGTCTACCAGCCTTTGAGAAGCTCGGGATCCCGCGAATTCGGGCTCTATTTCTTCAAACCCAGCGCGCAGCGCCGTCGGCGCGTTGCGCCGCCCGAAGAGCTCTTCGTCGCTCATGTGCTCTGTTGGCACCGACATCCTGGCTGTTATCTTCAATTGAGCCTGCAATTCTGTCGCGAGCCGCCGAACCCTGCTTTAACCTCTCGATCAAGCCGGCGCGACGTTTGCTCCGGTTCACTCACATATCACGAATTCGATACCCGGCTTTGACCTAGATCAAAGTTCTGGCCCGCCGGCATCTTTATCGTTCGACACATAGACGCGGCGGCAGGGTCTCATTGGGCCCGCGTCAACGCCGTCTAGCAGGTTGGCCAGCGGGAATTACGCAGTGGAATAGTCAAAATCATTGCCGCAACGGCGGTCCGCGTATACCAAAAGCCATGCTGGTAAGCTCTATCCACGCCACGTTGGACTCGGTGGTCTTTGCTACCAAGTGAGAAAGAAACCTATATCGCCAGGCATCCCACCCGGGTACTCCAGGACCTGAGCCCTGAGATGGAAGCCGAGCGGCCGAAGGTGATCGCGCCAGAATTCGTATCCGGCGCGAGGACGGCCCTCCAAAGTCTGATCCCAGTCGGGCTCCGAATTGTTGATCCTTCGCCCACGATCAGTGCAGAGACTGTTCGGAAAGCGGTAAACCTGAACTTCGCTCTGTCCGCGTTCTGCTGCCCGGTCTACCAGCTGCATAACGAGCTGCATCACATGTTCGGGCGTTCTGTCCGGCGGTTTGTGAAACTCCTCCATTACCGTCTTCTGCTTCTCCTGTTGCTCCTTTATCCGGCGCATCTCCTCAGCGGCTTTGGCCGCTTCACGCTCGGCCATCCGGCGCCTGAGATCGGCAGCGGAGAACGTTCCGGTGTTGCGGTTTTCGGACATAACGTTTCCCTCCATCTATGCAATGTTCGGGCAGCACCGAGTTGTAGCCCGAAGTGACTTTTGTGCTCTTAAACGACTGTTCGGTGCACGTTGTCCAAGTCAGCCCGGCAAATCGAGCTGAATACCAGCAGCGGATCAGGATCGAGGCTCTTGGACAACGCCTCCTTCGCAAGCTGCCGGAGCTCGATACTCGGCTTCAGCAAGATCGCGAGGATGGCTCTGAGCACCGCCTCCGCTCCTTCGACCACATCAGCTGGAGCAAAGAGCCTCATTCGGTTGATGAGCCCGATCATGCGCTGCTCATCGCCGCTCAACGAGATCTGGTCGCGAGTGTAAGCGTTCAGCAGTAAATTCGACGCACTCATCACAAAGTCAGCATAAACGGTCTCCCGTTTCGCGATCTCGGATGCGACGCGCTGAACGCGATCTTGAGAGCGTTGCGAGTAAATGGCGCCAAGCAGCGAGGCACCACCTCCGACAAGGGCCCCCAAGAGCAACGCAACCGGGGTAAGGAGAGCTGGATCAATGTGCATGTCGCCTCCAAAAAGTGCAGCTGTGCAAAACTCCGCATTGCGGTGTTGAACTCCTTTAGCAAGCGGCTGCTGCGCGATGTGCCTGAATACGCGGATGAGGCGCAAAGCGGCCGCCTGCCTGGAACAAGTTGACGCTCGGGCTTGAGCTCTGGTCATCTTTCGCCTCTTCGCTTCAGGTCAACGGCTGACCATGGCGGTCTACTCAAGATCCATGTTCTGGTTGGCGTTCGGGTGGGGTCTCTTAATCCCCGAACCGGGTCACGTAACCGCCCACCCCGCGCCAGCAGGTGACTACCCACACGCCGCATTGGGTGTTCATCATAGAAGGACCCTCAAGAGCAGCGCGGATTGTATCTGTTTCAGCGGCCAAGATGGTCGTGAGCAGCGCTACCCCTCGCGACATGCTGGTGCGATGTGCACACGCCTGTTCAATTCCACGTAAAAATAATTTCGTTCTACTACTTAAGTTCACGACAGTCTGCTGCTATTTTGCAATGGTTGTACCTGTTGACACAGCCAGTCCAACATGTTTGTTGGTGGACAACGTCGGCGTCACTGTTGCAGATATCACTACAGTAATCCCATTGTTGCCGACAAATTTGCATTGCGTTTTGATCACATTCTACGGGAATGATCTTTGGGCGCGGATCATATCTTAGTTCATTTGCGGAAGCTGTCAGGTCTCCGCTCCCAAGAGCGATGATCGCCAGCAGTCCAATGGCAAGCACTTTCATCGGAGTCCTCCTACCACGATGTTTATATTAGGCGCACCTTTTAAACGATTGTTCGGTGCACGTTGTCCAAGTCAGCCCTGCAAATCGAGCTAAATGTCAGCAGCGGATCAGGATCGAGACTCTTGGACAACGCCTCCTTCGCAAGCTGCCGGAGCTCGATACTCGGCTTCAGCAAGATCTCGACAATGGCTCTGAGCACCGCCTCCGCTCCGCTGACGACATCAGGCGCAGCAAAGAGCCTAATTCGGTTGATGAGCCCGATCAGGCGCTGTTCATCGCCGCCCAACAGGATCTCGTCGTGTGTGTAAGCGTTCAGGAGCAAATTCGACGCGCTCATCACAAAATCAGCATAAACGGTCTCCCGTTTCGCGATCTCAGATGCGACCCGCTGATCGAGATCTTGAGAGCGATGCGTGTAAATGGCGCCGAGCAGCGAAACTCCGCCTCCTACAAGGGCCCCCAAGGGCGCCGAAACCGGGCTCAGGAGAGCTGGATTAATGGACATGTCGCCTCCAAAAAGCGCAGCTATGCAAACTCCGCATTGCGGTGTTGAAGCCCTTTAGCAAGCGTCTGCTGAGCGATGTGCCTGAATCAACTGATGCGGATGGTGGGCTGCACGAGCGCGTTGATTCGTTCGGCCAACCACAGCAGCGCGGCGCGCGAGGGACCATGCAGCGAGAGTTGGTGTCGGCGGTAAAGCACGGCGTGGCTCAGCTGCGCGAAGCGGCCCTTGATGAAACCGCCCTTAAAGAATCCGAATTGGCCCAGCGTCCCGAAGGCATTGTAGTCGCTGAGCGCGACCAGCGCGCCGAAATCGCGGAAGCTGAATGGCGGCACCGGTTTGCCCCTGCGGAGCCAATTTGGCAGATGGCGGATCAGATGCATGGCCTGCTGATTGGCAACCTGGCGGTTGAGGGTAGCGGTCGCCCCGCGCCCTCCGGCACGAGGCTGGCGCAGTCGCCCAAGGCGAAGATGAGCTGCTCGCCCTTGGCCAGCAGGTTGGGGCCGACCACGACCT
>CAWEWR010000018.1:0-34337 GCA_963812675.1 uncultured Alphaproteobacteria bacterium | reverse complement strand
TCTTCGGCATCTGCCTCGGCCATCAGATGCTGGCGTTGGCGCTCGGCGGAACGACCCGCAAGATGCGGCGCGGCCACCGCGGCGCCAATCATCCCGTCAAGGATCTGCTGACCGGCAAGGTCGAGATCACCAGCCAAAATCACGGGTTTGTCGTCGACCCGGAGAGCCTGCCTCCCGGGGTCGAACCGACCCACCTCTCGCTGTTCGACAATACTAACGAAGGATTGCGCATCATCGGCAAGCCGGTGTTTTCAGTCCAGCATCACCCCGAAGCGAGCCCGGGGCCGCAGGACAGCCATTATTTGTTTGAACGGTTTGTCGCGTTGATGGAAGAGAATGCCTAGGCGCACCGATCTCGACAGCGTCCTGATCATCGGCGCCGGGCCCATTGTGATCGGGCAGGCCTGCGAATTCGATTACGCCGGCGCGCAAGCGTGCAAGGCGCTGAAAAGCGAGGGATATCGGATCGTCCTGGTGAATTCGAACCCGGCGACGATCATGACCGACCCGGAGCTGGCCGACGCGACCTATATCGAGCCGATTACTCCCGACATGGTCGCGAAGATCATCGCCCGCGAGCGGCCGCAGGCGCTGCTGCCGACAATGGGCGGCCAGACGGCCCTCAACACCGCGATGGCGCTCGCTCGCTCGGGTGTCCTCGAGCGCCACGGCGTCGAACTGATCGGCGCCAGCGAGGCGGCCATCCTCAAGGCCGAAGATCGCCAGCTGTTCCGACAGGCGATGGACAAAATCGGGCTCGCTTCGCCCCGGAGCCATCTTGTCGGATCTCTTGCCGAAGCTGTCGAGGCGCTCGGGGAAACAGGTCTTCCGGCCATCATCAGGCCCTCCTTTACCTTGGGCGGCACCGGCGGCGGGATCGCCTACAATGCCCAGGAATTCGAGGAAATCGTCCGCGGCGGGCTCAGGGCTTCACCGGCGCGAGAGGTGCTGATCGAAGAATTGGTCCTCGGTTGGAAGGAGTACGAGATGGAGGTGGTCCGCGACCGCGCGGACAACTGCATCATCGTCTGCTCGATCGAGAATATCGATCCGATGGGCATTCACACCGGCGATTCGGTCTGCGTCGCACCGGCTTTGACCCTGACCGACAAGGAATACCAGCTGATGCGCAATGCCGCGATCGCGGTATTGCGCGAAATCGGCGTCGACACCGGTGGCTCGAACGTGCAGTTCGCGGTTAACCCAGCCGACGGCCGGCTCCTCGTTATCGAAATGAACCCCCGGGTATCGCGGTCGTCCGCGCTCGCCTCCAAGGCGACCGGTTTCCCGATTGCCAAGGTCGCCGCCAAGCTGGCGGTCGGCTACACGCTCGATGAGCTGTCCAACGAGATCACGCGCATCACACCGGCCTCGTTCGAGCCGACGATCGATTACATCGTCACCAAGATGCCGCGGTTCACCTTCGAGAAGTTTCCGGGCACCGAGCCGTTGCTGACGACGTTGATGAAATCGGTCGGCGAGGCAATGTCGATCGGCCGCAGTTTTGCCGAATTGGTGCAGAAAGCATTGCGTTCGATGGAGACCGGCCTCACCGGCTTTGACGAGGTCGCGATAGAGGGGGTGGAAAGCGCCGGGAAGGAGGCGGTCAAGGCTGCGCTTGCGAAACCCGTCCCCGACCGCCTGCTGTTGATCGCCCAGGCTTATCGGCATGGGCTTACCACGGGCGAAATCCACGCCGCCTGCCGGTTCGAGCCGTGGTTCCTCGAGCAGATACGTGAGATCGTCGATGTCGAAGAGCGAATACGCAGGGAAGGGCTGCCCCGGGACCGCACCGGTTTCCTGCGGTTGAAGCAGATGGGCTTTTCCGACGCCCGGCTCGGGAAGCTCGCTAATCTCGACGAAGAGGATGTGTCGGCGCAGCGCCGGCGGCTCGATCTGCAACCGGTCTACAAGCGCATCGACACCTGCGCCGCCGAGTTCCCGTCGCTGACATCCTACATGTACTCCTGCTACGAAGGGGACGGTTTCGCGCCGCCGGAGTGTGAAGCCGATCCGAGCGACCGGCGCAAGGTGGTCATCCTTGGCGGCGGACCGAACCGGATCGGGCAAGGGATCGAGTTCGATTACTGCTGCGTGCACGCCGCCTACAGCTTGCGTGATGCCGGGATCGAAACGATCATGGTCAACTGCAATCCCGAGACGGTGTCGACGGATTACGACACCTCCGACCGGCTCTATTTCGAGCCGCTGACGACTGAGGATGTGGTCGAAATCGTGCGGGTCGAAGAACGCTGCGGCACGCTTCTCGGCGTGATCGTCCAACTCGGCGGTCAGACCCCGCTGAAGCTGGCCGCGGGGCTGGAGCGTGCCGCAATACCGATTCTCGGCACCTCGCCCGATGCGATCGATTTGGCGGAGGACAGACAGCGGTTTCAGGGTCTTCTGACCCGTCTCGGGTTGCGTCAACCCGACAACGGAACGGCGCATTCGGCGAGCGAAGCCGAAGCGATCGCGCTCGATATAGGATATCCCGTCGTGATCCGCCCGTCTTATGTCCTCGGCGGCCGCGCGATGGAGATCGTGCACGATGCGGCCGGCCTGCAGCGCTACATTACCCACGCCGTCTCGGTATCGGGAAACAGCCCGGTCCTGATCGACCGCTATCTGCGGAACGCGATCGAGGTCGATGTCGATGCCGTCGCCGATGGCCGGCAAGTCGAGATCGCCGGCATCATGGAACATATCGAGGAAGCCGGGATCCATTCGGGGGACAGCGCCTGTGCGCTGCCGCCTCACAGCCTCAGCCCGGCGACGATCGCCGAAATCGAACGGCAGACGGTCGCGTTGGCCCGCGCTCTCGGCGTCGTCGGGCTGATGAATGTTCAATTCGCCGTGCAGGATGGTTTGATTTTCGTCCTGGAGGTCAATCCGCGCGCGTCGCGCACGGTGCCGTTCGTCGCGAAGGCCACCGGCGTGCCGATCGCAAAGATCGCGGCTCGGATCATGGCCGGGGCGCCCCGCGATCACTGGAGCGAGGAGATAGCCGGCAAGCGTTTGCGGGTCGGCGGGCATGTTGCGGTAAAGGAGGCGGTGTTCCCGTTCGCGCGTTTTCCGGGGGTCGATCCGATCCTCAGCCCAGAGATGAAATCGACCGGGGAAGTAATGGGGCTCGACAGCGATTTCGGGCGCGCCTTTGCGAAATCCCAACTCGGAAGCGGGACCAACCTGCCGCTCGAGGGCTGTGTTTTCGTCTCGGTACGAGATCAGGACAAGGGAACGCTGGTCGAGCCTTGCCGTCGGCTGATCGAGATGGGGTTCTCGCTGGTCGCGACCAATGGCACCGCCGCAACTCTGAGCGCCGCGGGATTGCCCGTCACGCCGGTCAACAAGGTGCGCGAAGGCCGGCCGCATATTGTCGATCGTATGCTGAGCGGCGCGGTCCAGCTGGTATTCAACACAACTGAGGGGGTGCAAGCGATCGCCGACAGCTTCAGCCTGCGCCGCACGGCCCTGACCAACGGGATCCCGTATTACACAACGGTTGCAGGCGCTCGCGCGGCGGTCCAGGCGATCGCGGCGTTGCGCGCCGGGAACCTTGAAGTTGCCCCCCTGCAATCATACCTTTGATGGCTCCGCGGCGGGCGCTTGCCGCCCGTAGTTGATATTCGAAAGCAGGATTCCGAACGCGTTTGCAATGAACAAGATCCCGATGACGGCCGAGGGCTTCAATCGGCTCCGGGAGGAGTTGAAGCGGCTCAAAACTATTGATCGGCCGGCTATTATCCGGTCCATCGCCGAGGCGCGCGATCACGGGGACTTGGCCGAAAACGCCGAGTACCAGGCTGCCCGCGACCGCCAGAGCTTTATCGAAGGCAGGGTCATCGAGCTCGAAGATAAAGTGGCGCGGGCGGAGGTGATCGATGTCTCCAAGCTCTCGGGTTCGAGCATCAAGTTTGGCGCGAAGGTCACCCTTGCGGACGAGGAAACCGACGAGGAGCAGACCTTTCAAATTGTCGGCGAGGACGAAGCCGACATCAAATCCGGCCGTTTGTCGGTAACCTCGCCCTTGGCGCGTGCGCTGATCGGCAAAGGCCAGGGCGACAGTGTCGAAGTTGCAACCCCGCGGGGCGCGAAATCTTACGAGGTGGTCACCGTCGCCTTCGGTTAAGGCACAGGCGTAACGCCGTCCTGCCTGAGGTGGGCCAGTTCAGGAGTGGGCCAGCTCAGGCTAGTGCGATCTGCTCAGCTTCTTGCTGCGCGCTCGTCTGCTCGGAGATTGGGACGCCTGGCTCGTTCTTCGACATGCGCAGCATCAATGCCGACTTGACATGGCTCACATTGGGCGCCGAGGTGAGCTTGGCACTGAGGAATCGCTGATAGCTGTCCCAGTCGGGCGCAACGATCTTCAACAGAAAATCCGTTTCTCCGGCCAGCATGTAGGCTTCGCGCACCTCGGGCCAAGTGCCGACAAGATGTTCGAAGGCTTTAAGGTCGGCCTCAGCTTGGCTCGAGAGCCCGACCTGGGCAAAAACCGTCACAGCATAGCCAAGAGCCTCGGGGGCCAGATCAGCATGATAGCCACGGATCATCCCGGCCTCTTCGAGCGCGCGTACCCGGCGCAGGCAGGGCGGCGCCGAGATGCCGACACGCCGCGCCAGCTCGACATTGGTCATCCGCCCATCGCTCAGCAGGTTCCGCAATATGCGACGGTCGATACGGTCGAGTCTGATTCGCCGCATCCGGTTTCCTCTTCCTCGCTCGGCGGATCATAGGCACCGTTCCGCGGGCGCGCAATTTTGTTGCGCAGAGGTCTCATCGGCTTGCTGTTCCCGAGCGGTTCTCGTAAACGAGCACATGACCCTGCCGTCTGCTGCTGCGATCGACCCAGTGTCGCCCGTCACATGGGTCTTGCATGATGGCAAGGCCGGGATGGCGAGCCAGGCGCTCGGCCTCGCCGAGGCTACCGGCTTCTCTTTTATCGAAAGACAAGTCGATGTTCGTTTCCCCTGGACATGCTTGCCCCCCAGGCTCTGGTTCCTCCCCTTCGCCGCGACCGAACTGGCGCTCTCGCCGCCTTGGCCGGACCTCGTCATCGGCTGCGGCCGCAACACGGCGATGCCGGCATTGGCGATCCGGCGGGCAAGCGGTGGACGCACCCTGGCGGCGCAGATCCAGAACCCCGGGGTCGGATCTGGCGAGTTCGACCTCCTTGTGGTTCCCGAGCACGACCGTTTGCGCGGCCCGCGGATAATCGTGACGCGCGGCGCCGTCCACCGGGCTACACGAGCCCGGCTGGCAGCCGAGCGCGGTCGTTTCCCGGCTCTGGAGGCGCTGCCGCGGCCGATCCTGTCGGTGCTGATCGGCGGCACGAACAAAGCGTATCGGCTGACGCTTCGGCGGCTCGGCGAAATTGCCGATGCGGTTGCCGGCATTTTGCGCACCCGAGGCGGCTCGGCGCTCGTGACGCCGTCGCGCCGCACCGGGGCGGCCGGGATCGGGCTGCTGCGCGACCGGCTCGAAAACCTGCCCGCCGCGATCTGGGACGGTGGCGGGGAGAACCCCTATTTCGCTTATCTCGCTCTGGCTGACGCCTTTTTGGTAACCGCCAACTCGGTCTCGATGATCAGCGAGGCGGCGGCGACCGGGAACCCGGTGCACATCCTCGATCTCGACGGCGGAAATGCCAAATTCGCCCGGTTTCACGCCGCGATGCAGACGGCCGGGATTACCCGACCGTTCTCCGGCCGGATCGAATCGTGGTGCTACCCGATCCCGGACGATACGGCTCGCGCGGGCGCGGCCTTGCGCGAACTCGTCCTGAAGAGGCTCGGCGGCGCCGAAGCGTGAGCGTCACTGGAGTGCCGGGGACAACTCAATTCGGCGGCGAAGGTAGGCCGCACCTCCGAGGACCTGCGGAAAGGCGACGCCGTTTGGCTGTGCCGACGGCCAGGAATGTAATATCTCGACGAGGCGGATTGCGGCTCGGGGAACAGGTTGATCATCATGGCCCTTCGCATCGAAACCTTTGACAATGCCCGCGGGGGGAACACTCTCTACAAGGCACTGACCCACCCAGCTGCCGCTCGGTGTGGGCGGGCGCTCATAGACAAGCTCGCGCGCCGCGCCCCGATCGCTATTTACGATGCGGGCGGCGCGCTTGAAGCTTTCAGTGCGTTCTATGATTTGGATCAGATCGAAATTGCCGGCGTCTACGTCCAGCAAGTGGCGCGTGTCGGCAATGCCGTCCTCGGCCACCGAGCGCGGCCTATCACCGAGCTCGCTTGCGGCCGCGCGCGCGGCGTATTTGTCGCCGCCTTCGACGCCGAGCGCATCGTCGCGCAGATACACCCTTACCTGCCCGAAGGCGCCGAGGTGTTCAGCCTTGACGCACTACGAATACCGGCGAATCGATTGACCAACAGCCGCCGCTACCTCGATCCGCTCAATTTCGCCACCAACTTTGCTTTTTTTCGCGATGGCGGCGGCCTGCACACCCGGCTGGTCACAGCGAATTACTGGTCCGGATACGGAGCCGGCCGCGTCAGCTGTTGGATGACGTTGTTTGCCGGCGACGGCAGGTTATTGGCCGAATGGTTCCAGGACTGTAGGCACTTCGCGAGCACAATCATTCTCGACAGTCGGGAAATACGGCAGCGATTTCAGCTTCCGGAATTTTGCGGACAACTTTTTCTGCACGTCGTCGGCGCGGCCGGGCACGACGTCGTCAAATATGCGCTCGACATTTTCGACGAGGGCAGCTCGGCTGACATAGAGCGCGTCAGGACGCTTACCTGCACGCATGACGCCAACGCCTGGCCAGCCGACCGATACGCCGGCCTACCGGCTCCCGCTCCCGGCGAGCGGATCCTGTTATGGATCCAGAACAGCCACGCGGTGACGATCCCGCCGGGCGCCATCGGCCTCGTTCCGATGGGCGAGGAGCGCGTTGTGCCCTTCGGTGAGCCGATCGCGCCTTTCGCCACGTGCGCTGTCGAGGTTTCTGAGTTGTTACCCGATATCGCGTGGCCGAAGCAGATCGAGCTGCGGGCCGGCAAGCACGTCGTGCGCCCACGCTACGAGGTCCTCGAACGGGGTCGCCGACGTATGGCGCACGTCAATGTCGAGCGCGCGGATCTGCGAACCGACCCGGAGCTTCCAAAGCTCAAAGCCATGCTCGGCAAGGGCTATCTGCTGCCGGCCCCGCTGATGCCACGCGAATCTTGGAAGAGCTCGGTGTTGCCGACGCCGATGGCGGTATGTCAAACCGATTTGCCGATCGCCGCGATTGTTTACGACCCCGATGGAGGGGAGCTGCTGAGGCACCCCTTCGGGCGGCTCCCGCGCGCGCATGCGACCGTGCTCGATCTGGACGAGGTCGAAGACCTCGATGCGCTCGGCCGAGGCTATGGGCATGTCGAGCTGGTCTATGATTTCTCTGGCGGCGGCGCGGGAGACGGGTGGCTACATGCCTTGTTTCGCTATCGCCATCGGCAAAGCGGTCACGCCGCGGAGACCAGTTTCGGAGCACACGTCTTCAATACGGTTTTGACCTATCGCGACGAGCCGCAATCCTACACCGGGCGCCCGCCGGGATTGTCGACCCGACTGTTCCTGAGGCTCGGCGAGCCGGCTTACGACACGTTCTGCCATCTGATCTATCCCGCCTCACGGCCTTGGCTGCCGGCGAGCGACACGGACTTCATCCTCTACGACGCCGCCGGCTGCGAGGTCGCGCGTTCGCACCTGGCCATCCCCTGCTCGGGCTCCCGGCTGTGCTATTATCGAAGCCTGTTCGACGAAGCGACCCGCGCACGGGCCGGAACAGGAGCCTACGTTATCGTACGCGATACGACCTGCCGGCTCTTCGGCTATCACGGGCTGCTGGGCGGCGACGGCTCCTTCAGCCTCGACCACATGTTCGGGTTCTGACGCGGGCGCACATCCCCTCCGCGGATATCTCGAAAAATGGTATATATAATGTGTGAAATCCTAAGGATGCCGCTATGTCCGAGCGCCGCCACAGCAAGGTCCTCATCATTGGGGCGGGACCGGCCGGCTATACGGCGGCGATTTACGCGGCGCGGGCTAACCTGCAGCCGATCCTCGTGACCGGCCTTCAGCCGGGCGGCCAACTGACGATCACCACCGACGTCGAGAACTACCCCGGTTTTGCCGAGGTGATCCAAGGTCCGTGGCTGATGGAGCAGATGCAACAGCAAGCCGAGCACGTCGGCACCAAGGTCATTCTCGACATGATCACCGAGATCGACCTCGCACGCCGGCCATTCGTCGCCCGGGGCGATTCGGGGGATTTCTATATCGGCGATACCGTGATCATCGCCACCGGCGCGCAGGCCCGCTGGCTCGGTATTCCGAGCGAGGAAATCTTCCGCGGCTTCGGCGTTTCCGCCTGCGCGACCTGCGACGGGTTCTTTTTTCGCGGCAAGGATGTCGTCGTGGTCGGCGGCGGCAATACCGCGGTCGAGGAGGCGATCTATCTGACCAACCACGCCCGACAAGTCACTCTCATCCATCGCCGCAACGCCCTCAGAGCGGAAAAGATCCTCCAGGAGAGGCTGTTCCGCAATCCGAAGATCGGCATCGTCTGGGACAGCGTCGTCGAGGAAATCCTGGGAGTGCGCGAACCACCCACGGTAACCGGGGTGCGCTTGCGCAACACGCGCACCGGCAATCTGTCCGACCTGCCTTGCGACGGTGTGTTCGTGGCTATCGGCCATACGCCGGTGACCGGATTCGTAGCCGGTCAGCTGCCGCTCGACCGGGAGGGCTACGCCATCACGCGCCCCGATTCGACCGCAACGGCCATCCCCGGGGTCTATGCCGCGGGCGACGTCAAGGACAAGGTCTACCGTCAGGCGGTGACCGCAGCCGGATTGGGCTGCATGGCGGCACTCGAGGCAGAGAAGTTTCTCGCAGCTCAGGAGGAGGCTGCGACGATGCGCGCGGCCGATTAGCAGGCGGGCAAGCGACTGCGGAAGTCGTTGCCAGGGGGAACGGATGGATTGGGACAAGCTGAGGGTATTTCACGCCGTCGCCGAGGCAGGCAGCTTCACCCATGCGGGCGAATCGCTGAACCTGAGCCAATCCGCCGTGAGCCGCCAGATCAGCGCGCTCGAGGAAAGCCTCAGCGTCCCATTGTTTCACCGTCACGCCCGCGGCCTGATCCTGACCGAGCAGGGTGAGCTGCTGTTCCGCACCGCGCGCGAGGTTTTTGCCAAGCTGTCGATGGCCGAAGGCATGATCTCAGAATTGAAGGATCGGCCGAAGGGGCCGCTCAAAATCACCTCGTCCGTTGCGTTCGGTTCGTCCTGGCTGACCCCGCGCATTCGGGAGTTCCTCGATCTTTATCCCGAAATCCAGGTCACCCTCGTGGTCGACGATTCCGAACTCGACTTGTCGATGCGGGAAGCCGATGTGGCGATTCGGATGTCGCCACCGCGCCAGCCGGATTTGATCCAGCGTCACCTGGTCAGCGTCCCGACCCATGTCTACGCGGCGCCCGAGTACATCAAAAAGCACGGCATGCCGCAGAAACCCGAGGATCTAGACAAACACCGGGTCATCGTCTTCGGAGAAGATGCCCGCCCGCCGGTGCAAAATGTCAATTGGCTGCTCGAGGCCGGCACAAAGCCCGGGCAAGAGCGCAAGCCAATCCTTGCGGTCAACAACTTTTATGCCATTCTGCGCGGGGTGCTCAGCGGGCTGGGGATTGCGGCGCTGGCGGATTTCATCGCGAATGAGCACCCTGAGCTGGTACGGGTCCTCCCTGAGCTGATCGGTCCGCCGGTAGAGGCTTATTTTGTCTATCCCGAAGAGCTGCGGACTTCCAAACGCATCAGTGTGTTCCGTGATTTCCTATTGCGTAAAGTCGCCGAAACGCGGCTCAGCTAAGGCGGCGCAGCAGAGTTTTCTCAGAGAGTTGCGGTTTTTGCAGACGAGCCAGAAGAAATTCCTGCTGGTGGAGCTGCGCTCAAAAGTCCATCTTCTTGGGTGACGCGATCAATTGATCGCGGCAGGTTTCCGGGACTTGTGCCCGGGAAGAGGGTCTGCGGACCCTTACGTCTCCCAGACGTGAAGCCTCCCTGTTCAAACTTGGCCGGAACTTTGGTTCCGGCCATTTTCTTTTGGGCCAAACGCCCTCTTTAGGACTTACGGGTCCGAAACTGGGTGCCAGCCGACTCGGAATCGCCACCGAACTGCAGGCACCTGCTTGAGTTACGAGGCGTCTGCGAGATTGCGGCGCGCGCGGTACAGTGGTTGTGGCGGGGCCGGATCGCGCGCGGCAAGGTTACAATGCTCACCGGGCACCGCGGTCTCGGAAAACCGCTGGTGGCGATCGCGTGGGCAGCCATCGTGAGCGCCGGTGGTCGGTGGCCCGTTGACGACGGACGGGCTGCGAAGGCTTGACGCGCCCGATCTGAAAGAGGCAAGGGCGCTGCTCGAAGCGCTCGGGGCGTAGGTGACCGTGCTTTGTCCTTGAGACCACATCGGCAGTAAAGGTCCGAAAGTGGCACTGGCTGCGGTGAAATGGCGCCCAGCTTGTTCGCCGCCGTCCTCCTGAGCTGCAAAGTCTTCAGCCCGTGACCCGGAACGGACCTCGACCTAGTGACAAAAAGCGAGATAGCCAGAAGCCTCCGTCTCACACAACCCGCTACAGGGGCCCCAAATGACAGTACCTCGCCGGTCGGCACGGCGACGCAATAATGATGAAGAGCCGGCGGGCATATTAAGCCTTTTTGACGGAGGCCCATAATTTGGGCAGGTGCCATATCGCGTTAAAACAAATCGGCCGCAGCAGATAGAAAAGGACCATCAGATACATGATCTCCAGCGCTTCGCTGAATGCCCACATGCCGCTGGAGGCGTCTCGTATATCGATGATTTCCGCAATTGTACGACCGGTGTTGACGGATTCATACATGATCGAAAGGTTACTAATCAAAATCACCGTTTGATATGCAACAGTCCACACGAGTACGAAAAAACAAAGCTCTAGCGGGACACGCAGGTAAAATTTCAGTTTACCGACAAATTGTTGGTATAGGTCCCCAGCCAATGACCCCCTGTCCTGGAGTGTGGCCAGGATCATAATTCCAAACGGGCCAAGTACGGCCAAGGACATCCATGCGTAGGATTGTTTTTTGGATTTGAGCAAAAAAAAGCAGCATAACAGCCCCAAGCCCATGTTCACCAACCAGGATGCCCATATGGCAAGCATTCTAGCCAGCGCCAAGAGCCGGTAATTGCGCTCGTAATTGGGATGACCAGCGGCGATTTCGGGATTGATGAAACTAAATAGCATCCCTCCCAAGACGGTGGCCACGGGGATCAAAAGAATTGAAGCGATCGCAAGGACATACGGTTTTTTGAACATACGACGCCCTGCGGTTTCTCAATAGCGCGGCAGCCACAGGCTGCTTTGCTTTCATACAGCTATTTTTGCCGGAATACAAAAGACAGTAGTTCGCCCCCGCAACACCGATGCCAATGCAGCGGGTGACTGTTATTGGCGCCCCTCCGCCGCGCTGATTAGGGTTTGCAAAGGGTCGGCTCATTGGCCTCGACCGGAGACGAGGGGTGCTCGGGAGTTGGCTTCCGCAGCTCGCCAGGGATGTCGGCTCGATACGATTGAACATCGAAGCCACCGCCGCGGAGCACGGCGTCACCGATCAGCCCTCGAACTCTCGGCTCTCGATAGTGACTCGGTCGAGAGTGGTTAATATGCTGATTGGATTTCCTGCCTGAGTTAGATATTTTGATCTCGCCGGGCTCGTCGTTGAACAAAGTTCCGATGCAAACCGGGACGTAACCGGATCGGGCGAGCAAGTTCATTGACAACCCGTGA
This sequence comes from uncultured Alphaproteobacteria bacterium, assembly GCA_963812675.1. Taxonomy (GTDB): domain Bacteria; phylum Pseudomonadota; class Alphaproteobacteria; order ATCC43930; family CGMCC-115725; genus AP-15. The sequence goes on along the minus strand of CAWEWR010000018.1, from coordinate 22,510 downwards.
CACGGCAAATGGGCCGGTGGGGCGTCATCGGCCCCGATGACGCACTCGACTTTCGGCGAGGGAGGAAGCCAATGCGAACGCGACAATGGATGTGGGCTGGCTTGGCAGCGGCGTCTGCCTTTTGGCCGGCATTTGGCGGCGCCGCTGAGCTCGGCAACTACAGTCCGGTCACCGCCGACCGGCTCGCCAACCCCGAGCCCGCCAACTGGATGCTCTACCGCCGCACCTATGACGGCCAGGGCTTCAGCCCGCTCGACAAGATCAACACGACCAACGTCAAGAACCTGGAGCCGACTTGGACGTTTTCGACGGGCGTCAACGAAGGGCACGAGGCGCCGCCGATCGTCAACAACGGCGTCATGTTCGTGGCGACGCCGCAGAACCAGGTCATCGCCCTCGACGCGAAGAGCGGAGACGAGATCTGGCGCTACAAGCGCGAGATGCCGGAGGACCTCTCGCAGCTGCACCCGACGAGCCGCGGTGTCGGGCTCTGGCAGGACAAGCTCTACCTCGCCACCACCGATGATCACCTGGTGGCGCTCAACGCCAAGACCGGCAAGGTGGCCTGGGACCAGAAGGTCCAAGATTACAAGAAGGGCCAGTACATGACCCTCATGCCGCTCACAGTGAACGGCAAGGTCCTCGTCGGCGGCTCGGGCGGCGAATATGGCGTGCGCGGCTATGTCGTGGCCTACGACGCCAACGACGGCAAGGAACTGTGGCGCACCTTCACGATCCCCGGGCCGGGCGAACCCGGCCACGAGACCTGGCAAGGCGACGACTGGAAGAGCGGCGGCGGTTCGGCCTGGATGACCGGTAATTATGACCCCGCTTTGAACCTCGTCTACTGGGGAGTGGGCAACGCCGCGCCCTGGCCCGGCGACCTGCATCCGGGCGACAACCTCTACACCAGCTCGGTCCTGGCGCTCGATCCGGGCTCCGGAAAGATCAAGGCCTACCACCAATACCACCCCAACGATTCTTGGGACTGGGACGAGGTCGAGGCGCCGATGCTGATCGATCTGCAAAAGGACGGGCAGACGATCAAGAGCTTGGTCCACCCTGGCCGCGACGCCGTTTTCTGGGTGCTGGAGCGCAGCCCGGACAAGATCAAGTTCGTCGCGGGATGGCCCTTTGTGTATACCGACGTGTGGAAGTCGATCGACCCTGAAACGGGCAAGCCCACCCCCGACCCCGAGCACAAGCCTGCGCTCGGCAAGAAGATCGCGTTCTGCCCCTCGCTATGGGGCGGAAAGGACTGGCCGTCGGCCGCTTACAGCCCAAAGACGCGATTGGTCTACGTGCCGGCGCAGAACAATTTCTGCGGCGGCTTTCTCGGCGCCAAAGAGCCGCTCGAGCCGGGGAAGCTCTGGCTCGGGACAAAAGAAGAGGACATCCTCCTAACTGAGCGTCCGGGGTCGGATCATTACGGCGAGCTTCAGGCCTGGGATCCGGCCACCGGCAAGAAGGCGTGGCAGCATAATTTCCGGTGGCAACTCATGGCCACTGTGCTCGCCACCGGTGGCGACCTCGTCTTTATCGGCGGCACCAACGACCGCATGTTCCGTGCCTTCGACGCCAAAACCGGAGACCTGCTTTGGGAGCAGAAGACCAATTCCGGCGTCACCGGCGCTCCCGTCGCCTACGAGGTCGACGGTACCGAGTACATTGCCGTCCAGTCGGGTTGGGGTGTCGATGCCGAGCGCATCCAGGACAAGATGGCGAAGGCCAACATCGGGGTCAGCGACAACGTGCCCCAAGGCGGCGTCGTCTGGGTCTTCAAAGTGAAGCAGCCGTAGCAGCCGCTTTCGACAGGGATCTCGGGCAGGCCCTCGGGCCTGCCCTTTTCGTGTTCTGCGGCTCAATCGGGCATTGGCCGGTCCGGGCGCTGCATATTGCGCGGCGCATGAGCCAGCTTCCGGCCAGGTGCCAGCCCCGTAATTTCGAGCATCAGCTTCTGTCGGAAGGCCGCAGCGAACGCATCATAGCTGTCGGCGACGACCAGAAATGCGCCTGGGCCGCCTACCACATTGGCACGATACCAGTCCTCTATCCCCGGTTCCCCGCCGGAGGCGATGGGTAGGCCATTTACGGTGAGCCCATGCGATACCGCATCATCCCGCGCATCAGCTGTTGCCACCTCGCCCGTGTTTTGTCGGCCGTCGCCCGAGACGTCGATCATCTGCCGCAAACCAACAAGGGGTTGCTCGGCGAACAGATGCTCGGCGGCGGCGATGCCGCTGCCCGGATCGGTCATCGTATGCACCCAGGAACGATTGGCTCGGCGGAGGCGGGTTGCCAAAACCTCGAGGTCATCCCGCCCGCGAAGGACTGTCCAGGGCACCAAAAGGCGCTGCTCCTCCGCCCATTCGACGACGGCAATCTCGATCGTCTGATTGACACCACTCGAGACTGCCGCGGCCACCTCTTCGCTCTCAAGGGCGGCTGCGATCCCTTCCCGTTGGAGCCTGAAGCGATTGTCGTCGACCGAACCGGACACGTCGACGGCAAGAACCAACGCCACATCGGCTTGACCAGATCCGGCAGACGCATCGAGCGGCATTGCCAGCCCGATGGCAAGAGCCGCCACCCACCGCGGATCCCTCATTCTTCATCCCGATCTGGATAGGCGTACATGCAGGTTACTTGGATGGGCTGATAGCCTGCGTCATCGATTGTTCCCGCCAGTGTCTGCTGCAGCTTGGCTGCGCGCTCGGAGCACTCGCTATCAGTGGCGGGAGCCGGGTGCTGTACGATAGACTTGCATTCACCCATATGGGGCAAGCAAGCGATCAAGACCAAAGCGATCTCTGTCATATATTTTCATCACCTTCTCAATAGAGTCTTCCTGCCCGCTCCCATCAAAAGAATTTGCGCGGCATCGTTACGTCCTGCTTATCCAACTCCGACGGCTGATTAGTCGCCTCGAACCGAGTTCTCTTTAGAGAGCGCGACCTGACATTTCGTTAATAGGCGCGGAGACGGTGCACTCCGGGGGTCACGCAAACCTGTTGTCCGGCAAACCTAGTTGGCGGTAGTCTTCGGTTAACGCCCCTGGGAAGATTTCGCGGCAACACGGCGCTTCAGCCGCACGATCCTTGATCAAAAGGGGGCGACCACAATTGCGTCTCGGCGCAGCATCGCTGCGGCCAGCAACTCGGATGCTTCTGAACAAGGTGGGAGGAGACCCGATGGTCAAATTACAGGTCAACGGCCAGACGCAGTCCTTCGATGGCGATCCGTCGATGCCGCTGCTCTGGTACCTGCGGGATGAGCTGGGGCTCACCGGAACAAAATACGGCTGCGGCGTGGCGTTGTGCGGCGCCTGCACGGTCCATATCGACGGCCAAGCCGCGCGCGCCTGTGCGACGCCCATAAGCGATGTCGCCGGGCGCTCGGTGACGACGATCGAAGGTCTCGACCCCAACGGGAATCACCCCGTGCAGAAGGCTTGGCGCGCCTTGAATGTTCCGCAATGCGGCTATTGCCAAGTCGGCCAGATCATGCAAGCCGCGGCGCTCTTGGTGACGACGAAGAATCCGTCCGAGGCCGAGATCAACGACGCGATGAGCGGCAACATCTGCCGCTGCGGCTGCTATCAGCGCATTACCGCCGCCATCAAGGCGGCTGCCACAGGAGCCTGACATGAGCCCCGTCTACTCTGCTGGCGTCCACACCATTATCGAGAATGTCAGCCGCCGTGGCTTTCTGAAAGGGATTCTCGCCACCGGCGGTCTCGTCGTCGCTGCCCAGTTTGTCCCGGCCCGCGCCGCGTTCGCTTATGCCACGGGCGCCGACAAGATGCCTCACGGCGTCAAGTCCGATCCTCACCTCTTCGTCTCGATCGCGCCCGACGGGACCGTGACCATTGTCGCTATTCGCTCGGAGATGGGCACCGGCTCGCGCACCAGCCTGCCGATGATCGTCGCCGACGAGCTGGGAGCCGATTGGTCGCGCGTGCGCGTCGTGCAAGCGCCGGGCGACGAGGAGAAATATGGCAACCAGGACACCGACGGCTCGCGCAGCCTGCGCCATCACATTCAGCCGATGCGCCAGTGCGGCGCCGCTGCTCGGCAGATGCTCGAGACCGCCGCGGCCAGCCGCTGGGGTGTCGCTGTAGCCGAGGTGCAGGCGCAGAACCACGAGGTCGTTCACAAAGCCTCGGGGCGCAAGCTCGGCTATGGCGAGCTGGCCGCCGCGGCCAGCGCATTGCCGACGCCAACGGCCGATCAGATCAAGCTCAAGGATCCCAGCGCTTTCCGTTATATCGGCAAGGGCACGACCCCGATCGTCGATCTGTTCGACATCACCACCGGGCGTGCGACCTACGGCATCGACGCCAAGCTCCCCGGCATGAAATACGCGGTCGTCGCCCGGCCGCCGGTGTTCGGCGGCAAGATCGTGTCATTCGATGCCGACGCCGCGATGAAGGTTCCGGGCGTCGAAAAGGTCGTGACCATCGAAGGCACACCGGCTCCGGCGAAATTTCAGCCGCTGGGCGGCGTCGCCGTGATCGCGCGCAATACCTGGGCGGCGATCAAGGGGCGCGAGGCGCTCAATCCGACCTGGGATGACGGCCCTAACGGCTCCTACAATTCGGCGGCGTTCAAGGCGCAGATCGAGGAGACGGCACGCCGGCCCGGCAAGGTTGTGCGCAACGACGGCGATGCCGAGAAAGCGCTGGCGTCAGCCGCCAAGGTCGTGTCGGCGGAGTATTACATTCCCCACCTCGCCCACGCGACAATGGAGCCGCCGAGCGCAACCGTGCGCATTGCCGACGGGAAGTGCGAGGCCTGGGCTTGCGTGCAAAGCCCCGGGGGCACGCGCGAGGAACTCGCCAAGAAGCTCGGCCTCAAGGAAGAGGACGTGACCGTGCACGTCGCGTTGCTCGGTGGTGGCTTCGGCCGCAAGTCGAAATGCGATTTCGTGCTCGAAGCGGCGGTACTGTCTAAGGCGATGAACGGCGCTCCGGTGAAAGTGATCTGGACGCGCGAGGACGACCTCCAGAACGCCTACTATCATACCGTTTCTGCCGAACGCATCGACGCCGGCCTCGACGCGAACGGAAAGGTGGTGGCTTGGCGCCATCGCAGCGTCGCGCCGACCATCCTGTCGATCTTCAAGCCCGACCAGACGCACGAAGCCCCCTTCGAGCTTGGCATGGGGTTGGTCGATGTGCCGTTCGATATCCCCAATTTGCGCTGCGAGAACGGCGAGGCCGCCGCCCATACGCGCATCGGCTGGTTCCGCTCGGTGTACAACATCCCGCACGGCTTCGCGGTGCAGTCCTTCGTTGCCGAACTCGCCAAGGCGACCGAACGCGATCCCAAAGAGATGCTGCTCGCGCTGATCGGGCCGCCCCGCATCGTCGATCCCCGCAAGTCGCCCGAGGTCACCGACTTTTGGAACTACGGCGATCCCTTCGAGACCTACCCGATCGATACCGCACGCCTCAGGCGCGTCGTCGAGCTCGTGGCGGAAAAGGCTGACTGGGGCCGCAAGCTGCCGCCGCGGCACGGTCTGGGCATTGCGGTCCACCGCAGCTTCCTCACTTATGTCGCAACCGTCGTCGAGGCGGCGGTGGACGAGAAGGGCCACGTGACGGTGCCCCGCGTCGACACCGCAATCGATTGCGGCTTCGCCGCCAATCCCGAGCGCATTCGCTCGCAGATTGAAGGCGCCGCGGTGATGGGGATGGCTCTCGCGCTCTATGGCGAGATCACCTTCAAGAAGGGCCGCGTCGAACAGAGCAACTACGACAGCTACCGAGTGCTTCGCATCGACGAGTTGCTGCCGGTCACCGATGTGCACATCGTCCCGGCGGGAATCGATGTGCCGTCGAGCGGCGTCGGCGAGCCGGGGCTGCCGCCATTCGCTCCGGCGCTGTGCAATGCCATCTTCGCCGCCACCGGCAAGCGCATCCGTCGCCTGCCGATCAGCGACCAGCTGGCTGCTTGAGCACGATACCCCGGGCGAGGTCTCCTCGCCCGGTCATGGTGTGGACCGGAGTATTGGCATTGGGGGCAAGGGTTGAATCGCGAATTCAGATGCGGAGCACACCGGATTGGACGACGCGCCGCCCTCGAATTGGGCCTGTATCTAGCACTCACGCCCCGTCTGGCACTCACGCCCCGTCTGGCATTGGCGCAAACCGATCCGGCGCGCGAACGCCCACACGAGGGGGATTTATTGGTCGCGGTCGGCACGGCATCCCCAGAGCCGCTGAAACCAGACGATTTGCCGCTCGACAGCAAGCAGACTTTCGCATGGCCGATGGATCCGACAACCAGCACAGTGCGTAATGGCTCGCGGCTCAATAAGGTACTGTTGCTGCGTCTCGATCCTGAAGGCTTCGATCCAGAGACCAAGGAGCACGCTGCCGACGGTGTCGTCGCCTACTCCGCGATCTGCGTGCATACCGGCTGCGACGTCACCAACTGGCATCCCGATCGGCAGCTGCTCGAATGCCCCTGCCATTATTCCACTTACGATCCGAAGGAAGATGCCAAGGTTGTAAGCGGACCGGCTCCACGCCGTCTGCCGGCGCTGCCCCTGAAAACCGTCGACAGCCGGCTTGTCGTTGCCAAGCCTTTTACCGGACGGGCCGGCTTCCAACAAATGTGATCCACGCAAATGAAGTGAGAGGCCACGCAGCTGTCGCCTTCAGCTACTGTAGCGGCGCCGCAGTGGCGCCCGCGGAACTGAGGCGATGGCCTGAGCGCAAAGCCACTGCCACGGCGCGGACGCCGAACAGGTCCAGCAAGATTTCATCTGCTGTTGGGACCCGAACGGGCGCGGTCTCAGTGCTGACCGACGCACCTGCTCCTGAAGCTCACGTCACAATAACCATCTGCACCACCTGAGCTTCGCCGGGCGCGATCGGCTCAGACCTTCAGCGACGCCCCGAGCGCATCGAGGAGATGACCGGTGCCTTGCTCGCGAGAGCCCGCGTCATCATAGCCGTCGAGGAACGCGCCCTGCTCGGTGACTATCAGGGTGGTCTTCCCACCCCCGGCCTTCAATTGCATGGTCGCCAATGACACCGAGATCTTTTTGTCGTCGAGGTGCATCGCGTAGCTGTAGACCAGCCGCTCGTTCGGGATCACGTCGTGATAGATAGCGTCGAAGGTGGAAACCACCCCGCCTGCCCAACGACCCTTCACCCGCTCGCTTCCGCCGACGCGCACGTCCATGTGCCGCTCGAGTAATTCCCAGTGACCGGGTGTGCCGCCAAACCACTTTTGCTTGGCTGCCTCGTCGGTCAATGCCTTCCATACCCGCGCGACTGGCGCGTCATAGGTGCGCTCCAGATGGAAAGTGGCATGCGCCACCGACCGGACGCCGGTCTCGGCTCCACCTTGCATGCTCACGACCACCTTCTCCAGCTTGTCGAGCGTGGTACGCCATCCCTCCGGCGCGCCCGCCACCATCGGCGCGGCGATCGACGGGTCGATGAAAGTGTAGGCCTGCACCACGTCCATTTGTGTCCCGCCCAGCGCATCCGAGAACTCGACCTCGGTATAGGCGCGGAACAGCAGTTCCCCGGCGTTATCGGTCACATGCATGTCGATGACGAGCCGGGTGTGCGGCGTGACTTCAATGAACGTGCCGCGGATCCAGTGCTCCTCGCCAGCGGGCGAGCGCATGCAGACGTCGAACGAGCCGCCGACCCACATCTGCACTTTGGCGTCGGAAACGGTGAAGGTCTCCGGGCTGAACCAGCGCTTCACGTGGTCAGCGGAGCTCCAGGCGTTGAACACCGTCTCGCGCCGGGCGTGGAAGACACGGGAAAGCCTGAGCGGCGGCGGTTGCTGCACGGCAGCGTCCTTTTTCGCTTCACTTACCTCAGCCATTACCATCTCCTTCGTTTTCTAGGGATTTGAGGTACTCGCTCAACCGGTCGAGGCGGTGCTCCCACTCGAGTCGCCGGGCGTTGATCCATTGCTCGGCCTGGCTGAGCGCCCGAGGCTCGATGGCGCAGGTGCGGACCCGGCCGACCTTCTCCGAACGAACTAGGCCTGCACCCTCCAAGACGCCCAGGTGCTGCATAGCCGCAGGCAGCGACATCGGCAGCGGCCGAGCCAGCTCACTCACCGGCGCTGGACCGCGGCTCAGCCGTTCAACAATCGCACGTCGCGCCGGGTCGGCGAGGGCGTGGAACAGCCGGTCCAGATCGGGCGATTGCTTAAGCATATGCTTAAGTATCACCGGCACGGACGGTTAGGCAAGAGCTTTAGTGTCGAGAGAGCATCATCTATGCCCCAGCAACGTTGCCAGATGCCGCCCGAGCACCAAGATCGCCGCGACCGCAACGATCATGATCGGGACGTAGTTGCGCTTGCCGGGGCGGTACGGGCGGCGGTCGAGGGCAACCGCCGCCGCCAGCACCAGGAGGCAGGCGCCGAGCGCGGCGCTCGTCTCGATCAGACCCACCTTCGCGACTTCAGTCGAAATGGAATGTCAGCCTGATCGATCTTTCCTCCGGCGTTTCGGCTGCCGCGCAGATCCGGTGTTTGCGTCCGCAAGTTCGATCCAGACCGGCGCGTGATCGCTCGACCTTTCGCGGGCCCGCACCTCGCGGTCGACACCGGCGGCAACAAGGCGGCCCGCGAGCGACGGGCTCAGCAGCAGGTGATCGATGCGCAATCCGGCATCGCGGGCAAAGGTGTTCCGGAAATACTTCCAGAACGTGTAGATCCGCTCATCCGGGTGGAGCGCCCGCAGCGCGTCGGTCCAGCCTTGCGCGACAACGCGGTGGTAGGCGTCGCGCACCTCCGGCCGGAACAGCGCGTCATCGACCCAGCGCTCGGGCGCATAGACATCGAGATCGGTCGGCATGACGTTGAAGTCACCAGCCAGAACGGCCGGCGCGCCGCTCTCCAAAAGGGTTTGGGCGTAGCCCGTCAACCTGTCGAACCAGTGCAGCTTGTAATCGAATTTCGGTCCCGGTGCCGGATTGCCGTTCGGCAGATAGAGGCATCCGACAAGTATGCCGCCGATCGCCGCTTCGATATACCGGCTGTGCGTATCGTCGGGATCGCCCGGCAAGCCGCGGCGGGTCTCCATCGGCTCGGCACCGCGGGCGAGGATCGCCACGCCGTTCCAGCTCTTCTGTCCATGCCAAACGGCGCCGTAGCCGACCGCTCGGAGCGCAGCGGCAGGAAATTTGTCGTCGGGCGCCTTCAGCTCCTGAAGGCAGACGACGTCCGGCGCGGCCTCCTCCAGCCACCCCAGCAGGTTGCCAAGCCGCCCGTTGATGCCGTTAACGTTGTAGGTCGCGATCCGCATCGAGGGGCGCTCGGGCACAAATCGTTTGTGCGAGGACCGGTCCTACAGGCTTGGTCAATGTCGGTATTCGTCGCCGCAATCGCCGATTACCTTCGTCAGGTCGCGCGATTTCGCAAGGACCGCCTCGATCATGCCAAGATCGCCGGGGTCGAGCGCGAAGCCAAAGACACGAGTATTCTCGGCGATATGCTGCGCTACGCCGAGCCGCGCGCCGACGATGACGCCGGCCACCGCCGGACGATCCAGAATGTAGCGGACGCCGATATTGGCGATGCTCACCCGATGTTTCTCGGCAGTTTGTTTCAGTACCCCGAGCAGTTCCTGGAACAGGGTCCATCCGCCCCACGCGTCGATCATGGTCTTGTACTTTTGCAACGAGGCGGTGCCGAGCTCGGGCCGCCGGGGCTCGGGGCGGCCCAGGTATTTCTCCGAGAGCAGACCGCCCAAGAGGGTGCCATAGGCAAGAAGCGTAATTGCGCGGTCGCGGCAGAACGGAGCCATCCGGATCTCGGCCCGGCGATCGATGAGCGAATACTGAACCTGGTTCGAGACGATGCGAACGTGATCGGCTATCACGCCCAAACGCTCGGTATCGAAATTCGTTAGCCCAAGGTGACGGATTTTGCCTTCGTGCTGGAGGTCTGCGAGATGCTTGAGCGCGTCGAGATAGCTAGCGTCATTGTAATCCCACCAATGGAATTGGAGCAGGTCGAGGCATTCCACGCCCATTCGCGACAGCGAGATGCCGATTGCTTCGTCGACGACCCGCCGGGTCATCCGGCCCGGAGCCGGAACCCACTGCGTGAAGGCCTGGATCTCGGAAACCCGCTCGACGCCGTGACGGGCGGCGAACTGGCGCCGGAAGCTTCCGACGAAATCTTCAGCCGGGCCGTAATGATCGGCCAGGTCCCAAGTCGTAAACCCGGCGTCGTGATACGCGAACATCTCTGCGATTGCGCCAGCGGGGTCGATATACCCGTGGGCGCCGGAGACCTGCCACATCCCGTTCAGAAGACGGCAGATCGTGAGATCGGGGGTAAACTGGAAGCGGATCGAGTCGACTGGCGTCACTTTTCGTCTCCAGGAGACCGCTGATGTGATCGAGCGTCGGGGCTTGTTCGCGTATTCTAGCACCGAAATCTCGTTAACCCCCTTGGGAGGAATGCGATGCCAACACAGATCGGCGAGAATCGCGTCAAGAAGATGCTGAAAGCCAACGAGCTGGTGCTGTGCATGGGGGTCAACCAGTTGCGCACTCCGAACATCGCGATGATTGCGGCGGCGTGCGGGTTCGACGCGGTCTATATCGACCTCGAGCACAATCCGACGTCGCTCGAAACCGCGGCCGGGGTATGCGTCGCGGCATTGGGCATGGGGATCACGCCGATAGCCCGGGTCACCTCGCACGACCCGCATGACGCGACCCGGATCCTCGACTGCGGCGCCCAGGGGGTCATGGTGCCGCATGTCCAGAACGCCGCCGAGGCGGGGGCGATCGTCGAAGCCTGCCTCTATGCACCGAAGGGCCACCGCTCGGCCTTCGGCAGCGGTCCTCAGCTCGGCTATGCCGCCATCCCCCAGGCCGAGGTGTGCAAGGTCCTCAACGAGCAGACCATCTTGATGGCGATGATCGAGACGCCCGAGGCGGTCGAGAACGCTGATGCGATCGCCGCGATCGACGGCATCGATGTGCTGCATATCGGCGCCTCGGACCTGTCGACCGAGCTGGGCATTCCCGGGCAGTACACTCACGAGCGGATGCGCGCTGCCTTCGAGAGGGTCGCCCGAGCCGCAAAGGGCCACAGCAAGTCGATGGGGGTCGGCGGCGTGCGCCAGGATTTCGAGTTCCAGAGCTGGCTGCTGCGCCTCGGCGTGCGTTACCTGACCGGCGGCTCCGATGTCGGCTACATCCTCAGCGCCGGCCGCGCCGACGTGAAGCAGTTGCGCGAGCTGAAATTGTAGAAAGCCTGCGATCGGCTGCCGCAGGTCCATTGCCGCCCACCGCCGCTCAGCGGCCCTTGAAGGGGCCGGGCTGACGCTTTTCGGCGAAGGCGCGGGCGGCTTCCTGGAAGTCTTCGGTGAGGTAGAGCTTCAGGGGCGCGGTCTGCATCGTCACTTCGCGCTCGAGCTGGTCCATGTACCAGCGGCGAGTGCGCACCGTCGCGCGGACCGAGAGCGGCGGGTTCTTTGCCACCTCGGCGGCGAGTTCATAGGCGACCTCGAGGTGCCGGCCTTCGGGCGCGACGCGGTTGATGATGCCGGCGGCGAGCGCCTCCTCGGCGGTGAAGAACCGGCCGGTCAGGGTCACCTCGGTCGCGAAGGCGGCGGCGCCGCGGAAATTCAACAAGGCCCAGTATTTGGCGCCGCCGAGGCCGCGCGACGTTTCGGTCACCTGGAATTTGGTGCCGGCCGCGGCGACGATCAGGTCGCATTCGAGCACGATGCCGAGCGCAAGGCCCATCGCGTAGCCGTGCGGCGCCGCGATGACCGGCTTCCAATTGACCGATCGCGTCAACAGGTCGCCGGAATTGGCGCCCCAGCCCTGCGGCCCGCCATGTTCGAGGAACTCCTCCCGCTTGCGCAATTGCCGCTGGTGCACATCGGCGCCGCTGGAAAAGGCGCGGCCATTGCCGCAGATGACCGCGACCTGCGCCTCCGGGTCGAGATCGAAGCGGCGCAGCGCATCCGCCAGATGCCGCACCAGCTCGTCGCTGAAGGCGTTGAGCCGTTGCGGCCGGTTGAGGGTTAGGGTCGCGACCTGGTCCGTGCAGGCGTATTCGACCAGGCTCGCCGCGCTCTCCTCCGCCATCCTCGTTTCCTCCGGGCTTATCTGTCCAGCCATACGTCTTCGAAGCGCCAGCCATTGTACTGGCTGTTGGTCATCATCGTCAGCCCCTTGACCTCGGGCTGCCAGCAGATCGCGGCACGCAGGTGATAGACGAGCTGTGGCTCGTCTCGGCCGTTGCGGAGCCTGCATGGTGCGTAGTCGAGGGTAAAGAGGCTTACTTGCGTGCTTTTCGCTGATCGGGGTTGCACGATCGCACGGTTCAGGTTACGAGGGGCTCTGCCACCCTAAATGAAGCGCCCCAACTCGTTGAGTTGAGGATGAATGGCAACTCAACGCGGTTTGCCCCGCCCTGCTGGGGGCGGGCCGAAACGCTTCGGAGTCGGTAGTGTTTACGCGTTTGCGTTGTTGTAAAACTAGGGAAGTGCGGGCTCTGACGCAGGCTGACGGAACATCGGCTATCCTCCGCCCTGGCGGTCCCTGCCGATGAGGTGACGGCTTTTTCATCGAGGCGACAACATGTCCGGTACACAGCGATTGCCAGGCGGCGAGCCGCGCAAGGCAAGTCAACGCCGCACTCGGCGCGCGGCACCTTTGCAACCCCAAATAACCCGCCTTAGTCCGGGGGACAGGGTGCGCTGGCGGAGCCGCGTTGGTGTTTTCGATCGCGATCTCGGTGACGGTGAACACGCCCAGATTGTGATCGAAGATCGAACCTACCGAGTGCGTCTTGGGGACCTGACCTGAGACTCGGCAGTTCGCCGGAAACTGGCTCTCAACTCATGCCAAAACCCGGCATGTCGTGAGCCGACGTGTCCACTACTGGAGCCGCGGACACCAAGCGTCAGGGTGGGAGACGATTTTCGACCCCCCGGATCGTCTCAGACACCCAGGCCCACACCCGATCGTGGAGTGACAATTTAACCTCGAATATTTTTGACTTAACTATCAATTCCCGAATGAGATTAACTTTTTGAAACTACACTGACTATTCGACGGGGGAGGTCGGACTACCAGAGAATGTGAATACGTGTCGTGTGAGCCAGCTCACAATCTCGCCGGGCGATCTGGCAGATGATGAGACCCGCGATGGGCAAGTCGGTGGGCATCCGACACTTCTGAAAGGAGCGGCCATGCATATCGTTGTTGGACCTATTTTAACCAGGAGGGGCGGCTACGCCTTCGACTGCTGGAGGTCCGAGCAAGGAGTGAGACTCGGGTACATCTACGGCCGGGTTGAAGACGCCCATTACGCGCGCAACGTCGAGATCAGGTCCTCCAAAAAAGGCGATTCGAGTGAGACGATTGCCTGCAGCACGGTTGATGAGTTTGTGCGTTTGACGAACTGACCTCGTAGCTCTCGCCGACGTTGCGCGCCTCGCTTCCGGGATTATGGTGGGGGAGTGGCGATCTGCGAACGAGTGCACGGGGTCGAGTAATGGGCGAGTTCGGAATCGGGCAGCCGGTGCGGCGTTTCGAGGACAAGCGCCTTTTGAGCGGCAACGGCCGTTTTCAGAACGACAACAACCTGCTCGGCCAAGCATACGCTTACGTGCTGCGCTCGCCGCACGCCCATGCCCGCATCCGCGCGCTCGACCTCAGGACGGCGAAGGCCGCGCCGGGGGTCCTGCTGATCATGACCGGCGACGACCTGGTCGAGGCCAAGCTCGGCGTCATGGGCGTGCCGTTTCAGCGCAAGCGGCCGGACGGGTCGCCGATGTTCGCCCGCGCTCATCTCGGCCTCGCGCAGGGCACGGTGCGATATGTCGGCGAACCGGTCGCCTTCGTGGTGGCCGAGACGCTGGCACAGGCGAAGGACGCCGCCGAACTGATCGACATCGATTATGAGGCGTTGCCCTCGGTCACCGACACCGCCGAGGCGGTGGAGGGCAAGATCGCAGTGTGGGATGAGTGCCCGGACAACATCTCGAACCTGTTCGAGGCGGGGAACAAGGCCGCGACCGAGGCGGCCTTTGCCAAGGCAGCCCACATCGTCAAGCGCCGCTACGTGATCAGCCGGGTCTATGCACATTTCATGGAGCCGCGCGGTGCGATCGGCGTATGGGACCCGGGCGAGGACCGCTTCACGCTCTGCGCCGATGTGCAGTACCCGCACCGCGTGCGTCAGGCGCTCGCCACTCGTATTTTCAAGATCCCGGAAAGCAAGATCCGGGTCATCGCCGGCGATGTCGGCGGCGGGTTCGGCACCAAGGGCTGGCAATATCCGGAGCATCGGCTGGTATTGCTCGCGGCGAAGAAATTGCGCCGGCCGGTCAAATGGATGTGTGAACGAAGTGAAGCCATCCAGGCCGACGAGCACGCCCGCGACAATGTCAGCGACGCCGAGCTGGCGGTTGACAAGGACGGCAAATTCCTGGGGCTCCGAGTCAAGACGCTGGCCAATGTCGGCGCCTACATCTCGTCCGAACGCAACCTGCTTGCGACCTTCGGCAATGTCGGCACCTTGACCGGCACCTATGACATCCCGGCAGCCTACGTCGCGGTGCTGGCGGTGATGGCCAATACCAATGGCACCGCGCCCTATCGCGGCGCGGGACGGCCCGAGGCGACCTATGTCATCGAGCGCCTGATCGACGACGCCGCGCGCGAACTGGGCTTCGACCCCGTCGAATTGCGCACCAAGAACCTGATTACGGCCTCGGCAATGCCGTACAAGACCGCCTTGAACCTGAATTACGATTGCGGCGATTTCCCCGCCAATCAGCAGACGGCACTGGCGCAAGCCGATTGGGCCGGCTTCCCGGCGCGGCGCGACGAGGCGAAGGCGCGCGGGAAGCTGCGCGGGATCGGCATTGCCAACCCGATCGAGAAGGCGGCGGGGCCCGGCCAGGAGTTTGCCGAGATTCGCTTTCACCCAAGCGGCAACGCGACCCTGCTGATGGGCAGCAAGAACCAGGGCCAAGGCCACGAGACCACCTTCAAGCAAATTCTGAACGAAAAGCTCGGGCTCGATCCGGCGACCGTGCAGTACATCGACGGCGACACCGACCGCGTCGCCTTCGGAATCGGGACCAACGGCTCGCGCTCGACGGTGATCGGCGGCTCGGCCTTGTGGTTGGCGGCCGACAAGGTCATCGCCAAGGGCAAACGCATTGCCGCGCATTTGCTCGAAGCCGCCGACCCCGACATCGAATTCGCCGTCAACTCCGATGGGGGCAATTTCTCGGTGGCCGGCACCGACCGGCGCGTCGGCATCGCCGATGTCGCCAAGGCATCATTCCAGGCCGGCCGCCTGCCGCCGGGGCTCGAAGGCGGCCTCTACGAGACCGGCACCTTCGCCCCCGACGACAACACCTATCCCAATGGTTGCCACGTCTGCGAAGTCGAGATCGACCCCGATACCGGCGCTTTGGAGATCGTTCGCTACGTTGTCGTCGACGATGTCGGCACGGTGGTGAACCCGATCGGCCTCAAGGGCCAGATCCATGGCGGCGTCGCGCAGGGGCTGGGTCAGGCTCTGATGGAGCAGGTTGTCTACGACCGTGAATCGGGGCAGAACCTGACCGGCAGCTTTATGGATTACTGCATGCCGCGCGCGGACACGATGCCATATATGGAAATCACGTCGAACCCGGTGCCCACCAAGCGCAATCCATTGGGCGCCAAGGGCGCGGGCGAGGCCGGCACGGTCGGCGCGCTGCCGGCGATCGTCAACGCCGTCATCGATGCGCTCGCGCCGCTCGGGGTCAAAAACCTCGACATGCCGGCGACCAGCGAGCGCATCTGGCAGGCGCTGCGGGGCGCACGCGCCTGACCCCGGCCAGGCATGCCCAGTCGTCGGTCAGCTCCGGATCTCCTCGTATTTCTCAGGCTCGACACCCCCGCTTTGCCGGCGAAGGCCGGGATCCATTTTTGCCGTAGGCACCGGCTTTCGCCGGTGTAGCGGGATTTGATATGAGCGGTGGTGGTCATTGCAAGACCGAGCCGAAGGCAAGTTCAGGTAGGCGCAGGGGGCATTTTCATGGGGCAGTCAATTCCAACGACCTCAGCAGCCGAGGCCGACTGGGCTGCCATTTCTCCGAGCGAAGCGGGTTTCACATCCGGTCTTGAAGCAGCGCTCGACAAGGCAATCACCGAGAAGCGCGTTTGGAACCTGCATGGCGTCGTCATCGTGCGCAAGGGACGTCTTGTGCTCGAGCGTTATTTCGAGGGAGACGACTACGCGCGGGGTAGCCCGTTGGGCAAGGTCGCGTTCAACGCCGATAGACTGCATGATTTGCGTTCCGTGTCGAAGAGCATCGTTGGCCTGCTCTATGGCATCGCGCTCGCCGGCGGAAAGGTGCCGCCGCCGGATGCGCCGCTGTTTGCCTCGTTTCCCGAATACACCGATCTTGCAGCCGACCCCGCCCGCAACCGCTGGACCATCGGCAATGCGCTGACGATGACGATGGGGACGGATTGGGATGAGCTCAGCGTTCCTTATTCCGATCCAACCAACAGCGAAATCGCAATGGATACGGCTGCGGATCGCTACCGCTTTATCCTTGGCGCGCCGGTCGTGATGGAGCCGGGTAAGCGCTGGATTTACAGTGGCGGCGCGACCGCATTGTTGGCGCGGATCATCGCAAAAGGCACCGGGAAACCATTACATGATTTCGCGCGCGACACTTTGTTCGATCCTCTCGGCATCGGCGCGACGGAATGGCTTGCCGATCGCACCGGCGAAGCGATTGCCGCGTCCGGCTTGCGCATGACCCCGCGCGATCTGGCCCGTATCGGCCTGATGATGCTGCAAGGCGGCAGGTGGGGCGACAAGCGCGTCGTGCCGGCGCAATGGGTTGAGCGGTCGACCTCGCCCAGGGTCGACGTCGACGAGATCCGCCAGTACGGCTACCACTGGTATCTGGGCAAATTCGCATTTACCGTTTCAACGGGACCGCGTTGGGACCGGTCGCGGCTCGAGCATTTCTGGAGTGCAATCGGCAATGGCGGCCAGCGGCTCTTCGTGTTTCCCAGCCTCGATATGGTCGTGGCTATAACCGCCGGCAATTATGATGCGCCTGATCAATGGGTTCCGCCGACCCGCGTGATCCGGGAGATTGTGCTGCCCAGCTTCTTGTGACCCGGCGCGGAAGAGAGCGGTCCGAAAACCCGGCCGCGTCTTCATCGCGGTGCCGCACCGGCGCCGGGTGTGGCCTCGTCCATTGGCTGCAGCTCGAAGACCGGGTAACGCGGCGCCAGGTCATTGAACAATTCCACCGGCGACCCCTTCGGTACTGGAAAGAAGCGCTGCACCTCGCCTGCGAAGCGATCGAGATAGGCTTTGAGAATCGGCGATCGGATGCCCGGCGGAAGTTCGCGCACGGCATATTGCCGGCGGCGCATCGCGCGGACGAGCACGACTTCGCCTGACGTGCGGGCATTGCGCACCCAGTTGGAATTGCCGCGCGCGCAGACCAGGTAGTGGCGCCCCTCAAACTCGATCGGGTCCACCGGCAGCGTCAATGTCCTGCCACTCTTTCGACCACGGACTTCGAGAACGTAGAAGTGGCCGCGGACCAAGCCGGTCCGAACAAAGAATGTGAGAAGACGGCCGAAGATCCGCTCGACGGCTCCGGGCCTGAGATAGCTCTGGGCGCCCATCACGCTGCGGGTCTGTCGCCTATCCTTCCTTGGCGACGAAGTCGAGCGCCTGCGCGGCGGTTCGCAGGCCGTGATGGCGCTTCATCGGCGTGTGGAGATAGCGGTTCACCGCGGCGCAGGCCGTCTCGCCCCATGCGGCGTCGGGTGCCGCTCGCAACTCGTCCTCCAACGCGACGAGGACCTTCAGCCGATGGCAGGCAATGATCGGTTCGGGAATGCCGTGATCGTAGAGCGCGTTCGTCGCGCCGGCGAGAAAGCCGCCGCGATCGTTGATGCGCCAGCGCGGCTCATCATCGACGGCGCGCACATATTTCCGGTTGCGCCCGATAAACAGCGCCAATTGCAACGCCGCTCGCGGCCACAGATCGGGCCGCTCGTCGCATATGTGGCGGCAGGCATTGGCAAAGGTCAGCGCGTGCGTGAAATCGAGCCATCCGACATTGTCGGCAATCGCATTGTCGGTGGCGCGCTCGAATGCGGTGTCGAAATGCAGCAGGTTGTATGCGGCAGCGCCGAGCAGCGCGTTGTAGAGCTCACGCATCGGCCGGCCCGCGGAGGCCAATGCTCGCCGCAATGCACCCTCGATGGAGAGCCCGACGAAATCAGACACGCCCGCCCCGGTGGCGCCGGACCCATCCCATTCGGCCAGCGCCTTCGTATAGCCGCGGAACTCGGGAAGGCGTTCTTCGCGCCTCGCACGCACCAGCATGCGCGTCAGGGCGAGCAATACCGGCTCGGCGACCCCATCGCCCAACTGCTCGATCAGCTGACCGGCTTTCATCGTGTAGATTGCGCAATGACCAAAAGCGGCGTAATGGGCGAGGGCCGCTTCGCCAATCGCGGCACGCAGTGACCCATAAGGCAGGCGTTGCGCGAGCGCGCCGCGAATATGGGCAATCGCGGCGCCCTCGTCTTCCGCCTCGACCGCCGCAACGAAGCCAGCGGCGTTCCACTCCGCCGCAGCTTCGGGGTAACGAAATTCGCCCGCACCCTGGGTATCCCAGGCGAGATGGCCGAGCGGTTCGAGTTGGGCGGCGAGTTTTTCGGCCGGCGTTTCGGCGCGCGTGGCGAGCAGCAGCCAATCGGCGGCCGCGGCGTGGGCGTGCGTCATGCCGTCTTCGAGCCGCTCCCCGCAGACCCGGAAGGCGTGGACCACCGCCTCGCGGGCATCAAAGCCGGCGCATTCCAGCCGCGCCGCTTCGCGCGCCATTCGTGGTCTGTCGTTGTCCAGGATGGCGGCCTCCACACCACGCAGCGCGCGAGCGCGGCATTCCGCCGCCGGCGGGTCGCGGAAATCGATGAAGATTTCGCCGCCCCGCTCCGCGACCTCATAGGTGCGAACCGGGTCGCGGCCGACCAGCGCCGCGCCGCTGGCGAGATCGAACTTCCAATTGTGCCAGTTGCAGGTCAGCACGCATCCCGGCCCAATTGTGCCTTCGCTCAGCGGATAGCCCTCGTGCGGGCAGCGATTGGCGATCGCGAATACACGACTCTCTTGCGCAATGACGAGAACCTGCTTGCCGTCATGTCGCACGAGCTTCTTGCCATCGCTGCCGAGCTCGCTGCGTTTCAACCCAGTCGCGGTAAGCATCTTCGTTCCTCCAGGCAGATGTCATTGCGAGCGCAGCGAAGCAATCTCGTGATTGGCGCGCTGCTGGCCTGAGATTGCTTCGTCGCTTTGCTCCTCGCAATGACGACTAGGTCTGGATCTTTGCGGTTTCGCAGCGGGCGCGGCTGCGGAAGTTATCCTGTAGGCGCAGCGGCGTGCGCCGGTGAGGAGATGGTCCTCGCGTTCGATATGCCAGAGGGGACCTAGAAGGTTTCGAAAGACCTGCAGTTCGATGCTGCAGAATCCCTGGCAGGTCATTGCCGCGGCGCAGATGGGACAGTGATCTTCGACGAGCAGAAAGGCCTCGCCAAGCGTTTCGACCCGCGCCATATACCCTTCGGCCGAGCGCATGTCAGCGAGCGCTGTCAGCTTTTTTGCCATATCAGGCTCGCGGGCGAGCCGCTTGCTGTAGGCAGCAGTGATCTGTTCCTGGCGTCGCTCGAGCAGCCGCGCCAATGCCGTCTCGCCGAGTTCGCTGCGGATCGTGCCGATCAGATCGACAGTGAGCTGCGCATGAGTATCGGGAAACAGGGATGCCGCGCTCGGCGCCAGCGACCACAGCCGTCGCGGCCTGCCGCGACCCTGCGCGCAATCGGAAAATGCGACGAAGTTATCGGCAAGGAGCCGCTCCAGCCGCTGCCGCACCGCCTGCACGCTGATCCCGAGCCGCCGGGCGAGCGTCTCGGCCCGAGCCTCGCCGAGGCTCTTCAGCTGAAACAAAACGGCGTCTGCTGCCGTCTTCACACCCGGTCCTCCCTGCGATATAGCAACGTCAACCTTGTCTTAATACCTGCGCCCTGTCAACAGCGAATTTATGCGAGAACCCCAACCTGCCGAAGCCGCCGGCCGAATGGTCGATGTTCGACGAGCCGGTCGCGATCAACCACATCGCGATCCAGATGCCGAACCGCGAGGCGTGGCTGAAGCAATTGGCCTGGCTGCGCGCGAAGGGCGTCGAGTTCGAGCGCCGCGTCAATCACGGCATGACGCACAGCCTCTACATCGTCGATCCCAACGGCTACGGCGTCGAAGTGCTCTACGAATTGCCGCGCGAGGTCTGGGGCGACAACATCCAGGGCGCGATCGACTACGCCGAGCCGGTGCCGACCGAAGGCGACGAAGCCTTCATCGACGACACGAACTACCCGATGTTCGGCACCGAGGAGAAAGCCGCCGAATAGCGCCTGGCGTGAGCCCGTTGCGCCGACAACCCGGTTTGAAATCCCCGCACAAATACGTATAATACGGAAATTACGTATGGCGGAGATCCTGTAGGTATGATCACGGTGACGGCAGCCGAGTTTCAGCGTCATTTCGGCCGGTACCAGGACGAAGCCCTAACCCAGCCCGTCGCGATCACCCGCAATGGCCGTGAGCGCCTGGTAATGATATCGGTCGATGAATACCGCAAGCTCAAACGCCGGTCGCGCGAGGTGATACGAGTGGAGGATTTGACCGACGACGAGGTGGCGCAGATCGCGCAGGGGAGAATGGATCCGCGCCACGACCACCTCGACGCCGAACTGAAATAGGCCATGTGTGCCGCTTCCCACCCCTGAGCTGGGGCTAGTCATCTCCTACGCTTACCTATGGAGCAGCGAGGCGCATGAGGGGCAGGAGGAGGGCCTGAAGGATCGGCCGTGCGCCGTCGTACTTTCGATCCGAGACGACGGCGGGAATACGGTGGTTGCGGTGGTTCCCGTGACGCATAGCCCGCCACAGCACCCCGAGGAAGCCGTGGAGATTCCGTCCGCCGTCAAGCGCCGGCTGGGCCTCGATGAGGACCGGTCATGGATCATGGTCAGCGAGATAAACCGCTTCGTCTGGCCCGGTCCCGATCTCCGCCCGGTATCTTCCGTTGAGCCCGAGCGCTTCGAGTACGGATTTCTGCCGCCCGGGCTGTTCCGCCAGGTCCTCGAGCGGTTCACAGCGACTGTCGCCGCCCGCCGGCCTTCGCACCGTCCGGCGCACAGAATGAGAGCAGAAATAGGCCGGTCTCGTGACTTTACAGCACGATCTCGGCTCATGGCATTTCTCAGACACGAAAGGGCTGCCGTGGCGGCCTTCCGCGGCGGATTCTGGGCGGTGCCACTGCTGACGAGATGCGCGTCAGGGCCTTGGGTGCTCGCGCATCGTGCGCCAGATGCGCTCGGGGGTGGCGGGCATTGGCACATCGGTGACGCCGAGCGGGGCGAGGGCGTCGAGGATTGCGTTCATCACTGTCGGCGTCGAGGCGACGGTGCCGCCTTCGCCGACGCCTTTGGCGCCCAATGGGTTTGTTGTGCTGGGGACGGGGCTGAAGTCGACAGTGACCCGCGGTATCGTGTCGGCGCGCGGGATGCCGTAATCCATCAACGTGCCGGTCAGGAGCTGGCCGCTGTCGCGGTCGTAGACGATGTCCTCGTAGAGTGCTTGCCCGGCGCCTTGTGCGATGCCGCCCATGATCTGGCCCTTCGCCAATAGCGGATTGATCACGGTGCCGCAATCGTCGACGACCGTGTAGCGGTCGAGTTCGACTGCGCCGGTCTCCGGGTCGATCTCGATCTCGCATATATGGCAGCCATTGGGGAAGCTCGGCATGTCCGAGGAGAAGGCGCCGGCGCCTTGCAGGCCGACGCCGAGCTCCGAAGGCAGGCCCACCGGGAGGAACGACATCTGCGCGACTTGTTCGATCGGCATCGAGCGGTCGGTGCCGGCGATCGTGAACGAGCCGTCGGCAAAGGCGATGTCAGCCGCGTCGGCCTCCATGAAATGCGCGGCAAAACGCTTGCCGCGTTCAATGACCTCGTCGGCCGCGGCGCGCAAGGCGCTGCCGCCGATCATCATGCTGCGCGACGCGTAGGTGCCGCGGCCGATTGCGACCTCGTCGGTGTCGGCCTGCGCCAGATGGATTTTGTCCTCCGCCACGCCGAGCCAGTCCGCGGCCATCTGCGCATAGGTCGTCTCGTGCCCCTGGCCGTGCGACAGGGTGCCGGCGACAATCGTCAATTCGCTACTGGGGTCGAAGCGCAATTCCATGCGCTCGTTGAAGACGCCGGTATTGTCGACATAGTAGGTGATGCTGCGGCCGCGGTATTTGCCGGCGGCCTCGCTCTGCGCGCGCCGCGCGGCATAGCCGTCCCAGTCGGCCAAGGCTTGGCACTTGGCCATTGCCGCAGCATAATTCCCGGTGTCGTAGATCCAGCCGGTGCGCGTCTCGTATGGGAATGTGTCCGGGCGGATCA
>CAWEWR010000017.1:0-108575 GCA_963812675.1 uncultured Alphaproteobacteria bacterium | reverse complement strand
TGATAGCTTCGGCTCTTACCAATGGCCGAGGAGGGAGCCGATGCTCGACGCGCTGACCGTCATTCGCCATGCCGATCGCCCGACGGTAACTCTGCCCGGCGGCGCCGCCTATCAGCCGATCATCGGCGACGACACCGGTGAGGGGCTGCCGATCCGCACCGGCATCCAGACCTCGCAGCCGGGATACGCGACGCCGGCGCACTCGCACCCTTACGCCGAGATCTTGACCGTCGTCGAGGGGCGCGGTGAGGCTTGGCTCGATGGCGAAGAAGGTGTGGTAATGATGGAGCCCGGGGTCACGATCGCCGTACCTGCAAACCGGGTGCACGCCTTCCGGGTAGTGGGCGACCGGCCGCTCGTCACCTTCGGCGTCCACACCAACGGCAAGCGGATCGTCAACTACGTTTCGCCGCCGGAGACCCCGGGCTGACCGCTTTTTCTTCCGCATCCACGTTACTGGAGAATTCGCCGATGGCCATCACCCGTTTCGACCGGACCCAGCCGCCAGGGCCGCGCATGAGCCGCTGCGTCGTGCGCGGTGACACAGTCTATCTCGCCGGTCTGACCGCCGGCGACACGAGCCAGGACATCAAGGGCCAGACCAAGCAGATCCTCGATAAGATCGACGGCTACCTTGCCCAGGCCGGGACCAGCAAGTCGAACCTGCTCTCGGCCAATCTGTGGATCAAGGACATGGCGCTGTTCGCCGAGATGAACTCGGTGTGGAACGCCTGGGTCGATCCCGAGAACCCGCCGGCCCGCGCCTGCGTAAAGGCTGATCTGGCACGCCCGGAATTGCTGGTCGAAATCATGGTGACCGCCGCGAAATAGCGAAGCGGCGGCGGGCGAGCCGGGCTGGCTAAGACAGCCCGATTTCGCCGTCGACGACGTGTTCGAGCCCGAGTTCCGGGATCGACAGGGTCACGCGCGGCTTCAGTTGTGCATTTTGGCTGAGCTTGCCCTTGGCGAGCGCGTCCCGGACCGCAGTCTCGATTTCGCGCTGCGAGGTCACGCCGACAACTTTTAAGAATTTGCGGATATCCATGTTGAAACGATCTTCGTTCATCTTCTTCTCCTTCGCCCTAACCCTGATGGAAATTAACCTCGGAACACCGGCCCGTCGATCGCAGCGAATCTAGTCAGCTCATTGTGACGGCACCGGATGCGGGCACAGCCGCGGCGCCGACTACGGAACCGATGGCGGTCTACCGCGCGCTTTGCCAGCGAGGGCTGCTGCATCCCGACCCGGCCCAGCAGCTCGCCGTCGAGCGGCTCCAGAGCCTCTATCGCGCCTTGCTGCACTACCGGCCGGAAACAGGTTTGCGCGGCTGGCTCGCCCGTTTCGGCCTTGCCGAGAACGGCGGCAGTCACCCGCCGGTCGGGCTTTATCTGTGCGGTCCGGTCGGCCGCGGCAAATCGATGCTGATGGACCTGTTCTTCCATTCGGTGCCGAATTCACGCAAGCGGCGGGTGCACTTCCACGCCTTTATGCTCGAGGTGCACGATCGCATCGAGAGGGAGCGGCGCGCCCAAACCGACCGGCCGATCGCCAAGGTCGCGAGCGATCTGGTCGCCGAGGCGACCCTGCTGTGCTTTGACGAGTTGCAGGTCGAGGACATCGCCGATGCGATGATCCTCGAACGCCTGTTCAGGGCATTGTTCGACGCCGGGGTCGTGGTCGTCACGACGTTCGAACCGCGCGCCGGACGAGCTCTACGAGCACGGCCTGCAGCGCGAGCGGTTTCTGCCGTTCGTCGCGCTGCTCAAGCAAAAGCTCTATGTGCTTGAGCTCGACAGCGGACGCGACTACCGGCTCGCCCGTCTGCACGGCAAGCCGGTTTACCACCACCCGCTCGACGAGGCGTCGCACGACGCGCTCGAACACACCTTTGCCGAGCTGACCGATGGCGCAGCCGGTGTCAGGGCAACTCTTACCGTGAAAGGCCGCCCGCTCGTCATCCTGCGGATGGCGCGCGGGGTCGCCTGGTTCTCCTTCGAGGAGCTGTGCGCCAACCCACTCGGCGCTGCCGATTACCTCGCGATCGCCGAGCGCTTCCCTGCGGTCATCGTCGAAGGCATCCCACGCCTTTCCCCGCAGCAGCGCAACGAGGCCCGGCGCTTCGACATCCTGATCGACACGCTCTACGAGTTGCGCATCCTGTTGATCGCCTCAGCCGAAGTGCCGCCGGACGAAATTTATACCGCCGGCGACGGCACCTTCGAGTTCCGGCGCACAATCTCGCGGCTGATCGAAATGCAAAGCGCGGAGTACATCGCCAACCGTCCGCGGCGTTGAGGCAACAGACCTCATTACTTTGCGGCGCAAAATGGGGCGAGCCCCGCGCGGCCGGCCGGCGGGATTGCCCGGTAACCCTGTTCCCCCTGTTTTATCAGGTTGAGATCAGGCATCGCCAACTCCTAAAATGACAATGCGACACCCGCGTCAGGGAAAGCCGTCGTAAAATCTGAAAAGCCAATCCCAGCGGATGCGCGTGTTTGCGGCGACAACCCCACTATCCTTGCGCTAATCGATTGCCAATATTGCCGAAATAACATATAATTAGCAATTTGTCAAAGAACAAATGAGATTTGCCGATCGATCAGGCGCGGAACGAGAGGTCAGAGGGCCGTCGCTAAGGCTCCGTTGGGAGACTTGGTCGGCCAGAGGAACCGTTTCGCGGCTGCACCGAACCGAGCGGTCGCCGCGCGATTTGCAAGTAACTACCTTGACCGACATGGGCCTGAATGTCAGGCTGGTTAATGTGCGAGTAGGAGTGCTCTCCTCGCCGATGGGCGGAGCAGTACATTGCTCTACTCCTTTGAAGATTTTTCGCTCGATACGGCGCGGCGCGAGCTGCGGCGCGGGAGCGCGCCAGTCTCCCTTCAGCGTCAAGTCTTCGACGTCCTCGAGTACCTGATCCGCAATCGCGAGCGCGTCGTCAGCAAAGACGATTTGCTCGCTGCCGTGTGGAACGGGCGCATCGTTTCCGAATCGACACTGTTTACGCGGATCAACGCGGCGCGCACCGCGATCGGCGACCGGGGGGAAGAACAACGCCTCATTCGCACGACGCACGGCAAGGGGTTCCGCTTTGTCGGCGCCGTGCGCGAGAAAGAAGAAACGGTCCGCAAGCTCGCGGCGATCTTCGCCGCCGATGTCGCAGGTTATAGCCGGCTGATGGAACAGGACGAGGTGGGCACCCTACGCCGGCTGACCGCCTGCCGCGCCATTCTCGACGAGCGCATCGCGGCCTATCGCGGACGGATTTTTGGCAGCGCCGGCGACAGCGTCGTTGCCGATTTTGCCAGTGCGGTCGATGCCGTCCAATGCGCCGTCGCGGTTCAGGATTCGATCGGCAAAGAGAGCGCAGCCCGACCCGCGGGTGAGCAGATGCGCTTCCGCATCGGCGTGCATATCGGCGACGTCCTCGTGCAGGGCGAGAATTTGTTTGGCGACGGCGTCAACATCGCCGCACGCCTTGAAGCCCTCGCCGAGCCCGGCGGGATCTGCATCTCGGCCATGGTGCGCGACCAGATCGGAACCAAGCTGCCCCTCGCCTTCTCCGATCTCGGCGAGCAGAGGGTCAAGAACATCGAGCATCCGATCCGCGCCTATCGCGTTCGCGGTGAGACCGCCACCGCGACGGCAGCCACTCCCCCGCCGCTGCCCGACAAGCCGTCAATCGCGGTGCTGCCGTTCATGATCATGAGCGGCGATCCGGAGCAGGACTTTGTCGCCGACGGGATTGCCGAAGACATCATCACCGCGCTATCGCACTATCCCTCGCTGTTCGTCATCGCGCGCAACTCCTGCTTCACCTACAAGGGCCGAGCGGTCGACGTGAAGCAGGTCGGGCGCGAGTTGGGCGTGCGCTATGTGCTCGAAGGTAGCGTGCGAAGGGCGGCCAATCGTATACGCGTCACTGCACAGCTGGTCGAGGCCGAGACCAGCAACCACATCTGGGCCGAACACTACGACCGCGATCTCACCGACATCTTCGCGCTACAGGATGAGATCACTGAAGCGGTGACGATCGCCATTGCACCCGCCATCGCCGATGCCGAGCAACGGCGTGCCATGCGTCGGCCGCCGGAGAGTCTCGACGCGTGGGCCGCTTATCAGCGCGGCCAATGGCACTTCAGTAAAGGCACCGCAGACGGCAATGCTCTCGCGCAGAAATTCTTCCAGCAAGCCATCGATCTCGACCCTTCCTTCGCCGGAAGCCACACGGGGCTCGCCTACGCTCTCTGGCGAGCGGCCGGCGTATTCGGAACGCGAAGTCTCGCCGAGGCCGAGGAGCTCGCGGAGGCATTGGTGAGACGAGCGGTTGCGCTCGATGGCAATGATGCGGAGGCGCGTACATGTTTTGGTAAACTATTGATGAGGCGCGGAGACTATGCGGGCGCTCTCGCCGAAATCGAAAGTGCTCTGGCGATGAGTCCGAACCTGGCTGACGCACATGAAGCTCTCGGCTCAGTGTTGACGCGGTCGGGCCACCCGAGGGAAGGGCGCATAGCCCTGGAGAAAGGCATTAGGCTCGACCCGCGCAATCCGAACAATCACCTGCAATTGCTCGACCTTACGATTAACTATTACTTGTCCCGAGAATATGATGCTGCGGTTGAGGCGGCTAAGCGTGGCATTCGCTCTTACCCCGGTCACTCGAACCAGTATCGCTGGCTCGCTGCGGCGCTCGGCCAGACCGGTCGCATAGAGGAAGCAAAGGAAGTGCTGGCAAAGGCCATTGCGATCGCACCAGCCGCTTTCGATATGTTTGTCCGTCGGCGCGTGCCATGGCATCGGCCGGAAGACCATGCCCATATGGTCGAGGGCCTGCGCAAGGCCGGATGGGAGGGCTAGCTCGGCGCCGCTCTCTACCGCCGCCTAAGAATCACGGCGATCTCAAGAAAATATCAAGCTCTTCTCAAAGATTTTGACGTTGGGTGGCGGCATCCTCTCTTCGCATTAGTTGCGATACCCGCAACCGATAGCAAGCCCCGGCGGTCCGTCAGCGGTACGGGGCGCTGCGAGGAGATGAACGATGAAACGCCTTTGGACGCTGCTCGGTGGAATGGGAATGGTGCTTGTCAGTGGGGCGATCGCCTCGGCCCAAGCAGATGATGACAAACGAGGCGTTACCCTCTACACGCCCGCAATACGAGCAGGCGGCTTCAACTGTAATGCGCTAAACGTCAGCCATAAGACAATGAACATAACCATCTCGATTATTGATCTAGATGGACACCCCCTGTCTGTCTCGGACCCCATACCGACCGCGCCCGGGGTGGAAGCCTCAAACGATTTCGGCACCCTGACGAACCCTATCGACGCGTACTGCAAATTTGAGGCGTTTCCCGCGGGCGATCGCAACGACCTCCGGGTAGTTCTTGTCGCCGGCCTCGTTCGGACTTTTGACGAAGGCAATCAGACGAATATCCCTACCTTCGTTGCCAGGACGGTCGAGGGATATTAGCCACGGCGGCCAGAAAGGGCCGGACTTCCCCCTTGACAAATGCACGACCTAAGCTGCCGGTGGCCGGACTTTTCCGGCCGCCGACTTGCTTGACGATGGCTCGCGCTGTCGTCGCCGGCGAAGAAATTTAGGGTCAGATCCTGCATCTGGCCGTTTGAGGAGTAGGAGAGAAGATGGGCCATCCAACGATCTATCCGACCGGCGTCACTTTGTACGATCCCGCCAAGGCGTGGAACGGGTACACCATTTTTCCGGCGGCGGATCTCGGCGCCCTGCTGATCGATATGAATGGAAAGGAGGTGCAATTGTGGAAAGGCCTGCAAGGCTTTCCCAACAAGTTGCTGCCGGACGGGCAAGTCTTCGGCAGCACGGGGCTCCGCGACCCCAATCATAGCTACCAGGATCAAACGGATTTGGTCCAAGTCGATTGGGAGGGCAATATCGTTTGGCGGTTCAGCCGACTGGAACATATCGCCGATCCTGGACAAGAGCCGCGCTGGTATGGGCGCCAGCATCACGACTTTCAGCGCGAAGGCAATCCCGTCGGATATTACGTGCCCGGCCAGACGCCGACGAACGATCGCGGCAAAACGCTGCTGTTGGCGCACGAAGATGTGCGAAATCCAAAAATCTCAGATCAGATGCTGCTCGATGACAAGCTGATCGAGGTGAGCTGGGAGGGCGAAATCCTCTGGTCATGGAGGGCCCATGAACATTTCGATGAGCTGGGTTTCGACGATGCAGCAAAGACGGCTCTGTTCCGCGACCCCAATCTGCGAAAACTGGCGGGTGGCGCCGTCGGTGATTGGCTGCACATCAATTCCGCGTCCTATATCGGGCCCAACCGGCATTCCGATGCGGGAGATCAACGCTTTCACCCCGACAATATTATCTGGGATTTAAGGGAAGCGAATATTATCGCCATTACCGACAGAAAGACCGGCAATATCACCTGGCGGCTCGGCCCCAACTACGATGGCAGTGAGGCCGAGCGCAAACTGGGTTGGATCATCGGTCAGCACCATGCGCATATCATTCCGCGCGGTCTGCCGGGCGAAGGCAATTTACTGGTGTTCGACAATGGCGGCTGGGCGGGTTACGGCAAGCCTAATCCCGCGTCGCCGACCGGCCGTCAAAACGCTAGGCGGGATTATTCGCGTGTTTTGGAAATAGACCCCATTTCACTGCAGATCGTCTGGGAGTATACGCCGGTCGAAGCGGGTTTCGTCATACCGCTCGACGCTTCACGCTTCTACAGCCCTTTCGTCAGCAGCGCCCAGCGTCTGCTCAATGGCAATACGCTGATCACCGAAGGATCGGATGGCCGTATTTTTGAGGTGACCCGAGCCCACGAGCTGGTGTGGGAATATATCAGCCCGTATTGGGGCAAGCGCGGACTCAATATGGTCTACCGGGCCTATCGGGCGCCCTATTCTTGGGTCCCGCAGCGCCAAGCGCCGACAGAGACGCCGATTCCCCCTGCGGAGAGGTCACAGTTTCGCGTGCAAGGTGCCGCTCAGCTGGGGCGCGATCGCGAAATCGTCGTGCCCGGTGTGGAGGCCGATCAGCAAGACGCAGCCTTCTGCGTTGCGCCTTCAAGTTAGAGGCGATCCTGCAGATCCCGCGCCGCGGCACCGACTCCAGAACGATGCTGCTGATCGCGTCGAGGAGGTGACGCCCGAAGAAATCAGGTGGGGTCGTCGATGTTATCGGGCCGGAAACCCCTGATATTGATCGCCGTGGTCGCCGCCATGGTTCGCCATGCCCGGTCGGGTCAGATAACCGCGGGGCTGGATGAAGCTATAGATTTCGCGTTTCGGGTATTCCTGCCAGCCGATATTGAAGGCGCCGAGTTTCGGGAAGAATTGTAATTGGCTGTAAGGGAGACGGTCGTGGATCCACCACGCCATCGCTTGCCACGGGGTGCCCTCCAGCAGGCGATCGGCGAACCACGGGACGACGATGCAAGCCATAGCGCCCATGCTCCCATGTGCATCGCGGCGGTCCCAGATGTGACGCCCATGATTGCGTTCGTTCGATGCGCAATTATGATGGTGCGCGTTGCCGAACGCGTTTACCGCGGCGGACCGGTAAGCCGAACGGATCGCCAGCCGTCCGAATGTCTCCTGCAACGGTTCGAGGAGCTCCGCGCAGAGGCGCCGGCCCGCCGCAATCGCCAAGACCGGATCAGCGGGGAGGTTAGGTATGCCGTGCAGGTTCGAGATGTCGCTGTAAAGAAAGTCGCGCATGAAAAACGAGCGCGACAGCCTTGTGCGACTGAACTCCTCCAACCCGCGCACCGTTCTCGGGGTTCGCATTGCTTCGCGCCTCACATTTGCCCCTACTCCGCCCAAAGCGCAGAATTGCGGCAGTGAATGCCGATTTGAAGAGGTGATCCGATGGCTCGCAAGGAACTCGCGGTGGATACCGTGGCGGAAGCCTATCTCGCGCTGCTCGCCGAGCGTGGGGTCGAATGTCTGTTCGCCAATGCGGGGACCGATTTCGCGCCGCTCGTCGAGGCGTTCGCGAAAGCCGCGCGGACCGGCCTGCCCGTGCCGCAGCCAGTGCTCGCGACGCACGAGAACCTCGCCTTCTCGATGGCGCACGGCTATGCGATGGTGACGCGGCGCGTGCCTGCGGTCATGGTGCATGTCAGCGTCGGCACGGCCAACGGCGTCTGCGGCGCCTTCAATGCGGCGCGTGACAACATACCGATTTTATTCACCGCCGGCCGCTCGCCGCTGACCGAGAGCAGCCTTCCCGGAGCCCGCGACGTTTACATCCACTGGGCGCAGGAAATGTTCGATCAGGCCGGCATGCTGCGCGAGATCGTCAAATGGGACTACGAATTGCGCAACGGCCAGCAGCTCGAAACGGTGATCGACCGCGCGCTTTCCATCGCGACTACCCCGCCCGGCGGGCCGGTCTATTTGTCGTTGCCGCGCGAAGTCCTGGCGGCGCCGCTGCCGGGCTTCTCCTACGACAGCCCGGCGCGCCGCGTCGCCGCCGCCCCGCCGGGCCCCGACAAGGGCGCGATCGAGGAAGCGGCCCGCATCCTCGCGGTGGCCGAAAACCCGCTCCTCATCACCGCCAGCGCCGGGCACGACCCGGCGGCGGTCGAAGCTCTCGCCGATTTCGCGCGGCGCTTCGCGATCCCGGTCGTGCAGCACCGCCCGCGTCACCTGTGCTTGCCCGCCGACCATCCGTGCCATCTCGGGTATGACGCGGGACCCTACCTGGACCATGCCGACGCGATCCTCGTCCTCGAGTGCGATGTCCCGTGGATCCCGAGCCTCAGGGCGCCGCGGTCCGAGTGCCGCGTCGTTCATCTCGGCGTCGATCCGCTGTTTTCGCGCTATCCGATCCGCGGTTTTCCGTGCGACCTCGCGGTGACCGGGGCGGCTGCAACGGCATTGCCGGAGCTCGGCGCCGCCCTCGACCGGCACGTCGCCGCCTCCGCCGTGTCGGAACGGCGCCGCCGCCTCGCCGAACGGCGGGAGGGGCTCGTTGCCGAGTGGCAGAAGACGCGCGAAAGCGTCGCAGGCATGCGCCCAATCCACATGGCCTGGGCCAGCGCTTGCATCGCCCGTGTCAAGCCCGAGGATGCGATCCTCGTCAACGAATACACCTTGATGCCCGAGCATTGCGGGTCGAACTTGCCGGGGAGCTATTTCGGCTCGAGCACCGCGTCGGGTCTTGGCTGGGGTGGCGGCGCCGCGCTCGGCGCCAAGCTCGCCGCGCCCGACCGCCTGGTGATCGCCGTCCTCGGCGACGGCTCGCATCTGTTCGGCAACCCGGTCGCCGTCCATCACGCCTCGGCGATGCACAAATTGCCGGTGCTGTTCGTCGTCATGAACAATTCGATGTGGGGCGCGGTGCGCCGCGCCACCTTGGGCATGTATCCGCAGGGCGAAGCGGCGCGCAGCAACAAGCCGCCGTTGATCGACCTCGACGACTTGCCGGCCTTCGAAGAGGTCTGCGCCGCCGCCGGCGGCTATGGCGAGCGGGTCGAGGACCCGGCCGCCCTGCCGGCAGCGCTCGACCGCGCTATGCGCGCCGTCACCGTCGAAAAGCGCCAGGCGCTCCTCAACGTCATCTGCCGCGGGGTGTAGGACCTAACTTAGAACGGAGGGGGCTTGGTCACCTGGAAGCTCTGCCGCGTCTCCATCTGCTTGACCCAGTTCTGCAGTTTCGGGTGTTCCGCCATAGGTGCGCGGCCTTCCGGCACATTGCCGAAGTAAAAGAGCAGCGGGATTACCATCAGATCCGCGAGGCTGACATGGGCGCCGGCGAGGAACCGGTGGTCCTCCATCAGGCGGTCGATTTCCGACAGGCACAGGCGGGCGCGGGGCAGTGCCGCCGCGATCGCCGCCTCGTCCGGGGTGCCGCCGAGAAGACGCGGCACCAGTATGCGGTTGAACAAGATCGCGCCCGCAATGCTGGGCCAGGCATAGGCGTCGACAATGCCGATGATCTGGTTCATCCGCGACCATTCGTGCACGTCTTCGGGCTGCAGCGGCGTCCCCGCAAACCGCTCGTCGACATAGCGCATGATCGCCTGCGTCTCGTAGAGCGCAAAACCGTCGTGCTCGAAGGCGGGGACCTTGGCAAAAGGCTGGCGCGAGAGGTGCGGCTCTTGCCGATGAGCGCCGAACGGCACGTCGACCAACTCGTGCGTCACGCCCTTTTCCGCCAGAGCCAGACGCGCGCTCCATACATAGGTGCTGCCGGCCGGGCCGTAGACTATCGGGTGCGCCATGGCGATCCACACTCACTTTTTCGAGGATTGCCCGGTCAATGCCGGCGCCGCGCCGCCCCCGCTGTTGAGCAGCGCGCCAATAATCGCCGCAGCGCTGTCGAGGTTCGCACCCTGGCCCCCGGTGGATACCACCGTCTGCGGTACCAGCCGCCCGATCAGCGAAACGACTTCGGGTTTTTCCTGAATGGTCTTCAGCAGTTGTTGCACGAGGGTGATCGTCAGCACCCGGTCCTGGCCGAGCACATCGGCCTGAGCCCGCTGGCCTTGCGCCACTTCCTCGAGCTCGAGTTTTTGGCCTTCGCCGCGAAGCTTTGCCGCGTTCTTGTTTTGCTCGGAGACTTGAACGCCGATCACCGCTTCGACGAGCTGGTGCTGCTGCTCGGCGGTCGCGCGGGCCTTTTCGGTTTCGATACGTTGCGTCTGCGCCTTCTGCTCCTGCTGGTAGGTGACCTGAAGCTGATCGGCCAGTTGCTGGCGCAGCCGCGACACCAGCAGCTCGGGCGGCAACGCCGGATCGCCGAACTTTACCTCCTTGATGACGATCCCCGCCCGCAACCCCTCGGGCCGGATGGCATCTTCGACGGCGTGCTCGAGCTCGGCGCGATTGTCGGCGAGGTCCAAGACATGACGCCCCTGAGCACCGACGACGTTGCGCACGATCGAGCGGATGGTCGGGACCATGATGTTGTTTTCGATCTCCGGCAACCCGCCGACCGAGGCGACGACAAAGGGTGCATTGTCAGGGGTAACCTGGGCGAGAACCCTGAGTTCGAGCGGCACGAGCCAGCCTTCGACAAACGGCGTTATCGCCGGGTCGGCCGAGCCCGGCGGCACCGGGCGATCCTCCGAGCGCGGCGACTGGGTCAGATTGCCCGCCTGATCGAGGCTGAGATCGATATAGCGCTTCTTGTATCCGCCCTTGAATTCCCAGGTCTGCACGCGGGTGCTCATCATCGTGATCTTGTAGGCTGCTTCATTGGCGTAATAGCGGCCGGGTTGCAGCGCCTTTTCCCAGATACCGATGCATCCGACCGGAACGAGGATCGCGGTCAGCTTGCCTTCGTCGGTTTTTGCTTCTTTGGCGGCGACGGCTTCGCCGCTCGCATTCGTCGATACCATCTTTTGCTGGCAGGAGGCCGGCTTGTCCGCGTTCAAATTACCGAAATGCACCGAGTTGATGACGTTGGATTTTACGACGCCGACAAAGCCTTCGGCGACATCGACAGCATTGTAGATGCTGAGGTCCCACAGATAGGTGTTGAGCCGGTAATTCCCCGGCGTCAGGATCGTCGTCTGCGGTCCCCGCTGGCCGCCATGGGTCAGAAAATAGTCGGCGTCGAGCATATCCAGCTCATGCCCGGCGGGAAAGGTATCGGCGAGAAACTGGTCGGGCCGCAATGGCGCCCCATCCTTGGCGTTTAGGAACCCGTATTTGCCAGACGGGATAGAAACGACCTTCTTATTTTCGACCTGATAGATGACATTGACGAGAAACCAGGGGTGCCAGCCAGGGGCGAGGATCTCCGCCTGCGGGCCCTTTTCCCCATTCGTCGCGATGATGTGCTCGCCGGGCAGCGAGGTCGTGCCGTAAATCTTGTTGAGGACGGCGATTTCGTCCGACTCGACATGAACATACGACGTCGCAGCCAGACAGATCAGCGCGATCACGACGAACACGATGCGTAGCGAGAACGACAGCGTCCGGAAGTCCGGTCGGGCGCGATTGACGAAGAGGCCGAGGATGCTCGGCGCTACCACCGCCAGCACGAAATACAAAAGTGCAACGATTACCCAGAACATAAAAACCTCCCCGGCCGGCTGTTTTCCGGTCGCATCAGCTCAAGACCAGCTCGGCGCTGCCTAGGCCGGAAACCTCGATCATCACCCGGTCGGCCGTCACCGGATATTGGATCGGGACCATGCTTCCGGTCATGACGATCATCCCGCGCCGCAATGGCGTTCCTGCTGCTGCAAGCTTTTGCGCGAGCCAGGCGAGCGCGTTCAGCGGGTGGCCCATCACATCGCCGCCGTTTCCGCTGCCGATCTCCTGCCCGTTGATCGAGAGCCGGGCGGTAGCCTGAGCCAAGTCTCGATTTCGCCAGTCGGTCACCGGCGCGCCCAGCACCACCCCCGCATTCCACACATTGCCGGCCACCATTGCCGCAGCATCGAGCCGCTTGTAATCATAATGCAAATCCTCGATCAGCTCGATTGCCGCCATGCAGCTTTCGACCGCCGCGGCGATCTCGCCGGGGTCACCGCCCCGCGGCAGGTCGTGGCCCAGCCGGAAGGCAATCTCGGTTTCGACTCCGAGGTGACAATAGGCGCTGGCCGCCAGCTTGGCTTGGCGATGATGAACCTCGCGTGCGAAGATCGCACCGTAGCACGGTTCGTCGACCCCGCAGAGCCTTTGCATAACCGGTGTCGTAAGCCCGATCTTGTAGCCGGCGACGGCGCCCCGTCCCTTGCTCTCTTCGATTTCCTGAAATACGCGCCGAATGGCGTAAGCTTCGTCGAGGTTTGCCGGATAGAGATCCGCCGGCAATATCTCGATGGGTCGGCGTCCGCGGAACAATTCGGCGATGCGCTCGGCCTTTTCCCGCACGTCAAGTTTGGTCATCTGTATTCTCCGCGAAGTTTTTACCACGCGGGGACGGAGACCACGGAATCCTATTCTTCTCCGGGCGACTTTGCGCTCAATCCTCTGGGCTGCGCTGTTCGCGCCGCCCGGTCTTTCCGACGGGTCGTGGCGCGGCTCGGCTCCTATATAGAGGACCATGGAATCTATCGTACAGCCGACGCTCACATTCATCTCCGCGCATTCGAGCTGGGCCTTTCCGGTGATGTTCGTCACCGCGTTCGGCGAGTCGTTCGCGTTCCTGAGCCTGCTCTTTCCCGGCACCTCGATCCTGATCGTCGCCGGCACCTTGATGTCGGCCGGGTCATTGCCTTATTGGCCGGTTCTGGTGGGAGCGGTCATCGGGGCGGTGCTCGGCAACTCGGTCTCGTTCTGGCTCGGTCACCGTTATGGCGGCGGGATCGGCCGGATATGGCCGTTCACGCGCAACCCGGACCTGCTGCCGAACGGCATCCGGTTTTTTCAAAAACACGGCGGCAAAAGCGTTTTCATCGGCCGGTTTTTCGGCCCGGTACGCGCCGTGATACCGCTCGCCGCGGGCATCATGCGGATGCGGCGTGGCCGGTTTTGGTTCGCCAATGTAACCTCGGCGATCGTCTGGGCCCCGATGTTGCTGTTCGCCGGCGATGCCGTCGGCGATGTCGGTGACCGGCTGATCGGATCCGCCAATACGGTATTGCTCGTCTTTGGCGGTCTGACCGTATTTGGCATTATCGCAGTCGTGTGGGCAATGGTGAAGTCCGGCAGATCGAGATCGTGAGGGAGGACGAATGGCCTCGTTCTTTTCGCCTTACAGCCACGAATTCGTCCGCCTTGGAGCGTGCGTTCCCCATGTCGCAGTCGCCGATCCACGGCAGAACGCCGACAATGTCCTGGACCTCCTCGCATTGGGCGACAAGGCCCGCATCGCCTTGATGGTGTTTCCGGAGCTGGGAATTTCCGCCTATGCAATCGACGATCTGTTGTTGCAGGACGCTTTGCTCGACCAAGTGGAGCGGCAGCTCGCTCGATTGATCTCCGCCAGCCGTGATCTCTTCCCGGTCTTTGCCGTCGGGGCGCCGTTGCGTCACCGGGGACACCTCTACAATTGCGGTGTGGTCATCCATCGCGGACAGCTGCTCGGTGTCGTGCCCAAGGTTTATCTGCCGAATTACCGGGAATTTTACGAGCGGCGGCAGCTCACCTCCGGTGAGGACATCATCGGTCAGTCGATCGAGATAGCCGGACACGAGGCGACCTTCGGCCGTGATCTGCTGTTCGCCGCCCGGGGAAATGTGGCGTTCACGTTCCACGTCGAGATCTGCGAAGATCTCTGGGTGCCGCATCCGCCGAGCACCGACGCGGCGCTCGCCGGGGCCGAAATCCTGCTCAACCTGTCGGCCAGCAACATCACGATCGGCAAAGCCGAGATGCGCCGCCTGTTGTGCGCGTCGCAATCCTCCCGCTGCATTGCCGCCTATGCCTACTCCGCCGCGGGCGCCGGCGAGTCGACGACCGATCTCGCCTGGGACGGCCAGGCGGGCATCTTCGAATTGAGCGATCTGCTCGCCGAAACCGAGCGCTTCTCGCCCGACGCCGAGATGGCGGTCGCCGATGTCGACCTCGGCCGCATCCGCCAGGAGCGGATGCGCACCAACACCTTCGGCGACAATCGGCGGGCCCTGACCGACAAGCGCCCGACGTTTCGCACCGTCGCGTTCGAGTTTGCCGCGCCCGATGAACCTCTCGAACTGCGTCGCGCGGTCGAGCGCTTCCCCTACGTGCCGGCGGACCCGGCGATGCTGAGGGACAACTGCTATGAGGCCTACAACATCCAAGTTCAGGGCCTCGCACAACGCCTGAAGGCTACGGGGTTGAAAAAGCTCGTCATCGGCGTGTCGGGCGGGCTCGATTCGACACAGGCATTGATCGTCTCGGCTCGGGTGATGGACCGGCTGGGAATGCCGCGCAGCAATGTCCTCGCCTATACGCTCCCCGGCTTTGCGACGAGCAAGACGACAAAGGCCAATGCCTGGCGGCTGATGAAGGCGCTCGGTGTCTCTGGTGCGGAAATCGACATCCGGCCGGCGGCGCAGCAGATGCTGAAAGACATCGGACACGCCTCGGCCACCGGCGAAGCCCTCTATGACGTGACGTTCGAGAATATCCAGGCCGGGTTGCGCACCGACTACTTGTTCCGGTTGGCGAACTACAATGGCGGGTTGGCGGTCGGGACGGGCGACCTCTCCGAGCTCGGCCTCGGATGGTGCACCTACGGGGTCGGCGATCAGATGTCGCATTACAACCCGAATGCCTCGGTCTCCAAGACATTGATCCAGCATCTGATCCGGTTTGTCGCAGCCTCCGGCGACGTTGACGAGGAAACCGCGCGCGTTCTTTACGATATTCTCGCGACCGAGATTTCGCCGGAGCTGGTGCCTCCCGGCGCCGACGGCGTCATCCAATCGACCGAGGGCATTGTCGGGCCTTACGCATTGCAAGATTTCAACCTGTTCTATGCGACGCGCTTCGGCTTCCGGCCCTCCAAAATCGCCTATCTCTCCTGGAACGCGTGGAGTGATCGCGACCGCGGCGGCTGGCCGCCCAACATTCCCGATACGGCAAAGCGAGCCTACAATCTTTCCGAAATCAAGCAATGGCTGCGCGTCTTCCTCTACCGTTTCTTCGAGCTCAGCCAGTTCAAGCGGTCGGCTTTGCCCAACGGCCCGAAAATCTCGTCGGGCGGCTCGCTGTCGCCGCGCGGCGACTGGCGCGCCCCCTCTGACGCCACCGCCCGGGTCTGGCTCGAAGAGCTCGCCGCCGCCGTCCCCGACAGCGAATAACCGGTGGTTGCTGATTTGGCTGTTAATACAGCGAAATAACAGCCAGCAGGACAAGTCTGCCGCGGAAACCCTCGCTTTTGCCCAAGCTCGCACTCAAGAAGCAGCCAGGAACAGCCAGGAACAGCCAGGAACAGCCAGCAATTTTGCTGTACTCTAATTGGTAATTGTTCATTGGCATAGAATTAACCTCAAATTTCGAGATGATGAACGATTTGAGATTTCCGTAAATACTGGCGTCCGTGATTACCTGTGCCGCGCGTGATCCGGTCCAATCAGCACGACGATATCATGCCATCATGGCAATTTTGCGATGAGCCAGAACCTCTTCCTCTCCACCCTTGGGAGCGGAGAGGGGAAAAGCCTGGCGGCTAGTTCGCCAGGCGGCGCTCGACGCTGCTGCCGATGGACAAGGCACCGCATAGGTGCGACGCTGCTGCGCTCGGGTTTTGAATTCGGGGAGAGCGCTAATGAACCGTCTCGACGGCAAGGTCGCGCTGATTTCCGGAGCGGCGCGGGGGATCGGTGCGGAAACGGCGCGGCTGATGGCCGAAGCCGGCGCAAAGGTCGCGATCGGCGATGTGCTAGACGAGCCGGGGCGGGAGACCGCCCGAGCGGTCGAAAGGGCTGGGGCGGAGGCGATCTATACTCGTCTCGACGTTACCCGCGAGGAGGATTGGAGCGCGGCCATCGCCGCCGTCACCGACCGTTTCGGCGGCCTCGACATCCTCGTCAACAACGCCGGCATCTTTCTCGGCATGAGCATCGAGGAGGCGACGCTCGCCGATTGGCATCGCCTCTGCGCGGTCAACCTGACCGGGGTG
This sequence comes from uncultured Alphaproteobacteria bacterium, assembly GCA_963812675.1. Classification (GTDB taxonomy): domain Bacteria; phylum Pseudomonadota; class Alphaproteobacteria; order ATCC43930; family CGMCC-115725; genus AP-15. The sequence continues at coordinate 92,061 of CAWEWR010000017.1, read as the reverse complement.
TTTCTCGGCACCAAGCTCGCTTTGCCGGCGTTGCGGGAGAGCGGAGAGCGCAGCCCGCACGGCAGTGCGATCATCAATCTATCCTCGGTTGCCGGGATTGTCGGCTCGTCGGGCGACCCGCTGTATTCGATGACGAAGGGTGGGGTTGCGCTGTTCACGAAATCAGCGGCGCTCGAATTCGCGCGCAAGGGCTACAAGATCCGCGTCAACTCGATCCACCCGGGTATCACCGAGACCGATATGGGCCGTCAGGTCTTCACGATGCGGGCGCACCAACTCGGCACCAACGACCTCGACGCAGCCCGCCAGCAGTCATTGGAGCGGCTGCCGATCGGCCGCCTGGGCACGGCGACCGACATCGCCAAAGGCATCGTCTTTCTCGCCTCGGACGACGCCGCCTTCATGACCGGCTCCGGCCTCGTCGTCGACGGCGGCACTACGGCGCAGTGATGCCGGTGCGCCTTGTGGCTACCTAAACCTTTGCCACGGCATCGCGACGCGATCGGAGAGGCGCCAATGCGCCGCCACTCGCGGCCAACCTTAAAAAAGACTAGCAAGGGCTGGCCTTGAGCCTACCTCGCAGGCGGTGTCGGCGGAGGATCGTTAAGGGCAGTCAAGAGCCGAATTTTCCACGTGCCCCCTTCGCGAACATAGACCGCGGTCCAATGCCCGTTGATCTTGGTGGGGCCGCTTTGTCCCTGGCCGCTAAGGTGGAATTCACCCACGGAGAAGGCCGTGTCGGTCCCAAGTGGCGAAACTTGGTCAACTGTTGCCGAATCATGATGCGGCAGGCCCGCATCGAATGCGGTCTTATAATTCTGCTCGATTTCTTGTGGCCCGATTACGACCTTTGCAGACGGTGTGACCAAAACCCCGTCTTTCGTGTAAAGACCCGCAATCCCGGCAGCGTTATGGTTGTTCCAATTCTCGTGGTATGCGACCACAATCTTTTCGATTTGCTGTCGGGTGTTCTGATCGACCCCTTGCGCGGATACCGGGGTGGTGAGACTGAGAGCGGCAATCGCTCCGATGATCAAAATAGGACGCACGACCTCTTCCTCCCTTGCTGGACGTAGATCCCATTCAGTTATTCCATATGCTGCCAGACTAGCCTGACCGTGACTTTACTCGTTGGAGGTATAAAGTAGTATGATAATTTGTCTTCGCTAATGGTGAAATGCCGTTGTTGTTCAGTTGCATTCCAGTTGGGGAACGTGGAATATTCAATTTTGAAATTGATGTCGCCGTCATTGACAGAGTAGTGACCGAAATGGGAGATGCTGCCCTTTACCACCGCTTGGTTTTCCGTTGCCGACCCCTTATCGCGACTATTTTCCGCGAATCTCGGTAAATCACTGGCCATAACTATCAACGAATAATTACCATTGGCATCAAAATTTAACCGGCCTTGTGGATGCGGGCCCAAATCATTGGTGATCGGCCCATTGGGTTCTTGGACTGTTACCGACACCAAGGACCAAGTGCCAATCAAGTCCTTAGGTGGCTGAGCTTCGGCATAAAGAGTGGGGCTCAGCAGCAACGCCATTGCAAGGATCAGCCGTTTCATGGTTCCCTCCCTCGTCGTAATGGTTGGGGTACAGTCAAACTGTGTTTACCCCATCTCTAGTGATCGGGAACCAAACCGATGCCCCCCGCCATTGAGCCCTCACGTCGAGATTGCTTCGTCGCTCCGCTCCTCGCAATGACGGTCTTTTGGGGTGTCATTGCGAGCGAAGCGAAGCAATCTCGATGATTGCGGGGCTCGGTACCGACTGTCAGCTTCGTACCATTAGGTTCACTGCGGCGGTGGCCCATTTGGGCCGTTTGGGCAATCAGGTGTATCCGGGTAAGCATAGTTATTTGGGGTGGTGGCGGCGGCTCCCGAGAATCCAGGGCAGCCATCGGCGACCGTGTTGCAGGCATTAGCCCGCGGAATGGCCGTAAGATATGCATAGATCGCCTTGAGATCGGCATCGGTCATGCTGTGATAAGTCGGCCAAGGCATGACCTGAAGGAGATCGGTAGGGGGGCCGAGCGCACAAATCGGGTCGGCTGGTTCTTTCTCGCAGTGGATGTCTTCTCCGGTTCGCATTACCTTGATGAATTCGGCCTCAGTCAGCCCCTCGGGCTGGCCGTTTGGCTCAGGCGTCAAATTGCGCGCCATGAAGGGGCCAAAGCACTGTCCGCCTGCCAAATAGTGCGCCGTATTAAAGTTAGCGACCAATTGACGCGAAACGCTCTGCGTCGATGGCGTGCCCTCGTAGGGATCACCGGCAGCGGGATTGCTGCCTGGACCACGTTTTTCGAGGTACTGCGGAAAGGAGTGGCACCCGCTACAGTCGCCGAGGGCATTAACGAGGTAGCTGCCCAACCCCACCTTGCCGACATCTTTTCCCGCAAAATTTAGCTTAACCGGCGAGATGGCGAAGCCTTGCTGCACTGGAAATGGGGAGATTCGATTGTCGTCGTCCCCGGCATAGGAAATGCTGCAGATCATGGCCGCGGTCGAAAGCGTAAATGCGAATGATAGCGAACGAACCATAACTCAACCCTCCCTGTGTTGGGCCGAAACGTCCGTCACGGCGCGCGATTGATGGTTGATCGACGCCGCGGGCTCGAGTGGTGGTAGCAAGCTGTTACGGTTTTATTTGTGGATTTTTATTTTATGACCTCCCTGACGGTCTGATCAGGCCTTTGACTATCTTGACGGTAAGGCGGCCCGGTCCGTTCGCAGATTTAGTCAATTTTAGGGCAAGGTCAAGCCAAATTTTAAGGTTAATTTACGGAGTGTAACAAACGGTAAAGAAAACGGGGATGCTGGTTATTGACCTTTTTATCACGACGGTGCCGCGTTCAGGACCGGCGCGGGGCCCGTCGTCGATGGCTATATCAGCGTTGGCTGCCGTAGCGCTTTTCCAATTCGGCGGCGGCTTCGGCCTCGGGCACGAGGCGGGTTCCGCCGAACCATACCTCGCCGACCGTGCCGTCCGCCCTGCGGATGCGGCGGACATTCTCGCCGTAGCGGGCGGTGCCGGCAGCGGCGGTGAAGCGGCCATTGTCTTTATCGGAAACCGAAATCTCGCTCGCTTCCGCGAATGGATTTGGCAAAGACGGCACTGCTACCATGACTGTCTCGCCCATTGGCACGAGATCGACGGCGCCCCAGAGGGTCCACCATTTCCCGGTCCAGTCGCGAACCTCGCTGTTCGGCGCGCCGTATTTGGCGAACGTCGCCAGAATATTGAGCACCCCGTCGACCCACTGGTCGGCCGGTCCATCCACCGCATTGATGAGGAGGGACACAGCGAGAGAACGGTCCGGCAGTGTAGCAGTGCGGCTGGAGAAGCCCTGAAACGCGCCCCCATGGCCGAGCCATGCCCACTCCGCAGTCTTGCCGCTGGAGACGCCGAGCCCGTAATAGCGCTCGATATTGGTGTGCGGATAGCGCCACTGCGGACGCACCATCTCGCGCCGGCTGGCGGCCGAAAGGACGCTCTCCCCGGCGGCGGGATCGAGCTGTGCGAAAAAACGCGCGAGGTCCCGTGCGGTGCTGACAAACCCAGTCGCCGACGCCAGTGCATTGGTAGGATTGTCGCCGGGGATCACGACGCGCCGGCCGAGCGGCAATTTGCTGCTGTGGCCGCGCGAAGTCGGCACCGCGGCGGCGAGCGGCATGTCCGGTTCGGTTTCGTCGAGCCCGGCCGGCTCGATGATCGCGCGCCGGATCCAGTCGCGGTACGGAGACCCGGTCACCGCCTCGATCACGAGACCGATAAGTCCGAAGGCATGATTTGAGTACTTGAAGCGGGTGTTGGCGTCGATGGTCGGGGCCGCCGCCAGATCGGCTCGCAGCTCTGTTTCGTCGAGGAACGGGCGGGCGTCGCGCCACTGGCCACTGTCGGTCCCATCGCGGATGATGCCGGCGCTGTGCGACAGCAGCTGCGCGAGCGTCGCCTCGGCGATCGCCGGGTGGAGGCCATCGACGTACTGCCCGGCGCGGTCGTCGAGGGAGAGCTTACGTTGTTCGCGCAGCTTTAGAACGCCGGCGGCGCTCAACGTCTTCGAATGCGATGCCACGCGAAAGCGGTGGCGCGGCGTCAGCGGCACCCGGCTTACGATGTCGGCATGACCAAAGGCCCGCTCGAAAACCACCCTGCCGTCATGGACGAGCGCCAGCACGCAGCCCGGCTGCTCGGACTCGCGCATCTGGTATTCGAGCCACTGCGGGATGTAGTCGAGCGCAGGCTCCAGCCAATCATCGATGTGGCGTGCCGATTTGCCGGGGTTGGTCACCATGCCTCGCGCCCGCGCGGCGGCCGGCTCGGAGCGGCGGCGGTACGCTGCTCGGCCTCGTGCTTGTCGAACATCGCGCGGGCCGCCGCGCTGCGCTTTTCACTGAGCTCGTCGCGGTGCTCGGTGCACCAGTCATAGGATTCGATCCGCGGCCGATTATCGCGATTGAAATGCGGCATCACGTAGCGCGCATAGAGCTCGTAAGAGCGTTTGGTTTCCTCCCAATCGGCCCAGTTGTGAGCCTGTTGCAGAAAGACGCCGAACTCGCCCTGCTTCTCCTGCAGCCGCTCGATCAGCGCGATTGCGTCATCCGGCGTGCCGACGACGCCGTACTTGTTCTCGACAAACCATTCGAGCGGGTCCTCACCGGCCGGCACGACGAAGCGGCGCTGGTTGTTATTGAGGTAATTCAGATACCGCTCGAAACCGAAGCGGGCGTTTTGGAACGCTTTGTCGCGGGTTTCGGCGATGTGCATCGGGCCCACCAGGCGCAACCGCGCTGGGTCCATCCTTCGGCCATGCTCGGCGGCGATGTCGCAGGCGATCTGCCAGTTGCTCGCCAATGCGTCGTAGCCGAACGGGTTGGTGGCGGCGACGCAAATCATGCTGAGATCGTATTTCCCGGCGAGCCGACCGCCCGACGGAGTTACTGCGCTGACCACCGCCATCTCCGGATGGGGCTTGGTGTAGGGCGGCAGGTGGAGCCGCGCATTGACCAATGTGTACCAGTCGGTCTTCTCGGTGACGGTCTCGTCGCGGAAGAGGCGCAGGATCACGTCGATCCCTTCGGCCATCCGGTCGCGCTGGGTCATCGGGTCGATGCCGAGCATCAGCGCGTCGGAGGCGAGGAGGCCGGGCCCGGCCCCAAACATGACCCGGCCGCGCGTGTGATGATCGAGCTGCACGATGCGGTCGGCCACCATCAGCGGGTTGTGGTAGGGCAATGAGATGACGCCGGTGCCGAAGCGGATGAATTTGGTGCGCTCGGCGGCGATCGCGATGAAGATCTCGGGCGAGCTGATGATTTCGAACCCGGCCGAATGGTGCTCGCCGATCCAGGCTTCGTGAAAGCCGAGGCGGTCGAGCCAGACCATCAGTTCGAGATCGCGGTCGAGGCAGGCCGTCGGGTTCTCTTCCATCGGATGGAACGGCGGCAGAAAAATGCCGTGCCGGAGGGTAATCTGGCTCATCAACACCTCGCTCTGCGCGTATCATCGAGATCCGCATTATACGGAAAGGGGACGCAATGGCGATCAAGCGCGAAAAGATCCAGCCGCACGGCATCCATGTCCGGATGATGGCCGGGCAGCCGGCCTACAGCCAGGTCGTGGCGGTCAGCGGCATCGGACGGCAGATCTTTGTCGCCGGGCAACTGGCGCGCGACCCACAAGGCAATTGCGTCGGCAAGGGCGACATGCGTGCGCAGATCCAGCAGGTCGGCGAGAACATCAAGGCGTGTCTCGAAGCAGCCGGCGCCACCCTCGCCGACATCGTCAAGACCAACACCTACGTGACCGATTTCGAGGAATTCTCGAAGCACGGCGACATGCGGATGCGCTACTTCGGCCCCGCCACGCCGACCAGCACGACGGTCGAGATCCGCCGCCTCGCCGGCCCCGATTTCATGATCGAGATCGAGGCGATCGCCTTCGTCGACAACTGAGCTTTGCCCCTCACCCCGACCCTCTCCCCGCAAGCGGGGCGAGGGAGTGGGAACGTAAAAGCCCCTCGCCCCGCTAGAGCGGGGAGAGGGAGGGGCCCGTGAAGCGGGAAGGTGAGTGAGGGGCAATCTATGCCGGCTCGGTCTCGAGGCCGGCGTCGGCCAGTTCCTTGAAGCCGCCGGCGTTGTAGACGGATTGGTAGCCGAAATCCTTTAAGGTCTTGCCGCTCAATGCGGCGCGGCCGCCAGACCCGCAATAGATCAGGACGGTCCGGTCCTTCTGAAAATCCGGATTGCGATTGGGGCTTTCCGGATCGGCCCGAAATTCCAGCATACCACGCGACACGTTGATGGCGCCTTTGAGCTTGCGACCGGAAGCGAGCTCGAGCGCAGCATTGCAGCATTAATGATTCTGTCATCGTTAATTCACGCACGCGTCACGGATGCCCCCTAATTTCGCCGCGCTTCAAACACAATCGACCTAGGGGACGAGATGATATCGAATTTTGCACGGCGGCGCGCGCGCCGCCGCGTCGTTGCTTTGTCTGCCGTCGCAGTCAGCGGTGTGGTGGCCGCCATGCCGGTTCACAGCGCCGATCCGGGCGCCGATCCGGACACCGCGACCGACCAGCTGAAAACCGCGACGCCGATTAAACACGTCATTGTCGTGATCGGCGAAAACCGCAGTTTCGATCATGTTTACGGCACTTACGTCCCGAAGAGCGGCGATTCGATCCTGAATCTGCTGTCGGAGGGTATCGTAGGTGTAGACGGTTCGCCCGGGCCGAATTTCGCCGCAGCGAAGCAGTTCACGACATCGGGCCAGACGAGCTATTTCATCGGCGTCGACACTAGCAACAAGACGGCTTACCCGACCCTTCCCGCGCCAACTCTTGGCGGCGCACCGAACAAGCCGAACACGGCGTCGCCGCCTTTCACGGGTCTGACCGACGCCCAGCTGGCCGCGATCGAGCCGTCCTTGGAACCGGACGATCTTTTTCTGCTCACCACCGGTGCAACTGGCGCCGCAGGGACGACCGGACCAGACGCACGCATCACCAACGACACCAACCTGCCGAACGGACCGTTTCAGCTGACGGGTCCCACTCTCCCTTACGACTCCTATACCGGGGATACCGCCCATCGCTTCTACCAGATGTGGCAGCAATCGGACTGCAGCATCCAGAACGCCAGGAATGACAATCCGACCGGCTGCCTCAACGACCTCTATCCATTTGTGATCACCACCTATGCCGGCCCGACGGCCGACCATGGCGGCGGGACCTCGATGGCGTTCTACAATGTGCAGGACGAGGACGCGCCACTGTTCGAGAAGCTGGCCGACGAATACACGATCAGCGACAACTACCACCAACCGGGGATGGGCGGCACCGGGATCCAGCACGTCTTTCTCGGCACTGGCGACGACGTCTTCTGGAGCGACGGCAACGGCGATCCGACAACGCCACCGACTTCGCAAATCGCCAACCCCAATCCCCAGCCCAATACCAACAACCAATACGCCGTGGATGGGCGGTTCAGTAACTGCTCCGACGTGTTCAATGCCGCGGGAGTATTGCCGATCGTGCGCTATCTCGATTCCCTGCCGTATGCAGCGCAGGCGAATTGCGACACCGGCCATTATTACATGCTGAACAACACCAATCCGGGCTTTCTGCCCAATGGCGCAGTCGATACCAAGGGCATTGCGTCGGGCGGCTCGATTCCGCCGAGTAGTGTCCGCACGATCGGCGACGCGCTCAACGACAAGAGCATCTCCTGGGCCTATTACGGGGGCGCCTACAATGCCGCGGTCAATCTCGCCAACGGCTCGACCAATCCGGCCGATGCGGTCGGCGCCACCTACTGCAACATCTGCAATTTCGAGTCCTACGCCTCGTCGATCATGGGAGACCCGACGCAGCGTGCGGCGCACATCAAGGACGCGACCGATTTCTTCGCGGCGGTCAGCAACGATACTTTGCCAGCCGTCTCCTTCGTCAAACCCGACGGACTGCTCGATGGCCATCCGGCGAGCTCGAAGCTCGACCTTTATGAGGGGATGCTGCAGAAGATATTGGACACCCTTGACGGCAATCCCGAGCTGAAGGCGGAAACGGCGGTCTTCATCACCTTTGACGAAGGCGGCGGGTATTACGACAGCGGGTTCATTCAGCCTCTGGATTTCTTTGGCGACGGTCCACGTATTCCATTGGTGGTGGTGTCGCCGTATTCGAAGGGCGGGCATGTGGTGCACAGCTACACCGACCACGTCTCGATCCTGAAATTCATCGAGCGCAACTGGCATCTGTTGCCTTTGACGGGCCGCAGCCGCGACAATCTTCCGAACCCCCGTGCCGATAAAGACATTCCTTATGTCCCGGTGAACAGCCCGGCCATCGGCGATCTGTTCGACATGTTCGATTTCGGCCGCAAAGCGGATAACGGCGGCGACAAACGCGGCTGATCGACACTGGCCTCGGCAGCAACAAGACCGGGCGCTGCCGGTGCACCTCGTAGCAAGCAACCCTTATTGGAGAAGATGATGCGAACGCAACACCTGCGCAAATACAAGCTGTTATGCGGCGTCGCAATGTGTGCAATGCTTATCAACAGCATTGCGCCGATCGCGGCTGTCGCTGCGGATGCCGGGCCGAGCGGCAGCAATGACGGCAACACGACGACCCCAATCAAGCACGTCATCGTCATCATCGGCGAGAACCGCACCTTTGACCACCTGTTCGCGACCTATCAGCCGGCCAAAAAGGGCGAGAGCGTGCTGAACCTGCTGTCGGAGGGCATCGTCAATGCCGACGGCACGCCGGGACCGAACTATAAGAACGCTACCCAGTACCAGGCGATGGACACGGCGTCCGATCAAAAGATATATTTGCAGAGCCCGCCCAAGACTGGCCCATACAGTACCTTGCCACCGCCTTTGGCCAGCGGCGGTCCTCCGCCTTTTTCGACCGTTGCAGAAGCGCATACCTACGAGTACGGCCTGCCGTCTGGCTATTACAAATATCTGACGACAGGCGCGGTTCCCTCGTACCTTCACAATATGCCCGACATGCGGATCTACTACGACGGCAAGGGCGTCAATAACCTACCGCCGGGCCCGTACCAGCTCACGAATAGCAACAATCCTACCGGTCCGGTAATGACCTATGACGACTATGCCGAGAGCCCGGTGCATCGCTTCTACCAAATGTGGCAGCAGCTCGACTGCACCGCTTCGACAGGCTGCCAGAATGATCTGTTTCCCTGGGTTGAGGCCACGGTTGGTGCGGGCAGCAACGGCCTGCCGCCGCCGGTACCCTTCACCTATAAAGAGGGCGCGACGGCGATGGGCTTTTACAACGTCCAGCAAGGCGACGTGCCCTATTTCAAGCAGCTCGCCGACAGCTATTCGATGAGCGACAATTTTCATCAATCCGTGGAAGGCGGCACTGGCGCCAACCACATCATGCTGGGTACCGGCGACGCGATCTGGTTCAGCGATGGCAACGGCAATCCGTTGACGCCGCCGCATAACATGATGGTAGCCGCGGGAAGCGCGAACGCCGGGGTCGTTGACGAGGTCGAAAACCCGAACCCGCTAGCCGGCACCAACAACTGGTACATAGAAGACGGCTATGGTGCCGGCTCTTACGGCTCGCCTTCCTCTGGCGGCGGTAGCTACACCGAATGCGGGGACACATCGCAACCTGGTGTCCAGTCAATAGTGAACTATCTAAGCTCGGTGCACGTTAATTCGAATTGCCAGCCCGGATATTATTATCTGCTGAACAACTATAACCCGGGTTATTACGGCGACGGCACCAGCGCCTACGCCGACATCAGCAATCCGGCAAACACCGTGTTTACGATCCCGCCATCGAGCTTGCCGAACATCGGCGATGCTCTTTTGAAGAAGAATGTCTCGTTCGCCTGGTTCGGCGACCAGTTCAACGCGTACCTCGCCAACCCCTATAACAATTACGTCACCCCCGATAACACATACTGCAACATCTGCAACTTCTTCCAGTATTCGACCTCGATCATGACCAACCCGGCAGTGCGGAAGACGGCGCTGCAAGACACGATCGATCTTTACGCCGACCTGATGAGCTGCACCACGAAGAGCTGCGACTTGCCGGCGGTGTCGTTCGTCAAGCCGGACGGCTATCTCGACGGCCACCCGGCTTCGTCAAAGGTCGATCTTTTCGAAGGCTTTGTCAAAAAGATCGTCGACATGACTAAGGCAAACACGACGCTTTGGGCTGACACGGCAATCTTCGTTACCTTTGACGAAGGTGGCGGATACTACGATTTGGGTTATGTGCAGCCGCTCGACTATTTCGGCGACGGCACGCGCATTCCGATGATCGTGGTGTCATCTTACAGCAAGGGGGGGAACATCTCGCACATCTATACCGACCACGTCTCGGTCTTGAAGTTTATCGAGGCGAACTGGGGTGTGCCGCCAATCACCAAGCGCAGCCGCGACAATCTGCCGAACCCGACCAGCGGAGCTGACCCCTACATTCCGACGAATGGGCCGGCGATCGGCGATCTGATGGACCTGTTCAGCTTCCAATAAGGCAGTGGGAGCCGGTCTCGGCCGAGACCGGCTCTTTTCTGAGTCTCAGCCAATGACGCCCTCCGCTCGCATCGCCCGGATCTCGGGCTCGGAATAGCCTGCTGAGCGCAGGACCGCCTCGCTATGCTCACCGACACCCGGAGCCGGGCGCGGCGTCACCTTTTGCTGGCCCGCAATCCAGAACGGGCTGTTGACTGTCAGCGGGCCGCCGTCCGCGAACGGCACCAGCGCCTCGGAGGCGAGGATCTGGGCGTCCCCGGCAATCTCGTCCATGTCGGCGACGATGCCGAAGATCAGCCCCGCCTCGTCGAGGATTGACCGCCACTCGGCCTGATCCTTGGTCGCGAAGATCTCATCGAGGATGCCGATCAGCTCGCGCGCATGCGCCTCGCGGGATGCGGCCGTGGCGAAGCGGGGATCGTCGAGGACATCTGCCGCCAGACATTCCTTGAATTTCTCCCAGCGCCACTCGTCTGCGGCGATCGACAACAAGATCCACCGCCCGTCGCGGCAGCGGTAATGCACCCGCAACGCGTTGACCCCGCGCTCGCGCGGCGGCTGCGGCACCACCTTCTCGCCGCATAGCGCCGCCTGTACCGAGCACCCGTTCGCCCACAGCCCATTGGCCAGTAGTGACGAGCCGACATAGGCACCCTTGCCGGTGCGCTCGCGCTGGTAAAGCGCGGTGACGATCGCGCCATAAGTCGCCATCGCCGAGGGGTGGTCGCCCATTCCCGGCAAGGAGCGCGCCGGTGGCGTCTCTTCCCCGGCGCGGACAAGATGCATGAGCCCGGTGCGCGCCCACCACGCAGTCGCATCGAACCCCGGCTTGTCGGCTTCCGGCCCGGTTTCGCCGTAGCCGCTGAACGAGGCATAGATCAGCCGCTCGTTGAGCGGCGCCAAATCATCATAGGCGATTGCGAGGCGGCGGCGTACCGGCGGCGGGTAGTTGGTGATGAACACATCGGCTTGCGTGACGAGCCGGCGGAGTACGGCTTGCCCCGCCGGCGAGCGGAGATCTACCGCCAAACTCTTCTTATTGCGCCCGTCGAGCTCGAACCCGGGGTTGCTTTTGAGCCCCGGGCCGATCGACGGGGTTGCCCGGCGGCGATACGGGTCGCCGACACCCGGCGGCTCGATCTTGATGACTTCGGCACCAAAGTCCGACATCACCGTCGCGGCCGCCGGGCCGGCGATAAAGCTGGCACAGTCGATCACCTTCAAGCCATCGAAGACGCGATCGGCCATTCTCTTTCCCCTCGGGCTGCTCGTATACGTTCGGACGTTTAGCGCTGTGACCAATTTCTAAAGCGGCGCCCAACCAGGCCTGGGCGGTCTAGTTGAGCCTCCGCCACACCGCCTCGATCAGCTCGCCTCGCGTCGTAGTGGGTCACTTTGACTGTAACAGCCGTGCCGCTGGTGTTAAGAGGGTAGGCAGGGCGTATCGATCCCCGTGTGCAACCGGCGTTAGCTGCACGCAATGGAGAAGATCGTCGCAGATTTGGACTTTCATGGGTGTCTGCTGCGCGGCGCTCGTCCCAACCGCATTCTGGACCGCTATGATCGAAAGAGAGAGCGCGATCGCGGTCAGAGCGCCTTTTGTGTACCGATCAACCACTTTTCTCCTCCTCCCTATCCAATGAACCGATCGCCGAGTTGCTGGAGCAAGCCGTTCCCGATCCTCGATCACCCGCACCCTATGGGTCAACGACCAGAGTTCTTGCGTCAAGGAATGCCAGGGACAGTTACATTCAAACTGACCGTTTCGACTACGAGCGCGTGAATGCTCATTTTCAGGCGCCCGAGCGCGTCGGCGAAATCGGGCTGCAGCCAGCCGATCGGCAAGACCGCTTCGCGGGTTGCCTGCGGCAGGATGAACCGGCTCCCGCCGGTCACCTCCAGCTCGACAATCTTGGTGACCGTGACCTCGCCGATCCGCCACTTCATCATTGCTTTTCTCCAGCTTTGGCGGAGGAAAAATAGACAGGCCGGCGGCTCCGGGAGTAGCCTTCTGAACCACGTGGGATAGGGAGGACGAGGATGTCGGGGCTGGAGACAATTCTCGACACGGCAGAGGCCGAGCGGCTGGCGACGGGGTTCGTCTTTACCGAAGGGCCGCTGTGGCATCCCGACGGCTTTTATTATTTCGTCGACGTCCGCAAGAGCGTGCTCTACCGGCTGACCCCGGGCCGCACCCCCGACATCGTGCGCAGCGAGACCGGCGAGGGCAACGGCACGACGTTCGACCTGCAGGGCCGGCTCGTCATCTGCGAAGGCGGCAACCGACGCGTGACCCGGTGGTCCTCCGAAGGGCGATCGGAAGTCTTGATGGACCGCTACGAGGGCAAGCGGATCAACCGGCCGAATGACGTCGTCTGCAAATCCGACGGCAGCATCTGGTTCACCGATCCCGGGTTGCGCGTGCCGTTGGCTGAACGCGAACTCCCGCATGCCGGCGTGTATCGCGTCGAGCCCGATGGTCAGAGCCGCCTCGTCGCGGAATTCGAGTATCCGAACGGTCTGGCGTTCTCGCCGGACGAGCAGGTCCTCTATGTAGCCAATACACGCCACGCTCAATACATCCATGCGATCGAGCTCGACGCCGAGGGCAACATGGTACGGCGGCGGATCTTCGCCGATATGTCCTCCGAGGAGACCGACGGCGTGCCCGACGGCATGAAGGTCGACGTTGAGGGGCGGGTCTATTGCACCGGGCCCGGCGGCACCTGGGTCTTCGCGCCCGACGGCAGCCGGCTCGGCATCATCCGCACTCCGGAGGTCCCGGCCAATCTCTGCTTCGGCGGCGCAGATTTGCGGACGATCTTCTTCACCGCCCGCACCTCGGTCTACACGATGCGCGCCAAGACCCCGGGGCAGCCGCACCCCTGGTATCGCCTGCGCGCCAAATAGCCGAGGAGAGCCGTTATGAAGGTCGGTATTGCGCTGAACATGCTGTCCGAGCCCGGCCGCCCCGATATGGCGGTCGTGTCGGACCATCTGGCGATGGGCGATCTTGCCGAGCCGCTCGGCTTCGACTCGCTGTTCGCGCTCGAGCACCACTTCACCGGTTATGCGATGTCGCCGGCGCCGCTGCAATTGCTGGCCTATTACGCCGGCCGCACCAAGCGGATCGCCTTCGGGACGGCGGTCATCGTGCTCCCGTGGCATGACCCGATCCGCGTCGCCGAGGGTATAGCGCTGCTCGACATTCTTTCCGGCGGGCGGTGCCTCTTCGGCTTTGGCCGGGGCGCTGCGAGTGTCGAATACGCCGGGTTTCGCATCCCGATGGAGGAGGCTCGGCCGCGCTTCGCGGAGGCCGCGCAATTGATCCGCAAGGCCCTGCGCGAACCCGAATTCGAATGGCAGGGTCAGTTCTATCAAATTCCGCGGACCTCGATCCGGCCGCGGCCGATCTCACATCCCGAGGAGCGCTTCTACGCCTCCTCGGTCAGCCCGGAATTTGCGGAGATCATGGCCAAGCTCGGCTTCGGCATCCTCGTGGTCATGCAGAACGAGTGGGCGAAGGCGGCCGAGAACATCGTCAAGTACCGCGAAATCGCGCTGGGCGTCGGTCACAACCCGCCGCCGCCGATCATACTCACCAACGTCTCCTGTGCCGAAAGCCGAGACGAGGCGCATGACCGGGCAATGGAATGGCTCGGCAAGAAATGGCAATCGATCGACAATCATTACCATTTCTCCGACGGGCATCTCGCGGCGGTCAAAGGGTACGAGACCTACGGGAAGATGGCCAAGACTTATGCCCGCCTGCAGAGCGAGGAAGAACGGGTCAGGGCAACCGAGTTCTACGTCAAGATCCAGATCGTCGGGACGCCGAAGGACTGCATCGAGCAGATCGCCGAACTGCAGCGGGTGACCGGGACCGACCATGTCGTGACCGAATTCTCGTTCGGCGGCATCCCGCACGACGAGGCGGAAAAGAACATGCGGCTCTTCGCGAGCCGGGCGCTGCCAGTGTTGCAAAACGACAGCGCCTTTGCCGCACCGCCGGTGCCGGTCGCGCAAGGTGCTGCGAGCTCAGACCTGTTCGCGCCGGCATAGAAGCGCTGCCGGCGGGCGGCGTCCTAGAGCCGCCTTCGGTCCTACAGTCCCCTTGTCGCCGGACCTTTGAGTTCGACCGTGTTGCCGTCGGGGTCGCAGATGTAGAGCGAGGGGCCGTAGCCCTCGGCGCCGTAGCGTTCCCGCACCTCGCCGACCTCGACGCCATGCCGCCGCAGATGGCCGGCCAGCGCCGCCGCGTCGAACCCGTCGATCCGTACGGCGAAATGATCCATGTTGCGCCCCGCGCCGTCCCCCGCCTGGCCCGGCGAGGCGGAAGCCGGAACCAGGTCGATCAGAGAGGCGCCGGCGCGCAGCTGGACCAGCTTGGGTTGCTCGAGCCGGCGTTCGACGCGGCAATTCAGAACTCTTTCGTAGAATTCGATCGCGCGGTCGAGATTGCCGACCCGCAGCACGACATGGTCGAGGCCGGCTATGCGGACCCCCTCCCCGGCACTCCCAGCATCCCTCGTCTCGACATTTCCAGCATCCGGCATTGTCGGCTCCTTGTGCTCGCGGTGAACTCAGTCTACCGCGAATTGGCCGGAGCCGGCAGCCGGATTATTGCGGCGTAGGCTGGGACGGCTGCGCGCCGGCGTGGCGCGGATGCTGAGTGCGCCAGGCGCGGATCTCGGCGCGGTCGAGGACGCCGTCGTGATCGGCGTCCATCTGGTCGAAGCGTGCCCCGGCCCGTTGTGCCGCCCGATCCTTGGCGCGTTCGATGAATTGATCCCGCGTGATCCCGCCGCTGCCGGCCGGAGCGGAAGCCGCGGGGGCCGCACTCTCGACAGCGGCGGTTTGCGGTGCCGTCTGAGCGAAGCTTGTCGCCGGCAGCGGCGAGAGCGCGATGAAGGCCACGAAAATAGCAGAGCGCATTTGTTACGACTTTCGGTTGACTAAAATCGATGTATAGCATTCTTTGCGTGCGAACGCAACCCGCGGGTTGCAAGGCGTTCATGTCGCATGCGCAAAAAAGCCGGGTCCGACGGGCGCGTTTCGCACGAATCCGCGGCTTCGAAGGAGTACAGTGCTTGCAGCACGCTTCGACAACCTGCCAACGGGGAAACAACATGCAATACCGCAGGATCTCGGCCGATTGCCATCTCGACATGCCGTGGATGCCGCCCGACCTGTTCACCTCCGAAGCGCGCCGCGAGCTGAAGGAGCGCATGCCCTATGTCGAGGACGGGCCGCAGGGGCCGCAATGGGTCGCCAAGAACGGCGCCAATTTCGGGTTGAAGAACGGCGTCGGGCCGGGTGGCGCGCCCTTTGTTCCGGGGCAGAACCACCGGGTCGACAAGATGGCCGAAACCGGGATGTACGAGGACGGCAAGCGGGACGTCCGGCGCTGCAGCGACCCGCATCTGCGCATCAAAGACATGGACCGCGACGGCGTCGACGCCGAGGTCATCTACGGCATCCTCGGCGCCGCCTCGCGCCTCAACGACCGCGAAGCCTCGAACGAGATGCTGCGCATCTACAATGATTTCCTCAAAGATTTCTGCCGCCACTATCCGGACCGCGAGATCGGTCTCGCCTGCCTTCCGTATGGCAACATCGACGACGCCGTGAAGGAGATCCATCGGGTCGCCAAGATGGGCATCAAGGGGCTGGAGTTGTCCTGCTCGTGGGACATGGACCCGATGTGGCACCCGGTCTGGGAGCCGCTGTGGAACGCCGTCGAGGAAGTGCAGTTGCCATTGCATTTCCACACCTTCCCGACGACCTCGCCGCGGGCGCGCGAAGGCGTCTCGGGCCAGGTCCGCCGCGCCGCGATGTTCACCGGCGTCTCGGCCTTCCAGATGGGGCTCATCAACATCATCGCCGCATTGATCGGCGCCGGCGTGTTGGAGCGGCATCCGAGGCTCAAGGTCTCGTTCGGCGAGAGCGGCATCGGCTGGCTGCCCTATGCGCTCGATCGCATGGATTTCGAGTACGAGGACCGGTTCCGCGACCTGATCAAGATGAAGCCGAGCGAATATTGGCGCCGCCAGTGCAAGGCGACGTTCCAGTTCGACCCGATCGGCACGAAGCTCGTCGACGACATCGGCGTCGAGACCCTGATGTGGGGCTCCGACTACCCGCACACCGACGGCGTGTGGCCGGAATCCTCGAAATACATCAAGGAGCAGTTCGCCGGCCTCGATCCCGAGATCGTGCACAAGATCACCTGCGAGAACGCCGCCAAATTCTACGGCCTGATCAACTGACACGCGAAACGCAGATAGCGCGGCGGCGTGCGCCGGCGACGGCGCCCATCGCCTTTTCGGGCCTGGCCTTCGACGAGAGCCGGTTCAAGGTGTCCCAAGTGAAGGTGATCGTCGCCCGTGCGCGTCTGCCCGGTCAGCACATTGCGCTACTGAGCAAACTGTCACCGTAATGCCATATTCCGAGGCGCTTTCCGCCGAATTGAAGCGCATCAAAACGGAAGCAATTTATCAGAAGCGCGTTTTCTTCACACAGAATCTCGGCTTTATCACCCCGACCGAAGCTCGGCGCATCAAATTTTGAAGAGGCCCGGCGTTTCGAGCGGGTTCACGAGGAAATCTACAGCACCCTTGGATTTGAGTTCGTCCCCATTGCAGCCGGCAGCGTGTTAGACCGAGCGGCTGCGATCAAACGCTGCGTATTCCCTTTTTGACCTTCTACCGGAGGCCCGTGTTGCAAAATCAAGAATTATGAAAGAAAATTACGCCGTTGATCCGAAAGGGCTTTTCCTTTGCATAAGTTACCGCCATAAGTGAGGCATGAAATACGGCTACGCGAGGGTATCGACGGATGGCCAAAGTGTTGACGCTCAGGTGCGCCAACTGACCAAGGCCGGATGCAAGAAGGTTTTTCGCGAAGTGGCGAGTGGAGCCAAGACCGACCGGGCGCAGCTTCGCCGGTGGCTCGACCAGCTTGAGGCGGGCGATGTGCTGACCGTGACGCGGCTCGACCGGCTGGCGCGATCCACCCGCGACCTGTTGAACACGCTCGCGGCGATCACCGCCAAGAAAGCCGGTTTCAAATCCCTTGGCGACACATGGGCTGACACCACCACATCGCACGGGCGCTTGATGCTGACCGTGCTCGGCGGGCTGGCGGAGTTCGAGCGCGACCTTATCCGCGCGCGCGCCGGGGAAGGCCGGGCGCGGGCCGTGGCGCGCGGGCAGAAAATGGGCCGACCGTTCAAGCTCACCGATCACCAGAAGCGCGAGGCGGTCAAGCGCCGCAACCAAGGCGAGACGCTTGCCGACATCGCCCGCAGCTACAACGTCAGCCCGGCGACGATTTCCCGGCTTACAGCGTAAACGAAGGTACGCACAATGACCGCGCCCACAAGCTTCGATGAGCGAGCACCCTGTGTTGACTGCGTCAGGGAGACATCTCATGAACTCCTGCATGCTCTGTCGATGGCCCCTGCAACAGCAGCACATAATGAAGGTAGGTTCGAAACCTTACGCTGTCGCGGCTGCGGCAGAATTTCGTTTCGGGAGACGTGGACAAGTAATAGAGACCGTAATCCATATGAGGTTATACATTATCCGCCGGCTATTTCCCGGCGGCGTCCGGGATGGGCGTCTAGTTCGTTTCGTGCTTATCCGGTTGACACCCAAGACTACAGTTGGTAGTTTAGCGGCGGAAACGAGATGCCGCCATGCCCGCCGTTGTCTTGCTCCGCGCGGATCTGCCCTTTCCGGGTTCACTGCCCGAGTTCCAACGCCTGTTTCCTGACGATACGGCTTGCGCTGCTTACCTTGAAGCCATCCGCTGGCGCGACGGGTTCGTCTGCGGATGGTGCGGCGAAGCCAGCGAACCCTACCGCTTCGCCAACCGGCCGCAGGTTCTGCGGTGCCGCAAATGTCAGCGGGATAATGCGCTGACGGCCGGCACGGTCATGGAGCGGACCCGCACGCCGCTGTCGATCTGGTTCTGGGCCGCCTACCTGGTTTCGAGCCATACGCCAGGCATCTCGGCCGTCCAATTCCAACGTCAGCTTGGCTTGAACCGCTACGAGACGGCGTTCCAGATCCTCCACAAACTCCGCGCTGGCATGGTCCGACCCGATCGCGACCGCATCGGTGGCCAGCCGCGGGATCATGTCGAGATCGACGAGTCATGGGTCGGCGGCAGGACGCGCGGCGAGGGCCGCGGGGTCCATGATCAAAGCCTCGTTATCGCGGCTGTCGAAGTCCGCCAGCGCAAGCCCGAGAACGTCAAAGGCGTGCCGCGCCGCAATGGCCGATATGCCGGCCGTATTCGGATGGAAGTTGTGCTGGATCGGTCGGCAAGATCGCTGTGCGGCTTTGTCGAGGCGGCGGTCGAGCCAGGAGCCGTGGTGGTGACCGACGCCTGGGGCGGCTATGCGACGTTGCGTGATCGCGGCTATCGGCATCTGCCGGTCGCAGCGCAAGGTGATCCCAGCGTGGCCGAGGACTTTCTGCCGATCTCCCATTTGATCTTCAGTAATCTGAAAAGCTGGCTGCGAGGTTGCCACCACGGCGTCAGTCCGCAGCACCTTCAAGCCTACCTCAACGAGTTCACGTTCCGGTTCAATCGCCGTTTTTACCCGTTCAATGCGTTCCGGTCATTGCTCGGGATCGGCGGGCAGGCGGTGGCCCCGACGTATGACGGGCTGTACACCGGTTCATGGCAACATCCAAAATGCCGCGGCGAAAACCCGGCGAGCATCCACTGAGCTAGGGTACCGACAAACCGCCACCAAATCTGGTGCTCTTGGGTGTCAACCGGACAAGCATGGTTCGTTTATTATGGCCATAACTTACGACGGAACAGAAAAGTTTTTTGAACTTCTCGAAGAAATTTATATTGCTACTCAAAACAACCTTCCACGCTTGGCAATTATGGGGATTAGGTCATTGCTTGAGCATATTATGATAGATAAAGTTACCGATCAGGGAGCATTTTTGAAAAATATAGATGCATTTCAGGAGGGAGGTTATATATCCCTCATCCAACGTGACGCTTTAAGGGAAATTTTGGAAGCTGGACATGCTGTGACTTATCGCGGCTACGTTCCTAATAAACAGCAGCTAAATACGGCATTGGATGTGATGGAGGGAATAATCGCAGCGATCTACGTTCACGATCATGACATCAAAGAGCTCAATATTCCAGAACGTCCAAAACGGCCCAAAAAGGAGACTTAAATTCCGTTGATTAGAAACGGCGGCATAGAAGACCACTTTATGCGTCTTTCCCTCTCGCGTTCACAGCAGTGCCGCCGCAATGGCATTGCACGGATTTCTAAAATCGAGTTGAAGCGGGCCACAACGCCGGTTGGGTTCATCGGTAACATCAGACGCGATCACAAAGGATATAAGTCCAAGGAGCAACAAGACCGCGAGACTCTTCCTCGCCCGCTGTGCGCTTGCCAATGGCGTTCTAGTAGGAACATCATCGTCCGCAAGAATATCGACCACGTTTTACGCTCCAACCTGATGCGAACGATTAAGTAATTTGCCAGCACCTGATTTTCCAGATCGTCGATTCCGCGACATGGGCAAAATTAGCGCGGCGCGGCATCATCAGGGATGAGCGCAGATCAAGCGGCCCGCTCCCAGTGATTGGCAAAAAGACAATCATGTAAATGCCGCAATCGCATCATACACTCGGTCATTCCGGCTCCATGAGCGGGTGCGGCATTGCGATTGAAGGAGTTGCCGATGCCTGATCTCGACCAGATAAAACAGGAGGAACAGGGAACGGGGGACGGGAGCGGGCGGCGGTTTCCCAAGGGCCGGTCGGGCAATCCCGCCGGCCGGCCCGCGCAGCAGTACCTCGCACTGTTAAATCAAACATTCGCAGCGCGGCGATATCCCTCAATTCGTGGTCGCCCCTTCCGGGCTAGAGGCGAAGCCGGCTATGTTCCCGGGCAGAATAAGCCCGAGTTGGCGGAGCGCGTACGATGTCCAATAGCCCAATGCCTAAGATGAGCGGACAGGCTCGATTGATCATTCGACATCGCAAAGCGGCTCGGCTGGTGGTGTCCGTGATCGCCGCGTTGACGGCCTTCGGCGCTCTGCCCGGGAATGCTGCGGCGAATGCAGTGATCGATCTCACCTATGATTCGGTGATGGATATGGTGCGGCCGGAAGTTCACGCGGGCATCGCCGTGCACCACAACGTGCAGGTCACGGTGTCGGGGGGCGGCAATCTTTCCGAGGGCCGCAACCGCAGCGCCGGTCCCTACCAGGATCGAAATGCGATGATGCAGGTGCTGAGCAGCTCCGGTGACGACGCGGCATATGCGTCATGGCGGACGGCGCCGGACGGCCGGCTCGTGCGCATCCAGGATGATCCGCAAAGCACGCGCACGATGACCGTGACCTTATTGCCGGGCAACACCTGCCGCCTCGAGGTCGTTGACCAGCTGAAGCCCGGTTTCAGCGAATATGCGTTCCTGCGCATCTCGACCCACACGATCGGGTATTTCTCGACCTACCGCGTTACCCGCACTTCCTGCGCGATCCATTGACCGCCAGTGATTGAGGGCGCCCGATCACTGCTGCGAGATACGGAACAGAGGTGCCTGCCGCGCGCCATTACGGGTCGGCCGGATCAGTTCGATTTCGCCGACCTGTTCGAGGCCGCAGCGCAATAAGACCTTTTGCGAAGCCAGGTTGCTCGGGTCGGTGTAGGCGCGGATGGTTGCCATGCCGAGGGTGCGCAGCCCGTACTCGATTACCGCGGCGACGGCTTCACGCGCATACCCGTTGCCCCAATGCGGCTGGCCTACCCAATAACCGAGCGCCGGCTCGTCGCTTTCGTCGCCGGTGCTGCCGTCCAATCCGATCCCGCCGATCAGGCGATCGCATTCCCTCAATGCGATGGCGAAGCGCAGCGGACGACCGGTTGCGTGGTCCTGCCGCACCCGTGCGATCCACGCCCGGCCGTCGGCTTCGGTGTAGGGGTGCGGCACGGAGGAAACCCAACGCGCGATCTCCCAGTTATTGATCAAGGCGACCAAGTCGGCGAGATCATCACCGCGCAGCGCTCGCATACGGAGCCGATCGGTTTCAATCACGACGCCGTGCTCTCCGGGCCACCGTGTCGGCGACGGGTTTCCGAGAGTCAGGCGGCGGTTTTTCGATTGGCCGCGAGCCTCTCGTCGACGAGGGCGACGGTCTGGTCGACAACGGTATTGCGCATGCCGTATTGCGCGCCGATGAGCTGCACGAGACGGTCCGTCCGCTCGATATTGGGGGCGCCGTTGTTGAGGGCCCGGGCGGCCGAGGACGGCCGCACCAGGTCGTTTGCGGCAGCGGCATATTTCTCGAACGGCACCAAATCGTTCGCCGATGCCCCCAGCCTCTCGCACACCCCGCAGACCCAATTGTAGACCGAGCGCGAAGCCGCGATGTCACGGTGCACCGCGTCCTTGATGTCGATCGCCCCGTCAGCCGTCACGCAGCGGTAGTTGCCGGTCAGCAGCATCGCCCATTTGGCGAGCGGCACAAAGATCGAGTCGTGGACCTTCAACTTGACGGGCAGCTGGATCGGTCCGCCGCCGGGATCGTACCGCGCCGCCTCGATGTCGGCCTCCATCTCGCGCAGCATCGCGGTGGATTTGTCGGAGTCGAACCGGGCCACCTTGAAATTGGTCGGCAAGGTGACCTGCAGGACGTTGATCTTCTCGCCGGGCGGCCGGATGGCCTGCGGGTCCGGGCTGCACAAGGTCAGGTGACCCGGCTCGAAATTGTCCCACACGCTCGCATCGGTAAAGGCGGGTTTGAGCGTGTCGGTTTGCAGCCCGGCGATGCGCTTCAGATAAGGCAAGGGCGGCATGTTCATGATCGACATGCACGGCACCCGGGACCGCGCGACCGCGTCGAGCAATTCGCGAACCCCGGGGGAGCGGTATTGCGGCTCCTGCATCGCCAGAGCGACGAGATCGTAGTCCCTCGGGTTGACGTCGCCGGGGCCGGCTGCGGCGAGCTTGCCCGGCAATTTCCGTGAGTTCGAGCTCGATCGGCTCCTTTCTGCCTCTGATCGGAAGGCGTATTCGGGCGCCGTCGTTGTTGAACGCCTCGACCTCCGCCGGCAGGCACACCATCGTTATCTTGTGGCCGCCGAACAGCAGCTTTGTTGCCAAGAGCGAGCCGTAGGAAGCGCCCATGATCAGGACGTTGTAAGTCGTCATACTCCGTTTCCTCCTAAAGCCGGATGGATCTTCTAATCCGACGATGCCGGATGCGGAGTCTTTGGGCAAGCCTCGTCGGCGAGGATGGCAGCCAAGCCGCTCCGATAGTCCGGATACTGCAAGGTCACACCGAGCTCGCTCTTGATCAGCCGGTTCGATACCCGCTTGTTGTCGTCGTAGAAACTGCGCGCCATCGGCGAGAGCCCGGCGGCTTCGAACGGCACGAGCGGCGGCGCCGAGATGCCGAGCAAAGCCGCGGCGTAAGCGACGACGGCCTCGGGTGCCGTGGGATCGTCGTCGCAGACATTGTAGACGGCTCCTGGCCGCGTCCGGTTGATCGAGGCGGCGAGCACCTGCGCCAGATCCTCGACATGAATACGGGAGAATACCTGGCCCGGCTTGTCGATGCGTTTCGCCGTGCCGGCGCGGAGTGCTTCGAAGGGGCTGCGGCCGGGGCCGTATATGCCGGCGAGGCGGAAGATGTGCACCGGCACACCGCGGCGGCGCCAAAGATCGAGCCAGCCCGCTTCGGCAGCGACCCGCCGGCGGCCGCGCTCGCCGCTCGGCGACAACGCGGCGGTCTCGTCCACCCAGCCGCCGCCGCGGTCGCCGTAGACACCCGTCGTAGAAAGATAACCGAGCCAACGCAGGCGCTTGATGGCCGCGATGTCCTCGCCATGCATCGCCAGCACGGGGTCACCGGCGGCATCGGGAGGAACCGACACGAGAAAATGCGTGACCCGGTCCAACGCTTCCGTCGGCAACGGGCGGTCGCGGTCGAAGACCTCAACGCGAAACCCCGTTGCACGCAGCGCTGTGGCCTTGTCGGCGGTTCGGCAGGTGCCGGCGACGATCCAGCCCTCGGCGGCGAGCCGGCGCGCGAGCACCCGCGCGGTGTACCCGAAGCCGAAGCAGAACAGATGCGGGACCGTCATGTCGGGGTCCCGGCCGCCGCCGGCACGGTGCCGGCCGATAACGCGACGGGGTCGGCTTCGAGCGTCTCGGCAATGCGCCTCTGCTTGAACCGAGCCCACAGCCAAAAGCCGCAGGAGACGAGCGCGCCGACCGCGAGCGGCAGGCGCAGGCCGAAATGCCCGCTGAGCGAGCCCATCAGCACTGCCCCGACTGCCGGGCCGGCGCGGAAGATCATCCCGTAGAGCGCCATGATCCGGCCGCGCATCCGAATATCGACCGCCGCCTGGATCAGGGTCTGCGCGCCGACCCCGGTGATCGTCATCGCGGCGCCGGCGACGAAGACGCAGGGAAGAGCAAGGTAGAACTGGTCCGTCAGAGTAAAGGCGAGGATCGCCAGCGATATGATCAGGGTATTGCCGAGCACGAGGCGGGTCAGTCCGGTGATGGCCGGGCGCACCAGCATCCAGCCGGCCCCGAAGATCGCGCCGAGTCCGACCGTCGATGTCAGGGTCGCCAGACCTTCCGGTCCGCGCCCGAAGACGCTGTCGGCAAACCCGGGAAACAGCTCGACAAAGCCGCGCGTCCCGACCGTCGTTATCGTGAACAGCAGCAGCATCGGCGCGATGCCGGGGTGATGGCTGGCATAGCCGTAGGCCTCGGCCGAAGCCTTGAGGACGCTCTGCGTCGCGGCGACCGGCAATGCCGGGATGCCGCGCAAATTGGCCATCGCGACGAGAAACACGATGTAGGTTCCGGCATTGACCGCAAAGGCGGCGCCGACGCTGACCTTGGCGATGACAATGCCGGCGACCGCCGGCCCGAGAAACCGGGCGGAATTGAAGATGATGGCATTGATGGCGAGCGCCGAAGGTAGGGCGGCGCGATCGACCAGGGTCGGGATCAACGCCAGCCGTGAGGGCTGTGCCACCGCGTTGAAGACGCCGAGAAGCAAGGTCAGCGCGAACAACAGCTCGATCGTGATGGCGCCGGTGTAGACGAGAACCGCGAGCAGGGTTGCCTCGATGGTGCCGGCGATCTGCGTCACCCGGATGATGCCGACCCGGTCGCGGCGGTCGGCGAGAGCGCCGGCGAGCGGGCTCAAAAACACCACCGGAAAGAATTCCGCCATCGAGATGATGCCGAGCCAAGCACCGGAGTGGGTCAAGGTCCAGGCGAGCCAACCAACGGCAACGCGCTGCATCCACACGCCGATCAGCGAGACGGCGTTCCCGCTTGCATAGATGCGATAGTTCCGATGGGCAAAAGCCTGGACGACATTGCCGAGGCCACCGGGAAAGAGGTGCTCGCGGAGCAGGGACAGGGCTGCCAGATCGAGTTCTCAGCGCTGCGGCAGGTGAGGGGCGAGCCGGCCACCGATGCGGATCGGCTCGACCGAACGGGCCAGACCGGTCTTGCCGTCGGTCTCGAGCAGGATGCCGCACAACGTCGCTTCACCGTCGGCGACTTGCGCGCGCTCGCCTGGCATCTTGGTGACGAATTTGAGGACCGCCGGGCCTTTCTGCATGCCGATCACGGAATCGTAATCGCCGCACATCCCGGCATCGGTCTGGTAGGCGGTGCCGCCCGGAAAGATCTGCTGATCGGCGGTCGGCACGTGGCAATGCGACCCGAAAACGGCCGAGACGCGGCCATCCGCGAAATGACCGAGCGCCATCTTCTCGCTCGACGCCTCGGCGTGAAAATCGACGAGGATCGCCGCAGCCTCGACGCCGAGGCGGAATTCGGCGAGAAGCTCTTCGAGGCGCGCGAACGGATCGTCGAGCGCGTCCATGAAGAGCCGGCCCATCAGGTTGACGACGAGGACGCTCTGCGCGCCGACAGGATGGAGCCGCCACCCGGCGCCGGGGGTTCCCTTCGGGAAGTTCGCCGGGCGCAGGACGCGCGGATCGCGGTCGAGATACGGGATGATCTCTCGCTGGTCCCAGACGTGATTGCCGGTGGTCAAGACATCGACTTCGGCATCGTAAAATTCGCCGCACAGGCGTTCGGTCAGGCCGCGTCCCGCGGCCGCGTTCTCCGCATTGACGACAACCAGGTCGAGGGCGAACTGACGGCGCAAGGCCGGCACGTGCTTTTTGACGGCCTCACGGCCGGGCCGTCCGACGACGTCTCCACAAAACAGGATGTGCACGCGGCCCCCAGGCGGGAGATGGCTTGCGAAGTGGAGCCGGCTCGGCCGTCGGCGTGCAACTCCTCCGTGGCCCGCCGTAGCAGGTGGGCGACCATGTGTCGAAGCCACGACTTCGACAGAGACGGCCCCCAAGAGGTAGGTATCGGCCCCGGGGCAAAATGCGGCCTAACGCACCGCCCAGCCCCACTCCGCAACGGGGAAGCTAGGGCGTCTGCAGTCCCGCCGCAATAGGCGCGACCCGCCCCGCCGTTTCGTCTCGTCGATTTGACGCGTTTTCAGCGCGGTTGCGCTCCCGCTCGAGCGCGTCGTTCGCGTCGGAGAGTTCGTCGGCGATCACCAGCGCGGCGAGCAGCAACAGCCGGGCCTCTCCGACCTGACCCACACTTCCGACAAACTCGGCCACCTTTGCGTCGACATATTGCGCAAGACGCCTGATACGGGTCTCCTGCCCGTCGTCGCAGCTGATCGCGTAGGCGCGGCCGTTCACCTGCACACTGACTTGGCCCATATCAGCCCCCTCCGCCCGTCACTTTTCGAGTTCGATTGCGGTCCCTGCCATCCCGCTGAACCAAGAATATTTCCATCCCGGCAAGAGCCCCTCTCCGCCCTTCAGGGGGGAGAGGGAGGGGCCCGTCGCGCGTAAGCCGCAAGCCCACGGGCTTGACCCGTGGGGACGGGAGGGTGAGGTGGGCGAGGCCGCAAGCCCGCTCGGCGGCCCCCCTCACCCTACCCTCTCCCCGGCCGGCGGGGGGAGAGGGTAAAGGAAGCGTCGCTGGAACCCGACTTGGCGGCAACCATTTCAATTACTGTCCTTCGACTTTCCCCGGACAACCATGCGCCTGCACGAGAATGACGAATAGTAGACCAGGAGCAAGCGCGGTACTGCCGAATATCAGTGGATTTTCTCGAATTTGCGGAAGCAGCGCAAATTTTCCGGCCTCGGTTCGCCCGGGAAGGCCCCCGGCCACAAGGTCCACGCGACCTCGCCGACATAGAGGTCGCCGCGGGAATCGGCGCACATGCCATGCGGGCCGATGAACCCGGTCGGCGCCAGGCTCGCATGCGGATCGCCAAACCGGCTCAATAGTTTGCCCTGGTGGTCGACGATGCTGACCCTGGGCCCCAAATTCGGGCTCTTCAAGTTGACCGCCATCGACGGCCCGAGCTCGCCGATATAGCAGACCGGGTGGCGGGTATAGTCCATGTAGAGACCGCATGGCCGGTGCAGATTGTTCCACTGCGTCTCGTATTTGCCGTTGCCGTCGAAGACTTGGACGCGGTGGTTCTCACGGTCGGCGACATAAACCCAACCCTCGGCGTCGGTGCAGATATTGTGCACGATGTTAAACTCGCCGGGACCGGTGCCGGGCTCGCCCCACGACATTAGCAATTTACCGTCCGGCGAGTATTTGTGGACCTGGGCATTGCCGTAGCCGTCGGAGACGTAGATCTCGCCTTGCGGCGAGAGGGCGGTGTGGGTGCAGCGGTGAAATGGCTCGCCGCTCATATAGGGGGCCGGCTTGCCGGGGACGCCGATCTCCAGCAACAATTTGCCGTCGAGCGAGCATTTGCGCACGAAATGGCCGCCATCGTCGGTCAGGTAGATCGAATCGTCGGGTCCCATATGGACGCCGTGCGCCCGCGGGTACTGGCCCTCGCCCCATGAGCGCAGGAAGTTTCCGTCGCGGTCGAACACCATGACCGGGTGCTCGCCGCGGTTGAACGCATAGACATTGTCCTCGCCGTCCACGCCGACCGCGGCGACCTCCTTGAAGGACCAGCCGTCCAGCAGTTTCGCCCAGTTTTCGATGATGCGGTACTTGAAGTCGCCGGTGCCAACGATGATCGCCATGCCGGGCTCTCCACCTGATATGTCGAGGCTCAGGTTATCGAAGCCACCGGCTCGAAACAATCCTCCTCCACTGTCGCTCTCTTGAGCTCCTGTGCTGCCCTTTGACACGACCAGCGGAGTCGTCATCGTCGTGACCAGCAATCACTTTGCCAGGATGCGCGCAAGCTCGACCAGTTCTGTATCTACCGGCTTGGTGCGTCCGACGATGTCGGCGAGCGGCGTTCGCGTGACCTCGTTTTTCTGATAGCCGACCAATACGCCGGTCTCACCATTGCTCAGGGACTTGACGGCATTGACGCCCAACCGTGTAGCCAACAGGCGATCGAAGGCGCTGGGCGGAGCGCCGCGTACGACGTGCCCCAGCGTCGTGGCACGCAGCTCAAAACCTGCCCTCTGCTTGTCGGCGTCGAAATACGCGAGGATCTTGGCGGCATTTTCTTTGACGCCTTCGGCAATCACCACGATTGCATGCGTCTTGCCGCGCTCGAATGCGGCGCGCAGCCGCTGCGCAATCTCGCTTGCCGGTACCTCGAACTCAGGAATTGAGATGACTTCTGCGCCGCCCGCCAGACCCGCCATTATTGCCAGATAGCCGCAGTCTCTCCCCATTGTTTCAACCAAAAAAGCGCGATTGTGCGAGGAACCGGTCGTGCGCAAATGATCGATCGCGCCAAGCGTGACATTGATGGCGGTGTCGCAGCCGATTGTAATATCAGTCCCGAACAGGTCGTTGTCGATCGTGGAGGCGATTCCGACCACGTGAACCCCGAGCTGGCTGAGCATGTGCGAGCCCGCCTGAGATCCGTTGCCGCCAATCACCACAACGCCATCCACACCCCATTGGGCAAGGTTGCGAAGCGCCTTGGACCGGCCGCTCTCCTCGGGGAATTCCGCTGATCGAGCACTGCCGAGAAACGTGCCGCCGACCTGAATGATGCCGCCTACATCGCGTGCACTGAGCTGCCGGAACTGACCCTCGACCAGGCCTTGCCAGCCTTGGCGCACTCCGTAGACCGTCATGCCCAGATCGAGCGCACTGCGCGTGACGGCGCGTATGGCCGCATTCATGCCGGGGGCATCACCACCACTCGTAAGGACCGCGATCTGCTTCATAAGCGCGGGCTGTGTCGTATGGAGACGTAGCCGATGGTCATTCGAGGGTCCGCGGATCGTCGATCGCGAATGTGAGATGCTGGGTGGGCTGCGGGGTGGCGGTCATCAGGCTCACCCCGTCCGGTGCCTCGAAGCGGTGCCAAGCCCCCTGCGGTACGATCACCACCATTCCTGCTTTGAGTGCATGGGATTGCGGCCCGTCATCGGTCATGATGTGAAAGGTCACCGCGCCGTCGACGATCTGAACGATCTCGTCGCCGTTCGGGTGGCGCTCCCACGGGCCTTCGCCGGAGAATTTGGCGACGTTGATGGCGCTATCGCGGTAGGGCGCCAATCGCGCGAAGGCGCCCGCCCGATCGGATTCGGGCGTTTCCGGAGTGCGTCCGCGCAACATCTTCAGCTTGGCGAACTCCGCGTTGAGATCGAGGATCGTGAGCATTCTTGCCTCCATTTGCTGATGGATCGGGCCGGCGTGAGCGCCCGCAGAATAGCCCCGATCGATCGGTAATCCCATGATCGAGGTTTGTTTCGATTCCGGTCACCGACCTCTTAATCCGCATGCTTGCTCTCGCGCCTGCGGTAACTATCTTGCCGTGATGAGCACCGCCACCCCCTCCGCCGCTACGGCCTCTCCGCTTCCCGCGCCAAGGGACCCGAAACTCCGCCGCATGGCGAATGCGATTCGAGCGCTCGCAATGGATGCGGTCGAGCAGGCGAACTCGGGGCACCCCGGCATGCCAATGGGCATGGCCGATGTCGCGACGGTCCTCTTCACGCAGTTTCTGCGGCTCGATCCGCGGGTGCCGGATTGGCCGGACCGCGACCGCTTTGTGCTGTCCGCCGGGCACGGCTCGATGCTCCTCTACGCGCTCTTGCACCTGACCGGCTACGCCGACATGACACTCGACGAGCTGAAGCGCTTCCGGCAGCTCGGCAGCCGCACCGCCGGGCATCCGGAGCGCGGGCACGCGGCCGGGATCGAGACCACGACCGGGCCGCTCGGGCAGGGGATCGGCAATTCGGTCGGCATGGCGCTCGCCGAGCGGATGCTGGCGGCCGAGTTCGGCGCAGAGATCGTCGATCACCACACTTACGTCATCGCGAGCGACGGCGACATGATGGAGGGGGTCAGCCACGAGGCGGCGTCGCTCGCCGGTCATCTCGGCCTCAACAAGCTGATCGTGTTCTACGACGACAATTCGATTTCGATCGACGGCCCGACCGAGCTGTCATTCTCCGACGACCCGCTGCTGCGGTTCCGGGGGTATGGCTGGGCGGCCGAACGGATCGACGGCCACGATCACGCGGCCATCGCCGAGGCTATCCGGCGCGCGCAGAACAGCGATCGTCCCAACCTCATTGCCTGCCGCACGACGATCGCCTTTGGAGCGCCGACCAAGGCCGGAACCGCCGCGGCGCACGGCTCGCCACTCGGCGCCGCCGAGATCGCCGGCGCACGCCAGCGGCTCGGGTGGAGCGAGCCGCCTTTCGTGATCCCCGAAGACATCCGCGCGGAATGGCGCGCGGCCGGCGGCCGCGGCGAACCCGTGCGCCGCGCCTGGGAAGCGCGCCTCAACGCCCTTGCCGGGGAGCGCCGTGCCGAATTCCTGCGTCGCCAGCGCGGAGAGTTGCCGCCCGGCCTCGATCAAGCGATCGCGAAGGTCTGCCACGACTTCCGGCAGGCAAATGCGAAAATCGCGACGCGCCAGGCCTCGGGGACGGTGCTCGATACCTTGACCCGGGTCGTTCCGGAGCTGGTCGGCGGCTCGGCCGACCTCACACCCTCGAACAACACCAAGGCCAAGGACCAGAAGGACGTCCGCCGCCGCGACTATTCCGGCCGCTATATCCGCTACGGAGTGCGCGAGCACGGGATGGCGGCGGCGATGAACGGCATCGCCGTGCATGGCGGGCTCATTCCGTACAGCGGCACATTCCTGACGTTTTCCGATTATGCCCGGCCCTCGATCCGGCTGGCCGCCTTCATGGGCGCCGGCGTCATTTATGTGATGACGCACGACTCGATCGGGCTCGGCGAGGACGGCCCGACCCATCAGCCGGTCGAGCATTTGGCCGCGTTGCGGGCGATGCCGGGGCTTTACGTATACCGCCCAGCCGACCCGATCGAGACCGCCGAGTGCTGGGCGCTTGCACTGGAGCGGCGCGACGGCCCCTCCTTGCTCGCTCTGACCCGTCAATCGCTCCCGCTGCTGCGACGCGAGCCAGATGCGGAAAACCGCTCTGCACGCGGCGCCTATGTGCTGGCCGAGGCTGATGGAGAGCGCCAGGTCACGTTGCTCTCGACCGGCTCCGAGGTCTGCGTCGCGATGGCCGCTCGCGAGGCATTGGCGCAGGACGGGACCCGTGCGGCTGTCGTTTCGATGCCCTGCTGGGAGATCTTCGACAAGGCGCCGAAGGAGTACCAGGACGCGGTGCTCGGCTCGGCGCCGCGGGTCGCAGTCGAGGCCGCGGTGGAGTTTGGCTGGGACCGCTGGCTCGGCCCGCGAGGGGCCTTCATCGGCATGGAGGGTTTCGGCGCGTCGGCTCCCGGCGAGGAGTTGTTTCCGCATTTCGGCATTACGCCCGAAAAGGTTGCAGAGGCGGCCCGCTCGCTTCTATAGATCGGCGAGAGCTTTGGGAGGATGAGCCATGGCGGTACGGGTTGCGATCAACGGCTTCGGGCGCATCGGCCGGCTGGTCTTGCGGGCGGCGTATGAGCACAAGCATTCCGAGATCGAAGTCGTCGGGATCAATGACCTGGGCCCGGTCGAAACCAATGCGCACCTCTTGCGGTACGACAGTGTGCACGGCCGTTTTCCGGGCGAAGTCACGACCGGCGACAATTGGATGGATATCGGGCGCGGCAAGATCCGCGTCACCGCCGAGCGCGATCCGGCAAAGCTACCCTGGCGCGAGCTCGGGGTCGAGGTCGCGCTCGAATGCACCGGCATCTTCACCAAGCGCGAGGCCGCGGCGAAGCACCTCGAAGCCGGCGCCAAGCGCGTCGTCATATCGGCGCCGGCCGACGGCGCGGACATGACAATCGTGCTGGGCGTCAATCAGGAGGATCTGAAGTCCGAGCACAAGGTCATCTCAAACGCGTCCTGCACGACCAACTGTTTCGCGCCGGTGGCCTATGTTCTGCATCAAGGGATCGGCATCGAGCGCGGCTATATGACGACGATCCACTCCTATACGAGCGATCAGTCCCTGGTCGACGGCTTGCATAGCGACCTGCGCCGCGCCCGCACGGCGGCCCAGTCGATGATCCCGACCTCGACCGGGGCGGCAAGGGCGGTCGGCCTCGTCTTGCCGGCGCTCAAGGGCAAGCTCGACGGAACAGCGATCCGTGTGCCGACCGCAAACGTGTCGCTGATCGATTTCACTTTCGATGCAGCCCGCGACACCTCGGGCGACGAGGTCAACTCCTTGATGGAGGAGGCATCCCGCTCGAACCGGCTGCGCGGCATCCTCGGCATCAACAAGGCGCCGACCGTCTCGGTCGACTTCAACCACGACCCGCACAGCTCGACCTTCGACGTAACGCAGACCCAGGTCCTCGACAAGCGGTTCGTCCGAGTTCTGTCGTGGTACGACAACGAATGGGGCTTCTCAAACCGCATGGTCGAGGTCGCCGCCCATTTCGGCGGGCTCGCCTAACCCCGCCCGAGATCGCTTCGTCGCTGCGCTCCTCGCGATGGCAAACCCGGGCGTCATTGCGAGCGGAGCGCAGCAACCTCATGGCCTGGAAGTTGCCGTTATCATTCATTCGCTCGGTCAGGCGGTTGCGGCCCTAACCGCTGCAGCTCGATCCGGCCGGTCTGTCGTGCTGACCAGCGCGCCGGATGCCGGCGGCTACGTGGGTCCGGGCTGGTTCAAGGCGCTGGTGGCCGCGGCACGTAGGGCCGTCCCCGACGCTTGGTGCTCCACCTTTCTCGACTGCGGCGACAATGTCGGCGCTGCGTTGGCGGCGATCCGAGCGGAAGTGGAAGGAGTCATCTTCAACGGCCGTCCCGATGTGGCTCGCCGTCTTGCCGATATCGCGCGGCAACACGGCGTTCGTTTCGAGACGAAGCGGCCGGCGGCAGCCGTCGACCTCGCCGAGGATTTCTTCGCCTCGCAGGAAGATCTCGTGAGGCGGTGCGCCGAGTTTCTCGGGTGAGGACTTCAGACCTGCTCGGAGGGGCGCTGGCGTGCCACTTCCGCGCGCACCCCGCTGCCGGCCATCATCATTTCCGTGGTGAACGCCGTGATTGCGCTGATCGTGCAAACGATCGCGAGCCCGAAGGTGGTGAACAACACCGAGGCCACCGTCGAATTGCGCAGCGCCCCGACAAACAGCGTGAAGACCGACGCACAAGTGGCAGCCGCGGCGATTGCGCCGAGCACTATCGCGGCGTCGAGCGCAATCGAGCGACGGCGCAGAGCCAAGAGTTGTCGAGCGAGATCCGCGCTCTCGTCGGGATCGGCCTGCTCCATCGACTTGGTGATCTGCGCCACGAGATCGGCGACCCGCGCCAGGCGTGTCGCGAACACGTTGAGCAGGGTTGCTATGCCCGAGAGCAGAAAGATCGGCGTCAGCGCCACCTGGATGACGTGGGCGACCAGATCGAGTGACGAGTTGGGGTTGAGCAAGCCCTGCATTTTACTCCCGCTCGAGCGGGGCGCCGTGGGCGAGCTCGGCATAAAAATGGAACGAGTCCTTGAGCCGCCGTTCTAGCGTGCCGAAATCGACGTGCACGAGACCGAACCTTCTGCTGTAGCCGAACGCCCACTCGAAATTGTCGAGCAGCGACCACACGAAATAACCGCGGACGGGCACGCCCGCTTCGATCGCATCGAGCACAGCCCCGAGATAGCCGCGCAGATAGGCGATCCGCTGGTCGTCGCGGATCCGGCCGTCTGCGTCGATCCGGTCGGGAAAGGCGGCCCCGTTTTCGAGGATGTAAATCGGCAGATCGCCGGCGTAGCGTTCCTTCGCTTCGATCATCACCTGGCGGAACGCATCGGGCGCGATCTCCCAGCCCATTTCGGTGACCGGGGTTCCCGGTTCGGGGGGGACGGTCCCGACCTCGAACGGGTGGTCCGGGTCACGATGCACCCGCGATCGCGTGTAATGGTTGAACGCGAAATAATCGAGCTTTTGCTTGATGATATCGAGATCGTCGGGCTGCACCAGCGACTCCATTTCGCCGGCGAGCCGCTCGGGATAGGCGCCGTGAATCTGCGGGTCGGGGAAGGAGCGGTTCCACAGCGCGTCGAGCATGACCGCCGCGATCTCGTCTTCCTCACGCTCGGTGGCCGGCTCACGGGGGTGGAAGTTGTAGATGTTGCCGATCAGCAGGTCGGCCCGTTCCGATCGCATCGCCTCCGTGCCCAACCCATGGGCGAGGTTCATGACGTGAATGGCTCTGAGCGCGCTCTCCCGGCCGCGGATGCCCGGGGCGTGCTTGCCTTCGCAATAGCCCAAGACGCTCGCGGCATTCGGCTCGTTGAAGGTCGCCCAGTGCTTGACCCGGTCGCCGAGCCACCGCACCACGATGGCGGCATACTCGGCGAACCAGGAAGCGGTGTCCCGGTTCTGCCATCCGCCGCGATCTTCGAGGGCCTGCGGCAAATCCCAGTGGTAGAGGCAGACCCAGGGCTCGATGTTTTCCGCCATCACGGCATCGATCAGCCGGTCATAAAATTCGAGGCCGCCGGGGTTTGGTCTGCCGCGGCCCTCCGGCAGAATGCGCGGCCAGGCGGCCGACAGCCGGTAGGCGCCGATGCCCAGCTCGCGCATCAGCGCGACGTCCTCGGGCCAGCGGTGATAATGATCGCAGGCGATATCGCCCGTATCCTCGCCGAGGATGTTGCCGGGCTGGTGGCTGAACGTGTCCCAGATCGATGGCCCGCGTCCATCCTCCCTGACAGCGCCCTCGATCTGGTAGGCCGAGGTCGAGGCGCCCCAGAGAAACCCGTCGGGGAAGCGTTCCGTCATGATGTCCCTCTCGTTTCCCGCCCGGTCAATCGGTCCTCGCCGCTAACAACTCGCCAACTATTATCTGCCACACAAGCTCCCCGTGAGGTGCTCAGGAGCGTCAACAGAAATGGACCGGCTTTCGAACTGGGCTTGGTGGACGATCGCGGGCGGAATTTTGCTGAGCCCAGTGTTCGCATTCCTGCTCGCCGTCGTGGCCGAGATCTTGATCGGCGTTGTGACGCAGGTCGGCGTGCCTGCGCTCCTTATCGTTTCCGGGGCAGCCATCTCGGGCCGGCTGCTGCTGCGCAAGCACCGGACGCGTCCGCGAGCCGGTGATCTGCTGGGCGATCAGACATAGAGCTCCGGGGGCAGGCGCGGTGCGACGCGTCCGCGGGCATGGAGATAGGACTGCCAGAAAAGGCAGGCAGCGACCGACCGCCACGGGCGCCACGCTTCACCGCGAAGCCGCAACTCGGGTTCGGCGGGCCGCGACCCGAGACTCAGCTGTTCGGCCATCGCCAGCTGCAGACCGAGATCGGCGGCAGGCCAGACATCCGGGCGACCCAATGCAAAGAGCAGATAGATCTCGGCGCTCCACCGGCCGATGCCTCTGATCGCCAGCAAGTCCGCCAGAGCGGCTTCATCCTGGGCCGCCGCGAGCCGGGCAAAATCGAAACTGCCTCGCTCCACCGCGGCGGCGAGATCGCGCGCATACCCCATTTTCTGACGGCTGAAGCCGCATGACCGCAAAGTTGCGTCGTCGAGCTCCAGGAAGGTGGCGGGCGCGAGCGGACGGCATAGCCCGAGCAGCCTGTGATACATCTTTGCGGCGGCGTCGATCGAGACCTGCTGCTCGAGGATGATGTGCAGCAAGGTGCCAAACCCGTTGCGGCGGCGGCGGAACCGCGGCAGGCCGGCAGTTCCCAATATCGCGGCAAAGATCGGTTCGGCTGCAAGGACCGAAATGCCCTCGGCGAGACCATGCGGCGCGTAAATCGCGTTCGGCTCGGATTCGCGCCGCGCCGCCCCCGCAACGCGCCCGGTTGATTGCTGATCCATATCGATCCGCCCGTTTGCCGAGAGGCTTGTTATGGCATAGTGAAGATCGGGCCTCTAGCGGCTGCGGGAGGGAAGGTGCGCGTCGTCCGCCGGATCTTGACCCCACTGGTCGTGACTGTGCTGGGAATGGCGGCATTCGGGCTCGCGGTGCGGATCTATATGGGCCGCGACGCCGAAAATCGCCTGGCTCCCAGCGAGGCGGTCAGCATCGCCGAGCTCCACTCGCCGCTCCCAAAACCGGGTTTTCTCTTCTGTCCGCCGGGGTATTGCGCGGCGGCCGAAGCGGTCGCCAGCCCGGTCTTCCCTCTGCCCTGGGAGCGATTGCGCGATTATTGGACAGAAGTGATATCGGGCGAGAAGCGTGTCGAGAAGATCGCGGCCGATCCCGACGACCGGCGGTTCGTTTACATCCAACATTCGCCGACATTCCGCTTTCCCGACATCATCACCGTCGAGTTTGTTCAACTCGGACCGAATCGTTCGAGCATTGCGATCTACAGCCGGTCCCGGTATGGCCATTATGATTTTGGAAAGAACCGCAAGCGGGTCGGGAAATGGCTGGCCTTGCTGGAGAAAATGGCGCAACCGGCGATCGCGCCCCGAGCGCGCGCTGAATGACCTGGCGTTGCGGGCACTGGGGGGAATCAAATGTCGGATAGGTCAGGCGGCGACCGCGTCGCGCTCTCGGTGCCGTCGGCGAGCTTGTCGTATTCGAGTGCCAATTCGAGCAACCGCAGCTTGATCGCCCGTGTCGTGACCCCCTCGGCGACTTGGCGGGCCCGCGCGGCCTTGCGCCGGTAGTATTCCGC
Source organism: uncultured Alphaproteobacteria bacterium (assembly GCA_963812675.1). Classification (GTDB taxonomy): domain Bacteria; phylum Pseudomonadota; class Alphaproteobacteria; order ATCC43930; family CGMCC-115725; genus AP-15. Next base: position 55,456 of record CAWEWR010000017.1, on the reverse strand, counting down.
CGGCTGCGGCGGCAAGTCTGAGGGCTGGTTCATGGGGCGCAGCATAGCACACCCGCCCCGGAAGTGGCAGATTTGCTGTGCAGCGCAGATTTGCTGTGCAGCGCAGATTTGCTGTGCGGGCCGACCCGCCGGCGCTATCTGCGGAGCGAAGGCATCAGCTCGACGTTCCAGAACTGTTGCGCGTGTGCGACCACCCTCGCACGCCGACGCTCGGCGCGGCGCGCCGCGTATTCGCCGAGCGCCTCCCGGTCGGCGGCGGCAACCGAAGCCTGGGTCGGCAGGACGCATGCGGTCGGGCACCTCGTTACTCCCTTGGTCCGGATGAACTCGGCCACCTCGGTTGCGCAATCCTGGTCGGAAATAACGTTCCGCAAGCCATCGTTAACCATCGAACCGCTCCGTCACCAGCCGTCTTGGCATGATCGACCTCTGCGGACGGCTACCTAATCAGTTAGACGCCACCCCGCCAGATCGGGGTTACCGTTGGTCCGGAGCAGCAAAAACGCGGTGTGCCTTGGGGGAATTCGATCCGGGTTTTTGCCGGCTATTTGGCCGGGGAACCTCCCTGGAGAACTCCTTTCGGGTTTTCCGGCATGTTTCCGGCATGTTCGCTGCGGCAGAGCCCGACCTTGCGTCGACTCGTCAATCCGCCGCGGCGTTTACTCGCTTCGATTGCTGGCTACCGATGAAGAGTTCGACGGTTTCGGTGTCCGGGATGACCCCGCTCGGCGTTACCCGGCTCTGGTAGGGAATATTGAATTTCGCAAATCCGTCCAACAGTATTTTGGTCGTGTCGGAACTGTTGTCTCCGTTCACGTAGAGATTTATCCCCGGCGCGCGGACATCGCCGAATATCTTGGTTACTTGCGGACCTTGAACGTCCCAATTGGCGGCCCTTAGGAGGTTTGCCAGCTGATTGGCGTATTGATATGCCTCGATATCATCCGGGATGCACGAGACGATCACCCGTCGGCTGCCGAACTGCTTCAGATACGACGCGAGATCATCGGCAGATTTTTGGGCGATCGAGCGGACGGGTCGTCCCGCTTCGAGTTCTTTAACGCGATCCTTCAGCACCCTTATCTGAAAGGTGAGACTGGCGATGCTCGGTCCATTAGGCGCCGCGGGCGAGCCTTGCGGCGCCGCGCTCGTTCCCGCGAGAGCCAAGGCTTCTTCCCCTTCCCGTCGCCCGAGCCATACCGTGGCGGCGATCGCGAGAACCCCGAAGACGAGGACGCTGGCCATCCACAACCGCCGGCCGCTCGGGGTCGCGGAAGGCAATTCCGCCACGGTCAGTGCCAGCGCAGTCACGACGATTACCGACAATGGCGCCAACCAGAGAGGCATTTCGCGTCAGGCAGCCGGCACGGCGTCGTGCGCGGGTTCGGCGCGCCGGCCGCCGGCCCCGATCGACAGCGCCATTGCTGCCGCCCCGAAGCACAGCAGCCCGGCAAACAAGAACGCCTCGAGATAGCTGCCAAACGAGATGCGCAGCACTCCGCCCAGATAGGCAGCCGAGGCCCCGCCGACCTGATGGATCACCGTAATCCACGCGACCATGATCCCGGTTCTCTCGGTTCCGACGACCCGGCTCAGCAGCCGAACGGTCGGCGGGACCCCAGCGATCCAGTCGAGCCCGTAGAACACCGAGAACAGCGACAGCCCGTAAAACGACATGTCGAAGGCGAAGGGCAGATAGAGCAGGGAGAGGCCGCGCAGTCCGTAGTACCACGCGAGGAGCAGCCGGTTGTCCACCCGGTCGCTGAGCCAGCCTGAAAGCGTTCCGCCGAGAAAGCTGAACACACCGGTCGCCGCGAGAAGACCCGCCCCCGTGACCTCGGCCAGACCATGGTCGACGCAGGCCGGGATCAGATGGGTGCCGATCAAACCATTGGTCGAAGCGCCGCAGACAAAATAGCTGCCGGCGATCAGCCAGAAATCGCGCGAGCGGGCGCTTTCGCCAAGCGCGCGAAAGGCGAGGGTCAACGGATTGCCGTCGAGCGCCGGCGCGGGTCGGAAGGCGCGGCTGGCGCCATAGGGCGCCAAGCCGAGATCTTCGGGGCGGTCGCGCATCAAGAGCGCAATCAGCGGGACAAAAGCCGCGACCGAAGCCGCGAGCAGCAGCGACATCACGCGCCAGCCGGCACTGGTCGCCAAGCCTGCCATCGTCGGGAGAAAGATCAGCTGACCCGCTGCGTTGGCTGCCGTCAATACGCCCACGACGAGCCCCTGGCGGACGCGGAACCAGCGCGCGGCAATAAACGCGGCGAGGAAGTTGCCGATGACCCCGCAACTCGCGCCGACGACGACGCCCCACAGCAGGATAAGCTGCCAGGATTGCCGCATCGCCGGCGTCAGCGCGACACCGGCCGCGGTCACCGCGAGCGCCACCGCCATTGTGCGCCTGACGCCAAAGCGATCGATCAGCGCCGCGGCGAAGGGGCCGATCAGCCCGTAGAGCAAAAGGTTGACCCCGACCGCAAAGGAGATTGTCGAACGCGCCCAGTGAAACTCGTTTTCGAGCGGTACGATCAGAATGCCCGGCGCGGCACGCACCCCCGCGGTCAGCAGCAGCACGACGAAAGTGACCGCCGCGACGACCCAGGCGTAATGCAGCTTGGCTGGCAGATGCATCGGCACCACTCGGTTAGGTCGACACACTGGCAGCGTCGTCCAAAAAGGCAACATCATTGGTCCCTTCGGCCGCCGGTGCGGACCAGACGGGAAATAGACGCACCGTGAATAGACGCTTGGATAAAACGCGGCGATGCCGATCTCTGTGATGGCGGTTGGGGCGAGGTGCGGATGCGAGCGGTGAGCGAAGGGCGAGCGATCTTCCCGCGGGCGCCTCGCGCCCCGCGGGAGGGGGCTTCTGCTCGCGGCATCGCACGGGCGCTGGGCGAGAATGCGCTGTTGGCTTTCCCGCCGGAGGCCTTCGAGGAAGAGGTATTGATCCGCAATTTCTTCGGCCGGCGGCAAGTAATTCTCAGCCGGCCCGCGAGCATCCACCACATCCTCGTCGACAACCCGGCAAATTACCGCCGCACCGCGGCCACGATCCGGATGCTGCGCCCCCTGCTCGGTAAGGGGCTCTTGCTCAGCGAAGGCGAGGATTGGCGGCACCAAAGGCAGACCGTTGCCTCGGCATTCACGCCGCGCACGATCCCGATGCTGGCTCGTCACATCGCGCAGACGACCAACACGCTCATCGGCCGGCTCGCGGATCGCGGCGGGCGCCCCCTCGATCTGCTCGCCGAGATGCAATTCCTCGCCCTCGAGATCGCTGGCCGGTCGATGTTTTCGCTGGCCATGGATCGTCACGGAGCGGAACTGCGCGAACTGGTCACCGGCTATTCCCAGCGTCTCGGCCGGCCGCGCCTCCTCGATTTTCTGCTGCCGTTGGCGATCCCCAGCCCGCGCGAATTGGCGCGGCGGCGCTTTCGCCGCCGCTGGATGGCGCTGATCGGGCGGTTGATCGCCGAACGCCGCGAGACGGCGCCCGAAGGCGGTGCGGGCGATCTGTTCGACGTGTTATCGATGGAGGAACGGGATCCGGACCGGCTGGCCGACCAGTTCGCGACCTTGATTACTGCGGGACACGAAACAACGGCGGTTGCATTGTTCTGGGCGCTCCACCTCGTTGCGGCGACCCCCGAGGTGGAGGAGCGCATCGCCGCGGAAGCCGCGCCGCTCGACCTTGGCTCGGATGGGGCCGCCGAGGCATTGCCGAGGCTCGTCTACACGCGCGCGGTCGTGCAGGAGACGCTGCGGCTCTATCCGCCGGCCTTCACCCTGGCGCGCCAGGCGCGCCGTGCCGATGCCGCCGGCGGCATCACGATCCCGGCGCGCGCGGTCGTGTTGATCGCCCCTTGGGTGTTGCATCGGCATCGGCGCCTCTGGGACGAGCCGGAGAGGTTCGACCCGGCGCGGTTTCTGCCGGGCGCGCCGCCGCCCGAACGCTGCGCGTACCTGCCCTTCGGCATGGGCCCGCGCGTCTGCGTCGGTGCCCAGTTCGCGCTGACCGAAGCGACTCTGGTACTCGCGGCCATGGTCCGGGCGTTCCATATTGAACGCGCCGATACGGAACCCGTGGTGCCGGTCGCGGTCGTCACGACGCAGCCCGACCACCCGCCGCTCTTCCGCCTCGCCCCGCGCCGCTAAGACCGCGCCACGCGCCGCCTGCCCTCTGGTTGGGTCCTCCGGCGGCGATATCAGGCGATCGCTTCGGCGGTCGCCCTCTTCGCGTGGCGGGAAGCGAAGGGGCTCGATGAATCGCGGTCGGTTGGCATCAAAGCGGGGTCGGTGTAGGGGCAGGAGTCGCGTTCGACGCGGCGGCGGATGCGGTGGAGGTAGAGGTAGAAGGCGGCGAGCTTTATGTGGGTTTCCGCCACTTCCCGAGCGCGTCGGGGATAGAAGAGAAGCGGGTTCTCGCGCGGCAGGCCGGCGCGGCGCTGGTGGCGCAACTTGCGGCGGAAATAGCCGCCCTGCAGGGGATGCACGTTCTCCTGAATGAAGGTGAAGTAGAATTGTAGAATATGGTTCAATAGACGCACCGGCTTGATGCCGGAGACTTTGGCGCGGCGGAAGATCGTCTCAATGTGCTCGGCTGAATAATAGAGGTCCCAGGCGTCGCGATAGACACGCTGCCACTCCGCCGCGGTCATCACCGGATGGCCGGTGGTGACGTGTTCGAGGTCGTATTTGTTCATGTCGGGGTCCATCCATACCCCGTTCCTGTAGAGCTGCTGGTGGTCGGCCGAGCCGGGCAATGGCGTCAAAATAAAGAATTCGAGCAGGTCGACCGGCAATTCCCGCTGCACGATGCGGATATCGCGTGCGATCTTTTCGCGCGTGTCGCCCGGAAAACCGAGGATGTAGCCGGCATAGGTGATGACCCGCTGAGCGCGCCAGGCGAGAAACATCTCGCGGTATTCGTGCACCCGGTTCTGCTTTTTCTTGGCTTGCAGCAGATTGTCGGGGTTGATGTTTTCGAGCCCGATAAAGACCCGCTTGCAGCCGGCGCGTGCCGCCTTTTCCACGAAGTTCGGGATGCGGTGGCAGAGCGTGTCGACCTGGATGATGAACTGCAAGCCGAGCCCCTCGCGCTCGCGCATCTCGATCAGGCGGTCGAAAATCGCCTCCCAGTTCCGGTTGCGCGCAAAATTGTCGTCGGTGATGAAGAAGCGGAAGACGCCTTGCGCCAAATTGGCGCGCACCACCCGCTCGACATCGTCGGCGTCGCGCCAGCGCGACTTCCGACCTTGCACATTGATGATCGTGCAAAAGCTGCACTGGAACGGGCAGCCGCGCCCGGCATCGAAGGCGCCGATCGTCTCGCCGTAGCGGCGCACGATATCGAGCGGCAGAAACGGGGTTACCTGCTGCTGCAGCCCGGGCAGATCGTCCATGTGGTTGTAGATCGGCTCGAGCCGCCCTGCGAATGCGTCGGCGAAGACCTGGGCGAGCCGCCCTTCCGCCTCGCCGGCGAAGAGGCTCACCCCGAGCCGGCGAGCCGCCTCGAGGTCGGGCGGCAGGTCGGGCAGCATCGCCAGGCAGCCCGACACATGAAACCCGCCGACCGCGACCTGGATGCCCGCTTCGCGAAACCGCGCCGCCAGGTCCATTGCGCGCGGGAACTGGTTCGACTGCACGCCGACAAGGCAGACGAGCCCGGCATCGGCGCTCTTGATCCGCCGGATTATCCGCTGCACCGGGATGACGGTGTGGCACTCGTCATAAGCCCGGATCTCGATCGCAATGTCGGAGCCGAGCGCCCGCCGCTCGGCCAGGTCCATGGCAATTCCGTAGAGGCAGGCGAGCGAATTCGACGGGATCCACGATTTCCACCACTGGATCACATAGCCGTCGTCGTCGTAATGCGACGGCTTCACTAGCTCGACAACGAACCGGCGATCCCCCAAAACGCGACCTTTCCCCTCGGTGTCGCCGCGAGTTTACCTTGCGGAATGCTTGCGAAGAAAGGACAAGTTGCTTGCGGCGCAGGAGTGGAGGAGGCGGGAGATGTTCGAGGGGTTCACCCGGACGGAAATTGCGACGAGCGGCGCGCGAATCCATCTGCGGCACGGCGGCGACGGACCGCCGCTGCTGCTGCTGCACGGCAACCCGCTGACCCATGTCTCCTGGCACAAGGTCGCCAGGCGTCTCGCCGAGCGGTTTCATGTCGTGGCCGCCGATCTGCGCGGCTACGGCGACAGCATCGGGCCCGAGGACGGCGGCGAGAACCACATCAACTATTCGTTCCGCGCAATGGCGCAGGACCAGGTCGAGGTGATGGAGCAGCTCGGCTATCGCGAGTTCTTTGCCGCCGGTCATGACCGCGGCGCCCGCACGGTGCACCGCATGTGCCTCGACCATCCCGACCGGGTCAAACGGGCGGCGGTCATCGACATCCTGCCTAACTACCATATCTGGACGCACGCCTCGAAGAACTGGGCATTGAAATCCTGGCATTGGCTGTTCATGGCCCAGCCCTATGACATGCCCGAGCGGATGATGGCCGGTGTACCGGCGCAATGGTTCATGGAAAAGAAACTGTCGAAGCCCGGGATCGGTCTCGGCTTTTTCGATCCGGAGGCGTTTGCCGAATATGTCCGCTGCTTCAATTGGAAGACGATACGCGGCTCCTGCGAAGATTACCGTGCCTGTCCGACCTGCGATTTCGAGATGGACGAAGCCGACCGCAAGGCCGGCCATAAGGTCGGCTGCCCGCTGCTCGTGCTATGGGGCGCAAAGAGCCATACCGGCACGGTCTACGGCGAAGTGCTCGCGGTCTGGCGGGATTATGCCACCGAACTCACCGGCGGGCCCATCGACTGCGGCCATTATGTCCCGGAGGAAGCGCCGGACGAGACGCTTGGCCGGCTGCTGCGGCACTTCGGCGACGTGTGAGCGTGCGACGCAGCGGATCGCTAAAGGAGGAAGCATGGACGGAACAAATCTTACCCAAATGCTGGCGCGCAAATCTGCGGCGCTGCAATACGGCGACTTACCTCGGGACGCGCATGAGCTCGCCCGGCAATGCATTCTCGACTATTTCGGCGTGGCGCTCGCCGGGGCCGGCGACGAACTGGTGCGGCTCCTGCTCGACGAGCTCGCCGAGGCCGGCGGCGCCACACAGGCCAGCGTCATCGGCCATCAGACTCGTCTGCCGGCGCTGTCGGCGGCGCTCGTCAATGGGGTTGCGGGACACGCGCTCGATTACGACGACGTCAATATGGCGATGCCGGGACATCCCTCAGTCGCGATCCTGCCGGGCCTGCTCGCCGTGGCCGAATTGAGGCACAGCTCAGGCCGCGAGGTAATCACTGCCTTCGTCGCGGGGTATGAGACCGCCTGCCGGATCGGCGCGGCGGTGCAGCCGGGACATTACAATCTCGGTTTTCACTCGACCGGCACGGTCGGCGCGTTTGGCGCCGCGGCGGCCTGCGCCCGGCTGCTGGGTCTCGATGCCGAGGCGACCGCCATGGCGCTCGGCATCGCCGGAACGCAGGCAGCCGGGCTCAAATCGCAGTTCGGGACGATGTGCAAGCCGTTCCACGCCGGCAAGGCGGCGCACAACGGCCTCCTTGCGGCGCGCCTCGCCGCGCGCGGATTTTCGAGCCGCACGGACATTGTCGAATGCGTCCAGGGTTTCGCGTTGACGCACGGCCCGGATTTCTCGCCCGAAGCCGCCCTGGCCACACCGAAAGCCGGGCTGCACCTGTTCGCCAACCTCTTCAAATACCATGCCGCGTGCTATCTGACGCATGCCCCGATCGAATGCGCCCGGCGGCTGCGCGAGCAGCACCGGCTGACGCCCGAGGCGATCGCCGGCATCACCTTGCGGCTCGACACAAGCTGCGAGCGCGTCTGCAACATTCCGGCTCCGGTCGACGGGCTGCAGAGCAAATTCAGCTTGCGGCAGACCGTCGCGATGGCGTTGGCCGGGGTCGATACGGCGAGCCTCGGAGCCTACAGCGCGGAAAATGCGCACGATCCGGCCCTCATCGGCCTGCGCGAGCGGATCGAGATCGATTGGCAGGACAGCTGGCCACAGTCCCTGAGCGAGCTCGAAATCGAGCTCGCCGACGGAAATCGCCTCCGGGCGCGTCATGATGCCGGCATTCCCGCCGTCGATATCGCCGATCAAGGCCGGCGGCTCGCCGCAAAGTTCGATGCGCTCGTCGAACCGTTGCTCGGCGCCCCGCGGACGCGCGAGCTGCGCGAAACGATCGCCGGCCTCGACGATCTCACCGATGTCGCCAGTCTTACGAAACTTGCCGCAGGGTGACCCTCACCCACCAAGCCCGCTGGGCTTGGTCCCCCCTCTCCCGCGGTGCGGGAGAGGAGCTTTGCGCTGGGTGCATGATCGCATTCCAGCCCCTCTCCCGCATCGCGGGAGAGGGTGCCGAGCGCAGCGAGGCGGGTGAGGGGCGTGTTGCAGGATCCCGTCGTCGACAAGATCGTCGCGCATGTCGAAAGGGTGACCGAACATGGGGTGCCCGAGGCCGCGCGATCCGCGGCCAAGGCCTTCATCGCCGATACGCTGGCTGTCGGGATAGCCGGCCGCAAGACGCCGTGGCGCGGCGAGGTTCTCGACATGCTCGCCGGCGTCGGCGGCGCCGAGGAAGCGACGGCGTTCGGCGGCGGCGAAAGGCTGCCGCTCGTGCATGCGGCGATGCTCAACGCGTATCAGATCCACGCCGAGGAATTCGATTGCGTGCACGAGGCGGCGGTCGTCCATCCGATGGCGGCGAGCTTGCCGGTGCTCCTCGGATGGGCGGAGCGGGAAGGCGGCGTCTCCGGCGCCCGCCTGATCCGCGCCGTTGTCGTCGCGGTCGATGTCGCAGCGACGTTGGGCTTGTGCTCGCGCGCGCCGATGCGCTTCTTCCGGCCGGCCAATGCCGGGGGCCTGGGCGCCACCGTGGGTCTCGCGATGCTCGCCGGCCTCGACGGCGCACAGCTGCGCGACGCGATCGGGATCTATTATGGGCAGTGCTCCGGCACGATGCAGGCGCACCGCGAAGGAACGCCGCAATTGGCGATGCAGATGGGTTTTGCCGCACGCAGCGCGGTGAGCGCGGTCGAGCTGGCCCGGCGCGGCGTGCCGGGGCCGCATGCGCCGATTTCCGGAGAATTCGGCTATTTTGCTCTGTTCGACGGAAAGGCCGATCCCGCGCCGTTCGACCAGCTCGGCGAGCGCTGGCGCATTGCGCAGCTCAGCCACAAACCCTTCCCCAGCGGGCGGGCGACGCATGGCGGCATCGACGGGCTGCAGCGCCTGATGAAAGAAGACGGCGTGACCGCCGATCGGATCGTCGCCTGCCGCTTTCGCGTGCCGCCTTTGACGGCGCGGCTGGTCGGCCGCCCGGCTGACGAGGGGATGACCGCCGGGTACGCCCGGCTGTGTCTCCAATATGTCGGCGCCGTCTGCCTGCGCCGCGGCGATGTCGGGCTCGGCGATTTCACCGCGGCAGCGCTCGCCGATCCGGACAATTTGAGGTTGGCCCGCCGGCTGACCGTCATCGAGGACGGCAACCCGGACCCCAACGCGCTCATGCCGCAGCACGTCGAAATCGATCTCGCGGAGGGCCGAACCGTCGCTGCCGCGGTAACCTCGGTGCTCGGCAGCCCCGAGCGGCCATTGTCGCCCGAAGCCGAGCGTGCCAAATTCAGAAATTGCTGGCAATCCGTTCACGATCTTCCGCCGGAGCAGGGTACCGCATTGTGGGATGCGGTGTTCGCGCTCGAAACCCTCGACGAGGTTCGTCCTCTTGCCGGGCTCGGCGCCCCGCGGAGCGAAGCGTGACACCGGATTGGGCGCGCTTCGGCGTCGAGCCAGGATGGTCCTTCACGATCCCCCATCGCGTGCGCTGGAGCGAATGCGACCCGTTCGGGCACGCCAACCACCGCGCCTATTTCGAGTGGTTCGAAGAGGCGCGCAACCGCTATCTCGAAGCCGTCGGCCTCGCGCCGCTGTCGCCGGATAGGCCGGGTCCGGTCATCGCCGAAGCCGGCATCCGCTACCATCGCCCGCTGGTTTACGCCGACGAGATCCTCGTCACCGCGCGCACGGTTCGAACTCGGAAACACCAGCTTCGAGATGGAATACGCGGTGTGGCGCGACGGGCTCTGCGCGCTCGGGCGCGCGGTGCTGATCCTGGTGGTCAACGCCACCGGTGAAAAGACGCCATTGCCGCCCGACTTGCGCGAACGCATCCTCGCCCGCGACCCGGATGCCCAAGGGAGAGGCCCGCTATGAAACGCGCCGTCATCGTCATCTGCGACAGCCTGAGGGCGGATTTGATCACGCCGCGTGACGCGCCGTTCCTCAGCGAATTCGGACAGCGCTCGGCGCGGTTCACGAACCACACCAGCGTCTTCCCGTCGACGACCCGAACGAGCGCCGCGTCGATCGCCACCGGCTGCCTCCCGGCGCGCCACGGCTTGCTCGGCAACACGATGGCGATCGACGAGGGCGACGGGCTCGTCTGCCTGTCGGTCGGCAAGCCGGATTTTCGCGACCGCCTGCATCGGGCGACCGGCCGCACCCTGCACATGCCGACCCTCGCCGAGCGGGTCAGCCGCCAAGGCGGGACAGCGATCGCGATCTCGAACGTGTCGCCGGGCGCCGCCTATTTCCTCGACCCCGACGGCTTTGGCTGGGTCTACAACCCCGCCGGCAGCTTCGCCCCCGGCCGCCGCCCGCTGCCCGCGGCGGAGGGGCTCGCCATCTCGAAGGGCGCCGAAGGCGACGGCACCGCGACCGAGCGCTTCTGCGTGGAAGTGCTGCGCGGGCGCGCCCCTGCAATCGCGCTGTTATGGCTATCGGAGCCGGATTACACCGGCCACCACACCCCGCTCGGCTCGCCGGCGCATCGCCGCGCGATCGCGAGCGCCGACGAGAATGTCCGCCGCGTCGCAGAGACCGTCGCGACGCTCGACCCGACCGGCGAGAACATCCTCTTCGTCGTCGGCTCGGACCACGGAATGGAGACGGTCGCGGAGACGATCGATCTCGACGGGCTGTTGATCGAGGCCGGGCTGAAGGGCGCCCCTACCTCGTCCGAGGTCGTCGTCGCACCAAACGGCACATCGGCCTTGCTCTATTTTGCCGATCTGGCCGGGGCTCTCGTCGGCGAAGTGGCCCGGTTTCTCGAAACCCAGGACTGGGTCGGCCGCACCTTCGTCGGCGCTAACCTGGCCGCCGCCGGCCTGCCGACGGCTTCCCCGATGCAGATCGCAGTAACGCTCAAACCCGACGACCGCGCCAACCCGCACGGCGTGCCGGGCCACAGCCACGTCGTCCGCGACGCGCTCGAGCCCAAGGACGCCACCGGCTTCGGCCAGCACGGCGGCCTCGGCAAAAACGAGCAGAGCCCGTTCCTCTTCATCTCTGGCGGCGGCTTCACCCCCGGTCCCCGCCAGGCCCGCTCGTCGCTGATCGACATCGCCCCAACGGTGCTGCGCCACCTCGGCCTGTCCACGACTGGAACGGAAGGCCAGCCACTGCTATGATCGTCCTAGATTCGCCCCTTTTGTATGGCAGACTTCCAACTTCCGCCGCTTTCCTGAATTGGTCGGAGGATTGCCAGCGGCGACATTTGCATTGTTCGACTTAAGGGAGAGTCCCCGCTGCAGACCTGCTGCAGGTGCAGCGGAGCGTAATAATCGATGCACGTTTTGATTGTGGCAGATAAGGGATTGGGGCGGCGGCTCGGGGTGTTCGATCGCGTGGACCGGCGGGGCGCAATCTGGTAGGCCGTAGATTATGCCGCTGACCCTTTACAACACGCTGACGCGCCGTAAGGAGCCCTTCGAGCCGCTCGATCGCGAGCGGGTGCGGCTCTATGTCTGCGGGCCGACCGTCTATGACCGTGCGCATATCGGTAACGCGCGCTGCTTTGTCGTGTTTGATGTGCTCTATCGGCTGCTGCGCGAAATCTACGGGCGTGGGCATGTGCACTACGTGCGCAACATCACCGACATCGACGACAGGATCAACGCCGCGGCCCGAAAGAATGGCGAGCCGATCACCGCCTTGACCTCCCGGACGACGGCCACGTTTCACGAGGACATGGCTGCGCTCGGCAACCTGCCGCCCGATGTCGAGCCGCGGGCAACGCAACATGTCCCGCAGATGATCGCGATGATCGCGCGGCTGATCGCCAGCGAGCACGCCTATGTGGCCGAAGGTCATGTGCTGTTCGCGGTCGCCTCGGATCCTCACTACGGCCAGCTTTCGCGGCGCAGCCGTGACGAGATGATCGCCGGCGCGCGGGTCGAGGTCGCACCCTACAAGCGCGACCCCGCCGATTTCGTGCTGTGGAAGCCGTCGGACACCGATCTGCCGGGCTGGGAGAGTCCCTGGGGACGCGGTCGGCCGGGCTGGCACATTGAGTGCTCGGCGATGAGCGAGACGCATCTGGGGGAGACCTTCGATATCCACGCCGGCGGCCTCGATTTAATTTTCCCGCATCACGAGAACGAGATCGCGCAGAGCGAGTGCGCCCATGCCGGCCGTCAGTTCGTCCGATATTGGATGCATAACGAGTTCCTGACGGACGCCGGCGACAAAATGTCGAAATCGCTCGGCAATATCCGGACGACCGGCGAACTGCTCGATGAGGCCCCGGGAGAGGCAATCCGGCTTGCGCTGCTCACCGCGCATTATCGTGACCCGCTCGACTGGACGAGCGACAGACTGCGACAGGCTCGGCAAACCCTCGACCGTTTCTACCGCGCGCTGACCCTGCCGCGCGACGCTGTTTTCGAGCGGTTTGGCGAAGCCGACGCGGCGCTGCGACCGGTGCGCGACGCGCTCGAAGACGATCTCAACACGCCGCTCGCCTTGACTCATTTGCACGAGCTGGCCGGGGCGATCAACCGGACGAGTTCGGATGCCGAGCGCTCCGCGCTGCAGCGGGCGCTCGAAGCCGGCGGCCAGTTGATGGGCCTGCTCGGCCAGCCGCCGCTCGACTGGCTGCAAGGTAGCGCGAAAGCCGACGCCGAGCGGATAGAGCAAAGGATTGCCGCGCGGGTCGTAGCGCGCCGCCAGCAGCGTTTCGGCGAGGCCGATCGCATCCGCACCGAACTCGCTGCCGAGGGCATCCTGCTCGAAGACCGGCCGGACGGCACGACGACCTGGTGGCGGAAGGACTGAGCATGGCCGGCACCGATCATCGCCGGCAGGCGGTGACCGATGGTCCCGCGATCATCCTGGTAGAGCCGCAGCTGGGCGAGAACATCGGCACCGCCGCGCGGGCGATGATGAACTGCGGCCTCGACGATCTGCGGCTGGTGCGTCCGCGCGACGGCTGGCCTTCGGACAAGGCAATCGCCGCGGCGAGCGGTGCCGACGCGGTGCTCGCGAAGGCGCGGCTCTACCCCGACATTCCGGCAGCGATAGGCGATCTTGTCCACGTCTATGCGGCGACGGCCCGCGATCGCGGGATGGTGCGGCGCGAGGTGACGCCGCGCCATGCGGCGCCCGAGATGCGGGCCCGGATCGCGGCGGGCGAGGCATGCGGGGTCCTGTTCGGGCCGGAGCGGACCGGCCTCCTCAACGACGATGTAGCGCTCGCCGATACGGTGCTGACCGTGCCGCTCAACCCGGGCTTCTCATCGCTGAACCTCGCGCAGGCGGTGCTGATCGTCGGCTATGAGTGGTTCAGTTCGGGTGTGACCGCGCCGCCCGAGGTTTTGCGCCGCGGCGGCAGCCGCCCGGCGACCAAGGCGGAACTCCTCAACTTCTTCGAGCATCTCGAGGAGGAGCTTGTCCGCAACGGCTTTCTGCGCAATCGCGAGAGCCGTCCGAGCATGGTCCGCAACCTGCGCAGCCTCTTTCAGCGCGCCCAATGCACCGAGCAGGAGTTGCGCACCTTGCACGGGGTCGTCACCGCCTTTGCCGGCCCGCGGCAGCGCAAAGAACAACTTAGCGAAGGAGTTGAACATGCCGAACCTGAATTATGAGACCGCGTTGATCGTGGGGGCCGGATCGGGGTTGAGCGCTTCATTGGCGCGCGTGTTCTCCCGCGAGGGCCTGCGGGTGGCTCTCGCGGCGCGCAATTCGGAAAAGCTCGGCGCCCTCTGCCGCGAGACCGGCGCGAACGCTTTCACTTGCGACGCAACCAACCCGGGCCAGGTGGCGCAGATGTTCGCGGCGGTCGAGGCCGCGACCGGCGCGCCGGATGTCGTCGTCTACAATGCCAGCGCCCGCGCCCGCGGCCCGGTGGCCGAGCTGGTGCCGGCCGAAGTCGAGCGAGCTCTCATGGTAAGCGCCTACGGCGGTTTCCTCGTGGCTCGGGAGGCGGCGGCCCGGATGCTTCCGAAGAGGCACGGCGCGATCCTCTTCACCGGAGCCTCGGCGAGCGTCAAGGGCTATCCGCTATCGGCACCCTTTGCGATGGGGAAATTCGCTCTGCGCGGCCTCGCACAGAGCATGGCGCGCGAGCTGGCGCCGCAGGGCATCCATATCGGCCATTTCGTAATCGACGGGGCGATCCGCAATCCTGGCCGCACCGAGCCGCCGGACCGCCCCGACAGCATGCTCGATCCCGACGCGATCGCCGAATCCTATCTGCACCTATTGCAGCAGCCGCGCTCTGCCTGGACCTGGGAAGTCGAGCTGCGGCCCTGGGTAGAGCGGTTCTGACGCAACGCCGCGCAGCTCTCCGGGTCTGGGGCGCCTTTGCGCTGCTGATGATTTTGGCGGCGGTGCCGTTGTTCTCAACGGTGCTGCCGCCGCTCTTTGACTACCCCAATCATCTGGCTCGCATGCACGTCCTCAGCGAGGGCGGCAATCAGTACTATGCGGTGCATTGGGAGCCGCTGCCCAATCTCGCGCAAGATTTGATCGTTCCATCGCTCGCACAGCTGATGCCGCTCGACATCTCGTCGCTGCTGTTCGTGGTCGCGATCTTCGGCCTGATCGCAGGCGGAACGATCTGGCTGAATTGCCTGGCCACAGGGGCGTGGCGACTGTGGCCGCTGCTTGCGTTCCTGCTGCTCTACAACCGAATGTTCTTGTGGGGTTTTCTGAACTACCTCTTTGGGATCGGTGTCGCCCTTGCCGGTGCTGCGCTGTGGCTGGCGCTGGAAGGCGAGCGCTTTTGGCTCAGGATCCTGTCTTCGTCGGTCGTTGCACTCACCTGCTATCTCAGCCATATCGCCGCCTTCGGCTTCTACGCGTTGGTTATCATTGGGATCGAGCTGTCGCCGGCCTGGGGCGAACTGCGTGCTCACCGCTGGCTGGCGCTAGCCGGCAGAATGACGCTCGCGGGAGCGCAGTTCGCTATTCCTGCAGTGCTGTTTTTTGGCTATTGGCACCCGGCCGCGGCCGGCGGTATGAGCTATGCAGCCTTCTCGCGAAAAGCCGATCTCTTGTTCAGTGTCTTCGACAACTACGATCGCGCTTTCGATATCGTCTGTTTTGCCCTGTTCGTCGGGCTATTAGGGTGGCTTGGCGCAACACGACGGCTCCGGCTGGCCCCTCGACTGGCCGGGGCCGTCGGCCTGGTCTTCGCAGCCTACCTTTTGCTGCCGAGCCAAATCTATGGCGGCTCGGGCGCCGACCACCGGCTGCCACTCGCGATGTTCCTGCTGCTGATCGCCGCGAGCGCGGCAAACTTCCCCAATCGGCGCACGGGAGCTGTGATCGCCGCTACGACAGCGGTAATCCTGGTCGCCCGCATGGCTGTCATAGAATACGTCTGGCTGCGGGCCGACCATATCTATTCGGGTGATTTGGCCGGTATCGACATGCTGCCGCGTGGCGCCAAAGTGGCCGTCGCGTATCCGGCCAGTGCGGTCAATTTTGCGCCGGTTCCGGAAGTGCATTTGGCGGTGCTGGCGGCGGCGCGGCGCGAGGCGTTTGTCCCGACGCTGTTTGCCAATGAAGGACAGCAGCCGATTGACCTGAAACCGCCTTACGACATGCTCGCCGCCGCAACGACGCCGGGGGAGTTGTGGGCGGTTGTCGCAATGGGCCGCGACGCGGGGACAATGGTGGCGCTACCGAGGGCGCTTCAGCAGTACGACTTTGTCGCCGTGACCGGAGGCGAGCCGTGGAATTTGCCGCCCACCCGGTGTTTGCGGCCATTCTTCAAGCAACCGACGTTCGAGATATTCACGGTCCTTCACGATGGCAACTGTGAGAGCCCAGAGGGATGAGGCGTGCAGAACTACTGGCTGCGGCAGAGCGGCGGCCAGGATAGGAGGTGCTGCCATCGACGTCGGGCAGCATCCGGAGGGTAGGGCCAAGCTGCGATGAGATGCCATCCGTCCGAAGCATGGCGGAGAAGAACCGCCTGGCCGGCGGGCAAATCCCCCAATCCGTTCGGAGTGCATGAAATCAAGGCGAGGGGATAGCCGAGACGGGCTGCTTCGTCTAGTGCTGCCACGTCGGCAGTGTTGCGGCGCAACAGGTCCAGCATGCGGCGGCGCGGCGGCGTGTCAGCCAATACCCCGGAGATCATCGTCGCGACGCTGTCGTTGTCGCCCGGCAGCAGCAGCGCTAGGCGGTTGCCATCGCTCAGATATACCGGTAGTTTCTTTGCGAGGTCCCACACCAGGGGCTGCGGCATGTCGAGATCAAAGCGCAGCCGCTTTGCAAAAGCTATGGGCGCCAAAAGGGCAAGCCCCAGGACCGCTGCATTGGCGGCCCGCAAGGGCCTCTCCCAGATTCGGGCCACTGCGCCGAGATCACGGGCCGTCAATGCCAGAGACAGAGCGAGAACCAGAGACAGCTGAGTATTGTAGCGGAAATACGAATGCGCCGCACTGCTCATCTCGGTCGGAAATACAGCGATATAGGTCATAAAAATAAAAATGTTGTACAGACCGAACAGCGCCGCATTGAATGTCAGAAGTCGGGAGGTCGCCGTCCAGCCCTGTCGCCGCCACATTAGCGGTAGGGCCAGGATCGCAGCGGCGACGCAGCCGAAGTATAGCGGTTTTCCGTATATGACACCGAAAACGCTCGCCGCCGTGTCGGAGAGATGGGTCCAGTTCCAATCGTCAAAAGGCAGCAGTGTCAGCTCGTCGACCCCAGCATGGCCGACGTGATACCGCCAGATCGCAAAAAGGAACAGCGCGGGCAAGACCGCGAGCACCGTACGCCTGACCGCCGCCTTAAGCCGTACCCTTTGCTCGGCCCAGGCACTGATCAAGGCGGCTCCGGCGAGCGAAGCGACAAGCGCGACACCCGTCTGCTTCGTATTGACGATTGCCGCCATGATCAAGGCGAGCGGCAGGAGCTGTGATGGCCGGTTCTCCTCGGCCAGCTCACCTTGTGCCAACACGAAGAGCCAAGCGGCAAGAACCGCCGTTGCGGCGAGCGCCGGCTCGCCATAGGGGGCAAAATGAATGCGCGGGACGAAACCGGGGTTGAATAATGTCACTAGCAAAAAGCCGAGCGCTGCGAGGCCCCAGCCCGGCGCCTTTCCCGACGAGGTCTCCGGTGGACCGAGTGCGCGAGCAATTGCAAGCCCGGCCACAAGTTGGAGCATGACATTCACGAGCGACATGCCCGGGGCGGGATAGTCGGCGTCGAGCAACGAGCCGAGAAAGCTTAAGAACTGTGTGTTGTAGGGGGCTGCCGGCAACAGCGAATAGCTCGGCGGCCGGGCCGCGGTCGGCAGCAAGCCATAGTCGACCAGATAAAAAGCATTCGGCAAAAGGTTGAGAAAGGTGTCCGGCTGTGACGGTCTGAGCGGCGCAATGACCAGCCACAGCGGCAGAGATAGCGCGAGCATTCTACCCAGCGCGAGCCATGCGTCCGGGTTCGGCCGCCGTTTCGGCAGGAGAACGATGGTCAGGGCCGCGATACCAAAAGCGACTGCAGGGAGCCGCATGCTCAACGGCACGAAAACACCCCAGCTCGTCAGCAAAAGGCATAAGGCGCCCCACCCTGCAGCGATATGAAATTCGGGCGCGCCGCGATTGCCGGTCAGGCCGGCTCCGGCCAAGAGAAGTAATCCGCCGACCGCCCAGGTTACACAGAGCGCGAGGATATCGCTCAAATGTGGAAGGTAGGGATCCACTATATCGCTGCTCAGATCACTTGGCCGGTGTAGTGGCGAGTGCCATGCAAGCGTCGAACACCGTCTCGACCGAGATATCGCCGAGATCGGGTTCCATTAGGACACGGACGAGTTTGCCGCGCGGCGCGCACAGGCCTGGATCGGAGGCCCGAGAGAACAGGACAACAACCGGGTTCCCACCGGCGGCGGCTACATGAGTGGCGCCGGTATCGTTGCCCACCGTCAGGGCGGTCGACCCTACCAGAGCGGCGAGCGCGGCGACGTCGGTGCGCCCGATGAGGTCCACGGCATCGGGACAAACATCGCAGATCATGCGGCCGAGATTCGCTTCGCCATGGACACCAACCAGGACAGGTAGGTAGCCCGCGCGTTTGAGTTTTATCGCCAGCTCGCCATAACGACTTGCCGGCCAGCGCTTCGCCAAGTGGCGAGGCGACGACCCCGGAATCAGCATAATAAAGCGCTTGCCGGCAAGCGCAGCAGGTAGCGATCCCGCAGCCGGCAGCCAGGGCACGAGCGAGACGGGGTAAATTCCCGCCATCAGCAATTGCTCGGCCTGGCGGTCCATCGTGTGCTGCCGGTCTCGTTGCGGATTGGCGTGCGGGTGAGAACACTGCCAAACGATCCCAGACCACTCGGGCATGCGCCCCGACCGTAGTAGCCAAGCATAAATGCCGGACCGATCCGAGGTCTGGAGATCGTAGATCCGATCAAAGCGGCCGCTCCGCAGTGTTCGGCGGAGCGCGAGCCAGCCTTCGAGATCGAACGCCTTTGGTCGCCGATCGATCAGAATGTCGTCGAACAATTTCGTTTGCGCAGCAAGCTCTGCATAGCGTGGCGTCGTCAGCAAGGTAACTCGGTCGCGCGCGTGATGGCGCCGAATGTCCGGCATCGGGCCGAGTGCCTGGATGAAATCGCCGAGCGCGCCGAGCTTTATGATCAGGATCTCCTGTGGTGGCCGGGACGCCAGCTTCCGGGAGGGCCGCAATCCGGCGACCCTATCCAGATCGACATGGCTCGCCAGATCTTCGAATGCCCGGAATACCGCGGCGTGTAGGGCCGGATCGACAGCGCCAATGCTGGCCATCAGCGAATGGACGAGGCGGCTCGCGGCCGCCACGGCTGGGGAATCCCGGAATTGCTCGACGAGTTCACGAGCCGCGCGGAGGCTGGTTACGGACAGTCCGATTCGTTGGCCGAAGCGCCAGCGAATAATCGGCCGATACACCAGGTGAGCGAGACAGATCTCGGTTTCGCCCTGGTATTTTTGGAGCAGCCTGTGGATATCGCGGGCGATGTGGTATCGGCGGTCACGCAAATACCGCGCCTCGTTCCAAGCGAAAAACGCGTTGAGCGGCGTAGCCGCCGGAAAGGCGCTCGCGTCGAGGCGGGGCGGCAGCGGTGCTATCGGCTGAAACACGGAACGATGATGGCCACCAACTTTGCGAAAGAATGCCTGCGACCGGGTGCGCCGTTCAAGCAAGCCGGATGACGCAGATCGCTCTTTCGCAGTGATCGCGGATTGAGGCATCGTTACGCTTTGGGGGAGCGATTGAGATCGCGATGTTCGAAGCCGAAGCCTGCTGGCTCCGCCGCGCGCTCGACGCGTTCCCGCCCGAGCGGCTGTCGCCGGTGCTAAACCTAGGCAGCAGCTCGGCCGTGGTGCGTAACGCCGTACAACCTTGGATCGACGCAGAGGTGTTTTGCCCATTGCGCCGTCGCGGTGTTGAGACCCTCCATGTCGACATGCGCGAATTGCCGGGCGTCGATATCCGGGCGGATCTGACCGATGCTGCCGATGTCCGACGGTTGGGCGCGCTGGGGCCAAAGGCGCTGCTGTGCTGCAACCTGCTCGAACACGTGATCGAGCCCCGAGGGTTGGCGCAGCATTGTCTGGATCTTCTGCCAGCAGGCGGGCTCGTGTTTGTCACGGTGCCGTTCAGCTATCCCTATCATCGCGACCCGATAGATACGATGTACCGGCCGAGCCCCGCGGAACTTGGCGAGCTCTTTGCCGATGCCCGCCTGCTCGAAGCCACAATCCTCGGGGCCGGGGTATCGTATCGCGATGCGGTTCGTAAGCGGCCGTGGATTCTACTTCGGCATTTTTGCCGCTTTCCCGTGCCGTTCCTGTCCTTCGAAAGATGGAAGCGCTCGATGGCGCGACTATACTGGCTGGGCGCCGAGTACCGGATCACCTGCGCCGTATTCGAAAAAATATAAACCGGGGCGGGTCCCTTATGATCGTTTGGCGGTCTGCGCCCGTTTTATCGCCTGCACCACCGCCGGGCGGTGGCTCTCCAGGGCCCATCCGGCAGCGTCACGGCCGGTAAAATCAGTCTTGGTGACGCTGGCGCCCTTGGCGAGAAGAGCCAATACGACATCGATATTGCCGCGATTGGCGGCCATCATCAGCGGTGTCATACCGTTCTTGTTCTCCGCATCGACCGGGGCGCCCACATCGAGGAGAAGTTTTGCCGCCTCGACTTGATTGCGATCGGCCGCCAAGTGCAGCGGTGTGTTGCCGAGCTTGTCCTTGGCATCGAGCTTCGCGCTCGCCTTGATCAGGATTGCAATAATCGTGAGATTGCCGTTCATCGCGGCATAATGCAGCCCGGTGCGCGCCTCCTCGTCGGTCTGGTTCGGGTTCCCGTCATTGGCTAACAGCGACCTGACCTTGGCCGCATCGTTCTGGCTGGCTGCGCGCGCCAGGTTCTCCCAATACCCCCCGAAAATACTAACGTCGGCGCGCGCCGCCGAGCCGAGCACGGGAGTACCGAGCGCGGCCGCCAAGAGTACGGCGGTCAGACGAGTTTTCATGACACCCTCCTTGCCTCGGGAAGGCGGTAGGAGCCGAGCCAGTCGAGCGCCTCCTCCACCGTGTCCACCCCTTCGCCGGGCTCGGGCGGCGGCCGCCGAACCATGATGACGGGGAGACCGCGTTCCCGCGCGGCGATGATTTTCGCCTCGGTCGCCCCGCCGCCGCTCGCCTTGCAAACCAGCACATCAATCGCGTGGCGCTCGATATGGCTGCGCTCTTCCGCCACAGAGAACGGCCCACGTCCTACGATCACCTCGCAGGAGCGCAACGGCAGGGGATGGCGCGGGGGATCCACGAGGCGCACCAGATAGTGGACGGCTGTCGCGGCACTGAAGGCGGCAATCTCTCTCGCACCGACTGTGAGCCAGGCGCGCCGCCCCGTGCGAGCGACGATCGCGGCCGCGGCCGTGACACTATCGACTTCGATCCAGTGGTCGCGCGGGTGACGGGCCCAAGGGGCGCGCCGCAATACCAAACGGGGGACATTCGCCTGCTCGCAAGCCAGTCGTGCCGCGGCCGAGATCCTGGTGGCGAAGGGGTGGGTGGCGTCGATCAGCCGCCCGATGCCGTGCTCGGTCAGATAAGCGGCAAGCCCGGCTGGGCCGCCAAAGCCGCCAATGCGAACCTGGCCCGCCAGAGGGCGCGGGCGTTCGGTCCGTCCGGCGAGCGATGTCGTAACCTCCAGCGCATCGCCAAAACGCGCCACGGCGGCTCCGGCGAGTTCGGCCGCCTCGCCGGTCCCTCCCAGGATCAAGAGCCGCTCTCTCGTCACCCGCCAACCCGCGCAAGGACGCCGCCTTGCCGGTCCACGACCGCGACCTCGACGGCGGTCTTCCCGCATATCGTCGCCAACGCCACCTCGCGCGCCCGCTCCGCGATGGCGCGGGCCAGCGCTTCGCGCAAGCCGCCAGCAACGCGGAGGATTTCGGCCGCGCCGTTGGCGGTGCGCGCGGTCGCCAGAGTCGCGGGCTCGGCACCGAGTTCGCTAAGAACCCCGGCAAGCCAGGCGATATCTACCCGGCTTCTCGCCGAATGCAGATCGAGGTGGCCGGCGGCGAGCTTGGCGAGCTTCGCAAAGCCGCCGGCTATCGTCAGCCGTTCGACCGGGTGACGGCGCAAATACTTCAATGTACCACCGACGAAGTCGCCCATATCGATCAAGGCGTGATCGGGTAAATCGTAAAGGCGTTGAATGGCGCGTTCCGAGGTCGCTCCGGTCGCGGCCGCAATGTGGTTCAGGCCAGCGGCGCGAGCGACATCGATCCCGCGGTGGATGGAGTGGATCCACGAAGAGCACGAGTAGGGGACCACAATACCGGTCGTGCCGAGGATAGAGAGGCCGCCGACAATCCCGAGCCGCGCATTCATCGTCTTCTCGGCGAGGCTGACGCCGCCAGGAATTGAGATCGTCACTGTTAGGTCCGGCCGAGGCGCGCCAAGTTCCGCGGCCGCCTCGATAAGCGTGTCGCGGATCAGTGCACGCGGGGCAGGATTGATCGCGGGCTCGCCGACCGCGAGTGAAAGACCGGCCCGGGTGACCGTGCCCACACCTTCCCCGGCAATGAACCCGATGCCCGAGCCAGGCCCGGCCCACGCAGTTTCGACGATAATCAACGCGCCGTGTGTGATGTCGGGGTCGTCGCCGGCGTCCTTGACAATGCCGGCGCGGGCGGCGGTGCCGCTCAGTTCTGCTAGCGCCAGCGGAAAGGTCGCCGTGCCACCGCGGGGCAACCGGATCGTGACAGGATCGGGGAAGCGGCCCGTGAGCATCGCGGCGAAGGCTGCCCGCGAGCCTGCGGCAGCACAAGCGCCCGTCGTCCAACCTCGACGCAGCGCTGGGCTCACTTCCGGTGCCATAAACTGATCTTAGCAAAACCGGTTAGGATGACTACCTCCTGGCCTGCCCTTGTGCCACCCCTCCTCGCGTCCAGGGACGGCGACGGGGCTTGTCCGTCTCTTCGGGAGCGGTCTCAAAGTGATCGACAGCGCCCTTCTCGACCTGCCGGAGTTTGAACCTGGCAGCGTATGGCTCGTCGGGGCCGGCCCTGGTGATCCGGGGCTTCTCTCCGCGCTGGCGCTGCATGCGCTGGCGCGTGCCGATGTTGTCGCTTACGACGCATTGGTAGATCCGCGCATCCTGCGCTTGGCGCAGCCCGGCGCGACACTCGACTATGCGGGCAAGCGCGGCGGCCGACCCTCGCCGAGCCAGCCGGACATCTCGGCGCGGCTGATCCGGCTGGCGCAGGCCAACAACCGCGTCTTGCGCCTGAAGGGCGGCGATCCATGCGTGTTCGGGCGCGGCGGCGAAGAGGCGTTAGCGCTCGCCAGCGCCGGCATCCCGTTCCGCATCGTGCCCGGAATCACCGCCGGGATCGGCGGACCCGCTTATGCCGGCATCCCTGTCACTCATCGTGACACGAACTCCGCGGTCACCTTCCTGACCGGTCACGACAGCAATGGCGACGTTCCCGGGGGGCTCGATTGGGATGCCATCGCCCGAGGCGCCCCGGTTCTCGTGCTCTACATGGCATCCAGGCAACTGACAAAAGTCGCCCAGCGGCTGCTGGAGGCCGGGCGGCGATCCGATGAGCCGATGGCCATCATCAGCAAGGCAACGACGCCCGCACAATCGGTTCTGGTATCTACCTTGGGGGAGATCGTGAGGGCGCCGGTCGATATTCAGGTTCCCGCGATAGTCGTCATCGGCCGAGTCGTGGGCTTGCGCGCCACGCTTGATTGGGTTGGCGCGCTGGCGCGGCGCGAGCGCGGCGAGCCATCGTGACCGGTCGCGGGCTGATCCTCGCCGCCCCTGCTTCCGGAAGCGGGAAAACTTTGGTTACCGCCGGTCTGGCGCGACATTTGGTCCGCCGCGGGCTGAGCGTCGCGACGGCGAAAGCAGGACCCGATTTCATCGATCCGACTTTCCATGCTGCGGCTTCGGGCAAGCCTTGCGTGAACCTCGATGTCTGGGGGATGCGGCCCGCTACTCTCGCGGCGCTCGTCGCACAACTCGAAGCCGGCGCCGACATCGTTCTCTGCGAAGGCGTTATGGGACTGTTTGACGGGACGGGCCAGGACGGTGAGGCCGGTTCGACCGCCGAACTCGCCCGCGTTACCGGCTGGCCGGTCGTGCTGGTCGTCGATGCACGCGGGCAAGGCGCATCGGTCGCCGCCTTGTTGCACGGCTTCGCCACCCATCAGGCCTCGGTGCCGCTTGCCGGCGTCATCTTCAACCGGGTTTCGAGCGAACGCCACGGCGCGTTGCTCGCAGGCGCGTCGGCTCGGCATCTGCCTGGTCTTGCTTGTCTCGGCACCTTGCCCGCCGATGCGGAATTGGTTCTCCCGTCGCGTCATCTCGGCCTCGTGCCGGCACGCGAAAATGACGACACCGAAGCCGTCATCGAGCGCTGTGCCGCCCGTATCGGCGCCTCCGTCGATGTCGAGCAGCTGTTGAGCTTATCCCTCGGCTCGGGTCTCGCGCCCGGGGCGCGAGCCGCCCCGGTGCGACCTCTGGGTCGGCGCATCGCGGTAGCCCGCGACGAGGGGTTCTGCTTCGCCTATCACGCTGCGCTCGAGGGGTGGCGGAGCAAGGGCGCCGAACTCTCGTTCTTCTCGCCGCTCGCGAACGAGCCGCCCGACGCCCAAGCCGATGCCGTCTATCTGCCGGGCGGCTATCCCGAGCTTTGCGCGGATCGGCTCGCATCGGCGGAGACCTTCATCGCCGGCCTCCGCCGGGCCGCGGCTAACGGGGCTGCGGTCTATGGCGAATGCGGCGGCTATATGGTTCTCGGCGACGCCCTGATCGATCGAGAAGGGCGCAGTCGGCGGATGTCGGGACTGCTGCCGCTGGTGACGAGCTTTGCCGAAACACGGCTGCATCTTGGTTACCGACGGGTGATCTTTCGCACCGGCACTCCGCTCGGTAGTGCCGGTACCGTCTTTCGAGGACATGAATTTCACTACGCGACAATCATCCGGGAAGCGGCCGCTATCCCGCTCTTTTCCGTGTTCGATGCGGCAGACGAACATCTCGGCGCCTACGGTTTGCGGCAAGGATCGGTCTTTGGCTCGTTTATCCACCTCATCGATCGGGAAACCCCGTGATCAAACCGATTCGGCGCCTGGATCCTCCCGAGTGGAGATTGTAAAGACCGGGACCCGTGCTTCTCCACCCCATAGTTCTCGACGCGCCGCCGCCACGCTAGGCTAAGTCACGGCGGGTTGGGTGGCATGGCATTCGGAAATATCCGAGCGGATTCTGTGGCGACGTACGATTCCGACGCTCGCGTAAGGATCAGGGTCAGCGCGCGGGCGCGGCGGATCGCGCTGCGGATCGATGCCGCCGAACGCAAAGTCGAGCTGGTCCTGCCTGCCGGCGTGCCGCCGAGCCATGGTTTGCGGTTTCTCGCCGCCAAGCAGGGATGGATCGCCGCCCGCCTGGCAGCCCTGCCGAAACCGGTGCGGTTCGCCGAGGGGGTCATCGTGCCGGTGTTCGGCATCCCCCATCGCATCCGGCGGGAGGACGACCCAGCCGCTCTGCCGGTGATGATTCGTGGCGGAGAGATTCGGGTGCGCGGTGATCCCGCGCATCTCGAGCGCCGCGTCCGTGATCACCTCGTGGCAATGGCGCGCGTCGAGTTCGCTGCCCGAGCGCGTCCCCTCGCGGCGCGGATCGACCGCAAGCTGGCGCGGGTCGGCGTGCGTGACACGAAGAGCCGATGGGGAAGCTGCTCCGGCCGGGGTAATCTCTCGTTCAGCTGGCGGCTCGTCTTTGCGCCCGAACCGGTCATCGACTATGTCGTCGCCCATGAAGTGGCGCATCTGGCCGAGATGAACCACGGGCCGCGCTTTTGGCGCCTGGTGGAGAGTCTGTCACCCGACAGCGCGGCGGCGCGGGCCTGGCTCAAACGGCATCGCAGCCGGCTGCTGTCGTACGGGTGATAGCATTTTGTCAGGTTGGAGCACGCGACCCTGCCATCGGCCGGCGCATAAGCCATAACAGCAGCAATAAGCCAGGGATGCACAACCCTGTGCTCAGGACGAAGAAAGGTGTCCAGCCCAGAATGGATGCAAGCTTGCCGCCCCAGGCAGAGAGGATCGTCCGGCCCATCGCGGCCAGCGACGAGAGCAGCGCGTATTGCGTTGCGGTAAAAGCGACGCTGCACAATCCCGACAGGTAGGTAACAAAGGCGGCCGAACCCATTCCATTGGTCAAGTTCTCGATACCGATGGTCAGCGAAAGCGCCACCAGATCATGCCCGGCCCAGGTTTGTACCGCGTACATCAGGTTCGAAAGCATCTGGAGAACGCCGCAGACGAGCAACGCGCCGAATACGCCGATACGCGTTACGACCACGCCGCCTAGAGCAAGGCCGGCGAGCGTGGCGGCCAAGCCGTAGATCTTGCCAATATTGGCAACTTCGAACTTCGCGAAGCCCAATGACACGTAGAGCGGGGTTGCCATTGTCCCGGCTAGAGCCTCACCGAATTTGTACAGCACGATGAACAGCAGGATGATGACGAGCAGGCCTGCCCCAGCCCGGCGATACAGATCGACAAACGGCGCCACGACGGCACGTTCGAACCATGCCCACAACCGCTCGCCGGACTTCGCGTCTGGTAGCGGCTCGAGTGGAGCGGCGCCACCTGGCTCCGGCGTCAGCAATACCGTAACCATTCCGACCAGCATCAGCCCCGCCATTAGCCCGTAGGCAAAGGCCCAACCACCCAACATTGCTGCGTAAAGGGCGCCGGCCCCGGCGGCGAGCATGCCGAACCGGTAGCCCCACTGCGTCGCGGCGGCGCCGGCTCCTTGCTCGTCCGGACGCAGCAGCTCGATTCGGTAAGCGTCGATGACGATGTCCTGGCTCGCAGAGAGAAAGGCAACGATCACCGCAACCAGAGCCGTGATGCCGGGATCGATGCGCGGGTCGGTCAGGCCGAGGGCGAGGATTGCAAAGGCAAGTGGGAGTTGGGTCGCGAGAGCCCAGCCGCGGCGGCGGCCGATCCGCGCCGTCAGCAGCGGGATCGGCAGCCGGTCGATTAACGGCGACCACAGGAATTTGAAATTGTAGGAAATGCCGACGAGGCTGAAAAACCCGATGGTGCTCAGCGATACCCCGAGCTCGGCTAACCAAAAATACAAAGTGGCGCCGGTCAGCGCCAGCGGCAGACCGCTCGAAAATCCCATCAGCAGGACCGCGATCAGCCGCGGTTCACGGTAGACCGCGAGCGCGGAGAGCCATCCTGCGCTGCCTTTGCCACTAAGGAGGAGATCCATTGCGTTCCCCCTCTCCGCCCCCGGGGGCGGAGAGGGTTGGGGTGAGGTGGGGGAAGCCGCGGCCCCGGCCTCAGGTGCCACCCACCTCACCCTCCCCGTCGCTCGGGCGACGGGTCCCCTCCCTCTCCCCCCACAAGCGGGCGGAGAGGGCGAAATTTGAAGCGATCCAGGACATGCCGCCTTCTACGACTTCTTCTCCGCGTCGGCGGCGACCTGCATCTTGATGATCTTGTCGGGGTTGGCGACCGCGCCGTTGCGGGCGGCATCACCCTTCTTGATCTGGTCGATGTATTCCATCCCCGAGGTGACCTTGCCCCAGATCGTGTATTTGCCGTCGAGCGACGGCGCCGGCGCGAACATGATGAAGAACTGGCTGTCGGCGCTGTTCGGGTCGGAGGCGCGCGCCATCGAGACGACGCCCCGCACATGCTTCTCATCGGAGAACTCGGCCTTGAGCTTATGGCCCGAGCCGCCGGTGCCGTCCCCCTTGGGATCGCCGGTCTGCGCCATAAAGCCGTCGATCACGCGATGGAAAACGATGCCGTCGTAGAAGCCCTGGCGGACCAGCTTTTTGATCTGCGCCACCGTTTCCGGCGCAAGATCGGGCCGCATTTCGATAACCACGCGCCCGGCGGGCACATCCATATACAGGGTGTTCTCCAGGTCCGCCGCCATCGCACTGCCTCCCAAAACGAGCGCGGCGATGAGCCACAGAACCTTGCCCAGCGCTGCCATGATGTTCGTCCCCACGAGGAAAATCGGCGCGACCTTAACGGAACGAGCCCGGTTGTAAAGGCGCCTCAAGCCGACTGCCGCCGCTCGTACCAGCCGCCGCGCCGAAAGCGGTCGAGATAGGTCGGCAGGATGACCTCCACCGGGGTCGGCGAGATGCCCAGGCTCGCCAAGGTGAGTGCGCCTGGCGAGACGACGTTGTCGCGCTTCAACAGCTCGACCTGGTCGGGGGTCAGCGGCGGGTTCGGGAGAATTGACATCAATCGCGCCTGCAGCGCGGCGACACCGAAGGGGAGGTCGATGAACCAGCGCTTGCGCCGGATCTCTTGCAGAAGCAGTTCGAGCAGCTCGCGAAAAGTATAGATCTTGGGACCTCCGAGCTCGTATGTGCGCCCGGCGGTCGCCGGATCCTGGAGACACTTGATCACCGCATCGGCGACATCACCGACATAGACCGGCTGGAACCGGGTTTCCCCGCCGCCGATCAGTGGGAGGGCCGGCATGATCATCGCCATTGCGGCAAAGCGGTTGAAGAACTGGTCTTCCGGCCCGAACACCACCGAGGGCCGCAGGATCGTCACCGTGGGGAAGGCATCGCGCACCGCCGCCTCGCCGGCCGCCTTGGTGCCGGCATAGGCTGAAGCGGAACGCGGCTCCGCCCCGATTGCCGAGATATGGACGAATCGCTCCACCCCGGCGTCCCGCGCGATCCGGGCGAGCACCGCCGGACCAGTGTGGTGGACCCTCTCGAAAGTCTGCGATCCACTCTCCCGCAAGATGCCGACGCAATTGACCAGCGCACTGCTGCCGGCAAGAAAGGCGGGGAGCACGACCTCGTCGTCGATCGTTGCGTTGACCGGCTCGACCTGCCCGACATCGCCCATCGGTCGCAGGAATTTCGCCTCTTCGACGTTGCGGCAACCGACCGGGACCACGTCGCCGCGGGCGGCCAGCCGTTTGACGACATAGCGGCCGATAAACCCGGATCCCCCGAGCACCGCCGTTCGACGACTTCTCATATTCTCTCCCGCGGGCCCGCACCTAAAGCTTCTCCTATAGCGCAGCGTCCCCGTCAGGCGAAGCTTCGGGTTGCTCCGCGGATAAAACCCACCCCGAGCCGACGCGCCCGGCCGCCCTCCTTTGCAAGGACAAGTTGACTGCCAATTAATCGCTGTTGCACCTGCAGCAAATGTCAGCGCAGAGCGAGCTCCCAATCGAGATCTTCGACCGGCTCGCGTTGCTCGCCGGGGTGCGATGCTCGGGCAAGCCAGATAAAATAGGGCGAGAGGAGCTGCATCGTCGCCCAGTAGCCTGCGCCGGTCGCCAGCAATGTGACCAGCACCCGGATCCATTCCGGCGGAATGACAAACATGTATGCGAGAAACCCGAGCGCCGTCCAAATTACTGCGATCGGGTTTACGCCTTTCCAGTACCAATACGGACCCCCGGTCTCGAACAACGCGACGAGGTCGATGCGCATCCGCTTGACCAGGAGATAATCGGCGATCAGCGCCCCGGCGATCGGTGAGAAGACATTCCCCAAAATCCCGACGTAAGTCGTGTAGCCGCTCGCGACATCCGGGATCGCGGAAAGGATGATACCGAGCACGCTGATGACCAACGTGGTCCAGAACCGGCCAAGACGTTCGAAGATGTTCGAAAGCGACAATCCGCCCGTATAAAGATTGAGGACATTGATCGTCCAGTTGTCCAGCGCGATCACGATCAGGAACAGCAGCAAGAGGAACCAGCTGGTGGTGAGCTTGGACGCGACCTCGAACACATTGGGTGTCTTGCCGAGCGTGGCCGCCGCCCCATAGGCGCCGAGGCAGGCGGCAAAGCAACCGCCGCCGACTTTCCCGAGCAAGGTGCCCCACCACATGTCGGTGCGCGAGCGCGTGTAGCGACAAAAGTCGGCCGAGTTGGTGACCATCGTCAAAGATCCCGCGGCGACGACGTTCATCCAGGTGACGAAGAGGAGCCAGCCGGCTTCGGGTTTCCCGGCGTAGTGAAACACCTGGGACGGCGCGTAATTGGGATCGTTGTGCGTTCCCAGCAGCACCAGGACAAACGACAGGATCAGAATCTTGAAGGGAAGTGCAATTCGGGAGAGATGCTTTAGCGAATCGTAGCCGATGATCGCGACGATCGCCTGCAGAACGGCAAAAATGACGCTGACCATGACCAGCGAATGCGCCGTTCCGGTCCATCTGTCGAGGATCGCCACGACAGCCAGGGAGCCTGCGACAGTCTGGTAGGCGAACCAATAGGTCGAGGCGATCGTACGCAGGAACGAGGGGACCCATTTGGCTCCGCGCAAGCCATAGACCATGCGCATCGAGACTTGCCCCGGCAACCCGTAATCGACCCCGACGGTTGCGGTGATGGTATAGGCAATGGTCGCCAGCAGCACTCCGCCGGTAATGGCGCCGATCGCCCCCCAGAACGACAAGCCCGAAACGACGGCCATGCCGCCGACCAGCATCGATCCGGGATTGAGCGCGAACCCAAAAATAATCGCGAATATGTCGTGCCATCGCACAGTCTTCAGCTCCGGTGGGACCGGCTCGATGCCGAATTGCTCGACCCCCTTGGGCTGATGATACCGCTTGCGGATCTTTTCCTCGATTTCCGCGACCGAATGCATTGCTGTTCTCCATCGGATCTGTCGAACAGCAAGACAGCAATAACCGTGCCACTAAACAGATTTGCTCAAACAACAGGCAATCTGCTCAGGTAAAAGTCAGAACTAGGATAGCGCGAACTGGTGATTCATTATTCACCGTCCGGAAATTGAGCAGCTCATGATTTTTATTTCTGCTCAATTTGGTGTCGTGATGTTCTCAGAGTTTGCTTGCGTCAGCGTAACCTACGCGCTTCCGGGGTGAGACCCTCACCCGCCTCGCTGCGCTCGGCACCCTCTCCCGCGGTGCAGGAGAGGGGCTACAGCGAATTCAGCTCAAAGCTCCTCTCCCGCAATGCGGGAGAGGGGGGACCAAGCCCCCACGGGTCCGCGCGAAGCGCGGCCCGAGGACGGGCTCCGGGCTTGGTGGGTGAGGGTTGCGCCGCTTCAACTTCACGCGGCCTGTTCGATCGTCCCCGTTTCCCCGGCCAAAGTGGTGCGGCGAACGTCGCGCACTTCGGTACGGTCGAAGCGGCGGGCGCGGTGCATCGTCGCGCGGTTGTCCCACATGACGAGGTCGTGGGGCCGCCATGCGTGCGAGTAGACGAACGCTGGTGCTGTGGCATGCTCGGTCAGGTCGCGCAGGAAAATGCGCCCTTCGGGGATCGTCCAGCCGACGATCGCGCCGGCGTGCGAGGAGAGGAACAGTGATTTGCGGCCGGTTTCCGGATGAGTCCGCACCAGCCGCTGCCGTACCGGCCGGAACGCGGCAATTTCCTCCGCCGTCAAATCGGTGAACCCGATTGCTTCGCGCGAATAGATCAGCGAGTGCTCGCAGATCAGGTCCTCGATTTCAGCCTTGGTGCGGTGATCCAGCGCGTCATAGGCGGCGCGCATATCGGCGAATTCGGTGTTGGCGCCCCATGACGGAAGGACCCGCGCGGAGAGCAGCGAATATTTCGCCGGGACCGGGCGGAACGAACTGTCGGAGTGCCACAGCCGGTCGCCCAGCTTGAAGAACCACACCCGATCCTCGTCGGACATGATGTTGCCGTGCCTGTCGAGGTTGGAAAAATCCGCGATCCCCGGGCCGAGCCGCTGGTCCTCGCGTTTCCTCACATGCCCCGGCGTATTGTAATTTTCGAGCTCTCCGAAATGGCGGGTGAACGCGATCTGCTCGTCGTCGGTGAGGTTCTGGTCGCGAAAGATCAGCACGGCATATTCGTTCATGCCCGCCTCGACCGCATCGATCTCGCCTGGGGCGAGCGGTCTCCGGCAATCGATACCCGAAACCTCTCCGGCAAAGACCGAGTGGAGTGGACGGATCGATATGGGCATCCGTTTGACCTCCCGCTTTAGGGTAACTGCTTAGTCTCCTTGCGTTGCCCGCTGCCGCAAAGCCCCGAGCCAACGGCGAAGCAGAGCGGCATGGCCCGCGAGATGCCGTTCGATTTCAGCGCCAATTTCACCGCGGTACATGTGAACCGCAACATTGCTGTCGATGCCGATATCGAAAGCAGCCCTTGCATCCTCGTCCGAGAGCCAGCCAACCCGCCGGGCCGCGCGGATCGTGGCATTTGGCGAAGCGACGGTAATTCCCTCGCGCTCGGCAAGAAGCTGCTGCGAAGCCTTCCATACCGCTTCGAAAGTGTAGATCAACCTCAGGATTGCGCCGTCGCGTTCTAAAAGCGAGCGCGCGCTCTTGCCAATCGCCTCGTCCAGCGTAACCAGCGCGGCCTCGGCCTCTGCGATCCGGACATCTACTCCCGCCACGGTATCCCTTCGCGCAGGATCTCCGCAATCAGGCCCGGATCGGCGTTGCGCAGGTCGACCAGATCCACGTCGTAGGGGATCGTACTCTCCTCGAAGTCTGCGTCGAGCTCTCCAAAGAACCCCGAGGGAAGCTCGTCACGCGGCAAGATCGCGATGTCGATGTCGCTGTGCTGCCGCGCCTCGCCGCGCGCGCAGGACCCGAACAGCCATACCGCCGCATCATGCTCGCCGAGCGCATCGAGCACCATACGGCGCAATTCCTCGATCGCTTGTTCGCGAACGGTGTTCGCCACGGGGTCGCCGCGTCATCCTGCGCGCCGGCGTTGCGCCGGACGGCGGGCGAGATACGGCCGAAGGTACTGCCCGGTATAGCTCTCCTCGCTCGATGCGATGTCTTCGGGGGTGCCGGTGGCGACGATATGGCCGCCGGCGTCGCCACCTTCGGGGCCGAGATCGATGATCCAGTCGGCGGTCTTGATGACTTCGAGATTGTGCTCGATGACCAGCACCGTGTTGCCGGCCTCGACCAGCGCATGCAATACGTCGAGGAGCTTGCGCACGTCGTCGAAGTGCAGACCTGTCGTCGGTTCGTCGAGGATGTAGAGGGTGCGGCCGGTGGCACGCCGCGACAATTCCTTGGCCAGCTTGACGCGCTGCGCCTCGCCGCCCGACAGGGTCGTCGCCGGCTGGCCGATATGGATGTAGCCAAGCCCGACCCGCTGCAAGGTCAACAGCTTGTCGCGGATCGCCGGCACGGCGCGGAAGAAATCGGCGCCTTCGTCGACCGTCATGTCGAGCACGTCGGCAATGCTCTTCGTGCGGAACAGCACCTCCAGGGTCTCGCGGTTGTAGCGCCGGCCTTTGCAGACGTCGCATTGGACATAGACGTCCGGCAGGAAGTGCATCTCGATCTTGATGACGCCGTCGCCCTGACAGGCTTCGCAGCGCCCGCCCTTGACGTTGAACGAGAAGCGGCCTGGCAGGTAGCCGCGTGACTTCGCCTCGGGCAGCCCGGTAAACCAGTCGCGGATCGGCGTGAAGCAGCCGGTATAGGTCGCCGGGTTCGAGCGCGGGGTGCGGCCGATCGGCGACTGGTCGATGTCGACGATCTTGTCGAGAAACTCGACCCCTTCCAGCCCGCCGAGCGGGGCCGGCTGCTCGCGCGCATTGTTGAGCCGTTTGGCGAGCGCCTTGTACAAGGTCTCGACGATCAGGGTCGACTTGCCGCCGCCCGAGACGCCGGTCACACAGCAGAAGGTGCCGAGCGGGATCTCGGCGGTGATCCCCTTCAGATTGTTCCCGCGGGCGTCGAGAATGCGGAGGATCTGGCCCGGGTGGCCGATGCGGCGCATCGGCGGCACCGGGATCTCGCGCTGGCCGGTCAGATATTGGCCGGTGATGCTGTCGGGGTTGGCCATGATCGCCTCGGGCGTACCTTCGGCGACGACATGCCCACCATGAACCCCGGCGCCCGGTCCCATATCGACAACCCAATCGGCGGTGCGGATCGCTTCCTCGTCGTGTTCGACGACGATGACCGTGTTGCCGAGGTCGCGCAGCCGCTTCAAAGTCGCGAGCAGGCGCCCGTTATCGCGCTGGTGCAGTCCGATCGACGGCTCGTCGAGGACGTAGAGGACCCCGGTAAGCCCCGAGCCGATTTGCGAAGCCAGCCGGATGCGCTGGCTCTCGCCGCCTGACAGTGTGCCCGAAGCCCGCGACAGGGTCAGGTATTCGAGCCCGACATTCTTCAAAAAGCCGAGCCGCTCGCTGATCTCCTTCAGGATGCGCTGGGCGATTTCACGCTGGCTCGGGGTCAGCTCGGAGCTGATCCCGGAGAACCAAATGCCGGCCTCGGCGATCGACAGGGCCGCGACTTCGCTGATGTGCTTGCCGGCGATCTTGACGGCGAGCGCCTCGGGCTTGAGCCGGTCGCCGCCGCACACCTCGCAGGTTTTCGCACTCTGGTAGCGCCCGAGCTCTTCCTTGACCCAGGCGCTGTCGGTCTCGCGAAAGCGCCGCTCCATGTTCGGCAGGACGCCTTCGAACGGCCGGTCAGTCGTGTATTTCCGCAACCCGTCGTCATAGGTCATCTTGATCGGCTCGCCCTCCGAGCCGTAGAGGATCGCGCGCCGCATCTTCTCCGGCAAATCCTGCCACGGCGTGCGCATGCTCTTGCGGAAGTGCCGCGCGATGCTCTCCAAGGTCTGCGTGTAATATTGCGAGCTCGAATGCGACCACGGGCTGACCGCGCCCTCCGCGAGGCTTCGGCGCTGGTCGTGCACGACCAGATCGGGGTCGAAGTAGAGCTTGGTGCCGAGCCCGTCGCAGGCCGGGCAGGCGCCGAACGGGTTGTTGAACGAAAAGAGGCGCGGTTCGATCTCCGGGATCGTAAAGCCGGACACCGGGCAGGCGAATTTCGCCGAGAAGATCGTCTGCTCGCCGGTATCGGCGTTTTCGGTGATCGCGATACCGTCGGCCAGCTCGAGCGCGGTCTCGAACGAATTGGCGAGGCGGTTGCCGAGCTCGCCGTCGACGATGATGCGGTCGACGACGATTTCGATGTCGTGCTTCAAATTCTTGTTGAGCCCGCGGACTTCGTCGAGCTCGAGCATCTTGCCGTCGATCTTGACCCGCTGAAAGCCGCGCCTCTGCAATTCGGCCAATTCCTTGCGGTATTCGCCCTTGCGCCCGCGCACGATCGGCGCGAGGAGATAAAGGCGGGTGCCCTGCGGCATCGCGAGCACGCGGTCGACCATTTGCGACACGGTCTGGCTGACGATCGGCAATCCGGTCGCGGGCGAATAGGGGATGCCGACCCGCGCCCATAGGAGGCGCATGTAGTCGTAAATCTCGGTCACCGTGCCGACTGTCGAGCGCGGGTTGCGCGAGGTCGTCTTCTGCTCGATCGAGATCGCCGGCGACAGGCCCTCGATCAATTCGACCTCGGGCTTTTGCATCAATTCGAGAAACTGCCTGGCGTAGGCCGACAGGCTCTCGACATACCGGCGCTGGCCCTCGGCATAGATCGTGTCGAAAGCCAGCGACGACTTGCCCGACCCCGACAGCCCGGTGATCACCACCAGCCTGTCGCGCGGCAATTCGACATCGATGTTCTTGAGATTGTGCTCCCGCGCGCCGCGGATCCGGATCTGCTGCTGCATGCTTAAGACATTACCGCGGGACCGCTCCAAGCGCTACCGCAGGCGGAGGACACTGTCCGTAGCAGATGAGATCTCCTGTGCGGATGAGTTGTGGATGCGTACTGCCAAGGTGTATCCTCTGACCGGTAAAAATAAGCCCCGCCGCGTCGGCGGTAGCGGGCACATGCAGAACAGTGAGGTCCCGGCATGGACACCGACGCCGTCAGCGCGTCTTCACCCTGGTATCGCTCACTCAGCCGCGAACAGTGGAGGGTACTGGTCGCCTCAAACCTCGGCTGGCTATTCGACGGGTTCGAGATCTACGCACTCTTTCTGACCGTCGGGTTTGCGCTGCATCAGTTGCTCGATGCGACTCAGTACGCGGCGACCCCGCGCTACGCCGGTTATATCCTCGCGACCACCGTATTCGGCTGGGCGACCGGTGGGGTGATCGGCGGCATCATCGCCGATTATATCGGCCGCAAGCGAACGATGATGCTGGCGATCCTCGCATACTCGCTGACCACCGCGCTGAGCGCCGTCGCTTGGGATTGGCAGTCGTTCGCGGTGCTGCGCTTTCTGGTCGGCGTGGGAATCGGCTCGGAATGGGTGACGGGAGCCTCGCTCGTCTCCGAATTGTGGCCCGACAAAGCTCGCGGCAAGGGCGGCGGCTTGCTGCAAAGCGGCGCTGGGATCGGCAGCTTTCTTGCCTCCGGAGTCTGGCTGCTGATCGGCGGATTGGGGCCCAATGCGTGGCGGTTCATGTATCTGGTCGGCGTCTTGCCGGCCCTCCTCGTGTTGTGGCTCAGGCGCGGCATGCCGGAATCGGCGCGCTGGGAACAGGCGAGCGAACGCCGTCGCACCGCGCAGGCACAGGCCCGCAGCGGTGGCGCGCTCGAACGCGAAACGGCCGCGCTGACCCGCTTCACAGTCGTCGACATGTTTGCCGACCGGAGCGTCCGCAAACGCCTGATCCCCGCGTTTTTGATGATGCTGTCGGTGACCTTCGGCTTCTGGGGCGTCGCTACCTTCGTTCCGACCTACGTCGGCACGGTCGCCACCAAGGCGGGCCTGTCGGCGCCGTATTATTCCGCGATCGCCGGCCTCCTCGGCACCGGGGTAGCCATATTCGGCTTTATCAGCCTCGGGTTCCTCGCGGACGCGATCGGCCGCAAGCCGACCGCAATGCTGTGGTATGCGATGTGTCTGATCCTGACGCCGGTGGTCTATATGTGGGCCCAGTCGATGGGCGCGCTGCTCGTCGCGGTCACGGTCTTCGGCTTTTTCTCGGGTGGGATCTGGGCCTGGGCTCCGGTCTGGCTGCCCGAGTTGTTCCCGACGCGCATAAGGGGTACTGCCGTCGCCTTTTGCTTCAACGCGCCACGCTGGATCTCCTGCGTCGGCCCGCTGATTGCCGGCACGTTGATCGTCGGGCTCGGCGGCTACGGCCCCGCGGCGACGATCGTCGGCCTGTTCTTCATCCTCGGCGTCGTGGCGGCCCCGTTCCTTCCTGAAACCAACGGAAAGCCGCTGCCCGAAACTTTGGCACCGGCTTTGCCTGCGGGAGCGGGACAGGCCCGTCAAACCGCCTGACGAATCCGGAGGGGAGACGGTGCTATCCGCCAGCGCGCGGCGGTGCTTCGCGCGGGATGACGGCGATGTCGAGCTTCTGCGACAGGCGCAGCACGGTTATCGGTACCGGTTTCCCGACGCGCTCCTCGGTCATCAGCCGGTGCAATTCGTCGACATCGCCTACCGGAATGCCGTCGACCGTGACGATGACGTTGCCGCTCAACAGCCCGGCGGCACGCGCGGCGCCATCGGGAGCCGTCGATTGGACCCGCACCCCGGTCTCGCGGGTCAGCTCGTGAAACCGCGCGACGCGGCGGGTCAGCGGCACGTTCTGTCCGGCGACCCCGATATAGCACCGCCGCACCCTGCCCTCGCGGATCAGCCGCGATGCGACAAACTCGACGGTCGCCGCCGAGATCGAGAAGCAGATGCCCTGCGCCATGCCGATGATCGCCGTGTTGATGCCGACGACCTCGCCCGCGGCGGTGACCAACGGCCCGCCCGAATTACCCGGGTTGAGCGCCGCGTCGGTCTGGATCACGCTGTCGATCAGCCGCCCCGAGCGGGTGCGCAATGACCGGCCAAGGGCGCTGACGACGCCGGCGGTGACCGTGCATTGAAAGCCGAACGGGTTGCCGATCGCGACGACCAGCTGGCCGACTCTCAGCCGCCGCGAATCGCCGAGCCGCGCGAAGGCGGGGGCCTCGCCGTCGAGCCGCACCACGGCAAGGTCGGTGTCCGGGTCGTCGCCGACCAGAGTCGCCGCGAGAGTGCGCCCATCGGGAAAGGTCGCCTCAATCTTGCGGGCGCCGCTGACGACGTGGCTGTTGGTCAGGACATAGGCGTCGGGAGTAAACACGACGCCAGAACCGGCGCCGTTGGCGCGTTCGTTCGCTCCGGTGACCTGCAGGTGAAGGACCGCGGGGCCGACCCGGTCGACCGCGCCGATCACGGCCCGCGAATAGGCGTCGAGCAGGACGAGGTCCTCGGCCGTGGCGGAATTCGCCGCTGCTGGAGCACCGGGCTGGGTATCGCTGATGGGATCGTAAACTGGGGAGAAATAGGTATCCATGGTTAGAATAAAGTAGGAACATCTGCACGGTTTGATAAGATGGGCTCCGATGAACACGACAGGGCGGTGATCCGATGGCTGGTAGCATCAACAAGGTAATCCTGGTCGGCAATCTCGGCCGCGACCCCGAAATCCGCTCGACGCAGGACGGCATGCGGATCGCCAATCTGGCGGTCGCCACCTCCGAGACATGGCGCGACAAGATGTCGGGCGAGCGCAAGGAGCGCACCGAGTGGCACCGCGTCGTAATCTTCAACGAGCGCCTCGCCGAGGTCGCCGAGAAATACCTGAAGAAGGGCTCGAAGGTTTATGTCGAGGGGGCGTTGCAAAGCCGCAAATGGACCGACAACAGCGGCCAGGAGCGCTACACGACCGAAGTCGTATTGCAGCGCTTCCGCGGCGAGCTGACGATGCTCGACGGCGCCCGCGGCGCCGGCGGGAGCCCGCCGATCGAAGGGGGCTATGACGAAGGCGGCTTCGGCGACGAGCCGCGGACTTCAGGCCCCGCCGCAGCGGCTCGCG
This sequence comes from uncultured Alphaproteobacteria bacterium, assembly GCA_963812675.1. GTDB lineage: Bacteria > Pseudomonadota > Alphaproteobacteria > ATCC43930 > CGMCC-115725 > AP-15. Next base: position 16,880 of record CAWEWR010000017.1, on the reverse strand, counting down.
GGCGGACGCCGGTCAACGACCTTGACGACGACATCCCGTTCTGATGTCAAGAAAGTGGCGCTGCTACCCTGCCATGGAAATAGAGGTCGCAAGCACCCAGCCACCCTCACCCACCTAAACTCTTCGGAGCGGATGCGCGGTGCGGACAATCACGCAATTGCCATATTCGCATTGTATTCTCGGGGCATCGGCATCTATGAGCGGGTGCGGGATTTTCGACCAGGGGGTTGCGGATACCTGATCTCGGTCTGATAAAACAGGTGAAACAGGGGGCCCGCTAAAGCGATCCGGGCAGGGAGGAGGAGATGCATCTACCGTTTCGGGCGGATCATGTCGGTAGTTTGTTGCGGCCGCCGGAGCTGTTGCGGGCGCGGGCCGAGCATCAAGCCGGTCGCCTGCCGGTCGAGGAGCTTCGCCGCATCGAGGACGAAGCAATCCGCGATGTCGTGCGTATGCAGCAGGAGATCGGCCTCCAAGGAGTGACCGACGGGGAGTTCCGCCGCGGCTCCTGGCATATGGATTTTCTCTACCAGATCGGCGGCGTCGCGAAGACCGATCACGTGCTGCGCATCCAGTTCCGGAACGAGGCCGGTCCGGTCGAGGCGGCGCTGGGGGCGTTTCGCATCGGCGGCAAGCTGAGGCTCGAAAAGACGATCTTTGCCGAGGACTTCGCCTATCTGAAATCAGTGGCGCCGGCCCGAGGCGTGGCAAAATTGACGATCCCGTCGCCGTCGATGCTGCATTATCGCGGTGGCCGGGCGGTGATCGACCAGGCCGCATATCCCGAGATGGAGGCGTTCTGGCACGACCTTGCCGAAGTGTACCAGCGGGAGATCGCCGGCCTCGCGGCGCTGGGCTGCACCTATCTGCAGCTCGATGACACCAGCCTCGCCTATCTGAACGACCCGGCGCAGCGCGCCTATGTCGCGAGCATCGGCGGCGACGGCGACAAGCAGCACCTGATCAATATCCGCCTGATCAACCAGGCGCTCGCGGACAAGCCGCCTGGCATGACCGTGTGCACGCATATGTGCCGCGGCAATTTCCGTTCATCGTGGGTGGCCGAGGGTGGCTACGACCATGTCGCCGAGGCGCTGTTCGGCGAGCTCGCGGTCGACGGCTTCTTTCTCGAATACGACGACGCCCGCTCGGGCGGTTTCGAACCGCTCCGCTTTGTGCCGAGGGGTAAGAAGCGGGTGGTGCTGGGCCTCGTCACCAGCAAGCGGGCGGCACTCGAGAGCAAGGACTTGCTGAAGCGCCGGATCGACGAGGCGGCAAAATACGTGCCCCTCGAGCAGCTCTGTCTCAGCCCGCAATGCGGCTTCTCGTCGACCGTCGACGGCAACGCGCTGACCCGAGACGAGCAGATCGCCAAGCTACGCCTGGTGGTCGAAACCGCCCGCGAGATCTGGGGCTAAACCTTTAATTTACAAAAGGCGCGTTGACATCGGCCCTCACCATGAGTATGTATGAATGAATATTCATTCATTACAGTGATAGCAGCAGGGCAACCGGACTGAAGAATGAGCAAGCAGATCGAATTGCTGCAGGCGCGGCGCTTCCTGCCGCTGCTGCTGACCCAGATCACGGGGGCGTTCAACGACAATCTGTTCAAGAGCGCCTTCATCATGCTGATCACTTATGGCGCGGCGGCCGGTCCCGACCCCGGCGTCGTGGCGGCGGTCGCGGGCGGGGCGCTGATCGCGCCGTTTTTTCTGTTCTCGGCGACCGCCGGGGAGCTGGCCGATCGGTTCGAGCGCTCGCGTCTGTTGCAGATCCTCAAAGCCGCCGAGCTCGTCGCCGTGTTCGGCGCCGCGGCCGCATTGCTGACCGGCAATCTGGCGCTCTCGCTGGTCCTGCTGTTCGTGCTCGGGACGCAGGCGGCGTTTTCGAGCCCGGTCAAATACGCGCTGCTGCCGCAACACCTCGCGACCGCCGAGCTGGTGAACGGCAACGCCTTGATGGAGGCCGGCACCTTTCTTTCTATTCTCGCCGGCACGATCGCGGGTGGTGTGGCGGTGGCAATCGCCTGGGGACCGGCCGCCTGCTGCATTCTGCTGCTCGTCTGTGCGGCTTTCGGTTTTGCCGCAAGCCTGCGGGTGCCGGTTGCATCGGCTCCCGCCCCCAACCTGCGGCTCAGCTGGAACCTGGCAGCGGCAACGGCCGGAATTCTGCGCCAGGCATGGGAGCGTCGCGAGGTGCGGTTGTCGATCCTCGGCGCATCGTGGTTCTGGCTGGTCGGCGCGGTATCGCTGTCTCAGCTGCCATCCTTTGCCAAGATGACGCTCGGTGCGGACAGCAGCGTCGTCGTCCTCTTCCTCGCCGCCTTTTCGATCGGCGTCGGCGTCGGCTCGACCCTGTGCGGGCGCCTGATGCACGGCGAGGTCAGCGCCCGCTACGTGCCGCTGGCGGCACTCGGGATGACAGTCTTCTCGTTCGACCTCGGGCTCGCAGCCCAGGCCGCGGTGCCGGCGCAGACGGTGTTGACCGGCATTGTCGGTTTCCTGTCGCAGCCGAGCGGGCTGCGCATCTTCGGAGATCTCCTGGGTCTCGCGGTTAGTGGTGGCTTTTTCATCGTGCCGCTCTACGCGGTAATCCAGAGCCGCAGCGAGGAGGCTTCCCGCGCGCGGATCATCGCCGCCAACAATGTCGTCAATGCGCTGTTCATGGCCGGCGCGGCAGCCGTGACCGCCGCGCTGATCGCGGCCGGGCTCGATACCCCGGCGCTGTTCCTGATCCTCGGCGTCGCCAACGCCCTGGTGACGGTGTGGATCTGCAAGCTGTTGCCGCGAGACGTCCTTCGGATGCTGGCCCGCACGCTGTTCCGCCTTGCCTACCGGGTGGAGGTGACGGGGCTGGAGAATGTCGCGGCCGCGGGAGACCGGGTGATTATTGTACCCAATCACGTGTCCTTTCTCGACGCACCGCTCGTCGCCGCCTTCTTGCCGGGATTGCCGGTCTTCGCGATCGATCCGGCGCAGATGCAGCGGTGGTGGGTCCGCCCGTTTCTCTCTGCGGTCGATGTCTTTCCGATGGAGCCGTCCCGGCCAATGGCAGCGAAATCGCTGATCAAGGCGATCAGGGAGGGGAGCCGCTGCGTGATCTTCCCGGAAGGACGCCTCAACGTCACCGGCGGGGCCTTGATGAAAGTCTATGACGGTCCGGCGTTGATCGCCGACAGATCGGAGGCGATGGTTTTGCCGGTGCGCCTCGACGGGGTCGAGTTTACTCCGTTTTCGCGGCTCGCCGGGCGCCTTCGCCGGCGCTGGTTCCCCAAAGTGACGATCACAATCCTTCCGCCGCGCAAGCTTGCGGTCCCCGCCGAGTTGCGGGGGCGCGCGCGCCGCCACCAGGCCGGCGCCGCCCTCTACGACATCATGTCCGAGATGATGGCGCGGCGATCCAATCCGCCCAGCCTCTTCGCCGCAGTGCTCGAGGCGCGCGCCGCACATGGCGGCGGTCATCGCATCATCGAGGATCCGGCCACGGCGCCGCTCACCTATGATCGCACGATCGCCGCGAGCTTCGTGCTCGGCCGCCGGCTCTCGCGCGGCACCGAGCCCGGCGATACGGTCGGCTTGATGCTGCCGAATTCGGTCGGCGCGGCGCTGGCGTTTCTGGCGTTGCAGGCGACCGGGCGGGTTCCGGCAATGCTCAATCACACCGCCGGCGCCGACGGAGTGCTCTCGGCGTGCCGGACCGCCGGACTGCGCCGGGTCATCACCTCGCGGCGCTTTGTCGAACTCGCCAAACTCGCTGCTCTCGCCGAGCGTTTGGCGGGTGAGGTGGAGCTGATCTGGCTCGAGGATGTCCGTGAAAAACTCGGCGTCATCGACAAGCTCTATGGCGCAATCGCGCTGCGTTTTGCCGCTTCCCTGCATCGCCGTCTCGGCATTTCGCCGAGTGGTCCCGCCGCGGTGCTGTTCACCTCCGGTTCGGAAGGCGCCCCGAAGGGTGTGGCGCTCAGCCATACCAACCTGCTGGCCAACCGGCGCCAGATTGCGGCGCGCGTCGATTTCAGCCCGGCCGATCTCGCGCTGAACGCCCTCCCGATGTTTCACAGCTTCGGTTTGACGAGCGGGTTCCTCCTGCCGCTCCTGTCGGGGGTGAGGGTGTTTCTCTACCCGTCGCCGCTGCATTACCGCATCGTGCCGGAGATCGCTTATGCAACCGGTGCGACGATCCTGTTCGGCACCGACACCTTTCTCGCCGGCTATGCACGCCGCGCCAATCCGTATGATTTCTATGCGCTGCGCTATGTCTTCGCCGGTGCGGAGGCGGTGCGCGGAGAAACCCGCGAAATATGGTCGGAGCGGTTCGGCAAACGCATCCTCGAAGGCTACGGCGTTACCGAATGCTCGCCGGTGATCGCCGTCAACACGCCGATGCATTACCGCGCCGGCACGGTCGGGAGGTTTCTGCCGCTGGTCGAGCACCGCCTCGAGCCGGTTCCCGGGATCGCCGATGGCGGGCGCCTGATGGTGCGCGGCCCGAATGTGATGGCCGGGTATTTGCGCGGCGGCGATCTCGAAGAGCCGCGCGATGGATGGTACGACACCGGTGACATTGTTACCATCGATGGTGACGGGTTCGTCGCGATCGTCGGGCGCCTCAAGCGCTTTGCCAAGCTCGGCGGCGAGATGGTGTCGCTGGCCGCGGCCGAGCGCATCGCCGCGAGAGCGGTGCCGGAGATCCGGCACGCCGTCGTCGCGCTCCCCGACCCGCGCCGGGGTGAAAAGCTGATTTTGGTGACCGAGGCGCATGGGTTCGACCGCACTCGGCTTCTGGACGCGGCGCATCAGCTGGGCCTGCCCGAGATCGCCGTGCCGCGCGAGGTGATCGAAATCGATCACATGCCTCTTCTCGGCACCGGCAAAACCGATTATGCCGCTGTGACGCGGCTCGCCGAACCGGCGATGGCGGCTCCGCCTAGCGAAACTGCACCGGTGGCGCCCGCCGCTTTATCGCTCGTTCGAGGATAGGATTGGGAGGGCGGGATGCATTGGCTGTGGGTCATCATCATCGGGTTTCTCGCCGGCGCCATCGCGAAGCTGTTCATTGCCGGCCCTGGCGGGTTCATCGTGACGACCCTTCTCGGCATTGTCGGCGCCATTTTCGCGAGTTGGCTCGGTCAGCAGATCGGCTGGTATGGGCCGGGCCACCGCGCCGGCTTTATTGGCGCAATCGTCGGAGCAGTGCTGATTCTGGCAATCTATCGGGCCATTGTCGGGGCGCCGCCCTGACCCTCGCTCCCACAATCAACCGTTTGTTCGCAAACGTTTGTTCGCACCTGCGAAATGCGGTAATCCTTCGCGCGAATGACTATATGAATGGCAGCGGCTGCACCGCCGAGGCGCAGTCGCTGTTTCGTCTTTAGCCACCGCGCAGAACACCCTTGGCCGTCAGCTCCGCACCACCCTCCGCCCGCGACATCACTCCCGTTACGATCGAAGAGGAGATGAAGCGCTCCTACCTCGATTACGCGATGAGCGTGATCGTGGCGCGGGCGCTCCCCGATGTCCGCGACGGGCTCAAACCGGTCCATCGCCGGATCCTTTATTCGATGAAGGTGAACGGCAACGAGTGGAACCGCGGCTACCGCAAATCGGCGCGCATCGTCGGTGACGTGATCGGCAAATACCATCCGCACGGCGAGACGGCGATCTATGACGCGATGGTGCGGATGGCGCAGGATTTCGCGATGCGCCTGCCGCTGATCGACGGCCAGGGCAATTTCGGCTCGATGGACGGCGATGCGGCGGCGGCCTACCGGTACACCGAAGCGCGGCTCGCCCGCGTCGCCGACACGCTGCTCGACGACCTCGACAAGGACACCGTCGAGTTCCAGCCGAATTACGACGAAACCGAGCGGGAGCCCAAGGTCCTGCCGGCAGGCTTTCCGAACATCCTGGTCAATGGCGGCAGCGGCATTGCGGTCGGCATGGCGACCAACATCCCGCCGCACAATCTCGGCGAGGTCATCGACGCCTGTTGCGCCTATCTCGACAACCCGGCGATTACGATCGACGAGCTGATGCAATACGTCCCGGCGCCCGATTTCCCGACCGGCGGGATCATCATGGGCCGCGCCGGAACGCATGCCGCCTACCGCACCGGGCGCGGCGCCGTCGTCACGCGCGCGAAGTCCCATGTCGAGGAAATCCGCAAGGATCGCGAAGCGATCGTCTTCACCGAGCTGCCCTATCAGGTCAACAAGGCGAAGCTGGTCGAGCGGATTGCCGAGACGGTCCGCGAGAAGCTGATCGACGGCATCTCCGATCTGCGCGACGAGAGCGACCGCGAGGGCCTGCGCGTCGTCGTCGAATTGAAGCGCGACGCCGAGCCTGACATCGTCCTCAACCAGCTCTACCGCCACACGGCACTGCAGACGAGCTTTGGCGTCAACATGTTGGCGCTGAACGGCGGCCGGCCGGAGCTGTTGACCCTGCGCGAGATCGTCGCCGCCTTCATCGCGTTCCGCGAGGAGGTGATCACCCGGCGCACGAGCCACCTGCTCGGCAAGGCGCGGGACCGGGCGCACGTCCTGCTGGGGCTCTCGGTCGCAGTCGCCAATCTCGACGAGGTAATTTCGCTGATCCGCAACGCACCCGATCCGGCGACGGCCCGGGCCGGTCTCGTGGGGCGCGCATGGCCGGCTGCCGATGTCGCCCCGCTGGTCGCGCTGGTCGGTGAACCCGGGCGCGAGGTCGCCGCGGACGGCACCTACCGGCTGTCGGAAGAGCAGGCGCGCGCGATCCTCGATTTGCGCTTGCAGCGCCTGACCGGGCTGGAGCGGGAAAAGATTGCCGAGGAACTGCGCGGGCTGATCGCCGAGATCGCCGGGTATCTCGAGATCCTGCGCTCGCGCGTGCGGCTTTTCGAGGTGTTGCGCGGCGAGCTGCTCGATATCAAGGAGCGGTTTGCGACGCCGCGGCGCACCGCAATCGAGGATGTCGAGTTCGAAGCCGACATCGAGGCGCTGATCCAGCGCGAAGCGATGGTCGTGACCGTCAGCCACGCCGGCTACATCAAGCGGGTGCCGCTGTCGACCTATCGGGCGCAGCGCCGCGGCGGGCGCGGCCGCGCCGGAATGGCGATCCGCGAGGAGGATTTCCTCAGCGAGGTCTTTGTCGCCTCGACCCTGGCGCCGGTGCTGTTCTTCACCTCCTCCGGGCGGGTCTACAAGCTCAAGGTCTATCGGCTGCCGCTCGGCACCCCGCAGTCGCGCGGCCGGCCAATGGTCAATCTGCTGCCGAACTTGGCGCCGGGCGAGACGATCTCGACGATCATGCCATTGCCCGAAGACGAGGAGAGCTGGAGCGATTTCACGGTCATGTTCGCGACCGCCAATGGCTACGTCCGGCGCAATGCTCTCTCCGATTTCGGAGATGTCCGCGCCAACGGCAAGATCGCGATGAAATTCGAGGGCGAAGATGTCGACGACCGCCTGATCGCCGTTGCGACCTGTACCGATGCCAACGACGTGCTGCTCGCTACCCGCAACGGCAAATCGATCCGCTTTCCTGTGGGCGATGTACGGGTCTTCACCGGACGAAGCTCAGTCGGGGTGCGCGGCATCCGGCTGCTAGGCGAAGATCAAGTGATCTCGATGTCCATCCTGCGTCACGAAGAGATCGCTCCAGACATCCGCAATGCGTATCTGAGCCTCGCCGCGCGCCGCCGCCGGCAAATGGGGGAGGAGAGCGAGGCGGCCGCCGAAACGCCGCTGGAACCCGACGATCCGAATGGCGAAAACGGTGGGGATGAGAGCGCGATCTCCGAGGAGATGTATGCCGATCTCGCACAACGTGAAGAATTCGTGCTGAGCGTGACGGAGAAAGGCTACGGCGTCAGAACCTCGGCCTATGACTACCGGATCACCGGGCGCGGGGGGCAGGGGATCGACAATATGGACCTGACCCGCCGCAGCGATGCGATCGTCGCGGTCTTCCCGGTCGGGCACAACGACCAGATCATGCTGGTGACCGATGGCGGTATGGTGATCCGCTGCCCGGTGCACGATATCCGTATCGCGCGCCGGCGCAGCCAGGGGGTGGTGATCTTCAAGGTCGGCGACGGCGAGCGGGTCGTCTCGGTGGCGCGGCTTCCCGAGGAATCCCCGGGGAATCCGACGAGAACGGCGGTGCCGAAGAGCCCGATGAGGGGCCGGATGATCAGCAAGCCAGTGAGGGGGACGCATGACCGAGCCGCGCATCGGGATCTATCCCGGCACCTTCGACCCGATCACCAACGGCCATACGGACATTATCCGCAGAGCCGCCCGGCTCGTCGACCGGCTGGTCATCGGCGTCGCCCGCAACGACGGCAAGGGCCCGCTATTCGCCACCGACGAGCGGGTCGAAATCGTTCGCGGCGAAGTCGCGCATCTCGAAAACGGCGACGCCGAACGGATCGAGGTACTCGCTTTTGACACATTGCTGATGGGTTTTGCCCAGTCGGTCGGGGCCAAGGTGGTCATCCGTGGGCTGCGCGCGGTTTCCGATTTCGAATACGAGTTCCAGATGGCCGGCATGAACGCCCGGCTGAACCCGGAGATCGAGACCGTCTTTCTGATGGCCTCCGACCGCTTCCAGTTCATCTCGTCGCGTTTTGTAAAGGAAATCGGCGCTCTCGGCGGCGACGTCTCGCATTTTGTCAGCCCGCGGGTCGCGGCGCGACTTCTGGATCGCTTTGCTGCGAGCCGCGTCAAACCACGCCGCCGCGCCGCCGCCGCGGATTAGGCGCCGGCGACGGTGAGGTCGTCAATGCGCAGGGTCGGGGCATCGGCGCCGACTTTGAATTCGAGGTCGTCGGCGGCGACGAGGCGGGCGAAGATCTCCTTCAAATTGCCGGCGACCGTCATCTCACTGACCGGGAAGGCGATCTCGCCGTTCTCGATCCAAAAGCCGGCGGCGGAACCTTGTGCGGAGTCATCGAAGCGAAACCGGAAGGCACGACCCTGTCGGGGTTCGCGGACCAGGCCGCGCGCTACATGGGCAGCGTCCCCGAGCACCTGGTCCGCCGCGAGGGGCAGGTCCGCTTCGAATATGTCGCCTCCGGCACCGAGATTCTGTTCCGCGATCATGCCGATCCGGCGCCGCGTTCGCGCCGCGTGTTCTTCTTTCACCGCCCCGAGACCTTGCGGCGCTGGCTCGCCGAGCCGATGACGATGCGCCAGCGGCTGCAAGCGATGCCGCCGCTGCTGACCGAACGCCTGCGCGAATGCCAGATCGACGCCGTCACGAACCTCGAAGCCTCGCTCGCCGCCGATCACCCGCGCGCGCTGATCCAGATGGCGACCGGCGCCGGCAAGACCTATACCGCTTGCGTCTTCAGCCATCGGCTGCTGGAGCATGCGAAGTTCCGGCGCGTCTTGTTTCTCGCCGATCGCGCCAATTTGGTGCGCCAAACCAGGCACGAATTCGAGGATTTTCGCCCGCCCGGCACCGGCCGTTCGTTTACCGAGCTCTACAATGTCCAACGGCTCGGGCCCGCCGGTCTCGACAAGGACGCCTCGGTCGTCATCGCCACGATCCAACGCGTCTACTCAATGTTGACCGGCCGCGAATTGTCCGAGGAAGACGAGGAGAGATCGGGTTTCGAGACCGGTGCGAGCGAGCCGCAACGCCTCGTGCATTACAACCCGGCAATCCCGATCGAGAGTTTCGATCTGATCATCACCGATGAATGCCACCGGTCGATCTACGGCACCTGGCGTCAGGTGCTCGAATATTTCGATGCGTTCGTCGTCGGCCTGACCGCGACGCCGTCATTGCACACGATGGGGTTTTTCGGCAGCAACCTCGTCGCGCAGTATCCCTACGAGCGCTCGGTGGCGGATGGGGTCAATGTCCCTTACGAGATCTTTCGCATCCGCACCGATATAGGCGAGCACGGCGGGGCGATCCCGAAGGGCTATCAGGTTCCGGTCCGCGACAAGCGCACTCGGGTCGAGCGTTACGAGGAGCTCGACCAGGACCTCGCCTATACCGCGCAGGAGCTCGACCGCTCGGTGGTGGCGCCGAACCAGATCTGCACCGTGCTCGCAGCCTATCGGGACAGCCTGTTCACCGAATTGTTTCCCGGCCGCAGCGAGGTGCCAAAGACCCTGATCTTCTGCAAGGACGACCATCATGCCGAGGAAGTCGTCGGGATCGTCCGTGAAGTCTTCGGCCGCGGCAACGATTTCGCGAAGAAGATCACCTATAAGACCGATGGCGCCGACCCGGAGCAGCTGATCCGGCAATTCCGCACCGACTACAACCCGCGCATCGCCGTCACCGTCGACATGATCGCCACCGGCACCGACGTGAAGCCGCTGGAGGTGCTGATCTTTTTGCGCGACGTGAAGTCGGCGCTCTATTTCGAGCAGATGAAAGGCCGCGGCGCGCGCACGATCACCCCGACGCAGTTGCGCCAGGTAACGCCGGACGCCGAGGAAAAGACCCGCTTCGTGCTGGTCGACGCGATCGGCGTTACCGAGAGCTTGAAGCACGTCGCGCAGCCCTTGGACCGCGAGCGGAAAATCGGCTTCTACCGGCTCGTCGACGAAATCGCCGCGGGCCGCCGCGACGACGACGCATTGTCCACGTTGGCGGCACGGCTTGCCGCGCTCGGCTGGGGTGCGACATTCGAGACGCCCGCTACGCGGGCTCCTGAGGAAGAGCCAAAGAGGAAGCCTGGATCAGCCTCAAGAGCCCCACCTCGCGTCCGTTTCCCAAGTCGGTCTCTGGCCGCATCGCCGCCAAAGTCATCAATCACCTTCGGCGATGAGATGATGAAGGTATTAGGGATGAGATAAATAAGACCCGCGGGCCTGAACGTTTGGGGCCTTCCAGCTCACTCGGCTGCTGTGTCCCTGTCGCGGTCCTGGGGGATTGGCGGGGTTCCAGAAATCCCAGTCCACTTCCGTGAGGAGAGCGCGTACGATACAATTGCAGCCGTTAGATCGGACGCGGAAGAACCAGAGCGAAAGGGTATTTTCAACCTTCTCGCAATAGTTGCTAACTGACCGGTCGAAAAGGGCTCAATTCTATCCCTTAACTCACGCTCGTCACCCTGAAAGGATTTTAGGAACGTTATAAAGTTATCACTTATGGGGGCCTCTTTTTTCCGAGCTCTTGCAGTCACGATGTTGATGCTCAAGGTTCCACCAAGCGCTGATAACTCCTCCACCACTGATGCGGCAAAATAGAACCGCAAGACTCGCTCCAACTCGGGGTCTAACGGCGTTGCTGGCAGGAACTTTACATCGCACTTTGCCGATAAAGCTTCATGTCTCGGCATATTTCTCGATTCTCCCTAGGACTGACTGTGTGACCTGGGTTAGGCACTGGTCAATCGGTCTCTGGCCACTCGTTCTCCTCGCAAAGTCAAGGTGAACGTCCTTTTGATCGCCGAGGAAACGCGCAATCGCATCGAGCCGTGGCACCGTGCCCAGAGACGGCGAATCCTCCATGATCACCCTCTCGTACCGGGAAAGCCTCTCCAAGAGATTTCGCTCAAGCTCGTTGGCCGCAGCCTGTTGGCTGATCACCATTCCAGCCGGAGAACCACCGGTACGGTTAACGGCGTTCAATACATAGCCTAACATGCGTGGGCGCTCCTCGTTCTCAATTTCGTTTACCCAACGAAGCAACCTTGGCATTCCGTAAATCGAGATGCGGTCAGGAATCGTGACCGGAAGGAAGTAGCTGCTGGCACGCAACATGCCTTGCGTGAGATACATTTTGTTGGGAGGGCAGTCTATTAGAACGTATTGGAAATCATCTAAACCATTGACCAGCTGACGGCAGTAAAGGAAGAACTCGCTTTTTGATCTTTCGCGCTGTGATGCAATCGCTTCGACGATTTCGATGTCCAAATCCTCAACGTTGAACCCGCCTGGCAAAATGTAAAGTGGGGCGGGCAGGCCGGGGGACCGCTCTGACATGGTCGTTAATCCGCAAGTTCCGTAAGTTCGGCCACGCGCGCGGCGTAACCAAATCGTATACATTCTGCGTCTGATATTCGGGATCGAGCCCGACGGCGATCGTGAGGCTGCACTGTGCGTCGATGTCAATGAGCAGCGTCCGTCGTGCGGTCAATAAAGAGATGTATAAGCCCAATAAGTAGGTAACTGTGGTCTTACCCACTCCACCTTTGTAGTTGACGACTGCAATCGATCGTGGGTGTTTGATAGCTTGAGATGAGGAGATCGCCATCGAATGTTCACGCTCCTACGAAGGAACCATGCTTGTCCGGTTGACACCCAAGAGCACCAGATTTGGTGGCGGTTTGTCGGTACCCTAGCTCAGTGGATGCTCGCCGGGTTTTCGCCGCGGCATTTTGGATGTTGCCATGAACCGGTGTACAGCCCGTCATACGTCGGGGCCACCGCCTGCCCGCCGATCCCGAGCAATGACCGGAACGCATTGAACGGGTAAAAACGGCGATTGAACCGGAACGTGAACTCGTTGAGGTAGGCTTGAAGGTGCTGCGGACTGACGCCGTGGTGGCAACCTCGCAGCCAGCTTTTCAGATTACTGAAGATCAAATGGGAGATCGGCAGAAAGTCCTCGGCCACGCTGGGATCACCTTGCGCTGCGACCGGCAGATGCCGATAGCCGCGATCACGCAACGTCGCATAGCCGCCCCAGGCGTCGGTCACCACCACGGCTCCTGGCTCGACCGCCGCCTCGACAAAGCCGCACAGCGATCTTGCCGACCGATCCAGCACAACTTCCATCCGAATACGGCCGGCATATCGGCCATTGCGGCGCGGCACGCCTTTGACGTTCTCGGGCTTGCGCTGGCGGACTTCGACAGCCGCGATAACGAGGCTTTGATCATGGACCCCGCGGCCCTCGCCGCGCGTCCTGCCGCCGACCCATGACTCGTCGATCTCGACATGATCCCGCGGCTGGCCACCGATGCGGTCGCGATCGGGTCGGACCATGCCAGCGCGGAGTTTGTGGAGGATCTGGAACGCCGTCTCGTAGCGGTTCAAGCCAAGCTGACGTTGGAATTGGACGGCCGAGATGCCTGGCGTATGGCTCGAAACCAGGTAGGCGGCCCAGAACCAGATCGACAGCGGCGTGCGGGTCCGCTCCATGACCGTGCCGGCCGTCAGCGCATTATCCCGCTGACATTTGCGGCACCGCAGAACCTGCGGCCGGTTGGCGAAGCGGTAGGGTTCGCTGGCTTCGCCGCACCATCCGCAGACGAACCCGTCGCGCCAGCGGATGGCTTCAAGGTAAGCAGCGCAAGCCGTATCGTCAGGAAACAGGCGTTGGAGCTCGGGCAGTGAACCCGGAAAGGGCAGATCCGCGCGGAGCAAGACAACGGCGGGCATGGCGGCATCTCGTTTCCGCCGCTAAACTACCAACTGTAGTCTTGGGTGTCAACCGGATAAGCACGGAAGGAACTTCGATTAGTTCACATATCAGAGGCACTTATATCATAGTTTCGCGCGGAGCGCCATCTGGTAACACTTCGTCTTGACGCGTAGCCGTAGGCGACGGCATGTAATCGTTGACCGGGCTGGGCCGAGCCATCGAGCTAAGATCCGAACAGTATCTGGAGAAGCCGCGGAATGGCGATGTCGGGTTGACCAGACATAGAGTGCGGCCGGCGGCGGGAACAGCCGGCCCCGCCGTCGATCCGATCCTGAAGGGCCTCCGTCGCTGCGCTCGATGAATTTTACGGCGGCAGGATGGAGCGCGTGGCGCTGTTCAGGTCGCGCACATGCGGCGATGCCGAACGAGGACGATGTCGCGGCATTTGACCTGGAACTAAACCTGTCGAACCGCTCTGTGCTTCACCGGCTCGAACGGCCGCGCGACCTGAATTTTTGGCCGGTTCGGGTCAGCGACGATATTCGCCTGATCGTCCATCGGACGGCCACGAGCGTGCTGCTTTGTTATGTGGGGCACCACGACATAGCTTATGCGCGGGCCGAGCGACGGCGGATCGAGCTCGACCCCGAGGCCCCCGTCGGTCTCTTCGAATATGTCGGGATCACGCAATACCTCGCGGATTTATTCCCGGTCCGCGTCGATGTTGCCAATCGAAGCAGCTTGAAGCCGCTCGTCCGGCCGAGTTTCGAGCGCGACGCGCTTTATGCTTTCTAAATGCTCTCGGCTCGATCACGCCGGTTCCGAGGTCACAACTAAGCGCCGACCGAGCGCGGCGAGCGCAGCCTCGAGCTGTTCGAGGCGGACGACGTGGTAGCCGTCGAGGATACGGGTGATCTTTTTCGGGGGCCATCCCAGCCGCCGCGCCAGCTGCGTTTCGTCGAGCGCGGCTTGGCGCATCGCGCGGTAGAGTTCGAGCTTGGCAGCGGTGAGAGCCGCGAGCGCGACCGGCGCACGATGGGTGCCGTCTCTCGCAGAGGCATCGCTCTGCGGCGCCGGTTCGGGGACCTCCTCGCCATGCGCTATGAAGCCAAGCACTGCTTCTTCGAGCATATCCTCCGCCTGCCGCAGCGCCTCGTCCCGGGTCTCCCCATAGGTCGCGCCAACGCCAATCTCGGGGAAGGTCACCGTGAACCCCCCCTCCGGCTCGGGTTCGAGGAGGGCGGCGTAAACGTGCGACATCTCACCTCCTGTGCAGATCCTCAGGCCGTAGGCCGAGCTGGTGCAAAATCGCGCGCAGCGTGCCGGTGGGCAACTCGCCGCTGCCGGTCGGCACCATCGCAAATCGGCCAGCGAGGCGCGCCATCACATGCCCACCCTTCCCACGGTTGCGATCGATTTCGGCGCCGAGGCGGCGCAGCCTGCGTTGAAGTTCGCTGCTCGTCACGCCTGAGATAGTACCGGCGCGAGGCTACTGCATCGATAACGCGCGCACCTTTGAGGGTTACAACATGAACGAACTCGCGCTCGTCCAGAAGGTCTGGAATTACGCGCATTTGTTGCGCGACCAGGGCGTGTCGTACCAAACCTATATCCCGCAGATCCCCTACCTCTTGTTCCTCAGATGGGTCGGGGGGAGGGGGCCCGGTAGGGCAGGGTGAGGTGGCGGTCTGCGAGCGCCGGGACCCCCCACCTCACCCCACGCCTCTCTGCCCCCGAGGGCGGGAAGGGCGTCTGTGGATTGACTAATATGCTATAATGTGATAATAGCAACACAACAAAAGTTCGGCCACGGCAAGCGACATCACCTGATCTCAACCTGATAAAACAGGTAGAACAGGTCCGCGACGAACGGGATGGAATGATCACTCCCGCGAACGCGGGAAGCGAGGGAAGACAGCCTCTCGGCGGTCGCTTTGGGCGCCAGCTCGCGCGCGGGGCGACGGTAAGGTGCTGGAATGGCTAGGATCGAGACAGGCGCTTCGCGCCAATAAAAAGGAAATCAAGCCGGTGATGAATGACGCTGCTCTCGTCCAAAAGGTCTGGAACTACGCGCATGTGTTGCGAGACCAGGGCGTGCCGTATCAGGCCTACATCTCGCAGATCTCGTATCTGTTGTTTCTCAAGATGGATGATGAGCGGGTGGGGTTGGTCGCCTCGGGCCTCATTAGGGGCGAGAGCTCGGCCATCCCCGAAGATTGCCGCTGGCCGGTATTGCGCGACCTGCAGGGCGAAGAGTTGACGCGGCGCTATTCGGCCATTCTCGAAAAGCTCTCGCGCCGCTCCGGCATAATCGGAACAATTTTTCTCAAAGCGCAGAACGAGATCCAGGACCCGGCCAAGCTGCGGCGGCTCGTCGGATTGATCGACGGCGAGACCTGGCTCGGGCTCGGCGTCGACGTCAAAGGCTCGATTTATGAGGGCCTCCTCGAACGCAACGCTCAGGAGGTCAAGTCGGGTGCGGGGCAATATTTCACGCCGCGCGCGCTGATCGACGCGATGGTGACGGCCGCCGATCCGGAGCCGCGCGAGACGGTCCACGACCCTGCCTGCGGCACCGGCGGGTTTCTGCTCGCGGCCTGGGAGCACATGCGCAAGAAGCCGCTGGCGCGCAACGCCGAGATCTACACCGCTATGCGATCAAGGTTTTCGGGCATCGACATCGTACCCGAGGTGGTGAGGCTGTGCGCGATGAACCTTTACTTGCACGATATTGCCGGGCGCGAGAGCCCGGTCGAGGCGCGCGACGCGCTGCTCGGCGACGGCGGGAAAACATACGACGTAGTGCTGACCAACCCGCCCTTCGGCAAGAAGCAGAGCTACCGGATCGTCCGCGACGACGGCGAGATCGACACCGAGCGGGAGGATTACGACCGCCAGGACTTTTTCGTGACCACCTCGAACAAGCAGCTCAATTTCCTGCAGCACATCATGACCGTGCTGGCCGAAAACGGCAGAGCCGCCGTCCTGATGCCCGACAATGTGCTGTTCGAAGGCGGCGCCGGCGAGACGATACGCCGCCGCTTGCTGCACAATTTCGATTTCCACACCCTTTTGCGACTGCCGACCGGCATTTTCTACAAGCAGGGCGTCAAGGCGAACGTGTTGTTCTTCGACAAGAAGCGGGTCTCGGCCGAACCGAACACCAAGGATTTGTGGATCTACGATCTGCGTACCAACCAGCGCTTCACGTTGAAGGAGCGGCCGATGACGCGGGCCGATCTCGACGATTTCGTCGCCTGCTACAAATCCGGCCGGCGGCACGAGCGCGCCGAGACCGACCGCTTCCGGCGTTTCGCGCATGCCGAGCTCGTCGCCCGCGACAAGGTCAATCTCGACATCTTCTGGCTCAGGGACGACACGCTCGACGACCCCGACCTGTTGCCGCCGCCGGATGAGATCGCCGCTGAGATCGTCGAGAACCTCGAAGCCGCGCTCGACCGCTTCCGGAAGGTCGCGCTGAGCTTGCAGCCGGGTTGACTAGGCGCTTAAGCCCCCGCCACGGTGAGATCGTCGACCCTGAGGGTCGGGGAATCGGCGCCGGTC
>CAWEWR010000016.1:0-80748 GCA_963812675.1 uncultured Alphaproteobacteria bacterium | reverse complement strand
GCACGATTGCGGATCTTTTTCTGCCGATGTTCGGCCGTCACAACGTGCAAAATTCGCTCGCTGCCGCGGCGGTCGCCGAGGCGATGGCGCTCGGCGACGACGCTCTGAGGGCCGCGCTTTACAATTTTAAAGGGGTCAAACGCAGATTTACGCGAACCGGCGAGTGGAACGGCGTGACCGTCATCGATGATTACGGCCACCACCCGGTCGAGATCGCGGCAGTGCTGAAAGCGGCGCGCGCGATTGTCGAAGGCAAGCTGATCGCGGTCGTCCAGCCGCATCGTTACACCCGCGTGTCCCATCTTTTTGATGACTTCTGCACGTGTTTCAACGACGCGGACGTGGTTTTGGTGGCGGATATCTACGCAGCCGGGGAGACGCCGATCGATGGCGTCAACCGCGACGCTCTGGTCGCCGGGTTGATCGAGCACGGCCATCGCAACGTCCGTCCGCTGGCCGACCCGGGTGAGCTCGCGCCGATGGTTCGGGAGATGGCGCGCCCCGGTGACATGGTGGTGTGCCTGGGCGCCGGATCGATCACCGGCTGGGCGAACAGTTTGCCGGCCGATCTTGCGGCGCTGCAATCGCCGAGCCGCGTCGCATGAACCCGTTGATTGCGCAGCTCCCTCCGGTACGCGGCCGGTTGACCGCAGACGCGGCGATCGGCAAGCAGACCTGGTTTGGCGTCGGGGGCCCGGCCGAGGTTTTGTTCCGGCCCGCCGACCTTGCCGATCTCGCCGCGTTTTTAGCAGCGCTGCCGCCGCCGATTCCGGTGACGGTGATCGGGGTAGGCTCGAACCTCCTGGTTCGCGACGGCGGCATCCCCGGCGTCGTGATCCGGCTCGGGCGCGGGTTCGCCGCGATCGAGGTCGAGCACGATCAAATCCGCGCCGGCGCGGCGGCTCTCGACCGCATTGTGGCCTTCGCCGCGGCCGATGCGGGGTTGGGTGGGCTCGAGTTCCTGTCGGGCATTCCGGGGTCGATCGGTGGCAGCCTGCGAATGAATGCCGGAGCCTATGGCCGGGAAATGAAGGATGTGCTCGTTTCGGCGATCGCGCTCGACCGCACCGGCGAAACCCATACCGTCGAAAGCCGGACGATGGGGCTCTCTTACCGCCACACCGATATCGACCCGAGTTGGGTGTCTGTGGAAGCCCGGCTGCGCGGCGCGCCCGGTGATCGCGCTGCGATTGCGCGCCGCCTCAACGAGATCCGCGCCGCGCGGGAAGCGACCCAGCCGGTGCGCGCCCGTACCGGCGGATCAACGTTCAAGAACCCGCCCGGCGACAGCGCCTGGCGGCTGATCGATGCCGCCGGCTGCCGCGGGCTCGTCCGCGGCGGCGCGATGGTTTCGCAGCAGCACACGAATTTTCTCATCAACACCGGCACCGCCACAGCGGCCGATCTCGAGGGGCTAGGCGAAGAGGTCAGGCGGCGCGTCCATGACATCTCAGGGACCTGGCTCGAGTGGGAGATCGAGCGCCTCGGTTCTCCGCTTCCAGACATTCAGCACATGGTTTCGTCATTCCCGCGAAAGCGGGAATCCAGAGATCCCGACGTTTCGGCCGGTCGCCCCCCTGTTCAAGCCAGGGGCAGGCTCTGGGCCCCCGCTTTCGCGGGGGTGACGGTATGAGACGAGGGGAGGCGGTGAGCAAGACGGTAGCGGTGGTGATGGGCGGGTGGTCGCCTGAGCGCGAGGTTTCGCTGTCGAGCGGACGCGAATGCGCCAAAGCGCTGGTGGACCGTGGCTACCAGGTGAGGCTGATCGACGTCGACCGTGACTTGTCGGGCCTGATGCGCGCGCTGGACCCCCGCCCCGACTTGATCTTCAACGCATTGCATGGCGTCGGCGGGGAAGACGGCACCGTGCAGGGCGTCTTTGAGATGCTGGGGATCCCCTACACCCATTCGGGAGTCCTCGCCTCGGCCATGGCGATGCACAAGCCGACGGCGAAGGCGGTATTCCGCGATGCCGGCCTGCCTGTCGCCGAAGGCGTGGTCGCCAGCCGCGAAATGCTGGTCGAGAGCGACCCGATGCCGGCCCCCTTTGTCGTCAAGCCGACCAATCAGGGATCGAGCGTCGGCGTCCGCATCGTGCGGATCAACGACAATTCCTGGCGCGAGGAGGTGATGGAGTGGTGCTACGGCACCGAGTTGCTGGTCGAGCGCTTTGTTCCCGGACGAGAGCTCACGGTAGCGGTGATGGGAGATCGGGCGCTCGGCGCCTGTGAGATCGTCCCGCGCGGCAGTTTTTATGATTACACCGCGAAATACGCGGCGGGCGGGTCGGATCACCTGACGCCGGCGCCGGTTCCGCCGACCGTATATGAAGAGGCGCTCGACATTGGGTTGCGGGCGCATCGCGCGCTCGGGTGCCGAGGCGTGAGCCGCGCCGATTTGCGCTATGACGACACCCAGGGTGGCGACACGGCGGGAGGTTGCGGCCGTCTCTATCTCCTGGAAGTGAACACGCAACCCGGGATGACCCCGACTTCACTGGTGCCCGATATCGCCCGTCATGTCGGCATCGGCTTCGACGAGCTGGTCGCCTGGATGGTGGAGAATGCGTCATGCGACGGGTGAAGGGGCCGGCGCCGCGTCGCCCGCGACGGGGCCGTTTCTCCGCCCTCTTGCGCCGCTTGGGGGTGTGGGTCGGGATCCCGGTTTTGCTCGCGAGCGGGCTCTACGCAGCGGTTCAGCTGAGTTGATCGCCGCTCGGGCAATCGATGCTGCAGTATGCGGCCGACCGGATGCTCGACGGCACCGCGCGGCTGGGCCTCGTCGTGACCGACATCAAAGTCGAAGGACGCGAAACGACGGATCGCGAGACGATCCTCGCCGCGATGGGCGCCGGCCCCGGCACGCCGATCCTCGCTATGAGCCCAAGCCGGGCCAAGGAGCAACTCGAGACATTACCCTGGGTTCGCTCCGCGGTGGTCGAGCGCCGACTGCCGGACACGCTCTATGTCCGCCTCGTCGAGCGCAAACCGCTTGCCCTTTGGCAGCACGGCGG
This sequence comes from uncultured Alphaproteobacteria bacterium, assembly GCA_963812675.1. Taxonomy (GTDB): domain Bacteria; phylum Pseudomonadota; class Alphaproteobacteria; order ATCC43930; family CGMCC-115725; genus AP-15. The sequence goes on along the minus strand of CAWEWR010000016.1, from coordinate 77,735 downwards.
CAAGCTCGAGCTGATCGACCGTGAGGGCGGCGTGATCCCGGTGACCCGGCTCGACCGCTTCGCCAAGCTGCCGTTGGTCGTCGGCGACGGTGCCGCGAGACATGCCGCGGATCTGCTCGACATGCTGGCGACAGAGCCGGAGCTTGCCGCTCGCGTCAGTGCCGCGGTCCGGGTCGGCGATCGCCGCTGGAACTTGCGCATCGACAACGCGATCGATGTCCTTCTCCCAGCCGACGCGCAGGCCGCCGCCTGGACCCAGCTCGCCCGCCTCGAACGGTCGAGCGCTATTCTGAAACGGGACGTGCAGACCGTCGATGTGCGCCTGCCGGACCGGCTCGTTCTGCGGGTCAACCGGGAGGTGCCGAAGGAAGCGCCGATATCGCCGACATCCAAGAAGGGACGCCCATCGGCGAAGAACACATGACAACAGTGGATGAAGCGCCGCCTCGCGCCAAGCGCGCCGGAAAAACGGCAAATACCGAGGTCGCTGGCCGGGCCAAACCCCGCAGACCGGCGACCCGGCCGCGCGGCAGTCTGATCACTGCCCTTGATATCGGCACGACAAAGATCTGCTGCTTTATCGCGCGCGTCGCGGACGACAGGCCGTGCGTTCTCGGGATTGGCCATCAGATCTCGCGCGGTGTGCGCAACGGGGGGATCGTCGACCTGGAAGCGACCGGTAACTCCGTGCTGAATGCGGTGCACGCCGCCGAGGAGATGGCCGGCGAGACGATACAGAGCGTCGTCGCAAACCTGTCGGGCGGATTCTCTGCCTCCCGGATTATCAAGGCCGAGATCGGCATCACCGGGCGCGAGATCACCGATGCCGAAATGCGGCGGGTGCTCGAGCACGGCTATGTGATGCGCGATCCGGGCGATCGCCAAATCATCCACTCCGTGCCGGTGGGATTTTCGGTCGACGACAGCCGCGGCATCCGCGATCCGCGCGGCATGCTCGGTGAGCGGCTCGGGGTCAACATGCATGTCGTGACCGCAAGCGCCGCCAGCGTGCGCAACCACACCGCCGCTGTTGGACGCTCGCATCTCGAGGTCGAGGCTCTCGTTGTCAGCCCCTATGCTTCGGGGCTCTCCTGTCTGGTAGAGGACGAGATCGGTCTCGGCGTCACCGTGATCGACATGGGCGGCGGAACGACGACGATCGGCGTATTCTTCGACGGGAATCTGATTTTTGCCGATTACGTCCCGGTCGGCGGCATGCACGTCACCAACGACATCGCCCGCGGGCTCTCGACCGGGGTCGCGCATGCCGAGCGCATGAAGACATTATTCGGCACCGCGATTTCAGCGAGCACCGACGAGCGCGAGATGATCGCCGTCCCGCAAATTGGCGAGGAGGACGAGGGGCACGTCAACCATGTGCCGAAATCCTTGCTCGTCGGCATCATCGCGCCGCGCATCGAGGAGACCTTCGAACTGGTCCGCAATCGGCTGGAGGCGAGCGGCTTCGACAAGGTCGCGGGGCGGCGCGTCGTTTTGACCGGCGGGGCCAGCCAATTGCACGGGGCGCGCGAGTTCGCCGGACTGATCCTCGATAAACAGGTGCGGATGGGGCGGCCGCAGCGGGTCGCGGGCCTCGCCGAGGCGACCGGCGGCCCGGCCTTTGCCACGACCGCGGGGCTGCTGCACTTTGCCTTGTCCGAGCGGGCCGAGGTTTCGGGTGCAAGGCGCAGCCCGCAGGGCCGGCGATGGGGTGTTCTCGGCCGATTCGGCAATTGGCTGAAGGACAATTTTTGAGGCACATTCGGCTTTGTAGCTCGCCCGGCCACGTGTGAGCCAAGCGAGGGGGGAGCCCGGACCGGACCGGGTAACGTGAGGGGCACAGCAGTGGAGGGGGACCGCATGATCAATCTGAGCATCCCGAGAGACGAGCACGAGATGAAACCGCGCATTACCGTCGTCGGGGTCGGCGGCGCCGGGGGGAACGCAGTCAATAATATGATCCGCTCGAATTTGATCGGCTGCGAATTCGTGGTCTGCAACACCGACGCGCAGGCGCTCCTACAATCGAGCGCGCCGCGCAAAATCCAGATGGGGATCGGCGTCACCCGCGGGCTCGGCGCCGGCTCGCGGCCCGATGTCGGGAGGGCGGCGGCCGAGGAGGCGCTCGATGACATCCTCGAGGCGATGGGCGGCTCCAACATGGTGTTCATCACCGCCGGCATGGGCGGGGGGACCGGCACCGGGGGTGCTCCGGTCATCGCACGGATCGCGCGCGAATTGGGGATTCTGACCGTCGGTGTGGTGACGAAGCCGTTTCACTTCGAGGGCAGCCATCGGATGCGCAGCGCCGAGGCCGGGATCGAGGAATTGCAGAAATTTGTCGACACATTGATCATCATTCCGAACCAGAACCTGTTCCGCATCGCCAACGAGCGCACAACCTTTGCCGACGCCTTCAAAATGGCCGACGACGTGCTCCATTCGGGGGTGCGCGGCGTTACCGACCTGATGGTCATGCCCGGCCTCATCAATCTCGACTTCGCCGACATTCGCACGGTGATGGGCGAGATGGGCAAGGCGATGATGGGGACCGGCGAGGCCGAGGGCGAGAAGCGGGCGACCGATGCCGCCGAGGCCGCGATCTCGAACCCGCTGCTCGAGGACGTCTCGATGAAGGGCGCCAGAGGCGTCCTGATAAACATTACCGGCGGTCTCGATATGACCTTGTTCGAGGTCGACGAGGCCGCCAATCGCATTCGCGAGGAGGTCGATCCCGAGGCCAACATCATCTTCGGTTCGACCTTCGACGAGAGGCTCGAAGGCAAGATGCGGATCTCTGTCGTCGCGACCGGCATCGACGCCGAGGCGGTCTCGCAGCCGCTCCCAGCGATCAGCCTGGTCAGCAGCCGCGATTCGGTCCCCCCGCTGCGCGAAGCGACGACGGGCGGCTACACCCAGCCCGTGCTCACGCAGAATGCGGCGCAATCGACCAAGCCGCGACCGGAGATCGACAGCGAACCGCTGCCGCAAGCAGCGGAAGCGGCTGAGACTGCGGCAATACGGAACGGTGCCTTCATCGCGCCCAAACCGGCCGATGCCGGGGCGGCGCGCCCGGTCCCGCTGACGCAACCCGCCGTTCCCCCAGCCGCCAAAGAAGCCGCACCAAAGCCGAAAGGGCGAGTACCCAGCCTGATCGAGCGGGTGACCGGAGTAGGCCGCGCTCGTGCACCAGCGCCGGAGCCCGCGCCGCGCCCGGCCGTCCAGGCGGGGAAAACAGCCAGTCAGCCGAATGCCCAACCCCGGCTGGCGCCGCTTGAGCCGGACGATCGGCCCAATTTGAGCAGGGAAGACGACCTGCTCGACATCCCTGCATTCCTGCGCCGCCAAGCCAACTGAATTCGCCGGCGCCACCCTCACCCACCAACCGCTGCGCGCTTGGTCCCCCTTCTCCCGCATTGCGTCGCATTGCGGGAGAGGGTGCCGAGCGCAGCGAGGCGGGTGAGGGTCTGACAAAAGCCTGGATATCTTCCGGCAATGCAACAATTCGCAACAAAGAGTGATTTGAGGTGAAGTCAGGGCAAAAGTAGTTTGCGCCTCGCCAGGGGACCACTTCATAGAAGTCTGTCGCATGTTGGGGGATATCGCGACGGCGTCTCAACAGACGCTGAAAACAGCTATCGGGTGCCGGGGAATTGGACTTCATTCGGGCGAAAGGGTAGCAATGACATTGCACCCCGCCGCCCCGGATACGGGTATCGTGTTCCGTCGAGCCGGCTCGGCGGTCGAGATTCGTGCAAACTGGGCCAATACGGTCGAGTCGCCGCTTTGCACCGTGCTATCCAACGGAGAAGGAAACACGGTGGGCACGGTCGAGCACCTGATGGCGGCGTTGGCCGGCGCCGCCATCGATAATGCGGTCGTCGAGCTCGACGGCCGCGAGGTGCCCATCATGGATGGGAGTTCCGCGCCCTTCTTGTTTCTGATCGAGTGCGCCGGCATCGTCGAACAGGACGCCGCCCGGCGCGCGATCAAGGTGTTGAAAGAAGTCAGCGTCACCGAAGAGGGCGCGACGGCAGCGCTGCTCCCCGATCACGGCTTTTCGATGAGCTTCGAGATCGACTTCGACAACCCGCTGATTCGCCGTCAGGATATTTGCCTGATGTTCGACGCGGACACGTTCAAGACAGAACTCAGCCGGGCGCGCACTTTCGGGCTTCTGGACGAACTCGACCGGCTGCGGGCAGCGGGCTTGGCGCGCGGCGGATCGCTCGATAATGCCGTGGTCGTCGGTCGCGATCAGGTGTTGAACGCTGGCGGCTTGCGTTACGCCGACGAGTTCGTTCGCCACAAGCTCCTCGACGCCTTCGGAGATCTCTATCTCGCCGGGGCTCCGATGCTCGGATCCTTCCGCGGTGTCCGATCGGGGCATGCCCATACCCGGCGCCTTCTCTCGGCCCTGTTCGCCGACCGCGAGGCCTGGTGCTACACCACTCTCAGCCGATCGACCCATCGTGGCGGGCAGGAGTGGCAGAAGGATCTGCAGCTCGCCGGCGATTGACGGGGCGACCGGCTTGCCGGTCCACGGCCGACCTATGCTATAACCGGCGCCTCTCGATGCCTGTCCCGAGTTGGCCGATGCGTTTGTTGCCTTTACTTCGCTGGTTCGGCATAGCGGCGACGATCGCCGCGCTGGCTGCCTGCGGCGGCGCGAAGAAGGAGGCCTATGTCGAGAAGCCGGTCGACGATCTCTACAACAAGGCCATGGATGAGCTGGTCGAAGAGCGCTATCCAACGGCTGCCAAGACATTCGAGGAAGTAGAAAGTCAGCACCCCTATTCCGTATGGGCCACGAAAAGCCAGCTGATGTCGGCCTATGCTCAATACGAAGCAGGAAATTACGGTGAGACGATCATCGCAGCTGATCGTTTCATTCAACTTCATCCGGGCCATCGTGACATCGCATACGCCTACTATTTGAAGGCGATCTCGTATTACGTGCAGATCGTCGATATCGGCCGCGATCAAAAGACTACCGAGCTGGCTCTAAAGGCGCTAGACGACGTCATTAGGCGGTTTCCCGACAGCAAATACGCGCGAGACGCCAAGCTGAAGTTGGATTTCACGCGGGATCATCTCGCCGGCAAGGAGATGGAGATCGGCCGCTATTATCTAAAGCGGGGACAATATCTGGCGGCGATGAACCGGTTTAAACGGGTAATCGACAATTTTCAGACGACAACGCATGTTCCCGAAGCGCTGGAACGCCTCGTCGAGTGCGATTTGGCGCTCGGCCTCAACGACGAGGCCACAGCGAATGCGGCGGTGCTCGGCCACAATTACCCGGGCAGCGAGTGGTATGTCGATGCGTATTCCCTCGTCACTTCCGGCGCACCCGGTACGCCGGCCAAAAGCTGGTTTGCCCGGAACATCGGGAGTGCCTTCTGACCCGCTTTGGCGGTTCGACCTGCCCGATAACATGAAAAATTGTTAATTTCGCGCCCGCCGCCGGCTGACGTATTCCAGCGCGCCACAGAAGGTCCCGGCTTCACCGCGCCAACCCAAGCCGCAGCCGGACGTTGGGGCGGCGGTTTGGTCGGAGGTCTCAGGAATGCTGCCACGGCTTATCATATTGTTTCTGATCTTTTTGATGGCTTCGGTCGCCGAAGCAGCGGAAAAGCCCTCGAATGGTATTACGGGCGTATATTTGACGACCCGTTATCCCGCCCTGACCGTACGCGCCGGCGAGACCACGACGATCGATCTATCGTTGCGCAACTTCAATCATCCCCCGGAGCAGCTGGCTCTTTCGGTGCCGGACGTTGCTCAGGGCTGGAAGGCAACAATCCTCGGGGGCGGGCAGCCGGTCGCGTCGGCGATCGTGGCGCCCGATACGGAGGAGAAATTGCAGCTGCGGCTCGAGCCGCCGGCCGGTACCGGACCGGGCGAATACCATTTTCTCGTCGATGCCAAGGGCGGGGGAAACGATCTCAAATTGCCGATCACCGTCACCATCGGTCAGGAGCTTCCGGCGAAACTCAAACTCACCACCAACTTCCCCTCATTGCGCGGCACCGCGACGACGTCGTTCAAGTTCCGGGTGACCGTCGCGAATGACAGCGGACGCGACGCCACAATCAATTTCAGCGCCGACGCACCGAAGAATTTCCAGGTCACTTTCACCGAAGCCTATGGCAGCCAGCAGCTCACCAGCATTCCGATCGAGGCAGGCAAATCAAAGGACATCGAAGCCTCGGTGGCTTTGCCGCGCGATACGCCGGCCGGCGACTACAAGCTCGCGCTCCACGCCAAGAGCGAAGCGGCGTCGGCCGATCTCGATCTCGCCATCACCGTCGTCGGCCAGGCGCGGCTCGCCTTGGCGGGCGAGGGAGGGCGCCTCAGCGGCGAGGCCTATGCCGGCCAGGACGGCCAATTGACGGTCGTCCTCCGCAATGACGGCAGCGAAGCGGCGCGCGACGTCGATTTCAGCGCGACCGCGCCGGAGGGCTGGAAGACCAGCTTCGATCCCAAGCAATTGCCAGAGCTGGCCGCCGGCAAATCGCAGCAGATCAAGGTCAGCCTGACCCCGTCGCCGCGCGCCATTGCCGGCGATTACCAGACGACGATCCGCGCCAATGCGGCCGGCGGTCAGTCCGAATCGGCGAACTTCCGCATCACCGTCCTCACCTCGACCCTGTGGGGTGCCGTCGGGATCGGGGTCATCGCGATCTCGCTGCTGGTCGTCGTTTTCGCGGTCGCCCGCTTCGGCCGGCGGTAGTGATTGTGGTGTTTGTTTCTCGCCATCCCGGTGGAGGCCGGGACCCATTTCGACATGGGCACCGGCCTTCGCCGGTGTGGCGAAACGGGGGAGGCACGCTGGGATGACTGAAGAGGCTGTGATCAGGGCGCAGGGACTGACCAAGCGCTACGGCGCAACTGTCGCCGTCGATCACATCAATCTCGACGTGCGGGCCGGCGAGATCGTCGGCATTCTCGGGCCCAACGGGTCGGGAAAGACGACAACGATCTTGATGCTGCTCGGGCTGACCGAACCGACTGAGGGGCGCGCCGCAGTGGCCGGTTTCGACCCGTTGCGCGACCCGCTCGAAGTGAAGCGCCGGGTCGGCTATCTCCCCAATTCGGTCGGTTTCTACGACGGGCTGTCGGCTCGGGACAACCTCGCCTACACCGGGAGGCTCGCCGGATTGTCTCGGCCGGAGATCGACCAGAGGTTTAGCGAGGCCATGGCGCGGGTCGGATTGCCCGATGTCGGGCGGGACCGGGTGGCGACATTTTCGCGCGGGATGCGCCAGCGCCTCGGGCTCGCCGAGGTGCTGATGAAGCGCCCGAGCATCGCGATCCTCGACGAGCCGACGGCGACCTTGGACCCGCACTCGACGCAGGAATTTCTCGGCATGATTCGGGGGCTCAAGGCCGACGGGACCGCGGTTCTCCTGTCCTCGCACCATCTCGATCAGGTGCAGAGCGTGTGCGACCGGGTCGCTCTGTTCAATCGCGGACGCATCGCTCTCTCGGGCAGCGTGACCGAACTGGCGCAGCGGGTGCTGGGCGGCGGGCATGTGATCGATGTCGAGGCGCGCGGCGAGGCAGTTCGCAATCAGCTCGCCGCTGTGCCGGGTGTGGTCCGGGTGCAGGTGCTGGCCCCCGAACTCTACCGAGTTCGATTGCGAGGGCGATCTGCGCGCCGAGATCGCCCGGCGGCTCGCCCCGTCATTCGACCTGCTCGGCATCCGTTTCGCCGAGCCGAGCCTCAACGAAGTCTATACCCGATATTTCGACGAGATCCGCGATGCGGCGTAGAGGCTCCCCCTTCACCGGGGTCGGGGTCGTCCTCGCCAAGGAGGCGGCGGATTACCTGTCGGGTGCCCGGATGTGGGTGCTCGAAGCCCTCGTGTTTCTGACCGCCATCGCGGCCGCCTACGCCGCGATCCTGTCGATCCGCGCGAGCATCGGCGAGAGCCCGTTCCTCTTCCTGCGGCTGCTGACCATGGCGCAGGATCCGCTACCGTCCTTTATCGCATTGTTGGGGTTTTTGATCCCGCTGGTCGCGATTGCGATCGGCTTCGATGCGATCAACGGGGAATTCAATCGCCGCACTCTTAGCCGGGTGCTGGCGCAGCCGATCTACCGCGACGCCCTTTTGCTCGGGAAATTCCTCGCCGGGCTGGTGGCGCTCACGATCGGCCTGTTCTCGCTGTGGCTCTTGACGATCGGTCTCGGCCTGCTTCTCCTCGGTTTGCCGCCCAACACGGAAGAAATGGTGCGCATGCTGGGGTTTCTCGTCGCGACGATCGCCTATGGCGGGGTCTGGCTGGCGGTGGCCTTTCTCTTTTCCGTGGTATTCCGCGCCCCCGCGACCGCGGCGCTCGCCGCTCTTGGCGTATGGCTCTTGTTCTCGTTGTTCTGGTCGGTCGTCACCCCGCTCGTCGCGACATTGATCGCCGGTCCGCCCGAAGGGATCTTGGGCCCAAACCTTGACTACCTACAAACGGCGCAAATCCTCGACCGGATCTCGCCGAATACGCTCTTCGCGGAAATCGCTCTCGCCTTGCTGCAGCCGGCGACCCGCGCCCTGGGCCCGGTACTCTACAGCCAGGTTCAGGGCGCCTTGCTGGGCGCGCCGTTGCCGGCGGCGCAGAGCTTTATCCTGGTATGGCCGCAGCTGACTGGCCTCGTCGCCGGAATGATCGTGATTTTCGCGATCGCCTATGTGGTCTTTCAACGCCAAGAGATCCGGGCTTGAAGTCTGCCGGAATCAAAAGGGGCGGTCCAAATGGACCGCCCCTGGCGTGGTCTGAAGGCTCCGATTTCCCCCTGAATTGGCCCGCCGACCCGTCGGCCACGGTCTCGAGTTCACCGTGTCGACCACGTGAGACAGATTATCGCGCGAAGTTCCCGGGGCAAGCGCCGGAATCGTTGCCCACAGGCTTACCCCCAGGATAGCGACTCTATCCCCCAAACCGTCCACAGTCAGCCAACTCGCCGCCGCAAGAAGTCGAGGACAGCCTCGAATGCGCCATACCGGACGAGATCTTCGTGACCGGCCTCGCGGGCGAGCCATAATTCCTTTGGTTGTGGGGCTGCGTCGAACAGCGCGCGGCCAAAGCACACCGGGACGATCCGGTCTCGCTCGCCATGAAGGACCAGGATCGGCGCCTTGACATTGCCGATCCTTGCCAGCGAGTCGAAACGATCACGCACCAGCGCGGAAGCCGGTATGAACGAATAATGGTACTGGGCGACTTCGGCGACGCTGGTGAAAGGCGCTTCGAGTATCAGGCTGGCGACTTCCCGCTGCGCCGCCAATGGTACGGCAACTCCCGATCCTAGAGACTCGCCGTAGATCACGAGCCGGTTCGGAGCAATCCCCTCGGCACCGAGAAAATCGAGCGCTGCGATCCCATCAGCGATCAGGCCTCGCTCGCTCGGCATCCCGGGATTGCCGCCATAGCCGCGGTACTCGGCCATCAGCATGCCGTACCCGTTGCGGGCAAACCACCGCAGGCGCTCGGCGCGGTATCCGATATGGCCACCATTGCCATGGAAATATGCGATGACCGGGTGGCCATCGCGTGGCGCCAGGTACCAGGAGAGCAGCGACAGCCCGTCGCCCGTCTTCAGCGGAATTTCGCGGACGCCGAGCGCAGCGAGATCGCCGCGTTGGGGGCGCACGACGTTGGGGAAATAGAGCAAATGGCGTTGAAAGACATAAAGGCCGCCTACCAGCACCCCATAGGCAGCGAGCGCCGATCCAAGGAGCGCATACAACACGCGAGGCAGTCGCAAGTTGACGGCAGGAAAAATCAGGCGGCGGGCTGCGGCGGCCGCGCGCTACGGCGCGCCCTGACGCTCGCCGATTTGAGCTGGCCGCAGGCGGCGAGGATGTCGCGGCCGCGCGGCGTGCGCACCGGCGCCGAATAGCCGGCGGCAAAGACGATGTCGGAAAACGCCTTGATCGCCGCATCGGGCGAGCACTCGTAAGGCGCGCCCGGCCACGGGTTGAACGGGATCAGATTGACTTTCGCGGGAATGCCGGCCACCAGCCGCACGAGCTCGCGGGCATCGGCCGGGCTGTCGTTGATGCCTTTCAGCATGACGTATTCGAAGGTGATGCGGCGCGCATTGCTCGCCCCCGGATAGGACCGGCACGCGTCGAGCAACTCGGCGATCGGATATTTGCGGTTGAGCGGCACCAGGCGGTCGCGAATGTCGTCGCGCACCGCATGCAGCGAGACCGCGAGATTGACCGCGAGCTCGGCGCCGCAGCGACGGATTATCGGAACCACCCCGGAGGTGGACAATGTGATCTTGCGCCGCGATATCGACAGACCTTCCGGGTCCATAACGACCTTCAAGGCAGCCGCGACATTCTCATAATTGTAGAGGGGCTCGCCCATTCCCATCAAAACGATGTTCGTCACCTGCCGGTCATCTTGCGGCGACGGCCATTCGCCGAGCGCATCACGCGCGATCATCACCTGCGCGATGATCTCTTCCGATGACAGATTGCGGACCAGGCGCTGTGTGCCGGTGTGACAGAAAGAGCAGGTCAACGTACAGCCGACCTGGGAGGAGACGCACAAGGTCCCGCGATCCTCCTCGGGGATGTGAACGGTCTCGACCTCCTCGCCATCGGCAAAGCGCAGCAGCCATTTGCGGGTTCCGTCGACCGAGCCGAGCGCGCGCGATATCGCCGGCCGCTGGAGCACGTAGCGCGCCGCGAGCTTGTCGCGGAACGGCTTCGACAACGAGGTCATCGCCGCGAAATCGGTGGCGCCCCGACGATAGATCCAGTGCCAGAGCTGGCGCGCGCGGAACGGCTCGGCGCCAAACTCGGCCATTTCGGCGGCAAGCGCCTCGCGGCCCAACCCGACGAGATTGCGGCGCGGCGGTTCGGATAACGTCTCGGTCTCCATGGCTCGACTTTATGTGGGGAGCCGCGCGGCTCAGCGCTTCACGTCGCAGGCCTTGTCGATCAATGCGAGCGCCTGGGCAAAGCCGGCCAGCGAATAGGTGTCGGTAGTCGTCGATCCTTTCTGGGGCATGCCCTTGACTGTCGCCTGTTTTCCCTTGGTCATCGCCTCGACGATTGACTTGTCGAGTTCAGGCGTCCGCGCCCAGGCGCTGTCACCCTTGGTGAACAGATCGAATTTCGCTCCGCCGATATCGAGCGACACCTCGCTACCCTCCTTGAGCGGATAGCCTTCGTCGAAACTGACGACGTTGGCGATCTTCTCACCCGGCCGATGGGTGATCATCGCCACGGGATGCTTGCGCTTGCCGCCGGCCGGCTCGCTTTTGTTCGCCTCGCCAGCTAGATAGCACACTTTCCCGGTTTTCTCGCTGTAGGCGTAAGCCGTCCACGCATCGGCGGTGCCCAGCCGCTCGGCCTGCGACCCCGAGGTCGGCTGCGTGGCATCACCGGGTTTTTTCGAGCTCTCGGCATGACCTGCAGCAGAAATCGTGAATAGCAGCCCGACAAGGAAGCTGAAATGAAGCAGCCGCCATCCCCTCATGCATACACCATAACGGGGCCGGCGCTTCAAGGCCACGCGGCAACGCATCGCGCGGGCGCAGAAATCTACTTGCGTGCCTCCTTTCGCCGTGATGGCTCTCCCCTCGGCGGGCGAAACCGGGCAAGATGGCGGTCATGAGCGAGATCACGATCCGGCCGGCGCGGCCGGGGGACGCGCGCGGTATTGCTCGAACTCGATGTCGAAACCTGGCGCACGACTTACGCCGGCGTGCTCTCCACGGCCTACCTCGTCGGATTGTCGGAGCGCCGCCGCGAAGCAGGGTGGCGCGGCGTAATCCTGCAGGAACCGCGGAATGTGCGCGTCGCGGTAGGTTCGAACGGCGCCATCCTGGGTTTTGGCAGCTGCGGGTCCCATCGCGGCGACCGCTCTTTCGCCGGCGAAGTGTTCACCCTCTACGTCGCCCCAGATTGGCAGAACCAAGGGATTGGGCGACGCCTGTTGATCGCCTTGTTCCGGCGGCTCGTGGCGGCAGGACGCCGCTCGGCGATCCTTTGGGTGCTGCGCGACAATCCGTCTCGGTTCTTCTACGAACGGCTCGGCGCCCGCCAAGTTAACCGAAAGCCAATCGTTGTCGGCGGCACGACGATCCAGGCCATCGCCTATGGCTGGCCAGATCTCCCCGGCTTTCTCGCCGAAGTCTCCAGCGAGGATCGCGAGTCGGAACCTTGACTGCCCGTGCTCGAGCTATTCGGCGTGACCGATTTGCTGGATCAGAGGCAAAATTTCGCGTTTGACATCCGCGGCGGTCAGCGGACCGACGTGGCGATAACGGATGTGGCCGGTGCCGTCCACGGCATAAGTCTCCGGCACACCGTAAACTCCAAAATCGATTGCGGTCGTGCCGCTGCGGTCGACCCCGATATGGCCGAACGGGTTGCCGAGGCGCTCCAGAAAACGGCGCGTCTCTTCCGGCTTGTCCTTATACGCGATGCCGTCGAGCGTGACCCCGGGAAGGCGGCCCAGCGCCATCAGTTCGGAGTGCTCTTCGCGGCACGGGGCGCACCAGGACGCGAAGAAGTTGACGAGGGTCACGCGACCGTCGAGATCGTTGCGAGTCAACCCGTTGGCGCTCTCGTAAAGACCGGGCAGGGCGAAATCGGGCGCCGGGCGGTCGATCAACGCCGACGGCAGGAGGTGGGGATCATGCTTCAGGCCGACCGCAAATGCGATCACCAGCACAGCGAACAGCGCCACCGGCAAGAGGAAAAAAAGCTTGCGCGCCATGGCTCATTTCTGCTGGGCCATTCCGGCCTGCGCCGTACCGCCCTCCTGCCAATGGCCGCTCTTCTTCAGCGCGTCGACAACCTCGCGCGGCATATAGTTCTCGTCATGCTTGGCGAGCACGCTCGATGCGGCGAAGACCCCGTCGGGTTGCAATTTTCCTTCGGCGACGGCGCCTTGCCCCTCGCGGAAGAGATCGGGCACCAGGCCCTGATAGACGACCGAGACATCATCCGCGCCATCCGTGATGCGGAATGAGATGCTGCGCCCGTCGGCGCCACGGGACACGCTATGCGCCTCGACCAGGCCCCCGATCCGCACCCGGCGATCCGCCGCCACTGCTTTGGCCTTTAACTCGCTCGGGCTGTAGAAAAACACCAAATTGTCGTTGAACGCGCTCAACACCAGCAGAGTGGCTCCGCCGAGAGCCGCCATACCGAGAGCGAGCAACCCCAGTCGCTGCTGCTTGCGGGTCATCGTCTCCTGCCGAGATCCTGCTGCAGTCGCTCCAGGGTGACGATGCTCACCCGGTAACGCCGCCATGACAATAAGGCGAGGCCCCCGAGAACCGCAAAGGCCACGCCGTAGGCCGGCCACACGAAAGCAGCGTAACCCCCCATCGCGAGAAAGGCGCCGATCTCGCCCATCAAGACACTGCGGTGCGGGCCGAAACCGTCCGCTCGCGCTCGGGACGCGGGGCGTGCACGGGACCCGCATTGAGCCGCAGCGCCATGGCCCTGCGCTCGTTCAGCGCGGTTCTCATATGCACCATTAGCAACACGACAAACAGCACCGTGAATCCCACAGCCATGATCAGCAGCGGGGCGAGCATCGAGATGTCGATCCTCGGTCCGCCGATCCGCATGACGCTCGCCGGCTGATGCAACGTGTTCCACCAATCGACGGAGAACTTGATGATCGGCAGGTTGACCACCCCGACCAGCGCCAGCACCGCGGCGGCTCTACCGCCGCGCGACGGATCATCGAAGGCGTTCGCCAGGGCGATGTAGCCGAGGTAGAGAAAGAACAAGATCAGCACCGAGGTCAGCCGGGCGTCCCACACCCACCAGGCGCCCCACATCGGGCGACCCCACAGCGAGCCGGTGGCTAGGCAGACGAAGGTAAACGCGGCGCCGATCGGAGCGGCGGCGCGGGCCGCCACTTCGGCCAGCGGATGCCGCCACACGAGCGCGACAGCGCTCGCCACTGCTATGAACAGGTAGACACTGAGCGCCATCCAGGCAGCCGGAACATGCACATACATGATCCGCACCGTGTCGCCCTGCTGGTAATCCGGCGGCGCCACGACAAGGGACCAGAAGAGGCCGACTGCGAGGACGAGCGCGGCCGCCCAACCGCACCACGGCACAGCCTTGGCGCTCAGCCGCATGAACCGCGCAGGATTGGCGAGCCAATTAATCATCGCCGGGCAGGTGTAATCCCGAATTTGCGCCAAGTCAGCATCGACGATGCCGCGCTTACTCCAGCGCCTGGCGCAAGGCCGCAGCGCTCGCCCATGGACAGAACGCTAGAGAGGCCAAGGTAATCGCGCTGAGGACCAACAAATAAGCGCGGGCGCCGTTGCCGACGGCGCTCGCTTCGACCGCTCCGGCGCCGAAAATCAGCGGAGGGATGTAAAGAGGCAGGACGAGGAGCGACAGCACGACGCCTTGACGCCGAGCGCCCAGACTCAACGCCGCCGCGACGCTGCCGATCAGGCTCAGCGCCGGGGTGCCGATCAGCAGGCTTGCGAACAAGGTCGCGATCGACCCCGGATCGAGATCGACGAGCAGCGCGAGAAACGGGCTGGTCAGCGCTAACGGCAAGCCGGTCGCCACCCAATGCGCAGCGCATTTTGCGAGCACCGCAAGCTCGAGAGGGAGGCTCGAAAGAGCCAGCAGATCGAGTTCGCCATCCTGATAATCCGCCTCGAACAGCCGGTCGAGCGACAACAGGGCCGCCAGCAGCGCAGCCACCCAGATGATGCCGGCACCAACGCGTTGCAGGACCTCCGGCTCGGGACCGACGCCGAACGGGAACAATACGACAGCGAGGACAAAGAACCCGACGACGAGACCGGTGTCCCCGCCCTGGCGCAAGGCGAGGCGCAGATCGCGCCGAAAGAGGCCGAGAAACGCCGTCATCCTCAGCCGGCGGCTGCATGGTCCGATAGCGGCGCAAAGGCATCGAGGGCGATGGCGGTGGCGGGGCCGATGTCGATCGGCGTATGGCTGGCGACGACGACACGCCCGCCGGAGGCACGATGCTCGGCAACCGCATGTTCGAGGCGTGATTGGCTTTCATGGTCGAGCCCGCTGGCCGGTTCGTCGAGCAGCCAGATCGACACCGGCGCCGCGATCAGACGGGCGAGCGCAACCCGCCGACGTTGGCCCGCGGAAAGCCAGCGGCATGGCCAGTCGGCAACCCGGTCGAGGGCGAATCCGGCCAGCGCTGCGTCGAGGAGGCGCGGCACCCGGCTCGCCTCGAGACCCCGGAGCGCTGCCCAGAACGCCAACGTTTCGCGCGGCGTAAGGCCGGGTTTGACGCCATCCTGATGGCCGACAAAGTCCAGCTGCGCGCGATAGGCGGCGCTCTCGGCCTCGGCTGGCGCAGCGCCCCAGAGAAGACGGCCGCTGGCCGGCATTATCAGTGTGGCGAGGACACGCAACAGGCTGGTCTTGCCGCTGCCGTTCGTTCCGGTGAGCAGCAGAGCGCCCCCTGCCGGAAGCAGAAACGAGAGCCCGGCAAAGACCAGACGCTCGCCGCGTCGGCAACCGAGGCTCTCGGCAACCAGATCGGGTTCGGTCAGCATACTCGGCAGACAAAAAAGCGGCTCCGGTGGGGGAAAACCGGAGCCGCGCGGCCACGGTCGAATTGCTCGACCGAGTACGAGGTTTGGGGGACAAACCTGTAAGGGTCAACCTTACGCATACCATATAGGGACCCGATTGGGACGCCGGTTTGGAAAAACTGTGACCTTTCGATGAATTTTATTTCAATTGCCGTCGATCCTCGATCAGCTTGCCGTCGGCGGGCAGGTTGCCTTCCGGGACGCGGCTGACCGCGCCGCGCATTTTCGTGACGGCCTGCAAGGTTTCGGCGATGTGCCCCAGATCCTCCGCCGGCTCGCGGAGTTCGGCCAACAGGGTCATCTCGTCGGTGCTGCGCGGACGCTCCACCACGAGGCGGGCGCGGATGATGGATTTGTGGCGGCGCAAAATCTCGGCGACCTGCTCGGGGTGCACGAACATGCCGCGCACCTTGGTGGTCTGGTCGGCGCGGCCGAGCCATCCTTTGATCCGATGGTTTGTCCGGCCGCATGGGCTCGGGCCCGGCAGCATCGCCGACAGGTCGCCGGTGGCAAAGCGGATGAGCGGATATTCGGGCGTCAGTGTCGTTACGACGACCTCGCCCACTTCGCCGGGAGCCACCGGCTCTCCGGTGCCCGGCATGACCAGCTCGAGAATAATCCCCTCGTCGACCACCATTCCTTCGCAAAGTTCACCCTGTGGGGTCACGCTCTCGTAAGCGATGATGCCGATATCGGCGGTGCCGTAGCACTGCAGCACGCCGAGACCGCGGCTACCGAATTCGGCGCGCAGCGCCGACGGCAGGGCTTCCGCCCCGACCAGCGCCTTCTTCAGCGAGGAAACGTCGCCGCCTTCGCTCGCCGCGCGGTCGAGCAGCACCTTGAGGAAGGACGGCGTCCCGATGTAGCCGACCGGCCGCAGATCGGCGATCGTGCGCAATTGCTGCTCGGTCTGGCCGGTGCCGGCCGGGATCACCGGGCAGCCGAGAGCCTCGGCGCCGCTCTCGACCATCGCGCCGGCCGGGGTCAGATGATAGGAGAAGGTGTTGTGCACCAGGTCGCCGGCGCGAAACCCCGCGGCGAAGAGGGCCCGCGCGAAACGCCAGTAATCCGGCCGCCGGCCCTCCGGTTCGTAGATCGGCCCGGGCGACACGAAGACCCGGCGGAGCGCCGATATCGGCGCGGCCGCCAATCCGCCAAACGGAGGGTTCTGGCGCTGCAGCTCGATCAGCTCGGATTTCCGGGTCAGCGGCAGCTCGGCCAAGCTGCGCCGGTCGACGATGTCTTCCGGATGAACCCCGGCGAGGCGATGGCGATAGGCGGGCGCGTGCTCCTTCGCTGCAGCAATGATCTGCGGCAGCGCCGACATCAAAGCCGCTTCGCGTGCGGCCGGATCGCGTGTTTCGAGAGTGTCGTAGAACTGCCTCTCCATCCGAAGCCTCCCTACGCTACAGCCGTCA
The DNA here is from genome assembly GCA_963812675.1 of uncultured Alphaproteobacteria bacterium. Taxonomy (GTDB): domain Bacteria; phylum Pseudomonadota; class Alphaproteobacteria; order ATCC43930; family CGMCC-115725; genus AP-15. The sequence continues at coordinate 60,729 of CAWEWR010000016.1, read as the reverse complement.
AAAGCCCCGTACAATCTGCTCCCGACCGAGCCGCCGCATCAAGCTCCGACGAATGGGGTCAATTCTACGCAAAGGACCCGCCGGCGACGCCGGCGGGTCTCGAGCAAAGGGATATACCGGCGCAGGCGGGCGCCGCGTGATTGCTAGTTCGTCTTAGGACCAATATTGGAGGTGTATGGATGGCGGGTCGGGCTATTGTCGCCAGGGGTGCTCTCATAATGCTCGTCTTTGCCCGAGGAGTGCGACCCTGGCTGCGGGCCGATCGATGTCGAATAAGGATGCTGCGACTTGTCGGCTTCATATTCAGCCCTGGACTGAGGGCGTTGTACCTGCCAATTCTTGCTGTTGCCTGGGTTCGGAACAATTTTGCCCGTAGAATATGAGGGTGTTTCAGGGCCGCTCGGCGGCAGCGACGAGACCGACTGGGCCAGCGCGACCGCGGCGGTGCCCGCCAATACCCCTAGACTCAGAACAGCCGATTTGAGCAAGCTCGACATGACAGCGTCTCCAGATCGTGGTGAACTCTACGCAAAGTTGCCTGAAGCCTTCCTTGCATACGAATGATAATTGTGCATCGCACGCATGAATGAATTGCATTTCACGCTGCATCATCTGGCCTCGCCGCGTGTCTCGGGCGCGCCGATCGGCGAATGCGAAAGCCCGCCGGCGAGCGCCGGCGGGCTCAGTATGCTAAATCGGACGTTCCGGACCGGCGATCAGCCACCGGGCCTCGGACCAACGCCAGGCATTGTGTAGGGGTGGCGCCCGGGTAACGAATCCTGTTGGGTCCCTTGGTAGTGTTCTTCCGGTCCCGACGAGTAGGATCCGGGCTTAGGCCCGATCGGTGTCGAATACGGATGCTGCGTCTTGTCGGCATCGTAACTCGGCGCCGGCTGGTAATGCTCCTCCTGCCAAACCGCGCCGCCGCCGGGTTTGGGACCGACCAGTGGGGTGGAGGAGGTGACCGGCGGCGGGGAAGCCGGCGTAACGCCGCTCGGGGGCGGCAGGGACGAAACCGACTGGGCCTGCGCAGCCGCCGCAATGCCGGCTAACAATCCGAGGCTCAGAACGGCCGATTTCGACAAGCGCGACATAGCGGAGACTGCCTTCCTTGTTTAGGAATACGTTGTTTAGGAATACGCTAATACGTGTGCGCGGTTCCCCTGCATGAAAGTTGTAGTGGCGCATTGCACTCATGCATGATCTGCATTTTCACTCGCTCGATCTGAACTTGCTGCGTGTCTTTGACACCTTGATCGAGGAACGCAGCGTAACACGTGCCGGTGAGCGGCTCGGACTGAGCCAGTCCGCGATCAGCCACGCGCTGAACCGGTTGCGCTATGTGCTCAATGATGAACTGTTTGTGCGGATGGCGGACGGCATGCGGCCGACCCCGCGCGCTTCCGAAATCGCCCCGCGCCTCCGCGAAGGGTTGCTGCAGCTGCAGTTGGCTCTGGGCCCGACCGAATTCGTGCCCGAGCGGACAGAACGGCGTTTCACGATCGCCTGCGGCGAGTATGTCGGCACGGTGCTGGTTCCGGGCTTTATTGCCCGGGTGCGGGCTCTCGCTCCAAACGCCGAACTCCGCATCCGGCCGAGCAATATGGGGGTGACCGAGACGCTGCTCGCCGGTCGCATCGATCTCGCGATCGGCAGCTTCAGGCGAGTGCCCGAGCCGTTTGTCTGTGAAACCTTGTTTCAGGAGACCCGGGTCTGGGTATTGAGCGCCGACCACCCGGCGGCCGGCGGCGAACTTACCCTCGAATGTCTCGCCTCACTCTCGCATCTGATCATCTCCGCTACCGGCGAGGACGAGCACGCGGTCAACGGCTATGTCAGCGACCACGGCCTCGAACGGCTGGTCACCCGCAGCGAGGTCGGGTTGCTGCAAGGCGCGCTGGCGGCGCGCGGATTGCGCCGCGTGGTCGGCCTGACGACGCCGCATTTCCCCGCCGCGCTCGCTGTGGTCAGCCAGTCCGATATGGCGGCGCCGCTGCCGCGCCGTCTCGCAGCCGCCTTCGCCGACGGCTATCGTCTGAAGCTCTTCGAACCTCCCTATACATCGCCGCCCTTCGACATCATGGCATTGTGGCATCGCGACCATGGGGAGGACCGCGCCGTCGCCTGGCTGCGAAATGTATTGCGGGAGGTCGCGGCGAGTTTGTGACCGGGTGGCGCACAACAAAAAGGCCCGCCGACAGCACGGCGGGCCTCGAAGCTCGGTTGTGTTGTTGTTAGAACTTGACGCGGAACTTTCCGATTAAGGTTTCCTCATCGCCCTTGATGCTCGCCGAGGCGGTCTGGCGTTGCCCCCAGAAAAATTCGACGCCGGCATCGATAAACGCGACCGGGCTCCAGATCAAGTTGAGATGGGCAGTCTCCAGAATCCTGTTCGATACGACCCCCTGCGTCGGCCCGATCAGGTTCGTTGGATAACCCGTATAAGCGTAACCCCAAACCGCGGTGGATCGTAAATTGGGCAGCCAGAAGTGCTGATAGCCGAGGGCATAGCCGTATTCGAATACCGGCTTGACTAGGATGTTTGCCGCGGCGGCGGCAGTGGCCGGAGGTGAGAGGAAGTTGGTCGCCAGTGCCGCGTTGTTGCTCTCGTTGATATACCGCCCAATGCCGTTGCCAACGGTGAACTGGAACTGAAAGTCGTCTTTTTCCCAACCAAACCAGCCCGGTTTCACATCGCCGGAAATGCCGCCGCCACCACCGACGAAAGTCCTATCGATGAGGTGACCGTCATTGAGTGTGAGTGTCGGGCGGACCACGCCGCGGAAATCGACGTGGCCCCAAGGCTGCGACCAGTAAGAAGCAAAGGTGACGTCGGGCGCCGAGGATTTGGTGGGATTGAAGGACAAGGCACACCCGGCGGTCGCGCTGATCAGCGCTCCGTTGGCGACGCAGCCCGTTGTCGTCCCGCTGGTCACCGGGTTCTGGCTGAGGTTCGTGTCCGACCATACATTGCCGGCCGGTGTGACGATGTCGGTCTCGGGGGTTTCGGCCGAGACCGACCATGCGCTGCCCCATGGCCCCGCATAGGTGTAGCGTACCTGAGGAATGCGGGTCACCCCAGCAAAACCCGCAGGGCCGCCGAAATCGAGCGTCTCGGGGTTGGCGTCAGGGTCGGAGAAATTCGAATTCGCCTGTCCGGCGAGAAAACCGCCGAGCGTGGCGTAGGCATACCGCAGCCGCGGGATCAAACTATCCGAGACCGTCGTCGGGTGGTTTGTGCTGAAGTTGTTGCCGCCCGCAAAGTCGAATTCTATGAAAGTCCGTGACTCGCCCCAGGCGGTCGGTGTGCGCGTCTCGACGTTGAGGCGCGTTTCCCGGGGGCTCTGCGAGAAGTTTCCGTTGCCGCGCGAGCTAGCCGCACTTTGCGGCACGAGATTTCCGGGGGTCGGGAAGCCCGGAACCGTGGTAAGGGCGTGCGTGTTGAGCGGCGCCGATTCCAGCTGGCCGGTGACCCCGATGGTTGTAGTCTGGGTACCATTCGGCTGCGCGCCGACGAAGTAATAGTCGAGAGTCTCGTCGACAAACCCGCCGACGCGGATTGAGGTATCCGTCCCCGGGATCAAAAACGAACGCGGAAAGCTGCCTTGGATGGCCATTTCACCTGGGTGTGCCTGCGCGCCGTAGGCGCCGGGAACGCCAATACCGGGCCCGGGCGGGTTTTGCGCCAGCTGGTCGATCCGGCGCTGCAGCAGCTCCTGGTTGGCGCGCAGATCCGCCAGCTCATCGGCGCTCGCCGCCGGAAGACCCGTCAGTAGCGCCACCGCTGCGGTCAGAGCCCCGATCGCCGCCGCCCTGCCGATATTCCGCTTTCTGATCATTGCTCCCCCGAGAAGTCAAAGACTGCATCAGCCGGGCGAAGGACACCCGCACCTCTCGCGTCATGATATGCAGAGACGGGGGCTGATCAAGAAAGCTTTGCTGCTCAAGTGGTCTTTTCGTCTCAGCGTGGCGAAATTACCACATATCGGTGCAACGCCTTGAATTTACTCTATGCCGATAGCCAATCAATGAAACCGAGAATCCCGACTTGCCTCGTTTTTATCGACCAGATCGCGCTAGCGGGATGCGCGAGAACGCCGCTCCGCGGGTCCGTGATGGCTCGGTCGATGTTAAAACTGCCCGGTCAGGAAAATCGAATTTTATTGCTATTTTGACATTGACGTGCTATAGTTATCGGCGATGGACATCGTGTCCAAACACCAACGCGACAGCTTTAAAACAGCGGGTATCAGCCAGGATCAGCGACCGTTGCGGCTGTTTTTCCGGTCCATTGCGACCGGAGCCCCAGGATTTCCGCGGAGCAGGCGAGCTCTGTGGCTGATAACTTGCTGCAAAAAACAGCGACAACAGCCACGGCGAGGAAAAAAGGGAGTGTTGCGCCCCCTCTGAGACTAGAACTTGAAGCCGAGCCGCGCGCCGGCGTCGGTGATTCCCGCATTGTGCGGCGCGAGATTGGCATTCGACATATGGTCGACGAACCCCGACAGGCTAAGGGTGGGCGTCAGCTGATAACCGAGTTCGACGCTTTCGCGGAACAGCGCCGTCGAGCCGAGCTTTTTGCGTTCCGGCGGGGCGCTATTGGTATAGCCGTCCTGCAGAGCGCCCCCGAGGCTGCCATTGGCAAAGACACTGCCACCCCACCCGAACAGGTTCTGGATCAGCGTGATCCCCCAGGTGAGGCCGAAATAGCCGTCGTTGGTTTTGCCCGCAGTATTGAGCGAACCACCGAGATGGGGTCGCGGCGAGCCGATCACGCGAAAGAATTCCGGCGGGGTGAACAGCATCTCGAAATTGATGTCCGACCCCGTTTCGACGTGCTTGTCGAACAGTCCGATGTCATGGGCGAGAACGCCAAACTTGAATTCGTCGACCACCTGGGTCTGCGCTGCAGCCGGGACAGCGGCGACAAGCATGGCGGCGACAACCACGGAGCGAAGCATCCGCACCATTATCGTTATTCTCGATCCGCGTTTGCCGCCCATCTCATATCGCGCAATCAGTTAATCGATTCCTCGCCCGACGCCAACCCCCTGAAGGCCTTAGGGTTGCTGCGCAAACGGGTTGAGCGCTTTAAAGCGCGCCGACCAGCGGTGCCGATTGAGCTCGCGACGGACAACCGCCGGCTCGGTCACCCAATTGAGTTGCACCATCCGGCGTTCGCCGACATGCGGGCGATGCCCGTGAAATGATCGGGGGCTGCGACGAAACGCCAGCATGGTGCCGGCGAGCGGTACGACTTCACGCGTGTAATCATCCATATCCTCGGGACCGCGCAGCAGCCGCAAACGGCCCTCGGAGCACCCCCAGGCAAGGTTCAGATAAAGCAGCAAGGTGATGATCTTGCTTTCCGAATCGGTATGGATGCGCCCGTCCTTGCCGTCGCTCTTGCCGCGCACCGTCAGCATCGTCGGGCGGCTGCCGAGGTCGAGCCCGAATTTTTCCTCGATCGCGCTGCGCAGCGCCGGCCCGGTCAAGGCGGCAACGAGACGGGAAAAGACCGGCCCGCATGCCAGGCCTTCGACGGGGAAACTGCCGTGGCCGGGGACCGGCGGGAAATCGGCGACGAGCGGGGCGAGCTCGTCGCGGGCCACAAAATCCTCGACAACGACATAGTCGAACGGGTCGCGGCACAGCGGCACCTTCCGCAGGCGATCAAGATCGAGCAACGTCAACGCCGGCTCCGGTAATCGTCGCCATCGCACTGAAATATAGTCATTCGCCTCGTTCATGGCCAAACCGGTTATCCTGATGCTATGAGCCACCCCGAGGACCCTTTACGCCACTCCGCGGGGCTTTCCGCCGGCTTCCTCGCTGCCACGGCCTTCTTCACGCGGCTGCCGGTCGATCCGCGGCCAGCGGGCCTGTGGCGGCTCGCCGATTTCGGCCTGGGCATTTCCGCTCGTTGGCGCCGGAATTGGTGCAGCCGCGGCGTTCGCGCTCCTATTGGCGCAGCTGATCGGCCTGGCGAGTTGGCCGGCGGCGCTGTTGTCGGTGCTGGCGGGCGTCGCATTGACGGGAGCGTTGCACGAGGACGGGCTCGCCGATACCGCCGACGGGTTCTGCGGAGGGCGCGATCGGGAAGAAAAGCTCGCGATCCTGCGGGACAGCCGACAGGGAACCTACGGCGTTTTGGCGATCGTTCTGAGCGTGCTGCTGCGGGCCGCGGCGCTCGCCGACATCGGCGATGTGATCCACGCCGGTCTCGCGCTGATTGCGGCGCACGCCGCCTCGCGGGCTGCTTTACCGGCGGCTATGAGGGGATTGATGCCGGCGCGCCCCGACGGTCTCGGGGCGACGGCGGGAACACCTCGAGCGGGCGGTGCGATTGCGGCGGCGCTGATCGGCGCGGCAATCGCCTTAGCAGCCCTGGGACCGGCGCGAGGCGCAATAGCGCTTTGCCTCACTGGCGCGGTCGTTTTCGCCATGGCTGAGCTCGCACGCCGTCAGATCGGCGGCTATACAGGCGATGTTCTCGGGGCATTCCAGCAACTCGGAGAAATCATGATATTGCTCGCCGCATCGGCGAGATGAGCCAAGCTCAACCGCCCGACTCGCCGGGCGACCCGATGCGCCGCACCAGATGGAGGTGGTTGCGGTCGCCCTCACGGCGGTAGCGGGCCTGGTGGACGAGCGAGCGGACGATATGGATGCCGAGCCCGCCAATGCCGCGCTCTTCTGCCGCCCCCTCCAAATCCGGCCCGCGGAAAGCGAGCGGATTGAACGGCAGCCCATCGTCGACGAAGCTTATCCGGAGACGGCCCCGCCTCCGCCCGAGAGAGACGGCGACGGTTCCTCCCGCCGAATGCGGCCCACGACCGTGCGTTACTGCGTTGGTGAAGAGCTCATCGAGAATGATCAGAAGCCGCGACCGCTCAGCGTCCGGCACGCCGCATCGGTGCGCGAACTCGACGGCGAAGGCTTGAAGCCGAGTGAGTTCCGCGGGCTCGGCACATAGTGTGATCGACGCTCTCTTCACCGAAATCCGCTCATCTCGCTGCCAACGGCCTGCCGATTTCGTGTATGAACGAGACATTGATCAACCGGGAGGAAGAAATTGGCGGGGCTGGAGAAATTATGCTTGGTGCTGTGGTTGGCCGGGGGATTGTCGGTTGCGGCGGCAGGGGTTCCTTCGGCGGCCGAAACTCCGCCGATTGCCCAGATGGCGATCGCCCAGATCAAAAAGGTAACGGGGCAGGCAGCGATCCTGCGCTCCGGCGAGCGTCGGCCCGCAGTTGTCGGGGACATGCTGTTTGTCAAGGACGTCATCGAAACAGGTTCGGATGGCAGCATCGGCATTACCTTCATTGATAACACGGTATTCTCGGCCGGTCCGAGGAGCGAGATCGCGCTCGACGAATTCCAGTTCGATTCGAACGACTTCCGCGGCGCGATGTTGGCCGATATGCGGCAGGGAACGCTGGCGGTCGTCTCCGGCGATATCGCGCGCAGCACCCCCGGAGCGATGAAGGTCAAGACGCCGACCGCAATCCTGGGAGTGCGTGGCACGACCTTTGCCGTTCAAGTCTATGACGGCCACTGACGATGCGGCGGACAATCCCGGCACTCGCCTCATTGGTCCTCCTCGCGGGTTGTCCCCGGCAAAGTCTGTTCGTGGTGCTGCCCAATGCCGAAGGAGGCGGCGTGGGGGCGATCACGGTAGAGGAGGAGAACACCGTCACGACCCTCGACCAGCCCTATGCAGCGGCAGAGTTGCGGGCCGGTAGCATTGCGCCGATCGCAGAAACCCAGGGAAATATCAGCGTGATCTTCCGGAGCGCGATCGCGGCGCAGCCGATCCTGCCGCACCACTTCCGCCTCTATTTTATCCTCGGGAGCCCTGAGCTGACGCCGGAATTGAAGGCCGCCTATCGCGCAGTCTTCGATGATACCAAGCAACGACCGGTTCACCAAATCGAGGTGATCGGCTTTACCGACACGCTCGGCGATCTGCCCTCCAACCAGGCGCTGTCCCTCGCTCGCGCGGCGGCGATCCGCGACACGCTCGTTCGCGACGGGCTCGATCGGCAGGCGATCTTGATTGCCGGCCGCGGTAAGCACGACCTGCTCGTGCCGACCGCCGACCAAACCCCCGAGCCCCGCAATCGCCGCGTCGAAATCACGGTCAGGTAGCGGCGGCGCCGACCCGCCGCAGCGCCAGGAGGGTCATGTCGTCCGCTTGCTCGGCGCCGCCGACAAAGCGAACGACATCGTCGATTACCGCCGCAACGACGTGCTGGGCATCGACGACCGCTGCCGTCGCCAGCGCCTTGGCCAACCGATCGGAGGAATAAAGTCTATGGTCGGCGTTCTCCGCTTCCGTAATCCCGTCGGTAAAGAGTAGTAGGACCTCGCCAAGCTCGATCCGGTCGTGATCGATCGGAAAGCGGAAGTCCTCGACTGCGCCGAGCGGCGGACCGCCTTCGGTGACGAGCTGCCGCAAGCCGGTGCGGCCGCCGAGCACGAAGGGCGAGTTGTGACCGGCACTGGCATAGGTGACCTCGCCTGAGCTGAGATCGAGGATGCCGGCGAAAGCGGTCACGAAAACGCCGCCCTCACTCTGCAGCTCCGCGCTTGCCGCCGCGATCTTCCGGTTGGCCTCCGCGAGAATGCGGTCGAGCGATGGCCCAAATGTCAGCACGGCGTCGCGCACGATTTCCTTCGTCACCGCCATCAACAGCGCTGCCGCAATGCCCTTCCCCGCCACGTCGGCGATCAAAAAGAACAAGCGGCTGCTTTCTCCAATCAGGAGGTAGTCGTATAGGTCGCCACCGACCATTCGCGCCGGCTCTATGCGGGCGTAGACATCAATGTCGTGACGATTAGGAAACGCGGGAAAGCGCCGCGGTAGGAGACCCATCTGGATCTTCTGCGCCGCGGCAAGCTCGCCCTCGACCCGCTGCTTCATCTCGCGTTCGCGAACGAGTTCCCCCTGCGTGGCGCGAAGGTTGCCGACAAGCATTACACCCAACGCGCCGAGCAAGGTCAGCGCCGGAAAGGTGCTGTCGAAAAGAAGATCGGCAAACCGGAAGAGCACGAGTTCGACGCCAAAAAGCGCGACCGCGATCGCCAACGCGACACCGACCGCACGCACCGGCCTCGCGTAGCGCAACATCCAGATGACCACCAGCCCGGCCGCGAGCGCCGCAGCGAGCTCGAACCAATCGAGAAATGGTGGGCGACGGAGCAGGTCGCCGAATAGGATCGATTCGATCAGCTGGGCATGGAGGTCGACCGCGCGGACGAGACCGAGGGGCGTTTCCCGGAGCCCGGCGATGCCGACGCCGGCAACCCCGAGCAATACCACCTGCCCCCGGAGCTCGGCGGGATCGAACGCCGGATCAAGGATGTCCGAGGCCGAGATGGACCGTGCCAGTGACCGCGCGAAATGGAGGATCGCGCGGCCCCGCCTGTCCGTCGGGATAGTGGTGTCGCCGATCCTAAAGCTTTCGATCCCGAGCGCGCCGGTATCGATCACCACCGCGCGTTCGCCGCCGGCGACGCGCAAAACCTCAAGCGCAAAATTCGGGACGATCGTGTGTTGATCGGTCACAGCGAGAGCGAGGCGCCGGACGACGCCATCGGCATCCGGCTCGACCCCGATCTCCCCAGCGGCCACTGCAGCGGCGCGGAGATCGGGCTGGCTCTCCACCAGGGATTTGTAGCTCTTCAAAAATGGCATCGGATCGCCTCCCGCCTGGCGGAGCGGGGCGGAGTGGAGCGGGCCTGAACTTCGCGCCGACTCCTCATGGCTGGGGGCGAGCGCGAGCACCGTCGGGACCGCTGCCATCGCTTCGGCGAATTCGCGGTCGCTCGGCGGCTGTTGCGACAACGCTTCCGCAACGGCGGGAGGCAGGCCGGGCAGTTCTCGCGCGATCTCGTCCGGCGAAAGCCGATCTGGTTCGGCGAAGAGGATATCGATGCCGAGGACACGCGGCTTCCCTTGGGCGATGCGGCGGACGAGCTCTGCCACCTTGTGCCGCGACCACGGCCACTGCCCGTATTGGGCGAGACTTTTTTCGTCGATGTCGACGATCGCCACTCGTGCCGAACCATCGCCGCGCGGCCACACTCGTTCTACCAAGTCGAAGCTGCGCACGCGCAACTCGGTGATGATGCCGGGATCGATGATGCGCAGCACCAAAGCACCAGCGACCAGCGCGAGCGCGCCCGCGCGCCCCGGCCCGCGCAGCAGAGCGATGCCCCGTCCCACCGCGGGACCGCGCGTCACAATTCCAGTTCTAGCCCGTCATAGGCCGAGATCACCTCGACCCTGTGGCCAGGGACGCCGTGGCCAGGCCGGCTAATCGCCTCGAAGCGGACCGTATCGGCGAAGATTTCCTCGAGCATGCAGTCGTCATATACCGGCTCGTGGTGAAACAGCACGAGGCGCCTGACCCGCGCCGCCTGTGCCAGCTCTACCGCGACCACATTGCTCGAATGACCCCAATCCTCCTTGACCGAGACCGAGTCACCGAGCGAATACATTGCGTCGAAGATCAGCAGGTCGGCATTTCGGTAGAACTCTACGAACGGATAGGTTTCGTCGAGTTGGAAATTTTTGTGCTCACAGTCGGTAGAGTAGACGATCGACTTCTCGCCCTGAGAAAAACGATACCCGTAGGAATCTCCCGTGTGAAACTGTTTGATCGAGGTGACCAACAGACCGGCTACTTCGTAAGTGCGGCTGGGCTCCAAGGTGATAAACTCGATGCTCGAGCCGAGCGAGTGAAAATCAACGGGAAACCACGGAGCCGAGTGCTGGGTGCGCAATGCCTCGCGCAGCACGCCATGGCAGCCGTATATGCAAATCCGATTGCCTGGAATGTAAGCGGGGGCGAGAAACGGGAACCCCATGATGTGGTCCCAGTGCGGGTGCGACAAAAATATATTGAAGGTGTGTTTGCGGTCGGGGCCGTGCTCCCGGAGCACCCGGTTGCCGAATTCGCGCACGCCCGTGCCGAGGTCGCAGATCACATATTCGTCGCCGCCGGTGATGATCTCCACGCAACTGGTATTGCCGCCGAAAGTGCCGCGTACTGAAAATGGCAGCGAGCTCTCGATGAAGGCATCTATCGCCTGCTCGGTCTCGAGCACATGCCCGCGCGCGGCCAGCAGCGCAGCGCGGATCTTGGCGCGGATCGCCCGCTCCCGCAGGGGTGCCGGCAGCGAACCGCGGGTGCCCCAAAAGCGGACACGAAACGGTCCCGCCGGCTGGGTTTCGGCATGCGGAACCGCTCCCTCGGGTTGCGGCGGGGCCTGCCAGGCAGCGCTCGCTTCATCGACGGTCGCAAAGACCGGTACGACATGCGAGAACCGGCTGATCGCGAAGATCTCGCGCACGACCGTATGGAGACAGGCGACGGCGAGCCGCCGCTCCTTCGGCTTCAGGCGGGTGGCGGCCATCAGCGCCCGCAGACCGGCGCTCGATATGTATTCGACCCCGGAAAAGTCGACGACGACGTCCGCGGAGCTGGAGCTGACGGCAGCGAGCAGCCGCCCCTGAAAATCGGCGCTCGTGAGATTGTCGATGCGCCCGACTGGAGCCAATACCAGGATGTTGGCTTGGCGCCTCTCGCCGATATCCACGGCCGCACTCCCGTCACAGTCGCAACGAGGCTTATTGTCGGGAGTTCGGCGGCCCGACGCAAGAATCGCAGGCAATTTGCGGCAAGCGATCTCCCAGCTGCCGAATTTACGTTTAGCCAGCCCGCCGGGCTTGGGGTACTGGTAGGCGCCGCCACGCAGACGGCGACCATCGCCAAGAGGGAGCATGGAACAGCGCTGGGGCCTGCCCCTGATCGCTTGGCCGTCCCGGCTGCGCCCCAATTTTTGGGATCTCGTCGCGCTGCCGATGGTGCTCGGGGCGATCGCGCTGATCGCTTGGGGCGGCATGGCGATGAGCGCGCGCTATCATGTCGGCGAGGTTTTACCGATCAGCCTCGACCCCAGGCAGTTGCCCGAATATGCCCTTCGGACCGTGCTACGCATGGGCTGCGCACTCGTCGCCTCGCTCGTCTTCAGCCTCGTCTATGCGGCGGTCGCGGCCAAGAGCCGACAGGGCGAAAAAATCCTGATCCCGATCCTCGACATCCTGCAATCGGTGCCGATCCTCGGCTTTCTCTCGATCACCGTGACCGGCTTTATCGCCCTCTTCCCGGGCCGGCTGCTCGGCGTGGAATGTGCGGCGATCTTCGCGATCTTCACTTCGCAAGCCTGGAACATGACCTTCAGCGTCTACCAGTCGCTACGCACCGTGCCGACCGAACTGATCGAGGCGGCTCGGATGTACCATTTGTCGCCCTGGAAGCGGTTCTGGCGCCTCGAAGTGCCCCACGCCATACCGTCGCTCGTCTGGAACATGATGATGTCGGTCTCGGGTGGCTGGTTCTTTGTCGTCGCCTCGGAAGCCATCACCGTCGCGGGCCAGACCATCATGCTCCCCGGCATCGGCTCCTATATCGCAACCGCGATCAATCAGCGCGACCTTGATGCAATCGGCTATGCGGTACTGGTCATGTTCGTCGTCATCCTGTTGTACGATCAACTGTTGTTTCGCCCCCTCCTCGCTTGGTCGCGCAAATTCCAGGCCGACCCCTTGGCCGACGAAGACAATGTTCGCCCGTGGTTTTTCATCGTTTTGCAGCGCGCCCGACTGTTCGATCTGGTGCAGGCGGGAGTGCTCGAGATCAATCGCATCATCGACGATACGCTCACCGCCATCGCTCGCCGGCGCCGGCTGTCTGTCGAACGAAGGCCGCGGCCCGAGATCGATCTCATATTCAATGTCGCCCTCTTGGGCCTGGCAGCCTGTGCGGCCGCGTGGATCATCACTTTCATCCGTCAAACTGTCGACCTGGGTGAGATCGGGTGGGTGTTTGTTCTTGGTCTGGCAACTGCCGCGCGTGTGCTGACCCTGATCGGCGTGGCGTCTCTGATCTGGGTTCCGATCGGGGTGGCGATCGGACTGCGCCCGCACTTGGCCGATCGTGTTCAGCCTATCGTCCAATTTCTCGCTGCTTTCCCGGCGAATTTATTCTTCCCGGTGGCGGTGGTACTGATCCTGCGGTTTCAGCTGAACCCGGAGATCTGGCTTAGCCCGCTGATGATCCTCGGGACGCAGTGGTACATTCTGTTCAACGTCATAGTCGGCACCACTGCCTTGCCGCAGGAGCTGCAACGCGCTGCACAAAATCTCGGCGTCAGGCGCTCGTTGTGGTGGCGGCGTGTGATCTTGCCGGCGATTTTTCCGGCATATGTGACCGGCGCGGTCACTGCGGCCGGCGGCTCGTGGAATGCGAGCATCGTGTCCGAGGTGGTCCAATGGGGGGACACAACGCTGACCGCGACCGGCATCGGCGCCTATATCGCTCACACCACGGCTGATGGCGACAGCGCCCGTATCGCGCTCGGCATCGGCGTGCTCTGTCTCTATGTTCTCGCTTTCAACCGGCTTTTCTGGCGTCGGCTTTATGATCTCGCGGCCGAACGCTTGCGCTTGGATTGACGTACTCTCGCTGGGAAGCTCCGATGCCAGGAAACTCCGATGAATGACCCGCTGCTGCGCACCGAAGCGGTTTCGAAGACCTATCAAACCCCCGATCACCACGGTCGGCTCGTACTCGACCATATCGACTTCATCCTGCGCGACGGCGAGATCGTGGCGATCCTCGGCAAATCGGGATCCGGAAAGTCGACTTTTTTGCGCATTCTCGCGGGTCTCGTGCCGCCTAGCGAAGGCGTTGTCGAATATCGCGGCATCCCTGTTACTCAGCCGGTTCACGGTATCGCGATGGTTTTCCAGAGCTATGCGCTATTTCCGTGGCTGACCGTGCTCGGCAATGTCGAACTCGGCCTCGAGGCTTTGGGCGTCTCCGGTGCCGAGCGGCGGCGGCGGGCGGTCAGTGCAATCGATCTGATCGGGCTCGACGGGTTCGAGAATGCATATCCGAAGGAGCTGTCCGGCGGCATGCGTCAGCGCGTCGGTTTTGCCCGCGCGCTCGTCGTCGATCCGGATATCCTGCTGCTCGACGAGCCCTTCTCATCGCTCGAACGTCCTGACCGCCGAAACTCTGCGCGGCGATCTCCTCGATTTGTGGGACGCCCACCGCATCCCGACCAAGGGGATCCTCATCGTTTCGCACAATATCGAAGAGGCGGTCGAAATTGCCGATCGTATCCTGATCTTCAGCAGCGATCCCGGCCGCATCCGCGCCCAAATCCCGATCTCGTTGCCACGCCCGCGCTCCTCGGAGAGTGCAGGCTTTCGGCAGATCGTCGACCAGGTCTACACCTTGTTGACGACCGAGCCCGGGCGCGACGGGCGGCGTGGGGCAAAAGCCGAACCTATTGGTATCGGCTTTCGCCTGCCCGATGCCTCGGTCCAGCAGCTCTCGGGGCTGATCGAGAACCTGACGGAGGCGCCCTATTATGGCCGCGCCGATCTGCCCCATCTGGCCGATGAGGAAAACCTCGTCATGGACGAGCTGTTCCCGCTGATCGAAACATTGCAGCTGTTCGGATTCGCGCATGTGAGCAGCGGCGACATCGAGCTGACGCCGCTCGGCCGGGCGTATGCCGAGGCCGACATGCTCGCCCGCAAGCAGATCTTTGCCGAAGCGCTCTTAAAGCATGTGCCACTGGCTGCCCACATCCGGCGCGTCCTCGACGAGCGGCCCGGCCATCGCGCTCCGGCGGCCCGGTTTCTGCGCGAGCTCGAGGATCACCTGTCGGAGGAAGAGGTCGAACGGGTGCTCGAGACCGTAATCAACTGGGGCCGGCACGCCGAGATCTTCGCGTACGATTACGACAGCGAAGTGTTGAGCCTGGAAAACTTCTGAGGGTCAGCTGCCGCCGTAGAAAGAGAGATGGGCGACATCGGCTTGCGCGACCTGGTTCGGGATCAGCCACGCGTAAAACGTCGGCCGCTCCCACTCGTTCCTGTCCCCGCCCGTGTCCCAACTCGGCAGCGAGACGATTTTTACATAGGCCTCCTGGGCCGGCGCGAGTTCGAAATTAGCCGTCTGATTGGTGTCTATGCCGACCGTCTGCACGGTCACGAGGTAATGTCCAGGGAGAACATCGCGATAAAACGCGCCACCCAATTCGGCCGCCCCGACATATCCGCCATTAGCCGCGATCGCCGGAAGGCCCTTGCCGGCATAGGGCTCGTAATCGCGATAGAACCAGATCCGAGCCTCCCCCGCCGGGATCGGCGGAATGCTGACCGCGGCAGTCACCGCCTGCTGAGCGCACCCTGCCATCGCGAGGAGCAGCAGGCCCTGCATAGCCCCCCTCAACCAGCACGCTGCCGAATTTTTGCTCTCCCTCATGCGAAACTCCAATCACGATCGTCCGTTTTACACTGGTCAGCGCGGCCGCAGGGTCGGGAAGGCGATGACGTTGCGGATCGAGGGGCTGTCGGTCAGCAGCATGACCAGCCGGTCGATGCCGACGCCCAGACCGCCGCAGGGCGGCAGCCCGTATTCGAGCGCGGTCACGTAGTCCTCGTCTAGGAGCTGCGCTTCTTCGTCACCCGCCGCGCGCGCCCGCATCTGCGCCTCGAACCTCTGGCGCTGGTCCAGCGGATCATTCAGTTCGGAGAACGCGTTCGCGATCTCCCAACCGTAGATGTAGGTCTCGAACCGCTCAACGAGACGCGGGTCGTGGCGGTCAGGCTTGGCTAGGGGTGAAATGTCGCGGGGAAATCCGGTGACGTGGATCGGCTGGATCAAAGTATCTTCGACCCGCGCGGCAAAGGCTGCCTCCAAAGCCTGCCCCCAATTCTCGCCGCCGGCCAGCGCCGCACCGACGCGCGCCGCCGCCTCCCGAGCCGCCTCGGCCGTGTCGAAAGCGAGGAAATCGACCCCGGTGGCTGTTTGAACGAGTTCGGCCATGCTGCGCCGCGGCCAGGGCGCCGATAGATCTATTTCGGTCCCGCCGTAGCCGATCCGCAATGTCCCGAGCACCGTCTCGGCTACAGAGGTGATGAGCTCCTCGGTCAACTTCATCATTGCGGTGTAGTCGACATAGGCCTCGTAGAGCTCGAGCGTGGTGAATTCCGGATTGTGCCGGGGCGAGAGGCCTTCGTTGCGGAAGCAGCGGTTGATCTCGAACAATTTGTCGGCCACCCCGCCGACGAGCAGCCGCTTTAGATGGAGCTCGGGCGCAATCCGCAGATAGAGGTCAATGTCGAGCGCGTTGTGATGGGTCATGAACGGCTTCGCCGAAGCGCCCCCAGGGATCGTGTGAAGCATCGGCGTCTCGACCTCGACATAGCCGCGCTCCGAAAGATGGCGGCGGAACGCCGCTACGACCTGACTGCGCCGGAGCAGCGTGTCGCGGCTCTGCGGGTTCATGATTAGGTCGAGATAGCGCTGGCGATAGCGCAGCTCGACATCGGCCAAGCCGTGATACTTCTCGGGGAGGGGGCGCAACGCCTTTGCGAGAACCGTGATACCGGAGGCGTTGACCGTGAGCTCGCCGCGAGGCGTCCGGCGGACCAAGCCTTCGACGCCGATCAGATCACCGATGTCGAGCAACCGCACTATGCCGATCGCCTCAGGCGCCAGCAGGTCCCTGTGGCAAAAGATCTGAACCTTGCCTGAGGCATCGTGCAGGTCAATAAACATGCCGCTGTTGCGGATCGCTCTGATGCGGCCTGCGACCCGCACCCGGTCGTCGGTATCGGCGCCTGTTGCGAGCCCGGCGTAACGCCGCTCGAGCTGGCCTGCCTCATGGGTCCGCTCGAAGCTGTAGGGGTAGGGATCGATCCCGACCGCCTCGAGACTATCGCGCTTGCCGACCCGGACAGAGCGTAGCGGGTCCTCCGCGTCTCGCTGGCGCTCGCTGTCGGTCATCGCTCGGCTCCTCCACCCGCAGGATGCGGATCCCGGTTGTCAGCCGACGGCCGCCCGCGAGATTGAACTGCGCGCGAGATCGACGACCGCATCATGGAAACGCCGCAAGGTGCCGTGATGGCCGACACTGACGATCGTCGGCCGCCACGGCGCTTCCCGCAGCAATCGGTATAACGATATCTCCGCAGCCTCGTCGAGCGCCGAGGTCGCCTCGTCGAGAAAGATGATCTCCGGACGGGCCAGCAAGACCCGGGCGAAGGCCAGCCGCTGCTGCTCACCGATCGAGAGCCGCTGAGCCCAATTAGCCTCCTCGTCCAGCCGGTCGGCGAGTTCGGGCAGGCCAACGGCGCGCAGCGCGTCGGTAAGACTGTCACGCGGCAGTTCCCCGGCTGCCCGCGGGTAGACGAGGGCGTCCGCCAGAGTGCCGAGGGGCAGGTAGGGCCGCTGCGGCAGGAACAGGCAGCGCCCGTCGCCCACCCGGATGCGCCCCCGCCCAAACGGCCAGAGACCGGCGATGGCGCGCAGCAACGTGCTTTTGCCGAGCCCGGAAGCACCGGTGATCAGAAGCGCTTCTCCGCGGCCGGCCGCCAGCGAAATATTCGGCCGCAGCAGCTGGCCGTCCGGCAGGTTGAGATCGAGCATGTCGACTTCGACACCGGCGCCGCGGCGCTCGAGTTCGATCGGGTGCGGCGCGCTGGTTTCGGCGGCGATCCCGTCCATCCGCTCGCGAAATCCGAAAAGCCGCTGCACGACCGCCTGATATTCGGCAATTTCGGTGTAAGAGGTGATAATGAAAGACAGCGAGTCCTGCACCTGGTTGAAGGCCGACGAGATCTGCATCAGCCCGCCGAGCTGCATCGTCTTGTTGAAGTATCTCGGGGCCGCGACGACAAAAGGAAAGATGATTGCGAGCTGGGAGTAGCCGGTCGTGAACCATGTCAGCTTCTTGCGGCGGATGATGATCCCCCACCAATTCGCCACGATCCGCGCAAAGCGGGTTTTGAATGTGTCCAACTCGCGCGCTTCGCCGCCGTAGAAGGCGACATTCTCGGCATTCTCGCGCAGTCTGACCATGCTGAAGCGGAAATCGGCCTCGTAACGCTGCTGGTCGAAACTGAGGCGGACTAGCGGGTTGCCGATCCATCTTGTCAGCAAAGTGCCGGCAATCGCGTAGATTAGCGCGGCGAAGACCATATAACCGGGGATTTCGATCGAGACGTCTCCGCCAAGCGGGATCGTCAGCGCACCGGATAGGGTCCAGAGAATTGTAACGAACGAGGCGAGGGTGACACAAGAACTCAACAGTCCGAGCGATAGCGCCAGCGTGATTGTCGCGAACCGGTCGAGATCATCGGAAATTCGTTGATCCGGATTGTCGGTCGTCGTGTGGTCCAGTTGCATCCGGTAATAAGCTTGGTTATCCAGCCAGTTGCGCAAAAAGCGATCGGTCAGCCAGCGGCGCCAGCGGATGTGCAGTATTTGCCTAAGGTAAAGCGAATATACGGCAACGACGATCAGCAAGAAGGCGATGATCCCGAAGATAGCGAATTGGCGCCAGAACTCCGGCCAATTGTATTGCTGAAGAGCATCATAGAAGTCGTTATTCCAGGCATTGAGCCGGACATTGAGGGCGACGGTGATCAGATTCAGCGCTATGACAGCGAGCAGCAGCCCGCGCGCCGTCCATTTCTCGTCGGAATTCCAGTACGGCCAGGCAAGGGCCCAGGCCTGACGCAGGAACCCCCGCTTGGTCATCACCGCCATTATTACCTCCGTCGGTCTCGCCCTGCCTCATGATACGCCTTATCATCCCCGGTTCGTCATGACTGCCTCAGCAGTCGAGCCGACCAGCGCCGCCCTTCTGGGGCGAGGCGTGTGCCGCACCCTGGAGCAGCTCGGTTATGTGAGCCTGGTGGAATTCCCGCTCGCCAATGGCCGGCGCGCCGATATTATCGCTCTCGGCAAGACGGGCGACCTCGTGATCGTCGAGATCAAGAGTTCCTTGGCAGATTTTCGTGCCGACCGCAAATGGAGCACCTATCGTGCCTTTTCGGACCGCCTTTACTTCGCTGTGCCAAGCGACTTTCCGCGCGCCCTGATCCCCGATGAATGTGGCCTGATGGTGGCGGATTCGTTTAGCGCGGCCCTGCTTCGCGACGGCAGCACAACGAGGCTCGATCCTGCCCGCCGCCGCGCCCTGACGATGCGCTTTGCTCGCATCGCGGCGGCCCGGCTGCGCCGCCTCCTCGACCCCGAAGGGGGACGATTGGACGGAATATGATGTTCGCGGCGCGGCCATCGCTGCCGAACCAAAAAGGGTAGGATCGAGCGCCCATAATCGACAGCAACCTCGGAACCACGCTCACCGCTTCATATGCTCAAGCTGTTGCCGCAAAACCAGGGGCATCCCGAGACACCATCGGCGCATACGACGACGCACCCGCGTTTGCCAGATCGCTCCGGCGCTTGCATTATCGTTGTTTGCCGCGCTCGCTGAGCGGTCGACACGGAATGGCTCGCCCAGACGGGTCCGGCTGAAGGGCGTTTCAGCCGGCGAGGCGCGAGATCGTCGCCGTCGTGCTGTACCCCGGCACGACTTTGGCGAGAAGCACGTCGCCACCGGCGTGCTTGACAAAGTCGGCCCCGACGACCTCATCGAGGCGATAGTCCTCGCCTTTTACGAGAAGCTGCGGACAAAAGTCTCGGATCAGCTCCATCGGCGTATCCTCCTCGAAGACGACGATCAGATCCACCGAAGTAAGCGATGCCAGCACAGCCGCACGCTCGGTTTCGCTCTGGATCGGACGCCGCGGGCCTTTGAGCCGAGCCGTCGACGCATCACTGTTGAGCCCGACGATGAGCCGATCGCATGCCGCCTTAGCTTGCCCGAGCAATGCCGCATGCCCGGGATGCAGCAAGTCGAAGCAACCATTGGTAAAGCCAATTTTGAGCCCATAGCGGCGCCAGCGCGCTACCAAATCGAGCGCGTGCGAGCGCGTCACCACCTTGTCCACGGCATGCAGATCGCGGCCATTCAGAGCGGCGGTGAGCTCGCTCCCATATACCACCGCGGTGCCGATCTTGCCGACGACAATGCCGGCGGCGACATTTCCGAGTCGCGCCGCATCGGTCAGGCCGACGCCGACCGCCAGCGCCGCGGCGACCGCCGCCACGACAGTATCGCCGGCGCCGGAAACATCGAAGACCTCGCGGACTTCGGCGCGTTGAATATGGGCCGCGCCGTCGGCCGGAATCAGCACCGTCCCTTCCGCGCCGAGCGAGGCGAGAACCGCGTTGAAACCGCACCGATCGATTAGCGCGCGCGCGGCCGCAATGATCTCGTCGTCGGTCGCCACGGGCATTCCCGTGGCGTGGGCGAGTTCGCGCCGGTTCGGCTTTACCAGATCGGCGCCGCGATATCGTATGGGATCGCCGCCTTTCGGGTCGACGATGACCCGGGCGCCGGCCTCGTGCGCCGCCCGGATGATCTCGAGCGCCACCCCTTCGGTCAGCACGCCCTTGGCGTAATCCGAAATGGCGACGACCGGATGGTCGGCCACAAGCTCGCGCGCCAACCGCAACATGTCTTCGCGGATATACGGATCGAGCGGGATCGCGCTTTCGCGGTCGGCCCGCAGGAGCTGCTGATTGCCTGCGATATAGCGCGTCTTGACAGTAGTCGTGCGCTGCGGCTGGACGAGGACATGAGCGTCGGCGCCGTGCTGCGCTTCTACCAGGCGCCCGATCTCGCGGCCGCCTTCGTCATTGCCGACAACCGAGATGAACGATGCGGCTGCTCCGAGCGCTCGCAGATTGCGCAGTACGTTTCCCGCGCCGCCCAACGTTTTCGTTTCGCGTTCGATCCACAGCACCGGGATCGGCGCTTCGGGCGACACTCGCTCGACTTGGCCATAAACGTAGTGATCGAGCATTACGTCGCCGATGCACAACACGCGCGCCGTTTTCAGGTGGTTGATGTAGGGTAGGAGCTCGCTGTTGTCGGCCATTGGCAATTCGTGAGGTGGGAGCTACGTGGTCTTGTGACGGTACCGACAGATTCCCGCAAGAAAAATGCCGCGGCTTTCTTGCCGTTCTCGCGTGAAATGCGACTATTCGTCTCGTTTTGGTTCAGCGGCGGAGCAGCAGATAGGTGGCGCCGGGACCCCCGTGATGCGGCTGCGCCGGCGCGATAGCGAGGATTTGCCGCCGCAGCTCCGGTTCCTCGAGCCAGCGCGGAACCGAACTCTTGAGGATGCCCGCCCCGCTCTGGCCGAGACCCCGCCCGGTGATGACGAGCACGCAACGCCGTCCGGCGACCCGCGACGCCGCGATAAAGACAGAGAGGGCCGCATGCGCCTCGGCTTGAGTCATTCCGTGTAGATCGAGGCGTGCATCTATCCTATGCAGACCGCGCTTCAGCCGTTCGCCGTTGGCGCGGTCGATCCCGGCAAATCGATCGAGGGGCGGCATGCGCGACGGGAGCGCGCGGGGTCGCTCAACTCGCGCCGAAGCGACGTCCGGCTCGCGCCGCGACCCTTCCGAATTGGCCGGCCTGGCACCGCGCAACGGCCGAACGTCGCGAACCGCTTCTCGCCAGAGGCTATGATCACCCCGCGGGCCCGCTGTGTTGCTCGTTCCCTTCACTTGTCGCCGCCTGACCATCTTCGACGAGAACGATATGGAGACGCCTGGGCCCATGCGCACCCAGTTCGATGTGTTGCTCGATGTCCGCCGTGCGCGACGGACCAGTGACGAAGTTGACGGTCCGCGGGATCACTTCCGCTGTTTTGCCAGCTCGCAGGCGGTCCCAGCCATCCTCGTAGGTAGCGACCACTTGGTCGCGGCGGACCACCACGATATGGGTCTCCGGCAGGAAATTGAGCGTCGTTGGCGTCTGTGCTCCGGAAATCAGCATCAAAGTGCCGGTTTCGGCGATTGCAGCATGACAGGGCGTAAGGCTGACCCGATCTTCCGCCTCAGCCCGGCCGCGGCGGATTTTCAGCAAGGGCCACGTCTTCCACGGGATCTCGTCGAGGCTCGGGTCGGGGGCCATGACGAGCTCGGCCGGAAGGTTCTCAGCGCCAAGATAGCGCGCGATCGCCTCCGGCACCGCTGCGAGTGAGTTTACCCTTGTTACCGTCGACTGCACCTCCTCGGCCATCGCGATGAACAGGTCGATTCGCGCCCGCTCATCGATCGTCGTCGCCCTGGCAGGAACCGGATTCCGTGGGTGCGCCGCGAGGCGGGCGCGCAATTCCGCTTCCTCATTACGATCGAGCCGACCACGACCAAGCGAATTACGAACGTTGGCAAGAATCCTTTCACGGGCCTCGCTCACCGGACCGCTCCACTCTTCTGCCGATGCATCCAAAGGCTCTGAAAGCTGCGGCCCTCCGGCGCCGGCATATCGCGCACCCCGGTCCAGCCAGCCGCCAGAGGCAGAGTGCGGAAGCGGCCACGCCGGCCGCCGGCCCAGCCGAGCGCCCGGACGGCTATCTCGGTAAGCACGCGATAAAGCGCCGGACGGCGCGCGACCCATGCCCACGCTGCAAGGCCGCTGCGGTAGGCCGCCGGGCTCAGTTTTTCGGCGTATTCGCGCTCGCGCCAATGGCGCATCATCTTGGGCAACGGGATCTTGACCGGGCATACGCTCTCGCAACGCCCGCAGAACGTCGAGGCGTTTGGCAGATGTCCGGCTTCCTCGATGCCGATCAGGCTCGGCGTCAATACCGCGCCCATCGGCCCCGGATAGACCCAGCCATAGGCATGGCCGCCGACCGCGGCATACACCGGACAGTGGTTCATGCATGCCGAACAACGGATGCATCGTAGCATGTCCTGGAATTCCGTGCCGATCATCGCGCTGCGGCCGTTGTCGAGCAGAATCACGTGATACTGCTCCGGGCCGTCGAGATCACCCGCCCGGCGCGGTCCGGTCGAGATCGTCGTGTAGCTCGAGAATTCCTGCCCCGTCGCCGAGCGCGCCAGCAGCCGCAGCAACGTCGCGGCATCCTCGAATGTCGGGACGAGCTTTTCGATGCTGGTCATGACGATATGGATTCGCGGCAGGGTCTGCGTCAGATCGCCGTTGCCCTCATTGGTCACGATGATGCTCGAACCGGTCTCCGCGATGAGAAAATTGGCACCGGTGATGCCGACATCGGCAGCGAGGAAATGCGGGCGCAGCACCGAACGCGCCTCGTCACACATTTCCCGCGGCTCGGCCAACAACCGGTCCGGGTCGAGCGAGCGATGCTCGGCCCGAAATGTCTCGGCCACCTGTTCCTTAACCAGATGGATCGCCGGCGCGATGATATGGCTGGGCGGCTCATGCCGCAGCTGGATGATGTATTCGCCGAGATCGGCCTCGACCGGGGTGATGCCGTTCGCCTCGAGGGCTTCGTTGAGCCCCGCTTCCTCGGCGACCATCGACTTGCCCTTCGCGACGAGCTTGGCGCCTGCCGAGCGGCAAATGTGCAGCACCGCCGCGCACGCCTCCTCCGCGGTGCGCGCCCAATGCACCTCGCCGCCAGAGGCCTTGACCTGGGCTTCGTACAGCTCGAGGTAGAAGTCGAGGTGCTGGAGGGTGTGGTCCTTGATCGACCGGCCGATTTCGCGCAACGTTTCGAACTCCGGCAGCCGTTCGACAGCCAGACGGCGCCGCAGCGGAAACCCGGTTCGCGCCAGACCCAGCGCGCGCTGCAAATTCTGGTTAGCCAAGCCGGCCTGGGTTGCGGCCTCAAAATTTCGGCTGGTCGCGAGCATCCCCGTTACCGCGCCGCGCCGATCGCCGGGGCGCTGTCGGTGATGCCGGCGAGAACCTCGGCCACGTGGCGAACTTCGATCTGCCGGCCTAGCCGGTAGAGTTTGCCCGCTATGTTTAGCAGACAGCCGAGATCTCCGGCCAAGACCGCTTCGGCGCCGGTTGCAGCGATGTCGGCGGCCTTGTCGGTCACCATTTTGTCGGAAATATCCGGATATTTGACGCAGAAGGTGCCGCCAAAGCCGCAGCACACTTCCGCCCCCGGCAATTCCTCCATACTCAGACCGTTAACCGATGCGAGCAACTGGCGCGGCTGGAGCTTGACCCCGAGCTCGCGCAGGCCCGAGCAGGCGTCATGGTAGGTGATTCGACGTTGCCACCTCGCGGTGACCGCCGGCACGCCGCAGACGTCGACGAGGAAGGAAACGAGCTCCCAACTCCGCTCGGCGAGGTCCCGCGCGCGCGGCAAGTTCTCCGAATCGTCGGCGAAGAGCTCCGGGTAGTGTACCCGCAGCATTCCGGCACAAGATCCCGAGGGGGCAACGACGTAGTCATATCCGGCAAAGGCATTGAATACCTGCAAGGCGATTGCCTTGGCATCGGCCCGATCACCGGAGTTGTAAGCGGGCTGACCGCAACAGGTCTGCCGGCGCGGGACGTCGACCGTGCACCCCGCGTCTTCGAGCAATTTGACGGCCGCAAAGCCCACCGTCGGGCGGAACAAATCGACCAGACACGTGACGAACAGTGCTACACGCATTCAAATTCGGCCCGCCGTCATCGGCTCAGAACAAGCGTTCCGAAGTTAGGCTCGATCCAGTCGGCAAATCAATCCGGCAGCGCCAATCCGCCGGGTGCGAGACGGCGTGCAACGGCGCGCGGTAGCAACAGGTAATACCTGCCGCTGGCATTCATGACGCCGGCACGGCTGCCCGCCGCATCTCCGGTGCCCCAGAAGACATCGCCGCGCACCGGGCCTTTAATCGCACCTCCGGTATCCTGCGCGACCATCAGACGACGCACACTGTCCGCCGAGGCGAACCGCTCATCCGCTTCGAGCCAGACCGGGATACCGAGCGCCACGAAAGCGCGATCGACCGCGATGCTCCGCGCTGCGCTCAACGCGGCCCCTTCGGCCCCGATCGGTCCATCGCCCTTGACTTCCCGAAAGAAAACATAAGACGGGTTCTCGCGGCGCAGGGCGGCTCCGGCTTCCGGATCCTGCTTCATCCACGACCGGATCGCCGCCATCGTCAGCTTGTCTCGCGGGATCACTCCGCGCTCGATCAACAGTCGCCCGACCGGCACATAGGGACGGCCGTTCTGCCCGTTGTAGCCGACCCGGACGGTGCCGCCCCCGTTCAGCCGGACGCGACCCGACCCCTGGATCTGTAGAAAGAATGCATCAATCGGATCGTCTACCCAGAGGAGTTCCAACCCGCGGCTCGCAAGCGCCCCATCCTCGATCTCGGCGCGCGTCGGAGGGTCAGCGCCTAGATCCGGAGGCTTGCGGTAAAGCGGGGTCTGATAGCGGCCATGGCGTTGCCGCGAGCCGTTTAGCTCGATCTCGTAATACCCGGTAAACAGTCCCTGCGTATTTCCGTAGTCCGCCACGGCAAACGGAGTAAAACCCTTCTCAAAAAATTCTCGGGCACCCGCATCATCCCCGGTCGGCAGCGCTTCAGCCGACTCGCACAGCGGCCGCCAGTCTCCCACCCGCCCGAAATCAACGCTCACAGCAACCGCATCGAGCGGAGCCACATCTGTGCGTGTCAAAAACCGGGCACAGGACTTCAGGAACACCGAGACCGCGGCCGAGACGTGATCTCGGGTCCAGCCCGATAACCGGTAGAAGCTAACCGGTTCAAGGCTGAATCGCCTCCGTCCACTGTCATGCGTTAAGGCAATCGCCAAGATACCGAGGAGCACGGCCGCCGCGGCAGGGCCGGCCCGGCTTGCCCGCGGCCGATGCTCAGCCGCTGCTCGTGGCGACGAGAACCCAGTTTGGATCGGCGGATCGGGTATCGCGCGCAAAGGTCCAGTAATCGGTCTTCTCGGTCGGGTGCTCCGGGTCGCCGTCGACGATGCTGCCGTCCATCGCACGCGTCACATTGATTTGCTGCGAGGTCAACTTAACCGTCATCTGCGCGTTGCGCCCCAAGAGTTCGGCTTCGACGATGTCCGCGCTGTCAAAGCGTAGAATTCGCGTCTCCAGCGTCTCCTTAGCAGCGGTGCGCTCGTCGATCGCCGTGACAAATTGCTGGAAAACCTCATCACTCAGCAAAGGCCGCAGCCCGGCCTTGTCGGCGTTCGCAAACGCAGTAACAATCGTCTCGAATGCGATGCGAGCACCCTCGAGGAATTGAGAGGGGTCGAAGCTCGGGTCGGCCCGATGAATCTGGTTCAAACCTTCCGCGACCGCATCGGCCGGCGGTGTAGTTGTCGCAGTAGTAGCAGCGGCACCGGGACCGGGTTGGATCAAAGTCGGGCCCTTTTCCGGCGCAGCTCGCGGGCGCCGCACAAACAATTCGCGCCGCCGCTCGTTTCCGGTCCGCCGGCCGAGCACGCTGCGCAGGCGCAGCACCAAAAAACCGGCGACCATCGCGAACAGGATGATATCGAAGTATTGCTGAAAGTCGCCCATCTCCCTCCCGCGCCCTGCCGCCGTAGAGAAATACCGGGCTCCGGGCCTCGGCTGGATCTTGACTACATGGGGCGGGGGTGGCACCACGGCAAGCGCGTTGGCGCGAGGACACGCGGCTACTCGCTTCCGTCGACGGATTGCCGGCGAGCCGTGCTCGCAAATCGGCGTGGTCACGCATTCAGGCTTTAATCTGCGCATTGACCGGGCTGAAGGTGCCGAACGGTGCCGCGTTTAGGATAGATCCGACCCGACCGGGAGCCCGAGCTGCTTTTTGTGCCGGATGCGGGCTAACGCCGGGACCAACCGTTGCTGCTCCTTCCCGATCCGTGTTAGGCCAGCAGGGTTGGTCTTGGGGAGACGGCAATGGCGGACGAGGCGAGAGGCAACGGCCAAAGCGACATGCCGGCGGCAATGCCCGACGGGCCGCAACAGCTGATCGTCAACGCTCAATATATCAAGGATTTGTCGTTCGAAAATCCGCGGGCGCCGCAGAGCCTGATCCAGCAAACGACGCAGCCTTCGGTCGACATCAACGTCGACGTCAAAGCCCAGAACCTCGGACCAGAGGTTTTCGAAGTCGTCCTGACGATCAACGCGACGGCCCGCATCCAGGAGGAACCGGTCTTCCTAGTCGAGCTCGCCTACGGGACGGTGGTAACGGTCAAAAACGCGCCGCAGGAGATGTTTGCTCCGCTGGTTCTCGTCGAGACGCCGCGGATCGTCTTTCCATTTGCCCGCGCGATTATCGCGAACGCGACCCGTGACGGCGGTTTTCCACCTCTGATGATTAATCCGATTGACTTCGCCGAGCTGTTGCGCCGCCAGCAGGCTGACGCCCAAATCGCCGCCGCACCCGACAACCCGGTGGTGTAAGGTTTACGCCTCCACGAGCCAGATGGGCTCAATGATCATTCGCAGCATCGCCTCGTGAGCGATCACCTCCTCTGCCGTAGGCGAATGGGGACGCGGCGGACGCATGATCCTCTCCGCAATCGCCACCTCATCGGCGGGCAGCGCGAAATCGAGACCAGGTTGCCGGCCGCCGAGCAATTCGAGATAGACCGCGGCGAGCAATCTGCAGTCGATCTCAGCCCCATGCTCGACACGGTCCGACAGGTCGATCTCGAAACGGCGGCACAGGGCGTCGAGGCTTGCCGGTGCCCCAGGAAACCGCACCCGCGCCAGCCCGAGAGTGTCGACAAAGGCGCAGCTGATCGGATCTCGATGCAACCGGGCCAGTTCGGCATTCAAAAACGAGAGATCGAACTCGGAGTTGTAAATCACCAGCCGGTCCGAGCCAATGAAGGCCAGTAATTCGTCTGCGATCCCGGCAAACGGCGCCTGGTTCGCTAGAAATTCTGCCGTGATGCCATGGATCGCGAGAGCCTCTTCGGGCATGTCGCGTTCGGGATTGACGTAACGGTGAAATTTGCGGCCCGTCGGGACGTGGTGGACAAGCTCGATGCAGGCGACCTCGACGATGCGATGGCCTTCGGCTGGATCAAGACCGGTCGTTTCGGTGTCGAGCACGACTTCGCGCAATTACTTTCTCCCCGGTTGCGGAGTAGCCTGACGATCGACTTCAAACGGCGCAAGGTCAGCCCGCGGCTCGCCCCGGTCCGCACCACAAAGTCCGCGTGTTGCCGCTTCCGATAATCCGGCATCTGTTTTCGAAGAATGGCGTCGAGGCGAATCTCGTTCAGCCCGGGCCGGCGCAGAACGCGCTGCCGCTGCACGAGGGCGGGTGCCGAAACGACGAGGACATAATCGCACCGGCGCTCTGCGCCGGTTTCGAACAGCAGCGGTATGTCGAGCACGGCCAGCGGTACCCGCCGGGCACGTGACCGAGCGAGAAATCGCCTTTCCTCGGCCGCCACCATCGGGTGAAGAATTGCTTCGAGCCGCCGCAGTGCTGCGGGATCAGTGAAAACCCGTTGTCCGAGCTGTGCCCGATCGATCCCGCCCGCCTCCGTCTCGACACCAGGAAAGGCGGCAGAAACGGCTGGAACGGCGGCCCCGGACGACGCGAGCAGACGGTGAACCGCCAGATCCGCATCAAACAGCGGCACTCCGAGGCGCCGCAGCATCGCCGCCGCGGTGCTCTTGCCCATGCCGATCGAGCCGGTAAGGCCGAGAACAATCACGGCGATGTCAGGGTTGCGACGATCCTCGCGCGCAGTTCCGGCGTCACCCGCACCGGCGTGCCGAACCAAGCTTCAAATCCGGGACGGCCCTGATGCAGCAACATGCCGAGGCCATCGACGACGGGGTTTCCCCGCCGACGAGCGGCGGTAAGCAGATCCGTTTCGAGCGGCACGTAAACGATATCCATGACCGGGGCCGTGGGCGGCAAGGACAGATCAATTACCAAAGGTGGTTCGCCTATCATGCCGAGGCTCGTCGTATTGACGAGCAGCCCCGCATGCCGCTGGACACGGCTCACCTCGCTCCAGGGATGGACGGCGATCCGCGTCGCCGACGTCTCGAGGTCCCGAGCCACGGTCTCAGCGCGAGAGAGCGTGCGGTTGACGATCCGGATCTCGGTCACGCCGGCATCGGTCAACGCAGCCACCACCGCCCTCGCCGAACCGCCCGCGCCCAAGACCACCGCCGGACCCGCCGCCGGCCTCCAATCCGGCACCGCTTCTCGGAGGTTCTCGCGAAACCCGAAGACGTCGGTATTGCGCGCTTCAAGAGTGCTATCGGGCGCGACGATAATCGTGTTCACCGCACCGACCCGACGCGCCAAAGGTTCGACCCGGTCAGCAATATCGAGCGCCGTTTGTTTGTGCGGTATGGTCAAATTGCAGCCGCGAAGGCCTAGGATCGGCAGCGCGCGCAGCGCCTGCTCAATGTGCTCCGGCCGCACCGGCAATGGAACATACGCGCCATCGGTCCCGGTCTCGTCCAGCCAGAAGCCATGCAGCAATGGCGACCGGGAATGGGCTACGGGCCAACCCATGATACCCGCCAGCCGGGTCGTCCCGGCGATTTTCATTGGCAATATCTCACGCTCAAGGTGCTCCTCGCTCGAAAGGTAATTCCCGGTTACGCTATAAGAATTCCCTTGGTTCGCAGAAATCCGAGAAGCTCCAGGAGCGGCAGCCCAAGGACCGCGAAATAGTCTCCTTCGATATGTTCAAACAGCTGCACCCCTCTGCCCTCGAGCCGGTAAGCGCCGACCGAGCCGAGAATGTCGGCTCCCTCGGCGGCAATATAGTCATCGAGGAAGGCGTCAGTGAAATGTCGCATCGTCAGCCGCGGGGTGCTCACGGCATGCCATAATCGCGATCCGTCCTGAACCGCGCAGACTGCCGTGACAAGCTCGTGGGTCCGGCCGCGCAGAGCCTGAAGCTGGGTGCGGGCCTGCCCGAGATCCGCGGGCTTGCCGAACCATACCTTGGCGCAGACCAGAAGCTGGTCGGCGCCGATCACAACGGCTCGACCAGAGCGTGCTGCAACTTGGCGCGCTTTCGCCTCGGCCAGCGCGAGCGCACAGCCGGCCGCATCGCGCCCTTCTGCCTGGCAGGCCTGTTTGAGGAGACTCTCGTCGAGCGCCGCCGGTTCGACCCGAAAATCGACGCCAGCAGCAGCGACCAGCCTCGCACGCACGGTACTGGCGGAAGCGAGAACCAAACTATCAGTCATTCATGCCATGACGCCGCGCCAGCAATCTCATCACCGATGCCGCCGTCTCCTCGATCGAGCGGCGTGTCACATCGATAACCGGCCAATGCATTTGGGCGAAGATCCGCCGCGCTTCACGCACCTCGGCTCGGACTGACTCAAGGTCCGTATACTCGGTCGCCCCGTCATGCTGCAGCAGGTCTAACCTGTTTCGGCGCAGCTGGATCAGCCGCTCGGGATCATTGGTCAGTCCGACGATCAACGGATGCTCGGCTTCGGTCAGCTCCGGCGGCAACGGCACTCTCGGTACGTACGGCACATTAGCTGCCTTGATGCCCCGGTTTGCCAAATAGAGACAAGTCGGCGTCTTCGAGGTACGAGACACGCCGACGAGACAGATATCGGCATCGTTGAGACCCCAACTCGATTGCCCATCATCATGATTGAGGGCAAAGGTGATCGCATCGATGCGCGCAAAATACTCGCTGTCGAGCAGATGCTGTTTGCCCGGCACCCCGCGACTCTTCCGATGAAGGTAGGAAGCCAGTGCGCCGATGATCGGATCGAGAACCGGGATGGCCGGCACCTGCAGCCGGCGGCAACCCTCTTGCAGCAATTGGCGAAGAGTGTCGTTGACCATCGTGAACAGGACGACCCCGGGATTGGCTTCGACTCCGGCTATAACCCGGTCGATCTGGGCGCGCGTGCGCACCATGCTCCAGACATGCTCGACTGCCTGAGCATCGTCGAACTGGACGAGGCAGGCCCGAGCCACCGAATGCACGGTTTCCCCGGTGGAATCGGAAACGAGATGAAGATGAAAGCGCGTCACGGCACCTCACCCCAATTATCCAAAGAGCGTGTGAGCCGTTTGAGATTAATGTGGAAAAATTCGGCTGACCGGCGCTTCATCTTCGAGTTCTCCCGGCTGTGCCTGCGCCTGCCCATCTGTTATGCCACGGCGCGATCGACTTTTTCCAGCCTGGGTAAATCGGGCAAAGGGCAAATTGTCATCGTGGTTATCCCCAACTCTCTATCCGACCACAGCCCCAGCCTCTGCCCCGGCACGAGGGAAAGGTCACAATCTTATACACATCCCTCACGGTCGATGTTCGAGTGCTCGCAGCCCGGTCAACGTCCCGGGGATAACATTCAATCCTCGGTATCCACACGGATCCAAATCTACCACTATCTTTCCTATACCTAATTATGGAGGAAGGAGGGTGGTGCATCCATGCAGACTGGGCCAGCAAAGCCTCTGTTGCGCGCGTTGGCAGGCGAAGCGCTGTCGTCGCCGCCATGGTGGCTGATGCGGCAAGCCGGACGCTACTTGCCCGAGTACCGAGAGGTTCGCGCCAGAGCACACGATTTCGTCGAGCTGTGTCTGACCCCGGAGCTGGCCGCCGAGCTGACGCTGCAGCCGATCCGACGATATGGCATGGACGGTGCCATCCTGTTCTCAGACATTCTGATGGTGCCTTTCGCTCTCGGACAGAGGCTCGCCTTCCAGGAAGGAGAGGGGCCGGTGCTGGAACGCATCGAGGATCTTGCCGGGGTGACAAAGCTAGATCCCGGCCGCATCGCTTCGTCTCTCGCTCCAGTATTCGAAACGGCTCGGCGGGTCAGAGGTGCGCTTGATCGGACCACACTGATCGGTTTTGCCGGTGCACCCTGGACGGTTGCGACCTACATGGTCGAGGGTGGTGGAAGCCGGGATTTTCGCCGGGTCAAGAGCTGGGCGTATCGCGACCCGCAGGCCTTTGGCGCTCTGATCGACTTGCTTGCCGAAGCCACGATCGAGTACCTGGCCGGCCAAATCGAGGCCGGCGTTGAGGTGGTGCAGCTCTTCGACAGCTGGGCCGGGATCCTGCCGGAGCCGGCTTTTGTGCGCTGGGTGGTCGAGCCGACCAGGCGGATCGTAACAGCGCTGAAACTCCGCTGTGCCGGGTGTCCGGTCATAGGGTTTCCGCGTGGCGCGGGCATGCTGCATGAGCGCTATCTTCGCGATACGGGAGTCGACGGGATAGGCATCGATACGGCGGTGCCACCGAGCTATGCACATCGATCCCTGCAGCCGCACCGGACGGTTCAGGGCAATCTGGATCCTGTCCTGCTGATCGTCGGAGGGACGGCTCTCGAAGAAGCGGTGCGGATACTGCGCCGGATACTCGGCCGGGGGCCCTACATCTTCAATCTCGGTCACGGGGTACTGCCGGAAACACCGCCGGAAAACGTGCAGGCGCTCGCTCGCCTTCTGGTTGAGCCGATGGACGCGTGACATGGCTCGTACCGCGGTCGTGTTGATGAACCTGGGAGGTCCGGATCGGCTGGAAGCGGTGCAGCCCTTTCTTTTCAACCTGTTTAGCGATCCCGCCATCCTGCGGTTGCCCGCGCTCGTTCGGTTGCCGCTGGCGCGGATCATCGCACGGCGTCGTGCCCCGGTAGCGCACGAGATCTATCGTAAGCTCGGCGGCGGCTCGCCTCTGCTCGCCAACACCGAGTTGCAGGCAAGAGCGCTTGAGGCAGTTTTGGGTCCGCAGCACCGGTGTTTTGTCGCAATGCGCTACTGGGCCCCGACCAGCGAGCAGGCTGCGCGAGACGTTGCCGATTGGGCGGCGGACGAGGTCGTCTGTTTGCCGTTATACCCGCAATTCTCGACGACAACGACGGCTTCCTCGCTCGCTGCGTGGCGCGCCTCGGCGTCACGCCACAGGATCGAATGCCCAACACGGGCTGTGTGCTGTTATCCCGTCAATCCGGGGTTTGTCGAAGCGATAGCCGGGTTGATCCAACCGGCGCTCGATGCTGGCGGTTACGAAAAACCACCTCGCCTGTTGCTCACCGCCCATGGTTTGCCGAAAAGAATTGTAGGGGCTGGTGACCCCTACCAAAACCAGGTCGAGACAACCGCCGCGGCCGTGATCGCCGCGCTGAACCGGCCGGGCCTCGATTGGACGGTGTGCTATCAGAGTCGTGTCGGACCGCTGGAATGGATCGGTCCGGCAACCGACGACGAGCTTCGCCGTGCGGGTAAGGAAGGGGTCCCGGTCGTCGTGGCGCCAATTTCTTTTGTTTCCGAGCATTCCGAAACCTTGGTGGAGCTGGACCTCGATTACCGCGATCTGGCGGCAGCTTCGGGCGTGCCGGGCTATCGTCGGGTTCCGACAGTCGGGGCCGAGCCGGGCTTCATCCGATCGCTCGCCGAGCTCGTCCGCCGTGCTTCCATTGAGGATCGGGTCGGGGGCTGTGCTGCCGATTTTGCTCGTTGCGCCTTGTCAGGACTTGCGGCTTGATCGGATGGATTTCCGGAGCTTATCCCTGGATCAAGTCATTCCACGTCGTGAGCATGGTCGCTTGGATGGCAGGCCTGCTGTATTTGCCCCGTCTCTACGTCTATCACTCCATGGCGCCGGTCAAATCGGATCTCTCGGAGACCTTCAAAGTCATGGAACGTCGCCTGCTGCGCGGCATCATGACCCCCGCAATGCTCTCTACATGGTCTTTCGGGCTGTTGCTTATGGCAATACCGGGGGTAGTCGACTGGGGGATGGGTTGGATTTGGGTTAAGCTTGCTCTCGTCGGAGCATTGACCGTTTTTCACGTCGCGCTTGCCCGCTGGCGTGGCAAGTTCTTAGCGAACCAAAATCGCCACTCGACACGATTTTTCCGCTTGGTCAACGAGCTACCCACCTTGGCCCTGATCGCGATCATTATCCTCGTTGTAGTCAAACCGTTCTAGCCCGGCTTTTCGCTGCGTTCTCTGATGAGCAGAGATCTTGTAATCGCATCTGACCAGCTTATCTCAAGCGGGATAAAGGGATTGCCGAGCCGGTAATCGGTTCTTTCTGCTAGTCCCTGCTCATTCTCGCCTCACCTATGACCCTGCTCTTAGCGGGAGTCCGCCCCGACAGGCGCCCTGGTCCTCACCCTCGACACGAACCCGATGAACCTACAGGAATTAAAGCGTAAGACCCCGGCAGAGCTCCTGGCTTTTGCCGAAGAGCTGGAAATCGAGAATGCGTCGTCGCTGCGCAAGCAGGACATGCTGTTCGCGATTCTGAAGCAGCTGGCCGAAAACGACGTGCCGATTTCCGGTGACGGCGTGCTCGAAGTGCTGTCGGACGGCTTCGGATTCCTACGGTCTCCCGAAGCCAACTACCTGCCCGGGCCGGACGACATTTATGTCAGCCCGAGCCAGGTCCGACGCTTTGGCCTGCGCACCGGCGATACGGTCGAAGGCCAGATCCGTTCACCGCGCGATGGCGAGCGCTATTTTGCGCTCCTCAGGGTGAATGCGATCAACTTTGACGAACCGGACCGCCTACGCCAGCGCATCAACTTCGACAATCTGACGCCGCTCTACCCCGAGGAGAAGCTCGGGCTGGAATTCGACGACCCGACCCGCAAGGACCTGACGACGCGGGTCATCGACCTGATCACGCCGCTCGGCAAAGGGCAGCGGGCATTGATTGTGTCCCCGCCGCGCGCTGGTAAGACCGTGATGCTGCAGAACATCGCACATGCGATCATGGCCAACCATCCCGAGGTCTACCTGATCGTGCTGCTGATCGACGAGCGGCCCGAGGAGGTGACGGACATGGCCCGCTCGGTGCGGGGCGAAGTCATCAGCTCGACCTTCGACGAGCCCGCCCAACGCCACGTCCAGATTGCCGAGATGGTGATCGAAAAGGCCAAGCGCCTCGTCGAGCACAAGCGGGATGTCGTGATCCTGCTCGATTCGATCACCCGACTCGCGCGCGCCTACAACACGGTTGTTCCCTCTTCCGGGAAAGTGCTGACCGGCGGCGTCGACGCTAATGCGCTGCAGCGGCCGAAACGCTTTTTCGGTGCTGCCCGGAACATTGAGGAAGGCGGCTCATTGACGATCATCGCGACCGCGCTGATCGACACCGGCTCGCGTATGGACGAGGTGATCTTCGAAGAGTTCAAAGGCACCGGCAATTCGGAAATCATCCTCGACCGTAAGGTCGCGGACAAACGCACCTTCCCGTCGATCGACATCACCAAATCTGGCACCCGCAAAGAGGAGTTGCTGGTCGATCGCGGCGTCCTGTCGAAAATGTGGGTATTGCGCCGCGTCCTGACCCCGATGGGCACCGTCGACGGCCTCGAGTTCCTGATCAACAAGCTCAAGGAATCGAAGAGCAACGCCGAATTCTTCGACGCGATGAATACTTGAGAAGTCTGATCGGGATTGCTTCGCTGCGCTCGCAATGACGATGCTGTCATTGCGAGGAGCGTAGCGACGAAGCAATCTCGATGAGTTAAGCGCTAAACCGTCAGCACGGTTTGCCCGGTCGTTTTACGGCCTTCGAGGTCACGATGCGCCTTCGCGGCCTTGCGCAGCGGATAAGTTTGGTTGACCGCGATTTTTACGGCTCCGCTCTGAACAACCTCGAACAGCTCCCGAGCAGCCGTCAGCAGATCTTCTCGGCTCGCCGTGTAGGTGTTCAAGGTCGGCCGGGTCAGGAAGAGGGAGCCCTTGGCGGCTAGGATGCCGATGTCGACGGGCCCGACCGCTCCTGAAGACTGACCGAACGACACCATCAGCCCGAGCGGCGCCAGACAGTCGAGCGACTTGTAAAAGGTGTCCTTGCCGACCGAGTCGTATACAACCGGCAGCTTCTTTCCCTGGGTCAGCTCATTGACCTTAGCGACGAAATCCTCGTGCTTGTAGAGGATCGGGTAGTCGCAGCCGTTCTGTTTGGCGAGCCTCGCCTTGACCTCGTCGCCAACCGTGCCGATGACGGTTGCGCCGAGATGCTTAGCCCATTGGCAGACGATGAGGCCGACCCCGCCTGCCGCCGCGTGGATCAGGATCGTCTCACCGCGCTTTACGGGATGGGTGCGGCGGACGAGATACCACGCGGTCATGCCCTTCAGCATCATTGCGGCGGCCTGCTGGTCAGTGATGCCGTCAGGCACCGGGACGAGGCGGTCCGCCGGTATTACCCGCTCGTCGGCATAGGCTCCGAGCGGCCCGCCGGCGTAAGCGACACGGTCGCCCGCCCTCAGGCCGCTTACCCCGGGTCCGACTTCCTCGACGACACCCGCGCCCTCGGAGCCCAGCCCGCTCGGCAGCGGCAGCTGATAGAGGCCGCTACGTTGGTAGGTGTCGATGTAGTTGAGGCCGACCGCAGTGTGGCGGAGACGTACCTGGCCGTGACCGGGTTTGCCGACCTGGACTTGCTGCCACGACAGAACATCGGGGCCCCCGGATTTCTCGAAACGAATTGCGTGCGCCATGACCTTCTCCTCGGTTTGTGGAGAGACCAGGAGGCTAGCGTACTCGGGCGAGACTTTCGAGCAAACTCTCCGCGTCGGTGATGGGCAGCGAGCATACCGGCCCCTCGCAGACATAGGCGGCCGGTTTCCCGTCGACCAAGCCTTTCCCGGCAGCGGGATGGCCGGGGGCGAGCGAGCCGTTAGGCGGTAAGCCGAGAACGATTCGGTTTGGAAGCGAAAGACCGTAGACGGCCCGGAGCAGGGATTGGAATGACGGGTTGTCATTCTCACCGACCACGACGATCTGCAGCGGTCTTTCGAGCAGTTCGATATTGTTGAGCAATGTCGCAAGCGGGAAGAAGTTGCGCGCCACTTCGCCGGAGAAGGTTTCCACGATCGCCTTGGCACGGCGGCGGTAGGCTTCTTCGCCGGTCAGGATCGCGAGCCGGGTCAGTACCCCGACCAGAGTGCCGTTACCCGCGGGGACAGCGGAATCTGCGGCGGTTTTGGCACGGGCGATCAGTCCCTCGGTGTCCTTGGCGGCAAAGAAATACCCGCCCCCCGCCCCGTCCCAATAATGCCGATCGAGGACAGCCACCCAGTTGCAGGCTTGCGATAGGAATCCTTCGTCGCCGGTCGCTTCGTGTAGCGCAAGCGCGGCGCGGCAGAGATTGGCATAATCGTCGACATTGGCCGGGTGCCGGGCGCGGCCGGCCCGCCAGCCATGCAGCAGCCGGCCATCGACGCCGGTCGTCTCCCCGCGGACGAAATCGAAGGCACGGCGAGCTGTGTCGATCCACTCCGGACGCTCGAAGACGACCCCCGCATTGGCCATCGCCGAAATCATCAGCCCGTTCCAGTCGGCGAGTACCTTGTCATCCCAACCCGGCCGCACCCGGTGATCGCGCGCCCGCAACAAGAGCGTCCGGCAATCGGCCAGCTCCCGCTCGGTCTGCTCATCGGCCCGTTCGGCCATCTTTGACCGGTTGAGAATATTTTTCTCTTCCCAATTGCCTTCCGGCGTCACGTCGTAGAAGCGTTTGAACAAGCTGGCGCGTTCGCCGAGCACGTGGTCGATTTCGGCTTCCGACCATACGTAGAATTTCCCCTCCTCGTGCTCGCTGTCGGCATCGAGGCTGCTCGCGAACCCGCCCTCCGGGGTCACCATCTCGCCGCTGACCCAACCGAGCGTCTCGTCGACCCGCTCTCGATAGAGGGGGGTCTCGGTCTCCTGCCAGACCAAGCTCAGCAGGTCGACGAGCTCGGCATTGTCGTAGAGCATCTTCTCGAAATGCGGCACGAGCCAGCGCGCATCGGTCGAGTAGCGGGCGAACCCGCCGCCGAGATGATCGTAGATGCCGCCCTGCGACATCGCGTCGAGCGCCTTGACCACCGCATCGCGATAGGGCGGCCGGCCGGTGCGCTTCCAGGCTCGCCATAACAGTTCGAGAACCCCGGTCTGCGGGAATTTTGGCGCTGTGCCGATCCCGCCATGCAGCTGGTCGGTCTCGCGCAGCAGGCGTTCTGCAATTCCGTCGAGCAGCTCCCGGCCGATGGCGCCGCCTCGCTCCGGACGCCCGAGCTTTTGCAGTGCCTCGCGCAGCGCGACGACGTTCTTCGCGACCTTGTCGCGGTCTCGCGCGTAGGCGTTGCTCATCGCCTCCAACACCTGCGGGAAACCGGGCCGCCCCCAGCGCTGCTCCGGGGGGAAATAGGTACCGCCCCAGAACGGCTCGCCGTCCGGGGTCAGGAACATCGTCAACGGCCAACCGCCCTGCTCACCCATCAGGGCCAGCGCGTGCTGGTAGATTGAGTCGAGGTCCGGCCGCTCCTCGCGATCCACTTTGATGTTGACAAACAGCTCGTTCATCCGCGCCGCGATTTCCGGGTTTTCAAAGCTCTCATGGGCCATCACATGGCACCAATGGCAGGCGGCATAGCCGATCGACAGCAGGATCGGCTTGTCCTTCGCCTTGGCGGCGGCGAGGGTCTCCGCGCCCCACGGCTGCCAGTGCACCGGGTTGTCCTTGTGCTGCAGGAGATAGGGGCTCGTTTCCTCGCCGAGGCGGTTGCGGTCCATGATAGCTCCCGTGACGTGAAAGCAGCGTTGCTGCCGGCGCCCGGAGGCGCTAGGCTTCCCACCTTACTCCCGAACGGCGGTATGCGACATTCGCTCCGCCATCACACCGACATGGAGAATCGGAATGGCAAGTGCGCCGGTCGACCCGCCGCTTTTTTACAGCCGCCACATATTCTGCTGCACGAATGTCCGTCCCGAGGGGCATCCGCGCGGCTGCTGCAGCGCCGGCGGCAGCGAGAAGCTGCGTGCCTATATGCGCGAGAAAGCGAAGACGCTTGGCATAGAGAATATCCGCGTCAATGCCTCGGGGTGTCTGGACCGCTGCGAGCTCGGCCCAAACATGGTGATCTATCCCGAGGGCGTCTGGTACCATTATGACAGCACTGAAGACGTCGACGAGATCCTGCAAAAACACCTGATCGAGGGCGGCCGGGTCGAGCGGCTGATGCTGCAGCCCGACCAGAAATAGCCGATCCCATCGGCCCACAATATCCGACAAGAAAATGGCCGGGCTCGACCCGGCCATTTGACGCCGATACTAAGGAGGACTTGCCTTATGCCCGAAACGCCGACCTTTGGCCGCTATGCCGAGATCCCCTATGACCAGATGACGCCGGAACAGCAGGAGGGGTACCGCTCGCTGATGGAGGCCCGGGGACGCCTTCCGGGCCCGAACAAAATCTACGTGCACAACCCCAAGCTGGTGAAGGTGATGGGGCCGTTGGGCGCCTATTTCCGCACCGGCTATTCACTTTCCGAACGTGAGCGCGAAGTCGCAGTCGTCATCGTCAACAGCAAGTGGCATTCGGCCTACCCGACCAACGCGCATGAGCGAGCCGGCAAGGCGGCGGGCCTCCCGGCAGACAAGGTGGAGGCGATGCTGTCCGGCCTGCCGACCACGTTTGACGACAAGCGCGAGCAGGTCGTCTACGAGATGGCGAAGTGCTTGACGGAATCGCGCTGGGTGTCAAAGGGTCTTTACGACCGAGCAGTCGAGGCGCTAGGGCACGAAGGCATCACCGACGTCATCTGCCTGATGGGCTTTTACACCAGCGTGTCGATGACCCTCGCGTTTTACGACGTCCCCGCCGGGGCCGAAGGCCTGCAGCGCTGAGCGCCTGGTAAAGAACTACAAGAGGAGCAGAAAACGCCATGTTGATCGTCGACGCGCAGGTTCACATCTGGTCGGCCGGGCCGCCCACGAATCAGGCTCATCGCCAAGTCACATCTTACTCTGCAGAAGAATGCATACGCGACATGGACGCGGGCGGCGTCAACGCCTGCCTATTGCACCCGCCGGGCTGGGACCCGAATTCCGGGAAGATCTCGGAAGAAGCGGCGGCCAAATACCCGAACCGCTTTGGCATCCTCGGCAATTTCCCGATCGACAAGCCGGAAAACCGGTCGCTGATAGACACCTGGAAGCAGCGCCCGGGGATGCTCGGGCTGCGTTACGCGTTCACCCAGCCGCACCAGGCCAATTGGCTGACCGACGGGACGATGGACTGGCTGTGGCCGGCAGCCGAGAAGGCCGGGATCCCGATCGCGCTGATGGCGTCGAACTATCTGCCGCAGGTAGGGCAGATTGCCGAGCGCCATCCGGGATTGAAGCTGATCATCGACCACTACGCGCGGGTCCGCGACGGCGAGGACGACGCTGCGCACGGCAACCAGCCGGCGTTGCTGGCGCTCGCCAAATATCCCAATGTGGCCGTCAAGGCGACCGGCGCTCCGGGCAATTCGAGCCAACCTTATCCCTACCGCAACATCCACAAATACACCCAGCAGATCGTCGAGGCGTTTGGGCCCCAGCGCACCTTCTGGGGCACGGACATCACCCGCATGCCGTGTTCGTGGAAAGAATGCGTGACGATGTTCACCGACGAGATGCCGTGGCTCCAGGGCCGCGACCTCGAGCTCGTCATGGGCCGTGCGGTGTGCGACTGGCTCGGCTGGAAATTGCCCGGTTGAGGATCTGCCCCTCACCCCGGCCCTCTCCCCGCATCGCGGGGCGAGGGAGAATTTGGGGTCCCCTCGCCCCGCGGTGCGGGGAGAGGGTTAAGGTGAGGGGCATAGTAGGCTTGGCTCTAGTGTGTTCCGGCATCGCCGGAGCGGCGGATGGAACCAGCCTTGACGCGCTCGTCCAGGCCTATCCCGAGCAGCTGGCCGGCTACGACTCTACGGATCTGATCTGGCGCGACGGCACACGGATGCCGCTCTCGGACGGGCAGCCGAGTAAGAGCTTTGAGGAGATGCTGCGGCACGGTTCGATCCTCGATCAGATGCGCTTGCCCTATCCGGCGGGCGTCAGTGCCGCCGCGCTCGTTCCCCAAGGCGATCCCGGTCGGATCCGCAACCGCGCCTTCTTCGACAAGATGTATGGGGATTGCTGGCGAGGCGAGGTGAGCCCGCGGCTGGTGCCGGTGGTTTGGCTGCCCCGGAGCTGGGGCCATACGGTTGGGGCGACAGCGGTCAATGGCGTCGCTGCACGCCTGGCCGAGATCTCCGTCGAGCTGGATGCACTGCCTGCATCCGCGAAGCGGTATGCGTACCCCTCAGCAGGTAGTTATAACTGTCGCACCGTAGCCGATACCGGGGAGCCGAGCATGCATTCCTGGGGCGCGGCCATCGACATCAATGCGACCTATGCCGATTACTGGGTCTGGCCGAGAGGAAAATCGGCCAACGCAATCCCGGCCGAGATCATCGACATCTTCGAGCGGCACGGCTTCATTTGGGGCGGTAAGTGGTCCCGTTACGATACCATGCATTTCGAATATCGGCCGGAACTGGTGAACTCTCCTCCCGCTACAGCGCGGTGGGTGACCGTGCCACGTTGAATCCCGCTCGAAATCACCTGTCGAGCCAGACCTCCTCCATCGTCCACCCCGAAAACCGCGGGTTTGCCCCGTCTTGCTGTGGCGGCTAGAACGTCAGCGCGAAACATACGGCTCCGCACGCATCCATCGACGAGACCGCCATGAGCAACCTGGATCCGATCCCCTATTCCGACGCGCAGCTCCGCGCAATCCTGCAGCGCGTCAAGACGATCGCGATGGTCGGCGCCTCGTCCAACTGGAACCGGCCGAGCTATTTCGTGATGAAATATCTGCAGGGCAAAGGCTACCGGGTCATCCCCGTCAACCCCGGCATCGCCGGCCAGTTGCTGCTCAGCGAAACGGCTTACGGATCGTTGCGAGACATCCCCGAGCCTATCGACATGGTCGACGTCTTCCGTCCCGCACGTGACGCGCCGGCGATCGTGGACGACGCCATTGCGATCGGCGCCAAGGTCGTGTGGATGCAGCTCGGGATCCGCCACGACGCGGCAGCGGCTACGGCGGAGAGGGCCGGGATCGAGGTCGTAATGAACCGCTGCCCGAAGATCGAGTTCGGCCGGCTGGGCGGTGAGTTGTCGTGGAGCGGGGTCAACAGCGGCATCATCCGCAACCGGCCGCCCGAGCCGCCGATCGCCCGGCACGGCAAGGAGCGGCCCGCGCCTTCGCACAACATGACCTACGGGTTCGAGACCCGCGCCGTCCATGCCGGAGCCGCGCCCGACCCGGTGACCGGCGCCCGCTCGACGCCGATTTACCAGACCACCTCTTATGTCTTTGACGATGTCGACCACGCCGCCTCGCTCTTCAACCTGCACAATTTCGGCTACGTCTATTCGCGTCTCAACAACCCCACCGTCGCGGTTCTCGAAGAGCGGGTCGCCAGCCTCGAAGGCGGCCGCGCCGCCGTAGCCGCCGCCTCGGGGCACGCCGCACAGTTCCTGATCTTCTTCACGTTGATGGAAGCGGGAGACGAGTTCATTGCCTCGCGCAACCTTTACGGCGGCTCGCTGACCCAATTCGGCCTGTCGTTCAAAAAGCTCGGCTGGCAATGCCATTTTGTCGATCCGACCGACCCGGAGAATTTCCGCAAGGCGCTGACCGCGCGCACCAAGGCGATCTTTCTCGAGAACCTCGCCAATCCCGGCGGCATCGTCGTCGATCTCGAGCGCGTAGCGGCGATCGCCCACGAGGCGGGTATCCCGCTGATCGTCGACAACACGCTGGCGACCCCCTATCTCTGCGAACCCTTCGCCTGGGGCGCCGACAT
The DNA here is from genome assembly GCA_963812675.1 of uncultured Alphaproteobacteria bacterium. Taxonomy (GTDB): domain Bacteria; phylum Pseudomonadota; class Alphaproteobacteria; order ATCC43930; family CGMCC-115725; genus AP-15. The sequence continues at coordinate 18,385 of CAWEWR010000016.1, read as the reverse complement.
CGTCTGCCATTCGACGACCAAGTTCTTGAGCGGCCATGGCCATGCGCTGGGCGGCATCGTCGTCGAGTCCGGCCGCTTCGACTGGGCGCAGCGCGGCCGGTTTCCGTCCTTGACCGAGCCCGAGCCCGCCTATCACGGGCTGAAATTCTACGAGAATTTCGGGGATTTCGCGTTCACGACCAAGGCGCGGGCGGTGGCCTTGCGAGATTTTGGCCCGACCTTGTCGCCGATGAACGCGTTTTTGACGATCACCGGCGTCGAAACCCTGCATCTGCGCATGGAGCGCCATGTCGCGAATGCGCTGCGGGTCGCCGAGTTCCTGTCGAGTCATCCACGCGTCGCCTGGGTTTCCTACGCCGGGTTGAAGGAGAGCCCGTTCCACGACCTCGCCCGGAAATACCTGCCGAGAGGCGCCGGCGCGGTCTTCACCTTTGGCGTCAAGGGTGGCTACGAGGCCGGGATCAAGCTCGTCGAAAATGTCCAGCTGTTCTCGCACCTGGCAAACATCGGCGACACCCGCAGCCTGATCCTACACCCCGCCTCGACGACCCACCGCCAGCTAAGCGATGAGCAACGTGACGCCGCCGGCGCCGGCCCCGACGTAATCCGCCTCTCGATCGGCCTCGAGTCCGCCGAAGACCTGATCCGCGACCTCGACGAAGCGTTGACTGGGGTGTAGGGCGGAACAGCGTAGCGCATTCCGCCACTCCGCGTAAGCAAGGCGGCGGAATGCGCTGTCGCTTTTCCGCCCTACTCAAGGTGGCCAGGATTGAGTTTGTGCGATTGCAGCGCTATATCTACCGTGTCGGGCAACCGACTATGGCGATACACGGCTTGTGAAATAAGCGTTGCGGACCCGGGGGCAGTACCCGGCGCCTCCACCAATTCTCGCCGGCCCTACGGTCGGCGATCTGCGGGGGCGAACTAGGCTCGACGCGCGTGGTAAAGGCAAGATCCGTCGCCCGGCATGATACCACCGTTATCGGGTCATAATCTAGCTGCGAACGACAACTTCGCACAAGAGGCGCTCGCGGCCTAACCCCTAGCGGGGTAAAAGCCTAGAGCAAATCGCGGTCCGAGGGGCACCGGGCAACAGAAGCCCCTCACTCGACCTCTCGACGTGTCCCTTGCGAATAAATGAGCCGCCGGAAATGGCCCAGGATCTCTTCGATTACCCCAAGATGGTCGAGAACGCGTTGCGCGGCGTCATGCGCGAAGCCTTGGCGCGGACGGCCCGCGAGGGATTGCCCGGCGACCATCACTTCTATGTCACTTTTCGCACTCATGCCCCCGGGGTCGGGATCCCATCCTATCTGCTCAGCAAATTTCCGGACGAGATGACGATCGTGCTGCAGCACCAGTTCCGGGCGCTCGAGGTCGGCGAAGACGCCTTTTCGGTCAACCTCAGCTTTCAGAGCCGGTCGGAGCGGCTGAGGATCCCGTTCGCCGCGGTGACGACCTTTGCCGATCCATCGGTCAAGTTCGGGCTTCAATTCGAGGTCCTCGGGGCGCCACCCGCGGAGGTGACCACGCTCCCCGCGCAGATCCCGCCGCCCGAGCCCGCAAAACCGGCCGAACCGGCGCGTCCGGCGGCGGACGTCGTCACTCTCGACAAGTTCCGCAAGCGTTAACTAGCCTCGCTGCGGCTCGCTTGACGCGGGCGCGGAAAGGATGATTTCTGCGCAAATTGCAGCGCGGAGCGACCATGAGCGATGTCGCCTATCACGAACTCTTCCCACTCGGGCCGGATGATGCGCCCTACCGCAAGCTGACGAGCGATCACGTCTCGACCGGGATGTTCGAGGGGCACCGGGTCGTCAAGATAGACACGGCCGCGTTGACCCTCCTGGCCCGCGATGCTTTCGTCGATTGTCAGCACCTGCTCCGCCCGGGCCACCTCGCTCAGCTGCGCGCGATCCTAGATGATCCGGAGGCGTCGGCGAACGACAAATTTGTCGCGTTCGATCTGCTGAAGAACGCCAATATCGCGGCCGGAAAGGTCCTGCCGATGTGCCAGGACACCGGTACCGCGATTGTGATGGGCAAGAAGGGACAGCAGGTCTGGACCGGGGGCGACGACGCGGCCGCGCTGTCGGCCGGCATCTGCCGCACCTACACCGAAACCAATCTGCGCTACAGCCAGGTAGCGCCTTTATCGATGTACGAGGAGGTCAATACCGGCGACAACCTTCCCGCCCAGATCGACCTCTACGCCGAGCCCGGCGACCAATATAAATTCCTATTCATCGCCAAGGGCGGTGGTTCCGCCAACAAGAGCTTCCTGTATCAGCAAACCAAGGCGGTGTTGAATCCGAAATCGTTGGTCGAATTCCTCGACGAAAAACTCCGCACTCTCGGCACGGCGGCGTGCCCGCCTTATCATCTGGCAATCGTCATCGGCGGCACCTCGGCCGAGATGAATTTGAAGACGGTCAAGCTCGCCAGCTGCCGCTTTCTAGATGCGCTGCCGACGCAAGGGAACCGCTACGGGCAGGCCTATCGCGACCGCGGTTTCGAGGAGGAAGTGCTGGAACTGACCCGTGGACTCGGGATCGGGGCGCAGTTTGGCGGCAAGTATTTCTGCCACGATGTGCGAGTGATCCGGCTGCCGCGCCACGGCGCGAGCCTGCCGATCGGGATCGGCGTCTCGTGCTCGGCGGACCGGCAGATCCTCGGCAAGATCACCGCGGACGGGGTGTTCCTCGAAGAGCTCGAAACCAACCCGGCGCGATTTCTCCCGGACATCGACGCCGCCGGACTGGGCGGCGAGGTGATCCCGATCGATATCGGGCGGCCGATGGACGAGATCCGCCGCCGCCTCTCGCAATACCCGATCAAGACACGCCTGAGCTTGACCGGCCCGTTGGTCGTCGCCCGCGACATCGCACATGCCAAACTGCAGGAGCGGCTCGACCGTGGCGAAGGATTGCCCGATTATGTCAAGCATCACCCGGTCTATTACGCGGGACCGGCCAAGACCCCGGAAGGATACGATTCGGGCTCCTTCGGGCCCACCACCGCCGGACGGATGGACAGCTATGTCGATAGCTTCATGGCGGCCGGCGGCAGCTTCGTCACTCTGGCCAAAGGCAATCGGGGTGCCGAGGTCCGCGCCGCGTGCCATAAGCATGGCGGGTTTTATCTCGGCTCGATCGGCGGGTCGGCGGCCCGCCTCGCGCAGGATTGCATCCGTAAAGTCGAGGTCGTGGAATATCCGGAACTCGGGATGGAGGCGATCTGGCGCATAGAAGTGGTCGATTTCCCCGCATTCATTGTGATCGACGACAAGGGGAACGATTTCTTTGCCGGGCTCGCTTGATCGCGCGGCCGGGCCGAGTGACGGCGGGACGTCCTGATTGGCGCAAGACGGGGATTTGGACAGGCTTCTGCGTGGCGACAAAGGAGCCTGGGAGGCGTTTGTTCGCCGATACGCCGGCCTTGTCGTTGCCGCGGTGCGAGGTGTCGCGCGCGAGGCGGCCGAGGTGGAAGACCTGACGCAGGACGTCTTTCTGCGGCTCTGTAAGGACGACTTCCGGCTGCTGCGCAGTTACGACGCGTCTCGCGCCGGTCTCTCCACCTGGATCACGATCGTTGCGCGCAGCACCGCGCGGGACGCGATGCGCCGTCACCGGCCGCTGTCGGTGCCGATCGAGACGGTGCCGGAGGGACGCCTCGCGATCGATCCGGTCGAGCCGGTACGCAAGCTCAAACTGCCGGAAGCGTTGCTGTCGCCGCGCCAACGGGAAATCTTAACGATGTTGTACGACCGTGAGATGGAAGTTTCCGAGGTTGCCTTCGCCCTTGGGATCGACCCGCAGACCGTCCGCAGTGCCCACCACAAAGCGATGATCAAGCTGCGCGCCCACTTCCGTGCCGAAGTCGAATGAACGCCGCGGTTGCGGGGATGCTCCGGTTCCCTGCCGCGTAAACACTGTAGGAAGACGTTGCCATGACGCAAAGCGAAGGACCAGAATACGCGCCAAACCCGGCGGCGGATCGCCGTCTGTGGCAGCGATGCTGCACGATGGATGCCGAGGAGGACGAGGCGGCGCGGTTTCTCGACCTCGCCGCCTATGCCGATGGGCTCCTCGATATCGAGGAGCGGGAGCGCGTCGCCGCGCTGCTCGCCGCCGATCCGGAGGCCGCAGCCGACGTGCGCGCGGCCCGCGGGCTTGCTGCTGGCGAGTGGACGTGCGCCGGTCTCGATCGGATCGTCGCGCGAGCCAGTACGATATCGCCTGACACGGGCTCCGTTGGCGGGAAGGTAGTGCCGCTCGCGCCTCGGCAAGGCCGCCGCCTTCTCCAAATTTCTGCACAGTGGGGAAGCCTTGCGGCGGCCGTTGCATTGGTCGGCTGGCTCGGCTTTGCGATGGGCAGCGACACCTCGCTTGCGCTGAGCGAGCAGCGGCAGCCCGGCGACACCGGTCTGCTTCCCGAATTGTTCGACCCGGGACCTAACTTCTTGCGTGATCTGGGCGAAGGCATGCGGACGTGACGGTCGCCTCATTGGCAGCACGTAGCGGTGCGCGGCAGCCGCTCGTATGGCTGCTAACCGTATCATTGGTGCTCAACCTCTTCTTTGTCGCCGCTTTTCTGTGGAGCCACTTCCGGGATTACCCCCCGCCGATCTACGCAGCAGAACGGCTAGAGTGGATAGGTGCGCAGCTACGGCTCGACCCACAACAGAAAGAGGCGTTCGTGCAGTACTCTCAAGCGGTGCGCGCGAACTTGCAGACGATGCATGAGGCGATCGACCCACTGATGGGCAAAGCTTGGTCCGAAGTCGCCAAGCCCGACGCTGACGTCTCGAAGGTGGTGCAACTGTTCGACGAAGCGGGACGAACGCGTCGCGGCTACATGCACGAGTTGGCGCCGGTCACCCTGTCGTTTCTGACGAAATTGTCGCCCGAACAGCGGGCGAAATTTGTCGAGCTGGCGCGCCAGCGTCCCTGGGCGAAGCGGCACTAGGAAGGAGCCCGGTAGCTTACGACTTTGGCACCCTGAATACTTGACCGGGATAGATGCGCTCGGGATCGCGGATCTGGCTGAGATTGGCCGAGTAGATGATCAGATAACGGGTCCCGACGCCGTAGGCGCGGCGCGATATCTGCCACAGATTGTTGCCGGGCTGCACAGTATAGCTTTGCCCCGGCCTCAGCTCCCCGGCTGCAGCCTGCGCCAAGGGCACGACGATGCGCTGCACGACGTGAGCGTCTTTCCCCAGCTGATCGAGACGCAACTCGACGCGCCCCGGACCGACTGCTCGGGTCGACGTTGTCGACCACTCCCCGGCCGCATCGGCCGTTGCGGTCGCGAGCGGCTGGTTCCCGGCATAGATTTGGACGGTGGCCCCAGGCGTCGCCCGCCCGGATAGGACGACCCTGCCTTGATCATCGTATTCCAGCGCGTCCATCGACAAAGCGAGCGGCTGGTCGGCAGAAGGCGCCCCTTGACTGCTCGGCAACGACCTGTCGGGGCGCTGCAGCACACGAGGCGCTGCGTTGCCGTCCCGCGGCAAGATCACCGCCAGCGTCGTCTCTTCCTTTCCGCCCGCTTTTGGCGGACTGATCGACAGCGCTACGGTCTCCTCCGATTTGACCGTCGCGCCGACCCTTGGGCCGGACGCCTCGAGTGAGAGCAACCGGTCGCCCGGCCCGATCGGCTGATCCGGGACGAGCACCCATTCTCCGCGGCGATCAACTGTCACTTCGCCGATAACCTTGTCGCCGTCGCGGACCGTCACTTTGCTTCCCGGCTCGGCGCGTCCGGCAATGACCGCGGTTCCGGTCGGACCGACTTTAACGACGTCAAAGCTCGGCACGATGGGCGCACTGGGCTGTGGTGCGAGTCCTGGTTCGGCTCGGTCCTCCCCGGCAGGCGCAGGACCGCCGGGCGGCCGAGCTGCTTGAGTGCCGGCCTTTCCGTCCGGAGGAGCACCGCTGCGCGGAAGAACCAGGACAGCAGCGGCACCAACCAGCAGAACCGCGACAGCCGAGCCGACGAGATAGCCGTGCCGCACAGATCCTCGCGAAAATCGTCGAATTGCCGCAGACCACAGTGTATGCCTCGCCAGATGCGCTTGCAATCCTCACGACCCGACGGGCCCTGACCGGGCATGTCGAACATCGCGCGGCTATGCGTCTATTGCGGCTCCTCTGGCGCGGTCGACGGGCAATACCGGGAGGCGGCGACCGAGCTCGGGGCTCGTCTGGCCGCGGCCGGGATCGGGCTGGTTTACGGCGGCGGGCGGGTCGGGCTGATGGGACTTCTCGCCGATGCCGTCTTGGCCGGCGGCGGGGAAGTAATCGGGATCATTCCATCGCGCTTGCGCAACGCCGAGCTGGCGCATCGCGGCGCAACGGAGCTGGTGGTGGTCGAGAGCATGCACGAGCGCAAACGTCTGATGGCGGAGAAAGCGGATGCGTTTGCTGTTTTGCCCGGCGGCATCGGCACGCTCGACGAACTGTTCGAGATCTTCAGCTGGAAGCAGCTCGGGCTCCACGACAAGCCGATCCTGCTCGCCGATATTGGCGGCTACTGGGCGCACCTGCGCGCTCTCATCGAACATATCGTCACAAAAGGCTTTGCGCGGCCCGAGGCACGAGAGCTTGTCCGGGTAGTCCCGACGATCGCGGCTCTGATGGCGACTTTAGAGGTAACCCCCAGAGCCGCGCCGTAAGGTCGGGCTTCGGCTGGGAAACTCGTAGGTGTGAATAACGCGTCGTGAGCTTGGCGATGATCTCCAGCCCTATCCCGTCGCCGCTTTCCCTGCACTCGCTATCACCTCCCGGGTTGATGGACCGTCAGGGCCGGCGGCCCGTTCAAGGTCATTGAGGCTGCGGAACGAGGCTTGGCTCTACAAGTGCGGGGCGCGAAGGTTAGGCGTCTCTACTCGGTGCTGCTATGGATGGGCAGTCGCTCTGGGTGGGGATGCTCGGGGTTGATGCCTCCAAGGAACGCCGGCGTTCGAACTCAACGGTCGCGGTCTGGGCTCCTTCACGATGGAGCAGCTATCCTGCGGATAAACATGGCCTCGGGTTGCGTTCTACTGAGGGACCCGTAGCAAGGGATTTCCGAAATTGAATAGACCGGCGGCTCAACTCAGCCCTACGATCGGTTCCGGCGTCCAGCGCTGCGCGCCGTTTCGCTCTTGCCGGGGCGGTCGCGGCTGTCGCGGACGCTGATCGCTCGTGTGGACGGCCCCAACGAGGGGCCTGCCGAAATAGTCATCATCGGAGGCTACAGATGAAAACAAAGCATCTCTTGAGCGGCGTTGCGGTGATTGGCGCGCTTGCGCTTTGCGCGCCAGCCTGGGCGCAACCAGCCAATCCATCGGGCGGAAACGCTCTGGGTGTACCCGGCCCCAATCCCGGTGGGCCTGGTCTGACGCCGTACAGCACGGGCGCACCTCCACCTTCGGCCTCAGACACAACCTCGGCGATGCCGCCAAAGCACCATCATGCGCGCGCCCACCATGTGGCGAGCACTCACCAGATGCTCCATGCCCATGGCCCCAAGTCGGGGACGGATACCACCGCACAGCTGAACCAAGCAGAGCTGGCCCGCCTGCAGGCGGGTGCTCCCCCGATGGGCGCGATGCCGCCACCGGCCCCGAGGCCCAGCCCGTCAGGGGGGAATAGCATGGGAATGCCTGGTCCCAACGCGGGCGGACCTGGCCTGACGCCCTACAGCGGCGCCCCGCCACGGTGACCGGGTTGCGAGCTTCGTCGAACGCCTGACCATCGCTGCGAGGGGGCTGAGAGCCCCCTTGCGATTGCGGTCTAGATCGGCCGGTATGTGCGTCGTTGGCTGGACTGGGGAGCGCCCCGATCGGCGGCCGAGCTGGTCCAATCCAAGCCGGCTGTCGCGGCTCTGCTGGGGTCGTCGCCGACACATCTCGCATGCGCACAGTAGGGCTGCCCTGGATCGCGGGAGGAACGCGCAAGTGAGCGGGCGCGTGGCGCCGCAGAGCCGGCCCCAGCTCGGTGATCTGCGCGTCCAGCGCGCCCATTCGGCCGATGCTGCCCGATCCCGATCGGGGTTTCTCGCATTGCAGGATCGGCCGGGACTACACGGGAGTTTCCGCCGCTTCAGCAATGCACTGCATCCCCAGCCATCCTTCCACCTAGGCTTTGCGCTTCGGCGAGCGAGCTGACAGACGGCACGCCACATGTCGGCGGCTCCGGCTTGCCTAGGATTTCCCCGCTCTTTATTTTCCGCAAACCGTCAAGCCGGGCAGCACGTTTTGTGCGGCCACACACGAGGATGAATTTGATGGCGAAGATCAAAGTGGCCCAGCCCGTCGTCGAGCTCGACGGCGATGAGATGGCGCGGATCATGTGGAGTTTCATCAAGAACAAGCTGATCCTGCCCTATCTCGACATCGAGCTGAAATATTACGACCTCGGCATGGAGAAGCGCGATGCCACCGAGGACCAAGTTACCGTCGAGGCCGCCGAGGCGATCAAACGCTACGGGGTCGGCGTAAAATGCGCCGGGATCACGCCCGACGAGGCGCGCGTGACGGAATTCAACCTCAAGCGCATGTACAAATCGCCGAACGGCACGTTGCGCAACATCATTGGCGGCACGATCTTCCGCGAGCCAATCGTATGCCAGAACGTGCCGCGCCTAGTACCCAACTGGACGCAGCCGATCGTGATCGGGCGCCACGCTTATGCCGATCAATATGCCGCGACCGATTTTGTCGTTCCGGGAGCCGGCACTCTGACGATGACATTCACCCCCAAAGGCGGCGGCGAGCCGGTCACGCGCAAGGTGTTCGATTTCCCCGCCGGCGGCGTAGCCATGGGCATGTACAACCTCGACGAATCGATCAAGGGGTTCGCACGCTCTTCCTTCAATTTTGGGCTGCAGCGCGGCTGGCCGGTCTATCTTTCGACCAAGAATACTATCCTCAAAGCCTATGACGGGCGCTTCAAGGACCTGTTCCAGCAAGTGTTCGACAACGAGTTCGCCGCCGAATTCAAAAAGCGCAACCTGACCTACGAGCATCGGCTGATCGACGACATGGTGGCCTTGGCGCTGAAGTGGAACGGCGGCTTTGTCTGGGCCTGCAAGAACTACGACGGCGACGTGCAGTCGGACACCTTGGCGCAGGGCTTCGGCTCGCTCGGCATGATGACCTCGGTCTTGCTGACGCCCGACGGCAGGACGGTCGAGACCGAAGCGGCGCACGGAACGGTCACCCGGCATTATCGCCAGCATCAGCAGGGCAAGGAAACTTCGACCAATCCGATCGCCTCGATCTTCGCCTGGACTCGCGGGCTGCGATATCGCGGCACGTTCGACGGCACCCCCGATGTCGTCCGCTTTGCCGAGAATTTGGAGAAGGTCTGCGTCGACACGGTCGAAGGCGGCGACATGACCCGCGATCTGGCGATCCTGATCCGCGCCGATCACCCGTGGCTGACGACCAACCAGTTCCTCGACAAGCTCGACGCTAATCTTCAAAAGGCGATGGCGGCTTAAGGGCGCGGCAAACGGGAGGCGGCGATGCGGCTCAGCATCCTCGACGATTATCAGGGCGCGGCGCTCGACATGGCGGATTGGTCGCCGGTCAGCGGCCGCGGCGTCGAGATCGCCGTCGAGCGCCACCCCTTCCCTGATGAGGACGCGGTGGTGCGCGCGCTCGCCGAATCCGAGCTCGTCGCGGCGATGCGCGAGCGCACGCCGTTTCCGAAATCGGTCGTCGATCGTCTGCCCAAGGTGAAACTGCTGATCACGACCGGCATGCGTAACGCCTCGTTCGATATGGCGGCGCTGAAGGACCGCGGCGTGACCGTGTGCGGTACCGGTGGCCCAGGCGGCGGCAACGAGGATACCGCCGAACTCGCCTGGGGGCTGATCCTCGGGGCCGCCCGGCGCATCGCCGAAGATCATCAGTTCATGCGGCAGGGCGGGTGGCAGACCCGCATCGGCCACCGCGTCGCCGGAAAGACCTTGGGCCTCCTGGGCCTCGGGCGTCTCGGCACCGCGGTCGCCCGGGTTGGCCTCGCCTTCGGCATGAAGGCGATCGCCTGGAGCCAGAACCTGACCGCCGAAAGGGCGGCTGGGCAGGGAGTCGAGCGGGTCGAAAAGGACGAACTCTTCCGCCGCTCCGACATTCTCTCGGTGCATCTTGTGCTGAGCCTGCGCAGCCGCGGCCTCGTCGGCGCCCGCGAGGTCGGGCTGATGAAGCCGAGTGCGATCCTTGTCAACACCTCCCGCGGGCCGATCTGCGACACCGGGGCGATTATTGCGGCGCTGAAAGAGGGACGCCTCGCCTATGCCGGGTTCGACGTCTACGACAAGGAGCCGTTGCCGATCGACCACCCGCTGCGCACGGTGCCGAATGTGATCCTGACCCCGCATATCGGCTACGTCACCGAGGAGAACTACCGCAGCTCCTACCCGCAGATCGTCGAGAACATCATCGCTTTTCTCGATGGCAATCCGGTGCGCCTGATCCAGGGCTGACGCCATGATCCGGCGCCCATGAAAATCGCGATCCGGTCGTCTCGCGACGACGATATACCCAAAATCGCCGCCATCTACCGTCATCACGTCCTTCATGGCGTTGCCTCTTTCGAGGACATTCCGCCGGATGAGGACGAGGTTGCGCGGCGCCGGGGGGACATTCTTGCGCTCAAACTGCCCTATCTGATAGCCGAGCGATCGGGACGGGTGGTCGGATACTGCTACGCTTCACGATACCGCTCACGGTCGGCCTATCGGTTCACGCTCGAAGATTCGATTTACGTCGACACTGCGGAGGTCGGTCGCGGCATTGGCCGAGCCCTGCTCTCCACCCTCGTCGAACGCTGCTGCGAACTCGGCTATCGCCAGATGATTGCCGTGATCGGCGGCAGCGACCAGTGGCCGTCGATCCGGCTGCACGAGACGCTCGGTTTTACGCGAACCGGTCTTTTGCCCGCCGTCGGGTTCAAATTCGGCAGCTGGATCGACTGCGTCCTGATGCAGCGAGCGCTCGGTGCTGGTGCAACGACGCCGCCCTGTGAAACTGGTGGGTCCAACAACGGAGGTGAGCATGGCTGAGGCAGTCGATCCCGGCATCATCTCGGGATACCATGCGCACCTTTATTACGCTCCGGAGACCCGGCCGGCCGCGGAGCGAATGCGAACCGCAATCGGGGAAAATTTCCCGCGGGTTCGGATCGGGAGCTGGCACGACGAGCCGGTCGGGCCTCATCCGGTAGCGATGTATCAGGTGGCGTTCGCGGTCGAAGAATTCCCCCGATTGGTGCCGTGGCTGATGCTGAACCGCGAGGGGCTCGATATTCTTGTGCACCCGCTCACCGATGACAGCGTCGCGGATCACACCGGATTTGCGCTTTGGCTCGGCACCCCTCTGCCGTTGCGCGTCGAGGTATTGCGGAGAGGGCCTCGGACGGGTTGATCCCGCCGAGGTCGCCCATCGCTATATTCGACCCAAGGCGAGTAGAACGATGATGATAATCAGCACTAAACCGAGCCCGCTGCTCGGGTAGTAGCCCCACCCACCGCTATACGGCCATGTCGGCAAGGCGCCGATCAACAAGAGGATCAGAATTATCAGCAGAATTGTGCCTAGCATGGTAGCCCATCAGCGAAGTTGCTTCCCGCAGGTACAACCTTGGGACGCGGCGAGAGTTCCACGTCCGATTGCTGAAAGGCCGTGCAGTCCCCGCGATCCGCGCACCGAAAGGGTGCCCGGGAGAACCGCTCTTCACCAGCGCCGGATGGGTCCGCAATCGACGTGGACGAAACCCGATCTGGGATAATAGCCGACGCCACCGCATTGCAGGCTGAGGGCCGCTTCGCGCACCTGCTCCAAGCTACGCCCCTCCGAGCGAAGATCGACCGCCATGCCCTTTATGTGATAGCTGTGTTTCGCCACCCCCTCGCCGCGCAGGTACAATCTCATGTTCGTGGCAGGCGAACGGTAGCCGCTAACCACCAGAAAGGGGTCGGGCGTATCGAGCTGCTCGCGCAGCATGCCTAGGACGTCCAGAACCCCCGCATCCATCGGGCGCATCTCGTCGGTGTGGTGGTCCCGCAAGATCCAGTTGATGTCCCTGACAGCTTCGCGGATGTAGTGGCCGTCGGCCCAGTACACCGTCCGCAGCCATTCGCCGGTATGGGTGTTGTAAAGCGATATCGATCGTGGCGCGTAAGAAATGGCCGGAGCCGGCGTGATGAGACCAACTGTAGTAACCGCAGCCGCAACGCCGAGCAGTCGGCGCCGGCTCAGCAAAGAAGAAGCTGGCACTGGCAACCCCCCAATTTTCCCCCGAGAGACGCCATAGCACCTCGAAACTGCTCAAACAAGCCCGATCGTTTCAAATCAACCAAATGTTTGGAGATTTGTCCTCCAGATATTATGCAACGGTTGAAAAGGACTGCAGATAGATCACCCTTTCCGCTGGCCCGCGGGAGAATCTTGGGCAACCGGCAGCGGTTGCGACCGGGTGAGGTATCGCCAAATCTCCTCGTCCCGCTCATACGGGTCGCCGCGGAACTGCACCGAACCATCCGATTCGACGTAGGCCGTCTGGTAGACAACGAAAATCGGCATCGGGACCGGTAAAGCTCGCCGGCTGGTGTGTCCGGCGGCGATCCCCTTGTCGATCGCCTCCATTGGCTGCCCGAGCAGCATTACCGCTAGGACCCGCGGGTTTTCGACGCGAACGCAGCCGTGGCTCATCATGCGGGCCGCAGACTGGAACAGCGATTTGGTGGGAGTGTCGTGCAGATAAACGTCGTAGCGATCGGTCATCTCGAATTTCAGCCGACCCAAGGCGCTGTAGGGTCCAGCCTCCTGTTGGACCGCTCCATTGCTGCGAAATCTCATGTGGTGGCTGGCCAAGTAACCGGGATCGGCAGCCAATTTCGGCAAGATTTCTTTTTGGGCGATCGACCGCGGAATGTTCCAGGGCGGGTTAAACAGGACATCATTGATCGTCGATTGCAACTCGGGCGTCTGCTTGTCGGTCTCGCCGACGACGACACGGGTGGTGAATACCGGCCGGTCGTCACGGAACAGCTGAAGGCGGGCAATGGCGGCATTGACGACAACCCGATCCCGCGGGATTTGACGCGGCAGCCAGCGCAGCCGTTCGAGGTTGACCACCAGCTGCCGCATCCGCGGTTCGGCTGCCGCCGCGCGTTCCGAAGATGTGCGCACGGTTTTGCTCCGTGCGCCTTGAGCGCCGAGGGCGATCGCCCGGTATTGGGCGTAGGCTCGGCGCATAGTCTCATATTCGGCGGATGCAGGGGCGAGGGCTTCGATCACCTTTGCCGGGTCGGGAGCGGCAATCGCGGCGTCGATCACCGCAACGGTGTCGACCGGCTCGGGCGTCAGATCCTCGTCGTCCATCCGCTCCTCGATCGGCATTGCCCCCCGCGCCAGCGCATCGGCATATGATAGAAACGCGTCGGAGAGCAGCAGATCACGTTCAACCGGCGACAGGTTCGGCGGCGACAGGTTCGGGCCGTGCTCGGCAAGTGCGTTGCCGTGAAACAACCCTGGGTCGAGACCATGGTCGGCGGCGCGCAGAACGGCGTCACGCAGCAGGCGGCTGGCTTCTTCCGGGCGGCCGTCCCACACCGTTTGATATCCATGTGCGCCATAGAAGCGGCGCAGCAGCCAACCATGCAGCTTTTCACCGGCGATTGTCGGCTTGCCTGGCGCGTCAAGCCGCGTCTTGATCTCGGGATTGCCGGTAAAGGGGGTCGGATCAGCGGGCGCGGTCTCGAGACCGGGCGCATCGGCGCTTGCCGGCGAATTCGTCTCTGCGCAGACTGCCACGCGTGACAGCGAACCGCAGGAGACAAAGGCGAGGGCCACGATGCCCGCCGCCAAGACCAGCGATTTTCTGTCTCGGATGCGACGGCGAATAAACACGTTTACCTCGCTTCGCGCGGCAAATGCGATCAGCCAGCGATAGCCGCGGCTGGGACCGTCGGTTGCGGCCCCGGGTTCGCTGGATACGCGCGCCGGCCGTCTTATCGCTTCCCGGGTCGATGCACAATCCCAAGGCGAAGATCTCATCCTTTTTCGGTACAACTCAGTTCCCCAAGAGGCGGGCATGAAGTGGCAAGCAGGAAGCCCTGCTCCACCGTAACCACTAACACTTAGCGGGTTAGAATGTGCCGGGTTTGCGCGGCAACGGCGAAAGTATCGGCAAGGGTGCGCATGCTGCATTTGAGGCAGATGCGTCGGCCATGTGTTGCCACCCCCCTCCGGGGCGTAAGGAATGTTTTTGATGTGGCTGCGGGACTGGTATGGCTCGTATAGAATTTCGCCGATGAAGGAATGTTCTGAGTAATGCCGGGGATCTCACCGTGCACCGGTCCCCCGGATAGGATGCAGCGGGTTTGTCTGTGAACGGCCAAGACGAACGCAGCCCCGAGGGGGTGCTCCGCGAGGTTTTTGGCTTCGACAGCTTTCGCGGGCAGCAGCTCGCGATCGTCGAACACGTTATTGTCGGCGGAGACGCCGTCGTGCTGATGCCGACCGGCGGCGGCAAGTCGGTGTGTTACCAAATCCCGGCGCTGCTGCGTTCGGGCGTCGGCGTCGTAGTGTCCCCGCTGATTGCATTGATGAAGGACCAGGTCGACGCGCTGCGTCAGGCGGGGGTGCGCGCGGCGGCCCTCAATTCACGGCTGTCGCCCGGCGAGGCCGCCGAGATCGAGCGCGCCGTTCGGGACGCGGCCCTCGATCTGCTTTATGTCCGTTCGTAAGGGGCGTTCAACACGCTGCCGCAGCACCACTGGGCGCAAATACCGAAGCGGAAGGAGCGGCCCCCGTAAAAGGGACGCGGCATCGCGTTTGTAAGGGGGGATGACAGGAGCTTGAGGATGGGGGCAGCGCAATCACTCGGCGGTCAGCCGGGCCTGAATTTTATCTTTGCGTATCGCGCCGAGTACGGGGCGACGGCGCCCATCGAATGAACTGGCGACTGTCTGCCCGCTCGTCGTCTGATGCAGAAATATCTGACAAATCCGCATACCCGGTTTGAGAGCGATCGGTAATTCACCCACGTTTGCGAGTTCAAGCGCAAGGCAGCCGGAAAAACCGGGATGGATACCCGCCGCCGTCTCTATAATCAGACCTCGCCGCCCCCATGATGACCGCCCCGTGACGTAACCACATATTCTTTCCGGCAATCGTATCCATTCAAGAGTTATTCCGAGTACAAATCTTCCTGGATGCAGATAAAATTTCTCTTCGAACGGAACAAAATAGCTCTTTTGTCCTATTGGCGTGTGTTGCTCGTCATCTAATTCGATAACTGGCGCACTCGATTGCCGCACCGTCAGAAACCATCGGCCTAGCCTAAGATCAATAGATGCGCCGCCTCGCCGACGCAACTCTTCGATGTCGGGCTGGGGGATTATAGGTAGGCCCATCCCGCCGTCCTGCGGTTCCTCCTTTAGTTGATCGCAAATTGCGTCAACGGTTAGCAGCATCGTCAGCCTTCATCCTAGCTTCGAATTCGACCACCTCGATTGACTTCAAGAGGATCTCGTTGAGCGCGTCGATGCGCCGACCGTCCCTCGTCTCGCTCCACGGCAAAATCGTCGCATCAAGATACGCCATCCAGCCAGCATTAATAATGTTGCCAATATAGTCCATACCCTCTGCGGGTACGCCGTTGCGGATACACTGTAGACATTGTGCAATTTTTCCATTTGACGTTCTCGGGAATTGAAGTTTGACACTCAATTCGTCTACGCAGGCCAATATGGAATTTATGGTCGCGGATGTAGCTGCATCGCTACTATCGGTCAAAAATCGGTCGGCAGGATCCGAAATTCCCGCAGGGTTGTCAAAACGTCTGCTATAATTCGTCGGCGTCGAGATTCCAAAGTGGGCCGCCGCTTTCTCAAGGAACTCTGCGCGCGTCTTCAGTCCGGGATAGTCTCGCCAGCGAAATTCCCCGGTTGACGGCGCTAAAAGATATTCAAAGCTATGCAGATAACTTTCGCCAAAGAGCTTCAAGCCTACAAAGTCGGTGAAGATTTCTTCCAATTGGTGAATTGCCGAATCGTATGAACTCAGCCAGACATCTCTAATCTGTATATCAGTTCTAATGTTGCCGACATCTTTGTCCCAGAAAATCGTTCGAAAATCGTTCCAGTTGTCAATATAAACGTTCAAGACGTTTTCTTCTAAGGCTCTGGCAATCTTGGTGCTGATGTCCTCCTCTCGCCAAATCCAATGGCCGAGCTCATGACCCGCAAGGGGGATCACGAGCGCATTGGCCGACTCGAAACTAGGCAATCCGAGCAGGATGACGTCGGGCAGTTCCTGAAAAGAAAGGGAATAGGTTAACGGGGAAAATTCCCACTCAGACGACAATATGAATACCAGCTCTTTCTGAAATAAATGTTTTGAAAGTCGCGTGATTGGATCTGTCAACTCGAATGAATTGCGGACATTGGTGGATCGCAATATGAAGCCAAGCAAAGGAAGGAATTTCTTGATCATTACGTTGATATGCGCGCAGGTTTCTCTGCGAATTACGTCAGAGACTATACCCAAAGAATCAATTCTCTGTAGCTGCGCTTCGAATACAACTCGTATATTTTCTAATGCTACCCGGGTGCGCGGTATCGGAAAATCAGCCGATAATAGATCGTGAATCTGGCGATTGAACGAGACGAGTTTCTCCCTGCTGTAATCAAAGTAATCTCGCGGCATTTTGCTTTCCTGCGTCTCGCCGGCGCTCCGCATCGTAACTCCGCAGAGCGTGACCAAGGAATTCCCTATGAAGTGCGATGCAGAAATCACGAAGAAGCTCAATTTGGGCGGCACTAACGTTAGGATCACGATAGGTCTGAGACATTTGGTTAATCTTCTCGATTAATTCCTGTATTGTGGATAGGTTTTCCTGTTGTAGGTGACGGTACGCACGGGTCACCACGCCCATTTTGCGGGGGTCTGAAATCAGCCTACCTGCCGCATGATCGGCGGAGACGTTCACGATGCCCTCCAGGACGTGAAGGAACGCGTCTACGATGTTGCTGTCAATCGGTTCCTGCCGCAGCCGCTTGTCTAGCGCGATCGCGGAGTCGAGTGCCAGTTCAGTTATTTCTTCGTTTGATGCGCGACCCGGAACCGGTCCGTGCATTCCTGCCTCCTACAGGTGGTTCGCCAAGTTTCGCACGACCCACTAGATTTACCCAAACCTGCGCCCAAAATCGCCTGTCGGGTTCTTCATAGTGCTCCACGCGAGAAACGCCGCCTAGTCTCATAGGTGAGAAAACCACGACTAGGATTGCGATCATAAGATCGCAGGATCTGATAGCTGCGTCAATCCGGAATTGCCACATGTTGTCGACGGACCGAGGCTAAATCGTCGGTTGTGCCTCCAACCTAGCTAACTGTTCGAACAAAACAAGAACTATGTGAAATCCGTTCAACATAGCCTTCGGACATAAATTTACCCATATTGACCCAATGTCGCGAACCCGTCCGAGCGGCCTCCCGATCGTCGACCCCGATTCCTTAGTGATCGCGGAAGAGGTCACTAAAATTGATGGCCGGGGACGCCTTCGCCTTCTGTCACGTTGGACGGCGCGAATCGCGTGGTGGAGTGATGATGACCCGTTTCAGGTATTGATGGTCTTCGATGAACCTGGCCTGATAACCCTCAGGGATTGGAAAACAGATGGCTTACGCGTCGTCAGCCGGTACGAAGAACTGAAACAGCGCACCGATCGCGAGGCTCTGGAAGCCCTGCGCCTTTTGGCTGACCGTTATCAGCGATTGCGGTTCGACAGGGAGAAGTGCGCCCACCTAGGAGACGCAGCACTGGCGCACTTTGGGTTTTCCGTTGAGCGAGGCGCTGAGCGGACCGTATACCTCGCCATCTTTCCCGAACGACTTGTCTTGCTCTCGCCGGCCTATCGCGATGCTAGGCTGACTTTGGGATCGCCGTTGTTGGACGATCTGCCTTGATGAATTATACCAGGAGTCATTGGAGCGACCCAAAGGGCACCCCGGCTCCTACCCGATCACCCAAACGCGGTCAACTCGTTGGGCGCTGTTGCCGGGAAGTTGGCATCTTAGGCTTAGGTGGCCTTGAGGATTTCGGCGGTATCGTTCATAGGGTCGGCCTATCACAGCGGCGGGGTCGCGCCGATGGTACGCCTGGGACAGTTGGTTGAGCGTGCTAGACGCTTCCGGCTGAACGAGGAGTCCCGCGCGGTGCGCGGGGTTTTGCCAGGGCGCCGCTCAATTACGACGTCCCGGATTTGCCTGTGAGCGGCCAAGGCGAACGCAGCCCGCAGGACGTGCTTCGCGAGGTTTTCGGCTTCGACAGCTTTCGCGGGCAGCAGCTCGCGATCGTCGAACACGTTATTGTCGGCGGAGACG
>CAWEWR010000015.1:0-49771 GCA_963812675.1 uncultured Alphaproteobacteria bacterium | reverse complement strand
TGGAAATCACCGCTTCAATCCCAGCGGACCGAATGGCCGAGAAGCGCCGGAAGCGGACATAACTGCGTCCGCAAGGCACCGCCGCTGTTTGCGATCCTGTTTTGGGGTTCGGCCGGGATGAGTTCGATGGAATCTATTGCGTCGGTGCCGGTATCGGGAGAATGCTGGATACCTTCCAACCAGTGGCTGTCTTGACCAGGACTTGGTTCATCAGGAACCGGGTCGGTTGGGCGGATTGACCTGACGGCGCGATCGTAAACATGATCGGGACATAGAGTTGTGCCACCCCGTCCCCTAGCATCACTACCTTCAGGCTCCCTGGCTCCGGATCGAGGCGCCATGTCCCCTGATAGAGCGTGGCGAAGCGTTTCATGGCCGCATCGACACCCCACACCGGGGCACCTCGGGTTATCCAGAGGAAACTCGGCGAGTTCAGCAGCAATGCTTCGACCGCTTTGGCGTCGTGTTCGTTTTGCGCCGCGACGAAGCGGTCAAACGTCGTGCGCACCTCGTCCTCGGGCGCGGCGGCAAGCGGGCGGATTAACACGCTGAGAGCGACCAATGCTATGCCTGCACGTAACAAAAAGCGGCCGATGCCGCATTTAGACGACTTACCCATTTCGGCTCTCCGATGGCGGTCGGTCCGGTGGACGTGTAGGATCCCTGCAATAGCAAATATCGTCTTTGGGAATGTCCGAAAATTTTCCTGGAAATTTCCTAAGCCGGTGCAGGGACTATGGCAGACGGAGCGAGTTTCCAGTTTGGCGACTTCCTTCTGGTTCCGCGGGAGCGGCTATTGCTGCGCGATCACGAGCGCGTGCCGCTGACCGGGAAGGCTTTCGATCTTCTTCTTGTTCTCGTGCGCCGTAGCGGGCGCCTCGTCAGCAAGGACGAATTGTTCGAGGCGGTCTGGCCGGGCCGGTTCGTCGAGGAAGTCAATCTCAGCGTCAATATCTCGGCCGTACGCAAGGCCCTCAGGCCCGGTGGCGCTGCACTGATCCAGACCGTGTCGAAGCGTGGCTATCGTTTCGTGGCACCGGTCGTTGCGATTGGCTCGGCTGCCCAAGCAACATTCGTGAGCGGCCTCGACGCCTCCACGCAGGGCGCGCCCCGGCTAAGCCTCGGGCCAGCGCTTGGCCCACGCGCAGCACGAGCGGTCAGCGCAAACCCTGACGCGTACCGCGCCTATCTCGAAGGGCGTTATGCCTGGGGCCAGCGCTCGGAAGCGGGATTGCGGAAGGCGATCGAGAGTTTCAAGCGCGCCGTCACGCTTGATCCAGGTTTTGCCGCAGCCTACGCCGGCCTCGCAGATTGTTATGCAACGCTTGGTTATCTGAGCTTTGTCTCGCCTGCCGATGCGTTCCCTTTGGCGCGGCGTCATGCATCGCTGGCTATCGAACGCGACGGAGCGCTTGCCGAGCCGCACGCGTCTCTTGGCTATGTCAATTTCTATTTCGACTGGCATTGGTCGGCAGCCGAGGCGGAATTCTGGCGGGCGATCATGCTCGACCCGACCTGGGCCGCTGCCCACCAATGGTACAGCATCTTTCTGCTAGCCGCAGGTCGTGCCGGCGAGGCAGCGCATGAAATCGAACTAGCGCGCGAGCGCGATCCGCTGTCGCTGGCGATCAATACCGACCTCGGCTTCCACTACTATTATACCCGCCAGTACGAGGAAGCGATCAAGCAGCTGCAATCCGTGCTGACGATGAACCGCGATTTCTCGCCGGCACATTTGTGGCTTGGCCGATCCTACCAGGAGGTCGGCCGGCTCGACGATGCTCTCACAGAATTCCGGCAAGTCGAACAGAGTATTCGCGAGTGGCCGGTCGCAATTGCGGCGCGCGGGTTCGTGGAGGGCGCCGCAGGGCGCCGTGAAAAGGCCAAAGCGGTACTGGCCGAGCTGCAGGATGTTGCAAAGCGCCGGTTCGTCACCGCGTATGGCGTGGCCCTCGTTTATGCTGGAATTGGCGACAGCGAGGCCGCCCTTACCTGGCTCGACCGGGCCTTCGCCGAACGGTCCCACTGGCTAGTATGGTTGCGCCTTGACCCGCGTTTTGAGCGTCTGGGGGCCGATCCGCGCTTCTCGGAGTTGCTCGACCGGATCAAATTTCCTCAAGCCGAAAGATAACTGACTTCGGCCGGCGCCCTCGCCAAAAGGGGGAGATCGTCACCCTTTAGCGATGGACACGTCCACGACCATAAAGTCACGACGCCAATTTTCTGCAGGAACGGCGGCTGTGGGGCAGAAAGAGCCGTTCCCAGCGCGATGGCTGAGTGGCCAAGAAGGGTCGAAAAAGGGAAATTCGGACTGAGGCATTACGAGGCTTGTCGCTGGCGCCAGGTCAGGAGAACGCTATTTTTATCGCATGCTCAGGTTCGCCTTCGTTGTCGTTTTCACTCTGACAACAGCGCTTCTGCTCGCGCCGTCGTCTTCGGTCGCGTTCGACCTGTTTGCGACGCACGAGGTGACGGTGCAATTCGCGACCCAGGACGGCAAGCCGCTGGCGAACGCCGAAGTGCAGGTGTTCCCCCCTGGCGACGGTAAAACTCCTACGATCACCGGGCGCACCGATGCTCAAGGAAAATTTGTTTTCGCGGCCGACCAAGACGGCTTCTGGAGCGCCGAGGCGACGGGCGCCGATCAGGTCGCGCGGGTAATGATCCGTGTCGGCGGCGAATCGCAGCAGCCGCAGAGCCGGATTTCGCCGTTTCTCGTGATCGGCGTGCTCGCCGTTCTTCTTGCTCTCGCGATTTGGTACCGCTTGCTGCGCGCCCGAAACCGCCGCCCGCGTTCCTGAGATGTCGGCTCGCAATCATTGAGGATCTGCGAAAGATCACCGCGAATCGCCTCCCCGGCGAAAGCCGGGGCCCACCGTTCAGCCGCACGAGCCTGTCATCATTGGTAAGCTGTGCGCTTACTTGAGAAGTTCGCGGTGACGGGACAATGGGTCCCGGCTTTCGCCGGGAAGGCAATATTCAAGCCAGGGGTAAGTACAGGACCCGACTTTCCGCGGGGGTGAAAGCGGGGTTCATTCGGGACAGGCGTGAAATTCATCTCGACATCCGCGTCCACATGGCTCCTGGCTACAGCAGCTCTGCTGGCCGCATCGGCGCCGGCAACCGGCGCGGGTCTTGCGCTGGTGCTCGCGGTCGACGTGTCGGCCAGCGTGACGGCCGATTCCTATGTGCTGCAGCGCGACGGCATTGCGCGTGCCTTCGAGAACCCCCGCCTCGTCGGCGCGATCTCGGCTGTTCCGGGCGGCATCGAAGCGCTGGTGCTGGAATGGTCCGATCCCGACCGCATCGCGATCACGGTCGGGTGGACCCGGGTCGCGGACGCAGACAGCGCCGCCGCCTTCGCCGCCGCCGTCCGTGCGACGACGCGCAGTTCCGAAGGGCTGACCGCGATCGGTCCGGCGCTGCTCGCTGCCGCCGCTGCGTTCGACCATATGCCCGAGCCGGCGCCGCGCCGGATCATCGACATCTCCGGCGACGGAATGGCCAATTTCGGCCTGCCTCCGGCCGTGGCGCGCGACCGCATCGTCGCGGCGGGGATCTCGATCAACGGGCTCGCGATCCTCACCGAGGAGCCTTGGCTGGAGGCGTATTACCGCAGCAACGTTATCGGCGGCCCCGGCGCTTTTGTCCTCGCCGCTCGGGATTTCCGCAGCTTCGCCGACGCGATGCTCCGCAAACTCGTGCAGGAGGTAGCCGATGACGCGCCCAGCCCTCAGATGCAGTAGGTCCGGATCGGCGCGAAACCGTTGAAGCCGACCGAGGCGTAGCTCGCGGTGTAGGCGCCGGCCGACAGGATCTCGACCTTGTCGCCGACCTGCAGGGCGAGCGGCAGCCGGTACTCGGTCTTCTCGTAGAGGATGTCGGCGCTGTCGCAGGTCGGACCGGCGAGGACGACGGGACCGGCCGACCCGCGGCGGCCGGGCGTCGCGATGCGGTATTTGATGCTCTCGTCCATCGTCTCGGCCAGCCCGTTGAACTTGCCGACATCGAGATAGACCCAGCGCCGGTCGTCGCCGCCGCCTTTTTCGGCAATCAGCACGACCTCGCTCTGGATGATTCCGGCATCACCGACCAGCGAACGCCCCGGCTCGATGATGATCTCGGGCAGATCATTGCCGAAATGCCGCGTGATCGCCGCCATCACCGCCCGAGCGTAGCGCTCCACCCCCGGCACCTCGCCGCTGTAATGCGCCGGGAAGCCGCCGCCGATATTGACCATCCGCAGGTTGATATCGGCCTCGGCAAGCGCCGAGAACATCCGCGCCGCGGTGCCGACCGCGCCGTCCCACTGTCCGAGGTCGGTCTGCTGCGAGCCGACATGGAACGAAATGCCGTAGGGATCGAGACCGGCGTCGCGGGCCTTGCGCAACAGCTCGACCGCCATCTCCGGCGCGCAGCCGAATTTGCGCGACAGCGGCCACTCGGCGCCGTCGCAGTCGACGAGGATGCGGCAGAAGACCCTTGCGCCGGGTGCGGCGCGCGCCAGCTTTTCGAGCTCGTGAGCGCTGTCGAAGGCAAACAGCCGCACTCCGGCCTGATAGGCCCAGGCGATATCCTTTTCTTTCTTTATCGTGTTGCCGAAAGACAGCCGGTCGGGGGCGATCCCGTTGCCGAGGCAGAGCTCGATTTCGCCGCGGCTCGCGACATCGAAACTGGCGCCCTTTCGGCTGAGCACGTCGACGATCTCGGCGGCCGGGTTCGCCTTAACCGCATAATAAATCCGAGCGAGCGGCAAATAGTGCCGCAGCGCATCATAGGCCGCGACGATCAGGTCGAGATCGACGACGAGGCAAGGGGTTTCGGGGGTTTGCTCGGCAAGAAAACGGGCGATCCTCTCGCTCATGAGCCGGGTCATCCTTATTGCGAGGCGGCTAAACGCAATCGGTGGCGCTGGACGACGACCAAGACCTCACCCCGGGCATCCCACAGGGCGCAGCCTCGGTTCAGCGAACGCGAAACCGAGACGAATACCGGTGCGGCCTCATCGAGGCCGCCCGGCAGAAATTTTGCGGATTAGCCTAAACTACTCGGGTCGATGACCCGGTTACCCCGCCCGCGCAGACGCGTCCCGCGAAGGTTGGCGTCAGGGCAGGGCGCCACGCCGCCCCTTGATCGGAAAGCAACCATACCGTCCTCCCTCTCGGGACCGGCCCCATGGCGATTTACCGGGCCGGGCTGCCAAAAAGGACGCGTTACGTCGTTGCATAACCACCATGGGCCATAGGCACGTGCGAGTGCGTCAAGACCCCGATAGATACGCACATCTGCCGGCGACGCAAGGGGAAACTCGGAGGAAGGTGAAGGTTTTATTTCAATTTCGCGGAGGCGCTCAAGCGATTGCCGGTCATTAATACGGCATATGTCGCGGTACTCGCGCAGAGGCTGGGCAAGTGTGCGCTGCATTGGGTGGCGTGCGTGCTCGAGATGCCCCCGGCTGTGCCGGGCGCTCCTTAGCACGAGGATATGTTATTCATCGCATTAAGAAACATCTCTCATCCTGAGGCGCCTCGCAAAGCGAGGCTTCGAAGGTCCTCTGCGTTTACTATATCTTAACGGCGTCAGAGAGATGTGAGCCGCCTCACATGCCGAAATTTTCTTCGAGGCGAACCTGGGCGTTCGCCGGGGGCGGTTGACTTGGCCGGACTACGCCATCTCAGCCGCGACGGCCGGCTGAGCGCTGCGCACGCCGTTCGGCGAGCGGGATTGACGAGGCCGGGGTGCTGCGCGGCGACCCGTTCCTGGGCGGCCTCGATGATCAGCTTCAACAGGTCGGAGTAGCGCAGCCCCGCCATCTCGGCCATCAGATTGAGCTTGCCGTCCCAGCACCAGCCGGGGTTAGGGTTGACCTCGAGCAGCCGGATCTCGCCCTCGGCATCGGCGCGGAAATCGAAGCGGGCATAGTCGCGGCAGCCGAGCCGCTCGAACAGGATGTTCGAGTAATCGACGATCTTGCGGCGCGCTTCTTCGTCGAGCCGCGCCTCGCGGTAGCCGATCTGGGTCCAGTAGGGCGAGTCGGGGACCCATTTCGACTCGTAGGGCAGCAGCTGCGGCAGTGCCGGGTCGAGCCGTGAATAATCGACTTCGAGCGGCGGCAATACCCGGTAACCTTGTCCCGGATTGCCGATGATCCCGATCGAATATTCGGGACCGGTCAGAAATTCCTGGATCAGGATCGGGCAGCCCGGCATCTGCTCGCGCAGCCGGCCGAGGCGGGTAATCGCCTCTTCCCAGGTATGAACCACCGCATCCTTGGTGATGCCGATCGACGAGTCGCCATAGTTCGGCTTGATCAAAGCCGGGAACACCGACGGGATCGTCGCTGCCAGATCGTCCGAGTTGAAATAGGTCTCGGCCGGCACCGGCACATCGATCGCCTGGGCGATGCCGCGCACCAACGACTTGTTGTAGCAGAGGCCGAGGCAGCTGGGCCCGGCGCCGCTGTAGGGGATGTCGAGCATTTCCAGCAATGCCGGCACATGCATTTCCATGAAGGCGTCGTTGTTGAAGCCTTCGTCGCAGAAATTCAGTACGAAATGCGGGCGGCTCGCCCTGAGATCGGCAAAAAGCGAGGCGTGATTGTCGACAAAACGAAAGCGATAGTCGGGGAGTTCGCGCAGCGCCGTTTTGAGCCGGTCGATCGTCTCGATGTCCTCCTCGCCAAAGCGCCCGTTGCGTTTGACCGAATCGGGCAGGCGCGGATCGCCGAGGATGACGGTGACGTCGGAGAACAGCGCGGCGCGGTGCGGCAGCCGGTGCGCCCGGCGCGGCGCCTCGCAGGTCACGAAGAGCCGGTGGGCCACCATGCCCAGATCCTGGTTGCGGTGCGAATCCGGCGCCAGCAGCGAATGAAACCGCACATTGGTGAACGCCGCGCCGGTCAGCAGCGCTTCGAGGCGTTCCTTCGAATAGAGCCGCTCGGCATAAAACTGGTCGGCGATGACGCCGCGCTCGGCGTGCACGACGACCTCGCGGCTGATCAGCCGGTCGCCGTCCCCGGCGAGGTCGCGCTCGCGGCAGACGAAATGGTTCTGGTCGACCCACTCCCAGGAGCGCGGCTCGAAATGATGGCGCATCCAGTCGCCGTCCATCAAATCCATGACGAGCGACCCGCCCGAGGCGAGGGCGCGGTTGACCGCTTCGAGCACGGCGAGATCGTCCTCCGGACGCTCGAAATAGCCGAAGGAGTTCCCCAGGATGCAGACGCAGTGAAAGTCACCGTCGCCAAGGCGAAACCGCCGCGCATCGCCTTCGTGAAACGAGACCTGCAGGTTGCGCTGCTTGGCGCGCTTGCGGGCCAGGCGGATCAGATAGCGCGAGCGGTCGAGCCCGGTGACGTTGGGAAAGCCGCGGCTGGCGAGCTCGAGTGAATGGCGCCCTTGACCGCAGCACAAATCGAGAATGCGGTCGTTGCGCTCGAGCCCGATGCTGCGGATCAACAGGTCGACTTCATCGGCCGTATTGCGATCGTTCTCGATTATGTCGCCGTCGGTTTCGAGGTAGAGCGAGTTGAACAGAGTGCGCCACCAGTCGGAAGGCAAGTGACGTTCGAGATCCGAGACCGGACCCAATGTTCGCGCGCCGATGCGCCTGTCCGGCTCGGCATGGTCGAGATCCGGGCTAGTCGAGCCGGTGTGGGCCAGGTGAGCCTTGGCGGCAGGCCTCGCACCGTTGGTTTTCTTCCCCATATCGATCTACCTCGGCTTTCCGGAAATCAAAAAGCGGCTTCCCGTTGAGGGGAACCGCCGATCAAGAATGTCTTGTCGGGTGGCATTAACAGCATCGGAGCCGGCCGCTGGCGCGATCTGGAGTGGGCATCAGCTGGTCGGAGGAGCGTGGAAAGGGCTTACGTGAACGGTCGTGCAGGCCAGCGGCGGCGAGGAGCGCATGGTCGCTCAAAAAATCGTTTTCCGGCTTGGCGAACAGTGCAAGTCGGCGAGAAGTTCGGAATAAATGCATCAGCTTTCAAGGCGCCAATTTCTGCGCCGCGGAATTATCCCGGCAGAGCCGTAATTCGGCCGATGTGGGACATCACGGCGGCCGCCGACCCGCGTACACGGCCGAATCGGGGCTTCACGGAATTGGATGCAATTCGATCGTTCCGAGGCGAATGCCCTTCGCCAGGTCGATGATGACGAGCTGCCTCTCGCCGTCGGGCAACGCCAGCGCGAGGATCAGCCGGTCCGACCCGGCCGTCATCGCCTCGATGCGGGCGCCGCGCGGAATTTCGATCGGCGGGGCAGCGAACCCATGAGCAGCCGTGGCGGCGGGTCCGCCGCGCGATACCCTGCCGGCAATGACCGCGACCAGAGCAGCGAAGCCGACGACGAGCATCACGCCCATCACGACAACCAGGATCTTGAGCGCGCGCATGGGGATCACACCGCCATTCGTCATCCGTGCGAAAGCGCAGGGCTGTGACATCGATTTGGGTGCAACCCACATCTCCCCGTGGCCGGGCTTGGCCCGGCCACCCACGTCTTGGTTGCAACGGCACCGCTATTCGCCGAGTCTGGTCTGATGGGCGGATGGGTCTACATCCTGACAAATCGCCGTAATGGTACGCTGTATGTCGGTACCACAGTCGATCTCGCTCGGCGCGTGTGGGAACATCGGGAGGGTGTCGCGGATGGCTTCACAAAGCGCTATGGCTTATGTCGACTCGTCTATGCCGAGCACCACACAAACATTCTTTCGGCAAAACAACGTGAGATGAACATTAAGCACTGGCCGCGTGCTTGGAAAGTTCGCCTGATCCATCAAGATAACCCTGATTGGAACGACCTTTACGATCGGCTGGCTTGAAGACGTGGATGGCCGGGCCAAGCCCGGCCAAGGTGTTGAATGCCGGCTGCTGCCAGCATCACGACGATCCGGGCCAGCGCGGGCGATGCCGGACAGCGGCTCGACCGCGTCCTGGCGCAGCATCTGCCGCTGCTGTCGCGCACGAGGCTGAAGCGCCTGATCGAGACCGGCCAGGTCACCCATGAGGGAGCTGTTTTGCGCGATCCGTCGCTGCGCGTGCGATACGACCAGAATTTCGTCGTAATTCTCCCGCAGATTGAGGATGCCGCGCCGGTCGCACAGCCGATCGCGCTCGAGATCCGCTTCGAGGATGCACACCTGATCGTCATCGACAAGCCGGCGGGCATGGTTGTCCATCCCGCCCCGGGAAATCCCGACGGCACTCTCGTCAACGCGCTGCTGGCCCATTGCGGCGCGAGCTTGTCCGGCATCGGCGGGGTCCGCCGACCCGGCATCGTGCATCGGCTCGACAAGGACACCAGCGGCCTGATGGTCGTCGCCAAGACCGAGGAGGCGCACCATGCATTGTCGCGCGATTTTGCCGCACGCCGCATCGATCGCGCTTATACCGCCTTCGTCTGGGGTGTGCCGTCCGCGTCCGCGGGCGAGATCGCCGGCAACATCGGCCGCAGCAGCGCAAACCGCAAAAAGATGGCGGTCGTCGGAGAGGAAAGAGGCAAACCGGCGGTCACCCGGTATCGGGTCGAGCGCGCGTTCAACATCCATGCGGCGCAAGTGGAATGCCGCCTCGCCACGGGCCGGACCCACCAGATCCGGGTTCATTTCGCCCATCTCGGCCATCCGCTGATCGGCGATCCGGTCTATGGCACGCGCGCCGGGCGATCGGTCGCTCGCACCGGGCCGAGCGGTGCGCAAATTGCCGCATTCCCGCGCCAAGCGCTGCACGCCCGGTTGCTCGGCTTCACCCATCCCGTCGAGAAGCGGCCGCTGGAGTTCGAGAGCCCGCTTCCGGCGGACCTGCGGGAGCTCGCGCGCAGTTTAGAGCAACTTTAAACTGGACAAAATCCGACTATATTAGTAGGGTATGGGCGTCGGGGGATCGGGACGCTTTCTTCGAGCGTTAGCCCATCACCGACCTGAAACGGAGCAACAATCGTCAATGGCCACTCTTTCGGTACCTTCCATCTCCTCGGAAGGAAACCTGACGCGGTACCTTCAGGAGATCCGCAAATTTCCGATGCTCGAGCCCGAGCAGGAATACATGCTCGCCAAGCGTTGGAAGGAGCACGAGGATCCCCAGGCCGCGCACAAGCTGGTTACGAGCCATCTGCGCCTCGTCGCCAAGATCGCCATGGGCTATCGCGGCTACGGGCTGCCGCTCTCCGAGCTGATCTCGGAGGGCAATGTCGGCATGATGCAGGCGGTCAAGCGCTTTGATCCGGATCGCGGTTTCCGGCTGGCGACCTATGCCATGTGGTGGATCCGCGCCGCGATCCAGGAATACATCCTGCACTCCTGGTCGCTCGTAAAAATGGGCACCACGGCGGCGCAGAAAAAGCTGTTCTTCAACCTGCGCAAGCTGAAAGGCCAGCTGCAGGCGATGGAAGAGGGCGACCTCTCGCCGGAGAATTTGAAGAAGATCGCGACCGAGCTCGACGTGCCCGAGGCCGATGTCGTCAGCATGAACCGCCGGTTGGCGAGCCCGGACCATTCGCTGAACGCGCCATTGCGGTCCGACAGCGAAGGCGAATGGCAGGATTGGCTGGTCGACGAGAGCGAGAGCCAGGAAACCCGGCTCGGCGAGCGGCAGGAGCTCGGGCTGCGCCGCGACCTCCTCGAAAAGGCGATGACGCATCTGAACGACCGCGAACGCCACATCCTGACCGAGCGTCGGCTGCGCGAGAACCCGACCACCCTCGAGGATCTGTCGCAGCAATACGGCATCTCACGCGAGCGCGTGCGGCAGATCGAGGTCCGCGCCTTCGAAAAATTGCAGAAGGCGATCAAAGCCGCCGCGATCGAGCGCCGGCTCGTCACCCACTAAAACCCAGACTCAACTACACCAGAAGAGGAGCCCCTCTCCCGCGGTGCGGGGCAGGGGCTTTGAACAGGCGGCCGCCACAAGTCGGGCGCGGAACGCCGGTTGTCGAGGGCAGGCTCAGCGGTAATCCCAAAACAGAGCGGACCGCGAGATAGGCAAAGGCTTGCGCCTCGAGCGCGTCGCCGTGCCAGCCGACAGCTTCAACCGGCCTTACGGGAACTTCGAGCCGGCGGCCGAGAGCCTCCATCAGCGCCGGATTGTGCCGGCCGCCGCCGGTCACCAGCCATTGCTCCGCCGGAGCAGGAAAATGCCGGGTCGCCGCTGCGACCGCCGCCGCCGTCATCTCGGTCAAGGTGGCCGCGCCATCCTCCAACGAAAGCCCCGTCGGCAAAGCCTCGCGGAAATCGTCGCGATCGAGCGATTTCGGTGGGAGTCGGTCGAAAAATGGATTTGCGAGAAACTGCTCGACATGGGGCGCAGAAACGCGTCCGGCACGGGCTAGGGCGCCGTCGAGATCGGCTGCGGCGCCGGTGTGCCGGCGGACCCAGTCATCGATCAATGCGTTGCCGGGACCAGTGTCGAACGCGAGGAGTTGCGCCGCTCCGCCGATCCACGTCACGTTCGCGACACCGCCGATGTTCAGCACGACGATCGGCTTCGGCAGCCTTGCGACGAGAGCAGCGTGGAACAACGGGACAAGCGGCGCTCCCTCTCCGCCGGCGGCAACATCGGCCGAGCGGAAATCCGCGACCACGTCCAACCCGAGCCGGTCGCGCTAACAGGGCAGCCGTCGCCGATCTGCCACGTGCGCCTTTCCGCCGGGCGATGCAGGATCGTGTGACCATGAAATCCGACCAGCTCGGCGGCATTTTCAGGATGCTGACGCAGAAAATTTTCCACTGCTTCCGCATGGAGCCTGGTCAGCTCCTCCTCCACATCGGGCGACCGGACCGACCCCACCGAGAACAGACCGAAGCCTTTCTCGGAAATGCCGCGGGTAGGGAAAGGTCAGCGCGGCACCCGGGATCACCCGGTCCCGGCCATCGGTCTCGACCATCGCGACGTCGATACCGTCGAGCGAGGTGCCGCTCATCAGCCCGATCGCACGCCACATTCGCGGGGAGTGTTGTGGCCCGGAACGCGCGCCTATGTTAGATGAGGCAGCCATGGACACCTCGTTCACCCTTTCTCGCCACAGCGCTCGAACGCGGCTTTATCCATCAATGCACCGACATGGAAGCGCTGGACGAGCGATTGCGCGACGGCCGCCTTGTAGCCTATGTCGGTTATGACTGCACGGCGGACAGTCTGCATGTCGGCAGCCTGGTGTCGATCATGCTGCTGCGCCGGTTGCAACACAGCGGGCACAAGCCGATCGTGCTGATGGGCGGCGGCACGACGCGGATCGGCGACCCGTCGGGAAAGGATGAGGCACGGCAGCTGCTCGACGATGCCCAGATCGCCCGAAACATGGCCGGCATCCGAATTGTCTTTGCCAAGTTCTTGAAGTTCGGCGATGGGCCGGACGAGGCCGTGATGGTCAACAATGCGGACTGGCTCGACGAGCTGCGCTACATCCCGCTGCTGCGCGATGTCGGGCGTCATTTCTCGGTCAACCGGATGCTGACGTTGGACAGCGTGCGGCTTCGTCTCGAGCGCGACCAGCCATTGAGCTTTCTCGAATTCAACTACCCGATCCTGCAGGCCTACGATTTCGGGGAGCTGGCCCGGCGCTATCAATGCGAGCTGCAGATTGGCGGCTCCGACCAATGGGGGAACATCGTCGCCGGCGTCGAGCTCGCCCGGCGGGCGGAGGGGCGCCCTCTGTTCGGCCTGACGACGCCGCTGATCACGACCGCTTCCGGCGTCAAGATGGGAAAGACGGCGCAAGGCGCCGTCTGGCTCAACGCCGAGCGGCTGTCGCCCTACGAATACTGGCAGTTCTGGCGCAATACCGAAGACGATGATGTCGGGCGCTTTCTGCGCCTCTTCACCGAACTGGATCTTGCTGAGATCGAGCGGCTGGAGCGTGGCGACGTCAATGACGCCAAGAAGGCCTTGGCGACCGAGGCCACCGCGCTCTGCCATGGCCGGGAAGCTGCTACGGCGGCGGCCGAGACCGCGCGCGCCGTGTTTGAGGGCGACGGCCGCGGCAGTGAATTGCCGCAAACCGAGGTGTTCCGGGACGATCTGGCCCGCGGCATTCCTGCGTTTGAGCTTTTCAGCCTCACTGGCCTCGTCGCATCCAATGGCGAAGCCCGGCGGCTGATCCGTGGCGGCGGTGCGCGCATCAACGACAGGCTCGTCGATAGCGAGACAAAGCCCGTATCCGTGGCGGATCTCGACGCGAATGGGATGCTGAAGCTCAGCGCCGGTCGTAAACGTCATGCCTTGGTTCGGCCGGTCTGAGTTGGAGCTGCGGGCGGTCGGCGGCCGCGGCAAATCGGCCGACCTCGAAGCTTGGCGCTTCGTTGACAGGATTCCGGAGCGTCACTATGTTCCGCCGC
Source organism: uncultured Alphaproteobacteria bacterium (assembly GCA_963812675.1). Lineage (GTDB taxonomy): Bacteria > Pseudomonadota > Alphaproteobacteria > ATCC43930 > CGMCC-115725 > AP-15. The sequence goes on along the minus strand of CAWEWR010000015.1, from coordinate 36,439 downwards.
GCTTCAGGCGCGGTGCGGCGCTTTGTTAGATGGGCGAGCGCGATCCGTCGGATCCGCTGGCGGGCCTTGGCGAAAGGATCGACCGGGCGCGCGCGGAGCGGGTCCGCGGGGCGGTTCCGGCCGGTGACCGTTCGGCCATGCAGCAGGGCCTCGGGCTCGGGCTGCGCATCGGCATCGAACTGGTGGTCGCGATCGGTGTCGCGACGGCGCTGGGATGGGCAATCGATCGCTGGCTCGGCACTCGGCCATGGGGCATCATCGTGCTGTTCTTCCTCGGGGTTGCCGCCGGTATGCTGAACGTCTATCGCGCAGTCTCCGGCATCAGCACGCCGGTCGGATATCGGCGGCCAGGCGCGAATGGCGCCGGCACACGGCCCGGCCAGGATCCGTGGGACGACGACGAGAACTGATGTGGCCATAGAACTTCATCCGCTCGAGCAATTCGCGATCGAGCGCATCATTCCGATCCACATCGGCGGGCTCGACGTCTCGTACACCAACGCGGCGCTGATGATGACCATCGCCGTCGTCTTCGTCACCGCGCTGATGGTGCTCGCTACCCGCGGCGCGGCACTGGTTCCGGGCCGATGGCAATCGGTTGCCGAAATGCTTTACGAGTTCGTCGCCGATATGGTCGACAGCAATATCGGGCAGGGCGGGCGGCAGTTCTTCCCGTTCGTTTTTACGCTCTTCACCTTCATTCTATTTGCGAATCTGTTGGGAATGATTCCCTATAGTTACACCACGACCAGCCAGATCATTGTCACTTTCGCGCTTGCCGCCGTGGTGTTTGTTCTGGTCACCGCCATCGGCATAATCCGGCACGGGTTTCATTTCCTCAGCCTTTTTGTGCCGCATGGCGTGCCGAAGGTGCTGCTGCTGTTGCTGGTGCCGATCGAGCTGCTGTCCTACTGCATCCGCCCGTTCACACTGTCGATCCGGCTCTTTGCGAATATGCTGGCCGGACACACGATGCTGGCGATTTTCGGCGGCTTTGCCGCAAGCATCGGGTTTCTGGCATTCTTTCCGACTGCGATCGACGTCCTGCTCGTCGGCCTGGAGTTTCTCGTCGCGGTATTGCAGGCCTATGTCTTCGCCATTCTGACCTGCCTTTACCTCAATGAGGCGGTTCACCTGCACTGAAATCTTTCGCCTCACCCTTCAACCAAACGGAACATCAATATGGATCTCGCTGCCGCCAAAATGATCGGGGCCGGCCTTGCCTGCATTGCTCTCGTCGGAGCCGGTGTCGGCATCGGCAATGTGTTCTCAGCGCTGATAAACTCGGTCGCCCGCAACCCGGCCTCGCAAGGCCAGGTGCAGCCCTTTGCGTTTCTCGGCTTCGCGCTGGCCGAAGCGACCGGCCTCTTTGGCCTCGCCATCGCCTTCCTGATCCTCTTCGTGTTCTGAGATTCTTCCGTGCTCATCAAGCATTTAACCCTCTCCCCCCGCTGGCCGGGGGGAGAGGGCAGGGTGAGGGGGGCCGAAGAGCCGGTTCGCGGCGCCGCCCACCTCACCCTCCCGTCGTTGCACGACGGGTCCCTCCCTCTCCCCCCTGAAGGGCGGAGAGGGGCTTTCAGTTGGCCTCCGGTCCAGGCTGCGAAGACGACTGAGGCGTGAAGGATGCCGCAGCTCGAAGTATCGACCTTTGTTCCGCAGCTGGTCTGGCTCGCCATCACGTTTTTGATCCTGTACCTGCTGATGTTGCGGATCGGGCTGCCGCGGGTCGGTGGCGCGATAGATGCGCGGCGGCGCCGGGTCGACGACGATCTGGCGCGGGCGGCGCAGCTGAAGTCGGAGGCGGAGGCCGTACTGGCCGCCTATCAGGAAACTCTCGCAAGAGCCCGCGCGGAGGCTCAAGCGGCGGTCAAGGAGACGACCGACCGCATGGCAGCCGAAGCAGCCGAACGACAGCGCCAGCTGAGCGAGTCCCTTGCGCTGCAGACCGCCGAGGCCGAGCGGCAAATCGCTGCGGCGAAACAGCGTGCTCTTTCCGAGATGCACGGCATCGCCACCGAGGTCGCCCGCTCGGTCACCGAGAAGGTAACGGGTTCGGCCGCCGATCCCGCCAATCTCGCCGCCGCGGTCGACCGAGCGCTCGCCGAGCGCGCCGGCTGATGACCTATCTTTTTAGCGATCCGGAGTTCTATGTCCTCCTCGCTGTCGCGATCTTTTTTGTCGTCGTCTGGAAACCGATGCGGCGAACCGTTGTCGGCGCGCTGGACTCGCGCGCCGAGCGCATCCGGCAGGAGCTCGACGCGGCCCGCAACCTGCGCGATGAGGCGCAACAGGCGCTCGCCGCCTATCAGCGCCAACAACAGGAAGGAGCGTCCGAGGCCCAGGCGATCATCACGCACGCCAAGGAGGAGGCCGAGCGGATCGCCGCGCAGTCGCTGCGCGACCTCGAAACTACCCTAAGCCGGCGGCAACAATTGGCGCAGGAACGGATCGCGCAGGAAGAAGCGAAGGCGATCGCCGAGATCCGCGCGATCGCCGTCGACGTCGCGATCGCCGCTTCGCGTCAGGTCATCGCCGCCTCGCTCGACGAACGGCGCGGCGCGGCGCTGATCGACGACGCGATCGCGGCGTTGCCCCGCCAGTTGCATTAGGTGCTGTCGGCAGCGGGCGCTTGAACACGACCCTTCCAGTATCCGCCGCGACCGCGCCAGTACAACACCGCCGAGGCGACGGTCGCTGCGACGTAAAATAACGTGATCAGCGGTAATAAAAGAGCAATCCACCGCGGCACTTCGTAAGCCCGCAACGTCGGCAGGAACGCGATGCCCATGCCGAGCCAGGCGAGCCCTCCGCACCACGTGGCGAGTGGCTCCGAGGACAGCACAAGCAAGGGCGGGGCCAGGTAGGTCAGGGCTAACATCAATACGGTGAGCGCCAGCATAAGGGCGGAATAGTCGAGCTGGGCGAAGGCGCTGCGCACGACCATGTCCCATATCGGGCGGCAGGAACGGTATTCCCGGATGCTCGTCGTGTGCCGGGCCGGGCCGAGCCACACCTTGCCCACCGACTTGACCCTGCGGGCGAGCGCGCAATCGTCGATGATCTCGCCGCGAATGCTGTCGATCCCGCCGATCCGCTCCAGGGTCGTGACCCGGATCAGCATGCACCCGCCCGCCGCCCCCGCGATGCGGCGGGACGGATCGGCCACCCAGCGCGGCGGATAAAGCTTGAAGAAGAAGAAGACGAAGGCCGGGATCAGCAGCCTCTCCCAAAGGCTGCGGCAATGCAGCCGGACCATCAGCGAAACGAGATCGTAACCCTCTATCTCGCACCGCGAGACCAGCTCACGTAAATTTCCGGAACCGTGGACGATGTCGGCGTCGGTCAGCAGAAAGTGATCCGGCCGCATGGACCGACCCGCTTCGATCCCTTGAGACACCGCCCAAAGCTTGCCGGTCCACCCCGGCGGGACGGGCTTTCCGCAGCAGATCGTCAGCCGGTCCTGGGCGCCCGCCGCGACTGCTGCGGTGCGCGCCGCTTCGGCGGTGCCGTCGCTGCTCTGGTCGTCGACCACGACAATGCGCAAGGAACCATCGTAATCTTGCTCTAGCAACGAGGCGACCGCACGGCCGATCACCGCAGCCTCGTCGCGTGCCGGGATCACAGCGACGACGGATCGCCCGCCGACACTCGGCGTGGTAGGCGCCGGCCGGTATGGCAACCACCAAAAAGCACCGCGAAAGAACAGCAGATACACCCAGATGGCGACTGTCGCCGCGCCGATGATCACCGCTGTTGGGCTCGCCATGGTTTAAACCATGCACATCCGAAGGTATTGTTCCACCTCGATTTGCTCTCGGCCGTTTGGGAGATGACGCATGGGCATGCAACTTCGCCAGCTCCACCCGTTATTTGTCGGCGAGGTCAGCGGCATCGATCTTTCGCGACCGCTCGATGTGCCGGCACTCCAAGCCCTGTGGGAGGCGATCGACCGTTACGCCGTGCTGGTGTTTCATGACCAGCGTCTGAGCGACGAGCGGCTGCGCGATTTCGCCGGCAAATTCGGCAAGCTCGAAATCGGCCGGTCCGCCGCCGAGGGCGGCAAAAGGCGGCTGGCCTTACCCGAGATTGGGGATATTTCGAACCTCGATGAAGATGGCCGGCTGCGCGCACGTGACGACCGCCGGCGCCTCGACAGCCTCGGCAACCGTATCTGGCACACCGACGCGTCCTACATGCCCGTACCGGTCGTGCTCGGAATGCTGCATGCGGTTGCCGTGCCGCCGGCCAGCGGGCTGGGCGGCGGCGAGACCGAATTCGCCGACATGCGCGCGGCCTACGACGCCTTACCCGAGACGATGAAGGAAGCAGTCGACGGGCTGGTCGCCGAGCACGACGTCTTCTGGTCGCGAGCCCAGATCGGCTTCACGGAGTTTCTGCCCGGCGAGCGCGAGAAGTATCCGCCCTCGCGACAGCGGCTGGTGCGCCGTCACCCCGGCTCCCAGCGCAAGACCCTGTACTTGTCGGCGCACGCGTCGCACATTGCCGGGTGGCCGGTGCCCGAGGGCCGCATTCTGCTCTACGACCTCAACCTGCACGCCACCCGGCCCGAATTCGTCTACAGCCATGAATGGCGGGTCGGCGACCTCGTGATTTGGGACAATCGCTGCACGATGCACCGCGGCCGACCGCACGATGACTCATATCCGCGCGATCTGCGCCGCGCGACCACGCTCGATGTGCGTTCGACCTTGGACGAGGCTGCTTAGCGCAGCCCTCACCCACCCCCAGCCCTGGCGGGCTGGGTGCCCCCTCTCCCGCATTGCGGGAGAGGGTGCCGAGCGCAGGGAGGCGGGTGAGGGTCACCCCCGGCCTAGTTCGCCATCGCCGGCTCGCGGACCTTCGCCTGCTCGAAGGCCGGAATCACCTCCGAGGCGAACCACTCGAGCTGTTCGAGGCAGACCGCTTTCGGTACGCCGACCGACAAGCTTACCGAGACCCGGTCAAGGCCGGGATAGCGCCTTTCGAGGCTCTTCAGATGCTCCACGACCTGCTCTGGTGAGCCGCACAGAAAACCGCCATTGGCGATAGCGTCCTCAATCCGGGGCAGCTTCGCGCTCGGGGCGCGCTTGGGATCGCGCATGATCTCGATCTGCTCGTCGGTGAGGGCCCGCACCAGCCGCAGCTCGCCAAACATCTTCATGTTTTCTTCATAATATTTGGCGGCCTCACGAATCCCCTGTTCCCGGTTCTTGGCGAGATAGAAATGGAACCCGAAACACAGCCGCTCGCCCAGTTCGAGATGTTGGCCGCGCCGCGCATGCGCTTCCTGCCATCCGAGCACCACTCTGTGCATCGCACCGCCCTCGGCCGAGCCGCCGCCGATCAGACCTCTGATCCCGTGCTTTGCCATGAAATCCATGGCCCGCGCGGTGCCACCCTGAATCGGCTGCCAGCACTCGACCGGGAGCCGCAACGGTCGCGGCACCACGGTCAGCTCCTTCAGCGTATAGCCGCGATACGGCACCTCCGGCGGCAATTTGTAATATTTGCCGCGATGTGAGAACGACTCCTTATTAAATGCCCGGAAGATGATGTCGACCTGTTCTTCGAAGAGCTCGCGGTTGGCCTGCTGGTCGAGCAGCGGCGAGCCGAAGGTTTCGACTTCCCTCGTGTGGTAGCCGCGCCCGACCCCGAAAATGATGCGCCCGCCGGTCAGAATATCTGCCGTGGCATAATCCTCGGCGAGCCGCAGCGGGTGCCACATCGGGGTAATGTTGAAGCCGCAGCCGATCTTCAGACGCTTGGTGACGTGGGCGAGATGGAGCGCCGTCATCAAAACGTTCGGGATGCACTCATAGCCTTCGTGCTGAAAATGGTGCTCGGCCATCCAGAAGGCGTTGTAACCGACACGATCCATCAACTGCGCCATCGCCTGGGCCTTGTCGAACACGCCGGCCAAGTCTTGGTTGGGAAATCGACGGTCGTTCACCGGCGTGCCGGCATAGCCGGCCTTCTCCATGTCGATGTGTCCAGCGAACAGGCTGTCAAATTTCGTAATCATGCCAGGTCCTCCAGAGGGGAACGCCGATCGAGCCTCAACCGCGCATCTTAGACCACCGTTTACGCATGGCAACCGTAACCGGTGCGTTGCCACGCCGGCCACTTTCGGGTGATCGATTGTTACTTTCCAAGCAGCAGCAGGCCGATAGCTTGGAAATGTGATCCGGGAAGGAAGTGCGATTTACGTTGCACGGTCGGTCCGCCGGTCGGCCGATGCAATTGAGCCGGGGCGCGGCCGTCGGCGGCAAAGCCGGCGGCGCGCACCAACGATGGTTAGCCCGGCTGGTAGGTCAGAGTCAGTTGTGCGACGCCGCCGGCGACATTGAGACCGGTGTTGCCTTCGATGCTGAGCGGCTGAAGGGAGATCGAATTGGCGGAACCGCCGACCAGCACGTTGGCGCCGACCCCGACCCCGACTGTGGCGCTCGCGGTGGCGCCGGCATAGGTGCCCGCCAACGAGCCCGGCCCGGGGTTGGTGGTCGGCGCCAGCACTGCCCAGATCATCACCGCGCTCTGAACATAGCCGATATCGACGCCAAATTTATTGATCGCTCCGACGTAATGTTGGGGAGGGCCGCCGTTCGGCGAAAAGGCGCAGTTTACCGCCTTCGACGATCCGAAGATAAAGCCGAAGCCGCCGGCGACGTTGCAAGTGAGCGCCCCAGCCTTCACGGCTTGCGCTTGCGCCGGTGTCCCGAGCATCAAACTGCCGGCGGCCAAGCCGAGCGAGCAGACCGCAATCGCGAGTTTTCTGAGCATTACTGTCAACCTCCTGCTTCCAAATCCCCTGGGCCGAAGCCAAACGGCGGGTCATATAGCGTGGTTCGGCTGCTGGACGCTATGGTTTAGTTTACCAAGCCGGCGCACCGGCCGGCTCGTGATCGACTTTACGTTTCGCAGCTGTTCCGAGACCCCGGACAAGATTGAACTTCGGCACAGGTCGGGTGTTTCAGCGGCAATCACGCGCCTGGAGATCGGCGTAGCCAGACCTGTTGGGCGAGGCTCGGGGTGGGAGGGCTAGGTGGACGACGGGCAAACCGGGCGGATTTTTTTATCGGTGGTCATTGTCACAATTAATCCGCTCGCGCCGGCGTCGATTTTTTGGAACAATCGTCTTCTGCGGTCCGAGTGGGCCGTGAACCGACTCGACAGGAAGCTGACTTGATCAGAGACAGGAATTTTCGTCAAACCCGGCGCCGCGATTTCGACGACGATGGGTATGACCCGCATCTCCGGGAATTTGGCGGCGCCCCGCGTTTCCCGCAGCCCCGTTTCGACGCACCATCCGGCCCGCCGGTGCGCGCCGTCGTCAAATGGTTCAAACCCGAAAGAGGCTTCGGGTTTGTCGAGCTGACGGACGGCTCGGGGGACGCGTTCCTCCATGCCAGCGTGCTCGAACGCAACGGCATCACTGCGGTGCAGGCGGGTGAAACGCTCGAAATCCGCGTGGCGCCGGGACAAAAGGGACCGCAAGTCACCGAAGTCCTCAGTGTCGACAGCAGCACGGCGTCGCCTCCCGCGGCGCGGCGGCCGGCCTATCCGGCAGCAGCTGGCCGTGCGCCACTTTCGACCGAAGCGACCGTCGAGGAAGCCGGCACGGTGAAGTGGTTCAATGCCCAAAAGGGGTTCGGCTTCATCGTTCGCGACGATGGCGGCAAGGATGCCTTCATCCATGCCTCGGTGCTCGAGCGATCCGGGGTCGCCACCCTCAATGAAGGCCAGCGCGTGCTGATCGACATCGCCGAGGGCCGCAAAGGCCCCGAAGCCGTCCGGGTCCGTCTCGCCTAGATCCGGTTCGGGCGGCCGCACCCGCCCGCATCCGAAGGAGAGGGAGCTGCATCGGACTTCGGTGCGGCCATTGCCCTGCCCTTCCCCGCTCGCGGGCAGGCGAGGCAGGGAGAGAATGTCAGGCGGCGTTTCTGTCGAGCAATTCGATATGGACATTCTGCGGGCCGCGAAGAAAGGCGATCCGCACGCCGGGTCTGATCGTCTTGGGCTCGACGGTAAATTCGGCGCCCTTTTGCTTGAGCTCGTCGACGACCTGGTCGATCCCGTCGACACGCAGGCCGATATGCTCGAGCCCCAAATAAGGCGGCTCCGGTGGCGCGGCCACCGCTTGCTCGGGCGGAACTTGCGCGATGAAGACAGCCACTCCCCCGAGGTTGAGGTCGAGGCGGGGCCTGCCGTCCGACTGAACCGAGCGAATAATCTGGGCGCCAAACATGTGCTCGTACCAACGGGCGGTCGCTTCCGCATCCGGGCTGCGCAAATGGATGTGGTCGTAGGTGAAGGCGGTCATGCATCTCTCCCTTTGATCGGACGGCTCGCAACTCTAGGCTCGAACCGATGCCCGCGCCAACCCGATCACGCGCCGCGGGATCGGCAGCCATACAATCAGCCGGCTATCGGCTGAGAAGCGGAATTCCTATAACTTCGCCCGTTGCGGCCGGAAGGCGCGGTCAGGCGCCACAAGAGGAGAGGGATGGATGCGCTGGTTTCTTTTTTTCGCGTTTGGAGCGATGGTCGCCGCCGCCACTTCGGCCGCGGCCGCAAGCCGGTGCGACCAGCTCCTCACCCTGCTCGGTAACCAGGTAGTGAATGCCGCCGATACGACGTGCTTCGACAGCCCGGACCTCACCACCGCCAACCCCAACACGACGCCGGCCGACAATTCGCTGCCGGGCCTTCCAGCTTTCGCGTTTACCCCGCAGACCGACCGCTCCGTAATATCACCGAGCCCGCCGAACCGCACGCCGATCACCAAGAAAGTGCCGGGTCTCCAGCTCGATGCGCGGATCGCCGACGATCCCGCTGGCGAGGCGCGAATCCTGATCCGCCTGCCGGACCAATGGAACGGAAAGCTCGTCGTCGCCGGCGCTTCGGGGACGCGCAGCGAGTTCAACGGGGACTTCGCCTGGAGCGACTATGTGGTGCAGAAGGGCTACGCCTACGTCTCGCAAAACAAGGGAGTGCTCAATTTCTTTGTGGACTCGCTCGACAGTGCGACCCCGCCCGAGCCACTGGCCTGCCGCCTCAACCCGGCATCGATGATCTGGGTTCATTTCTACACTAACGATCCGGCGACGCCGTTCACGCGATGGACCCCCTTCATGATCGAGGCCACGCGCATCGGGGGCAACACACTTTCGGCGTATTACGGCAGCCGGCCGCGTCGCACTTACGCGGTTGGAACCTCGAATGGCGGCTATCAAGTGCGGCGGGCGCTGGAGACCGCACCGGAGCTCTATGATGGCGGCATCGACTGGGAGGGCACGTATGTGGATCCGGTGGCGCCAAACATCCTTAGCGGGCTGCCCCCGGCAATTCTCAATTTTACGGACTACACCACGTCCGGCTTCAACCCCGCCAGCACGGCTGCGAAGAACATCGTCTTGACGGGCTACCCGCCCGACATCGTGTCCGTACCGAACTCTCTATGGCTCTCTTATTGGACCGAGTTCTGGGAGGTCACCCTTTGCCAATGGCAAAAGCGTCTCGATCCGACTTACGACACCTACGGATCGGGCACCGGAACCTATAGCTACGTCGACCGGCTTTCGGCTTCGAATGTCGGCGCCGAGGTCGCCGCGATCACAACGACCGGCGAGATTGGAAAGCCGCTGATCACTGTCGCCGGCACGATGGACGCGCTGCTGCCGATCAATCTGCACGCCCGCGCCTATGCGCGCGCCGTTGCCGCCGCTCTGTCGGGAGGTGATCAGGAGGCGCGTGGACACGACGATGACGGCAAAAAGTTGCGCCCCGCATACCGCCTCTACGAGGTGCAAAACGGAAACCACATCGAGACCTACAAGGACACCTTTCCGCAGCTCGAGCTGATCCAGCCGCACGCCCAGCACGCCTTCGACCTGCTGACGCAATCGGTCGAGCACGGCGCCGCCCTGCCGCCGGACCAGTGCATCCCGCGTGGCGGCACGATCGCGGCCACGCCCACTCAACCGGGTCATTGCACCGGACTCTTCGTCGGACCGTGAGCGGCGGGTGGTGACGTCTCACCACCACCCGACCAGCGTCGAAGGCCGGTCCTCCTGGGCGGCGGCGTCGATTACGCTCGCCATACTTTCATTTTCCTACGGCGCACCGCTGATCGTCGTCGTGGGGCTGAAGCCAATCGCAGCTTCGCTCGGTACCGATCGTTCGGTGGTGGCCTTGGCTGCCTCGCTGGTCTGGCTCGGCACCGGCCTCGGCGGCATCCTCATGGGGCGGATCGCCGACCGGATCGGGATGCGGCAGGTTGCGATCTTCGGCGCCGCGATGACGGCGCTGGGCCTGGCGGTTTCGGCGATCGGCCAGACCTGGACGCTGGTGCTCGGCAGCGCCGTCCTGATCGGCGTGTTGGGCAACAGCGCACATTTTCCGCCGCTCGTGACCTATGTCAGTCGCTGGTTCGACCGGCGTCGCGGCACGGCGGTCGCCTTGATATCTTCCGGGCAATACATTGCGGGCGTGGTCTGGCCGACGGTCTTCGAGCGCGGCATCATCGCTTTCGGCTGGCAGGCGACAATGCTGGGCTATGCCGTCGTCGTCGCGGCTGCGATCGTGCCATTGGCGCTGTTCTTGCGCCCGCCGCCGCAACCGGTCCGGACAGAAGCCTCGGCCGCCCACCTGGCACGCCGCTCCCAGGCACTCCGGCTGCACCCAAACCTGGTTCAGGGGCTGCTCTGCGCGGCATCGTTTCTGTGCTGCGTCCCGATGGCGATGCCGGCCGGGCATCTGGTGGCGCTGTGCAGCGATCTCGGCATCCCGGCGGCGCGCGGGGCGGCGATGCTGTCGGTTCTGCTCGGTTGCGCCTTTGTCAGCCGAATGTTCTGGGGCTGGCTGACTGACCGGATCGGCGGGCTCGGCGCGGTGTTCGCCGGGTCGGCCTGTCAGGCGCTGGCGATCGCGGCGTTCGCGGTGACGCAAGACGAGGCCGGCCTGTTTGCCGTCTCGGCGGCGTACGGCCTCGGCTTCAGCGGCATCATCCCAGCCTATGTCGTAGCGATCCGCGATCTCTTTCCGTCAGCCGAGGCATCCTGGCGGGTGCCGACTTTATTGTTCACCGGGATGTCCGGCATGGCGTTCGGCGGCTGGTTCGCTGGCGCGCTCTACGATCATTTCGGCTTCTACGCGCCGGCCTTCGGTGCGGGCGCTCTGTTCAACTTAGCCAACCTGACCGTGATCGGCTTTCTCGTCGCGCGGCAGGCCCGGCAACCGCGCCTGCCCGCGGTGCTCCCCGCCTAGACCTTGACGAGCTTGTGGATGACGCGCAGACGCTTGGGCGGCGGCTCCTTGGAGAAGCGCGGCCAAGTCCGGCCCGACAGTTCGCCGACATAGATGTTGCCGTGCCCGTCGACGGCGATGCCGTGCGGCGAGGTGAACTGGCCGGGGGCGAGCCCGGCATGCATTTTGCCGAGCCGGGCCAGCACCTTGCCTTTTGAGGTATGGATGCTGACGCGCGGGCCAATATTGGGCCAATCCTTGTTGATCTCGCCGGACGGGCCGCCTTCGCCGATATAGAACAGCGGGTCGCGGCCGGTCGCCATGCACATCCCGTTCGGCCGATGCAGGTTGTTCCACTGGGTTTCGAACTTGCCGTTGCCGTCGAACACCTGGACCCGGTGGTTCTCGCGGTCCGCGACATAGACCCAGCCGTCCCGGTCGCAGCAGATGTTGTGGGGAATATTGAACTGGCCGGGATCGGTGCCGGGCTCGCCCCATGACATCAGGAGCTTGCCGTCCGCGGTGTACTTGTGGATGCGGGCGTTTCCGTAGCCGTCGGAGACGTAGAGGTCGCCCCGCGGCGATAGGGCGGTATGGGTACAGCGGTGGAATGGCTCGCCGCTCATAAAGGGCTTGGGCTCGCCCGGGATGCCGAGCGACATCAGCACCTTGCCGTCGAACGTGCATTTGCGCACCGTGTGGTCGCCGTCATCGGTCAGATAGATCGTATCGTCCGGGCCCATATGAATGCCGTGCGGCCGGTGAAACACCCCTTCGCCCCAGGTGCGCAGCAGATTGCCTTCGGCATCGAATACCGCGACCGGATGCTCGCCGCGATTGAAGGCGTAGACCCGATTTTGCCGGTCGACGCCGACCGCGGCGCAATCCCCCAAGGTGATTTCGTCCGGCACCTTCGCCCAATTCTCGTTAACCTCGAAGGTGTACTCGCCGCTTCCGAGCTGAACCGCCATGCGCCCTCTCCCTCGCGCCTTAATGTTGGTCGGGAGGCATCATAGGCACGGAAACGCAGATCAGGCGAGCGCCGCGCGCGGGCTTATTGCTGTAGCGCTGATAGTCAGTCAGCCTTACGATGTGATGCGATATTCTGTGGAGAAGTGCGAGGGAAGTCGATCATGCAAGACAAGCTGATCTCCGGTGACAACCACATCGACCTGACCTACCTGCCGCCCGACCTGTGGTCGTCGGAGGCGCCGAACAAATGGAAGTTGCTGGCGCCCCGCGTCGAGGAGATGGATGACGGGCTCCACTGGTTTGTGGATGCCCAGGACAGAGGGATGTGGAACGGGATCGGCCCCGGATTTCTCCCATACCAGAAAGGAATGTTCGGCCACATCGACGAGATGAAGGATCTCGGTTTCGAATGGAATTCCCAACCCGGTGCCAAGCCTCGGCCGACCACCCCCGAATTACGCCTCGCCGATCTCGATCGCGACGGCCTCTCTGCCGAGATCATCTATGGCTGCCTGATGATCAACGATCTGATCGGCGACGCGGGACTGCGCGCCTGGGCCGACAAGACCTACAACGACTGGGTTGCCGATTTCGCCAAGCGCTCCGACCCGAACCGCGTGTTCCCGCTGGCGATCGTCCCGAACACCGATCCGGTCGAGGCGGCCGCCGAGGTCCGGCGTTGCGCGAAGATGGGGCTGCGCGGCGGCGATCTCGCCTTCAAGCGGATGACCCCGCCGCTCTATACCCACGAGTGGTATCCCCTGTGGGAAGCGGCGGCGGAGTGCCGGTTCCCGATCTCGTTCCACTCGACCGGCTTCAAGGCGTTGCGCGCGCCCGACACGCCGGAGATGGAAAAGCAGTATTTCACGCAATGGCGGCTGGTGCGCTCGGCCCTCTTTCAGCTCGACACGATGGAGGTGCTGGTTTCGCTGTTGGCGTCCGGCGCTTGCGAGAAATACCCCGACTTCAATTTCGTGCTCGGCGAGTCGGGGGTGACCTGGCTGCCTTATGTGTTCGACCGCCTCGACACCGAATATGCCGACCGCGCTCGAAGCCTCAATTTCAAGCTCAAGCCGAGCGACTATTTCCGCCGCCAGGGCTATGTCACCTATCAGCAGGACCAGTATCTCGATCCGATCATCCCGCTGATCGGCGAGGACAACATCATCTGGGGCGCCGACTACCCGCACCCCGACTGCATCTGGCCGGATTCACAGCGCGTCCTCGACAAGAACCTCGCCGCGATCTCGCCGAGCGTGCGCCGCAAGATCACCAGCGAGAACGTAACCCGCCTCTACCACCTCAACTGACGAGAAGCGGTCGCCGCCTCTCGCCATGCCCGCGTACGCGGGCATCCAGGGTGGGCAAAGCCGTACCGGTGGCCCTGGGCCCCCGCTTTCGCGGCTGTCAGCAAATTGGCCAATCCGGCTGTAGTGAGGTAGTGCGTGCTTCGAGACGCGCCCTGCGGGCGCTCCTCAGCGTAACCAATTCGCCGATGACAGGATCGCGTCCGGTATCGGATGGTCTCGCACAAATCGATTTTTCCGGTAACAGCTGCGGCGATCAGGGTTGTGCGGTATTCTTGAACTCGATCGATCACTCCTTCGATCGTTCCGATCGCTCGGTCGATCTTATCCGTTTCACGGTCGAGGTGTTCACAACCGGCACGCTGCTCTTCGAGCAGGGGCAACTGCCCGGCACTCCCGTCTGCGCCGTCGTAACGTTTGCCATCTCGACAACATCTTCGTCGGCAAGTTCTTCCTCTAATAACGTGTCGGCACAGATTTGAAGAATATCGTCGGTCCTGATGCTGCAATATTTAGAGCCTGACCCAAAAGGCTACCTCGCCTGGTCATCGACAGCCACTGACTGCTTTCGAAACCCACAACGGCCGCTCAACCTTCGACGCGGGAACCGCTCTTAATGCCCCAATCCGGTCGTTGGCCGAGGCGAGGTCGAAGGACTCAAGAGGGTGGATAGCCGACATTCGCACCCGGTAGACCGTTCACCTTACTCTCCCTATTTTTGCAACGTTACTCTCCTTTACGTTTGCATCGTTCGCCTGCTATGCCGTCGATCGATGTCCGCCGAGATGCAGCGGGCTTAGCCTTCTCATCAGCTCGTCGAGATAACCTCAAATGAATGTCCGGATTATCCAGATCATTTTTGGCGTTGCGTCTACATTTCTCTTCCTTGCATTGGCGCTCTACCACGTACAGCTGCGATCCGTCGCCGCCGCGCTGGCACACGCGAATCCGACTTGGATAGGTGCGGCGATCGTCGCGTACGCCGCGAATTTGTCACTCCGCACGAGGCGATGGCAAATCATATTGCGACCTGTCGCGGCAATCCCGTATCGCGTTGTCGCAAGCGCCCTTCTGGTCGGGTAAAAGCCTGTTGCGTCAGGCGACCAGGGCGTGGCGACAGTGAAGGGCTGCCGATGCGCGTCGTCGTCCACTCGGCCGCGATCCGGGACCGCGACGGGGCCGGGCTCGTCCTCGACAAAATACGCAGGCGCTTCCCTTGGCTCGAACTGATCTGGGGCGATGGCGGCTGTAACGCCTGGCAGGTTGATGTTGCGGTGGCAAAGGTGCCGCCGCTGCGCACGGAGATCGTCAAGCCGTCCGGAGTAACGCTGACGACTTGGCCAGGCTTCCGGCCGATGGGATCTTTCGCGTCAGTGGATGCTTTAGCGATTGAGGTAGCGGTTCTGGCCACATCGCGAAAGAGCACGCGGCACAGTGGATCCTGAGAGGCAGAGCGCAGCTACCAAAATTGCCCCGAAAAGGACGCCTCCCGTTGCTAGGACATTGAGCAGGATGCCTGCGCCCTCACCGGTCGCTGCGGTCAGAAGTAGGCCGAACCCAAGGCAGGTAATAACCGTCAAGCCATCGAAGAGGCGCTCGATTACGATCGCCGTCAGAGCCCACACGCGGGCTAGGCCAAAACCTTTCTTGAAAAACTCCGCCCGAAAAAGCTCGCCGAGCCGGACCGGCATGATCGTGTTCAATCCATAGGGTCTATTCGGTAACCGTCTTGTTGGGAGGAATCCTGTTTTGTCTGATGTTGCATTGGCAGCCGTTCATCACCCGACTTCAGCTTCCTTTTTTCGTGCTGATAGGACTCGCAGTGGCGACCGTTCTAAGCACCAGATTAACGCGAAGAGCGATTTTTGTCGTCGGGTCTGTTTGATTTTAGGTGCCCTACCATCTGTGTTTTTAAATCAGCATCGGCCACTCTGGGAATCACCTATTTTCGCGATCGTTTGGGGTTGGGTCCGAACATCCTCACGTCGGATGCTTGGTGAAGCGGCCCCTTAAAAGACCGGACAGGGTGTACCCCTTGGCTAAGCACCAGGAGTATGCCTGTGTCTATGATTGGAAAGATCGACCACGTTGAGGTAATTACGTCGGTTCAGCGGCGACGGCGCTGGTCGGCGGAAGAGAAAGCAGCGATCGTTCAGGAGACCTACGCGCCTGGCATATCAGTGTCGCTGGTGGCGCGTCGGCATGGCATTGCGCCCAATCAGCTGTTCCGCTGACGGCGGCTCTATGCCGAGGGCGCGCTGTCGGCGGTGGGTGCCGGCGAGGAGGTGGTGCCGGCCTCCGAATAGCGCGCCTTGCAGAGCCAGGTGCGTGAGTTGCAACGGCTGCTCGGCAAGAAGACCTTGGAGAACGAGATCCTGCGCGACGCATTGGATCTGGTGCGGCCAAAAAAACGGCTGTTGCGCGGGCCCTCGCCGGTGCAGGACGACGCGCCGTGAAGACCATCGCCGATACGCTCGGGGTCGCCCGCCCGAACCTGGCCGTCCGGGCAAACACTGCCGTGCCCGCTCGCCGCCGCGGGCGTCCGGCAAGGCCCGAGACCGAGCTGCTGGCCGAGATCAAGAAGATTATCACTGGCCAGCCGACTTACGGATATCGCAGGGTGCATGCGCTGATCCGTCGACGCCGCCAGCAGCAAGGCGGTGCGGCGGTCAACGTCAAACGCGTCTACCGGATCGTGGATGACGGCGGGGGTGCATCGGATGCTCTCGCGGGTCGCCGGGTCCAATCTCCACTGTGACCCCGGGGGAAGCGGGTAACTCCGATCGGACATAGAGAGCGTGATGAAACATAACGGTTGCACGCGCCGATCGCGGGAAATTTCGAGACCTGAGGCACAAGGCGACTTACTATACCGGATCGATCCACTTACGGTACGATTGCACTCCGGGCACATACACGCCAAGTCAAGCAACGCAGCCAGATCATGGGGCAAAACAAATTTTTGGAACTGGCGGTCGCCAAACTAATCGCTCGCGGGGCCGCCTGGATCGTGCCGCTAACACGCGTGCTCGAGCGCTTCAGGCCTCTTGTGCTGCTGGAACTGCAGGCGGGGCAACTGCTCGTCCTTGCCTCCGCCGTCGGCGCCCTCTGGGCCGCTAGCCTCTTCGATTGGAGCTTCGTCATAGGGCGGCATGCGTTTTGGCAATTCCCAAAGGGTACCATCGGCGGCTCGTGGAATGACATGGTGCAGGTGCTCGTCGCATATTTCTACTACGTGCAGAGCTCGTGGCATTTGCCGCTCTTCTACGTGTCGGCGCTTGGCACGCCCGCCGGGGTGAATGTGGTTTTCATGGACGTAGTGCCAATTGTCGCGCTCGCTGGCAAGCTGATCCGCAACTTCACCGGCGCTACGGTGAACCTATACGGTCCCTACCTTTTCCTGTGCTTCGCTCTTCCTGGCGTAATGATGACGCTGGTGCTAATTGCGGCAAGGATTCGCTGCGCCTTTGCACCGATCATCGGTGCAATCTTCGCCAATACCATGCCGGCCTTACTATGGCAGTGGGGGCACATCGCACTTCAATCGCATTTTCTGCTGATTGGCGCGCTCGCGCTGTACCTGTTCTCCTTGAAGAAGAGCGCCTGGCGCGGCGTGGCATCGGCCTGGATCGCCTGGCTCGCCCTTGCTTACCTCACGAACATGTATCTGTTCGCGATGGTTGGCACCGTCTGGCTCTGCGCCATTGTCCAGCGACGCCTTGATGGGTTCACGACGACGAAGGACACGCTCGGGATCGGGACGCTGACGGGGGCGGCGGTGACGACCGTCATCGCCCTCAGCGGTCAGTTCGGCTCAGGAACCGGTCTGCCCTTTGGCTTTCGCATTGGCTACGGGTACGCCTCGATGAATCTACTGTCGCCCTTCGTGCCACAGAAGAGCGGCTTGCTTCCCGGGCTCGGAAGCGTCATTGATGCGACCGGCACTCAATATGAGGGCTTCAACTATCTTGGTCTCGGGCTGTTGCTGGCCTCGCTCATAGTGCTGCCCTCCGAGGTCGACTGGTTGGGACGAAATCTGCGTCGGCACATCGCGCTGTTCGTCGCATTCGTAATGTTAACGGCTTTCGCGGTTTCCAATCGTGTCCTCATCGGCGACTGGCTGCTGTTCGAAGTGCCGATGCCGCATTTTAATCGTATCTTTGGAATATTTCGGTCGAGTGGCCGATTCTTTTGGTTGATCGGCTATGCGCAAATCGCGATCGTGACCGTGCTGGGTTTCCGCCGTGCACGGCCGCTCACTGCGCTTTGCCTCGCGGGTGCGGCTACCCTTCAGCTGTACGACGTGCAACCGCTTCGAGCGCAGATTATCGCCAGCGTCGCGGCTGAACGGGGCCCGGACAAGCTCGACCCTGATGAAGTCGCGCATCTAATCGGTGGTGCGAGTCATGTTGAGGTCGTCCCAAGCTTCCAGTGCAGCAGCAACGAGGATCAGGCTCGGGCGAATATGAAGCTAATGCTAGCAGCGGCCCGGGCGAACGTTCCTATCAATAGCGTCTATAATGCGCGTCAAAGCTATGGTCTGAGCTTGTTCGACGTACTGCGGGCGCCGTTTCGCATCGATGAGATGTTGGAGGCGCGTTATGCCGCCTATTGCAAGCAAGAAGTCGAGCAAACGCGGCGCCGCGGGCTCGCAGGCGACGTTTTCATTTTCCTCTCCGATCAGCCGCGGCAACAAGACCTGGCGCCGGACATTTCCTGCTTGCCTCTCTCTTGGGCACGTTACTGCAAGAAAAAGGAATGACCAACGGACATCTTTATTGCCCTTGTTACCGCCGCTGTAATTCTGACCCAGGTCGCCGACTGAAATCTGACCCATCCTCTAGGCTTGTCCTCTCGCAGCGGTGCGAAAGGACGCGAAAAGCGGCCAGCATTCGACCGTCTGCTCAAAGCTGTCGTGCGACGCGAAATAGACCTCGTCGCCGCGTGGTCGGTTGGCCTCGCATGAGCCGCGTCAAAGGACTTCCCGGAGGCAGGTGCAATGGTCTCACCTGCCGCCAACGCGGGGATCCCCGTGCGCAGCAACATTGCGGAACCCATCCCTGTCGCGGATCACTAGCAGGGTGCTGAAAAAGGGTGGCGAAATTTGTGCATTGTGATCCCTTAGAGTGGAGGATGGGGGTGGCGATGCGCGGTGACGATGCGATTTGTGGCAGGCTTTTCAGCTACATAGATCTTGAGAAGCGGATCCGGGCGGATCACCCGCTGCGGGTGATTCGCGCAATTGCCAATTCAGCGCTCAAGTCGCTGTCTGGCGCGTTTCAAAAGCTGTATTCGCCGCTCGGCCGCGAGTTGATCCCGCCGGAGCGGCTGATGCGCGCGTTGCTGCTGCAGGCGTTCTATTCGATCCGCTCGGAGCGGCAGTTGGTCGAGCGGATCGACCACGATCTGTTGTTCCGATGGTTTGTCGGGCTCGGCATCGAAGATCCGGTGTGGGACGCCACGACCTTCACCAAGAACCGCGATCGGCTGCTCGAAGGCGATATCGCCGCGCAGTTTCTCGCCGCGGTGCTGTCGCAGGAGAAAGTCAAAGCCTTGTTGTCGAGCGAGCACTTCTCGGTCGACGGAACCTTGCTCGAAGCCTGGGCGAGCCTCAAAAGCTTCCGGCCGAAAGACGGTTCGGGCGAGCCTCCCGGTGCGGGCCGCAATGGCGAGCGGGACTTTCACGGCGAGCCGCGCCGCAATGACACGCACGTCTCGACAACCGACCCCGACGCTCGCCTGTTCCGCAAAGGGCTGGGTAAGGAAGCGCGGCTCTGCTTCATGGGCCACGCGCTGATGGAGAACCGCAATGGTCTGATTGTCGGCGCGGTGACCACGACTGCTTCTGGCCATGCCGAGCGGTGGGCGGCACTGGCGCTGATCGAGCCTCACGCCGCGACGCCACAGCCGGTCACGCTCGGTGCCGACAAGGGCTATGATAGTGCCGATTTCGTGATGGCGCTGCGCGAGAGGGCGGTCAGCCAGCATGTCGCCCAGAACACCAGCGGCCGCCGCTCGGCGATCGCCGACCACACCACCCGTGATCCCGGTTATGCGATCTCCCAGCGCATCCGCAAACGCGTCGAGGAGGCCTTTGGCTGGGCCAAGACGGTGGCCGGCTTGCGCAAGATGCGGCATCGCGGACTGTTCAAGGTCGATTGGCAATTCACCCTGGCAATGGCTGCCTATGACCTGGTTCGCCTGCCCAAATTGCTCGCCTCGGTTGCTCCATGAGGCACAACGCACATCAAACCGTGTGCCGTTGCTCACCCACGGGCAATTCGACCGACCGCCAAATCCGCCGCCCACCTAATTGCCGATCATTGCGGAGCCCCGAGCGCGCTACAATTCGGCATTTTTCAGCACCCTGCTAGGCCCCCGTAGGTCACGCCGCAAAGGGTATGCGCCTTCTCCAATATCGTTTCAAACACGGGCGCAAGGTCGCCGGGTGAGGAATTGATGACCTGCAGCACCTCGGCGGTCGCGGTTTCCCGCTGTAGTGCCGCGTCACGCTCGGCTGTGCGCTCGGCAAGCTGACGTTGCAGATCAGCGATGAGCTGTTCGGGATCGGCTAACGTGCTATCGGGCGTCGCGCTCATTTGCGGACCTCGTCGGGACCGACCTTGCGGACGGGATCATACCGCGATCGACACAGGCTACTACAAGTTGCCGATCGCGACGATCAGCGGAGTGTCGGCGAATGACCTCCATCGGCACGCCTCGCCAGTTCGCTCGTTCGACGAACGGCCGCTCTCGGCGCAACCTCGCCGTTGCCGTGCGTACCTGCGATGGTCCCTTCACAATCTGGTTTGCAGACCTTCGCCGTCGTGCGATGCAAATCGGCGGTCTGGCGAGTTGCCGATCTACGCCCTGGCAAGCCGCCTGAGAGCAAGCTGAATGGACGCGAGGGCAACGAAGGCGCCCAGGGTTTTGGCAAGATTCTCGAAGTCCCCGGCGAGACGCCGGTTGCGTCCGAACCAGGAGAAGGTGCGCTCGACCACCCAGCGGCGCGGCAGGACGACGAAGCCCTTCATGTTGTCGCTGCGCTTGACGATCTCCGTGCGCAGCGGCGGCACCTTTGCCACCGCAGCTCAACCTGCCAGGCGTTATAGCCGCCATCGCCCCAGATCAGTTCGAGCCAAGGGAAGCGCCTGCGTATTTTGTCGAGGACGAGCCCGGCCCCGTCGCGGTCCTCGATCGCGGCCGAGTGGACGACGACGCGCATCGGCAGCCCTTCACTGTCGCCACGCCCTGGTCGCCTGACGCAACAGGCTTTTGGGTCAGGCTCTTAGGTTCGATGTTGGCCAGTCCGCAAAATTGCCATAACTATGTGATATCACTTTCGCCATGATTGTCTTGATTTTCGCTCTCGCTCTCGCCATCCAGGCTCGGCTGCTGCACTTCCCTGCCAGACCCGCGGCAGGGAAAAGTTTTTCCCTGCCAACCCGGTCAGGGAACGCGCTACAAGAGCTTGATTCCGCGGGAGATTTTCGGTTCGAGCGGGCCGATTTCGGAGCAGAAACGAAAAACTTCCCTGTTGTTTCCCTATCGGCAGGGAAAGCCGCGGCGGCGGAGTGCCGGTTCCCGATCTCGTTCCACTCGACCGGCTTCAAGGCATTGCGCGCGCCCGACACGCCGGAGATGGAAAAGCAGTATTTCACGCAGTGGCGGCTGGTGCGCTCGGCCCTCTTCCAGCTCGACACGATGGAGGTGCTGGTTTCGCTGTTGGCGTCCGGCGCTTGCGAGAAATACCCCGACTTCAATTTCGTGCTCGGCGAGTCGGGGGTGACCTGGCTGCCTTATGTGTTCGACCGCCTCGACACCGAATATGCCGACCGCGCGAGGAGCCTCAACTTCAAGCTCAAGCCGAGCGACTATTTCCGCAGAAGGCTACGTCACCTATCAGCAGGACCAGTATCTCGATCCGATCATCCCGCTGATCGGCGAGGACAACATCATCTGGGGCGCCGACTACCCGCACCCCGACTGCATCTGGCCGGATTCGCAGCGCGTCCTCGACAAGAACCTCGCCCAGATCTCCCCCAGCGTGCGCCGCAAGATCACCAGCGAAAACGTATCCCGCTTGTATCACCTGAATTGAAGGCGGTCACACCCGCTGGCTCCCTCCCATTCCCTCCCCCGCTTGCGGCCGCTTGCGGGGGAGAGTTAGGCTGGGGGAGGTTAATGCGGCTCCGTGGCGGTCGTCGGATCGATCATCCGGCGGACTTCGGTGACCTTGTTCGCCGGGAAGCCGCTGCGTTTGGCGTGCTCGTGGATGATCGCCTCGTCCTTGGCGAGATAGACGCAGAAGGTCTTATCGTTGGCGACATAGCTTTCGACCCATTGAATGTCCGGGCCGAGTTCCTTCAGGGTCGCGTTGGACTTTTGCGCCGCCTCGCGCAGGGCTTGCCGCTCGGCGCTGCCGATCGCCGGCAACTCGCGCTCGATGATGAACTTGCGCATGGCTCCTCCTTTCAAAAAATGACGGCTTATAGCAACCAAATTACGCCTCGCGGGTAAAGTGCGGCATCACCCGCTCGGCAAAGAGCCGCATCGAGGCGAGCGCGTCATCCAGCGGAACCATGTTGAAATTGACTTGCAGCGAGGCATGCTCATAGCCGCCGAAAGCGTCCTGCGTGCGGCGGATTTGGCCCACGATCTCCTCGGGCGAACCGATCCAGGCCGCGCCCGAGCTAATCTGATCCGCCGCCCGCGACTGCCGGAGCTTGGCGATCACCTTGTCGTAGCCGGGATAATCCTGCGAGGTGCGGCCGTCGAGCCAGTCGGAGGCGGCCTCGACGAGCGAACGGAGATAATCGTCGATGAACGGGCAGGCGAAGGCCCGGGCACGAGCGCCATCGGCATCGCAGAACATGTGGAACGCCAGCATGACCTCGCCCTTGCCGGGGTGCCCGGCGGTCTTCCAGGCCTCGCGATAGGCGGCCAGCAACGGCCGCATCACGGCCCCGCCCAGCGGGATCGCCATGACCGAATATCCCATCCGCCCGGCAAAAGCGAAGGACTCGGCCGTGTTCAGCGCCGCGACGTAGAATTTGGGGCGCGGCTTCTGGGTCGGGCGCGGCAGCGACGTTGTGTTCTCGATCGTGTGAAAGCGTCCGTGATGGGTCACGTTATCGCGGGTCAGCAACAGCTCGACTTGTTCGATGCCTTCGCGGAAGCGGGCGACCGATTCATCCGGTGAGCGGCCGATGCGGCGGAACTCGTGCGGCAGAAAGGCACGAGCAAACCCGACATCGAGCCGCCCGCCGCTGATCGCGTCGAGCATTCCGATCTCGCCGGCGAGCTTCAGCGGATGATTGAAGGCAGGGAGCACGGCGCCCGTCACCAGACGGGCCTGGCGCGTGCGCTGGGCCGCAGCGGCGAGAAAAAGCATCGGGTTCGGGCTGTAGCCGCCATAATGATGGAAATAGTGCTCGACGATCCGGATGTGGGTGAAGCCGAGATTATCCGCCGCTTCCGCAAGAGTGAGCGCCTCTCGGAAATATTCTGCCGCAGCTTTCTGTTCCGGCTTGACGTCGGGAAAGAACTGTACCCCGAATTGCATTTCCGTTCTCCGCGGGCCGCTTCAAGGCCGCTCTTGACGAGTGCGGCCATCGAGTGATCCGATTGGCGCCAATCAGAGGAGAGAGCATAGATGGCCGAGACGGCGATTTGGAATTTTCGGCAGCTCGCGCATCACGAGCTCGATGGGTTCGGCGGTATTGGCGAGGGCATGTCGATCCAGATCGGCAAAGACGGACGCCGCATCCTGTGGCTCGCTCACGAGAGCGCGCCGAAAAATTTCACCGCCGTCGACGTCAGCGACCCGCGCGCCCCGAAGATCGTTGCCCGGGCCGACCTGCCGCAATCCCATATGCGCTCGAACTCGCTTGAAACGGTCGGCGACATCATGGCGGTCGCCTATCAGACGACGCAACAGGGGCTGCAGCCAGCGGGGTTCGAGTTGTTCGACATTTCGGTTCCGGAGAACCCGCGTTCTATCACGTTCTTCGATTGCTCCGGGCCCCATTCACGCGGCGTGCATCAGCTGTGGTTTGCCGACGGCGAATACATCCACATGAGCTCGAGCGCGCCGGACTTTACCCCGACCCATCCCAGGGACGACCAGTTCTACCGGATCATCGATGTGAAGAACCCGTCGAAACCGGTCGAGGTCGGCCGCTGGTGGCTGCCCGGCACGCAGCAGGGCGACAGTGAGCCGCCGCCGGCGCGTCATCCGGAAGGCGCGGACACCGGCTTCCGGCCGCACAACACCAACGTCTATCCCGAGCGCCCCGACCGCGCCTATCTCGGCTATATCGACGGCGGGATGGTCATTCTCGACATCTCGGACAAGGCGCGGCCGAAGATGGTCTCGCGCTGGGACTATCATCCGCCCTATCACGGGTTCACCCATACCGTCGTCCCGTTCTTCGACCGCAATCTATTGATCGTCAGCGACGAATGCGTGCGGACCGAGGGGGCCGACTGGCCCAAGCTCGTGTGGGTCGTCGATGGGCGGACCGAAACCAATCCGGTGCCGATCGCGACCTGCCCGCTGCCCCCGCTCGATCACTACATGCGGAAGGGCGCGCGCTATGGCGCGCACAACCTTTACGAAAACCTGCCAAAGCCGAACGCGTGGAAATCCGACCGCGTCGTCCTCGCGACATACTTTAACGGCGGGTTGCGCGCCTATGACACCTCCAACCCCTACCAGCCGGCCGAGATCGGCTATTTCGTGCCCGCCGCTCCGGAGCGGGCGCCGAGCGGCGCGATCCAGATAAACGATGTCTTTGTCGACGAGCGCCAGATCGTCTACACCGTCGACCGCCATGTCGGAGGCCTCTATACCCTCGAAATGGATTTTTGAACAAAAGGCCGGCACTGCATGGGTCGCGACGGAGCAGCTCGATGAGCTACCAGTCAGTCAACTTTAGCAAAAAATTCTCCTTGTTCGACGCGCGGTGGCAACCGAAAGTCATTGCCGAAATGAATGATTACCAATTCAAGCTGGTGAAGCTGCGGGGTGATTTCATTTGGCATGAACATCAGGATACCGACGAGACTTTCATCGTGATCGAAGGCGATTTACGGATCGATTTTCGCGACGGTGCCGTCCATGTCTCGACCGGTGAGATGTTTGTCGTTCCGAAGGGGGTCGAGCATAAGCCCTTCGCCGAAAAAGAGGTTAAGCTTCTACTTATCGAACCGCGCGGCGTGCTCAATACCGGGCAGCAGGGAGGTGACCGCACTGCCGATAACGACGTGTGGATCTGACGGCACATCCTGGCCGATGCTAAACCGCATGGGGAATTGCACGGACGGCTTCCTCTGATGAGCCGCGGAGGTGCCGGAGCGCTGTTCGGCGGAAAGGACGCGCCGCTCTTCGGCCGCAGGCAGCGGCTGGCGCGCGGGCCGCGGCTTCCGGTCATCGCGGTCACCGGCTTTTTGGGTTCGGGGAAGACGACCCTGATCCGCGCCCTCCTCGCCAAGCCCGAAGGCGCCAATACCGCGGTCGTGGTCAACGAGTTCGGCGAGGTCGGCATCGATAATGCCCTGTTGCGCTCGAGCAGCGACGTTACGGTGCTGCTGGGCAACGGCTGCCTGTGCTGTAACGTCCGCACCGATTTGCAGGAAACTCTGCGCGGCCTGTTTGCCGACCGCGCACGGGCCGCGGTGCCGAGCTTCGAGCGGGTCGTCATAGAGACCTCGGGGCTGGCCGATCCCGCTCCGGTGCTGCAGACCTTTGCCACCGACCGCGGGCTCGGGCGCGAGTTCCACCTGCAGACCCTGATCGCGGTGGTCGACGCCGTCAACGGGGAAGGCAATCTCGAGCGGATGCCCGAGGCGAAGAAGCAAGTGGCCCTTGCCGACCGCATCGTCGTCACCAAGAGGGATCTCGCCGGCGCGGCGACAACCGGCCATCTGATCGAGCAGCTCCGCGCGTTGAATGCCGCGCCCGTCACCGTCGCCGTTGAGGGCGAGATCGAGCCGTCTTTCCTGCTGGCCGAGCCGCCCGCGCCGCGGCATAGCTTCGACCTTGGCAAAGCCGAGCATACGCATGGGCTCAGCAGCTTCGCGCTGATCTTTGAGAAGCCGCTGTCCTGGGCAGCATTCGAGCAGACGATGGCGGTGCTGACGGCACTTCGCGGCCCCGACCTGCTGCGTGTCAAAGGCCTCGTCGCGATCGAGGAATGTCGCGGGCCGGTCGTGGTTCATTTCGTGCAGCATGTCGCGCACCCGCCCGTCGAGCTCGAGGACTGGCCGGACGGCGACAGGCGATCGCGGCTGGTATTTGTGACCCGCGACCTGCCGCGGGAGAACGTCGCGCGGCTCTTTACCGACGTGGCGGCGATTGCCGCCTGAACCCCGTCCCAAAATGCTTGTAGGCGGATAAACAAACCTTTGCCGATATTGATCGACCGGCGGTGCCGTGGTATTCAAATCAATAACCAAGTGCTGCCCGTTAATCTTTTCGCCGAGAGCGCGATGCGAGCACAATCTGCGGCGCTAGGAATAGCTGCCGCGGCGGTTTTCTCGACCGCCGCGACCGCATTGCCTTGTGCTGAGACCGCGCTCGGCAAAACCACGACTTCAGAAATTACCTGCACGGTAAGCGACAAGACTTCCAGTCCACTGGTGTGCGACCGACAGCGCGACCGTCAGGGCGAACCGGGAGCCGAGGCGCCACAGGATAGCTCGCAACTGCCACTCGGCCAGTCTGCGCTGTTTCTCGACATCGCGGAGCCCGAACACGCCGAGCCTTTCACCGGCCGCGGCATCAAGATTACCAACCTGCAAGCGACGATGACGTTCAAACAAATATGTTGCGGGCCGCTTGCCTATCGCCGCGACCACCACCCCGGTCGAGGAGCTAATCATGTTCTCTCCGGATTACTGGTCGAGCAAGGAACTGCCGCGCATCCCGAAGCGAAACCCGGTCGGGGTCGGTCTTGTCACGGTGCCAAAGCCGCCCGTAAAAGAACCCGATACCCCTGCCGGCCAATGGTTTCCGCAGTCGCGGCGTTAGCACGACCGAGTTGCCGGCGGGTCGCCTCCGAAGAGCCGAAGCG
Organism: uncultured Alphaproteobacteria bacterium; assembly: GCA_963812675.1. Lineage (GTDB taxonomy): Bacteria > Pseudomonadota > Alphaproteobacteria > ATCC43930 > CGMCC-115725 > AP-15. Next base: position 9,840 of record CAWEWR010000015.1, on the reverse strand, counting down.
AGAAGCGCAACAGCGAGCTGGGCGGTTGCGGACCGTCCGCGCCGGATTTGCCCATCATCAGGCCGGACGGCTGGGGCGGGCAGAGGTCCTATACCGCAAAGCCCTGCAGAAAGACCCGGAAGACGCCAATGCGCTGCACCTCCTCGGGGTCATCGCCTATCAGTTCGGAAAAGTCGGGACGGCGCTGCGGTTGATCGAGCGCGCGCTCCCGGCCTTGCCGGAACTGCCCGATATACATTTGAACTACGGCAACGCCTTGCGCGAAGCCGGAAGGCTGGCGGAAGCGGTGGCGAGCTACCGCCGGGCATTAGCGCTCAACCACGATTACGGCATGGCGCACAATAATCTTTCGGGTGCTTTCAATCAGCAGGAGGAATTCGCGGCGGGTCTCGCAAGTGCCGAACGGGCGATCGCGCTAATCCCTGAGTTTTTCGGCGCGCATGTCAATCGCGCCGACGCGTTGATGGGTCTCGAGCGCTTTGCCGAAGCCGAGGAGCCGCTGCGCCGGGCGCTGGACCTCGCGCCCGATGGGGCGCAGACGCATCGCGATCTCGGTTGGGTGCTCGCCAAACTGGGCCGTTGCGAGGAGGCGGCGGCCTGCCTCGCTCAGGCCGTCGTGCTGGATCCGGACGATCCCGCGGCGCATTTCGCGCTCGGCACAACCCTGTATCTCAGAAAAGATCTGCCGGGAAGCGAAGCTGCGCTCCGTCGGGCCGTCGCGCTCGCCCCGGATTGCTCGGCAGCCTGGCACGAGTTGGGCACCGTGTTGCGCTGCCTCGGCCGGTTCGACGAGGCCCTCATGTGCTTCCGATGCGCCCGCGATATCGATCCGGATTGGCCTGAGGTCTATCGCAGTCTCGCAGCGACCGGGCAGCAAGCCGCGGACGAAGCTGAGCTACGGCGCCTCGAAATGCTGCTGAAAAACCGCGAACGCTCTGTTTCGGATCGGATTTCCGCCGGCTTCGCGCTTGGCATGCTGCTGGACAATGCCGAACGCTGCGACGAAGCCTTTCCCTGCTTTGCCGAGGCCAATGCGCTTCATCGGCAGAAGCGGGCAGAGGCCGGCGAACGTTTCGATATCGCGGCGTTGCGGCGACAGGTGGATGATCTGATCGAACTCGCCACGCTCGGCTTCTTTTCGGCCGCCACCGCGTGGGGCAACACATCGCAAGCGCCGGTCTTCATCGTCGGCATGCCGCGCTCGGGTACGAGCCTCGTCGAGCAGATCGCCGCCAGCCACTCGCGCGTCTTCGGCGCCGGTGAGCTGCATGCATTAGAGAAGATATGGGAGATGCTGTCGGCCCACAATCAGGGCCGCCCGATCGATCAATGGGACGCGGCCTTTGCGCGGCAACTTGCCGACCGGCATATGGGGTCTCTGCAGGCGCTCGGGAACGGAGCGGTGCGCATCATCGACAAGATGCCGGACAACATCTTTTCTCTTTGGATTATCGCGGCGCTGTTCCCGGCCGCTCGGATCATTCTGTGCCGGCGCGATCTGCGAGACGTGTGTCTCTCCTGCTATTTTCACCATTTCACCGAAGGGCATCTTTACGCCTACGACTTGGCGGATTGTGGGGCCAGGGCGTTGGAGATCGACCGGCTGGCCACCCACTGGTTGCGCGTGGCGCCGCTCGAGATGCTGGTAATCGATTACGAGAAACTGGTCTCGGATCCGGAAAACGAGAGCCGCCGTCTGATCGAGTTCCTCGGCCTCGAATGGGAACCGGCCTGTCTCGACTTTCATCGCACCGAGCGGCCGGTCCTGACCGCCAGCGCCTGGCAAGTCCGCCAACCGCTGTACCGCAGCTCGATCGGGCGCTGGCGGTGTTACCAGCGGCAGCTAAAGCCGCTTATGGAAGCGTTGCAGCCCGCATAATCGGTGCGGCTCGCTGCCCGGCAAGGGTCGGATTCCTCACACAACAACGGCTCGGCTGCGGTAAACCCGCTCGCATCTTACCGGGGTTTAAAGGGCGGGGACCGGATCTGCCGATAAAGAGGCGGCTGTCGGTAGATCTTACAGATGGTCCTCCGCGTTTTCACCCGGATGTCCTACCCCATTGATATAGGCTGAACACTTTCTTTGGCACGCAACTTGCTATGTTGAGGGCAGCTACAGTATCTGTTGATCAGGAGTGCGGAAATGTACAGGAAGCTTCTCACAGCGGTCGCCCTGGGTTCAGGCGCGCTCCTGTGGGCGTCTGGGGCCTCCGCGGTGACCACCATATCGATCGGAGATTGCTTGGGGGTGGGTTGCGCTCCGAGCACTATTGTCACCGGAAGCGGGTCGGTCGCCATTGCCGGTTCTCCGCTCGGGGCGACTTGGTCAGTGACCGCGAGCGCAACGGGCAGTCCGCCACTCGCCCCAACGACTTTGGATTCCAACACAATCACCTTGCAAGCAGCCAGCGGCGGCACCGCCATGATCGCTGTTACTCAGCAGGGCAATGCGTCCCCGCTGGGAGTCAACGCCTATCTCAGCTCGATGAGTGTCAACCCCGGCACGACCTCACCCTCGGGCTTTACGATCGTCGAAACCACGTTGAACGATCCAACCAACGGGCTATACACGCAGACGGCTGCTGACATTCTAAACGCAGACACCTTCACTGTGATCCGGGCAGATGGTCCCCTGGCGAACACGTCATTGAGTGATCCCAATCCGTTCTCGGTGACGGATTTGTATACCATCACCGCACCCGCCGGGTGCACCTCGGCGGCCCCGTGCAGCTTCAACCTCACGATCAATTTGAGCAGCGTACCCGTCAGTACTCCGGAACCGGCCTCGCTGACCATTATCGGCTCGGCGCTCGTTGGGCTCGGTTGGCTCGGCCGCCGCCGCCGCAAGGCCTTGTAAAGAATTCCGACACTTAAATTCGGCGGCGCCGTGTTCCGGCGCCGTTTTTTTTCGCTAAGATCGTTATTAGCGGACGGTGTCCTCGCCCCACTGCTCGGTTTGCGGCCTGAGTCGCGAGCGAGGTCGGTCCAGGAAGATCTACCTGTAGAATACCGCGAGCCATACCGTCGGGATTGACGGGTCGGTCCAGTCGACGCGATGGCGGCGGTGCGGGGCGATGTCGACCCAGTCGCCGGGGCGCAGCAGGCGCGCCTCCTTCTCATCGGCAAACCGCAACTTGGCGGCGCCGGCGAGCACCAGCACCCATTCGCCGGCTGCCTGATCGTACCAGAAACCCGGCGGGCTTGCTTGGCCCAGCGAGACGACCCGTTCGACACGCAAACCGGGGCTGGTCAATAGTATCTCGGTCTGTTCGGCCGCCCGCGCGTCGGGGAGCGGCGAGAGTAGGTTCATGACACCGTCGCCAGCACGCCGGCAATGGCGCGGCGCCAGCCCGCGTAGCGCTCTTCCCGCTCGGTTGCGGTCATTTGTGGCGCAAAGCGGCGCTCGGGCTGCCATCCGTCAGCCAGCGTCTCGGGCTCGCGATAGAGGCCGCGGGCGAGGCCCGCGACATAAGCGGCGCCCCAGGCGGTAGTCTCGACCGAATGTGGCCGCTCGACAATCGCCGGCAGGATGTCGGCAATGAATTGCATCGTCCAGTCGCTGGCCGCCATGCCGCCGTCGACGCGCAGGCTCGCCACCGCGACACCGGCATCGGCCGCCATCGCTTCAACGAGATCGCGTGTCTGGTAGCCGACGGCTTCGAGGATGGCGCGCGCGATCTCCGGCAGACCACACTCCACCGTCAGCCCGATCAGCGCGCCACGCGCCTGCGGCAACCAGTAGGGCGCCCCGAGCCCGGCAAAGCCGGGCACGAGGTAGAGCCGCTGCTGCGGATCGGCGCGCGCGGCGAGCCGCTCCGAATCTGCCGCCGTTCCAATCGCGCCGAGCCGGTCACGCAGCCATTTCACCGCCGCTCCGGCGACGAAGATGCTGCCCTCGAGAGCGTAGGCGGTCTCGCCCCCGAGCCGGTAGGCGATCGTTGTCAGCAGCCGGTGCCGCGAGGTCGCCGGCTCGCGCCCGGTGTTGAGGAGCGCAAATGCGCCGGTGCCGTAGGTCGATTTGACCATCCCCGGGCGAAAGCAGGCCTGGCCGATCAGCGCCGCCTGCTGGTCGCCGGCGACCCCGGCGATCGGCACCGGGGCTCCCAGAAGCTCGGGCATCGTGGTGCCGAAATCCGCCGCGGTATCCAGCACCTCGGGCAGAACCGCCCGCGGGATGCCGAAGGCTGCGATGAGATCGTCGTCCCAGCGGAGGCGCCGAATGTCGAACAGCATCGTTCGAGACGCGTTCGTGACGTTGGTCATGTGCCGCCGACCCCCCGAAAGCCGCCATAGCAGGAAGCTGTCGACCGTGCCGAAGGCGATCTCGCCCGCCCGGGCGCGCTCGCGCAGTCCCGGCAGATTGTCGAGGAGCCAGGCGATCTTGGATGCCGAAAAATACGGGTCAATTACGAGCCCAGTGCGCCGCGCGACGGTTTCGCCGAGACCCTCCCTGCGCCAGCGCTCGCACAGCTCGGCGGTCCGGCGGTCTTGCCAGACGATCGCGTTGTGGACCGGCGCCCCGGTCGCGCGCTCCCACAGCACCGTCGTCTCGCGCTGGTTGGCGATGCCGATCGCGGCGATCGGCCCGTCCACGGCCGCGGCGGCTTCACGGCAGGTCGCAACGACACTTCGCCAGATCTCCTCCGGGTCGTGCTCGACCCAGCCGGGCTGCGGATAATGCTGGGTTAGCTCGATTTGCGCGGTGCTGCGCGCCCGTCCCGCCCCGTCGAACAGGATTGCCCGGGTGCTGGTGGTGCCCTGGTCGATCGCAAGAATGTAGGGCGAAGCGGTGACCATCAACGACACCAAACTCCTGCGTGCTATCGATCCACACCTCCTTGTCGCCGCCACGTCTGCTATCATCGACCTTTAGAGGTGCGAGGCAGGCAAGGCGGCGACGGATGTCAGGACGCGCAAATCGGTCTCGGCAAGGGCATCATCGACGAGCCGCTCGGTGTTGTCACCAGGGAGCGAGGGAAGAGGCGTGACCTCGACAATCCTGCTCGTCGATGACGAGCCCGACCTTGAGACCCTCGTCCAACAGAAATTCCGGCGCCAGATCCGAGAAGGCGAAGTCCGGTTTCTGTTCGCCCGCGACGGCGCCGAGGCGCTCGAGATGCTGGGCGACCGCGGCAGTGTGGACATGGTGGTGAGTGACATCAACATGCCGCGCATGGACGGGCTGACCCTTTTGCAAAAAATCCAGGAGGGCGATGACCCGCTCTCTACGGTTATCGTGTCCGCCTATGGCGACATGGCCAATATCCGCACCGCGATGAACCGCGGAGCCTTCGACTTTCTGACAAAGCCGATCGATTTTGCCGACCTCGAAACGACGATCAACAAGACCTTGCGTCACATCGAAATATTGCGCGAGGCGCGCCGCCGTCAGATTGCCGCGGAACGGGCACATGCTCTGTTGTCCCGCTATTTCTCCCCTAATTTGGCCGAGCGGCTGGCGAGCGATCCCGAGGCCGTCGATCTCGGTGGCCAGCGGCGCGAGATCACCTCGCTGTTCACCGACATGGCCGGGTTCACGACGCTTGTCGAGATGCTCGAGCCGGACGTCATCGCGCCGCTGCTCAACGATTATCTCGGCGAGATGACCGACACTGTGTTCGCGCACGGCGGAACCGTCGTGAAGATCGTTGGCGACGCGCTGCACGTGCTGTTTGGGGCGCCGTCCGAGCAACCCGACCATGCCGCCCACGCGGTCGCCTGTGCGCTGGAACTGGATGCCAGGTCCCAATCCTTCGTCACGCGCTGGCAGAAAAAAGGGGTTGCTCTCGGGGCGACCCGTCTTGGCCTCAATGCAGGCCCGGCAATTGTCGGGAATTTCGGCGGCCGCCGCTACTTCGACTATACCGCCTATGGCGACACGGTAAATACGGCGGCGCGGCTCGAAGCAGCGAATAAGCAGCTCGGGACCCGCATATGCGTCGGCGACAGCGTGGCCGCACGCGTCCCCGGTTTTACGGGCAGGCCGGTCGGCGATCTGCTGTTACGCGGGCGCAGCGAACCCTTGCGGGCCTTCGAGCCGCTCTCCCCGCAAGAGTATGAGGCTCCGGCAACCCAGGCCTACCTGGACGCCTTTGGCAAGCTCGAAGCAGGAGACCCGGGCGCATTGCCGGCATTTGCCGCTCTGCTCGGTCTGCGCGGCGACGACCAGCTCGTGAGCTTTCACCTCAAACGTCTGCTCAACGGCGCTACCGGCGTGCGGATCATGCTCGATTGAGCGGCGGGCACTCGCAGATTAAGACGCTGAAGGATCACTCCGCATGACAAATGAGGGCCCGACCGCGCAAGCGGATCTCGTTGAGACCGAGCTCGAAGGGACGGCGCTGCTCACCAACCCGATGCTCAACAAAGGGACCGCTTTTACCGACGAAGAGCGAACCGCCTTCGCGCTTCACGGGCTCCTGCCGCCCCATGTCGGAACCTTAGAAGTTCAGTCGGCGCGGCGCCTCCAGGCAGTGCGCAAGCTCGCCAGCGACCTCGACCGCTATGTCTTCCTGCGAGGATTGCAGGATGCCAACGAGACGCTCTTTTATGCGGTGCTGACCCAAAACCTCGAAGAAATGCTCCCTCTCGTCTACACCCCGACGGTCGGCGAGGGGTGCCAGACCTTCAGCCACTATTGGCATTATCCGCGTGGCTTGTTTCTGAGCTGGCCGCAGCGCGACCGGATCAAGGAAATCCTGGCCCACCCCCGCTTCGACAAGGTAGAGGCGATCGTCGTTAGCGATGGCGAGCGCATTCTCGGTCTGGGAGACCAGGGCGCCGACGGCATGGGCATTCCGATCGGCAAATTGTCGCTGTATACCGCCTGCGCCGGTCTCCATCCGTCCACCACCTTGCCGATCCTGCTCGATGTCGGCACCGACAACAGGGAGCGTCTCGCCGACCCGGTCTATATCGGATGGCGCCACGACCGAGTACGTGGTCAGGATTACGACGATTTCGTCGAAAGCTTCGTGGCGGCCATACTGGAACGCTGGCCGCATGCATTGCTGCAATGGGAGGATTTCGCGCGCGCCAATGCCGGACGCATGCTGCGGCGCTACCGTGACCGGCTCTGTACGTTCAATGACGATATTCAAGGCACCGCGGCGGTGGCCGCCGGCACCTTGCTCGCCGCGGTTAAGGTGACCGGTCAGCCGATCCGCGACCAGCGTATTGCGATTGTCGGCGCGGGTTCGGCGGGGATCGGCATCGCAAATTTACTGCTGCGGGTCATGATCGATGCGGGATTGCTCGAAATCCACGCGCGCCGCCGCTTCTACGCCATCGACCGCGACGGCCTGCTCGTCGAAGGCATGCCCGGTATCCTCGATTTTCAACGGCCCTTCGCGCAGTCTCCCGCAGCGCTGGCGAATTGGCCCCGTGCGCAGGCCGATACGATCGGACTGGCCGATGTCGTCGCCAATGCCGAACCCACTGTGCTGATCGGGGTTTCCGGTCAGCCCGGCATCTTCTGCGAAGACATAATCCGCCAAATGGCCGCGGCGGTGGCGCGTCCGATCATCTTCCCGCTCTCGAACCCGACCTCTCGTTCCGAGGCGACGCCGCAAGATCTGGCGGCATGGACCGAGGGCCGCGCGGTGATCGGTACGGGGAGCCCGTTCCCCCCTGTTGTGCGCGATGGACGATCCGTGGCTGTCGACCAGACGAACAACGCCTATGTGTTTCCCGGCATTGGTCTCGGCGTCCTGGCAGTAAGAGCCAGGCGCGTAACCGACGGCATGTTTGTGGCCGCCGCCAAGGTCCTCGCCGAAATCTCACCCGCGGCGCGGGATGCGCACGCACCCCTTCTGCCCCCGGTGGCGCAACTGCGCGAGGTCGCGTTCGCTGTCGCGAAAGCGGTTGCCCGCCAGGCGCGAGCGGAAGGGCAGTGTCAACCGTTCGACGACGAGAAGCTCGACGGGCTGATCGCGCGCAAGATGTGGAACCCGGTCTATCGGGCGTATCGCCGGTTGCCGCATCCGGTGCGCTGAGTTGTTGATTGAGAGAGGGGGGATGCGGGCCTGGCGGCGACCTACTCTTCCGCACCTTGAGGTGCAGTACCATCGGCGCTGAGGGTTTTCACGGCCGAGTTCGGGATGGGATCGGGTGTTTGGCCCCTCGCTATGGCCACCAGGCCGGCAAGCCTTGCCCCGCGCAAGCGGGGATCTCTTGTCATGTGAGAGTAGGGAAGTGTCTGGTGGGGCCGCGTGCGGGTTTTGCCGCTGCACGCGGGCAGTCTTGTGTTGGGGTTTCAAGCGCCGGTCGAGCGATTAGTACCGGTCAGCTGCGCGGGTTGCCCCGCTTCCACCTCCGGCCTATCGACGTGGTGGTCTTCCACGGCTCTCGGCGAGACCTGGTTTTGAGGAGGGTTTCCCGCTTAGATGCGTTCAGCGGTTATCCCGTCCGCACTTAGCTACCCGGCGGTGCGGCTGGCGCCACAACCGGTACACCAGAGGTGCGTCCCTCCCGGTCCTCTCGTACTGGGGAGAGCGCCTCGCAAGTCTCGAACACCCACGGCAGATAGGGACCGAACTGTCTCACGACGTTCTAAACCCAGCTCACGTACCGCTTTAAATGGCGAACAGCCATACCCTTGGGACCTGCTCCAGCCCCAGGATGCGATGAGCCGACATCGAGGTGCCAAACGACGCCGTCGATATGGACTCTTGGGCGTCATTAGCCTGTTATCCCCGGCGTACCTTTTATCCGTTGAGCGATGGCCCTTCCACACGGGACCACCGGATCACTATGGCCGACTTTCGTCTCTGCTCGAGCTGTCGCTCTCGCAGTCAGGCGGGCTTGTGCCATTGCACTCCACAGCTGATTTCCGACCAGCCTGAGCCCACCATCGCGCGCCTCCGTTACTCTTTGGGAGGCGACCGCCCCAGTCAAACTACCCGCCATGCAGGGTCCCGGACCCGGATAGACGGGCCGCGGTTAGATGCCAGAGAAGATAAGGGCGGTATTTCAAGGCTGCCTCCACCCCAACTGGCGCCAGGGCTTCCAAGGCTCCCGCCTATCCTACACATACCTTCCCTAACACCACTGCAAAGCTGTAGTAAAGGTGCACGGGGTCTTTCCGTCTGACCGCGGGAACTCCGCATCTTCACGGAGAATTCAATTTCGCTGAGCCGGTGTTGGAGACAGCGGGGAAGTCGTTACGCCATTCGTGCAGGTCGGAACTTACCCGACAAGGAATTTCGCTACCTTAGGACCGTTATAGTTACGGCCGCCGTTTACCGGGGCTTCAATTCAGAGCTTGCACCCCTCCTCTTAACCTTCCGGCACCGGGCAGGCGTCAGACCCTATACGTCGTCTGGATGACTTCGCAGAGCCCTGTGTTTTTAGTAAACAGTCGCCACCCCCTGGTCTGTGCCCCCCGCCCCTGCTTGCGCAGAGACGGGGCCCCCTTCTCCCGAAGTTACGGGGGCATTTTGCCGAGTTCCTTCAACACCGTTCTCTCAAGCGCCTAGGTATGCTCTACCAGTCCACCTGTGTCGGTTTGGGGTACGGTCTTTAGTGCCGGTGCTGTTTCCCGGAAGTCCCAGGCCGCCCGCCCAATCCAATAAGGGCGAACGACTTTCGGCCTTCGTCACATTCCGGCAGGCGGAGGAATATTAACCCCCTTCCCATCGGCTACGGCTCTCGCCCTCGCCTTAGGGGCCCGGCTAACCCTGCGCGGATTAACCTTGCGCAGGAACCCTTGGACTTTCGGCGACAGCGTTTCTCACGCTGTTTATCGCTACTCATGTCAGCATTCGCACTTCCGATGCCTCCACCGCCGCTCGCGCGACGGCTTCGCCGGCCTACGGAACGCTCCGCTACCGCTTCGGAGGA